>CAWFZL010000001.1:0-140288 GCA_963820275.1 uncultured Alphaproteobacteria bacterium
AACGCCAAGAACTCTCTCAATTGATACGGCAATCGCGCAAGCTACTGCTGAAGATCGAGTAGGCGAATTGACTATTTACGCTTGCGCGGCTTCTGAAAGCGGACGCCAAGCCCTCCGCCATTTTCGTCGAGAAATTCGATTCCAGCGGCCTCGATTGTTCGCTGAAGTTTAGCTTTAGCATCATCCGAAACCCGCGGACCAAATCCTCCCTCCAATCGCTTGACTGTCGGATGCGATAGTCCGGCTCGGGACGCGAGTTCCGACTGGGACCAGCCGAGAAGACCACGCGCAGCCCGAAGCTGTTCAACTGTCATCATCAGCGAAGATTTCTCTTGATCCCATTGGGATCATTCGGTATGATCCCATTTGGATCATTCGTCGAACGCCCATCGTGGGAGAATTATCATGGGAGCAAAGTGATGATCGGGAACAAGTCACCTCTTCACAAGAATATTGACCGTCGTCATTTCATCGGCGGCTCGGACGCTCGGATCATCATGGGCGATGACGAGGCGGCGCTGCTCCGTCTGTGGCGGGAGAAGCGCGGCGAGTTCGAACCCGAGGACCTGTCCGGCGACCTCCTGGTCCAGCTCGGCACCGTGACCGAGCATTTGAACCGACATTGGTACAAGAAGAACACCGGCCATGTCGTCACTGACGTGCAGCGGCAGGTGTTTCACGCCGTCCACCGGTGGATGGCCGCGACCCTCGACGGCAGGATCGAGGCGACTGGCGCGGTGTTCGAGGCCAAATTCATGCTGCCGTGGAATTTCTCGGAAGAGGGTGCTGCGGAAAAGCACATGGCGCAGCTGCAGCACAATATGTGGGTCACGGCGTCGCGGACGGCAGTGCTGTCCATCATCAGCGGTGGCGGGAAATGGGTGGAAATGACCATTCCGGCTGACCCACTCTACCAACATCTGCTCCTGACCGCGGAACGAAAGTTCTGGCGCTGCGTGGAGACCGGCGAGCCCCCTCACCTCTTTGGCATCGAACCGCCACGGCCAAGGATTGAAGCGATCAGAACCGTCGACATGAGCGGCTCCAACGCGTGGGCGGAGTTTGCCAACCTGTATCGGCTGACCCGTCCCGCGGCACTCGACCATGATCGGGCCAAGACCGAGCTGAAGGCCCTGGTACCCGAGGATGCCAAGGAGGCCTCAGGGCACGGGGTGCGGGCCAAGCGATCGAAATCCGGCGCGATCAGCTTCGAACTTCTTGCCGAGGAGGCTGGTCATGCAGCACTCCAGCACTAGCGTGGGCGCCTTGGCGGCAGCACTTGCCAAGGCCCAGGCCGAGATCGCCAATCCGGAAAAGTCCTTAACTGCGACCATCGTCTCGCCATTTCCGCGCGAAGGGAGCCGGACGTTTCGCTATGCGCCGCTGTCCTCCGGGCTTGATCTTGTTCGCAAGTGCCTGGGCCAGCACGAGATCGCCACCGTTCAGGCCACCGCCATCGACCGCGACAGCGGCCTGATCAGGCTCACGACCACGCTGGTGCACGCCTCCGGCGAATGGGTGTCCTCGGACTGGCCGGTCTGTCCGGTCAGCGAAACGGCCGCACCGCATCGGCTCGGGGCTGCGCTGACCTATGCCCGCCGCTATGCCCTGTTCACCCTGGTCGGGATCGCCGGAGAGGATGATCTTGATGCGCCTGACCTTTCGCCGGCGGATGGCTCTTCTTCCTCACTAACTGGCCCATTGAGATCGGCCCAGGATCCGGGTGCCTTGCCAAACCCGTCGCCCTCGCTTGCTGCCGGCAGGCCCTTGCCAGCTTCGGGACGGCGAGCCCGCTCGGAAAGGCCCGGGCCACCAACTCTGTCACGTGATGCTTCGAGATGATCTGCGGCGCCGACTAACTTCAGAACTCGAGCAGCTCAAAAACTCCGAGGCTCTTGCCAGCTGGGCGCAACGCGCTCTGCCCCTCAAAAACCAGCTCTCAACGGCGGATGCCCAGGCGGTCGAAGACGCCTTCACGGCGAGGCTGAGCCAGTTGGAAGAATCTGAGCCGAGCGCACCCACTCATCATGGAGGCGAATAGCCGCTCACAACCAGCCATTGCAGGTCGATCCTGGCGAGCAGACGGTCACCGTCATCAGTAAGCCGGTGCGGGAGCGCGACCGCGAACACCTGAAGTTTGTGGCTTCTCAGCCCTGTCTCGTCTGCGGCCGAACCCCTTCGGATGCCCACCACGTCAAGTTTGCAGAGCAGCGCGCGATGGGAAGGAAAGTCAGCGACCGCTTCACCGTTCCCGTCTGCCGGCTGCACCACCGAGAACTCCACCGGCGCGGCAACGAGCGCGCCTGGTGGGAGAACCAAGGGATCGACCCCCTCCCTATTGCCGCAACGCTTTGGGCCAGGACGCACCCGGTCGTAACCGCCGAAGCAGTTGTGGCCGACAGAGATCGTTCGACCAAGATCACCACAAAACTCAACGGACAGCATTTCGGCAACGGAGTCGCCTTCGCTGATCGTCCTCAAAATAACGAAACGAAGCCAATTCTTCGCCCGGAGGCAGAATGACATCGTTCCGGCAAATCGAGGCCAACCGCCGCAATGCACAGCTCAGCACCGGCCCTGTGACTGAAGAAGGAAAAAGAAGATCGCGGCAAAATGCCGTCCGTCATGGGCTCACCGCAGAAACCGTGATCGACGCACTGGAAGATGCCGAGGACTATGCGGCTTTCGAGATGGTCGTCACCGCCGATTACGATGCACAATCGGCTGTCGAGCGAGAGCTCGTCCTAAGACTCGCTAGTCTGCTGTGGCGGCTGCGTCGTGCCACCGCGATCGAAACAGGACTGTTCAGGATCCACGCGCAGCATTTGCTGGACTTTCGGCGCGGGCGACAGGTTCATGATGAGCGCCAGAAGATTATCGATAGCATGTACCAAAATGCCGTCTCGACCGAGGACGGCACGCGGAAGAAGGGGAACAACCAGCTCACCGATGGTTTTGCTTCTGATTCAGAGCCTACTGTGGAAACTGCTGATCAATCCGACGATCTCACGCGGTCCTTTGTCCGCCTCACCAACCTGCCGACCTATCCCCTCGATCGGCTCAACCGCTATGAGGCCACGCTTTGGCGCCAGGCTTGCCAGATCCTATTGACGCTGCGATGTCTCAACTCAGGTAGGCGATGGGAAAGGCTAAGGTTAGGCTGATACCGGTTGGGCTCCGGGCGCGCCGCGCCGAAAATAGTGGTCTGGAGAAACCGCACGTTGAATTCAAGAGCCGCGTATCGCCGGTGAGCTTCACGGCCTCGCCTTGGCGCCCGCTGGCCAGCCGACCGACTACGCGAATAGAGCTTCCTGCTCCGGACGCGTGCCAGCTTCTACACCAGAGCGTGTTTCTCGCAATTGTGGAATTAGCTCGCCAGGTCATGCGCCGCGGCGCACAGATAGACGTTGCCGGCGATGATGCCGCTATCGACGAAATAATACGATTTCTGGATTTCCGGATCGTGCAGACCCGCTCGTCGAAACCGGCGGTGTGTGTGAGACGGTGCAGATCGACGACGTAGATCAGCTGAATCGGTGCTTTCGAGCCAGGCACCTTGGCGGCTGAGCAAGCCGTGCTCACACATCATTTTCTGGGTGAAGGTCGGATGGGTGAAGCTTGCGGCCTTTTCCCAACACTGGTTCTCGGCGGCGAGGACAATCGGCTTTGCGAATGAGCAGTTCCCGGCGCAGCCCTGTGTTTGGTAGGACCGTGGCTCAACCCACGGCGGCGCTGGTCCACAGCGGACAAATGTAACTCAATGCCGATAGGGGCAGCTTGGCGACGTTGCCATCGCTGAAAAAGGGAGGGGAGCGGATCTCTCCGCTCCCCTCGGCATTTCTTGACCTTGGATCAGCTCAACCGGTTCGGATCAGAACTGGTAGCGAAGACCGATGCCGGGATCGTACACGGAGACCCTGTTGGCGGCGTTATACGTCCCCGCGACGTTCGGGTTCGTTGCGGTGAGGATGAAGCCATTGGCAAGACCACCGGATTTAGTCGTATAGGCTACACCCGCATAGAGGTCGACGTGCCGGGCAAACCGCCAGTCGATCGCAAACGAGAACATGTCGATCGTTCCGGAGCAACCTGGCGAGCTGGCGCTGAAGGCAGCGCAGGCCGCAGCCTGGCTCGCGAATGCGCGGCCTCCGAGCGGGTTGCCGGGGCCAGCAGCTATGCCGGCGCCTGGAAAGGTGACCAGCGTCGCACCGGCGGGTCCACCACCGACCGTGAAGTACCCCTGCCTGGCACCGTAGTACGAGCCGATGACGTCGAAGGTCGGCGTCACCGCATACTTCACGCCGGCCCAGAAGACGTTCTGGTTGCGGTCGGTGAAATATCTGTCGTTGTTGATAGCGCCGAGGTTGTAGCCGCCTTGCGCAAACGCGCCGGGAAGTAGCGGAGTGCTCGGGTTCGCGTACTGGATGTGCTCATATCCACCATAGAGCTTCCACGGCCCGATCGTGTATTTCGCGCCGATCGAGAACACGGTGTTGTCGGAAACAACGGCGCTGTAGCAGCCGAGCGAACAGTTGATCGCGTAGGTTACGCCTGGAAGCCCCCCAATTGTGCTGGGTCCGACTTGGTTAGTCGTAATATCGTTGACCGCGGCCGTGCTCAGGGGAGATCCGGATACCGCGTCCTTGATATGGCCGCCGACGAAGTCCATCGAGAAGCCCAGATAGTCGAAGCCGACATCGCCTTCGTAGGCCAGACCGGTGCCGCTGTTGCCGCCGTTCGGGAGCTGCACTTCGCCAGCCATGCGGGCCGGGCCGATGTTCAGCCGGTATTCGTAGGAGTTGTCGTAGATGCGGTTTTCGGTGACGCCGCCGCCGCCGGTCGCACCTTCGTAAGTGATCAACGACCAGGCGTTCGAACCGGACAGCGCGTCATAGTTGACGACGAGGTCCGAGGTCAGGGCGCTCTGACGGCCCATGGTGAAGGTGCCCCAGACCGGCGAACTGACGCCGAAATAGGCGACGTTGTTGAACATCTGGCCACCCTTGGACGAGTCGCCGTAGGAGTTAGCGAGATTGGCGAACGCGGCACCTGCTTGGTTAAGACCATTGTTCTGCACCAGCGTGCCGCCCGTGCCGTTGGAGTTCATGCCACTCGCCGGGTTGAACAGCGTCTGCAGGTTGAACACGGCGTAGAGATTGTCCCCGATCTCCTGCTTGCCGCGCAGGCCGATGAACGAGGTGCTCAGCTGGTTGACGGAGACGCCGAAATAGGCAGGCACCTGTGAGTTCCCCTCCGGGAGGAAAGTATTCGCTCCGGCGGTCATCGCGTTGAACGGGCTGCCGTGGTTCTGATAGTTGATACCCATGTCGAAATTGCCGTAGAGGCAGACGCCGTGCCAGCACAGATCGTCGCTGACGGGGGCCGGTGCCTTGACCACCGCCTTGTAGGGCAGGTCGGCCGCCATCGAATCCACCGGATTCGACGACGACGGGCTTCTGCGTTTCGAGGGCCTTCTGGCGCTTCTCGAGATCGGCGAGGCGCTTCTGCATCGCCTGATTCTGTTCGCGCAGTTGCTTGGCCTGAGCCTGGATATCCGTCAGCTCGTCCGCATGCGCTGTCGCTGCGAAAGGCAAGGATCGCCGCTGCTGATATGAAAGTCTTTTTCACGTAAGTCCCCCAAGAAAAGCGCGGCACCAACACACCGCGAACTGCCAAGGTTCGGAGCCCTCGGCATGAGGACTCCGCTGATTGGCAGTTTGCTTCAGGGGCAACGGAAATGCTGTCACCCGCACGCAACACTTGGTCATGAACCCGCTTTTAGGGGTATCGAACCCAAAAATGGCTAGACCTGTTGCGGCAGTGACACAGTTGCTTTTAACTCTTAGATGGACTTTGCGGCCCTATCACAACTATAGATCAGCCTTTCCTGCGCCTCCCTGGGAGTGGGTGAGACCGCTGATTCCTGGGGAGCCTGTCTTTTTGCCCTCGATCCGGACGAGAGACTTGTCGATCCGGGCCGATCGGGCAGCGGCTGGTGGACAGAGACGCCGAGCGCCGCACGGAAGGTGTGGTCTCGGACGTCCTCTGCCCACTAACTCGTTCTCCTTATCCGCATCTCAGAATTGGTAGCGCAGACCGATGCCGGGATCGAACACGGACACCCTGATTGGCGGCATTATACGTCGCAGCGACGTTCGGGTTCGTTGCGGTCAGGATGAAGCCATTGGCAAGACCGCCGGATTTGGTCGTAGTAGGCTACACCCGCATAGAGGTCGACGTGCCGGGCAAACCGCCAGTCGATCGCCAACGAGAACATGTCGATCGTTCCGGCGCAACCAGGCGAGCTGGCGCTGAAGGCAGCGCAGGCCGCAGCCTGGCTCGCGAATGCGCGGCCTCCCAACGGGTTGCCCGGGCCGCCAGCTATGCCACTAAGCCCTGGAAAGGTGACCAACGTCGAACCGGCCGGTCCACCACCCACGGTGAAGTACCCCTGCCTGACACCGTAGTAGGCGCCAATGACGTCGAAGGTCGGCGTCACCGCATACTTCACGCCAGCCCAGAAGACGTTCTGCTTGCGGTCGGTGACGTAGCAGTTGTTGTTGGTGAGCGCCGACGTTGTAGCCGCCTTGCGCAAAGGCGCCGGGAAGCAGCGGAGTTGCTCGGGGGGCGTACTGGATGTGCTCATATCCACCATAGAGCTTCCACGGCCCGATGGTGTATTTCGCGGCGATCGCGAACACCGTGTTGTCGGAAACAACGGCGCTGACAGCAGCCGAGCGAACAGGGGATCGCGTACCGAGTTACGCCTTGTTCCCGACGACCCCGCCAATCGTGCGGGCCGACTTGGTTAGTCGGGTGAGCTGCGTTGACCGCGGCCGTGCTCAGGGGGCGAGACGGAAACCGCGTCCTTGATATGGCCGCCGACAAAGTCCATCGAGAAGCCCAGATAGTCGAAGCCGACATCGCCTTCGTAGGCCAGACCGGTGCCGCTGTTGCCGCCGTTCGGGAGCCTGCACTTCGGCCAGCCAGGCGGGCCGGGCCGACGTTCAGGCGGTATTCGTAGGAGTTGTCGTAGATGCGGTTTTCGGTGACGCCGCCGCCGCCGGTGGCACCTTCGTAAGGTGATCAGCGACCAGGCGTTCGAACCGGACAGCGCGTCATAGTTGACGACGAGGTCCGAGGTCAGGGCGCTCTGACGGCCCATGGTGAAGGTGCCCCAGACCGGCGAACTGACGCCGAAATAGGCGACGTTGTTGAACATCTGGCCACCCTTCGACGAGTCGCCGTAGGAGTTCGCGAGATCGGCGAACGCGGCACCTGCTTGGCTCCAGATCCGTTGTTCTGCACGAGCGTGGCGCCGATGCCGTTGGCAGTTCATGCCACTCGCCGGGTTGAACAGGGTCTGCAGGTTGAACACGGCGTAGAGATTGTCGCCGATCTCCTGCTTGCCGCGCAGGCCGATGAACGAGGTGCTCAGCTGGTTGACGGAGACGCCGAAATAGGCAGGCCTGTGAGTTCCTCTCCGGCGAGGAAGTTCTGCGCTCCGGCGGTCATCGCGTTGAACGGGGTGCCGTGGTTCTGATAGTTGATGCCCATGTCGAAGTTGCCGTAGAGGCAGACGCCGTGCCAGCACAGATCGTCGCTCTCGATGGGCTGGTGCCTTGACAACCGCCTTGTAGGGCAGGTCGGCCGCCATCGAATCCACTGGATTCGACGACGACGGGCTTCTGCGTTTCGAGGGCCTTCTGGCGCTTCTCGAGATCGGCGAGGCGCTTCTGCATCGCCTGATTCTGTTCGCGCAGTTGCTTGGCCTGAGCCTGGATATCCGACAGCTCATCGGCGTGCGCTGTCGCTGCGAAAGCAAGGATCGCTGCTGCTGAGATGAAAGTCTTTTTCACGTAAGTCCCCCAAAGAAAGCGCGGCATTTAATCCGCAACCTGATTTATGCAGAGCCTCGAACGAGAGCTCCTTACGTGAATAATGTGCCTCAGGTCGCCGTAAAATGTTGTCACCCGCCTGCAACAGCGTTTCAGAAGCCGACAAATCGGGCTAAAATGATTTTTAGATAGTTAGATTTTTTTTATGATAATCGTCATTTCAAGCGGTTTATAAAAATCAAATTAGATTTTAAAGATTTCTTTAGAAATATGAAGCCGATTGAGGGCAGCAGTGCTGACCTTTTGCGTCATTCCGAAAGCGGCGCAGCGGCAATGCCTCCCTCATGAGCATTGGATTACGGGCTCACGCTGCCGCGCGGCCCGGAATGACGTGAGCGAAGAATTGATCGCAAGCTCGACGTGATTCCGCTCGTCCAGTTGCCTCTGCAGAATTTTCCGCTTCGCACTTTCCCCAAACCAGACTTACTACTCGCGCCATCCCGCGCCCGCGAGACGGGCATATGGCGATCGTCACGGGCGTTGGGTGCGGGCTGCGGTGAACATGGCCGCGACGACACGGCCATGACGAAAGACGAACGACATGGCGCGGAGCTGGGCTGATGCTCCAAGAGCGCCTCATCGCCCGGCGCCGACGCTATATTTTGCGGGCCACCCAGTTGGCCGCACGTTTTTCGGCGAATGAGGCAAGGCCGTCCGAAGCTTCGAAACTCTGGCGCTTGGTCGCATGCATCCGGACGAGCCGCGCACCAAAGGTCGCGACTTCAGGTCGCTAACACGGTACTCTTGAGGGCTTCAAATTTTTCTCCCGCTGGTTCATCGGGCGGTATGCGCTCCCCAAACAAGGGGACTTGAAGAACCGCAGCGCGGACACGGTCATCTATTGCGGCCACAACGCTCGCGACCCCAGCACTGTTGCTGTCACCCCAAAACGCTCGCGTTCGGCAGCCAAAGACCCTGGGGAGATCTGATAGAACGAACCGCAACCGCTGCGAACGCTCCGGTTTGGCGCCACTCAAGGCCAATGCAGGGGGCGAGCCCTTACGTATTTGTGACAGAGGCAAGAACGCCAGTGACAACCGCTTGGTTCTTGCGAATGGTTCAACGAACGGGACGAGCGGCTATGCTCTCACTCCGGGTCCATCCTCACATGCTAAGGCATTCGACCGGTACAAGCTTGCCAATGATTGCGCTGACATGCGGCCGCTGGCGCACCACCTCGCGCATCGCAATCTGCAATCGACGGCTCGGTATACTGCGCTGGCGCCGGATCGGTTTGAGAAATTCTGGCAGGACTAGTGACGTGGACCGGAGAATACCCCAGCCGATGTCGGCTTTCAGGGGTTTGGGTGGTCTCGCACCTTTTGTTCACCAATCATCAAAAGCCGCTAGAAACCACGTCGCCTAAGCTGCGCTCAAGGATTTTCGCGCATGCTCGTCGAAAAGCAGGTGGGGAAATGCTTGTTCTGATCCGACTGATTGCGATCGTCGTGCGCGCTTATGCCGGAAACGCATTTGCACGATGGCAGTTCTCGGAAGCGACGTTTCCGACTTTAATTTACCAAGTACCGCTCGCTCAGAATTATTTTCGTGCGACAAGCGCTATTGAGTGGGGAGCGAAAATGAAAGTGACGCAGCTCTACATCGCTCGCCACATGCTTGGCGTCATTTGCGGTCTTATCGGCATGGTATTGCTGGCGATCGGAGCGCACGCTGCGTTGGATCTGCACGCGCCGGATGCCGCAAAGGCGGTGTCTACCGAGGAGAGCGCGAGCGCCAGCCAGCTCGCACTCATAATCGGCAATGGCCATTACCCGGATGCCGCCGAGCCACTAAACCAGCCCATCAACGACGCAAGCGGTCTAGCGGACGCAATGCGCCGCCACGGGTTCGATGTCGATGTGGTGGAGGATGCCACCAAGGCAGACATGGCTCGCGCGGTCGAGCGGTTAAAATCCAGGATCAAGCCCGGCTCGGTCGTGATGCTGTTTTTCGGAGGCTATGGCGTGCAGTCCGGCCACGAGAGCTACATGATCCCGACCGATGCGACGATCTGGAAGGAAAGCGATGTCCGCCACGAGGGTATGTCGGTCGAAACCGTGCTCGAGGTAATGAAGGAGCGGGGCGCTCGCGCCAAACTGGTCGTGCTCGACGCCTCACGACGCAATCCCTACGAGCGCCGTTTCCGCTCCTACTCCCACGGGCTTGCGCTAATCAACGCGCCCAATAACGCGCTCATCATCTCGTCTAATACGCCTGGCAAGGTCGCCGATGACATAAAGGGCGAGCATAGCGTGCTCGTTACTGAGCTGCTCAACGAGCTCAATGTGCAGGCTAGCGCTGAAGGCGTCTTCAACAAGACCCGCGTCGCCGTCTCCCGCGTCTCCAATGGCGAGCAGATGCCGTCGGTATCGTCCTCGCTTTTGGAGGACGTGCGCTTCAGCTCCAGCGAGAATTCGGATTCATCGGCGCCCCTCGCGCCACCGTGGATCAGCACCGAGAATGGTCCGCGCGTAGCGCAGAAGTAGTCCAAGGTTCCGGCGCAATTGTTGCGATGCACGAGTCTCTTGTTGGCATCAGAAGCGGACGTGCACCGGCCTAGCGTGGCGTGTGGTGCGCGTCCAGGTGTCGGGCACTTAGCCAGAACGTCGGACCCGCGCCATCGCCCCGGCGGGGCTGGCGCACGCTCACACCGCCGCCGATCTTCCGAGATGTCGTGTGAAAAGCGCGTAGGCGGACCGCACGCACATTCCCTGTCACGTTATCTGGCGGCATCGGCGCGGAATGAACAAAGCGATTGGCTTTGTCGGAGCCCCGCCGCCCAATCGCGTGGTACTCCTACAATTCCCCGACATAGAGACGGTCAAGGCATTCGAAGAAAAAGAGGGGCGCAATGTGGCCGAGGTTGGAAGTAAGTACGCCAGCTTCCGCGTCATCGGGGTCGAGGTCGTCGCGCCGAAGTGATGCCAGGCGAGCGCGTCACGGCGACATGGTAGCGATGTCGCCTGTTGGAGCCTTTGCGACATCCTGAACGGAGCCAACGAAGTCCGATTGTAGCGGCCAGTTGCTACACCGGGGTTATTGGCGGCGGCACGTACACAAGGAAAACCCAGAAGCACAGGTCCGCGTCGTGGGCTTGGTGTAGGTGACACTTCCGCTTCCGCGCTTCGCGGACCAATGCCCAAGCCTGTTGTGATTCCCGCTTTCTGGGCACTGACCGGATTCGGACTCGGCGGGGTCGGACTTTCGCCCTTGGACCCAAAGCCGACATCGCTTCCGTCAGGGTCCCATGTCAGGCAACGCTAAACCGTCGTTTTGCCTCTTCTCACGCGCGACCGGGGTGGAAAACGGCCGGACGTCGGAGCATATTATAACAATGCAGACAAAGTGTCCGAAATGCTCCACCATCGTTAGGTCAAATGGCCCACGGTGGGAAATTCTCAATGGTTCGTGCCCCGAACTGTCGTGGACCCAATGGAGAAATAGCCCGGAGTTTTGCCCAACGCTCTCGCTTATCGCCGAGCCTGACGTCACGTTGCCCGGCGTGGCGAAACGGTCTGCCGTGGAGGCTGAAATCTCGATGGTCAGTGCCGTAAAGGTCCGGCCGTGACGACCGCCCCAAAACGTTGGGCTACCGCACAGACGTCCGCGCCGATTTAGCCCCTTTTACCTAAGGGCTGGTCGCGCGAGTGGTCCCCGTCGGCCCAGGTCTTACCTCCGGCGCAGGCGCGGGATGGCACTTCCTGGGTGACGGGGCTGCGCTTCCCGTCGCGCTCGCCACCCCTCCAAAGTGCGGGGTCCGCCGGTGCGCAAACCCGGTCCGGCCGCGCCCGGCGCTATCGGAGCATTCGATCAAGGCAGCCCGACACGCAGCCAAATATAACCTCGTTAGTCGCATTTTGGAGGCGACAAGCCCTAATGCAGGCGCGCGTGGTGTCGCTCCACGCGACGCCCTTGGTTTGAGATTTCGACATACAGCGATTGACGCATGCCTTGTCACCGTCGGGGCATTTTACCAAACACACCGCAAGCCCATGTCGCTCCCCCTCCGAGAGCGCCGCTTTCTGGGCAATCGCGAGCGGCATGGTTGTTGCGACCACAATCCAAAGGACCAACAACGTCGTCACCACTATTTTGCAAAGATCCGCCATTACCCAAAAGGTAGAACGGACCACCGACCTGCATCAATCACTTTCCCCAGGGGGACCAAGCGGGCGAGTTCGTCCTGGCTTGACGGCGATCGATCGAAGGACACGTTTAGCGCTTTTTGTTAGAAATGCCTGTATTGAGCACCGAATCGAACCCTTGAGTCCCGACAAACTGCGTGACACCCTGTCCCTGAACCACCTTCTGGGAATCACATGACGATGCCGTGCCGCGTCCTGATGGTCTATCCGAAGTTCATTCCGAACTCGTTTTGGAACTATACGGAAGCCTGCGAACTCGTCGGTGCTAAGTATCCGGCGGCGCCGCTCGGCCTGATCACGGTGGCCGCCATGCTGCCGAAGCATTGGGACATCCGTCTCGTCGACCGTAATACTGAGCCTTTGACCGACGCGAACCTCGACTGGGCCGATCTCGTGATGATCGGCGGCATGCTCAACCAACAGCCTGATTTCATCTATTTGATCGATCTCGCCCATCTGCACGGCAAGCCGGTGTGCGTCGGCGGGCCTGACGTCTCCTCCAGCCCGCATCTTTACGCGGACGCGGACTTTCAGGTGATCGGCGAGGCGGAGCAAGTCATCGCGCAGTTCATCGCCGCCTGGGAGAGGGGCGAGCGCAAGGGCGTGTTCATCGCCGAGAAATTCGAGATCGACGTCACGCTGAGCCCGATGCCGCGTTACGATCTGATCAAGTTCGATGACTATTTCTTCATCGGAGTACAATATTCGCGTGGCTGCCCGTTCACCTGCGAGTTCTGCGATATTATCGAACTGTATGGTCGCGTGCCACGCACCAAGACCAACGATCAGATCCTGGCCGAGCTGCAGGCGCTCTACGATCACGGTTATCGCGGGCATGTCGATTTCGTCGACGACAATTTCATCGGCAACAAGAAAAACCTCCGCACGTTACTGCCGCGGCTCAAAACGTGGCTGGAAGAGCGCGACTATCCATTCGAGTTCTCGACCGAAGCCTCGATCAACATCGCAGACGACAGCGAGTTGTTGCAGGCAATGAAGGACGCGAATTTCTTCGGGATCTTCGTCGGCATCGAGAGCCCGGACCCTGAAACGCTCATGCAGATGAAAAAGAAGCAAAATACCAGGCGCAACATTGCCGAGTGCATCCATAAGATTTACGGCTACGGCATGTTCGTCACCGCCGGTTTCATCGTCGGGTTCGATACCGAGAAAGGGTCGATGGGACAGGCGATGATCGATTTCATCGAGGAAGCGAACATTCCGGTCTGCATGGTTGGACTACTCTATGCGCTGCCTGGCACACAACTGACGCGGCGGTTAGCCAAGGAGGGCCGCCTGCACAAAGGCCATGACCTCATGAAGGTCGAGCAGACCGGCGACCAATGCACGCTCGGCTGCAATTTCGACACCATGCGTCCGCTTCGTGACATCCTTGTGGATTACAAGACTGTGCTCGGGCACGTGTTCAGCCCGGCGGCCTATGCCGGACGGCTGTCGAGGCTCGCCGTCATGCTCGATCGCTCCGACCGCCGCCGCGAGTTGCCAGACGGAGACATGCGCAAGAGGCTTGGCGGCATTGAGAGCGTTCACAGGATCATGCGGGCCCTGCCGGAGATTCGCGAGCTATTCTGGAAAACCTTCGTCGAGGTCGCCCAAACCAATCCAGGCGCGCTGCGCTACATCGTGATGTTGATGGCGCTGTACTTGCACCTCGGGCCTTTCTCGAAGCACGTGATCGTTGAGATTGACCGCCGCATTGCCGAGCTGGACGGTATGTATCCGGTGCGGGCTACCGACTCGTCGGCTCGTGCTCGTTCGGTAGGCGCCACGGGCAATAATAACCTGAGTAGCGAGCAAATTTAGTCGAAGGCCACGCCGATCCGCTTCTCTCGGCGTCAGATGACGTGACAGGGAAGGTGCGTTCTTGGTCGCAGCCCGACCAAACTGTTCGCTCCGCCACCCTGAAAATGGCGGAGCCATCATCCCTCGCTTCGCTCAGTTAGATAAGATCAGGTGCCGACGGACCACGCTCATTGGTTCGTGCATCGAATAGTCCTATTGTTTCGTTTTCTTCGGCGTGCGCTTTTTCGGTTTAGTCTGAATTGACGATTCGGCATCGTCGCCATGGCAAGGCCAAGCATCTCTGAATGCTTCGATAGCGATGGTGATCCCCGGCTCACTCACTCGATCCGGATTGTTCTCAAGATAACGCAGAAGGACCTTGGCACTTTGCAAAGCGCTGCCTTGCGCTGGGGGGCATGCACGCACCTCAGCTGGCAAATTCGGTGAAAAGAGCATCGCGGTCTCGATCATTCCCTCACATGAGCCGGCGGACCGAGCTTCGCCCTGATCGCGAAAGGAGCCCTGAACAAGTAGCTCGCAAGATCTCTGCGCGTCGGTCCCTGCATCGACAACTGTGGCGCTGGCCGTTCCGATCAACGAAAGGGTTAGGCCGGCAGCAATGATGTAGACCCGCATTCGCGTCCCCCGAATACCGGCGCAATAGGCTTACAGGCATTTTATTTGCCGAAACGGAGCAGCCGCCGGCGCCGTTTAAGGCGGCCCAGACGGCTTAGCTCAAAAGGAGGATCTGATCCATCGCCCCCAAAAGCGTGCGATGTAACTCCGGCGTAGTTCTGAATGCCGCCAAAGCACCCAGAAGGGCAGAGCAGCCTCGCAGCGCCGTCATTCGTTGGCTCTCCCAGTTGTCCACCAACCAGGTGAAAACGGGCATAGAAACGGCCCCTTGCGCCGCACTTGCTCGAATGACGCCGCTCACTTGAACTTGTAGGAGACCGCGCGTCTATCCAGTAGGCGGATGAAGAAAGCTGAATGAGCTCAATACACGAGCTTAGTCTCAATCGGGTTCAAGCCGGACCATTTTCCGTCCGCCGTTCAGCTCTCTGAGCTGGTTAACGTATTCCTCAGGCTTTAGCAGGTGAAACGGAGCGTTCAGGCCCATAAAACTCGCTATGCGGCCGATAAAAGCGGTGCAGTTGGTCGTTGCCGCATTCCATAGCGGCGATGTTTCCTGCAAGTGTTTGATATAAGCAAAGACCTTCTTGGCATCGGCCTCATTCAAATAGACGCGATAGCTGGCCGTCAAATATTGCTCGTCAAGATCGCCGTAGCTCGCCCCTGTCTCAGAGGGGACAAATATGATGTGTCCTAAGATGTACGGCAACTCGTCGCCGGCCGGAGCCAGACCAGCGACCTCGACCTGCTTTTCGCTCGTCTTTCCGTACCAGATGAATGCATGACCGTACGTTGCCGCGGTGCGGGCACGAAAATCAACGTAGTAGGGACCTTTGGCAGTAGCTGTTCGAACGGGCTTCCCATCTGATGTGGCCGGCGGGGCACTCGGCGCAACAGCAGCCATGCTCTCCGCATGCTTCGTCGCCGACTTGGGGAGAGCGTCTTGTTGCTGATGGTCGGGGCGCGCCGCGAGTTGTTGTGCGCTACTGATCCCGGTCCCCAAGCCCACAAAGGCCGCAAGCATCGTGGCCCCAGCAAGAAGCTCCAGACCCGGATATTTCCGAATCACTCCTGCCATCTTCGCATCCTCTTGGAATCCAAGACCCGATGCCAGAGCTAGTCCGCCTACCCCAAACGAACGCCGCCGGCGGACGAATATTCAGATCAACCCTTGGTCACTACCGGGGCCGGGGCCGCAACCGGGTATTTGCCCACTGGGCTCTTACCGACGGGGTATTTGCCGACGGGATATTTGCCAACCGGCGCGGGAGCGGCCGCAACCGGCTGAGGCCGTGGAAGGTCGGCAGCAGCTGCTGTTCCCACGAAGGCTAGAGAAGCGACACCAAGGACTACGAATTTCAACATGAAATCTCCCCCATATTCGGGTAGGTTGCATTCAATTGGCATAGCTAGAAATAACTGACGCTCGCGACGGCGGCAATGAATCGACCGAGAAGTTTCCTGTCCAGACGGCCGTTTTTCGCCGTATGTTGCGAAAATAGCACGAAATTTGAGGCATTAATTCCAGGTCGATTTGGTCGCCCCAGATCCAAGATCTGTTGGGTCCCTTCAGAGGATCAACGGGAAAACCCGGCCGGTCCGCGCCATGTACGCGCGATAGCTGTCGCCGAAAGTTTCCAACATCATTTGCTCTTCCCTGGCAACGCGGCCAAAAAACAACGTCCCAAAACCGACCAAGCCCGCGAAACCGCCAACCCAGTTAGGCAGCAGTAATGCCTGCGCGATAGCCCACAGCCAAAATGCCGAGTACATGGGGTGTCGAACTCTCCGGTAAACGCCGTCCGTGACAAGTCGATGGCCCTCTCTCACATCGAGACTGATTGACCAATTCCGGCCGAGCGCCCGATGCGTCATTTGGAACATGACCAAAGCCGCAATCGCAAATAAAAGTCCCAGCCAAGCCTGGATGGGATGAAAGGTGTAAGCTGCGAAATGAGGGATAGCCGTCGCAACGTATACGACCGGCAGAATACCAAGGCCGGTGAGAGATATGAGCAGCAGCGCAGTTTCGCGGAAGTCTCGGGCGCTCAACACAATCTTTTCGCGGCGGGAACGGCGCGCATATTTGTAGCGTATGAGGTACCAACCGACCACCAGCGCAATAAACACAAACTTTGAAAAGGCTGGTGTCATTTTCGATTAGGCCTTGCCAATTTAATTGGTGGCTCGCTGTAGTAACGCGGCAGCCAACGTCCGAATTTTTTGATTTCAACCTTGGGCATCTCTCGGCTCCTTCGCGTGGCCAACCTCTAGCCCGCCGAGTGTGACGTGCGTGCGCCCGGGTCAGCAGACGGAACCGCGGCGTGCTGCAACCTGCCATTGTCATCGATCTCCGACGCGGCGCCCTCGGGCGAGCGGGCCTGCCGTTCCACCGGAAGGGGACCGCATACGAGCATGAAATAGTCGTAGGCCGCTCTGCGTTCATTGCCGCTGACGAACTGGCAATGGAGCCTATACAGGTTGCGGCGAACGCGACGATAGCTTTCTGGTTCGAGCATATGACTGAACCGGACAATTCGAATTATCGGCCGGCCGGTGGGCTCCAATCCGCACTCGCGTACTGGATCCGCCTTGTAAAAATTCATAACATCCGTTAGCGCCTGATAATCGACCCAGAAGATGCCGGGCGATCGTGAGACCCGCGCTAGCGCGTCGCGCAGGCGGCCAGCGGCGCTGTGCAGTCCTATCTTCAGAATTGAGGATCCGACCGTCACGAGCGCAAGCCGCGGACCGCGGGATCCGAGATCGGGCTCTCGCCGGAGAGCTCGATCCAGCACGTCAACGGCCAACACCGCCCCGAGACTGTGACCGAGGAGAAGGATTTCGTCGACCGACCGGGCACGGGCTGCTGAGATGATCTCGTCGGCCGCGGCATCAAGGCGGCGCTCGAGTTCCGGATCGTTGTGTCGGATGTACGAGCGCGAGAAAATCCAGTCGTCAAAGGCGATTTGCAGATAGGTCCATCGTCCAGGGCCGAGATAAAATGCAATAAGGGCCAGAACTCCTGCCGCGATGCCGAGGGCGATCGACCCACTCGTGCGCGCAGCAAACTCGCCCGCGTAAAACGACGCGAGCACCATCATCAAAAGGAGGAGGTAAGGATAAAGAAAGAACAGTGCGTAGCGCCAGTTGGTACGAGCGTAGCCGCGGAGAGCGCCTCCGGCGACGAAATCAGCGAAAGCGAGCAGTCCCATCGGAAGGCGCGACCACTCGGGCCGACGAGCATAAACAGCCATAATGTCGTCCCACCGAAACAATTGATGATCGGTTTCCACCTGCCAGTTCGGGCCGTTCGAAACGATCCTCCATTTTGCCCGGTCGGCCGCGACCGATGGAGCGGAGGCGGAGCTCGTCACCGACCATGTTTGCCGAAACCGCTGCAGCTCGCGAACGAAGCGCAAGTACGTCTTCATCGGCGGAACGGGGTCGTAGCCGCCAAAATGGAAGACGAGACGCGATCCAATCACAGAACTATCATTCTGCTGCAAATTCAAGAGGCTCCGGCAGTTGCGTGCTGCTTGTGTATCCCCATCTATCTTGGGCCGTGAACCCGCCCTTCCAAGCAGCAATCCTAGCACCGGCGCGCGACCTCCGACAGCTATTGCGGCGGGAAGGACCGGCTCCGAGCGATGACCCTCTATTTTGTTTCGTCCGCGTGACTTCAGCTGGGTCTGGCCTGGACTATCATGGGCCGAACTGGGCAAGTCTATTCGGTTTTGTTAACTTGTTTTCTCTCAGAGGAGCCGCAGCTTGAACTTATCCGGCGTGACCAGGGTTTCGAGACCGGGCTGGACCATCCTGGTCTGCGCGCAAGCCTTGCTTTTCCTGGCTGAATTCGCTTGGGCAGATCCCTTCAAGGTTGTGGCGCTCGGAGCTAGCAACACCTCCGGTTGGATTGTCAGCTCGGAACAGGCCTACCCTCAGGTTTTAGAGCAAATGCTCAGAACCGCGGGCTATGAAGTGCAGATAACGAATTCGGGCCGCCCGTTCGACACCACGGCTGGCATGCTCGCACGCCTTGATTCCGCTGTCCCCGACCGGACGGACCTCGTGATTCTCCAACCGGGAGCGAACGACCGGCGTTTTTTCGTGTCCGCGGAACGACGGGCCAACAACATCGCTGAGATAACAGATCATCTGCGGAGCCGTCGGATCCCGGTTATCGTCTTCGATCCCGTTTTTCCGGACGATTACTACAGCTTCGAC
Source organism: uncultured Alphaproteobacteria bacterium (assembly GCA_963820275.1). Classification (GTDB taxonomy): domain Bacteria; phylum Pseudomonadota; class Alphaproteobacteria; order Rhizobiales; family Xanthobacteraceae; genus Bradyrhizobium. Next base: position 18,707 of record CAWFZL010000001.1, read on the forward strand.
CGTATCCACTTTACGCCCGAAGCGCATGCCAAAATAGCCGCGGAGCTCATGCCCCGGGTCATCACGAAAATCCAAGCGAAGCAGACCTCCGCAAAAGGTGGCCGGCCCTTCGCGGGCCCGGCTAAATGAGCTAATTGCCAGGTCCAGGCGACTGTAACCTGGTGCGGCAGGCGACTGAAAAACGGCACGAAAACGTATCTTCGCAGCGAATCTCCACCACCACCCGTCTCGCAAAAGCAGCGCCTGGGCAATCGCCCAGAGCTAGAAAGCCGTATACATCGGGTGCCGCACGTAGCGGTAGATCTCATCTGTCAGGAGAGCGTGCTGCTCACGCACGTCAATAACCGCGGTTGGTGCCTCGCACCAGACCTCGTCTGGAATGGGGCAGTCAGCTGGTTCGCCAACCCAGCGGGGCTGGGAGTCTCCTCAGAAGTTTGACCTTGCGCAAGATCATGGTCGGGCATTTTCTTGGCGGCTTTTGGTCAGTCGGCGCCACACCGGTGGTCGCAATCGCACGCGGGTGACCTGGACGCCTGAGATGCTCGACAAATATGTTGCCGATCCGCAAGCCATGATACCGGCCAACCGCATGCCCTATGCGGGCACGGCGAATGCGACCGACCGCGCTGATCTCATCGCCTATCTGCTGAAAGCGACGAAGTAGATCTCGAATTCCACTCCACTAGGCGACGCAGTCGCGTCCATGCTACGCTCTCGGCGATGGGACGACACCTTCAGGGTGGCTTGAAACAGGGAAGGAACGGATGAGTATCGACCAAGCGAGGGATAACCCCGCCAGCGTGCCCGGCCTCGTGGCCGCACTCTTCAGCAACGCAACCGTGGACTCGGTCTACGCCCCCTATGGACTGGCCCTTTTACGCATCGCGATCGGGATCGACTGGATTGCCCACGCTTTTTTGAAGATCTATCGCGGCATGCACACGCACGAGGCGCTGCTCGCGAAGAACGGCATCACGCCCCTGCTCGCCTGGCCGACATTCACCATCGAAGTGATCGGCGGCGTCGCCATCCTGCTCGGCTGGTACACCCGGCAGTGGGCGGCCTTCCTGCTGATCTTCCTTGGCGTCGTTGTCTGGATCAAATGGCCGGTCGGCTGGGGCTACTCCAACCCGGGCGGCGGCTGGGAATATCCGCTGTTCTGGCTGTGCGCGCAGGCAGCACTCGTGCTTGGCGGCAGCGGCGCATTCGCTCTGCAGACCTCCGCTTCCAGAACCTGAAAGGGCCTTCACCGCGAGCACAAGCCATCGCTGATCTTTTCGGCGATCATGATCGTCGGGATGTTGGTATTCGCCGCTGGCAGACGCGGCATGATCGAGGCATCGGCGACGTAAATGTTCTCGCTTCCGATGACCTGGCCGTGCGGATCGACCACCGCGTTCGGATCGGAAGGATCGCCCATCCGGCATGTCCCTGTCGGGTGCCACACCCCGAACACGCTGCGGCGAACAAACTCCGCCAGCGCATGATCGTCCTCGATGACGTCCTTGAACGCGATCCCGTTCAGCAAGATCTGCCTGACCACGAGATGACGAAGTTTTGCCGGAATGTCCAGCAGCGCTCCAAGGACTGCCGCCGCTATGCCGTTGGTACGATTGAAGGCGCTCAATCGCTTGATGCGCGGCGAAAAGGAGGCAGGAAAGAAATCCTCCGCCGCCGCGTTGAGAAGCGGATTGACAAGCAGGCGTGCGATCAACCTCACGCCATCCATCATCCGCTGCAGATCGCGCGGATCGTCAAGAAGGTTGAGCTCCACCGAGGGATATCGGCCAGGCTCCGGCGAAACCAGGAAGACACGCCCGGCCGAATAGGGCCGATTGCACCAGAGAAAGTAGAGGCCGAGCCGCGCCCCCAGCCGGTGCCACCCGGCGCGGGCCGCCGCCGTAAGATACATGTCGGAACGGTCGCATCCCTCGCATCCGGACGAGAAGCGCATTGCGACGAAACTCGCCCGCCTTCGCGACAGCGGCAGCCTGAGAGTTTTGGGCAGGAACTGACAAAAGGTGAGCGCGGGATGATCGCGCAAATTGTTGCCGACCCCGGGCCGGACGATCGCAACTTCGATCCCGAGGGCGCCAAGTTCGGCCGGCGGACCGATGCCGGCTCGCAACAGGATCGCCGGAGACTGGATCGCGCCTGCCGTCACGATCACCCGCTGCGCACGGACGAAGCCGCGGTCGCCGTCACGAAGGACGCGAACGCCCTCGGCACGGCGGCCATTCATGACGAGACCCTCGGCATGCGTGCCTGCCCAGATCGCGAGATTGCCGCGCCGGCGCACGGCCTCGCTCAGATAGCCTATGGCGCTCGAAACCCGCCGATCATTCCGGTTCGAGAAGGCAGGCGGGAAAATTCCATCCTCGAACTCTCCATTCTGGTCCTTTCGAAACGGCACGCCGCTGGCAGACAGGGCCTTGCCGACAGCCGCGCCGAACGCGGGCCAGTCTGCTTGCGAAACGCGGCGGATCGAAATCGGTCCATCCTTGCCGTGCAGGGGTCCGTCGAAATCGAGGTCTGTTTCCAGCTTGCGAAAATACGGCAGCACGTCGTCCCAGCCCCAGCCGGCCGCGCCGAGATCGCGCCACTCGTCATAGTCACGGGGCAGACCACGATTGGCCGACTGAACATTGATGCTCGAGCCCCCGCCCATCACCCGCGCCTGCTCATAGGCGCGTGTGATCGGTGGCTCGTTTCCGACCCGTCCGGCGGATGCGGCAAGCCCCGGCCAGATATAGCGGTCGCCGTGAAATATCGGCATCGGGTAGCTGTCGAGAATCTCCTCCGGCTCCGCTCCAGGCGGGGTGTCGCGTCCGGCCTCGATCAGCAGCACGCGGCGGGCACCATCCGCCGACAGGCGATTGGCAACGACACAGCCGGCCGAACCGCCGCCGACGACGATGTCATCGAACGCGGGTTCGTTCATGGCACCTGCACCGCGAGAGATGGCGGTCCACTTGCCGGCCCCGCCGGCCTCGTCAACGAAAATCTCCCTTTGTTTCCGGAACGAGCAATGCGCCTAAAAGGTAGATGGCAAAGATGACGACGACGAAGATCGAAAGCGACATCGGGATTTGTGCCGGCCCGGCGCTTGCGAGCGAGACGAAGGTAGGCATCATGCCGCCGAGGGCAAATCCGATATTCCAGGAAAGGCCGGTGCCGGTGGCGCGGATTTCGGTCGGGAAGCGTTCGTTGAGGAAGATCAGAATCGGTGCGTAGCCGGCGTTTCCGAGGAACGCGATCGCCAGCGCATAGAGTGCGACGGCACTCGTATCGGTCGCCTTCGCCATGCCGAGATAGCAGACCGGCAGCAGCACCGCCATGCAGACGCCGATCATCAGGAACGTCTTCTTGCGGCCGATATAGTCGCTGAGAGCACCGAAAGAGACCGCCGAGATCATTGCAACCACGCTCGCACCCATCAGGATCAGCGACGAGACGTTATTGGGAACGTTGTTCACCACTTTCAGAAAGGAGGGAAGATAGCCGGAAGTCAGATAGTATCCGGCACCGCCGCCGAACGTGATCAGCAGATTGAGCAGCAGGACGTTGCGCCAGCCGCTCGAAAACAGCTTCTTCACCGGCGAATTCGTTGCGGCGATCGTGCCGGCGGCTTTCCGCTTCTGCTGTTCCTTGAAGAACGGAGACTCCTCGAGATTGTTGAAGATGAACCAGCCGAGCAGCGAGCTCAGAAGCCCGGCGAAGAACATGCACCGCCATCCCCACACCGCGAACGCATCGCCGGGAAAGATCGATGACATGACCAGAAACGTAAACGAAGCCAGCAGCGCTCCGATTCCCGCGCCGCCACCGCCGACGAGACCCGACATGGCGCCGCGCCGTTCAGGCGAGGCCCATTCAGTGCCGATCGTGTGGGTCGACGCCACAACGCCGCCGACGAAAATGCCCTGAATCAGGCGCAGAACCAGAAAGATCACGGGCGCGATGTATCCGACTTGCGCAATCGTCGGCAGGGCCCCGAATGCCGCAGTGCTCAACCCAACGCCAACGATTGCGAAGAACATCGCGTTCTTGCGGCCGTGAACATCGGCATAGTGGCCGAAAATCGCGGAACCGACCGGACGCATCAACAGCGTCACCGCAAACGAGGCATAAACGGCGGCCAGGGATAGAGTCGGGATGGCCGATGGAAAGAACAACTGGCCGACCACCGGCGCAACATACAAGAGAATGAAAAGATCGAACAAATCCAGCGACCAGCCGAGCAGCGATGCGACGACCGCATTCCTCTTTTGTCGTGTCGCGACAGGTGAGGCCTTTTCAATACCCTCCAGATTACTGATTGACATTTATCCCTCCGTTTCCAACCCAATGACTTTTGCTTTCATCGCCCGACGAATTTCGGCGGACGCTTCGCGTTGAATGCTTCAACCCCTTCCTTGAAATCTTCCGACTGACGCAGCCGACTATAGCAATGGCCCTCCAGCTCGATCGCAATCGTCAGTGTCGCGTCTTCCGTATCGTTCAAAAGCTTCTTCGCGGTCCGCTGTGCGAGCGGGGCGAAGGTGCGAAGCTCGTCGACGAGCCTGTCGGTCGCATTCTCGAGTTCGTCGTCGGGCACGCATTCGGTGGCGATGCCCCAGTCGAACGCCTGCTTTGCGGTGATCCGCTTCGAGCGCATCACGATGTCCTTGGTGCGGGTTATGCCGATCATCTTCTGCAGCCGCGCGGAGCCGCCCGAACCGGGAATCTGCCCGAGCTTCTGCTCCGGCAGCGCATAGAGCGTCGTGTCGGATGCGATGCGGAAATCGCAGGCCAGCGACAGTTCGAAACCGACGCCGAAACAATAGCCTCGATTGGCGACGATCACCGGCTTCGAACAACGGGCAGGAGAAGCGATGTTCCAGGCGAGATGCGAGACTTTCTCCGGCGTGGCCTCCATGAAGCCGCCGATATTGCCGCCGCTGGAAAAATGCTCGCCGACGGAGCGCACCACGATGACGCGCAGTCGCGCATCCTCATCGAGAGTCTCGAACACCAGCCGCAACTGATCGCGCTGAGGCATCGACACGATATTGAAGGGTGGGCGGTTGAGGATGATATCGGCGCGTTCACGTGCCTCGTCGAGCTCGACCTGAAAGCCATCGAGCTTTGCGAGCCTTGCGTCCGCGAATGCGTAAGTTGAGGACATGCTGGTTTCCTTTCTTTATGTTGTGTCAGGCCGCACTCGAAGGCGGCGCCTGTTCAGGCCGGTAATCGCCCGCGACGAGCATTCGGCGCAGCAATTTTCCGACCGGCGATTTCGGCAGGGAATCGACAAAGACGAAGCGCCGCGGACGCTTGAAGTTTGCCAATCCCGACGAGCGGCAAAACTCCTCAAGCTCATGTTCGCTTACCGGCCCTTTGCGCTTCACGAAGGCGGCGACGACCTTCCCCCATTTTTCGTCGGCGAGACCGACGACCGCGACTTCGAGCACGGCCGGGTGCAGCGAGAGGCAGCTTTCGATCTCGACCGGCGAGACATTTTCGCCTCCGGTAATGATCATGTCGTCAACGCGCCCGGTCACGAAGAGGTCCCCATCGCGATCCACGTAACCGGTGTCGCCGGTGAAATACCAGCCATCGCGCAGCGCCCTGGCGTCGGCGTCGGGTCGGCGCCAATAGCCCTCGAACGACTCATCGCCGGCAAGCAACGCGATGATCTCGCCTTCTTCGTACGCGCCGGCGAGATCTTCCGCCGATCCGGCGTTCAGCTTCACCACCCTGATCTCCTGGTTGATACCCGCCTTCCCGGCCGAACCGGGCTTGGCCGGCGCGTTCTGGTCGATGGTGAAGGTGTAGATCTCCGAACTGCCGTAGTGGTTGACGAACAGGTCCGGCCGAAATTCCTCGTTCAGTTTCTTCAATAATCCATCGGTCATCGACGCGCCCGCGAAGCCGAGCTTGCGCACGCTCGAAACGTCGGTCGACGCCAATTCGCGTGCATGGACCAGGTCGTGATACAGTGTCGGCACCAGATAGAGATTGGTGATCTTTTCCGCTTCGATCGTCGCAAGCGCCTTTTGCGCATCGTAGCGAGGCAGGCAAACGAAGGTGCCGCCGATGATCGACATCGCGATCAGCGAACGAACGCCCATCGTGTGGTAGAGCGGCATCACGCCAAGCGTACGCTCACCACGCCGATAGAGATTCTGTGCCACATGCGCGATTGCCGCGGCGCGTTCGGCGCGGTGACGCCGCGGCACGCCTTTCGGCCTCGACGTCGTTCCAGATGTATAAAGCATGATCGACCAGGCTTCGGCACCGGCGCGCGGCGTCACATCCGGTGCCGGCTCCTTGACCAATGTTTCGAATTCGAGCGCGCCGCGTGCCTCGCCGCCGCCGACGCGAATACGGGGCAAGACCGGAGCGCGCTTCGATTTCTCGACGGCATCCGAGGAAACGTCCTGGTACACAACGGCGCGGGATTCGGAATCTTCGATGCAGAAATCGAGCTCGTCGTCCTTGGCGCGCCAGTTTATCGGCGTAATCACGATGCCGGCGAGCTGACAGGCCCAATGCAGCGTGGCGGCGGCCTCGCAATTCTGCAGCACCGTGACGATATGGTCGCCCGGCTTGAGTCCGATCCGGTCGAAGGAAGCCACCAGCGAAGAGATACGCCTGTACCATTGCGCATAGGTGAGGCGCAGGTTGTCATCGACGATTGCGAGAGCATTCGGGTCTCGCGCGACACTTCCGACAAAACTGCTTCCGAGATCAAGCATTGGCTTTCTCCCTGGTCAGATCGCCTCGCATTTCGGCAGCCGCCTCGAGCGCCGCGCGCACGATCGGCGCATAGCCGGTACAACGACACAAATGCCCCGTCAGCAGATCGCGAATGGCCTGTTCGTCTGCGTTCGGATGTTCGCGCAGGAAGCCATCGAGCGACATCAGGATCCCCGCCGTACAGAACCCGCATTGAAGGGCGTGATTTCGCTTGAACGCTGCTTGCAGAATCCCGAGGCCGTCCGATGCGGGAGCGAGACTTTCGACGGTTCGCACCTCGCAGCCATCGACCTGTGCCGCCAGCGTGAGGCAGGCGCGCGCCGGACTGCCATCGATGGTAACGGTGCAGGCGCCGCACACGCCGTGTTCGCACCCGACATGCGTGCCGGTCATCCCGATCTGATGTCTGAGGAAATCCGTCAACAGCGTCCGCGGCTCGGTCTCGCCGTCACATGGCTTGCCGTTGAGGGTGAAGCGAAGAGCATGCCTTCGCCCAGCGTGCAATCGGGTCATTGCAGCAGCTCCCGCACCAGGTCGCGACCGATCATGCGCACGAGATCGCGCCGGTATCGCGCCGTCGCATGGACATCGTCACGCGCATCGAGTTCGTACGCGAAGGCGTTCAAGGCATCGTCAAGCGCGCTTGCCTCCAGCCGCGGAAAATCCCGCGCGATCGGCATGTCGGCGACACCCCCGACAGCGAGGCGAACCCCGTCCGTTGTCGCCACCGCGGCGCAGGCGACGACGGCGAAATCGCCATGACGCCGCGCCACCTCGCGAAACCCGCAGCGGCTATGGCCCGCCGGAAACGACACCGCCTCGATCATTTCGTCGTCCGAGCGGGTCGTCGCCATCATCCCGGCAAAGAATTCACTCGATGCGACCCGTCGACGCCGCTTGGCGCTGCGCAAATGCACTTCGCCCTTCAGCGCGCACAAAACCAGCGGCAGTTCCGCGCTGGGATCGGCGTGCGCGATCGAGCCACAAACAGTGCCCCTGCTTCTGGTCTGCACATGGCCGGTCCACGGCAGCGCCAACGCCGCGAGCCGCAAGCTCTCGCCAAGCCCTGACCAACCCAGCAATGTCGCCTGGCGCACCCCTGCGCCGACCGTAATGGTCTCGCCCTTGCGCTCAATGCGCGCAAGTTCGCCAAGGCGCATGATGTCGACAAGCGTCCTGGGCTTTGCGAGGCGCATGTTGAGCATGGGCATCAGGGACTGCCCGCCTGCGATGACGCGCGCATCGCTTCCTTCCCTGGCGAGCACGTCGAGGACTTCGTCCAGATGTTCGGCGCGAACGTAGTCGAATGCGGCGGGCTTCATCGGCTCCCTCCGAACCACTGGCGCAACCTCGCCAGCAAGGAAGGTCGCGATTGATCGGACACGCCGCCACCCGCCTTGCGCGCCAGCGCCGCAAAGAACTGCCCAATGATCACGCGCGCCGCGCCGTCGAGCAGCCTACCGCCGATGCTTGCGACCTTGCCGCCGATCGCCGCCTCGTAGACGTAGTGGATTGCTGTTCCGCCGTTCTCGAGCGGACGCAGGGTGATACGGCCTTCGCCGCTGCCAAATCCAAGCGCACCTTCGGCCGTCCCGCCGAGCGTCACTCCATGCGGCGGATCGAGATCGGAGAGCTTGACGTCGGCACGATATCGTCCCTTCACGGGACCGACGCCGAGCGCCACGTCAGCGCGGAAGTGCGTGTCCGAGATTTTCTGGACGTTATGACAGCCGGGGATCACCACCTGCAGCGTCGCGGGATCCAGCAGCATGTTCCAGACCTGTTGAGCTGACGCGCCGACGACCGCCTCGCCTTCGCCGCGCAGGCTCCGGTCACCGCCGAGCTTTTCGCGATGCTTTCCAGCGCGGCCCGCGGGCGGAGCCGGCTCGCGACCACGCACGAGTTCTGCGAGTTTCGCCGGCACCAGCGGCAATTCGAGGTCCCTTGCGCCGAGCGCGTCGGCGACGGCGTTTGCAATACAAACCGGCGTCGACATGCAATTGCCTTCGCCGACGCCCTTCGAGCCCAGTGGCGTGAAAGGCGACGGCGTCTGCATATGGATGATGACAGGATCCGGGACTTCCGCCGTGGTCGGCAGCAGGTAATCGGCGAAAGTTCCGGTCAGGAAACTGCCGTCGGGAGCATAGGCGTACTCCTCGTACAGTGCGGCGCCGAGGGCTTGAGCAAAACCGCCGCGGATCTGTCCATCGACCATGGCGGGATGAAGGATGGTCCCGCAGTCATGCATGGTGACGTAACGGTCGATCCGCGTCTGCAACGTCGTCCGATCGATCTCGACACCGCAAAAGTCGAAAATGAAGCCGTGGCAGAGTGACGAATTGACGTGATCCTCTTCGTCCGGCGCGGTCAGTTCCGGCGGCGTCCAGAATACTGTCTCGCGTATCGTATGCCCGATGCCGTCAGGCAGCGCGGCTGGCGACCAGTGACTCAGGCCCGCGACGCGTGAAAATGAAATCCTGTTGTCGGGATTGCGCTTCGATCCGACAAATCCGCCGGCGAACGCGATGTCCTCGATCTCGGTATTCAATTGGCTTGCGGCGATCCGCGCCAGCCGTTCCGCGATGCGCGCGGCGGCGAGCTTCGCTGTTCCAGCAACCGCGGGCGCGAAGCGGCTGGAATAGTTACCGGAAGCGATCGACCAGGCATCCTTGACCGTATCGATCTCGGTATTGACCCGGATCTCGCTGGGCTTGAGCCCGAACACATCGGCCACGACCTGCGAGAGAACGGTGCGATGGCCCTGCCCTTGCGGCGCCGAGGCGACGTGAACCGTCACACTGCCGACGGGATCGATCGCGACCGTTGCCGTCGCCTGCGCGCCGTTCTTCGGTCCGGCCTTGCGGCGCTCGGACGGCGTAAGCACGGTCGTGATGTAGCCCATATTGGAAACGCTTGGCTCGACTACGGCGGTGTAGCCGATCCCGTACAGCTTGCCCTGCGCCCGCGCCGCGTCGCGGCGGGATTTGAGCTCGGCGAGCGCGCCGTCAGTGATGCCTTGCCGGATCGCTTCCTGATAATTGCCGGAATCGAGCAGCGCCCCGCTCGCGGTCCAGTATGGAAAGGCGTCGGCTGGAACGAGATTGCGCGTGATGACCTCGAGCGGATCAAGACCGAGTTCGATCGCGATGCGCTGGACCAGGCGTTCCAGCGCGAAATACACTTGCGGACCACCAAATCCACGATTGAGACCGGTTGGAGTCTTGTTGGTCACCACGACGCGGTTGCGCACCGCAAGATGCCGAATGTCGTAGGCGCCGGTCAGATTTCCGTGCATGCGATAGAGCGTCGCCGGCTCGGGTGCGCGCAGATGCGCTCCGCAATCTTCGACCTGGTCCCAGTCGAGCGCGAGGATGCGGCCATCATGGTTCACCGCCGCCGCAAGCGTGATGGCCCGGTTGGTGGCGGAAACCGATGCTGTCAGATGTTCGAGCCGATCTTCGATCCATTTGACCGGTCGCCCTGACGCGCGTGCGGCCGCAGCAATGAGAACGATGTAGGGAAACACGCCCTGCTTGACGCCAAAACTGCCGCCCGAATCCGGCGGCGTGCGCAGTCGCAGACGATTGCCGGGGACCTTCAGCGCCCGCGAGAGCACCGCGTGAATGCTGAATGGGCCCTGGAAGTTGGCGAGAACATCATAAGCATCTTCGCCCGAATCATACTCGGCCACTACGCCATAGGTTTCGATCGGCGTACAGGAATTGCGGGGGTAACGAACGTCGATGCTGATCCGGTGCGGCGCGGTCGCGAACGCCTTTTCCGGTTCGCCATAGCGAAAGGTCCGGTCGCTGGCGACATTGCCCGGAAAGCCATCGTGCAGAACAGCCGCCCCGGGACGCAGAGCGGCAAGCGGATCGACGACGGCAGGCCGTGCCTCGTATCGCACGTCGACGAGGTCAACGGCGTCTTCGGCGAGGTAGCGATCACTTGCGACGACGACGGCGACGGGCTCGCCGACATAGCGCACGCGTCCCATGGCTATTGGCCAGCATTCGACCGGCGCTTTGACGCCGACCACAAGGCTCGATGTCAGCGCCTTGATGTCCTCGCCGCAGAGGATCGCGACGACGCCCGGCGCCTTGATCGCCGACGAAAGGTCTATCGACAGTATATCGGCGTGAGCGTGCGGAGAGCGCAGGAATGCGGCGTGAAGGGTTCCCGGGCGAACGCCCATATCGTCGATGAAACGGGCGCGCCCCGTCAAAAGCGCCGAATCCTCGACGCGCGGTATCGACCGGCCGACCCAGGACAAGCCGGGCTCAAGATTGGGTGCGACCTTGCCGGCGGCATCCGCCATCCCGAACGTTCTCCCGCGCAGTCGACTGCTTTTCAGGAATGCTATTCGGTGGCCTTTGGGTCCCGCAATATCGGCCGATCTCGAAACTTACCATCCCGTCTCATTTGAAGGTCTGGTGTCCCGGATCCGAGTTCGCGGGAACTTCGCGGCCGCTCTTTCACGAACTTCGGATCTTGAGAGGCCAGCGGCGCCACCGACGAGAACTTCTGAACCACTACACTGGTGCGGCGCAGCATCAACTCGCAAGACGTGAAACGTTGCGGAACTCGCGTGGACTTACCCCAGCATGGTTGCGGAAGAAGCGGGTGAAATGCGCAGGTTCGGCAAAACCGAGCTGATGGCCGATGTCGCCGAAGCTGGCCGACTGGTTGAGCACCGCGTGGACGGCCTTCTCCATGCGAACGACATTGAGATAGACCTTTGGCGACACGCCGATCGAGGCCTCGAACAAGCGGAAGAAATGCGCGCGCGAGAGACCCGCTTCCCGGGCAAAGGATTCGAGGACCGCGCCTCGCCTGGCTTCGGATTGCATCGCCGCCGCCACTTTGCGGATGCGCCAATCGGCAGAGCGCGCGTTCATTTCCCTGATCGAAACCGGAAAGCTCCGCCACGGGGTGAAACGTTCGATCACCGAGATCATCAGATCCGACAGCAAGGTTTCGTGGGCGATCCGCGCCTCCGGGCGAGTCATCATGTCGGCTGCAAGATTCATCGCAAGCCCGCGGATGCGCGGCGAGACAGCGCCGGTCGGATGACTGAAGAAGCCGGGCGCGCCGCTTGCGGCCCAGCCGGGCCGAAACGCCATCAACCATTCCGGTTCTACGTAGAGCGCGAGGATTACCGTCCGTGGCCGTTCGGAATGGTGCACATAGGAATGCGGCTGCCAGCCATTTACCAGAACCGCGGTATCATTGGTGAGCGGGCAGACCTCGTCGCCGACGACGAACTGGGTGTCGGCTCCTTCGACCTTCAACAGCACATGACAATGCGGATGGGCGTGCCGTACCAGCGACCAATCCATGTCGAGAAGCGCGACCCGCCCGAAAGCCCCGTGCGCAATCCGCAGCGCTGTCGACATTCAAAAGCTCTCCTCGTCGTGACGTGCGCATCCGCTGTGACGCAACGGCCGTCGGTCCCCTCAGTACCCACTCCTGGCTTGGACCAGTGTTGTTGTTCCAGTCGTAGCCGCGCTGACGTCAGCTGGCAATGATCCCGGCAAGGGCCGCTCTCGGGTCGTCCTGGAGGACCTTCCCAAGATCGACGCTTTCGACACCCTTGACGTGAATGCGCTTGAACTCCATCGGCTCGGTTGAGACCGGTTTGGTCGCATCGATCCCCATTTTGGCACTGATGCCATTATTCGACGACGGATCGAGCTTCGAACCCTGCGCTCCCGCAACGATGATGAGATCGCGGTCGGCCTGGAAGCGGGTCGCGATCGCCCACTCGATTTCGCTTGCATCGTCGATGTTCACGTCCATATCGACCACGACGACCTGCTTGATGTCGTAATGGCCGCCGAACGCGCCCATGATGATATTCTTCGGCTCGCCCTGGCTGGCCTTGTCGATCTTCACCGCAAGATGGTAGCGGCAGGTTCCGCCGCGGGTAAGGCGGACGTCGCGGACCGAAGGAAAGCTGCGCTGCAGATGGTCCAGAAGCGTCGCCTCCCGCGGTATGCCGCCGAGCAAGAGATGCTCCGTTCCGCCGCCGACGATGGTGTGGAAGATCGGATTCTTGCGGTGCGTGATCGCATCGACCTCAATGACTTCGCGGTCGGCGCGAGGCCCGTAATATTGCGGGAATTCGCCGAACGGACCCTCGGGCTCGCGAACCTTCGGCAGGATGCGGCCCTCGATGACGATTTCTGCATGCGCGGGCACGCGGACCCTGTTGGTCCGGCATTTGACCATTTCGACCGGCTTGCCGAGCAGGGCGCCGGCGATTTCCATTTCGTCCTGGTCGAGGGCCGCGATGGCTTGCGAAGCGAGAATGCACGCCGGATGCACGCCTATGACGAGCGCAATTTCCAGCGCCTCGCCGGCTTCCTCGGCCATGCGGAAATAATGCAGGGTATGTCGGGGCAAGAGCAACACACCGATGCGGTCAGGACCGCTGATCTGACAGCGGTGAATAGATACATTCTGAATGCCGGTCTTCGGATTTCGGGCGATCAGGAGCGCCGCCGTGATGTAGGGCCCGCTGTCGTGTTCATTGTGCTTCGGGATCGGCAACTGTCGCAGAAGATCGATCTTTTGATGGACGACTTCCTGCACCGGCGCCGCCGCGACTTCGACCCAGCGCAGCGGATTGCGAACGGCCTGCTGGAAGCGCGAAAGCAGCTCGGCAGTCGGGACTCGAAGCGATTCGGCGATCCAGCTGCGATCGGCAAACAGGTTCGCCACCACCGGGATCGAGTGCTGACCTGGTGCCGGAAACAGAACCGCCCGCTCGTTTTCAAGCTTCTTGGCGATCGCAGCCAAGTCGTCGATCAGCGAGATGCCCTCGTTGGCGACGGCCAGACGATCGGTCGCAGCAAGCCACTGCAGCCAGCCGCGCAAATCCGGATGGGCGCTCAGGCCGGCCGTATCCGTGTTTGAACGTCTTGCTTCCATGGCTTGCTCCATCTCGATTCTTTCAGATTTGGCCAGGCTTCGCCCTGCGCCATGTCGGCGCTGTGCAGTCCGGCCCGTCAGCCGAGATCGGCCATCACGCGCCGATATTGGTTCGGCGAAGTTCCGGTGTGCTGCTGGAAGAAACGCGTGAAGTTGCTCTGGGCCGAAAAGCCAAGGTCTTCGGAGATATCGCCGATTTCCCCGCTCTGCTCTCGCAAACGATTGACCGCCGTCTCGACCCGCAGCGCGTTGGCGTAAACGCGCGGACTTAAACCGGTACAGCTTCGGAACAGATGATTGAAGTGCGGCCGCGACAGGCCGGAAATCCGGGCCACCTCGTCGAGATCGATGGACTCGCCCGCGCCCTGGCGCATGTGCCGCAGCGCCCGGCCGACACGATAATCCCTGCGTTCGACGGATTTCGATCGGCCGGCGCCGCGCTCGCGCCAGTCCGAAAATCCGTGCGACACCGTAAGACAAAGTTGAAGAATGGATTCCTGGAGTTCGTCGTGCCGGTCGAAAGGATCGGCCATCCGCCGCACGAGATCGGCGCGGAGGCGATTGATCTCGTTCGTGATCGGAACCCCGGCATGGGGGAAAAAACCGGGCTCGGCGCAATTGGCGAACGCCCGATCCGCATCCGCGAGCCATCCCGGCTCGATATACAGCGCGAGAAACAAGGTCCGTTCCGCACCCTGACGGTGCATGTAGGCGTGCTGCTGCCAGGAGTTGACGGCGACCAGCATGTCGCTTCGCAACGGCACCGTGTTTCCCTCGACGACGAAATTCTGGTCAGGACCGCTCGCCTTGAAAATCAGGTGAAAATGCGGGTGCGCGTGGTCCACCAGCGAGGTGTCCATGTCGAGAAGGGCGACGCGACCAAAACGGCCCCGAAGGATGCTCAAAGCCTTCGTCACTATAGGGTTCTCCGACGACAGGATAACCCGAATTGCGGATGACCGGTATGTGCAAGGCGAAGAAAAAACATCCGGAATGATAAATGGCCGGCGGCCCGGGGACGCCCAAACCTCCGTCGGCAGAATATGCTGCCATCAAAAATACGGCTGCCGGCGCCGTTCCGGCCGGCACGATGGCACGAGGAGAGACCGATGGATGTTGTATTCCAGGACGCCGGTCGCGACCGACGCGAACAGGAACGTCAGCGCCAGTTCCGCGAGAGGTTCATTGCGGAAACTCCGCCATGGTATCACGGCGCGCTCCATCTCGGTTTCACGCTGCTGGTGACGGGCGCCGCGATGTGGTTCTGCTGGAACCGCATCCACAATGCCGGCTGGGAGTGGCTGCTGGTGATCCCGATCGCGCTGTTCGGCAACTGGATCGAGTGGGCCGCGCACCGTTACATCCTCCACCGCCCCGTGAAGGGGCTGGAGATGATCTACAAACGTCATTGCACGGTGCACCACCAGTTCTTCACCCATCACGACCTCACCTATCATGGGCAGAAGGAATGGCGCGCACTCCTGTTCCCTCCCTTCGCTCCACTGGGATTCGTGCTCGCAGCGCTGCCGCCTGCGTTCCTCTTGGGATTGTTGATTTCGGCCAACGCCGGCTACATCGCGGTGTTTACGATGGCGGCCTATTACCTGATGTATGAGGGATTGCACACCTTGTCGCATCTGGACGACGAGCGGCATCCTTATCTGAAGTACATTCCACTCATCAACACGGTCCGCCGCATGCACATGATTCATCACGTGCTCGGCTTCATGCAGACGCGTAACTTCAATCTCACCTTTCCGATCTGCGATGCACTGTTCGGCACCAGCGATCTCGATCGCGGACTGATCGGCACGCTGTTCAACGGAAATTCCAGCAAGTACATGCGCAAGGACCTGCTCCCGACCGATCCCGGCATTGCAGTGCCGCAACTCGATGGCGGGATGGGCGAACAGGCAAGGGCCGTCTGAAGAACGAGCGCTGTCTGGAAAAGAGACGCTGCTGCGGCGCCGCCTGAGCCGCAAGCCGCGCTTCACTCGGCCTTGATGTTGGCGGCGCGGATCACCTTCGCCCACTTCTCCATTTCGACTTTCATCTGTGCGGCGAATTCCTCGGGAGAATCACCGACCGGTTCGAGGCCGATAGCCAGCAGACGCCCCCTGATCTCCGGCAGCGCGATGATCTCGACGATCTCCTGGTGAAGCAAGGTGACGACGTCCTTCGGAGTGCCGGATGGAACCAGGACTCCGACCCAGGCGTCGCCATCGAGTTCGGGATAGCCCGCCTCAGCGATGGTGGGCAGATCCGGAACCGCCTGCGAGCGACGCCTGCTCATCACCGCAAGCGAGCGCAGCTTGCCGTCTCCGATCAGCGGCACGGCCGCCGACAAGGCTGCGAAGCCGATCGGCGTGTTGCCCGCGGCCACCGAGGTGATGACCTGGCCGCTTCCACCATAGGGGACATGCACGAGGTCAAGACCCGCCGCGACGCGAAATTGTTCGCCGAGAAGGTGCGACGGCGTTCCGAATCCCGGCGACGCGAAGCTGTATTTGCGCGGGTTCGCCTTGATCAGCGCGACAAGCTCATTGACCGTATTCGCTGGAACGGACGGGTTGACCAGCATGGCCGACTGGAAAATCGCGACCAGGGAAACGGCTTCAAAATCCTTCAGCGCGTCATACGGCACCTTGGCGTACAAGTTCGGGTTGATGACGTAGCTGTTCACCGTAATGAGGACGGTGTAGCCGTCTGGTGCCGTTCTTGCGGCCTGCCCCGTGCCGATATTGCCGCCCGCCCCGGTGATATTCTCGACGTAGAACTGCTTGCCGAGCCGGTCGGAGAGCCCTTGCGCGATGAGGCGCGCGCAGACATCCGTCGGTCCCGCTGGCGAATAAGGCACGATGACCCGGACCGGCCGGGCCGGATAGGATTGTGCTGTTGCGATCTTCAGGAGGGCGGGAGATGCGGCAGCGCCGGCGGCGAGCCTGAGAAACTGACGGCGAGGAAAACTCATGGCCTCAGGCTAGCCCAACGCAGCCTTGCCTGAAAGGGGCCGCGAGCTCGTTCGTTATTGTCAAATAGTGGCACGATGAGTAATTAAAACAGATCGAAGCTTCACTCGGCCGTTTTCGTCATGAACTGGCTATGCCGATGAGTTCACATCCGCGACGACTGATCGTCGGAATGACCGGCGCTTCCGGGGCCATTTACGGCGTCCGGCTGTTGCGATTGTTGAAAACGACCGACATCGAGACGCACCTGGTGATAAGCCGGTCGGCGAAGATTACGCTGACCCAGGAGACGGATCTCGGCGTCGCCGAGGTTTCAGCACTGGCCGATGTCGTTCACCAGGCCGACAATATCGGCGCCTCGATTTCCTCCGGATCGTTCAGGACGATGGGCATGGTGATTGCACCTTGTTCGATGCGGAGCCTTGCCGAAATCGCCTCCGGCGTCACCTCGTCCTTGCTCACACGCGCGGCCGACGTGGTGCTGAAGGAACGGCGGCGTCTCGTTCTGGTCGTTCGCGAAGCCCCGCTTCACCTTGGCCATCTCAGGTCCATGACCGCGGCTACCGAAATCGGCGCGATCGTCTATCCGCCAGTGCCGGCGTTTTATGCCCGCCCCGAAAGCCTTGAACAAATGGTCGACCACACGCTCGGCCGCGTGCTCGACCTGTTCGACATCGAGACGACGGCCGTTCACCGCTGGGATGGCTTGAATTCGATCAGAAACCCCAATTCATGACGATTTCGCGGGCCGACCTCGAAGCCGAAAGCTGGGCCTTTGCCCTTGACGTCTATGCCCGGCCAGGAGTCGCCGATGCCTGTTTGAAGCTGCAAGGCGAAGCGGGCGTCGATGTCATGATGTTTCTCTTCATCGCTTTTGCCGCCCTCCAGCTTCGCATTTTGCTCAGGCCTGCCGAGATCGGCGAGCTGGACGAGGCCTGCCGTCCCTGGCGCGAGCAGATCGTGTGGCCGCTGCGGACCATCCGTTCCGGATTGAAGAAGGGACCATTGCCGGCGCCGAGCCCCGAGACGGAACAATTCCGCTCGAAGATAAAGGCGGCCGAACTCGAGGCTGAACGGCTGCAAAATCAGCTGCTGGCGGAACTCTTGGTGAAACTGCCGGCTGACCGTCTGCCGCAAGGAAAGCCGAAGCAGCCCACCATCGATGCGGATGAACTGCGTTCCGTGCTCCGCAGCGTCGTGATGCTGTTTCTCGAAAAGCGCGGAAACAAGCCGATTGGCGATCTCGTGCGGTCAATCGACGAGATCGCTGACGCCGTGATGCAAGGCGCACGGTGAGACGCCGGTTTCGTGGGGCTTCTTTGCCTCTCCCGATGCGTGTCCTGCGAAACGAATTGCAGCGAGCAGCGCGTCAGGTCGTTGCCCGAATGGGAGGGTTGCGAGGAATTCGACTTGATATTAAGGCTCCTCTCGGCAAATTGCTGCCATCCAAAAAAGGCCGAGGAGATCCGGCAATCCAGCCAAATTCGCTCGAAGCAGGCTTGTCGTCGGATCGGAAGATTTTGCACAGGAAGATACTGGACGGGAAGATACGATGTCAGAGACGATGAGAGCGCTGGTTCTGCGCCAGCACGGCGGATTGGAAAATCTGGAACTTGTGAAGGACCATCCGAAGCCGAAGGCAAGGCCCGGGTCGGTAGTCATCCGCGTGCGCGCCTCGTCGTTCAACTATCATGACGTGTTCACGGTGAAGGGCATGCCCGGCATCAAGGTGCCGCTTCCCGTCGTGATCGGCCTCGACATGGCCGGCGAGATCGTCGAAATCGGCGAAGGCGTCGCAGACTGGAAGATCGGCAGCCGCGTTCTGGTCAATCCGCTCAACAAGAAGAAGGGCCTGATGGGCGAGATGCTCGACGGCGGCATGGCGGAATACTGTCTGGTCGAAGCCGACCAGCTCATTGCCATGCCCGATGGCGTAAGCTTCGAGGAAGCCGCATCGCTGCCGGTGGCGTACGGCACAGCCCACCGCATGCTGATTACCCACAAGACTATCCGCAAGGGTGATCGCGTCCTGATCCTGGGCGCCAGCGGCGGAGTCGGGACCGGCTGCGTCATCCTCTGCAAGCTGCTCGGCGCAGAAGTCATCGCCTGTGCCAGCAGCGCGGAAAAAATGCAAAAGCTGAAGGAAATGGGCGCCGACGAGACGATCAACTACAAGGAGGTCGATTTCTCGAAATGGGCGATCGAGAAATACGGCAAGCCGCAGCGGCGTACCCATGACGGCGGCGTCGACGTCGTGATCAATTTCACCGGCGGAGAGACCTGGGTGCCGTCGCTGCGCTGCCTCAAGCGCGGCGGAAGCCTGCTCGTCTGCGGCGCGACGGCGGGGCATGATCCGAAGGAAGACCTGCGCTATATATGGAGTTTCGAGCTGAAGGTGATCGGCTCGAACAGCTTCTACGAGGAAAACCTGACCGACCTCATGAAGATGATCGTGGAAAAGAAGATTGAGCCCGTCATCGATGAGGTGCTGCCGCTGGAGAAGGCAGCCGAAGGCCTGCGTCTCATCAGGGATCGCGAGGTGATCGGAAAGGTCGTCGTCGTGCCCTGATTTGCCCAGCGCCCTGCCGCGATGAGCACATCCTGGCAAGGGCGCCTGACCAATTTGCCGCGCGACAAGAAGGACAACAGAGGGACAAAAAGAGGTTTCGGTCAGATGAGTGAAATCCCCAGCGTCGAAGACGTGCAGAAGCTGTTGTCGCGCGGTCCGTATCATCAATGGCTCGGATTGAAGGTCATCGCCGTCGGTGACGGCACGATCGAGCTGACAGCGACATGGCGGGAGGAATGGGTGGTGAACCCGGACCGCGGCTACACCCACGGCGGCATTCTTGCAGCCCTCGTCGACCTCGCGGCCGACTGGGCCATGGTCTCCAGGACCGGCCGAGGTGTTCCGACGGTTGATTTGCGCGTCGACTATCATCGTGCGGCCATGCCGGGCGTGCTGACGATCCGCGGCGAGATCGTGCATTTCGGCAAGCAGTTCTCGGTTGCAGAAGCCAAGGTTTTCGACAAGGAGGGGCGCCTGCTCGCGAGCGGACGGGGGACCTATCTGACCACGCCGCCGGCCTGAGGGATATGGCCGTGTCCGGCATCCCTATTTTTTCGAATCTGGGGGCGTTGACATCGATCGAGCGCGATCTCGACAAGTCCGCCATCATCGACCTCGGCAGCGGCCACGAACGCCGTTTCAGCTACCGGGATTTTGAAGGCCAGGCCAACGCGGTAGCGCGGGCTGTTTCAGCGCGAGGCCTCACGCGCGGCGATCGGGTGGCTATCCTCTCCTCCAACCGCTTCGAATACCTCACCGCCGTTCACGGCATCATGCGCGCCGGCTTTGTGGCCGTGCCGGTGAACCACAAATTTCCGTCGGCAACGATCGACTACATCGTTCACGATTCGGGCGCCAAACTCGTGTTCTGCGACGCGCAGCGCTTCGACAGCGCGCCAAAGGACTTGCCGCGCGTCCGTTTCGATGGCGAGGAAAACGACTTCGGCCAGTTCTTAAAGCCGGGGCCGTTCGCAACCGTCGCGGCCGCGCCTGGCGAGCCGGCGTTGTTTCTCTATACATCGGGCTCGACGGGGCGCCCAAAGGGCGTGGTGCTTTCGCACCAGAGCCATATCTGGGTCGTTCAGCAACGCATGGCCGCCCAGGACATGAGCCGCCACCGCTTCCTGATCGCCGCACCGCTCTATCACATGAATGCGCTCGCCATGAGCCAGCTGGCGCATGCGGCCCACGCAACCGTAATTTTGCTGCCGCAGTTTTCGACGCAACTCTATTTGACCGCCATCGAGGACTATCGCTGCACCTGGCTCACCGCCGTTCCGCCGATGATCGCCATGATGCTGAATGACAGGGCAAGGCTGGCGGCGACCGATCTCTCCAGCGTGGAGTATTTGCGCATGGGATCGGCTCCAGTCGGCCAGAGCCTGATGAACGCGATCCACCGCGCCCTCCCCAAGGCGTCAGTTACCAATGCCTACGGCACGACAGAGGCCGGACCGGTCGTTTTCGGACCGCATCCGAAAGGGTTGCCGCAGCCCGAAATGTCGGTCGGCTACCCGCATCCGAAGATACAACTGCGGCTTGTCAGCGAAGACGGCAAATCTTCAGACGTCGGTGTCCTCGAGATGAAGAGCCCGGCGATCATGAACGGCTATCATAATCGCCCCGATATTCCCTCGCCCATTACCCGGGATGGATTCTATGTCACCGGCGACGTGTTTCGCCGCGACGAAAACGGCTTCCACTTTTTCGTAGGCCGCACCGATGACATGTTCGTGAGCGGCGGCGAAAACATCTTTCCCGGCGAAGTCGAAAAGATGTTGGAGACCCATCCCGACGTCATACAGGCCTGCGTCGTACCCGTCGACGACGAGATCAAGGGTACCAAGCCCGTCGCGTTCGTGGTGAAACGGCAAGGCAGCAGCGTCGACGAAAACAGCCTGAAAGCCTTTGCGCTGGAGAATGCGCCCGCCTACCAGCACCCGCGCTCGATCTGGTTTGTAGACAGTATTCCCCTGGCCTCCACCAACAAGCTCGACCGTAACGCCTTGCGCGAATTGGCGGCTCGGAAACTGGGGCGCGCTACCGCGCCTTAGCGGTCGCTGCGAAACTCCAGGAGTGTATTGAGAAACGGCACCAGCGTCACGAACGAATGCGTGTCCGCCGTCGACCGCAGTCCCGGAATCGATGCTGCAAGATTGCGGACAGGATCGAGATCAACGGTCCTCAACACGACGGCCCCGAAAAAGCTGTGCCGGCCATTGGCCTCGATACAGGATTCGCCGTAGCGTTCGCGGTAGCGCGAAGGCGACATCAAAGTCATACGAAACCCGTTCCCCAGGCCGATCGTCCAGAGATCGCCGCTTTCTTCTACCGCATGCGCCTGGCTGCCCCTGGCGTAGAGCGAGGCATCGGCTTCGATCGTGGTCGTCACCACCACCAGTTCGCTCAAGCCCAGGCAGCCATTGGTGTGCGACATCCAGGAGGGATGCCAGACCAGTTCCGGCGTATAATGCTGGCAATAATAGACACGCCCTGCCGCGAAGAGATCGGGCGCGGTTCGAACCGTCCGAAACCGCGCAAGCTGCTCCATGCCATCGACCGTCACCGGCCGGGAGAAACTTTGGGGCTCGAGCATGGCGAGGCCGCTGTCTCGCAGAACGCTCGCGCACGACTCGATATCGCTGGCCTTGAACACCAGCCCGTTCAACCCGCGCGGGCTTTCGAGTATGTCCTTGCGCATGACATCCGTGCCCGAAGGCAGCCCGATCAACTCCAGATAATGGCTTTCAAAGACCATCAAATGGTTGATCGATCCGAGCGAGTGATGCCCTCGCGGCGTCAGTGTGAAGCCAAGCTGCGACATCAGCGCCTTGGCGCGATCCATGTCGAACAGGACGTTGATCACCAGGTGGTCAAGCGCGAAGGTCACGACAGGGCTCCCGCAGCTTCGCCCTCGGGC
This sequence comes from uncultured Alphaproteobacteria bacterium, assembly GCA_963820275.1. Taxonomy (GTDB): domain Bacteria; phylum Pseudomonadota; class Alphaproteobacteria; order Rhizobiales; family Xanthobacteraceae; genus Bradyrhizobium. Next base: position 40,839 of record CAWFZL010000001.1, read on the forward strand.
TGCCCGATATGAGGAACGGCGTCGACCAGCTCGCGCGTGTAGTCGGTCTGCGGATTGTCGAACAACGCCCGACTTTCGCCCTGCTCGACGATCCGGCCGTTGCGCAGGACGATGGTCCGATCGCACATCATGCGAACCACGTTGAGGTCATGACTCACGAAAAGTAACGCCAGATTGTCTTCGCGCCGCAACCTGTCCAGCAATTGCAGTACTACCGCCTGCACAGAAACGTCGAGCGCGGCCGTCGGCTCGTCCAGCACCAGCAGCCGCGGCCGGCAGGCGATCGCCCGGGCAATTCCCACACGGGCTTTCTGCCCGCCGGAAAGCTGATGCGGGAAGCGAGGCAGGAGTTCCAGCGGCAGCCCGACGCGCTGCGCGCATTCCTCAACCCGCTGCCGCAACGCTTCGCCCGGCCGCATGCCGGCAAGCCTCAACAGCGGATGGGCGATGCAGTCGAAGGCCGTGAAGCGGGGGTTCAGGCTTTCGTTGGGATCCTGGAAGACGATCTGGATGTCCTTGCGCAGCGGCGAGCGGTGGAAGTCCCGCGCGGCGAGATGGCCGATCGACTGTCCGTCGAACAGGATCTCGCCATCGGTTGCGTCAATCAGCCGGCAGATCATGCGTGAGGTCGTGGTCTTGCCTGAGCCGGATTCGCCGACCAGACCGACGCTTTCGCCGGCCGCCATGGTCATGGAGAAGTCGGCTACCGCCGGCGAGCCCTGATCGTATCGCTTGGTCAGGTTTTTCACGTCCAGCAGCAGCGCCGTGCCCGGCCCCGGTGCCTCGCGCTGCCTACACGCCGCCAGCACTGCGAGGTATTGAGCTTTCTCCTCGTCCGCCACCAGATCCTCGATTCGCGAGGTCGCGGTCGGTGACGCGGCGACAAGGCGCTTGGTGTAGGCGTGCTGTGGATGGTGGAAAAGCGTTCTCGGCGCGGCCTCCTCCACCAGCCGCCCCTTCTCCATCACCACGACGCGGCGACAATATTGAGCCGCCAGCCCGAGATCGTGCGTGATCAGGATCGTCGCCATGCCGCGTTCAGCCGCAATCTGCGCCAGCAGGTCCATCACCACCTTCTGCGTCGTCACGTCAAGGCCCGTCGTCGGCTCGTCGGCGATCAAGAGCATCGGGTTGCAGGAAATCGCGATCGCGATCATGACGCGCTGACACATGCCGCCCGAGAGTTCGTGCGGATAGGCCGCCATTCGCTTCTCCGGATCGCGTATCTGAACCGCCTGCAGAAGCTTTAGTGCCTCCTTGGCTGCCTCGTCCTTCGACATTCGCTTGTGGCTGAGTATGGCGTCCGCAATCTGAAGTCCGACGGCGCGGATCGGGTTGAGCGCGGCGCGCGGGTTCTGGAAAATCATCGACATCGCGGTGCCGTGCAGGGTGCGGAAGTCGCTGTCCGGTATCTTCGTGATGTCCTTGCCGCGCAACAGAATCCGCCCCGAAGTCACCCGCCCGGCCGCATCGAGCAGGCGCGTAGTCGCAAATCCGGTGACGGATTTTCCTGAACCGCTTTCGCCGACGAGCCCGAGCATTTCCCCTTGCTCGAGCGAGAGCGTCACCCCGCGCACGGCTTCGACCAGGCCACGCCTTGTCGAAAAGGTGACGTGAAGGTCTTCTATACGCAGCAGCGGGGCGGTCATGTCCGCATGCGCGGATCGAGGATATCCCGCATCCCGTCGCCTAGCAGGTTGAAGCACAGCACCGCCAGCATCAGCGCCAACCCTGGAAATGCGACGAGCCACCACTTTCCCGTCGAGATGAAACGCGCACCTTCTGCGACCATGATGCCCCATTCCGGGGTCGGCGGCTTGACGCCAAGGCCGATGAAGGAAAGCCCTGCCGCATTGAGGATGGCCCAGCCGAGATTGAGCGACATCTGCACCGCCATGGCCGGAAGCACATTGGGCAGCAGGAAACGTAGCACCACCGACGTGTGGCTTTCGCCGCTGGCACGCGCAGCCTCCACCCAGCCGAGATTGCGGCGAATATTCACCTCCGCGCGCGCGAAGCGGATGTAGAAGGGCAGATTTATGATAGCGGTCGCATACACGATGTTCTCGACGCGGTTGCCGAGCGCTGCCACCATTGCCATCGCCAGGACAAAAAGCGGAAAAGCCATCATCACATCGACAAACCGGCCGACCGAGCGATCCAGCCGGCCGCCCGCATAGCCGCAGAAGGCGCCGATCACGGCTCCGAGCGCGAAGGAGATGCCGACCGCCGAGACCGCGATGACGAGGTCGAGCCTTGTCGCGACCACGAGCCGGCTGAACGTATCGCGGCCGAGCTGGTCGGTTCCGGCAAGATGGGCTGCGCTCGGCGGCATTAGCGCCTGTGATACGTTCGAGGCGACCGGATCGTACGGCACCACCGACGGCCCGAAGACGGCGATGACAACCAGCAGGGCGACGCCCGCCGCGGCGATACCCGTGAGCGGGTTGCCGCGCAGGATCCAGACCGTGTGACGCAAGGTTGCACTCGCCATCAGATCGAAACCCGCGGGTCGGCTATTCCATAGAGGACATCGACGAGGAGATTGACCACGACAAATATGGTTGCCATCAGCAACACAAATCCCTGCACCGGCGCGTAGTCGGATGACAGCAATGCATCGAGTGCGTAGGAGGCAACGCCCGGCCAGGAGTAGACCTTTTCCACGAGCACATTGGCGCCGAGCATGGTCGAGAAGACGATGCCGGCGATGGTGATGACGGGCAGGACAGCGTTCCTCAAGGCATAAGTCACGACGATGCGCCACCAGGAAAGGCCGACCGAGCGCGCGGTGCGCACGAAATCGCTGCCGAGCGACACCAGCATCGATGCGCGCGTGATTCGCGCCAGCGGAGCGATCACGAACAGGGCCATGGTCATCGCCGGCAGGATCAATTGGCGAAAGGCCGCCCACCATCCGTCGAAATCTCCCGCAAGCAGGAAATCAAGCGTGAGAAATCCCGTGCGCGTCGGCGGGAGCGACGTGAAGACATCGATGCGTCCGGTCGGATCAGGCGCCAGACCAAGCAGATAGTAGAAGACATAGATCAGCAGGAGGCCCGAAACGAAGGTCGGAACGCAGACGCCCAACGCACAGAACAGCCGCACGCCGTGATCGATGATCGAACCCGGCCTCAATGCAGCGAGCACACCGAGAGGGATCGCGGACACAAGCGCAATGAGCAATGCGGTCAGGGTCAATTCGAGCGAGGCCGGCAGGCGCTCGCGCAGATCTTTTGTGACCGGCTGGCCGGTCATCAGCGACTTGCCGAGATTTCCGCGGCCGACATCATAGAGATAAATCATAAGTTGCTCGGGGACGGGCTTGTCGAGACCCATCTGCCGGCGGATCACTTCGATTTCCTCCTTGCCGGCATTGGGGCCCGAGGCAAAGAACACCGCGGGGTCGCCGGGCAGCACCCGCATCAGCAGGAACGTAAAGACCAGCACGCCGAAGAGCGCGGGAAGCGACGACATGAAGCGCTTCGCTGCCCGTACGATCGTTGCGGCAAGACCCTTCATGTCGGCCGGCGGGTCATTTGCGGCGGAGGTCGCGGTAATCGACCTGACGGTGGAACTGGTAGGTGTAGCCCTCGAGCGACGCCGCCATCACGGCGTCCTGGCTCGGTTGCCAGAGCGCAATCTGTGGCATCTGCGTAAAATGAATCGCGTTGAGCTTCTTGCCGTCCTCGTCGTATTTGGCCTTGTCCGGCTCGAAGCGGGCTTCCTGGGCAGTCGCCGTCAGCTCCGCATCATTGATGCAGGAGTAATTCCAGCGCTGATTGCCGGTGTAGAAGTTACGGTAGAAATAATCGGTCGATGGCAGCCAGGCGACAATGCCTTCCGTGAAGAACGGTAGCTTCTTCTCGTTGATCTGGGTCGACATCTGCGCATCCGGCAGTTTCTGGATATCGACCTTGATCCCGATCTTGCCGAGCGATTCCTTCACCAGGGCCGCCATCGGCTCGGCGGTCGAAGCCTGCCCGACATTGAAGCTGAAGGTCGTGGAAAACCCGTCGGGCATTCCGGCAGCCTTCAGATATTCCCTGGCCTTGTCGAGATCGAGCTTGATCGGTTGCGGAAACGGAAAGGCACTTGTAGTCGGCTTGCCGTCCGCCCAGGTGGCGCCGAACAGCGGCGTACCGCGGCCGAAAAGCGCCGCCTTGAACATGTCGTCGTAGGGCAGCGCGTAAGCGATCGCACGACGCACGTTGATGTTGTCGAACGGCGGGATGGTATTGTTCATTGAAATGAAGGTGACGGAATTATATTGCGGCGTCGATATGACCTTCAGCGTGCCCTTGCTCTCGAGCGCCTGCACGTCGCTGGCCTGCAGATCAACCGTAATGTCGGCATCTCCGCGTTCGACCAGATTGGAGCGGGTCGCCGGCTCTGGCACGGTCTGCACGATCACCCGCTTGAAGAAGGCAGACTTGTCGGGCGTACCGCGGTTCCAGGCCTCGTTGCGCTTCATGATCACCTGTTCGCCGGGCTTGAAGCTCTCGATCATATAGGCGCCGCTGCCGGCGGTGTGCTCCTTGAGCCAGGCGATCGCCCATGGATCGTCGGCGGTCGCGTTCGCCTTCGCGACCCTGGAATTGATGATGATGGGATAGATGGTCGCCAGATTGGGAAGCGCGAGCTTGTCCGGTTTCGGCAGCGTCACTTCGAAGGTCAAGGGGTCGATCACCTTGAACTGATCGGCGCTCGTGAGCGACCCTGTGAGGAGTTGTGCCTTGCCGAGTACCGGCGCAGTGACCGCACGATCGAGCGACCATTTCACGTCTTCCGCGGTGACCGGCGTTCCGTCCTGGAATTTTGCATCTTTCCGCAAATGAAAGGTGATCTTCAACCCGTCGGGGCTGACGTCGTAGGATTCGGCGAGCTCTCCGGTGATCTTGTCGAGATCGAACACCCACTTTCCATTCAGCTGCTTTCGGCCGAACGAAACGAGCCGGTCATAGGTGCCGAGACTCACCGCGAAAGCCTCGCGGGTCGATCCCGGGACGTTCGGATCGAGCGTATTGACGGACGCGCCGGTGACATACCGCAACGTCTCGGCACGGGTCTGCGCCCGGACCGGCTCCGTGGCGAACAACAGAACCAGGGCCGCGATCGCACCCAACGAAAACCTCAAATACCGAACTCGCATTCTTCAATCCTCTTGAATCCAACAGCGGAACTTGCCCGGGGAGCCGCAGGCACCGCACTCGCCGTTATCTCTCGTTGTTTAGCTTTTCTCGCCATCCAGCTTAAGCAAATTATGCGCCAAACGACATTCTCCGGGCCATGCCGGACACCCCGTTCGCATATCGTTTTCACAGCCTTCAAGGGCCTGTTTCGGTCACTCGCCAGCTTCGGCGTCTCGTGCTTTCCGGGTAATGACCGCCTGTGGCACGTCATAGGCCATAAACGAACTCCAGTGCCGCTCGACGTCCGCGCGGAACAAGCCTCGGGTCAGACCATACACCAGCTTGGGAATGGCTGTCGTCATCGCATTGATCGATGAGCCAGACGGGCCAAAGCTCATGGTCGAGGCGAAGGCAAACAGATGAATGTCGGCGATCCAGGGCGTTTGTCCGGCGGTCCGTTCAGTAAGCGAGTAGTCGTCGGCGAGATAGGGGTAGCGGGAAAGACGCGGACTGCGTTCGCTCTCCGGGGGCTGATAGCGATCGGCCCAGGTGGCGATGTTATGAGCAAATCGTCGCAATTCCCTGCGCTGCCCGAAATCAATTTCGGTACCGGCGGCGCAGATGACGAAATTCGCCGAGTAGAGGCCGCGCGGCGTCTTTAATTCAACCCCATCGGCAACCTCGCGGGCAGCCTCGATCGGCGAGCCCTCGTGCAGGCGGAAATTGGCGAAGCGCCCACAGCGGTCGTAGGTCGCCTGCGGAAATCCCTCCCGCAGTTCGAGAATGGCGCGCATGAAGCGCCAGCGCCAGGCATCGTCGAGATCGCAAAAGTGACGCAAGAAGCCGCGAAACGTCAGCCAGCGATAAGGCTGGATCAACTGGATTTCGCCCCGGCGGCAAAACAGATGCACCTCCGCTGCGCCAGCCTCGAGCGCCATGGCCGCGTTGTCGAAGGCGGTCGCACCGGCGCCGATCACGGCGACTTTTCTGCCCACCAGCACCCCGAAATCAATTGGCTCCGAGGCGCGCGCAACCAGCATGGCCGGCAGATGGCGCAACGGCTCGGGGATGGTCCAGTCCCCCATCGCCTCCTGGCCTGTCGCCAGCACGATTTTGCGCGCATGGAGCGTTTCGGCTACCCCGTCACTCGCGACGGTTGCCGCGAGCAATCCATTTGCGGCTGGCGCAATCTCCAGCAGCTCGCAGCCGTTGCGTGCCGTCAAGCCCACCGTGTGCCTGAACCATAAGAGATATTCGGCCCACAGCTCGCGCGGTATCAGGTCAAGATTCTGCCAGTCCTCCTTGTTGAAGCGCGCCTCATGCCACGACTGATAGGTCAGACTTGGAATATCGAGATCGGGCCCCGTGTAATCCTTCGGGCTGCGCAGTGCGTGCATGCGGGCATAGGAGAGCCACGGGCCTTCCCTTCCCTCCTCCGCCTTGTCCACGATCAGGATGTTGGTGACCTGTGAGCGCCTCAATCCAAAGGCCGTCGCCAGGCCCGATTGACCAGCGCCGACAATCAGGACGTCCAGCGCTGGCCGACCGTCCGGCCCGCGCCTCGGTTCGAGCCACGACGCACTCGGATGCGAAATTCTGGCGAGGTCATCGCGTACCCTGGCTTCGAGGGCGTTCAGCGCGCTAGTCATGGTGACAAACCTCCCGCGCGCAATTGTATGGCTCACGCAGCAAGCCAGCCTCCGTCGACCACCATGACGGTTCCCGTCGCAAACGATGACGCATCGCTTGCCAGATAGAGCGCAGCCTCGGCGACTTCCTCCGCCTTGCCGAAGCGCTTCATGGCGTGCCGGCTTCGCGAGGCTTCGCGGGCCGCCCCAGGATCTTCATGCCGGGCGAAGCTCCGCTGCAGCATCGGCGTTTCGATGGCGCCGGGCGCGATGGCGTTGACACGGATTCCGTCCGTTGCAAAATCCACCGCCATCGTCCTGGTCAGGCTGATGATCGCGCCCTTGGCGGCGATATAGGCGCTGTTTCCCTTGCCGCCGGCGATCGCGAGCTGCGAGGCCAGTGTAACGATCGACCCTTTGCCCTGCCGCTGCATCTGCGGCACGGCGGCGCGCGCCCAGAGCCAGGTGCCGCCGACATGGGTGCGGAATACGGCGTCCCAATCCGATGGGCTTGTCGTCACCACCGTTCCTCCACAGGACCAGCCGGCGGCCGTCATCAGCACGTCGAGCCGGCCGTGTCGCGACATGATTCCATCCACGGTCGCCTTTGCGAAATCGCCGTCGCCGACGTCGCCGAGATGTTTCGAGCCATCTCCCTTTGCCTCACGTATGGCGCTCAGCGTTTCCGCCATCCCCGCTTGATCGCGATCGACAAGTGCGACGAACGCGCCTTGGCCCGCAAAAAGCAGTGCGCTGGCCCGCCCGATGCCGGAGCCGGCTCCCGTGACAATCGCGATCCGATCCTTCAGCCGCATGTCAGAATCCCTTCCCATGAACCGCCCACCACCTGCTCAGGTCTGCCGCGGAATCGCCGCAGCCAAAGCGCGCCCGCCAGCCGAATTCCCGCTCCATGCGCGACACCGACAATGGCGCGCGGTCGGCTTCGCTGTGCAGATCGACCGTCGGCGCTTCGGCCGGCCTGGCCAGCCGACAGACGAAACCCGGGTGCATGGCAGCGATATCTTGCCCCCATTTCAGGGCCGACCATTCTCGGCCCGCCGAGATGTTGTAAAGGTTGTGCGCGGGCTTTTCCGCCTCAATCAGAAGCCTCACCGCGTCTGCGACGTCAGACGCGTAGATCCAGTCGCGAACCCCGGGACGGGACAGCACGACCTCCTTTCGCGCTTCCATGGCCTCCATGATTTGCATCTGCGGGCTTGGCGTGTCGCGAACGCCGGTCGTTCGCTCCCAGGGACCGAAGACCGCGCTCAGCCGAACGCTGACGATATCGGTTTGCCACAATGCGGAAAGACGCGCGGCCAACTTTTCGGACGCATATTTCGTGACGGCATAAAGCGAGACGGGATCGCAGGGCGTCTCCTCCTCGAGCATGCCATGGCGAAAACCGGCAGCGCCGTAGGCCGCGGCCGAGGACAGGTTGATGATGCGCGCAACGCCCGCCTTTCGCGCGGCGGTCAGAATTTGGACCTGCGCCATCAAATTGACCTGCAGGATCGATTGGGGGTCGGTCGTCTCGCGTGCCGGACCTGCGGTGATTGCTGCTCCGAGGATGATGGCATCGAAGCCGCCGGCGATGACCTTGTCGACTGATTGCCGATCCGTAACGTCTCCATGAACGAAGGTGAGCAGATCGCCGCAGCTTGCAAAAACATCACGAGCATCGCGCGGCAAAGGCGCGCGATCGAACAAGGTGACGCTGTGGCCGCGCGCCAGCAGAGCACCGGCGGCATTGATTCCCACGAAGCCCGTGCCGCCAAAGATCAGGACCTTCAAAGGCCGGCGCGGCGGTTCAGAAGTCGGCGTCATTTTGGTGCTTCAACTTCCATGCCATGCGGCCATGACGTCAGAGCAAGGTCGCGCCGAAATTCCGCTCGGGGTCCATGTCCGCGACCAGACGGCCGGTGGGCCTTGCGGCTTCACCGCCGGTGCGCGCGAGAAAACGGCCGGAACCGGGCTCTGCCTTCCGCCTGCCGTCGGCAACCACCACGCGCCCGCGCGACAGCACGGTGACGGGCCAGCCGCGCAGCGTACGGCCGGCGTAAGGTGTATAGCCGGCGAGATCGTGCATCATGTCATCCGACAGCGTGACTTCGCGCGCGGGATCCCAGATCGCGATATCGGCATCGGCGCCCACCGCGATCGAACCCTTGCGCGGATGCAGATTGTAAATCTTCGCCGGCGCCGTTGCGGTCAGGTCGACGAACTTCTCCAGACCCAGCCGGCCCTTCGATACCATCGCGTCGAACAACAACGGCAAGCGAACTTCCAGCCCCGGCAACCCGTTCGCCACCTGCTTGAAGGTCGGATTTCGGCCGGCACGCAATTTGCCGCTCTCGTCGAAACGATACGGCGCATGATCGGACGAGACGGTCTGCAGATCGCCAAGCGCAAGCGCCTTCCACAACGCTTCCTGATCGGAAACACTGCGCGGCGGCGGGCTGCACATCCACTTCGCACCGTCCGCGCCTGGTTTGTTCAGGTCCTCAGCCGTGAGGAAGAGATATTGCGGGCAGGTCTCGGCAAAGACTTTCAACCCCTCCCCCCGCGCGTCGCGGATCACCTTTGCGCCCTCCGCCGTCGAGACGTGAAAGATCATGATCGGCTGATCGACGAGCGCCGCCATCCCGATCAGTCGGCTGAAGGCGTCGGCTTCGGAAAATCTCGCATGGCTGATGGCGTGATATTTCGGGTGGGTGTAGCCGCGCGCGAGCAGCCGCTTCACCATCCACGCGATGATGCCATGGTTCTCCGCATGCGCGCAGAGCATCGCGCCGGATTCGCGCGCTGCGACGAGGATGTCGAGCAGCGGTTCATCGTCGATTTTCAGCCGGTCGTAGGTCATGAATATCTTGATCGAGGCATGTCCCTGTTTCGCCAGCGCAGGAACGTCGTTGGCGAGCGTTTCCGGGGTCGGATCGGCGATGATCATGTGAAAGGCGTAGTCGATGACCGCGCCCTTCCTGGCAAGTGCATGGTAGTCGGAGAGAACTTGCGGCAGCTTCATGCCGACATGCTGGGCCGCAAACGAAATCACCGTCGTAGTGCCGCCGAAGGCCGCTGCGGTCGTGGCGCTCTCGAAAGTATCGGCGTTCATGATGCCGGCTGCCGAGAGCTGCTCGATATGGCAGTGGCTGTCGACGCCGCCGGGCAGGACCAGCTTACCGCGGGCGTCGATCTCGCGCCTGCCGGCGGTGAGGTTGCGGCCGATGGCCGCGACGCTCTCGCCCGCGATCGCGACGTCGGCCTCGAAGATATCGCAAGCCGTTGCGACGCGCCCCTGCCGGATCACGATGTCATAGGCGGGTTCGCTCATTTGGGCCTCCGGAGGTGCCGAGCGGCCGACCGCGGCGGGCGGTAGCAGCCGGCAATGTGATTGCCGCGAGAAATCGCTGGACTGGGCCAGTCCCGCGTTTGAAACTATGCAAACTATCCCGCCTGCTGCAAGCCGTGCCCAGCTTATTGTTTGCGCATGATCTTTTCGGAAAACCGCTGCACTCTTTTCTCGACCAAGCTCCAGTTGCAGGGAACAGACATGACCCGCCCGCGCATTCTCGTGATCAATCCCAATTCCAACGTCGAAGTGACCAGGGGACTGGAGGAGGCGCTCAAACCGCTCGACTTCGCGGAAGGGCCGGAGATCATCTGCACGACGCTTGCAGAGGGGCCCTATGGAATCGAAAGCCAGGCCGATGCCGAGAGCGTGGTCATGCCACTGCGGCGGTTGATCGAGAGCGATAACAGCGCGGCCGCTTTCGTCATCGCCTGTTACAGCGACCCGGGCCTCCATGTCTGCCGGGAAGGAACCGAGCGACCCGTGTTCGGCATCGCCGAATGCGGCGTGCTGACGGCGCTAACCCGCGCCGAGAGCTTCGGCGTCATCGCTATCGCGCAACGCTCGATCCGCCGGCATATCCGATATCTTCGGCAGATGGGGCTGATGGACCGCCTGGCCGGCGAGAGGCCGCTCGGCATGAGCGTGGCGGAGACGGCGTCTGGCACCGGCACGCTGGCGAAGATGATCGAGGTCGGCCGCGCCCTGAAAGACGAGGATGGCGCCGGCGCAATCGTCATGGGATGTGCCGGCATGGCCCGGTTGCGAACTCCGCTGGAGGATGCACTCGGCGTTCCCGTGATCGACCCGGCGCAGGCTGCTGCGACCATGGCGCTCGGCGCGGTGCAGCTTTCGCGGCACTAAAGCAGGATGAGTTTTGGCACTCGCCTTGTGAGCAGTCTCGACTTACCTCTCCCCAGTGGGGAGAGGTCGGATTGCTCAGCAATCCGGGTGAGGGGCCAGCGCTCTCACCAGACATCGTAACCCCCCTACCCTCTCCCAAAGGAGAGGGAGCGCACCTTCCTGGTGAGTGCAGTTCAACCTGACGCTTTAGCCGTCCTTGCCATCGATGAGTCCGTTCCGCACGCGTGCGCTCCATTGCGAATGGCTCTCGCGATCCATCGCAAAGGACTCGCGCTGATAGGTGTAAAGATTGCCGAACAGCCGGCCGATCGGCCGATAGGCTTCGAAATCAACATGCATGTTGGCCGCGTCTACCAGCCCCTCGCGCGCATGGATGCGCAGTACTTCGCCGACCATGAGTTCGCGCCCGGGCCCAAAGCCCAGCGATACGCTGCGCTTGCACTCCAGCGCGAAGGGCGCTGCGGCAAGGCGCGGCACCCCGACATCCACCGACGGCAAGATCGCAAGGCCCAGCGCAGCCACCTCGCTGTCTCCGGAAGGAAAATCGACCGCGCAATCGTTCATCGCCGACGCCAGCGCTTCATCCACCATGTTGACGACGAACTCGCCGTCGCGATTGATGTTGCGGGAGGTATCCTTTGGGCTGCGATCGAGCCTGTGCTGCAGCCCCAGCACGACCAGCGGCGGGTCCTCGGAAAAAACATTGAAGAAGCTGAATGGTGCCGCGTTGACCGCGCCATTCTCGTCGAGCGTGGTGACGAGCGCAATCGGCCGGGGAATGACAACGCCGCAAAGAAGCTTGTACCGGTCTTGCCTGCTGAGATCGCGGAGCGAAAATCCAGACATTGGCATGCGCGCCTGTTGAGAGCCCTTCGAAGGCCTTTGCTTTACGTTTCCGGGGGCGGGATCGCGCCGACACGGCTGGTGATCAGGCCATAGTGCTCGACGCGACGGTGACGGGCGAAATCGAAGATGGTGTTCTTGCCGAAAACGGTCGCGTCGAGATCGCAAGCATGGACCAGGAGCTCGTCGTCTTCGGTGCTCGCTTCCGCGACAATCTCGCCATTCGGGTCGACGATCAGGCTGCCCCCGATGAGAGGGAAGCCATCTTCCACGCCGGCCTTGGCAACAGCCACGACCCAGGTTGCGTTCTGATAGGCACCGGACTGCACCGAGAGGCGGTTGTGAAACAATCGCTTCTCGGGTCCTTCCTCGCTCTTCTGGGAATTGACCGAGGGCGTATTGTAGCCAAGCAGAACCATTTCCACGCCCTGCAGACCCATCACGCGATAGGTCTCGGGCCAGCGCCGGTCATTGCAGATCGCCATGCCGAAGATGCCACCCAACGCGCGCCACACCGGAAAGCCAGTATCGCCCGGTTGAAAATAGCGCTTTTCGAGATGCTGGAACGAGCGCTCGCGATCGAATTCCGAATGGCCCGGAAGATGCACCTTGCGATACTTGCCGATGATCTTCGCCGATCTGTCGGTGAGAATACATGTATTGAAATGATGCCCATCCGGCGTCAGCTCGGCATAGCCGAAGCTCATTGCCATCTTGTATTCGGCGGCGCGGGCAAACAGCGGCGCGGTCGCCGCGTTGGGCATCTCGCGCTCGAACCAGGCGTCGACTTCGGCCTGATCCTCCATGTACCAGCGCGGAAAGAACGTGGTGAGCGCAAGCTCCGGATAGACGATCAGGTCCGCCCCGCGTGCCTTGGCCTCGTCCATCAGTGCGAGCATGCGCGGGATGACGACCTGCCGGCTTTCGGCCCGCTGGATTGGCCCCATCTGAGCGGCGGCGACATTGATGATTCGCATCGAGGAGCTTTCCGGCTGCCTTCGTTTTGTACCGCAGTGATCAAAAACGGAGCAAATCGAGAATGCTCGCGGTGCTCCATGGCACTGGTCGGCTGACTATTAGGATTACGCTTCATCCGGAGTCAATTCCGGATCGCGCATAAGGCACCGCGCCTGGCCTATGGTTGCACAGGAGGCACCAGCCCGGCCTTCAGGATCACCGGTCTCGCATCAGCTGAGGCAAGGAAGCGGATCAGCGCAGTCGCTGCCTCGCCCTGCCGTGCCGTATCTGTCAGCGCGCCCGCAAAGGAAAATACAGGCTGCAACTCGGCCGGTATCGCACCGACGAAGCTGATGCCAGGAACATGGATGAGCTCGCTGACCTGCTGGAAGCCGATCTCGGCCTCCCCGCGCGCGACAACCGCAGCCACCGGCTCGCCGGATGGCGGCCCGCGCACCTTCCGGCTCTTGCCCGCGATCTGGTCGGCAAGGCCGAGCCTGGGAAACAGCTTGGTGGAAAGATAAGTGCCGCTGCCGCTGTCGGAATATGCGATCGATTTTGCCGCCAGCAGCGTTTGCCGGAAAGACTCCACGCTGCCGATGTCCGGCTTTGCATCACCTTCGCGCACAACCATGCCGATCAACGAGCGGGCGAGTTCGACCTTGCTGCCGGCACGAAGCAGACCTTTCCGGGCCAGCTCGTCGGCAGAACCTCCATCCAGTATGACGACGTCCGCAGCCTCGCCCCGGGCGAGGCGGGCTGGAATGGCCTCCGGAGAGTCGCCCATGGATGGACCGCGCGTGGTGATCAGATGGTGGCCGCTGGCGTGTTCGAAGGCCGGAGCCATCTCGGAGTAGACACCGTAAAAGCCCGACGAGATCATCACATGTACGTCGGCAGCGAATGCCGGCCTGACCGCGGACAGGGAGACCAAGGCTATCACGGACAACCAGGCAACAACGCGCCTTTTCATGCGATCCCTCCGCCGGGCTTTCGATGGATAACGTAACCCAAAAACGCGCAATGATACGAGGCGCGAATACACGATGCTAGGGAAACGAGCAGATATCGCAGCCGCGATGGGCAACGGGAGCCGCAAATCAAACGTGATTGAATATTTTATCTACGATCTGGCTACCGCCGCTGAAACGTGTGCTCTGCAGCAAGACTTGCCACCGAGGCGCAAGATCAAGGCAGGGTTCCGCGTCATGCCTCGATAAGGTTGGAGTTTGCACCATTCCCGGACATGGCTCTCGCGTTTTTCAAGGGCTTTGTCGCTTTCAATTGCCAACTCCGGCGAAATGGTGTTGAAGCTTCAAAACAAAACCAGTTTGAACTCCTTTGATTTCGGTCAACGGCTTCCGGTCTTAACTGGTAGATGCTGAAACAAATAAACTGCCCCCGGGGGAAACATCATGAGCTTGCCAGTCCGGGCCATGCCCAGTCCGAAACATGTCGATTCACTGCGCGGTCTGGCGCTGTTGCGCGACCCGCTGCTCAACAAGGGAACGGCTTTCACGGAAGCGGAGCGAGACGCGCTGGGACTGCGAGGCTTCCTGCCGGCGCACGTGCTCTCGATGGAGGAGCAGGTCGCCCGTGTCCTCGTCAATCTGCGCAGCCTGCCCAATGATCTCGAAAAATACATCGCACTCAACTCGCTGCACGACCGCAACGAGGCGCTGTTCTTCCGCGTCGTGTGCGACAACATCGACGAAATTCAGCCGCTGATCTACACCCCGACAGTGGGCCTTGCGTGCCAGCGCTTCGGCCTCATCTTCCAGCGGCCGCGCGGCATGTTCATCAGCGCCAACGATCGCGGGCGCATCGCGGAACTCCTGGACAACTGGCCCTATCCCGCCAAACTCATCGTCGTCACCGATGGCGAGCGTATCCTTGGCCTCGGCGATCTAGGCGCCCACGGCATGGGCATTCCGGTCGGAAAGCTCTCGCTCTATTCGGCTTGCGCCGGCATACATCCGGAGAACTGCTTGCCGGTGATGCTGGATGTCGGCACCAACAACGAGGAATTCCTCAACGATCCCTATTATATCGGCTTGCGCCAGAAACGCCTGAGCGGAGCCGCCTATGACGAATTCATCGAGGAATTCGTCAATGCGGCGCGCGAGGCATTTCCTGGTGTCTTGATCCAGTTCGAGGACTTCGCCAATCACTCGGCGTTCCGGATCCTGCACAAGTACCGCGACAGGTTCTGCGTCTTCAACGACGACATCCAGGGAACAGCGGCCGTGGCGCTAGCGGGCCTCTTGTCGGCGTTGCGCGTGAGCGGCGGAAAGCTTGCCGACCAGAAGGTAGTGTTCCTCGGCGCAGGCGAGGCTGCGACGGGCATTGCCGATCTCGTGGTCTCGGCCATGATGGCCGAAGGCGTGACGGAAGCCGAGGCTCTTCGTCGCAACTGGCTCGTGGACTCGCGCGGCCTCGTCGTGAAGAATCGCGCCGGCCTCAACGAGCACAAGCTGCGCTACGCGCACGATCACGCGCCGATCGGCGACTTCCTGACGGCGATCCGGGCTCTCCGGCCCACGGCGATCATCGGCGTTGCGGCGGTCGGCGGCGCTTTCACACCGGAAGTGCTCAAGACCATGGCCGAGATCAACGAACGACCGATCGTGTTTGCGCTCTCCAATCCAACGTCAAAAGCGGAATGCTCGGCCGAGGAAGCCTATCGCCATACCAGCGGGCGCGCGCTGTTCGCTTGCGGCAGTCCGTACGATCCGGTGAAACTCGATGGCAGGACTTTCGTGCCGCGCCAGGGCAACAATTCGTACATCTTCCCGGGCGTCGGTCTCGGCGCGATCGCCAGCGGATCGAGGCTGGTGACCGATGAGATGTTCATGGCGGCCGCGCGGACGCTCGCCTATCTCGTCAATCACGACGATATCGAACAGGGCAGCCTTTATCCGGCGCTGCCGAGGATCCGTGAAGTCTCCGCACATATCGCCGCCGCTGTTGCCGAAGTCGCCTACAAGCGTGGCCTTGCGACCGCGCCCGCACCGAACAACATGGTTTCGTTCATCGAGTCGCAAATGTACGATCCGCGCTATTGAGCGGGCGCCTATTTCGGGATTTTGGATTGAATCGCCCGGATTGAACGCTAGGGCAGGCGGAGCGCGCCTTGAATTTGGAGCGCGGCTGTCGTCCTTCAGAACCAGATGGACATGATCTTGAACTGGGTCGCTGCGGCGATAGTCAGAAGCAGCGCGATACACAACAGTGGGGAATACGGGTTGTCCTTACTCTCCTGGGAACTATCGTTCATGACCGCACCTGTGAATTGAGACGAATTTCGCTGCGGTCCGCGATCTGCGGACCATTTCGCCTGTCAATATCAAGGGCGAGGCATAGGAATTCCAGACGAACCATCCACGTGCGAAATAAGCACGGCATAGGATAGGCTCCTCGCGTCGAATCCCGGAATCGGCAACGCCGCCGGTCAACGCCGGGTGATAAATTCCTGCACCGCGCCACGGTGCTCCCAGTTAGTCCGCTCCAGTTCGGGCTTGTCGAACTCCGCTTCTGGATAGCCCAGGCAGAGATATCCAATGAACTTCCAGGATTTCGGCACGTCAAGGATCTCGTTGACGCGTTCCGGATTGAGTATCGAAACCCAGCCGAGCCCAATACCCTCGGCGCGCGCCGCGAGCCACATCGAGCATATCGCCGCGACAACCGAATATTCGATCGTCTCCGGCATGGTCATGCGCCCGAGGCCGTGGCCGGTTTTACCTTCCTTTTCCGCAAATACGGCCAGATGGCCCGGCGCCTCTTCGAGACCGGCGAGCTTGAGGCTCGCGTAATGCGCCGCTCGCTCGCCCGAATAGGAATGCAGCGCTTTCGCGTTGCAGGCCTTGAAATCCTCGATCACCAGGCGCCGCCGCGCATGGTCCTCGACGAGGACGAACCGCCATGGCTGGCTCAGCCCGACCGAAGGTGAAAGGCAGGCGATCTCGATAAGTCGCTCCATCGTGCCGTCTGGAAGCGGATCGGAACGAAAGCGCCGCACGTCGCGACGCCACCTGAACAGCTCACGGAGCTGTCGCCGAAATGCTTCATCGAATGAGACCATCAGGGTCGCAATTCCGTCTGGAGGAGCGCTGCCGCCAGCAACACAATGGCGATTTCGCCAGCCTGCTCCAATGTCCCGAGGATGTCACCGGTCTGGCCGCCGAGCAATCTGTTGGCAAGCCAGGCTATTGTCAGCCCGGCCAGGGCCAACACGATCAATCCGGCGATCGCGTCACGCACTCCGAAACCGAAAAGCAGGCAGAGCGCCCCCAGACCAAGAGCGATCATCGCGCTCTGCCCTGGCGGCTCTCCGGCTCTGGCTGAAAGCCCATCCAGGCGCGCCGGCGGGACCAGCCACATGAATGCGGGCAGCACGGAGCGTCCCGCTGCGTGTGAAACCAAGAGCGCTATCGCAACCCGTTCGGACTCGCCGATACTGGCCAGTGCACTCCATCGAAGGAGGATCGATATGACGAGTGCGCAGGCGCCGTAGCTGCCGATCCGGCTGTCGCGCATGATTCCGAGCCTGGATTCTCGGGTGCGGCCGCCGCCGAGCCCATCGGCGGTGTCGGCAAGCCCGTCCTCGTGTATCGCGCCGGTGACAAGAATTGTCGCCGCCAGCGCGAGCATGGCGGCAGGGCCGGACGTTAAACCCGCCTTGTGCGCGATCGCATAGAGCGCCGCTCCGATGAGGCCGACCACCAGTCCCGCGACCGGCAGTGCCCAGCTCGCGCGCGTGATCTCGTCATCATCAGCGTGCGCTGCCGGGCCGACGGGCAGAATCGTGGAGAACGAAAGCGCGACCCTGACGTCCCTCACGATCCCTTTGAGAAGCTCGGCATAGTCCATCTGATCGAGACCTTCGAAAAATCGCCGCTTGCTGGACGGCCCTTTGCGTCTTCGCTGCAACTGGCGTTACTTCAGCTTCAAGGGCAATCCGGCCACGACAAATTCCACCTCGTCGGCGACGCCGGCGATCGCCTGGTTCATGTGACCTGCGGCATCGCGATAGGCGCGCGCCAGCGCGTTGTCGGGCACGATGCCAAGTCCGACCTCGTTGGTGACCATGACGACCGGGCTTTGCTGGTGGCACAACGCATCGGTGAGACGCGCAACTTCCCTTGACCAGTCACGCTCCGCGGAAAGCAGGTTGGACAACCAGAGCGTCAGGCAATCGATGAGCCTGGCACCGCCGCCATCGGTTTCGATCAGCGCTGGCACAAGATCGAGGGGCACCTCTCGTTCGATCCAGCCATTTCCACGGCGTGCGCGGTGCGTCGCTATGCGTTCGGCCATCTCGCGATCGAGCGCCTCGGCCGTCGCGACATAGACGGGGCGTAGTGGAAAGGCGCAGGCGCGGACTTCCGCGCGCAGGCTCTTGCCCGATCGAGCTCCTCCCGTAATCAGGATGATGGCCATGATAGCCTCCGGTCCGGCCAGCAGTAACCACCAATCGCTGGCAAACACAAAGCCGAAATCGACATAATTGGACTTGCGCCCGGCCGTCGTTCTGCGCATCAGGTGTGAGGCATGGTCCGAAAGGGAACGATTTTCGACGTGCCCAAAGCAGGAGACGGGTGTGGAATTTGCCGGAGCTATGGCAGTGGCGATGACGGTGGACGCGCTGTTAGGCTGGCCTGACGCGCTCTTCACTCGGGTCGGTCATCCCGTCACCTGGCTTGGCAGGCTGATCGATATGCTCGACAAGGGCTGGAACCGGACTTGCGATCCGCATGGGTTACGGCGCGCGGCGGGCGCGGCGGCGGCGCTTTTCGTGATCGTGCTTGCGGTATCTCTCGCCTGGGCTGTTCAGACGCTCATCGTCACCGAATGGAGTCGCATGATCCTTGTTGGACTGCTCGCGTGGCCGCTCGTTGCAGTGCGCTCCCTCCATGATCATGTGGCCGCCGTCGCACGTCTCTTGCAATCCGGGAATGTTGCGTCCGCGCGCGAGGCGGTCGAACTCATTGTGGGGCGCGATCCGTCAGGGCTCGACGAGGCAGGCATCGCGCGGGCGGCGATCGAGAGCCTTGCAGAAAACACATCGGACGGCGTGGTCGCGCCCGTGTTCTGGGGCGTGTTGTTCGGGCTCCCGGGAATCGTCGGCTACAAGGCGATCAATACGCTCGATTCGATGATCGGCCATCGGACGCCGCGTCACGAAGCCTTCGGTTGGGCCGCAGCGCGTATTGACGATCTCGCCAATTTCCTCCCGGCGCGTCTCGCCGGTCTTCTTTTCGCGATGCTCGCGACGCGGCCTTGGCTTACGCTTTCGTGCATGCAACGGGATGCGAGAAATCACCGCTCCATCAACGCAGGCTGGCCGGAAGCCGCTATAGCCGGCGCTCTCTGCGTACGGCTGAGCGGGCCCCGGATCTACAACGGCAGCCTCGCGAACGAACCCTGGTTGAACGATGGCGCCCGCGATCCTGTCGCAGGCGATATCTTCCAGGGACTGAAACTCTATCGTCGCGCCATGTTGCTGCTGGTTGCATTGCTTGCGATCCTGGCCCTCGCGTGAGTGAGCGGCAAATGCCCGAGCACGGCGGAAATCTCGATCTGGCCCTGCAGCGTTTTGGCGGCCGCGCCCTGGACTGGATCGATCTTTCAACCGGCATCAATCGGCAAGCCTATCCGGTTGGAGATCTGCCACCGACTTGCTGGAGCGCCCTGCCGTCGCGATCGGAGATCGAATCGCTGCATCAGGCCGCGCGTCAGGCCTATGGCACCCAAGCGCCCATTCTTGCGACCAATGGTGCACAGGCGGCCATCGGATTGTTGCCGCATCTTTCTCCCCGCGGTCGTGCACGCATTCTCGCGCCCAGCTATAGCGAGTATGCGGCAGCCTTTTCGGCGGCGGGTTGGGAAACAGCCGAGAGTTCCGATCTCGAAGCGCTCGCGGGAGCGGATCTTGCCGTGGTCGGCAATCCCAACAATCCCGACGGAAGGTGCCATGATCCGAAAGAGCTGCTTGCGCTTCGGGAGCGTGTCGGCCTCCTGGTGATCGACGAAAGTTTCGCCGACGCGGTGCCGGACATGTCGCTTGCCTCCAAGGCAGGGCGGCAGGGGCTGCTGATTCTGCGATCCTTCGGAAAGTTCTACGGGCTCGCCGGATTGCGGCTCGGTTTCGTCATCGGCAGTCAGGCTGAAATTGCCGCGCTTGCCGAGATGACCGGACCATGGCCGGTCTCCGGTACGGCGATCGCGATCGGAAAGCGTGCCCTGCTCGATCGTGATTGGGCCGTGGCGACCACGGCCCGCCTCGCGCGTGATTGCCCGCGGCTCGATGCCGAAGCGAAGTCGCTCGGCTGGACCCTCGTCGGCGGCACACCTCTGTTCCGGCTCTACGACACCGGCGATGCACGTGCTGCACAGGAGCGGCTCGCACGCGCGCATATCTGGTCGCGGGTGTTTGCGGAAAAGCCGGGATGGCTGCGGCTCGGCTTGCCGGGCAACGAGACCGAATGGGCGCGCCTGGCTTCAGCTCTCGATCATTGATCGCTTGCTCCTTGAGGTCTGATGATTTCGGATCGAATCGCTCTCAAACTTTAGGTTGTTGTTTGAGCATGATCTCCGCGCAAACGCATATGCGTTTGTTGCGAGGAAAACCGGTTTCCACTTTTCCGGATCATGCTCTAGCGGGCAAGCGCCAGCAGACCTTCGACATCCAGATGATTTTCGATGTGATCGGCGAGCGCATCGAGCGCGCTATCGACTCTGGCCTTGTAATGCTGGTCCGCCGCGCGAATTCCGATTTGCGCAAGAAACGCCTTGCGGAAGCTGTCCGACGCGAAGATACCGTGCATGTAGCTTCCGTGCACGCGCCTGTCGGCGGAAACAGCCCCTTCCGGCGCGCCATCGACGAAGGCGAATGCGCGAGCGCGGTCCGCGCCTTCGGTTTTCCCGATGTGAATTTCATAGGCTTCGATCCGCTCTCCCGATGCGGCGTGAGTCGCAACCACGCGCGTGACGGTCTTCTGCGGCGTCATCACGGTCGTCACATCGAGAAGTCCGAGGCCCGGCGATTCTCCAGGCGATCCTTCAATTCCGTCGGGGTCCGCCACGCTTTGCCCGAGCATCTGGTAGCCGCCACAGACACCCAGCACATGACCGCCGCGACGATGATGCGCCACAAGATCGATGTCCCAGCCCTGGGAGCGCAGAAAGGCGAGATCGCCGCGCGTCGATTTGGAGCCGGGAATGACGACAAGCCTGGCGTCGCCGGGGATCGCTTCTCCGGGCCGGACCATCAAAAGATCGACACCGGGTTCCAGCTTCAGCGGATCGAGATCGTCGAAATTTGCGATCCGCGACAATGCGAGAAAAGCGATCTTGCATTGGCCCGGCTTGCGCGATTCAGCAAGGCCTAGCGCATCTTCGGCGGGAAGCTCGCTTGCGCGGACAAAAAAGGGCAAGACGCCGAAGCCCCGCCAGCACGTCCGGTCTTCGATCAGCCGATAACCATCTTCAAACAGCGAAGGATCGCCGCGGAACTTGTTGATGATAAAACCGCAGATCATGGCGGCATCCTCGGAATCGAGCACGGCCCTGGTACCGACGAGTTGCGCGATGACGCCGCCGCGGTCGATGTCGCCCACCAGCACCACCGGCACGTCGGCCCTGCGGGCAAAGCCCATATTGGCGATATCGGCTTTGCGAAGGTTTACTTCAGCCCCGCTGCCGGCTCCCTCGACCAGCACGAGGTCAGCGCGGTCCTTCAATCGAGAGAAGCTTGCGAGCACCGGCGTTATCAAGGATGGTTTCATGGCCGCGTATTCGCGCGCACGCAAGGTTGCAACGCGCCGTCCCTGCACGACGATCTGCGCGCCGACATCGGTCTCGGGCTTCAGCAAAACCGGATTCATGTCGGTATGAGGCTCGGCGCGCGCGGCCAGCGCCTGCAACGCCTGCGCCCGTCCGATTTCGCCGCCATCGACCGTCACCGCCGCATTGTTCGACATGTTCTGCGGCTTGAATGGCAGCACGCGCAAACCGCGACGCACGGCAGCGCGTGCAAGGCCGGCGACGATGAGCGACTTGCCCACATCCGAACCTGCTCCCTGGATCATCAGTGCGCGGGCCATCGATGCGGAATCCCGGATTGAACGGTCAGAACTCGATGCCAGGCTGCGCCTTGATGCCGGATCGAAACGGATGCTTGACCAGCGTCATCTCGGTGACGAGATCGGCGGCGTCAATCAATTCCTGCTTGGCATTGCGGCCGGTGAGGACGACATGAGTCAGCGGCGGCTTTGAATTCTTGAGGAACTCGACGACTTCGCCGATATCCAGATAATCGTAGCGAAGCGCGATATTGATCTCGTCGAGAACGATCATGTGCAAGGCCGGATCGGCGATCAGCTGTTTTGCCTTTTCCCAGCCGGCTCGCGCGGCAGCGATATCGCGGGCGCGGTCCTGCGTTTCCCAGGTAAAGCCCTCGCCCATGGCATGAAATTGACAGAGATCGCCGAAATGCCCCGTCAGCAGACGGCGCTCGCCGGTATCCCATGCACCCTTGATGAACTGCACGACGGCGCAGGGAAAGCCATGCGCCAGGCATCGGACAATCATACCGAAAGCCGACGACGATTTTCCCTTGCCCGCGCCGGTGTGAACGATGATGAGCCCCTTCTCTCCGCTTTTGGTCGCCATCATGCGGTCGCGGGCGGCCTTCTTCTTTGCCATTTTCGCCGCATGGCGTGCATCGAGCGACGTCTCGGAGACGATCCCCTCCTCGCTCTCGACGGTCTCTTGTTCTGAAATCATCTGATGCGCTCCTATGGCTTGACAAGTCACGGCTCAGGGCAAATGGTGGCTGGCGCTGGTTCCTGTCCTACGACAGGCGAAGAGGGAATGCGATAGGGCTGAAACCTGAAGGTTTGGCCCCAAAAGCAGCCGCCCCCGCGACCGTGACCGGAGAGATGCCCAATGCCACTGGCCCCATAAGGGTTCGGGAAGGCGGGGATCAGAGGGAAATCCCCTACTCCGCAAGCCGGGAGACCTGCCAGCGCATCGACTAAGTCCGGCGGACGGGGTGTTCCGCGACGGGGAGCGAACCATTGCCATCATTGGTTCGTGCACCTCATCGCCTCCCGTCATGAAAATCGAGGAGGGCGATGACCGTCACGCTTCACGTCTGCATCACCTGCCGTGCCGGCCAATCGCTCGCAGAGGGCGAAGAAACGCCGGGCGCGCGCCTGCATGCGGCCGTTCTCGGCGTCGGCGTGCCCGAGGGCGTGAACGTGGTTCCGGTCGAATGCCTGTCGGCTTGTAGCCAAGGCTGCTCGGTCGCGCTCAGCGCACCCGGACGGTGGTCCTACGTCTACGGTCGCCTGTCTGATGCGAACGCGCGGGAGATTGTCGCAGGAGCCGCGGCCTACGCGGCCGCAGCCGACGGCATCGTGCCATGGCGCAGCCGCCCGGAAATCTTCCGCAAGCAATCGCTTGCCCGCATTCCACCAATCGCCTCATCCCTTGCTGTCGTGCCGGAGGCTGCAGAATGAATAGGCTGGGCAAAATCCCGGTGACCGTCGTCACCGGTTTTCTGGGATCGGGCAAAACGACCTTGATCCGGCACCTGATCACGAATGCAAACGGCAGGAAGCTTGCCGTGCTCGTCAACGAATTCGGCAGCGAAGGCGTGGACGGTGAGATTCTGAAATCCTGCGCCGACACGAATTGTCCTGAGGAAAACATCATCGAGCTCGCCAACGGCTGCATCTGCTGCACGGTGGCCGACGATTTCATTCCGGCCATGGAGCAGTTGCTCTCGCGTCGCGTCAAACCCGACCATATCCTGATCGAGACCTCGGGCCTGGCGCTGCCGAAGCCGCTCCTCAAAGCATTCGATTGGCCGGAAATCCGCTCGCGCATCACGGTCGACGGCGTGATCGCGCTTGCGGATGCCGAGGCCGTCGCCGCCGGCCGTTTCGCGCCTGATCCGGCCGCCGTCGACGCGCAGCGCGCGGCCGATGAAAATCTCGATCACGAAACGCCGCTTTCTGAAGTGTTCGAGGACCAGATCGCCTGCGCCGATATCGTGCTGTTGACGAAAGCGGACCTTGCGGGGGCCGAAGGACTTGAAGCGGCTAGAGCAGTGATTGCTGCCGAGATGTCGCGGCGCGTTCCGATGCTCTCGATTGTCGACGGCGCCGTCGATGCGCGTGTGATCCTTGGTCTCGAAGCCGCGGCAGAAGACGATCTCGCAGGCCGCCCCTCTCATCACGATGGCGAGGAGGAGCACGAGCACGACGATTTTGCCTCCGTGGTCATCGATCTTCCGGAAGTCGCGGACATCGATACGCTCGTCACAGCCGTCCAGAGGCTGGCGCGCGAACAGAACGTCCTGCGCGCCAAAGGGTACATCGCGGTCGCGGATAAGCCGATGCGATTGCTCGTGCAAGCGGTGGGCGAGAGGGTGAGATACCAGTTCGACGCGCCCTGGGGCACTCGGCCGAGGCAATCGAGGCTGGTTTTGATAGGCGAACACGACGATATCGACGAGGCTGCAGTCAGGGCGGGACTTGGTGTCTGATGCACGTTGTCTTTCGCGAGAGCCGCGGTCTGGAAGAGACTGCGACACCTAGGGATATCGGCCAGGATCCGGCCGACCTGGTGGTGCTTTCGTTCTCCGACAGCGATCTTGCGGCTTTCGCCGCGGGCTGGCGGCGCGGCCGCACCAGCCTGCCCTCGCTCCGGCTCGCGAATCTGGCGGAGCTGCGTCATCCCCTGTCGATCGATACCTATCTCGAGCGGACCGTGTCGCACGCGCGCGGCGTTCTTGTGCGACTGATCGGCGGGGAATCCTACTGGTCGTACGGACTTTCCGCCCTGCATCAAATGACGAAAAGCCGTGATATCGCACTCGCGGTGCTGCCCGCCGATGGGCGCGAGGACCCGCGGCTCGATTCACTCTCAACCTTGCCGATTTCAACGCTCAGACGGCTGACGGCGTTGTGCGACAAGGGCGGTCCGATAGCAGCACAAGCTGCAATCGCGCAGCTGGCGCTGGCCGCAGGCTTTTATGCCGGGCCGGTCATCGGTGAGATCAATGTCCCGGAGATCGGCTTCTACGATTCGGATCGCGGTGCGATCCCGGCGCTGCCCGATCCCGACTTGCGGCCGCGTGCGCTGGTCACCTTCTATCGTTCCTATCTGACTGCGGCCGACACCGCGCCGATCGATGCGATGCTCGGAGCGCTACGGTCAAAGGGCTTTGACGCCTATGGGGTCTTCGTCACCTCGCTGAAGGCGCCCGGCGTGGCGGACTGGTTGAGGGGCCATTTCAGTCGGCACCCTCCGGCCATCATCGTCAATGCGACAGCCTTCTCCGCCCTCGACGACGCCGGCAGGACGCCTTTCGATTCCCTCTCCTGCCCGGTGTTCCAGGTCGCATTGTCGACCGCCCGGCGCGATGATTGGGCAGAGTCGCTTCGCGGTCTCTCGCCGGGCGATCTGGCGATGCATGTGGTTCTGCCGGAAGTCGACGGGCGGCTGTTTGCAGGCGTGATCAGCTTCAAGTCGCCGGCGGAGCGCGACCCCGATCTGCAGTTCTCGCATCTGGCGCACACGCCCGACGACGAACGGATTTCGGCGGTCGCGGAGCGCGTGGCAGCCTGGCACAGGCTTGCAACCGGGCCGGCAAGCGAGAAGCAATTCGCGGTCATACTCTCGAACTATCCTGGCCGCCCGCACCAGATCGCACATGCGGTGGGATTGGATGCGCTGGCTTCGGTCGAAACGCTGCTGTTGGACCTCGACGCCGCCGGTTTCGCGGTTGAACCCGTCAAAGCGCTCGATCACGTTCTGCTGCGACAGGAATTGGCGTGGGCCGCGGGGGAATATCGCAGCGAGCTGGCCAGGCTTCCCCGTCAGTTGCAGGATGATCTCACGGGCGCCTGGGGCGCAGTGGAGGATGATCCCTGCTATCGCGAAGGACAATTTCATTTCGCCGCGATCCGGTGCGGCAAGGCCATCGTCGCGGTCCAGCCGGAACGCGGCAATCCCGGCCATCGCGACACCGAATATCACGACCTATCGCGCGCGCCACGCCACGCTTACGTGGCGTTTTATCTGTGGCTGCGGCAACAAGGCATCGACGCCGTCATCCATATGGGTGCCCACGGAACGCTCGAATGGCTGCCCGGCAAATCCGTCGCGCTGTCGGCTTCGTGCTGGCCGGAAGCGCTGATCGGCGACGTTCCGGTGCTCTATCCCTTTATCGTCAACGATCCCGGTGAGGCGGCACAGGCGAAGCGCCGCGTCGGAGCGGTCACGATCGGCCATTTGCCGCCGCCGCTTGCGCAATCCGCGCTGCCGAGGGAGTTGCGCCGCCTCGAGCAACTGCTCGATGAATATTCAACTGCCGATGGCATCGATCCCGCGCGTCGCCAGCGCCTGATTGCCGCGATCCGCGACGAGGCCCGAGCATCGGGACTGGAAGAGGACCTCGGCCTCGCGGCCTCCGCATCACCAGCAGAACTCATCCCGCGGATCGATCGCTTCGTCTGCGATCTCAAGGACAGCCAGTTCGGCGATGGCCTGCATGTGTTCGGTCGCGGGGCTTGTGGCGAGAAGGAGAAGTCAGCAGTTCTTGCTGCGCTCTCCGGCCAGCGCGTCGCACCGGGGCCATCCGGCTCACCCTATCGCGGACGAAGCGATGTACTGCCGACCGGACGCAATCTGTTTGCGGTCGATCCGCGCGCCGTGCCGACGCCGTCGGCGCATGCGCAGGGGATCAAGCTTGCCGAGGAGTTGCTGCGCCGCCACTTGCAGGATCACGGTGACTGGCCGAAGGGACTGCTGGTCGATCTCTGGGGATCATCGACCATGCGCACGGCGGGCGAGGACTTCGCGATGGCGCTGCACCTTGCAGGCATTGCGCCTCGCTGGGACCACGCCTCGGGGCGTGTGGCAGGCTACGACATCATCTCGCCGGCGGAGCTCGGCAGGCCGCGCATCGACGTTACGCTCCGCGTGTCAGGATTGTTTCGCGACGTCTTCCCAGGTCTTGCGCAACTGTTCGAAGCCGCGACCGAAGCGCTGTCCGAACGCGACGGCGAGGGCGAGGAAAATCCCTACCGGCATCGCACGGCCCGCGTGTTCGCGCCGCGTCCCGGGACATACGGGATCGGCCTCGCGTCGCTTCCACCGATATTCACGGAAGAATCGCGCGTTGCAGCGGGCGAAGCGTGGCTTTCCGCTTCGTCCTGGGCTTTCGCCTCCAATGGCGAAATAAGGCCCGATCGAGAGGGCATCGAGGCCCGGCTCGCCGCGACTGACGCTGTCGTCCACGCGCAAGACCTGCCAGAAACGGATTTGCTGCTCGCTTCCGACTATGCGGCGCATGAGGCGGGCGTCGCGGCGGCTGCCGCGCGGCTCGGCGCCGCCGCTCCATCGCTCTATCATCTCGACGCGACCCGACCGGATCAACCGCGTGCACGATCCTTGACGGAAGAAATATCGCGCGTGGTGCGTGCGCGCGCCGCCAACCCGGACTGGATCGCGGGCATGATGCGCCACCGATTCCGGGGAGCGGCGGAAATCGCCGCGACGCTCGAGCACATGGCGGCTTTCGCCCACCTCGCCGACGCCGTGCCTCCGCATCTCTTCGATCTCTACTTTGACGCAACGCTCGGCAATGAAGACGTTCGCGAGTTCCTGGCATGCGAGAACCCGGCGGCACTCGCCGCCATCGAGACCTGTTTCAACGGACTGCGCGAAGCTGCGCTCTGGAAGACGCGCCGCAATTCGATCGCGGCCGCCCTGCAGGAGACTTCATGAGCGCTGTCGCGATCAAGGGCTGGTGTCCCGGGGCGTTGCAGCCGATGCGCTCGGGCGACGGGCTCGTGGTTCGCATCCGGCCGCACGGAGGGCGGATCGACGCGAAGCAGGCGGTCGGGTTCGCGGCGCTTGCCGAAGAACACGGAAATGGCCTCATCGACCTGACCAGCAGGGCAAACCTCCAGATCAGGGGCGTCACCGATGCCAGCCATCCAGCGCTGATCGAAGGACTCGCACGGCTCGGGTTTCTTGATTCCGATCCGGAGACCGAGGCGCTGCGCAACATCCTGGTCACACCGTTCTGGACTGCCGGCGATGAAATCGCGTCAATGGCTGCCGAACTGGAGCAACAACTTGCTGCGGCGCCTGCGAGGCTTCCCGCCAAATTCGGTTTCGCGATCGATTGTGCCGGCGAGCGCGTGCTGGCCGGCGCTTCCGCCGATGTCCGGATAGAGCGCGACGTCGAAGGGCAGCTCATGGTGCGCGCCGACGGTGCGGAGCTTGGCCGGCACGTCACACGGAACGAAGCCGTAAAGCTCGCGCTCGCGCTCGCCCAATGGTTTGTCAACTCGGGCGGAGCCAAGGGCGGCCGAGGACGGATGGCCGCTCATATTGCTGCCGGTGCAAAGCTGCCTGCCGCGCTTTGCGGGGATTGCGTCCCCGCACCCGGCCAGGCCCCGCCTGGTCCCGGACTCTACCCGCAAGGCGCAATGTTCGGGGTCGCTTTCGGTCAACTGACCCACAGTTCACTCCGCTATCTCGCCGGTCGCGCGGACGGCCTGCGCATGACGCCGTGGCGCATGATGGTCGCCGAGGGGCTCCGCGACATGCCGCGCTGCGACGGTCTCATCACGCATTCCGAAGATCCGCTCCTGCGCGTCGTCGCGTGCAGCGGCGCTCCGCGCTGCGGTGAGGCACACGCCGATACGCGGATGCTCGCCGCGGTCCTCGCACCACACATCGCGCCCGACGCCCGGCTTCACGTTTCGGGTTGCAGCAAGGGCTGTGCCCATCGCGGTCCCGCGTCGGTCACGCTTGTTGCGACCCGCGAAGGCTTCGACCTCGTCCGCGGAGGCTCGACGCGGGATGAACCTTTCCTGCGCGGAATTAGCCGCGACGATATCCTTTCAAATCTTTCGCTCTTGTCGGGAGAGCGCTGATGCTGCACCGCTACGAGACCGACGGAGCGGCGATCTACCGGCAATCATTTGCCATCATACGCGCCGAGGCAAATCTCGCAGGCTTCGCCGACGACGAAGAGCCGGTGGTCGTGCGCATGATCCATGCCGCCGGCATGGTGGGACTCGAATCGCATATCCGTTTCACGCCAGGCATGGCCGCTGCCGCGCGCGCCGCGTTGCAGACAGGCGCGGCCGTGCTCTGCGATGCGCGCATGGTCTCGGAAGGAATTACGCGCGCGCGCCTGCCTGCCGGCAACTCCATCATCTGCACGCTCGATGATCCGGCCGTTCCCTCGCTGGCGGAGTCCATGCGCAACACCCGCTCCGCGGCCGCGCTGGAGCTATGGCGTCCGCATCTGCATGGTGCGATCGTTGCGATCGGCAATGCGCCGACGGCCTTGTTTCATCTTCTCAACATGCTGAAGGACGCCGATTGTCCGAGGCCCGCGGCGATTATCGGCTGTCCGGTCGGTTTTGTCGGCGCGGCCGAAGCGAAAGCAGCATTGCTGGCTGATCCGCCTGCGCCGGCATTGACCGTCGAGGGGCGGCTTGGCGGCTCCGCTATCACCGTCGCCGCCGTGAACGCGCTGGCAAGCCGGAGCGAATAGGGATGGGCGCCATCATTTGTTGCGGCCTCGGGCCAGGCGATCCGGAGTTGATGAGCGTACGCGCCGATCGCGAGGTTCGCTCGGCAAAACATGTCGCCTATTTTCGCAAGAAGGGACACCCGGGCCAGGCGCGGCGCATAGTCGAGGGGCTTCTGGCCGGCGACGTCTGCGAATATCCGATGGAATATCCGGTCACGACCGAAATCGCCTTCGACAGTCCGGAATACGCCCGGTTGCTTGGCAGCTTCTATGACGAATGGGCGGAGCGACTTGTCCGGCTTGCAGGCGCGGTCGACGTCGTCGTGCTCTGCGAGGGCGATCCCTATTTCTATGGTTCATTCATGCACCTGCACGCGCGCCTACAAGGGCGAGTAAGAATCGAGGTGATCGCCGGCATTCCCGGAATGGCGGGATGCTGGAATTCGGTCGGCCAGCCGATTGCGCTTGGCGACGATGTGACGACGGTCCTGATGGGCACGCTCAAGGAGGACGAACTGGAGCGGCGGATGCGAAATTCCGACGCACTCGTGATCATGAAAACGGGACGCAACCTGCAGAAGGTTCGCCGCGCGCTGGCGTCGACCGGCCGTCTCGCCGACGCGTGGCTGGTCGAACGCGGTACCATGCCAGACGAGCGTGTCAGGCGGCTGATGGAAATCGACGAGGCCGACTGTCCCTATTTCGCGATCGTGCTGGTACATGGGCACGGGCGACGCTTGGAGTCCGCCGAATGACGGGCACGCTTGCCATTGCGGGAATTGGCCCGGGTGACGAAGCACTGGTCACGCCGGAAGTCTCCGCCGCGCTTGCCGCTGCGACCGACATATTGGGGTACGCGCCCTATGTCGCGCGCGTGCCAGCCCGCGAAGGCCTTGTGCGGCATCCATCGGATAACCGCATGGAGTTGGCGCGCGCGGTCGAAGCCCTGCGGCTTGCTTCCGAAGGGCGCCATGTGGTCGTGGTTTCATCCGGCGATCCGGGCGTGTTTGCGATGGCCTCCGCCGTATTCGAAGCGATCGAGGATTCGCCGCAATGGCAGAAACTTCCGATCCGCGTCCTGCCGGGCGTCACGGCAATGCTGGCGGCGGCCGCGCGCGCCGGCGCGCCGCTCGGCCATGATTTTTGCGCCATCAACCTTTCCGACAATCTCAAGCCGTGGACGGTCGTCGAAAAGCGCCTGCGGCTCGCCGCGGAAGCCGATTTCGCGATCGCCATCTACAATCCACGCTCGGCGACCCGGCCTGAGGGCTTTGCACGCGCCCTCGAGATTCTGAGTGAGTCCGGCTGCGACGAACGCCTCGTGATCTTTGCCCGCGCGATCAGCACGCGAGAGGAGACAATTGAAACGGTGTTGCTGCGGGAGGCCCGACCCGAAATGGCCGACATGAGAACGCTTGTCATCGTCGGCAATTCGGCAACCCGCCAGGTCGGCCGCTGGGTCTACGCGCCAAGGCACGTCCTATGACCCAGCCACTGCATCACCTCGGCGACGCTTTCTGTCCGCTTCCTGTCGGGCAATTCCGGGCGCTTGAGCATGACAACGGGCAGTCCAAGCTCGCGCGCGGCATCGATCTTGGCACGCGCGCCGGTGCCGCCGGAGTTCCGCGCAACGATCCATTCGATTCTGCGCGAGTGCATCATCTCCAGCTCGCCGGCAAGCGCGAATGGCCCACGCGACACGATGACCTCCGCATCGGGAAGAGGCAGCGGCCCGTCCGGCGGGTCGACAAATCGCAGCGTATAGGTGTGCTGCGGTTTGGCGCCGAACGGGGCGATGTGCTGCCGGCCGATGGCGAGAAAGACGCGGGCGCGTTCGACAGGCAATGCCGTAACGGCGGAAGCGATATCCGCTACCTCGATCCAGTTGTCGCCAGAAGCTTTGGCCCATGGCTCACGCTCGAGGGCGATGAGCTCTTTTCCGGTCGTCGCACACGCGATAACCGCGTTGCGGCTGATCTCGGCCGCAAACGGATGCGTCGCGTCGACCACATGGGTGATTGCTTTCCGATGAATGTATTCGGCAAGACCCGTCGCGCCGCCGAAGCCGCCGACGCGGATCGGCAGCTTCTGATCGGGAGGGGCGCGAGTGCGTCCCGCGTAGGAATAGATCGCCTCAAACCCTGCGCCCGCGACAGCGTCGGCGAGCGAATGAGCCTCGCTCGTTCCGCCCAGAATGAGGGCGCGTACCATGCTTGATCCTTCGCCAAATCCGTGGCTCGCCATTATCGGCATTGGCGAAGATGGCCTTTCCGGCCTCTCCGAAGCAAGCCGAAAAGCGCTTGCCGATGCCGAGACGGTCTTCGGCGGCGAACGGCATCTCGCGCTGGCATGCATCGACGATTCCCGTCGTCGACCGTGGCCGGTCCCGTTTGACGCAAGTTGCGTGCTTTCCCGCCGCGGCCGTCCGACCGCGGTGCTCGCTTCTGGAGATCCGTTCTGGCACGGCGTCGGCGCTGTCCTGGCGGAGCGGTTGAACGGACACGAATGGATCGCCTATCCCGCGCCCTCGACTTTCTCGCTGGCCGCAGCGCGGCTGGGCTGGCGGCTGGAATCCGTCATCTGTCTCGGGCTGCATGCCGCCCCCTTCGAAACCCTCGTGCCATATCTGGCGCAAAACGAGCGGATCATCTGTCTCCTGCGGGACGGCAATGCGGCGGTCGCGCTTGCCGAATGGCTGACCGCGCGCGGTTGGGGCAGGTCACAACTGTGGACTCTCGAAGCGCTCGGGGGGCCGCGCGAATTCATCAATTGCCGTTGCGCCGACAGCTATGCGGCCGATCCGGCTGCGGGTCCGGTGGCCGTTGCGCTGAAAGCGGAGGGCTCGGGAGGCTTGCCGCGCAGCTCCGGTCTCTCCGATTCTCTCTTCCTGCATGACGGCCAGATCACCAAGCGTCCGATGCGCGCGCTCGCGCTTTCGGCGCTCGGACCGAGGGACGGCGAAAGATTGTGGGATATCGGCGCCGGAAGCGGCTCGATCTCCGTCGAATGGGCGTTGCGCGGTGGGACGGCGATTTCAATCGAAGCACGCGGAGATCGCGCCGCGAATATCACCAGGAATGCTGCGGCGTTCGGGCTGACGAACCGGATCAACGTCGTCGAAGGGACCGCGCCCGGGGCCCTTCAAGGACTTGAGACGCCGCATGCGGTCTTCATCGGAGGAGGCCTTGAGGCCGCCATGTTCGATACCCTTTGGCCCCTGCTTCCGCCGGGAACGCGGCTCGTTGTCCATGCCGTCACGCTGGAAACCGACGCACTTATTTCGGAGCTGCAGCAGCGTCACGGTGGCGAACTGATGCGGGTCGAGGTCGCGCATGCAGGCAGGCTCGGCCGCTACCGGTCATGGGAAGCCGAGCGACCGGTCGTGCAATGGAGTACGGTAAAATGAGGGTCGCCGGCATGGGATTCAGGCATGACGTCACATTGGCTTCGCTGCGCGAGGCGCTCCTCTCGGTCGGTCCCGAAGGCATTTCGGCCGTCGCAACAATCAGCGGAAAGACCCAAACGCCAGCGCTTCAATCACTGGCTCGCGAGTTCGATCTGCCGATCAAGGCTGTTCCGGCCGGGATTTTGGCGGGCATTCTCACCCCAGCCCAGTCCGAATTCGTCAGAGCAAGGTTCGGGGCAGGCTCCGTCGCCGAAGCAGCAGCGCTTGCGGCGGCCGGCGCCGGCGCACGCCTCGTTTCGACGCGGACGATCTCGAAGGATCGGATGGCCACGGCGGCGATTGCGGAAGGAGACGGCGAATGACCGTGCACTTCATAGGCGCAGGACCGGGCGCTGCCGACCTGCTCACCCTGCGGGGACGCGATATCATCGCCGCTTCTCCGGTATGTCTCTATGCCGGTTCGCTCGTGCCCGAGGGCATTCTCGCGCACTGCCCGCAAGGGGCGCGGATCGTCAACACTGCGCCACTTTCGCTCGACGAGATCATGTCGGAGATCGTCACGGCCCACGCCGAGGGCAAGGACGTCGTGCGGCTGCATTCCGGCGATCTCTCGATCTGGTCGGCGATGGGCGAGCAGCTGCGCCGCCTGCGCGCGCTTCGAATTCCCTATAGCATCACTCCCGGCGTGCCCTCTTTCTCCGCCGCGGCGGCAGCGCTCGAAGCCGAACTCACTTTGCCGGGGCTGGCGCAATCCGTCGTGCTGACGCGAGCGCCGGGCCGGGCAAGCGCCATGCCGGAAAGCGAAACTCTTGCCGCCTTTGCCGCAACGGGCGCGGTGCTCGCCATTCACCTGTCGGTCCACATGCTCGACAAGTTGGTTGCCGAGCTCACGCCACACTATGGAGCGGACTGCCCCGTGGCGATCGTCTGGCGCGCAAGCTGGCCGGACCAGCGCATTATCCGCGCGACACTCGGCACGCTTGATGCCGCGGTCGGTCCCGAACTGGAACGTACGGCGCTCATTCTCGTCGGCAGAACCTTGGGCGCGGAAGAGTTTGCTGAAAGCCGCCTTTATGCGGCCGACTATGACCGCCGCTACCGACCGTCGGGATCGACGCCGCGCTTTCCGGAGACCTTGTGATGGCCCGGGCTCTTGTCATTTCGGCACCGGCATCCGGCGCAGGCAAGACGACGCTGACGCTCGCATTGGCGCGCGCCTGGCGCGATCGCGGATTGAAGGTGCAGTGCTTCAAGAGTGGACCGGACTATATCGATCCTGCGTTTCACGCGGCCGCGACCGGACGCGCCTCCGTCAACATCGATAGCTGGGCCATGAGCCGCGCGACCATCGAAAGGCTCGCCACGCGCGGAGCGGATGCAGATCTTGTGATTGCCGAGGGGTCCATGGGCTTGTTCGATGGTGTCGCTACACCAGGCGTCTCGGGCACCGGCGCGACCGCCGATATTGCGGGAATGATGGGCTGGCCGGTCCTGCTGGTGATCGATCCCTCCGGACAGGCGCAGACCGCTGCGGCCATCGCTTGCGGCCTGCGCGATTTCCGCGCCGGCATTCACCTGGCCGGCGTCGTTCTCAACCGTGTCGCCAGCGCCCGCCACGAAGACCTCGTGCGCCGCGCGCTTGCCGCCGCAAACATTCCCGTGTTCGGCGCTTTGCCACGCAACGCCGCGATTGCCTTGCCGAAGCGGCACCTTGGTCTGGTACAGGCGGAGGAGCAGAAGGAAATCTGCGACCTGATCGGCGAAGCCGCGCGCTTCATCAGCGGGCTCGTCGATATCGACGCCGTGCTGCAATCGGCGTCGATATGGTCACCGCAAGGAACAGTAGCTGGCCAGGACATCGCCCCACCCGGCCAGCGCATCGCGCTGGCGCGCGATGCTGCTTTTTCATTCGTGTACCCGCATATGGTCGAAGCCTGGCGCGCCGCAGGAGCCGAGATCACGACGTTCTCGCCGCTTGCCGACGAAGGTCCCGACGCCAGCGCGGACGTATGCTGGCTTCCGGGTGGCTATCCGGAATTGCATGCCGGCCGCCTTGCGGCCAACAGGCGGTTTAGGCGTGCGATAAGCGTCTTTGCCGAAACGAGGCCGGTGCACGGCGAGTGCGGAGGCTATATGGTGCTTGGCAGCACTCTGACCGACGCGGACGGCACATGTCACGAGATGACGGGATTGCTTGGTCTTGAGACGAGCTTTGCCCGGCGGCGCATGCATCTTGGGTATCGGCTTGCGGAGCTTGCATTGCCGATGCCGGGATACCCGGCCGGCGCACGTCTGCGCGGCCATGAGTTTCATTATTCGACGATCGTCTCGCAACCCGATACGCCCCTGGCGATTGTACGCGACGCCACCGGATCCATCGTTGCGGAGAGCGGTTCGCGGCGAGGTCACGTCACCGGTACGTTCTTCCACCTCATTGCGGAGGACAGGTGAGCGGCTTTGTCTCCTTTGTCTCGGCCGGTCCGGGCGATCCCGAGCTCCTGACGCTCAAGGCGGTGTCGCGTCTGCGCAACGCCGACGTCGTTCTGTATGACGATCTTGCCTCCGGAGCGATCCTCGATCACGCTAGCGAGGGGGCCAATCTGGTGGCGGTTGGCAAGCGTGCGGGACGCCAGTCGACCAGGCAACAGCACGTCAGTCAGCTTCTCGTCGACTACGCCGTGACCGGCGCGCGCGTGGTGCGGCTGAAATCAGGCGACGCCGGCGTTTTCGGAAGACTTGAGGAGGAGATCGAGGTGCTGCGCGCAGCAGGGATCGGCTACGAGGTCGTTCCCGGCGTGACCTCGGCTTGTGTTGCAGCCGCACAAGCCGGTATTCCGCTTACCCGACGTCACACCTCGCGCCGGGTACAGTTCATAACCGGCGCAGATACAAGCGGCGAGCTGCCTGCGAACATGAATTGGAGTGCGCTCGTCGATCCCGAGTCGACGACCGCGGTTTACATGGGCAAGCGAACGTTTCCGCTCCTCGCGGCGAAACTGATCGAACACGGCATGAGACCGGACACGCCGGCGCTCCTTGCTGAGTCGCTTGGTCATGCCGACGAGAGGCTGGTGCGCACGACGGTCGCAGACCTGGCCGAGCATCTTTCTCAGGGCACCGCCGCGACGGCTGCGGCCCTGATTCTTTTCGGCGCTTTGGCAGGAGACGAGCTGCGATGACGCCCCTTCGCTCGACTCACCAGGCTGCCGCCGCTCCCCTCGAACCATGCTGAAGCTCTCCCTCATCGGAATCGGTTGTGGCGATCCCGCCCAGCTCACGCTCGCAGCGATCGGAGCGATCAACAGAGCCGACCTGATTCTCATTCCGCGCAAGGGAGACGAGAAGTCCGAACTCGCGTACCTGCGGCGGACCATCTGCGCCGAAGTACTCACCAACAGGAATACGCGCATCGTGGAGTTCGATCTGCCGATGCGCGACCCCGACCAGGAAGATTACCGCAAGGGCGTGGACGAATGGCACGACGCTGTCGCCGCGGCCTGGTCGCATGAAATTGCAACCCATCTCGGAAGCGCAGGCCGTGTTGCGCTGCTGATCTGGGGCGATCCCTCGCTGTATGACTCGAGCTTGCGGATCGCAGGAAGGCTCGATCCGCGGCCGACCATCGAGGTGGTCCCCGGCATCACGTCGGTCCAGGCGCTTTGCGCCGCCCACGCGCTGCCGCTAAACGAAATCGGCGAGCCCTTTCTGGTTACAACGGGGCGCAGGCTGCGTCAGGATGGCTGGCCATCCGGCATCAGCACCCTGGTTGTCATGCTGGATGGCGCGGCTGCGTTCCAATCTCTCGACCCCGAGGGGCTTTTCATCTGGTGGGGCGCCTACCTTGGCATGCCCCACGAGATGCTCATGTCGGGCAAGCTCGCCGAGGTCGGCGCATCTATCGTCGCCATGCGGAACATGGCCCGCAAGACGCATGGCTGGATCATGGACAGTTACATTCTCAAGCGCCGATAGTGGGGAGGCAGAATAAATGATCGCCAATTGGGTCTATGAGGAATGCCCCGCTATCTCGGCCGCTCATCGCGATGAAGCCCTGGCCCGTCAGGCCCAATTGACCAAGCCGGCCGGCTCGCTGGGCCGGCTCGAACAACTTGCTATCGAACTCGCGGGCCTCCAGCAAACGGAACGGCCTCGCGCCCAGCGGGCCCCGATCATCATCTTTGCCGGCGA
Source organism: uncultured Alphaproteobacteria bacterium (assembly GCA_963820275.1). Taxonomy (GTDB): domain Bacteria; phylum Pseudomonadota; class Alphaproteobacteria; order Rhizobiales; family Xanthobacteraceae; genus Bradyrhizobium. Next base: position 77,782 of record CAWFZL010000001.1, read on the forward strand.
TCACGGCATCGTCGCTCAGGGGGTCTCGGCCTATCCCCAGGAAGTCACGATTGCCATGCTGTCCAATTTTGCCTCTGGCGGTGCCGCTATTTCAGTTCTTGCGCGCGAATTGGGGTCGAGCCTGGAGGTTGTCGACGCCGGCACCCTCGCGCCGTTGCCGCTGCCCGGCATCGTGACCGACAAGCCGCGTCAGGGCAGTCGCGACTTCAGTCGGGAAGCGGCACTCAACCTCTCGGAAGTAGCCTTCGCCCTTGAGTGTGGAAAGCGCGCGGTTCTAAGGACGACCGCCGGATCACCGGATGTACTGATCCTTGGCGAAATGGGGATCGGCAATACAACATCCTCGGCGGCAATTGCCGCGGCCCTGCTTGGAACCGGCGCCGCGCAGATCGCCGGCAGCGGTACCGGCGTCGATGCGGCCGGTCTTGCGCGCAAGATCGCCGTGATCGACGAGGCTCTCGCGCGTCACCACCTCACCGGCAACAGCGTGGGTGCCGAGGAAATTCTGTCCGCAGTGGGCGGCCTCGAGATTGTGGCAATCTGCGGGGCGATCATCACGGCGGCACAGAAACGCATTCCCATCCTGATCGACGGGTTCATCGTGTCGGTCGCAGCATTGGCCGCAGTTCGTCTCAATCCGTCATGCCGGCCGTATCTCCTGGCCTCGCATCAATCAGCCGAACAGGGTCACCGTCTGGTGCTCAAGGCGCTCGATGTTCGGCCGCTTGTTGACCTTGACCTCAGGCTCGGCGAAGGATCGGGCGCCGCGATCGCACTGCCGCTGTTGCGACTTGCATGCGCGTTACACAATGAAATGGCAACGTTCGCGCAAGCCAACGTGCCGACCGCTTCGTGATGCTTTGAGGTCGATCACGCTTTCTGATTCACGCACACGACCCGCCATCCGTTTCGCAACCGGTCGATCCGGGTAATCGACAGCGGCTGGATCACGAAACGCAGGGCGGCGGCGGGGTCGATGTCGAGTGCGATACAGAGCGCGGCCCGAACGGTTCCTGAATGGACCACGAGCGTCGCCGGGCCGGGCTTTATTTTCGCAAATCCCAGCCGAACCCTCGCCACCTGATCCTCGAAACTTTCACCGCCAGGCGGTCTTGAGCGAGCAGGATCCTGCCAGAAATGCGCGTAGCTGCCATCGCCTTCGGCGGCGAGGTCGTCGTGACGCCGACCGGTCCAGCGGCCAAAATCCTGCTCGGCGAACTCCGGTATCGGAACCGGATGAAGCCCAAGGGCACGGGCCGTATCCATCGTGCGTCGCGCCGGGCTTGCGTAAGTGTCGGCTCTCGAAGGTAATCGCCCGCGCACCGCTTCCAGATGAGCCTCATCGCTCAGATCGACCGGTGCATCCGGCGGATGGATGATTTGTCCGGCATCGTCGACGGCCGCATGCCGGACGAGCCAGAGAAAATTTTCCCCTTCCATCCAAAATCTCCGAAAGATCGCGCGCTAGGCAATGCTTCCCACCGGACAGTGCCGCGAACTACATCGCCGTCGCGAAACCATCCGATATGTCGAGGCCTCTGGCATGACCATGCGCAACAATGGTCGATCAATCAAGCACTGACCAACCGCGATGCAGCCTTGGGGATTTCCTTCCTGGGCGACTGAGCCAGTCCGACAAAGAGTTGCATCAATCCGCTCTGCTCGGCGGCCTTCGCCGTCGACCGGAAAGGATCGGTATAGCATTTGGCGCCCGCAGTCCTGGCAATCCGTGCGACATGCTCCGTTACCGCAGGCGCACCCGAGGTATAGACCACATCGCTCGGCGACAGCACTGGCAGGTGATCGGTTAGCCGCCCGATGCGAACCGCGCGGGAGACGCTCTGCGGCTCCGAAACGATCGGAATGATAACGACATTGGGAAACAGCGCCAGCCGGCACAGGGCGGCAAGCATATACAGGGACTGAAGATTCTTCGCCGCGACCAGAAAAACCAACTCGCGTTCCGGCCTCTCTATGATTGCTCCGACCGCGACCGACCACATCGGCGCGAAACCGGTGCCACTGGAGGCGAGAACAATCCGGCCAGAATGATTGGGCCTGAGGAACGCGCTCCCGAACGGCCCCGTCACTCTTACGCGGTGTCCGACACGGATGGTCCGCCCGAGTTCGGAGGATACGACGCCGTCGGAAAGCCTACGGATGTGGAAGTGCATGCGGAGATTGTTCGGCGGTCCCTCCAGCGGATAGGTCGGGCTATAACTCCTCGCCGGGAATCCCTGGAATTGCAGCTTGCAGAATTGACCGGGAAGACAGCGCAACGGCTTTGGTATCTCGATCTCGACGCCGAACACATCCGGGGACAGCCGAACAATGGCGGCTACGCGACCTGAAACAGACACCTGGTCGGGAACGCGCTCGACCGCGATCTCCACGTCGGAGATGACCCGCGCCTGGCAGGCATGGATCGTCTCGTCATCTTCCTCCTGACCACCAAATACTCGGCCCTTGACGAGGCGCACGCGACAGGCGCCGCAAACCCCACTCCGGCAGTCGTGGGGAAGGTCAACGCCGTTCATCAATGCCGAGTCTAGCAAGAGCTCGCCACATTTCGCCAGGAACGACGTTCCGTTCATGGTCACCCTGCAGGTCTTTTTCATCATTCCACCTCGAGACGAATCGGCCGTACATGCCTGGTATGTCTGATTTGACTGTGATCGAAAGCCGCAACCCGCATGAACACGCCGGTCTTGATCGCAACGTCGTATTCACTCTGTGTGTCGAGCCGCCGCGCGACTTCGAGCGCCCAGTGTCCGGAGGCCCATCGGGCCGCGCATCGGACGTCCGCGCGATCCCCGGCAAATTCACCAGAGATGATGACGCCAGGAATGACAGCCCCGATGGGGATGCGGGCGTCGTCCGCCGCGGAATATGGAACGAACTCCAACTCCGTCATGTACCAGCGCGAGTCATCCTCTTCGCCGTGATTCGGATCGAAATCTATATCCCCCATCGCTGCGAGGGTCGCTACAAGGTCCTTGGGCAATCTGCGAGGAGCGACCAGCCGTCCACCGCCGCTTTCAGCAGCTTCAATGGTAAAATTGTCCATGTAGTTGGCGATTCCCGGATCGGGCGCGAAACCTCCTTTGTACGGGACAATATTGCGCGCCTGCATCGGCGTTGGTTCGAGCGGCGGACCGAAATGAGCGTCGTCCATCCATCCGGTCGAGCCACTTGTCGCCTTCCACTGCCAGACATCGGCATAGCCCTCTTTCGTGAAATGCAACCCGCGGCCGCTCATGGTCTCCGGCGCGCCGGCAATCGGATGCGGGCTGGCATGAAAGGTCCGATCGCCCGCAAGCGTCACGTCCATGGCGGTCAGTAGCACCGAGAATTTGTCCTCGTTGAACTCGTGTTCGTCCCCGCTTTCAAAGCCGTCGTGCAGGACGTGCCAACCGTCGGCCTTCTTGATCAGCGGCAGCTGTTTGAGCGATCGTGTCGGATCTTCCCAGATGAACAGGAAATATGCCCATTTGCCGTCGTGTACCGCCCGAATATCGATTCTCGTTTCGCCCTTGCCGTCAAAATTCCCTCCCTCGACGGTCATCACGGAAAACGGCTTGATGTTTCGCCAGGCACGATCGGATGTATCGCCGTCAAGCTTGGGTGCATCGGCGCTATCGATGCGGTGAACCTGCAACCGGTCTACCGCCATTCGGTCGGCGGCAACGAGAAATGAAGTACCGGTGATTGCGACTGCTGCGGCCACGACGAAAGGGTTGGACTGGAAGGTCGGGTTTCGCTGTTTCGAAACCCGCCTTCGTGCGTTCGAAGAAGCCCGCGCGACTGGGCGAGGCCCGGATGGACGTTCCCGAACGGGACCGTCCGACGACTGAGGATGCCTGGAGTCCGGCTGACTGGCCTGCTCGTCAGCGAAACCGGAGTCCCTCGCCGGCCGCGCCGACTGCTCGGCCAACAGTGTCAGCAGTTCGATTGCGTCGAGTCGTGGAGGCGGCGCCGGAAGCAGTGACGGCCGAAAAATGCGAAGCAACTGCGACAGGCCGCCGATCCTGTAATGTGTAGAGATATGGAGTCCGGCGAAGGCTATGATCACCCACGTCGCGTACCAATGCAGCGCCGCGGCGTCGTACCCGGCGTGAAGGCCGAAATAGAGCAATCCGCCGCTAACCATCAAGGCCAGCATCGTAATGAAGAAAATCCAGCACAGGGCAATATTGACGGCACCAAGCCTGACCTCCTTGCGGCCGAACAGCCCCCGCAGGCGGATGGTGTCCAGCCTGACGCGGCGACTGAGACCCGACCTCACCAGATAGACGACATACGCTAGCGATATTGCCACCAGCGCGACCGCTGCCTGCATGTGCGCCATCCACACGCCATCGCGAGGCAACACGACGTCGAACAAATTGATCCATGTGCGATCGGGCGTTTCGGTTGCAATGCGCATTCCACTGAAGAATGCCACGCCAAACGCGCCGACCAGCGACCAGTGCAGAATGATCGTACCGTAATCGGTCTTGCGGTCTTTCATGCGGGCGCCCCATCATCGCAAAGCCCGCGACCGGCGAGCTTGAAGCGGAGCGCGAATTGCACGCCAATGCCGCGTGGTCTTCGCGACACGCAGCCGCGCTCACTGGCGCGGCTTTCCAGACTGGCCCGCGAAATACGCCGCAAGAAGCCAAGTTTACTGCTTAACAAAAGAGCCGTCCCCCAATCACAATTCGCCGCACCCGGCGAATGACAAATTCCCTCTTATCCGGCGGCCGCCCAGCCGCTCGTCAGCGCTCGCAGTCCGACTGACCTCCAGCATCTCAAAGAAGAAATGAGACGCCGGAGGTCGTGCGGTCCGCCGTTATCCCCACATGTGGTGGAAGTGCATGGCGAAGTCGCCATGGAAATGATGGGCGCCGAGGTCGGCCGGACCCGTGCCAGCCGAAGAGCCCGCATCACCTGCTGCGCCCTGTGTGCCGGTAGAAGCTGCATTCGCGCCCGTCTGCGCCGCCGGCGCGGAGGCCGATTGCAGGTCCCCCAACAACGCCGAAAGGCCATTGTTCTGCACGCCAGCAGCCTGAGCCACCGCCTGAAGATCCGCGATCACGGCCGAAGCGCTGTTTTGTCCGCCCCCCTGCAGAAGAGCGATGAGGTCGGTCACCAGGTGATTGCCGTCTCCCGCGGCGGTGCCGCCCGGTTCAGGTGTTCCGGCAGGGGGTGTTGTCGAGGGAGGCGTGGTTGAGGGCGGCGTTCCGGACGGGGGCGTTGCAGGATCCGGATTTGGTGTCACGGCCGTTGCCTGCGCGGCTGCCACCACGCTCGCATAGCTCCCGCCATCTGTCATCAGGTTGTTGCTGCCCACGTCGGAAGCGTTCGCTGAAAGCTGCTGTACCGCCGCGTTGACTTCCCCGGCATTATGGGTTTGCAACCCATCAATCAGCGCGTTGGACGCCGTGCCAGCCGTGCCATCCGACCGCAGCTCGTTCCAGAATCGTGCCGACCAAAGGCTGCCCTGCGATTGATCGAAGGCGTTCGAGTTATTTTCAAAGGTCTGGATTTGCTGGACCAGTCCGGCGATGTCGCCCTTGAAAGCCGTTGTTTTCGATCGTGGTCGCCATCTGTCCGAGATGGTTGCTGTCCTGGATCCACTGCGTGAGAAAGGTTGTCTGGGTGGCGTTGTCGTGGAAGGGCGCGGCGGGCGTGTTCAACGCAGGCAAGGGCGTCGGATTGAAAATCGCCTGTACGCCGGGATCGCCTTGCGCGATATCGATAATGTCCCGATGGATATCATTGATCGCGCGCCCGACATATTGTCCGAGGTCCGTTCCCAATATCGGCGTTCCCGTCGCAGAGTTGGCGTTTTCGACGGTCGCGATCTCTTCATTGAGCTGATTGATGATGACGTGCGTGTGCAGATCGGTCAAACTGTTGATCTGAGGGTCTGCGGCGCTCAACATCTGCTGCACGCCGACAAGGTCCGATACGATCAGGTTGACCTGATCCGGGCCGACGCCGCCAATCTCGCGGGTCGTTGCGTCATTGAAAAGATCCGTTGCTGTCAAAGCCATTTACTACCTCCTGCATTCTCACTGCCGCCAGCGACAATGAATTGCTGCCATCACTTCGGTTTGTTGCAGTTTACGCGAGCCCTTCTTCGAGGCTTCTTGAAAGTCGCACCATTTCGTTCACAGCGGCATACGTCATGAACCTCATGACGGAACGTCGACTGAATGGAATGAAAATTAAATCCGGCTTCGTGGCAGCTTTCAGCCGGCACCGGGGCCAATGCGGGAGAGAAGCAAGGTAATAGACGGACAAATCCGTGACAGCTCTCTGCGCTACTGAATTCGACGACGGCCGGCTGTGTTACGGAATGACGACGTATCGGCACGGGAAAGAGCGATTTGCCACCGGCAACGCAACAACACTTTCTTGTGGTCGCATTCTCGCCGAAAAATGGTCGGCATCGACCTTCAATTAGAAATGATTGCGCATGACGCTGGGGAGGCGCATTTCATGAGTTGTGTTCAGACTGGAGCGCAGGCGCCGGTTTCGAGTTCGGGGCTTTCTGATCTTTCTTCGGCGATTTCATCCGAGGATCCTGTGACGCTCGGATTGCGCGATAGCGCGCGGCGCATGGTCGGCATCGCGGTGTTTAGCGGTGTAATCAACGTGCTGATGCTATCGGGCTCACTTTATATGCTGCAGGTCTACGACCGGGTCATTCCCAGCCGCAACACCGCAACACTCCTGGGCCTGTCGCTCATGGTGTTGTTCGCCTACCTCGTGCAGGGATACTTCGACGCGCTGCGGTCACGAATGCTGTGCAGGGTGGCGACGCTCTTTGACGCCGGTCTGCAGCGATCGATCCACACCGCGCTCGCCACCTTGCCGCTTCGCGGTGTCAAACCCATGCTGTTGCAGCAGCCCCTGCGCGATCTCGACCAGATCCGCGGCTTCATGTCGGGCATGGGACCGACCGCGTTCCTCGATATGCCCTGGATTCCGATCTTTCTCATCGCATTGTTTCTGTTTCATCCCGCAATCGGGGTGACGGCCCTGCTCGGGACCACCGGGATCATTGCCATGACCTTTCTGACCGAGCGGATGTCGCGCGGGGCGGTCAAGGCCGCAATGGAATCAAGCGCACAACGCCAGGTGCTGGCGGATGCAACCCAACGCAATGCCGAGGTGATCCGTGCGCTCGGCATGACCGACCGATTGACCGCGCGCTGGTCGAGGACCAATGAGCGTTATCTGCAGGAGAACATCCGCGCCACCGATGTAAATGCAAATCTGGGATCGAGCGCGAGGGTGCTGCGTTATGTTTTGCAATCCAGCTTGCTGGGTATCGGCGCCTATCTCGTCGTCTCCGACCGGTCCTCGGGCGGCATCATGATCGCTTCCTCGATCATGATGGGCCGCGCCCTGGCGCCGGTCGAAGTGGCCCTTGGCAGCTGGAAACAGCTCATGGCCGCGCGACAGGGCATCTCGCGCCTGCGTGAGATCTGCAAGATCACGGCAGCGCCACCCTCACCGCCTGTGGTGTTGCCGCGCCCGTGTCGGGAGTTGTCGGTACAGGATCTCGTCGTTTGCGCACCGGGGACGCCGAGGGAAATCGTCTCACACGTCTCATTTTCGCTGAAGGCCGGAATGGGTATGGCAATGCTGGGCGCCAGCGCCTCGGGCAAGACATCGCTCTGCAAGGCGTTGGTGGGAATCTGGCCTGCCCAGCATGGCTCCGTTCGGCTCGATGGCGCTGCGCTTGACCAATGGGGCGAGCATCTCGGCCGCTATGTCGGCTTTCTGCCCCAGGACGTAGCCTTGTTCGATGGCACCGTGGCTCAAAACATCTGCCGCTTCGATGAAACCGCCAGCTCCGAGGCAATACTGAAAGCCGCGCAGATCGCGGGCGTACATGAACTGATCCTGCGGCTTCCCGAGGGCTATTCGACCCGGATCGGGGAAGGAGGCATGTCCCTTTCCGCGGGGCAGCGGCAAAGGATCGGGCTTGCGCGCGCAATATTCGGCGATCCGTTCCTGGTCGTGCTCGATGAGCCGAACGCCAATCTCGATGCCGATGGTGAGGGCGCCCTGACCCGTGCCATTCAGGTTCTCCGCCACAACAAATGTATCGTCATCGTCATATCGCATCGTCCCAGCGCGCTCGCCGCGCTCGACATGGCGATGGTGCTTTTCGAAGGCAAAGCGATCGCGTTCGGACAATGCGCGGATATTTTTGCGCGTGTTCGTTCCGCGAGCGCAAAAGCGGCACCAGCAGGAAAGTCCGCTCAAACAATCCATCGGGCGCCGCCGCCGGACGCGAAACAGGTCCGACCGATGATGGCCGAGAGCGTAGAGCCATGAGAAATGAAGAAGGCTTTCCGCATGTTGACGGGACTTCCCTTCGCTGGGATCACGGGACGAATGTCGATGGCGCGGGCCCGCAGGGCGCTGCCCTGATTCTCGAGCTGCAGCGCCTGCGCAAGGCATTCGAACATCAAGAGACGAACGACACCCACCCGCGGAAGGCTAACCGTGCCGCCCACCGCGGAGCAGGCTCCGCCACGAAACAGCGGACGCGACGGCCGAAGCGCCCTCAGAGAGGCAGGATGGGGCGAGTGATCGACGTCTGCCTCGAGCAGTTCGGTCTTGGCACCATTCCTCGCGCCACCCCCGGAAACGAACGATCATCGGAGCCCGCTTATGTCCCGCAGCGACGAAGGCGGGGCCCCGTCACGGCGTCAGATCACGCGTTCCTGATCGATCCGAAACAGGTCGGTCGCGAGGGTGACGCATTCAGTGAAGAACTCGGGTCGATGCATGTCGAATGCCCGCCCATGGAACTTCCGCCGCAAGTTGAGGGTATCAAGGCGGCGCCGACGGTCGGAGAGCTGATCCGGATTTGCCGGAACGGCCTTGGCGGCGGCATCGCCTTCCTCATCAACGGTGATGCAATCGGCAAAGGCGACGGCGCGTCGGGCGAAAACCTGACGCTACGTGCCGGCCGCGCTTTTGAGCAGGAATTGCGCGCTGGGCTTCGCGTGCTGCTCGCCGTCACGGTGATCGCGGGGGGCTGGGCAACGCTGATACCGCTGGCGGGGGCCGTCGTAGTCCCCGGGAATCTTGTGGTCCAGTCAAACGTCAAGGCCATCCAGCATCCGAGTGGCGGGGTGGTCGCAGAGATCGCGGTCCATGACGGCCAACGGGTTGGCAGCGGCGACCTCCTGTTGCGGCTCGATGCCACCCAGGCGCGCGCCAGCCTGCAAATGGTGAGCAAGCAGCTCGATGAAATAAGGGCCAGGATCGCAAGGCTTGTCGCCGAGCGCGACAAGCTGCCGGACCTTCAGGTGCCGACCGAGTTGGCTGCTCGGACGGACGACGTCACCGTCAAGACGCTATTGGCTTCGGAGGAATCGCTGTTCAGGGAGCGCGCCAACGCGCGTCGAGGTCAGATTGACCTCCTTCAAAGCCGCATTTCCCAGCTCGGCGAGGAGATTGCCGGCCTTGACGCCCAGGTCGCATCGAAGGCCAAGCAATTGGAGTTGATTGCCGGCGAGCTTACGGGAGTCCAGGAACTCTACGACAAGCGGCTGGTTCCGCTGGCACGGCTGACGGCCCTGCAGCGCGAGAGTGCGCGGATCGAAGGCGAACGCGGACAACTGACATCGACGATCGCGGAGACAAAATCCAAGATCGGCGAGGCGCAGCTTCAGATCGTGCGGATCGATCAGGATTTCCGCACCGACGTGGTCAAGGAGCTTGGCGAAAACCGCGGCAAGGAGGCAGAACTCGTGGAGCGCGGCGTCGCGGCGCAGGATCAGCTGGACCGCATCGAAATTCACGCGCCCAACGCGGGTGTGATCCATCAACTTTCGGTTCACACGGTCGGTGGGGTCATCCGCGCCGGCGACCAGGTCATGCAAATCGTCCCGGATTCCGACGATCTTCAGATAGAAGCGCGGCTGCAACCCAACGAAATCGACCAGGTGCGAACGGGTCAGAAGGCATTCGTTCGTTTTTCGGCCTTCAACCAGCGCATCACGCCTCAGCTCACCGGCATGGTTTCCTATGTGTCGGCCGATACCAGCCGTGACCAACAGGCGAGTACGCCTTTTTTCACGGTCAGGGTATCTCTGTCCGACGACGAAATTCGTCGATTGGCCGGCTTGCAGCTCGTTCCCGGTATGCCCGCCGAGGTCTTCATGCAGACGGGCAGCCGGACCATGATGAACTACCTGTTCAAGCCGATTGCCGATCAAATGCGACGCGCTTTTGTCGAGCAATAGGCCATCGCCCTTCAGACGGATTCCGCGCAGCGCCGTCAATTGCACTCCGGCAAACGCGCGCTGCCCAAGGAAGCAGCTGGTCTCCGCCTTTCAGCTATGGACCGCGCCGAGCAGCATATTGATTTGCCCGCTGCCCCACATCGGCAGAAGCAGTCTGCGGAGACGACGCCCGGAATCTTCGCTCAGTTGAAGAAACGTCGGTTCGGCCGCTTCCAGCGTGGCGCTGCTCTGAGCGCGCAAAAAGCTGAAGTCCGGCCCCGGCAATATCTCGTCGATGAACTGTCCCACCATGGCCACTCCTTGCAGGTCCCTGTGCAGGAATTCGAACCGAAAGCGCTCCGGCGAAACGAAGACACTCAACACGAACGACCTTGCCGACAGGCTGGACAGATCGGGAAATTTGAGATCGTCACCGAACGGCATGTCATTTTCGCCCCGTCTCAGACGTTTCCACAGGGCGACAATCAGCTGCAGATCCGGGTCGGGACTGCCGGGGATCGGGAAGGGATTGAGACAGGGCATGCTTGAACCTTGCGCTTGAAGAACGAACCCTGCGCGAATTCCGCGCAGCGGCTTGAACGCAACCTAAAGACGTCGGCCAGGCCTGATGTTGATCTCGGTCAACGGCCGGAACGTGAAAGGCCGTACTTTTATCTTCCGGAAATAGAAATGAAGGGTGACGGCAATTGATCAGGAACGCCTCAAAAGGTCACGGGCGAGGGCCTTTGCTGAAGTCCGGCTTTCTCTGGGGGGTGTCGACGTCGAGTTTTCAGATCGAGGGTGCGGCGCACATCGATGGTCGCGGCGACAGCATTTGGGACGTCTATTGCCGGCAGCAAGGCAGGGTCAAGAACGGCGATACCGGCGAGGTCGCCTGCGATCACTATCATCGCTACACTGAAGACGTCGCGCTGATGCGCGATCTCGGCGTCGACGCCTACCGGTTTTCCCTGTCATGGCCGCGGATCCTCCCCAAGGGATCGGGATCCGCCAACGAGGCCGGACTAGAATTCTATGACAGATTGATCGATACGCTTCTCGAGTCCGGCATCGAACCCTGGATATGCCTCTACCACTGGGACCTGCCGCAGGCGCTCCACGAACTCGGCGGTTGGCAAAACCGCGACGTCGCGGGATGGTTTGCCGACTATGCGGCACTCGTCGCGCGGCGCTATGGCGATCGCGTCAGGCGATTTGCAACCTTCAACGAACCCTGTGTCTTCACCCTGTTCGGATATGGTCTCGGCTCGAACGCGCCGGGGATTTCCGAAAAAGCGGCCCTGCACAAGGCCATCCATCACGTCAATTTGAGCCATGGCGCAGCCATTGACGTGCTTCGGGCGATGGTGCCGAATGCGTCGCTTGGTGCGATACACAATCGGCAGCCGTGCCATCCGGCCAGCGCAAATCCGGACGATGCAGATGCCGCGAAGCGTTTTGCGGAGTATTGGAACGATGCGTTTCCATATCCGCAACACTTCGCCCAATATCCTCCTGCGCTGGCTCGGGCGATCGAGCCTTACCTGAAGCCCGGCGATATGGCGATGATCGCGCGGTCCCTGGATTGGTTCGGGCTGAACCATTACTCCCCGCACTTCATCAAGTCAGCCTCATCCAATGTGATTGGCGCTACTTTTGGTGCGCCGCCGGCCGACGTGCCGAGAACCACAATCGGATGGCCGATCCTGCCCGACGCCTTTCGCGATACCCTGATCGATATCCATATCCGCTTTGGACTTCCCATTTTCGTGCTGGAGAATGGAACCGCTGCAGACGACAGGGTGGATGATTCCGGTCGCGTCCACGATGACGGTCGGATCAAGTACCTCAAGGCCTATACCGACGCCCTGCAGGAAGCGATCGCTGCCGGTGCTGACGTTCGCGGTTACTTCGTATGGTCGTTGCTCGACAATTTCGAGTGGGCATCGGGCTATTCGCAGCGCTTCGGTCTCGTCTATGTCGACTTCACCACACAAAGGCGCATTCCCAAGGCATCGGCGCGGTGGTACTCCGATCTCATCGCGGCGAAACGAAAATCACCGGCAATCAAGACTGCCGGAAATTCGCCGAATGCGGCGGCAGCAAAGCAATGAATGGCGGCCCATCAGCCAGGAACGATCGGATTGTTCTCGCTGACATCGGCGGCACCAACGCCCGCTTTTCGCTCATGGAGCGCGGTGAAATCGGACAGATCGGGCACTCGAAGGTTGCCGACTTCGCCAGCGCCCTTGATGCGATCGCCGCTTATTTGGATCGTTGTGCAGACCAACCACCCGAAGCCGCGGTCCTGGGGGTCGCAGGCCCCGTGGAGAACAATCGCTGCATCATCACCAACAGCGGATGGATCATCGACGGCGCCGAGTTGCAGAACCGGTTCGGATTCAAGGCCGCTTATGTCCTCAACGATTTTGAAGCCGTCGCCTGGTCACTGCCGGCGCTTCAACCCTCCGATCTCTTCCCGGTCGGAAGACGTACTCCGATGACCGGCGCGCCCATGCTCGTGGTCGGTCCCGGTACCGGCTTTGGAGCGGCTTGCCTGTTTCCCGGCGTGCCGCTGGTGGCTGTCACCGAAGCCGGCCACGCAACCCTGCCCGCAGTCTCGGAGCGAGAGGAGCGCGTTATAGATCAACTGCGCCAGCGCTTTGAGCACGTATCGGTGGAGCGAGCCCTTTCCGGACCCGGCCTGGCAAATCTCTATCATGCGCTGGCCACTATCGATGGCGTGTCGGTGCCCGATCTCGACCCCTCCTCGATCACTCGCGCCGCGCTGGACAATAGTTGCGAAGTCAGCCGCGCCGCGCTCGACATGTTCTGCTCCTTGCTCGGTACCGTCACAGGAGACCTCGCACTGACTTTCTCGGCCCGGGGCGGGGTCTTTCTTGCGGGCGGCATCGTGCCGCGCTTTGCCGACCGGCTGGCGGCATCGCAGTTCCGCAAAAGATTTGAGAGCAAGGGGCGCTTTGAAGCGTACCTCATGAAGATCCCGACCTGCGTCATTCTCCATCCCGACTGCAGCTTCATTGGGCTCAAGGCCTTTTTCGAGCGAAGCGTGACAGCCAGGGCCGAATCCGCGGTCATGATCAGGCCATGACGGACATTGTTACGATCACGCCCAATCCAGCCGTTGATCTGTCGACGTCGGTCGATAGAATCATCCCTGTCTACAAGCTGCGGGGCACGTCGCAACGGCGTGATCCCGGAGGCGGCGGAATCAATGTCGCGCGCGTCGTCAAACGGTTGGGAGGAGATGTCTGTGCAATCTACCCTGTCGGCGGCGCGACGGGAGACTTGCTCCACAGGCTGCTCGACAGGGAAGGCGTCCCAAGCCGGACTTTTGCGATCGCGGAGGAAACGCGCGAGGATTTCTTCGTCAACGAAATCAGCACCGGCCAGCCATATCGTTTCATCCTGCCCGGACCACGTCTCAATGAGAGCGAATGGCAGCAATGCCTGACGCTGCTTTCAGGAATTCAGCCATTTCCGCGGTTCGTGGTCGCAAGCGGCAGTCTGCCGGACGGCGTTCCCGACGACTTCTACGCCAGGCTGGCGCGCATCGCAAAGCGGCGCGGCGCCAGAATGATTCTCGATACGTCCGGGCCGGCGCTCGCTGCCGCCGTCACCGAAGGTCTCGACCTGATCAAGCCGAACTTGCGCGAAATGCGCGAGCTCGCCGGCCGCGAGCCGGCCGACGCGCGCGAGTGGGAGGCCGCCGCAAAAACCCTCGTTGACGGCGGCAAAGTCGCCATTGTTGCACTCACGATGGGACATCTCGGCGCGGAGCTGGTCACCTCCGACCGGATCTTGCGCGCAGAGCCGCTTGCCATCACGCCAGTCGGCGCGGTCGGCGCGGGAGACAGCTTCCTCGGGGCACTCGTCCAGCTTCTGGCATCAGGAAGCAACCTCGAGGAATCCTTCCGGCACGCTGTTGCCGCGGGCGCTGCAGCCCTGCTCAATCCAGGCACCGAGCTTTGCCGGCCCGCGGATGTCGGGCATCTTGCACAACAGGTCGTCGTCACCGCGGCGTGACGGAGCCGACAGAAGCGGCGGTTTTCCCGTGAGCTGCCGGGATTCGCCGGCTACTTGATCTTTCGCAAAGGCCTTCGCCGTCGTGCGGCCAGAATGCCAGTCGGCGCATCGGGCGGCCGATGTTGCGACGCAGGAGAAGCACGATGAATGCTTCCGTTTATACTCGATGGTTCAAGGATATCCGCCTGGAGGACGTCCCGCTGGTCGGAGGAAAGACTGCGTCCCTCGGCGAACTGTATTCTACGCTCTCTCCGCAAGGCGTTAGAGTGCCAAACGGCTTCGCGCTGACGGCGTCGGCCTATCGCGACGCGCTGACCGAAGCCGGCGCCTGGGACAAACTCCACAGCCTGGTTTCCAATATCGACAAACGGCGCATCTCGGATCTGGCCAGGAGTGCCCGGGCGGCGCGCGCCATTGTCTTTGCGGCCACCGACCGGGAAGATCTGCGCCGCGAGGTCGGCGAGGCCTATCGACAGCTTGAACAGGAATACGGGGCCAACGTTGCCGTCGCGGTGCGCAGTTCGGCGACTGCCGAAGACCTGCCGACTGCGAGCTTCGCAGGACAACACGACAGTTATCTCAACATTCGTGGTGCCGACGACCTTTTCACCGCGTGCCGGCGGTGCTTTGCGTCGTTGTTCACCGACAGGGCGATATCCTATCGCATCGACCAGGGCTTCGATCATTTCAAGGTCGCGCTTTCGGTTGCGGTGATGAAAATGGTCCGCTCCGATCTCGCGGCAAGCGGCGTGATCTTTACGCTCGACACCGAGTCCGGTTTTCGCGACGTGGTCTTCGTTACCGGTGCCTATGGGCTTGGTGAAAACATCGTCCAGGGGACCGTCGATCCCGACGAATTCTACGTGCACAAGCCGACCTTCAACAATGGTTTCCGTGCCGTCCTGTCGCGCCGATTGGGCGGCAAGGAGATGCGGATGATTTATGCCAAAGGGCGCGCGACCACCCGGAACGTCACGACGCCGCAGGCAGCCCGCAAGAGGTTCTGCATCAATGACGAGGATGTTCTGGACCTCGCGCACTGCGCCATTGTCGTGGAGAATCACTATTCAAGAAAGGCGGGCGCGCCCACCCCGATGGACGTGGAGTGGGCGAAAGATGGCAGCGATGGCAAGCTCTACGTCATTCAGGCGCGTCCGGAGACGGTGGCGTCCCGCCGCAAGCCTGAAGCGCTCGAGAGCTACGTCCTCAAATCGACCGGCAAGATCGTTGCCGCCGGTCGCGCCGTCGGCGACAAGATTGCAGCAGGAAAAGTTCGACTGATCAGGAATAAAAGCGACCTTCGCTCCTTCAGGCCCGGCGAAGTGCTGGTCGCGCTCTCAACGAGCCCCGACTGGGAGCCGATCATGAAAACTGCCGCCGCTATCGTCACCGACCACGGCGGCAGAACCTGTCACGCCGCGATTATTGCCCGCGAACTAGGGGTGCCTGCGGTCGTAGGCACCGAGAATGCAACCAGGCAAGCGAAAAGCGGGATGTTCGTCACTGTCTCCTGTGCGGACGGCGACATTGGCCACGTCCTCGAAGGCAACTTGCCGTTTTCGATCGAGCGGATCGCGACGGAGAAGCTGGAAAAACCGCGTACGGAAATCATGGTGAACCTCGGCAATCCGGAGCTCGCCTTCAAGACGGCAATGGTGCCCAACGACGGCGTAGGGCTGGCCAGGATGGAGTTCATAATCAGTCAGCACATCGGGATCCATCCGATGGCGCTCGCGCAGCCAGACAAGATCAAATCCGTGCGCGATCGTCGCCTGGTGAGGCATTTGACCGAGCGCTACGAGAAGCCGTCGGATTTCTTTGTCGAACGCCTGTCCGAGGGCATTGGCACCATCACCGCAGCCTTCTATCCCCGTCCCGTCATCGTAAGGCTGTCCGATTTCAAGACCAACGAATATGCCAACCTCGTGGCAGGCGCGGATTTCGAGCCAAAGGAGGAAAATCCGATGCTGGGCTTCCGGGGCGCGGCTCGCTATGCACATCCCGCCTATGCCGCTGGCTTCGCGCTGGAATGCGCTGCACTGCGCCGGGTTCGCAACGTCATGGGCCTGGCCAACCTCAGGATCATGATTCCATTTTGCCGCCGCCTGGAGGAGGCGCGCCGCGTCATCGAAGCCATGGCACAGCAGGGGCTACGCCGGGGCGAAAGCGGCCTCGAAATATTCATGATGTGCGAGATTCCGAACAACGTGATCCTGATCGACCAGTTTGCCGAACTGTTCGATGGTTTTTCGATAGGTTCGAACGATCTGACCCAGCTCACGCTCGGCGTCGACAGGGATTCCGATATCGTCGCCTTCGACTTCGATGAACGCGATCCCGGAATGCTCCGGATGCTGACGATGGCGGTGGCAGGCGCCAAGCGCAATCGGCGCCATGTGGGGATTTGCGGCGAGGCGCCGGCAAACTATCCGGAAATTGCAAAGTTCCTGACCGGGCTTGGCATCGATTCAATCAGCGTCAATCCGTCAAGCATCTTGCGGACGATGGCGATCGTTCACGAAGCCGAGCAGAGCATGGTTGGACGAAGGGCGAGCGCGGGCTAGCCGGGGCGAGGGAGAGGATGTGAGCCTGCTTGCCCCGCCCTCTTCCGTTGTCCCCTGGCGTGCCAAGCAAAGGATTGAGGAACGTCGTCGGCAACCGGACCTGATGGAGCAAGCGAGAGATGACCGCCGCAGCGAAGATCGTCTTTCTTGGCGCAACCAGCGGGTCCTTTGGCATCAGCATGTTTCGCGATTTCTTCACGAGTCCCGATCTGGCCGGCAGTACGCTGGTTCTGGCGGGGCGGGACGATCGCAGGCTGGCGCGCGCCGCACGGCTCGCCCGACTGCTCAACGACAGATCCGGCACCGGACTGAAGATCGAAAGCACGACCAATTGGAAGGCTGCGCTCGACGGCGCAAGCTTCGTCATCAATGCGACGGCGGTCGATCGCAATCGGCTGTGGAGATTTGACTACGAGGTACCTCGCAAGTTCGGCATTCGCCATACGCTGGGCGAAAATGGCGGCCCGGGCGCCTTGTTCTTCACCTTGCGAACCTTGCCCCTGGTATTCGATTTCGTGCGCGAAATCGAGAAGCGCTGTCCGCAGGCGATCTTTATCAACTTTTCCAATCCCGAAAGCCGTATCATCCTGGCGCTCGCGGAATACGCCAAAGTCCGCGCCGTCGGTTTGTGCCACGGCATCTTTCTGGCGCGCGACAACATCGCCTCGATCCTCGGGTTGCCTGCTGATCGGGTGAAGCTGACGGGCGCAGGCCTCAACCATTTCCAGTGCATGCTGCAGATTCGCGACCGAAACACGGGCGAAGACCTTTATCCTTTGTTGCGCGAACGGGAAACGCACTATGACCAGTCGGCTCTACCGCTGACGCGCACCTTGCTTCGCTCGTTCGGCTTCTGGCTCGGCTGTGGCGATGCCCATGTCGGCGAGTATCTGTCTTTCGGCTGGGAAGCAGGAGAAGGCGGATATAATTTCGACTGGGACCGAGGCGAACGGGAGAAGACGGATCGTCTCATTGATGATGTGCTGTCGGGCCGCGCAGAAATCCCGGTCTGGTGGTTCACGCCATCGGGGGAGCGCGCGGTCGCCGTCATTGTGGCGGTGCTGCACCAGCGTCGTCGATTGATCGAATCCGGCGTGGTCTATAACCGGGACGCGATTCCGAATCTCCCGAGGAAAGCGGCTGTCGAAGTCCCGATCATGGCAGACGAGACTGGCGTCCATCCGGTGTCGCCCGGCCCGCTGCCCGATCCGATTGCCGATCTCATGAGCATTCAGGTGAGCGTGCAGCAACTCGCGGTGGAGGCGGCAATGCATGCCTCGAAGGAGATCGCACTGCAAGCGTTGCTGATCGATCCCGTGATCAATTCCACGGAATCCGCGCGCCAGCTCCTAGACGAACTCTGGGAAATCAACCGACCCTACATTCGCAGATGCGTTTAGAGGCGAAAACCACAAACCGGAGCGTTGTTGACTGTTGCTGACGAAATGCCGGCGGCGGGTAACAATCAGTGGCTGATCGTCCAGGGACGAGCAGTAGGAAAGCTCTTGGCGCCACTCCTGGTTTCCTTCACGAGGCGGGAAGGTTTGCCGGAACAGCAGCCACAGCCGGGCGCATGTGAGGCCTTGTACTCACCGAGCGTTTTGAGCGCGTTGGCGCCGCGCTCATTGGTGGCTGTGCCTTGCGCCTGTCGGCAGGCATGCAGAAGAAATTCGATGCTGTGATCGAGCGAGGAAGGCTGCCGCTCGCTGCTGGATTTCAGCGAGGCACGCACCAGTAGGAGGGTAAACGCCGCCTCGATGCTCTCCAGGCCGGCGATCCGGCGGCCGACGTAGCGGATCAGCCGGCCCTCAAAATCTGGCGACCAAAACCCGCCAGCCCTGCTCTCGATCAATGGCCTAGTAATTGCTCGCCGACAACTCATTCGGGATGCCCTCGATCGGGCATTCGTCAGTCCCTGCGGTCGGGCGGGTCATCGCCTCGACCATTTCGCGTGTGCCTTCCGGATCGGCGATCCACTTCTTGTAAAAATCGTAGGGGCAGGCCGCGACCCCACGCGCGCTTTCGCCGGAATTGATCATGCCGGTATAACCGCGATGGACCAATTTGTAGAGGTGGTTTTGCGACTGGCCGGTGCGGCGCACATCGCGGATCAGGCTCTTCGACAACTGGGCATACTGGATGCCGTATTCCTCCTCGCCGGTCTCGCCCAGGGTTCGGCCGTCGAAGCCGATGATCGCGGAGTGGCCGAAGTAGGAATAGACACCGTCGAAGCCGGCGGCATTGGCGACCGCGACATAGACATTGTTGGCCCAGGCCATCGCCTTGGAGATGAGGATCTGCTGTTCCTTGGCCGGATACATGTAGCCTTGGCAACGCACGATCAACTCGGCGCCCTTCATGGCACAGTCACGCCAGATTTCCGGAAAATTACCGTCGTCGCAGATGATCAGGCTGACCTTCAGGCCCTTCGGACCTTCTGAAACATAGGTGCAATTTCCGGGATACCAGCCTTCGATCGGCACCCAGGGCATGATCTTGCGGTATTTCTGGACGATTTCGCCCTTGTCGTTCATTAGGATCAAGGTGTTGTACGGCGCCTTGCGCGGGTGTTCCTCGTGGCGCTCGCCAGTCAGCGAGAACACGCCCCAAACCTTGGCCTTGCGGCAGGCTTGGGCGAAGACGTCGGTCTCGGGACCCGGAATCGACGAGGCGGTCTCGTACATCTCTTTCGAGTCATACATGATGCCGTGGGTGGAGTATTCCGGGAAGATCACCAGATCCATGCCCGGCAGGCCGGTCTTCATGCCCACCAGCATATCCGCGATCTTGCGGGCGTTGTCGAGCACCTCTGCCCTAGTGTGCAGGCGCGGCATCTTGTAGTTGACGACGGCTACGCCGACCGTGTCGTTGCTGCTGGAAATGTCACCGTGAAGCATGGGATCGCCTCCTGTTTTGGCCTGGGTTTGCCGTCGATCAAACGGCGATGTGATGGCGGGCGAGGTCGTCGGTTAGCGTATCGATCGGTCCAGACGCTGCGATGCGGCCTTTTCGACGGTCACGAAAATTCGTGAGGCATCAATGGCTGATCATCCAGGGACGCGCGGTCGGGAAGCTTTTCGCGCCGGTCTTGGTCTGCCTGACGAGGCGCGAAGGCTTGGTCGAGCAACAACCGCAACCTGGCGCATGTGATGCCTTGTATTCACCGAGCGTTTTTGGCGCGTTGGCGCTGCGCTCATTGGTGGCATGTGCCTTGCGCCTGTCTGCGGGCATGCAGAAGAAGTTCGGCGCCGTCAAAATGGCGCGCGGCGAGGAGTTCGCACATTTCGGGCAACTCTGCGGCGCATCGCATTCCGCCATCGGTCGCATGTCGGTGAAGGGGCCGCAATCGTTGCAGAGATAGTCATAGACAGGCATTTGGTTTCCTCGCGCGCTAACTTCGTCGACCTCGCAACGGCGGATGCGGCTACAGATGCGCACCGTCCCGCATCCCGTCGCACGGGAGCTTTATTTATCCTGCGACAACGGCATCTGGATGTCGCCCTTGATGTGTTTGATCGGGCCTGCCGACGACGGCATGACGTCGAAGTCGAAGATTTCGGTCGGCAGCCACAGCGTCGCGCAGGCATTGGGTACGTCGACCACGCCGGAGATATGGCCCTGGCAAGGCGCCGTCCCCAGGATCGAGTAGGCCTGCGCGCCGGAATAACCGAACTTCTTCAGATATTCGATCGCGTTGAGGCAGGCCTGCCGGTAGGCAATATGTACGTCGAGGTAATGCTGCTTGCCCTGCTCGTCTACCGAGATGCCTTCGAAGATCAAATAGTCCTTGTAGTTCGGCGTGATCGGCGACGGCTTGAAGACCGGATTCTTGATGCCGTATTTGGCGACGCCATCCTTGATGATGTCGACCTTGAGATGTAGCCAGCCAGCCATCTCGATCGCACCGCAGAAGGTGATCTCGCCATCGCCCTGGCTGAAATGCAGGTCACCCATCGAGAGCCCGCCACCCGGCACATAGACCGGGAAGTAGATCTTCGAGCCGCGCGACAGATCCTTGATGTCGCAGTTGCCGCCGTGCTCTCGTGGCGGCACCGTGCGCGCGCCCTCGGCACCGATCTTGGCCTTGACCTCGCCTTTCGCGCGACCGCCGTGCGCGGTCGCCGCGAACGGTGGATTGGCAAGACCGGGCACCCGCGTCGGATTGGTCGCGATCAGAGCCGTCTCGCGTTCATTCCACTTCGCCAGCAATTTCGGATCGGGCAGACAGCCGATCAGACCCGGGTGAATGAGGCCGGCAAAATTGACGCCTGGAACATGGCGCGACGAGGTGTAAAGGCCCTTGATGTCCCAGATCGATTTCTGCGCCAGCGGGAAATGATCCGTGAGGAAGCCGCCACCGTTCTTCTTGGAGAAGAAGCCGTTGAAACCCCACAGGCTCTCCTTCAATGGACCGACATCGAGCAGATCGACGACCAGGAGATCTCCGGGCTCGGCGCCCTTGACGCCGATCGGGCCGGACAGGAAGTGAACGATCGACAGATCGATATCACGGACATCGTCCGCCGAATCGTTGTTCTTGATGAAGCCGCCGGTCCAGTCATAGGTCTCGATGATGAAATCGTCTCCCGGACCGACCCAAGCCACGATCGGGACGTCGGGATGCCAGCGATTGTGGATCATGTCGTTTTCGTAGGCCGACTTGGAAAGATCGACCTTGATAAGTGTCTCTGGCATCTAAAGCTCCCCTGTTTACAATAAGACTCAGACGGATAGATATTTGGATATCTGCGCAGCATCGACGCCGTCGCGCGGGTCGTCGCGTACGATCTCGCCATTCTCGATGACAAGCACCCGGTCGGCGATGTCGAGCGCAAAACTCAGCACCTGCTCGGAGACCACGATCGACAGGCCCCGCTCGTCACGAATGCGCTTGAGAGTGCGAGCCATTTCCTTGATGATCGAAGGTTGAATACCCTCGGTCGGTTCATCCAGCAGCAAAACCTTCGGCTTGGTGGCGAGCGCGCGCGCAATCGCAAGCTGCTGCTGCTGACCTCCGGAAAGATTGCCGCCACGGCGATTCTTCATCTCCAGCAGGACCGGGAACAATTCGTAGATATTGCCCGGCACCTCGGACTCGCCCGACACGACAAGACCGGTCTCGATGTTTTCCTTTACCGTCATAGTGGAGAAAATCATCCGCCCCTGCGGCACATAGGCGAGACCCTTGGCCACGCGTTCGTAGCTCGGCAGGCCGCTGAGTTCGTTGCCTTCCATGGTTACCGAGCCGCTTTTGGCCGGCAGGATACCCATCAGCGACTTCATCAGCGTGGTCTTGCCCATGCCGTTGCGGCCCATGATCGCCACGATCTCTTTGGGCGAGACGGATACGTTAAGGCCGTGCAGCACTTCGCTCTGGCCGTAAGCGACGTGAAGGTCCGAAATAGCCAGCATCAAAATGCTCCTTGCTCCTCTTTGCGTACGAGCTCGTCCGAAATCCTGACTGCGCTTGCTCCGCTCATGATCTCATCTCCTTGTCTGAGCATGATCTCTTCGAAAAATCGGTATCCTCGTTTTCGGATCATGCTCTAGTGCCCGAGATAGACTTCGATGACCTTGGGATCGTTCTTGACGTGCTCCATCGAGCCCTCGGACAGGATCTGGCCCTGGTGAAGAACCGTGACCTTGTGGGCAATGTCCTCGACGAATTTCATGTCATGCTCGATGACCAGCACCGAGCGACCCTTGATGATCCGGTTGAGAAGTTCAGCGGTCTTGGCACGCTCGCTGACGCTCATGCCGGCGACCGGTTCGTCGAGCATCAGAAGGTCCGGATCCTGTATCAGCAGCATGCCGATTTCGAGCCATTGCTTCTGGCCATGGCTAAGTTGATCGGCATAGGTATCGAGACGATCCTTCAGGAAGATCATTTCGGCGACTTCTTCGACCCGTCGGCGGACTGCCGCGTCGCGCTGGAAGGCGAGCGAGCCGAACACCGTGCGTCCGCGCGGATAGGAGATTTCCAGGTTCTCGAACACAGTGAGGTCGTCATAGATCGAGGGCGTCTGGAACTTGCGGCCGACCCCGGCCTGCACGATCTGGTTCTCTTTCATCCTTGTGAGTTCCTGATTGCGGAACTGGATCGAGCCGGAGGTCGCCTTGGTTTTTCCGCAGATCAAGTCGAGCACCGTGGTCTTGCCGGCGCCGTTGGGACCGATGATGACGCGGATCTCGTTTTCGTCGACATAGAACGACAGGTCGTTGACGGCCTTGAAGCCGTCGAAGGAGACCGTCAGTGCCTCGACCGCTAGCAGGAAAGGTTTGGGTTGGTGACCTATCAACATGATGATCTCCTCACTCGGCCGGGGCGCCGTCGGCGACTGAATTGTCGTTCCAGCTCGACGTCGGTCCGGAGCCGGATTTGCGTGACGGAATCAACTGGCTCAGCCGGGGCTGGATGTAGTCTCCCCACACCCCGGCCAGACCGTTCGGGAAGGCGAGAACCACCGCAATGAACAGACCACCGAGCCCAAACAGCCACAATTCAGGAAAGGATTCCGACAGGCCGGTCTTGGCGAAATTGACCAACAAAGTCCCGTAAATCGCGCCCAGGATGGAAAGCCGGCCGCCGACGGCGGTGTAGATGACCATTTCGATCGAGGGCACGATGCCGACGAAGGACGGTGACATAAAACCCACATTGAGCGCGAACATGGCGCCGCCGATCGCGGCGAATATGGCGGCGATGCAGAAAGCGAAGATCTTGAAATTTGCAACGCTGTAGCCGGAGAATCTGACGCGATCTTCCTTTTCGCGCATTGCGACCAGGATGCGTCCGAGTTTGGAGTGGCGTATGAATTGCGCGATGAAGATACAGCCGAACAGGCACGCCACTTCAAAGAAGTAGAGTACGATCTTGGCGTGATCCGGCCGGATGTCCCAGCCCTTCAGGGTGCGCAGGTCGGTCATCCCGTTGATGCCACCGGTATAACCCTGTTGGCCGACGATCAGAATGGTGAGAATTGCCGCGACCGCCTGGGTAATGATCGCAAAGTAGGTACCACCGACGCGGCGTTTGAACATCGCCGCACCGATGATGAATGCGAAGAACGCCGGCACCAGAATAACAGCGGCGACCGTGAAGGTGAGACTGTGGAACGGCTTCCAGAAGAATGGCAGTTGCGTAATCTGATTCCAGTCCATGAAGTCGGGGATGCCGGGCGTGGACTGGATCTTGGTATTCTCCGGACTGGAGGCCTCTAGCTTGAGGAACATCGCCATGCAGTAGCCGCCGAGCCCGAAGAACACGCCCTGCCCGAGGCTCAGGATGCCGCCGTAGCCCCAGCAGATAACGAGTCCCAGCGCCACGAATGCATATGTCAGATATTTGGCGACCAGATTGAGACGGAATACGTCGAGGCAGAGCGGCAAAATTACCACCAGCAGGACCGCGAGCAAGAGAATGCCAACGAGTTCCGATCGGTTGGCAAAGCGCGGATTGTCGATCATGGCTTCAGCCTTTTTTCTTGCTTACTTGCGAACCTTGAGAGCGAATAGACCTTGCGGCCGCAGCATCAGAATTCCGACAACGGCGAGCAATGTGAGGACCTTGGCCATCGAGCCCGACATGAAGAATTCCAGGGTCGACTGCGTCTGAGAGATCGAGAAAGCCGACGCGATAGTGCCGAGC
Organism: uncultured Alphaproteobacteria bacterium; assembly: GCA_963820275.1. Classification (GTDB taxonomy): domain Bacteria; phylum Pseudomonadota; class Alphaproteobacteria; order Rhizobiales; family Xanthobacteraceae; genus Bradyrhizobium. The sequence goes on from CAWFZL010000001.1 coordinate 102,279, forward strand.
AAACTCGCCGCACCGCCAAACACCACGACCAGGAACGTATCGACGATATAGAGCTGGCCGGAGGTCGGGCCTGTCGAGCCGATCATGGTGAAGGCGCTGCCCGCAACTCCGGCGATGCCGCAACCAAGCGCGAACGTGTAGCGGTCGACTTTTTCGGTATTGATGCCGACCGCGCCGGCCATGACGCGATTTTGCACAACGGCGCGGACCTGACGACCCCAGCGCGACAGGTACATGATGTAGGCAACGGCCAGTGTGATCAGTACCGTCAGCACCATCACGAAGACGCCGTTGATAGGCACCTCGATGCTGTCGGAAACATGCATGGATCCGAGCATCCATTGCGGCAACTCGACGCCGACTTCCCGCGCGCCGAAAATCGAGCGATAGGCCTGCTGCAGGATAAGGCTCAAGCCCCAGGTGGCGAGCAGCGTATCGAGCGGACGCCTGTAGAGATGCTGGATCAGTGCCCATTCCACCAGCATTCCGAGTACCCCGGAAGCGATGAAAGCCAGAATCATCGCGAGGAAAAAATAGCCGCCGAACAAGCCTGGAAGGTACGCCTGGAAGAAATTCGACGTCATCCAGGTAACGTAGGCGCCAAGGATCATGAACTCGCCGTGCGCCATGTTGATGACGCCCATCTGGCCGAAGATGATCGCAAGACCGAGCGCCATCAGCACGTAGACAGAGAACAGGATCAGGCCCGCGAAACCCTGCATGACGAAGATGGAGCCCAGATCACCTATCGAGTAGTCGCCGAACATCGATGTCCTCCGTCGGGGAAAGTCCCGCGTCGCAAGCACATTCGCGACGCGGGGTCTTGAGCGTGGGATTGACGATCCACGCCAGGGAGAAGCCTGCCTGGGGAGATAGCGCGAGAAAGACCGCGCGTTCTTATTGATAGCCCTTGGGGAACGGATCGGGCTCGACCAGATCGGCGGTCTCGTAGATCAGCTCGAACTGGCCGTCGAGCTTCGCACGTCCGACCCGGGTCTTTGACCAAAGGTGATGGTTTTCATGAATGCGGACGTAGCCTTCCGGCGCGCCCTTGAATTCGACCCCAGGCGAAGCTGCGGCAATCTTGTCGACGTCGAAGCTGCCGGCCTTCTCCACCGTTAACTTCCACAGCCATGGGCCGAGATAAGCGGCCTGCGTCACGTCACCGATCACGGTCTTGGCACCCCACATCTTCTGGAATGCCGGCACAAACGCCTTGTTGTTCGGATTGTCGAGCGACTCGAAGTACTTCATGCAGGCATAGGCGCCAGCGATGTTCTCGCCGCCAATGCCGTCGATTTCGTCTTCGGTCACCGAGATGGTCAGCAGCGCCTGTTTCGACAGGTCGATGCCAGCCGCCTTGAGCTGCTTGTAGAAGGCAACGTTGGACCCGCCGACGACGTCGGTGAAGATCACATCGGGCTTGGTCAGCTTGATCTTGTTGATCACCGAGTTGAACTGGGTATTGCCGAGCGGATAGTATTCTTCGCCGACGACTTTTCCCTTCAGCACGTTCTCCACATGCTTGCGTGCGATTTTGTTCGACGTGCGCGGCCAGATGTAGTCCGAACCGACGAAGAAGAACGATTTCGCGCCCTTTTCCTTGGCGATCCAGTTCAGGCCGGCAAGGATTTGCTGCGTCGCTTCCTGGCCGGTGTAGATCACGTTCTTGGACTGCTCGAGGCCTTCGTAGAAGGTCGGGTAATAGAGCATGCCGTTGTACTGCTCGACGACCGGGAGCACCGCCTTGCGGGACGCCGAGGTCCAGCAACCCATGATCGCCGCTACCTTGTCGTTGACGAGAAGCTTCTTGGCCTTCTCGGCGAAGGTAGGCCAATCGCTGGCGCCATCCTCCTGGATAAACTTGATCTTGCGGCCGAGAACACCGCCGGCGGCGTTGATCTGCTCGATCGCAAGCTTCTCAGCCTCGATCGAGCCCGTTTCCGAAATTGCCATCGTGCCGGTGGCCGAGTGGAGGATTCCGACGGTGACCTCGGTATCGGTTACGGCAAGACCCGTCGTATTGACTGCGGAAGTCGGCATATCGGCAAGCGATGGCCGCGGGAGCATCGAAATGGCAGGAATTGCCGCCATTCCCATGAGCAGTTTGCGCCTAAGCGGTGAGCGCAGACCTTGTTTGATTTCGTCTGACATCAGAACCCCCATTCTTTTTCGAAGGACGCGGTTATCGATTGGGCGAGGATTGCCCAAGATTGTGCACTGCACAGATACGCAAGATCGCGTATATTGCACCGCAAAATAGCGACGTAGGTTTTTTGGCACTGGAGTTGCAGCGGATTCCGTTGCTGATCAGGAGTTCGAAGTGGCAGGGCGGCAGCGGATAGACCGCGTCAGACGCCAATATAATCAGTGGGTTGCGAACCAGACGCTGGAGGACTACGCGCTCCGCTTCACGGCCAAGAGCGCGCGGCGGTGGTCCGCGGCGCGTGTCGCCAACACCGCGCTTGGCGCCATCTCTTTCCTGGCACTGGAGGCTATCGGAGGCACCATCACGCTGAACTACGGCGTAAGCAATGCCGCCGCAGCCATTCTCGTCGTAAGCGTCATCATTTTCTGCTGCGGTCTGCCGATTGCGTACCACGCCGCCAAATACGGCATCGATATCGATCTGCTGACGCGTGGCGCCGGCTTCGGTTACATCGGATCCACGATCACTTCGCTGATCTACGCCTCCTTCACCTTCATTTTCTTTGCGATCGAGGCCGTCATTCTCGCCAGCGCGCTGGACATGTGTTTCGGAATCCCGCGCCCGATCGGCTACCTCGTCAGCGCAGTCGTCATCATTCCGCTGGTCACCCACGGCATCACCTTGATCAGCCGCTTCCAGCTATGGACCCAACCGCTGTGGATCGTGCTGCACATCATGCCGTTCGTTGCGATCGCAAGCGCCAATCCGCACTCCTTTGTGGAGTGGACCAAATTCGCTGGCGAACATGGCAATCCGGGCAACCATCTCGATTTATTGTTGTTCGGAACGGCGGCCGCGGTCGTATTCTCCCTGGTGGCGCAGATCGGCGAGCAGGTCGATTTTCTGCGTTTTCTTCCGCGTGACCGGCGCACCTCGAAGAAATCGTGGTGGATCGCGCTGCTTTGTGCCGGGCCCGGCTGGATCATTCTCGGCGCGCTGAAGCTCTTGGCCGGCTCGTTCCTTGCCTTCTTTGCGTTAGGCCATGGCGTCACCTACGAGCACGCGGCCGAGCCCGCGCAGATGTATCTTCAGGCATTTCGCTACGTGCTGTCGGAGCCCGATCTCGCTTTGGCACTGACCGGCACCTTTGTGATTCTCTCGCAGGTGAAGATCAACGTCACCAATGCCTATGCCGGTTCGATCGCCTGGTCGAATTTCTTCTCCCGCCTGACGCACAGCCATCCCGGCCGCGTCGTCTGGCTGGTCTTCAATGTGCTGGTTGCGTTGTTGCTGATGGAGATTGGCGTCTACAAGGCGCTGGAGCAGACGCTGGCGCTTTATTCCAACGTCGCCATCGCCTGGGTTGGCGCGCTGGTTTCGGATCTCGTCGTCAACAAGCCGCTGCGGCTGCGGCCGCCGCACATGGAGTTCAAGCGCGCTCACCTGTACGACATCAACCCGGTCGGCGTCGGCGCCATGACGATAGCCACCGTCGTTTCCATCAGTGCGTTCTACGGGCTGTTCGGGCCGACGGCGAAGGCGCTGGCACCGTTTGTCGCATTGATCGCAGCCTTTGTCGCAGCGCCGCTGATCGCACTTGCCACCGGGGGCAAATATTACATCGCTCGCAAGCCGAAGCGCAGCTGGCAAAACATCGAAGCGATCCAGTGCTGTATCTGCGAGCATGTGTTCGAGCCCGAGGACATGGCGAGCTGCCCGGCCTATGCCGGGCCAATATGCTCGCTGTGCTGCTCGCTTGATGCGCGCTGCCACGATCTGTGCAAGCCGCACGCCAGGGTCCAGGCACAAGTATCCAAAACCCTCGGCAGGGTGCTTCCACAATCGATCTATGTCTGGGTCAATTCCCAGCTCGGCCACTATCTCGGCGTGTTTCTGGTCTCTGCCGGACTGGTCGGGCTGACGCTCGGCCTGATTTATCTGCAGACTTCAACGACTATCAATGTCGATCATGAATTGCTCTCCGAGGTTCTCTGGAAGGTCTTTTTTGCGCTGACCATTATCATCGGCGTCGTCGCCTGGTTGTTTATCCTCGCCCAGCAAAGCCGAAGCGCGGCGGAAGCAGAGACGCGGCGTCAGACGGCGCTGCTGATCCAGGAAATCGATGCCCACAGGCGCACGGACGCCGAGTTGCAGCGCGCCAAGGAAGTCGCTGAGTTGGCCAACCTCGCGAAAAGTCGATATGTGGTCGGACTAAGCCATGAATTGCGTTCGCCCCTGAACGCGATCTCCGGATATGCGCAACTGCTCGAGCAAGACGGCAGCATCGGCGCCAAACCGCGCGATCAGGTCCGCGTCGTCCGCCGCAGCGCCGACCATCTCTCCGGGCTGATCGACGGCATTCTCGATATCTCCAAAATCGAGGCCGGCCGGCTCTATTTGTCGCGGGATGAGGTGCGGCTGAGCGAATTTCTCGACCAGCTCGTCGGCATGTTCCGCCTGCAGGCGGCAGCCAAGGGCATCGACTTCGTTTTCAAGCGACCCGCCGTTTTGCCGGTCGTGGTCTATGCCGACGAAAAGCGGCTGCGTCAGATCCTGATCAACCTGCTCTCGAACGCCATCAAATTCACTCTGTCCGGCAGCGTCCAACTGATAGTGCACTACCGCAGTCCGGTCGCCGAATTCGAAGTAGTGGACACAGGTCCTGGCATTCAGGCCTCCGACCTTGAACGCATCTTTGCACCCTTCGAACGCGGCGCCTTGGGTGTCGCGCAGCCGCACAGCGGGACCGGGCTCGGATTGACCATCAGCCGTTTGCTCGCGGGGGTCATGGGCGGCGACATCCGGGTCGGCAGCGCGGTCGGCGTCGGCAGCAACTTCCGGGTCAAAATCCTGTTGTCTGAAGTTACGAACCCGAAGCATGTAGCGCCCGTCAACGCGCCGGTTCTGGGCTATCACGGCGCGCGCAAGACGATCCTCATTACCGACGATGATCCCGTTCAGCGAGATCTTCTGCGCGAAGTGCTGGCTCCCCTGGGCTTCATCCTGCTCAGCGCACCTGATGGACCCGGTTGCCTCGCCCTCGCACAGCATTGCCGGCCGGACCTGTTCTTGCTGGATATCTCCATGGCGGGCATGGACGGGTGGACGGTGGCGGAGACGCTGCGTTCGAGCGGCCATCATCAGGCCCGCATCCTGATGGTGTCGGCAAGTGCCCTGGAAGCTCATGGCATGCCGCTGGCACAGCCTTTTCATGACGGCTATCTGATGAAGCCGATCGATATACCGAGACTGCTGGAACTGATCCGCCAGCTTCTCAAGATCGAATGGCAATATGCGGACGAGCAAGCCACGGCCCCGCGTTGGCAACCGGGACGCGGCTCCCGTCCGTCCGCCAGGCATGTCGAGGAACTGATCGGTCTCGGGCAAATGGGTTATATCCGCGGGATTCAGGTCAAGCTCGATGAAATCGGAAGCGAGCACCCCGAGCACACCGATTTCGTCGTGCAAATGCGTTCACTGATCGATCGCTTCGACCTCGATCAGTACATGGCCACCCTGAAGACGCTGCACAGCTATGATCACTGAGCAAAAAAAGCGCGACGTTGCGCTGGTCGTCGACGACTCGCCGGAGACGCTGCGCCTTCTGACTGACGCGCTCGATCAGGCCGGGATGACCGTCATGGTTGCCCTCGACGGGGCTGCCGCCATGCGCATCGTCGATCAGATCACGCCCGATATCATCCTGCTCGACGCCGTGATGCCCGGCATCGATGGATTTGAAACATGCCGCCGGCTCAAGCGCGATGCCGGTTTGAGAAATGTGCCGGTTATCTTCATGACCGGCCTGGCCGAAACCAGGCACATCGTCAGCGGCCTCGAAGCCGGCGGCGTTGATTATGTGACGAAGCCGATCGTCGTCGAGGAGATGCTGGCGCGGATTCGCGTTCACCTCGCTAATGCCCGACTGACCCAGAGCGCACGACATGCGCTCGACGTGTCGGGGCGGTTTCTGCTCGCGATCAGCGGTCAAGGCAGGATCGTTTGGGCCACGCCGCAGGCGCAGAGATTGTTGTCAGAACATCTCGAATGCGGAAACGGGGATGACTTTGCGTTGCCCGGTCCGATGCAGCCCTGGCTCGAGCAGGTCCAGAAGGGGAAAGCGAGGCCGAAGGGCCACTCCGCTTCCTTTCCGCTGAATGAGCAGCTTCGACTCGAATATATGGGAAAGCTCGGGCCAAATGAATTTCTGCTGCGGCTGGCGAAGGATTCCGGTTCCGAAACGCCGCAGGAGTTCTACAGCGAACTTGGATTGACGACTCGGGAGGCCGAAGTGCTGTCGTGGCTAAGCAAGGGAAAGACAAACCGCGACATCGCCCAGATCCTCGGCCTGAGTCCGAGAACCGTCGACAAGCATCTGGAACAAATCTACGCCAAACTGGGCGTCGAAAATCGTACCGCCGCAGCGGCTATCGCGACCAGCACCGGTCGGCGAAATTCGTAAGTTCTCGGATAGAAGGAAAATGGCGGCGGCTCTGCGGGCCAGACAGGCACGGCCCGATCACACGCCAACCGACCAGCTATCGCCACCTCTCCCGCATTCGGGCAGCGATGTCGATACGCGGTCCCCGGCTGGCGGCGGTGCCTGGAGCCGCTGCGGATCCAGGCCAGCTGCGCTGCTCGTAGGTCGCCAGAAGCGCGTCCGGTATGAAACGCGTTCGCGACGCATAGAGGTGCCGATCTCCGTGGGCCCTCTGGCCGTGGACGAAAAAACGCTGCGGGACGACGAGATGCAGATCGTCTTTGGCACGCGTCATCGCGACGTACAGAAGACGACGCTCTTCCTCCAACTCCTCGGTGGTGCCCGCGCCAAGGTCGGACGGAATACAGCCATCGACGACGTTGAGGATGAAGACCGATTTCCACTCCTGGCCTTTGGCCGAATGGATCGTCGACAGTATCAGATAGTCCTCGTCGAGCAGCGGGAGGCCGGCCTGGTCGCTGGTGGCGTCCGGTGGATCGAGCGTAAGCTCGGTCAGAAAGCGCTCGCGTGAGGGATAGGTACCCGCAATCTGCTCAAGCTGAATCAGATCGGCGCGGCGAACTTCCGCGTCTTCATGGATACGCTCGAGATGTGGTTGATACCAGAGCCGGGCGAACTCGAGATCCGCTGGCCATCTGGAGCTGCGGAGGTTTCTGACTGTTTCGACAAAGGAGTTCCAATCGTCCCCCGTGCGAGGCGGAGCTTTCAGATCGCATAGCGTTGCGGTCGGGTCAGCGGATTCCGCGACGTCTTGCAGCACACGATGCGCCGAGGCAGGTCCGACGCCAGGCAGGAGATTGAGAACGCGGAAACCGGCTATTCGATCCCGAGGGTTCTCGACGAATCGAAGCATCGCAAGAACATCCTTGACGTGGGCCGCTTCCAGAAATTTCAGGCCGCCGAATTTCACGAAGGGAATGTTGCGCCTGGTCAGTTCGATTTCGATCGGCCCGCTATGCGACGACGCTCGGAACAGGACGGCCTGGTGTTTCAAGAGCGATCCTTGCTCTCGATTCGCCAGAATCTCTTCGACCACATAGCGCGCCTGCTCGGCTTCGTCGCGGAGTGCCACCAGCCACGGCTTTTTCGAAGACGACCGCTCGGTCCAGAGGTTTTTCGTGAACCGCTCCCTGGCAAGGCCGATCACGCCGTTGGCCGCCGCCAGGATGGGCTGCGAGGAGCGGTAATTGCGGTCCAGCGTGACAATTTCGGCGCGAGGCGAAAATTGACCGGGGAAATCGAGAATATTGCGCACGGTTGCCGCGCGAAACGAATAGATCGATTGCGCATCGTCGCCGACAACGGTCAAACCCTCGCCGCGAGGCTTCAGCGCGAGCAGGATCGTCGATTGCAGGCGATTGGTGTCCTGATATTCATCGACGAGGACGTGATCGAAGCACCCGCCGACTTCGTCGGCCACAGCCGCATCCGACATCATCTGGGCCCAGTACAACAGAAGGTCGTCGTAATCGAGTACGCTCTGGGCCTGCTTCGCCTCAACATACGCGCCGAACAATCGTTTCAGCTCACCAGCCCAGCCCGCGCACCAGGGGAAGAACTTGTCCAGCACCTGTTCAAGCGAAGCTTCCGCGTTCACACAGCGGGAATAGATCGCCAGGCACGTAGCTTTGGCCGGAAAGCGGCGTTCGGTTCTCGAAAATCCCTGTTCATGTCTGACCAGGTTCATCAGATCGGCGGAGTCTTCGCGATCGTGGATGGTAAAGGTCGGATCGAGTCCTATCCGTTCGGCATAGGTCCGCAACAGACGCGCACCGATGCCATGGAAGGTACCGCTCCATGTCAGCACTTCGATCAAGGGGACGGGACGATCACCGAGTACCTTGGTTGCGATACGCTCGACGCGACGCGTCATCTCGGCCGCGGCACGTCTGGAGAAAGTCATCAACAAGATACGGCGAGGGTCGGCACCCCCGACAATCAGGTGCGCGACCCGGTGGGCCAACGTATTGGTCTTTCCGGATCCGGCACCGGCGATGACGAGAAGGGGCGGCCCGACCATGCCGCCATGAGTTACGCCATGCTCGACGGCGCGGCGTTGCTCCGGATTGAGCGTCTCCAGGTATGTAGCCGCGTTTGCCAGCACGAATCGCCTCTCAAGGCAGAATCAGTGATTCCGCGAGGAAGCGCAATGAGCGGGCGGCGGCGCGCAAAGCGTCGCTTGTGTTCCCAATTCGAAAATATGCGCACGAGTTGGGGTTGCGGCTCCGGCGGCCGGGTCAACTCCTGGTCCTGTCCACGCCGTGCGGAATTCGCGCTTCAGGTTAGATCGTTCTTACCTTCGATGATCTTGCCGCTTTTCGGTGTTTGGCTGCGCTGCGATCGTCCTTCGCAGCCAGCCGCTTGTGCTTTTTCAGCTCCGAACTCGCATGTTGGGACTTGGTCCCGCCGTGATGCGAGGCATATTCCTTTCCATCGATCGGTGCCACATGCGGCGGATCTCTATCGAGATATGGTCGTCCGATCCCAAACTCCTTGCCGTGTGCGTCGATCCATTTCCAGAGATTCTCACTGGAACTCCATCGCTCATTCCGTGTCGCGCCCTTGACGCTCACAACATCGGCCGCGAGCCCGTGGCCATATCCACCGCGGGAGCTCCCGCCGTGGTACGACCTGTCGCTTGCGGCCTTCAGGCCGCTGGCTATCGATTGACGATAGTCATCGCGGAACGCGCTTGTGATGCCGGGCGACAGTCCGGCCTCCTCCGCCGCATGAAGCACGTGAAAGAGCTTCAGCTTGAAGCTCCGATCCATGCCACCAACCACGTAGTCCATCATCGGCATGCCGGCCTTCTCGGCCGCCTTCGGGTCCTTCCAGGCAAAATTCTCATCGACGAGCGTGGTGAAGCTTCTGGTAACCGTTACCGTTTTGCCTCTCTTCCTGATTGTCACCTTCCTGCGCTCTTCCACCTTGATGGTGTCCTCCTTGGGCGTCCGCTGGTAGAGCGCCCACAGGTATCGGTCTACACAGACATCCACGACGAGGCACTCGTCGACGATCTCGATGGAACTGAAAGCTCCCTTCCCAGCGTTATGCACCGGATCGGGCGTGCTCGCGGTTGCTGACTGCACAGGCTGTATCCCGGACCTCGAGATCTGCGGCGAATCATTCGAGGCTGCTCCAGCGTTCAAGTCCGGTGCGATCGAGGCCACCGCAGTATCGCTCGCTCTGGGGTCGGCGTTATCTACCGCGGCATTACCCGCCGCCGTCGCCTGGGGCGGGATGGCGAGTTGTTCGGCATCGGCCGCAAGTGATGGCGGGCGGCGATCCTCGATCGGCGAAGCGCCGGTGTCCTCTCCGGTGTTTTCGACGCCGGCCGAACCGAAGCTGGCGAGCCCGGCGATAATCCAACCCGCGAGAATGATCGTTTGGCATAATGCCGACGCCACCGTCGTAAATCGGCGCGTGTTCATGATCGCAGCCTCCAAAGGCCCCCACCTGAGCTAAATTGCATAGCCAAGCATGCGACGCCCCCGATTGTTCGATTCACCGTGTGGACACACAATGGCCGAAACTGCTGGTCATCGATTTTTCCAATAAGTGTTGCTTGAAAGCAACGAAACGCCAGAGGCAACATCCTGGTCCCATCCGCAAATCTGCATTCGGAGGTCTGAGTAGTGCCTTGCTGTCTCGATACCACGACCGGTTTCCGACCCTGATCGCACAACTGGTCCGGAGAAACGCGCATGATCCATCGCCCAAGCCGCCGCGACCTCGTTAAGACGGCGGCGACGCTCGCCGCGGCGAGTTCGTTGGGCGCGCGCTCGGCCCCCGCGCGCACCGAAAAACCAGACATTCCCCGCGCCATGACAGGCTCCAATATCGATTCGATGCTCCACGCCGCGGCGAGTACGGGAGACGTGCCCGGTTTGGTCGCCCTGGCCGCGACTGAGGAAGCGATCCTGTATGAAGGGCATTTCGGCAGGCGCCGGCTCGGCGAAGGGCCTGCCATGACCCGCGATACGGTGTTTCGCGTCGCCTCGATGGTCAAATTGATCACGACGGTAGCCGCACTGCAGCTCGTCGAGCAGAACAAGCTTTCCCTGGACGCTCCGGTTCCCGAAATCGATCCAGCGGTGGGCGCGCCCAAGGTGCTCGAGGGGTTCGACGCGAACGGATTGCCGCGGTTGCGCCCGGCAGCGCGGCCGATCGCCCTGCGTCATCTTCTTACGCACACATCAGGGTTCGCTTATCGGCTCTGGGATGCCAGGGCGGTCCGGTATGCGAACTCGGTTGAGCAGATGACGCCGGCGGAAAAGGACGCGGCGGTGCGCACGCCCCTGATGTTCGACCCCGGCGAGCGCTGGCAATATGGAACCGGCATCGATTGGGTCGGCCGTATCGTGGAATTCGTCAGCGGCGATTCGCTCGATGTCTATTTCCGCAAGCACATCCTCGATCCGCTGGGCATGAACGACACCGCGTTCACGATTTCGCGGCAGCAGCAAGAGAGGGAGGCCAGCCTGCATCGCCGCCAGCCAGACGGCTCTCTTGTGGCGCAACCGACTGAGCCGAGATCGACGAAGCGGACCTTTTCCGGCGGGGGCGGAATTTATTCGACCGCTCCGGATTATTTGACCCTGCTCCGCATGCTGTTGCGAGGCGGCTCGCTGGACGGCGTGCGCATACTGCGTCCCGAAACGGTCGCGCTCATGGGCCAGAACCAGATCGGCAGCATCGAAGTCAGCGTGCTGAAGACGACAGCTCCGGCGCTCTCAAATGACGTCGACTTGTGTCCTGGCATCAGCCTCAAATGGGGCTTCGGTCACATGATCAATATGCAGGCCATTGCCCGCGGCCGCAGCGCAGGCAGCCTGACCTGGGGCGGCCTGTTCAACACCTATTACTGGATCGATCCCTATAAACGCGTCGCGGCTGTTTTCATGACGCAAGTGCTGCCTTTTGCAGACAGGCGCGCGTTGCGTGTTTACGGGCAGTTCGAACGCGGGATCTATGCGCTTGCGAAATCGGGCTAGTTCTTCTCCGCTTCCCTCTTTTGTGCCTTGCAGGAGATAAGAAGCGTAAATGCTCTTGCGTTGCGCGTTATGTCTGCGGTCTTCAACTCGTTTTTTGAGTCGGAGGTCTGGTATGGAACAACGCTGTTGTCCAGGAAGTCTCGAAGAGCTCCTGTCTTTATCGCGAAGTTGATATTTTCAGGAATGTCGCCGGTCGCCTTCGCAATTTTCAACGCGTTCAATTTTGCAGAAACCACCCCTACGACCTCACCGGCCGAAGAAAGCAACGGCCCGCCGCTGTTACCGGGCTGAACCGCCGCGCTGATTTGCAGGTGACGCGTATCATTGAAAATGCCGCTCAAGGAGCTGACTATTCCCGTGGTTACCGTGAAATCGGACGTGAGGAGTCCGTGGAACGGATAACCAATCGCGACAACACTATCGCCGGAGTGAACTGCCTTGTCCTTGATGGTGGCGACATCTTTAAAGGAGCCAGGTGCCTGAAGAAGAGCCAGGTCATTTGTTTCGTCACTTGAAACAAGCCGCAGCTTGACCGACGCCTCGCCCGTGAGGTTTCCTTGAATATCTCCAACGCATCCGTCGATCACGTGCTGATTTGTTACGATGTGTCCGCTACTGCTGACGACGAAGCCTGTCCCGCTTTGGTTGAAAGTCTTTGTGGATTTCGGCTCTGCCGACGGTGACGTTGAGGCCGCTGCCACCGGCTTCGCTGGCTGCTTTGGCGAGGCAACGGTGAAATCGCCCGCACTGGCTACACCATATTGCCTGGTCTTGGCGACGCAGTTCGCCAATGTGGGCAGCAATTGCGCGGTTTGGTCAAGGCTAAATTGAAAGAGCTGCCCCTGGGTAAAGGCAGTCATCGCCTTCGCCTTTCTGAATTGGGCGATGAGCGCCGAGTTGATCGGCATAGGAACCATGACCATCTTGTTGGTGAGCGGGACACCGTGAACGTTGAAAGGTGCCTGACCATCAAACGTCAGTTCAATCGGGAAGGCTTGCCCGGTTGCGAGATTCCATTTTTCATGAGCGAAACCCAGGCTCCAGTCGGAATGGTCGTTTATGGAAACTACGAAATAGATACCGCTGACATAGGGAGTGCCCGCGGCACAGTGCGAGAAAGCCCCTGTCTGCTCGTTCGTGTACGCCCCGCCCTTCCAGTTTCCGACATTGATCGAACCGAAGGGCCCTCCGGCCTCTGAATTTGAATTTGCAAAAATCGTGCAAAGCAGGATTGCAATTGCGGCCGCGCGGCGTTTCATGAAACAGCACCTCTATCTAGAGGCGAGAATATTTCGGATTGCAACCGGAGTCCAAGGCTTCTTGACGTCCGGCCCAGCCGTCTTAGGGGGACCGAATTGGGCGCAGAGGCCAGGTTTGGTTCAAAAAGTTGGCTGGCGGAGGGAGTGTCCGCACAACTTGGATAAAACTCCATTATTTTTCAATGGTCTACTAAAGGAACGGGCTACCAGTCCGCAAATCCAGCAACAAAGGAGAGGATTTTGCGGCTCGCGTTGTAGTCGCATGCAGCCCAGCTTCTGCTCCAGAAACGAACACAGCCCATCAATCACGCCCTCTGCATTTCCACGATTATCGCAATACGCCCAAATCCGTCGAGACCACGCCGCCGATGACGGTGGATGCGCGCGGTAGCAGCGGAGATCGAAGACGTGTCATCGTCCTTCAATGTCCTGCACCTCGCGGGCGATGCTTGCGGCAGTACCACCGACCCAGATGTCCGGCGCGCAGATTGACGCCATAGCCAAATGGACCAAAGGCTCCGCACCGAACACAAAAGTGCAACAAGATTTTGTCGAGGCTCTGCACCCGGCCACGCCACGCCTCGCAAGGGATCTCCAAGCCGTTGGCCTCGGTATCAATCTGTCGGAGTCGCGTTCCGCATCGCGGCTGCGCGAGATGCTTGGCAAGTCGCAAACGACTTCGACGGGCTCAAAGCAGAGAATACGCAGCCTGAGACAAAGAATGGACCTGAGCACTTGGCGCTCATCGAGTACTCGAGGTCCTCAGCCGAATAGTCAGGATGCCGGCAACGGCAAGGGAGCCGAAAATGCCCGCCACGCAGGCCGTCCAGCCAAACTGGTCGAACACGTGGCCAAGAACGGCGCTGCCGACGAGACCCCCGGCAAAGTAGCAGGCGAGATAGGTCCCGCTTGCCACGCCGCGATTGTCGCGGGCGGCTTGCCCGACAAAGCCGGTGGCCGCGGCTTGCGCCAAGAAAGTCCCGATCCCAACCAGCACCATGCCGGCCAGAACATCCGCAAGGTGCGGGGACAGCAGCAGCGGCAACCCGACCCCGGCAACCGCAAGTGCTCCCCAGATGACGGGCCGCGTGCCGAAGAGCTCGACGGCGCGGCCGGCCAGCAGCGTCGTGACGACCGAAGGCAGGAAGACGAAATAAACCAGGCCAAGGTCCATCATGGACAGTGAAAGAGGACTGCGTACCAGCACGAAGTTGACGTAGGTGAAGGTGCCGATGAACGCGAACAGGATGCAGAAGCCGATACCGAAGGCTGCGCGAAGGTGCGGGTTTCGCCAATGCGCCAATGTGGCCGCCAGCGGCGAGGAAGCTTCGCCGACGGCGTGCATCCGCTGAACCCGCCTGATGGTGAAATAGACCAGCAGCGCGCCGGCAAGGTTGAGCAGCGCGAAAAAATAAAAATTCCATGCCAGGCCGAACAACTCGGCAACAGCTGCTGAAATCAGCCGGCCGATCAGATTGCTTGCAACATTACCGGTGATGTAGGCAGCGAATGCGCCGCCGGCGTCCATCGCGCTACATTGCTCGCCGAGATAGGCGAGTGTCAGCGCAAAGGCCGAGGCCATGCACAGCCCCTGCGCGACCCGGAGCATCGTGAAGGCGGTCAGGTTGGGAGCGGTCGCAAGCAGGCTGGTTGGAATCGCCAGGACCAGGAGGCTGATCAGGATACCAAGCCGGCGATCGATATGAGGACTGAGGAAGCCAACAATCAGGCTTGCCGCCGCCATTCCCATGGTGGTTGCATTGACGGCAAAGCCCATCGCAGCTGGCGTCACCTGATAATGCCGGGTGAGCGATGGCAAAATCGCCTGTGTCGCGAACAGATCAACCACAGTCAAGAAGGCCGTCAGGCCAATAACGACAGTGCGCAGCACCACGCCGGACGAAGTCGCGTGCATGGCCATGGTTTCGGACTTCAGTCGTGCAGGGAAATCGGTCATGACGCGAAACCTCGAGAGAGGGGATGCGACGTCCGGGCGTGTGGGGCAACACGGGGGTCCCCGGAACGTCGCATCTGGCAACGAGCGACGCTTTGGGCACGCTCTTTACATGTTGTGGTCGGCCGGATCCTTGCGCACGTCGCCGACATAGAGGATCACGGTTTCCTTGCCGAGGTTCTTCCACCAGTGCGAGGTGCCGTACACTTCGGGCCGAAGGTCGCCAGCCTTGTGCACGATCGGCACTTCGCAGTTGCTGGCATATTCGACGATCTCGCCCTGCTGCACGAAGATCAGCGCGGGGCGATCGTCGTGGCTGTGCCAGGGCACGATGCCGCCGGGCTCAATGGTGAGCTTGCGGAAGCGCAGCTCGCGACCGGCGATATGGGCAGGCTGCTTCTCCAGGTCGATCGAGCCTAGCGTGGTGTCGGTGACACCGACCGGCTTGTAGTCGACCATGGTGCGAGCGTTGGCTTTCATCTGTCCGGTCGGGCATTCGCCCGCCTTGGCGTTCGAGGCGATCGCGATCAATCCAGCGACCGCGCCGGCAATAACGACGCCTTGTCGCACTATCTGTGCATTCAATCTGAACATGTTGAGGCTCCTTTTGTGGTGAACCGCGTATCGAGTGGATCGAAGCGGCCTGATGCCACCATCGTGGATATCGAGCGCACAAGGAAATGCCCGTTGGCTCTGGTGTTCATAGCGCCGTGCTATGCGGCCTCATTCGTGTCCGAGCATGTGCTTGATATCGGCAGAAAAGGTCGGGTACGCGTAAACATGTCTACGGAGCTGACTCGCTGTGATGCCGAACTTGATTGCAAGTGCGAAGACGTTGATGAGCTCCTGGCCCTCGTGCCCGACGAAATGCGCGCCGAGGATACGATCGCTTTGGCGGTCGACGATGATTTTTGACCAGGACACCGTCTCGGCATAGGTCTTAGCGGAGAACCAGCCGAGCATGTCGTTGACATGTGCGTCGACGACAAGGCCCTTGTGCTGGGCGGCGGCTTCCGTGAGTCCCACCGCAGCAAGCGTCGGCACGGTAAAGACCGAAGTCGCCAAGCCATCGTAGTCAGGACTGTGCTTCGGTCCGTCGACGATGTTGCGTCCGACAACCTCGCCCTCATAAGTCGCAATCGGCGAAAGCTGTGGTGAGACAGGCACGGCGTCGCCGCAGACATAGACGCGCGGATTGGACGTCGACCGCAGATGGCGATCGATGCTGATCCGCCCGTTGTCATGTTCGACCCTGCCCGCATCGAGATCGAGCGTATCGATATTGGCGACGCGGCCTGCGCCGTTGATAACGCGATCGGCTTCCACCACCTGCTCAACGCCGTGATGGCTGAAGACTACCCGCAGTTTTCCGCCGGCCCTCTCGACGCGCAGCACGTTGACACCCGTCTTGACACGGATGCCGATGCGCTCGCTTTCTGCCGCTAGATGTGCCACCGCGTCCTTGTCCATCGCCGGCAAGAGCTGCGGCAGGGCTTCCAGGATCGTGACCTCTGTGCCGGCACGCGCATAGACATGACCGAACTCGAGCGAGATGACGCCACCGCCGACGAAG
The DNA here is from genome assembly GCA_963820275.1 of uncultured Alphaproteobacteria bacterium. Classification (GTDB taxonomy): domain Bacteria; phylum Pseudomonadota; class Alphaproteobacteria; order Rhizobiales; family Xanthobacteraceae; genus Bradyrhizobium. The sequence goes on from CAWFZL010000001.1 coordinate 118,709, forward strand.
ATCACGGAGGCCGGTTGTTCACGCTCGCTCAGCACCTCGTCCGAGGTAATCATGTGCTCCGCGCCGGAGATCGGAAGCAACCGCGGTTTTGAACCGGTCGCGATGACGATATGCCTCGCCTTTAGCAATCGATCGCCGACGCAGATGGTGTCCGGTCCGGCGAAGGCGGCGGCGCTCCTGATGACTTCGACCTGGCGCCGCTCCATGGCTCGCGCGAGATTGTCGGGGATATCCTTGATCATCGTCTTTTCGCGCGCGATCAAAGCTGCCCAATCGAGCTTCGGCTTTCCTACATCAATGCTGTGCACGCTTGCGCGCTCAATTTCGTGCAGGGCGTGACCCGCCGCTACCAGAACCTTCTTCGGCGTGCAGCCGCGGTTCGGGCAAGTGCCACCAAGATCCCTTGCTTCGATCATCGCAACCGAAAGGCCGGCACGACGCGCCGGCCCGGTGACGCCAATGCCGGCGTTGCCGCCGCCAAGAATCACCACGTCAAAGGGTTCTTCTGTCATGGGACTGACCTTCGCAGCTTGGGTTGGTTCGGATGCTGCGCAGAGCTTACGCGTGGCTCTGCGGCTTCTTCATTTTGCAGTGATCGTGGACGTGATCGAGTTGACGACCATGGTGGCCATCTTGAACTGCGCGTCGCGGTCGCGAATGTTGTGCCGATGGGCGATCCAGGTGAAATCGGTCCAGACCGCCCAGACGTCGCCATTGTCGTCCTGCGTCAGCAGCAGGCGCACCGGCCAGTCCAGACCTGCGTTCGGATTGGAGGTGATGAATTGGGTGCCGAGGGGTGGATTGCCGAACACGAGCAGCGTCGAGGGACGCAGCTTGATGCCGGCATCCGCTGCGAGCTTCGACTGGTCGATCTCATCAAAGAACCTGATGCCTTTTGCGGCAATATCGGCCTTGATACGAATGATCGCATCGGCCATCGGAATGGCGCTCTTGACGCGGACGACGCCGTCATCGGCCCGCGCGGCCGAACAGGCGGCCCCAACAAGGATGATCAAGAGTAGCAATGAAGCGAGGCTGTTTGCGAAGCGGAATCCGATGCGGCGAGTCATGTCTGTTCTCCTGTGCTTTGGCTGCCATCGGCAGATGCAGGCCAGGATCGCCGTTCAGGCCCCGATAATGAAATGCGGGGTTGCTCTGATATCGATAGCCCAATGCTATCGCGCTTCGTGCAATGTTATTGGTCAGATCGGTCGCCGGGACGAAGGTCACCCCTTGTGGCGATACGCAGGAAATTACAATCTGAAGGTCAAATATGCCGGAGCAGGAGATGACATCGCTTTCACCAGCCGACGCCGAGCGGCTCAAGCTCGCCTTTCAGCGCTGCCGGGAAATGGACGGGACGCTCAGTGAGCAGCTCCGGACCTATGCCGCAGCGGGCCGCGAGATCTTTCCCGCTTATGGTGAGGCCGTCGACCGCCTTGTTGTCAGGATCAATGAAAACGGCGGCGGGGAAAACGCGCCTCGTCCGGGTGAACCGCTACCGCCATTCGTGCTACCCGACGAGAACGGCCGATTGATCGCTTTGCCCTTACTGCTCGAGCGGGGGCCGCTTGCCGTGATGTTTTTTCGCGGTCACTGGTGTCCCTATTGCCGGCTCAATGTGAGGGCCGTGATCAAGGCGTATGACCGCATCAAGGCGATGGGCGCCGATGTCGTCGCGATCATGCCGGAAACGCAGGAATATGCGGCGAAATTCAAGACCGAGGCGGGCGCGCCGTTTCCGGTGCTTACTGATCTCGATAATGGATATGCGCTGTCGCTTAACCTCGCGATCTGGCTTGGCGCCGATATCGAGCGGCTTCTCTCATATCTCGATATGGCAGGCTTTCACGGCAACGATGGCTGGGTGCTGCCAATCCCTGCCACGTTCGTGGTCGGGCGCGACGGAATTGTAAAGGCGCGCTTTGTCGATCCGGATTTCCGCCACCGCATGGCAATCGAGGACCTGATTGCGGCGCTGAAGGACGCAGGCCAGGCGTAACTGGAAAGTCGCTAATGGCTCAGGTCGCGCCAGCGTCCTCCACGTATTGCCGCCAATCCGCGCCGCGCAACATTCGCATCACGGCGGAGGCAACCGCGGTGCGTTCGCGGCCGGCGACGCCATAGAGATTGACCGTGCGCCTTGCGTCGAGCCCTTCGACCGAGGCGCGTTTCAGCGTCTGCGGGATCCGCGAAGTGTCAGGAACCACGGCGATGCCCAAATCGGCTTCGAGCAGCGCAATTAGGTCGCGCTCGCTCGAGATTTCGTGGCAGTGATCTACGTCTACGCCGTGCTCGCGCAAGGCGGCGTTCAGGCGCGGGGTATGTTCGCAATAGCCGCGCGATAACAGCTGCTCCGCGCGCAGATCGTCGAGTTCGATGCGGTCCTGCCCGGCGAGCCGGTTGTCTGCATTGACGACCAGCCGAAAATCCTCCGTAAATAGCGGCCAGGCGTCGAGCCGTTCCCAGTTCGGGTCGAGCTCGGCCGCTATTCCGAGCTCGGCCTCGCCTTTCTTGAGCATGTCGCCGACTTCGCGGCTATTGCCGCGGAGAAAACGGAATTCCAACCGGTTGAATTGCCGCTTGACCTGATCGAGGAAGGGGATCAACAGCGACAGGTCGATCGAGTGTGTGAGGGCGATCCTCAGCGCGCCAATTTCGCCACTCTTGAATGATGAGGCGAGCGAGCGCGCGCCGACGGCGGCCTCATAGCATTGTTTGAGCAAGGGATGCATGCGCTGGCCGAGTTCGGTCAGTCCGGCTGGCCGCTCGCGGCGGAACAGGTCACCGCCAAGCTCCGCCTCAAGCTGCTTGATTGCCCGCGTCAGCGATGGCTGGGTCACGTTGCATTCATCGGCAGCTCGGGTGAAGTTTAGCGCCCGCGCGACCGCAAGGAAATACCGGACCTGGTGCATTTCCATGATCGAACTCCCCCTGATCCGGCCACAATATATCCGATCAGGGGCTGGGATGACATCAGAACCACCATAGCGCGCACCTATGGTTTTAGAAGCCAAAGGGTATTTCCGTAAATCCGCTTTGAGATGCAGATTGCCGAGCCATCAGACCACGGCCTGCCAGGAGGGTGCGGAACATGAATATCCAGGTCAAATCGCAAGCCGCCCGCGACGCAAGAATACTCGTCGGCAAGGTCGCACTTGTGACCGGCTCAACCAGCGGGATCGGCCTTGGCATTGCCCGCGCGCTTGCCGCGGCAGGCGCAAACGTGGTGCTCAACGGCTTTGGTGCCGCAGAGGAGATCACCACGGCAAAGGACGCGATAGAAGCTGACCATGGCGTCAGGGCTCTCTATTCAGCAGCCGATATGACCTCGCCCGATGCGATCGCCGAGATGATCACAGCGACGCTGGGCGGCCTCGGTCGGCTCGACATTCTCGTCAACAATGCCGGCATTCAGCACGTTGCGCCGCTTGATCAGTTTCCGGTCGCAAAGTGGGACCAAATCCTCGCGATCAACCTGTCGTCTGCCTTCCACACTATCCGCCTGGCCCTGCCCGCAATGCGCAAGCAGGGATTCGGCCGCATCATCAATATCGCATCTGCGCATGCGCTGGTGGCGTCGCCCTTCAAGGCGGCCTACGTAGCCGCCAAGCACGGCATCGTCGGCCTCACCAAGGTGGCGGCGCTCGAGACTGCCGAGGAAGGGATCACGTGCAACGCGATCTGCCCTGGTTACGTCTATACACCGCTGGTCGAGGCACAGATCGATGGTCAGGCCAAGGCGCACGGGATCTCCCGGGACCAGGTGATCCGCGACGTGTTGCTGGCCCAGCAGCCGAACAAGCGCTTTGCCACCGTTGAGGAAATCGGCGCGCTGACCGTGTTTCTCGCGAGCGACGCCGCCGCCTCGATCACCGGAACGGCGCTGCCGGTCGACGGCGGATGGACGGCACATTGAACGGCGTCGTGATCAGAGCGGACTCGCGAATATCGGCCCGGACCAAGGCTTGAATGGGAGCAGGACATGCAGGACAGGACTTCTTCAGCGAGCGTCAAAACGCTGGCCAAGGATCTTCCGGGCCAGGTCGTGCTGGTGCTTCAGGGTGGCGGCGCGCTCGGCTCGTACCAGGCCGGCGTCTATCAGGCACTGCACGAGGCCGGCATCGAGCCCGATTGGATCATCGGCACATCGATCGGTGCCATCAATGCCAGCCTCATCGCCGGGAACCCTGTCGAGAACCGGTTGCCGAAGCTGAAGGAGTTCTGGAAGCGGATGGAGCAGAATCCGGTCTGGAATATCCGAACGGCTTTTCCCGATTTCAACGAGCGGCTGTCATACTGGGCGACCGTTACGCACGGGATTCCAGGCTTCTTCCGGCCAAATGCCCTGGCTCATGCCGGCGACAGCTATCCCCTGGGCGCCGAGCGTGCCGGCTACTATTCGACTGCGCCACTTGAGAAAACGCTGAGCGAGCTGATCGATCTGGATCTGCTCAATAGCTGTACGCCGCGCCTTACGGTTGGGGCTGCTCACGTGCGCACCAGCCAGATGCGCTACTTCGACAGCCGCGACACCGATCTCACGATAAGACACATCATGGCTTCCGGTGCGCTGCCGCCAGCTTTTCCCGCGGTACGCATTGACGATGAGCTCTATTGGGACGGCGGCATTCTCTCCAACACCCCCACGGAAGTGGTGTTCGACGACAACCCGCGCAAGAACTCGCTGATCTTCGCCGTCCACTTGTGGAATCCGGTCGGGCTCGAGCCCACCACGATGGCGGAAGTGTTGAACCGGCACAAGGACGTGCAATATTCCAGCCGGATCATGAGCCATATCGCGCGTCAGCAACAGGCCCATCGGTTGCGTCATATCATCAACGAGCTCGCCAAACGGCTGCCTGACAGCGAGCGCGACGCTCCGGAGGTTCGTGAACTCACCGGTTACGGCTGCCAGACGCAAATGCATGTGGTTCGCCTCCTTGCACCGCAGCTCGATCGGGAGTCCCACACCAAGGACATCGATTTCAGCCCGCACGGCATAATGAGGCGCTGGGACGCCGGCTATTCGCACACCAGGGCAGCCCTTGAACACGCACCGTGGACCGGCGAATTTGATCCGCTGTCAGGCGTGATACTGCATGAGCAGACGGAGCTGATGCCGGTCGCAGCGGAGTGAATCGAGCCGATGACGCCTGCGGTCAAGCTTGCTCGTCCGAGCCGCGGTCCCGCACGGAGAGGTTCTTCACCGCAAGAGGAACGTCGCCGAGCCACGCCGACCTCATCGCCTCGTGAACGAGCGCGCCGACAGCACGCGAATACGGTCTTCCTTTCACCGTCGTCAGGCATACCTCGCGCCAGAATTCCGGATTTACCAGCGGCTTAGCGATGACATCCGGGTTCGCGATCGAGTATTTCGGAAAAAAGCCGAAGCCGAAGCCGCTGGCAACCATGGCCAGCACCCAATCATCACGGTCGCTTTGATAGACAGTTTCGCAATCGACGCCGCGAACGTCGAACACGCGGTCCACTACGTCATTGAACTCGCAGTTTGATCGCTGCACATAGCGCTCGCCGGCGAGGTCCGATATTTCGATGCTTTCGCGCGAGGCGAGGCGGTGCCCCGTGGGAAGAACAATCATCATCTGCTCGCGAAACAGCAGCATGTAATTCAGGCGGGGATCGTTCGCCCGGTCGGGAAGACAGTAGATCGCAACCTCGGCATTGGAAGTGATGAGCTGATCTTCGACCGATTGGGCCGTTCCGTCGATCAGCTCCAGCTTGACGTCAGGACGGGCGGTACGAAAACGAGCGAACAATTGAATCAGCAATATGGGTGCAATTGTGCACATGATCGCAAGCTTCAGGCGCATGGGTGCCTTGGAGACGTGGTCCCTGGCCTCGCGTTTGGCGACCTGAGTCTGCTCCCAGGCGTCTTGCAAATAGGGCTGCACGATCCTGCCCAACTCCGTAAGGTGGATTCGTGATCGTTCGCGGTGAAACAGGTGACCGCCGAACTCCTTTTCGAGAAGCTGGATTGCCCTCGTCAGCGAAGGCTGCGTGACGTGGCATTTTCGGGCCGCCTGCGTGAAGCTCAGCTGCTCGCATACCGCAAGAAAATAGCGGACTTGGTGCATTTCCATGCGGCGGGTCCTGTCGAATGTGAGTGTTGGTTATTTCGATTGGAGCGCCATGACAGGCCGCCACGTCTCGTCTGCGCCCGATTGCTCAAGGCGCCTGCAGCGGTCGAGCATCAGCGCCGCAGGCCGATCGTGTGGGCGCGCGAGCAAGGCGGCCTCAAAGCAACGAATGGCAGCCGAGAAATTGCACTCGCGGTATTTGAGCAGACCCTCTTCGTAGTGTGCGATCCATGCCGGACGAAGGTTGCCATCTTTCTCTCGGACTGAACCGACCAGTTCGTACACCGCGAGCCCTTCGGACTTGCCGTAGACGGCTATGCGGTCGATCTCGCGGGTGATCATCTCCTTCTCGACAAGGCGCTGGGTCTCGGCTCCGATGAGGATCCCAGTCTCGTAGTGCTTGTTGGCACTTTCCAGACGGCTTGCCACGTTCACCGCATCGCCAATGACGGTGTAGTTCAAGCGCAACTCGGAACCAATATTGCCGACCAGCATGCGGCCGGAGTTGATCCCGATCCGGATCTGCAGCGGCTGCCCCCTGTCGTCCGCGAGGCCGGAGTCTTTGATCGAGCGGCGACAGGCAAGGGCGGCCTCGCAACAAAGCAGTGCATGGTCCGGCTGTGGCGTCGGCGCGCCCCAGAACGCCATGACCGCATCGCCGATGAACTTATCAATCGTGCCGCCATTGCGGACGATGATTTCGGACGTCCGGTCGAGATATGCCGACAGCAGTGGCACGAGTTTGTCGCCCATGCGCTCGGACAGCCCGGTAAATCCCGCAATATCGATGAACATGACGGTAAGGTGCTGAATTGAGCCGCCGGGCTTGGCTTCAACGCCCTGGTGCAGCAGCAGCCGGACTAAGTCGGCAGGTATGAATTTGCGGAAGGCGGACAGGCCTGCGGCCATTTCGGCAATGGCACTCGAAAGGCTCGCAATCTCGGCAAGGCGCGACGGGTGAGGGCGAACCTGATCGAGCGCAAAGTTCTTCACATGCCGAATCTCTCCGACGACGCGCGTCAGCGGCGCAGCAATCACCGTGCGTGCCAGCACCGCAGACAACGCCGCCGCGAGCAACGCACCCGCGGCAAGACCGACGATCAATCGCCGCAGCGTGTCCTCGACCGGCCCCAGAAATTCGGCTTCGGGAATGACGGTGGCGAGCGACCAGCCGGGAAACGGCAACGGCGTCAGCGCTACCTCATAAGCCGCCCCCTCGAACGTAAGCCGGCGTCGCCAGGCTTGCTTCCGGCCTTCGTCGCCTGCACGCGTCAAAGCCATTTGTGCCAGCGGCAGCAGTGTTTCTTGGCCGCGTGCCGGATGTAGTTCGTCGGCGTTCTGGTCCGGCGCCGCAACCAGGTCTCCACTGCCATCGAAGATGAATGCGGTTCCGGTGCGTCCAACCTCCAGCTGCGAGAGGAAATGCGAAAGGCGCGTGTATTCGATGATGATAGCAAGGACGCCTTGACGCTCCTGGTAAACGTCGATCGGTCCTGCATAAGCGATCGACGGACGGTCCCCGATTGGATGGTTGAGAACCTTGAACCATTGCGGCTCCTCCGAGGCGATGCCGATCTTGAACCAACGCTGATCGCTGACTTGAAAGTCGGTCGGCTCGAAGCGACGGTGCTCAAACTCGATATCGCCCGGGATCACCTCATATTCATCGACGCGGCGCTGACCGGGATGGTCGGTCAACGAGATTTCCATCATTTCGAGGTGGCGATCGCCGAGCTTGTGGGCGGCAAAGAACGAGCCATCGGGCCAACCAAAAGCCGCCCACGATATCGTTGCCTGCGACTGCAATTGCGACAGAAAGACGAACTCGCGCTTGTCCGCTTCACGCGTGTCGAGCACATTCTGCAGGAAGAGTGTGCGAATGGCGGTATGGGCGGCCCGCGCTTCATCGACGATCGCCGACACTTCCTTACGAACGGCGGCGACGATCTGCTCATTGATGGTGCTGGCCAGTTGCCGACTTACTGCTTCCGCGGTGCGCCACCACACGAGGCTGGATATCGCCGCAGTCAACAGGATCGCGGTCAACACCAGCGAGGAGACCGCAAGACGAATACCGATCGTCAGCGGTCTGGCAGCCCCGCGGGAGCTACGTTGTTTTGGCTTGTGGCGGTGATCGGCGACCATGTCTGCCATCTGTCCTCCGATCCCCCTTCGAACGGCACTACGCGGGGATTCCGGCTTTCGTTACGCCCCGTTCGACGAATTTTTCGCCCGTCCTGCCTCCAGCCTCTAATACCGTTTGGCTAACATCCCCATAGAGACAAGGCATTGGATTTACCTGGCTGGCTGGTTGCTATTAGGCCGCACACGTCATCGAGCTCACCGAGCCGTGAGTAGTCCGCAACGTAACAAGGCCACTCACGGGACGAATGAGACGATGCGCCTTCGCCGCACAGGCGATGCAAACCCTCAAGAGGAGATATCCATGTCTGCAAGGAATGTTGTCAGCTCGCTCGTCCTCGCCAGTGCCGTTACGACCGCGCTTGCGACAATTGCCGCCGCTGGTCCCCTGACCAAGGCCGAGGCCGATGCGGCGATCGCCGCAAAGAAGGAAAAGTGCTTTGGCGTTGCCCTGAAGGGGCAGAACGATTGCGCCGCCGGCCCCGGCACGACCTGTCAGGGCACATCGACGGTCGATTTTCAGGGCAATGCCTGGAAGTTCGTGCAGGGCGGCACCTGCGCCAGCATCCAGTTGCCGAACGGCAAGACCGGTTCGCTCAAGCCGATCTAAAAGCTGCCGGGCGAACAACCACGAGGGCAGGAAAGCGGAGAGACGACATGAATACGACCGTCTTGTCAGGGCTGCATGCAGCCGAGCCACCTCGCTTTCCTGCACTTCGGGTACGTGGTCTTGCCGGCTGCAGCTTCAAGCACGAACATCTTGCGGCAATACTCGACGAAGGAAAAGAACGCCGCTTCTTCGAGGTGCATGCCGAGAACTATATGGGCGCGGGCGGGCCCCCACATCGCGCACTGGAGGCCATCCGCCGCGACCATCCCGTGTCGCTACATGGCGTCTGCATGTCGATCGGAGGTCCAGGGCCGCTCGATAGGGCGCATCTTGCGCGTTTCCGCGCTTTGGTCGAGCGCTACGAGCCAGCGCTAGTATCAGAACATCTCGCCTGGTCGACCCACCAGACCACTTACTTCAATGACCTGCTGCCGCTGCCTTACACCGAAGCCACGCTCCGTCGCGTTTGCGATCATATCGATCAGGTACAGGAGGCCATCTGGCGCCCGTTGCTGCTGGAGAATCCGTCCACTTATCTAGCGTTTGGCGAGTCGACGATGGGCGAAACGGAGTTCATCCGCCGCGTTGCGGAGCGCACCGGATGCGGCCTATTGCTTGACATCAACAATGTGTTTGTCTCCGCAACCAATCACGGATTCTCCGCACTGGAGTATCTTTCCGACTTTCCGCTTGCGCGCGTCGGTGAGATCCATCTTGCCGGCCATGCCGAGCAAACGGACGACGAAGGTGACCTGCTCCTGATCGACAGCCATGACGGGCCGGTCGCCGATGCCGTATGGAAATTGTACGAGATCGTGATCGGACGGTGTGGTCCTGTCCCAACGCTGATCGAGTGGGACAGCAGGATTCCGGACTGGCCCGTTTTGAGAGCCGAAGCGGAAGCTGCGCAGGCAATTCTCGATCGTCATTATCGGGATGTCCGCCATGCTGCCGCCTGAGCAGGCATCATCGTCGTATGCGGCAGTCGCATCTGGGCTGCTCGATCCCCGCCGCGCGACGCCCTCCGTTGTCGCGGGCCCCGCCGGAAAGAAAGCCGACAAACGCTACGACGTATACCGCAACAACGTCACGGTCAGCCTGATCGACGCGCTCGCAGCCGTTTACCCAGCGGTCCGGCGTATTACCGGTGTCGATTTTTTCCGCGCCATGGCACGTTCCCACATCCGCACCACCCCGCCCACCTCCCCGCTGTTGTTTGAATATGGGCGCGATTTCCCGGCGTTCATCGAGCAATATGAGTATGCGAGGTCGATGCCGTGGCTTGCCGACGCGGCGCGGATCGAGCGGGCCTGGCTTGATGCCTACCACGCCGCCGACGCCGAGCCGCTGGCGCCGGCCGCGCTTGCTTCGGTCCCGCAGGAAAAGCTCTTCGGTGTGGTCTTCACCGTGCACCCGGCGACGCGGATCGTTCGCTCGCGTTTTTCCGCCGTGAGGATTGTTGCCAGCAATCGCGGCAACGGGTCCCCGGAGAGTATCGATGCTTCGACGCCGGAGGACGCCCTGATCACTCGATCCGATCTCGATGTCGTTCTCCGCCGGCTTCCGCCAGGCGGCGCCGCATTCCTCGAGAGCCTGATGTCGGGGCGATCGCTCGGGGAGGCGGCCGCATCGGCGCTTCAGATTTCCTCCTCTTTCGACATTGCCGCAAGCGTTGCCGGCATAATCGAAGCCGGCGCTTTCACCACGATAAGTTTTGGAGACGCACATGATTGCTGATCGACAAGTCACTGCGATCGGAGAACTGCAGCCGGTCGCCGGCCTCGTTGCCAAGGCTAGCCAATTGATCCAGACGATGGCACAGCCATCGCTCGTTCAGCTCGTGATGCGCTTGGCTTTGGCCGTGCCATTCTGGAAGTCGGGTATGCTCAAGTGGAACGGTTTTCTCAAGCTGAGCGATACCGCGGTCACACTTTTCAGCGACGAATTCATGCTGCATCTGCCGGGCGGGCCCTACCATTATCCGTTGCCCGGCGTGATGGCCTTTCTGTCCGGCTGCGGCGAGATCACCTTTCCGGTGCTGCTGGTGCTCGGCCTCGCGACCCGCTTCGCCGCGCTGGGGCTGTTATTCATGACAATCATCGTCGAGCTCACCGTGCCCGATGGCTGGCCGGTTCATCTCACGTGGGCGGCAATGGCGCTCGGGATCATGGCATGGGGACCGGGACGCGTTTCGAGCGATCATCTGGCGCGCGGCTTCCTTCGGCCGCCGGAACTTGCCCGATAGCGACCCCGAGAAGGTTGCCTCCCACAGCAGTCATGAAAGAGCCGACCAACAAACATCGTCATCGGCGGCGGTTTCGGATAGACCGCGCAATCCGATCGCACCTTGCGAGGACCCGGGCCAGCGTCAAATTATCCTCAGATATCGAGTAACTCTCCATATTGGCTCTACGCAATTAACTCACCGACTCATTTGGCCGGAGCGTGAGGTATATGGAATTTCGCGCCCAAGGACTTAGACGGAGGTTTCTGGCCGATGCGGCGTCGTGCTCAACGAAGCTCGAAGTAGAAGTGAACGCGGAAAATCTGCAAGCGATTGGATTTTACGAGTTCGATGGGTTTCCGCGTGATGTCGTCGATGTCTCTGGACCACGATGGACGGCCCTATCCCCTCCTACGGATGCGGCGATAGCTCGGCTGCTTCTGCAGTTCTGTGATTCGGTCGCGGATTTCATCGCTGGATCAGGCGGTGAAGCCAGGCTCATTGTCCGATCATCTTTTGCCCGTGCGCGATCTGACGAGAAAGCCATCCAGCGCAAGCGGACCAGAACCACCCAAAACCAGGGCTACGATCCCGGCAAGATACAGAAGATCGGTCTCATACCCTGGTTGCCCAAAATGCGCACCGGCCGCCGTGACCGATTGAAGCTTGATCGAGCTGAAACCGTTGGGAAGATGAACCGTAAAGATCGCAACCAGCAATACGATGATCATGGGAATGCTTGCCAACGGAATAAACAGGCCAGCAATCACGGCGAGCCCTCCGCCAATTTCAACGACGATTGTTGCCCAGGCCAATAAAGGCGGGTCAAACATGCCGAGCGCGGAGAGGATGCCAGTGAATGATTCCGGGCCGCGCGCAAGCTTTGCGTAGCCGTGATGGATGAACCCAATCCCAATGATCAGTCGAAGCGGGATTGCATACCAGGACGCCGAAACCGAGGGGGCAAACCGTATGCAGCGGGAGATCAGCGTTTCCATGATACTTTTTTCTCTAAGCAATTTTTCGGAGGCGGGATTTCGCATCAACTCCTTCGTTGCCGAGCAATCACTTGTTACGCTCAATTTTCAGGATCTGCGCCCCCGACATCCATTGCGTTCGGGGCTCGTGGACTGCGGACTGTGCCTATCGAAGAAAAACTGGATCCCATTTGAACCCGATCGGGTCCCATAAAGACAACCGCCGTCGCGCTGATAGGCGGGTCCCCTAGTCTTCCGGACCCAGTTTTCGAGCTATCAGCTTCGCAAAGCAGTCAGGCTGCCTCGCTTCTCCTGCAGAGGCGTCGCGCAGAAGATCGCCCATTGATGCGCAGGTAGAGCCCGCCGCCATCAGCATACATGCCCGCCCGCTTGGTCTTCTCGACCTTTAGCGCTGTGAGTCTCCCGGTCGCCCTCGTAAATCTACAATCCTGTCCACAATCAGGGGTCGGATTCTGACAAAGGACAGAGAGTGTCCATAGAGCTTAACGCGGTGCTATCGGCTATTTTATAGGGTTTTTCGAACAGTAGCGAAGGACCGCAAAGGGTGGCGCATTGCACGGTCTGGCGGAGAGAGTGTCCGCCTAATGATGATCCGTTACTATTCGCCGCTGTGCGCCTACATCTCATAATAAGCCTTATTTCTAGTGGTTTCTTCACACGGCTGGCCGCTACCGTCCATTCGCATCCGTCCCAAGCCGTGCTATATTTGGGGACCGATTTGGGGACTGTAGGGGCAAGGCGATGGCTGGCAATCTCACGGCGCGCAGGGTTCAAACGGCAAAGCCGGGCAAATACAGCGACGGCGGCAACCTCTACTTGATTGTCTCGCCTACGGGTGCGCGTAAATGGGTTCTGCGCTTCACCTGGCGCGGTCGGGCTAAGGAAATGGGCCTGGGTAGCGCCAGCAGCGTCCCCCTTGCCGATGCTCGGGAAAAGGCGGCTGGCGCCCGCCGCAAGATTGCCCAGGGACTCAACCCCATCGAGGAGCGCAAGCGCGACAACGGCATCCCTACTTTCGGGGAAATGGCCGATAGCGTGCGCGAGACGCTTTCTGCCGGCTTCCGCAACGAAAAGCACAAGGCTCAATGGAAGATGACGCTGGAAACCTACGCAGCACCGCTGCGCGACAAGCCGGTGGACACCATCACCACCGACGACGTTCTGGCCATTTTGAAGCCGATCTGGACGACCAAGGCTGAAACCGCCTCCCGGTTACGGGGACGCATCGAAAAGGTCCTGGACGCCGCTAAAGCCAAGGGATTTCGCGTGGGTGAAAACCCAGTTCGCTGGCGCGGGCATCTGGACCACCTTCTGCCCAAGCGTCCGAAGCTCGCCCGGGGGCATCATCTAGCGATGGCTTATGAGGAGGTTTCCGCATTCATAGCGCGCCTGCGGGAAAGCAACTCGCTTGCCGCGCAGGCACTCGAAGTATGCATTCTGACAGCGGCGAGGTCGGGCGAAATTTTGGGTATGCGGTGGGATGAAATCGACCTCGACAAGAAACTTTGGACCGATTCCAGCAAGCCGCATGAAGGGTGGCAGAGAACATCGGGTGCCATTATCTTCCCGCGCGGTTTCAATCCTGCGGAAGCTTTATAAGGTTAGGTTGGGGGATTTCGTCTTTCCTGGACAAGTCCGCAACAAACCGCTTTCGAACATGGCGATGGAAATGGTTCTGCGCCGAATGAATCTCGATAACGTTACAGTGCACGGCTTCCGTTCCAGCTTTAGGGATTGGGCCGGCAACGTTTCCAGCTTCCCGCGTGAGGTTGTCGAGACGGCTTTGGCCCATGTCATAGGCGACAAGGCTGAACAGGCTTACCGGCGGAGCGACGCGCTAGAAAAGCGTCGCAAATTGATGGAAGCTTGGACGGCGTTCTGCGAACCAAAAGTACGGTCAAACGTTGTGCAAATGCTGAAGAGCTAGACGACTTCCGGCGCAAGGAACGCGCCGGTCGATTCCATTGTCCCTCTCGAACCCAAGGTCGGCTCTAAAGGGTCGACCGGAAAACACCGGGATGCACACAAACCGACGCGAATGACCCAGAATCTGATATAACGACCAGAAGCTCAATTGGACTATTTCTGCTAGCCTAGTTGCCGCTTAAAAAACCTGTAGATGCCGGGACTTTCTTCTTGCCACCTTTAGCTTGTGGATTTGGAGTATCCCCCGCGAGAAATCCGGTGGTGTTGGCCTTTTTTAGCGCGCTTATTGCCAAGGCAGCGTAACCGGCTGTTTCCTCGTCGCAAATATAAACGTTTATCGTATCATATGTGCGCGCTTCAGCCTTTACATGCTCGGTACTCTCCCACCTCGTACTGGTCGCAAAATTGTTGCCACCATCCTTTTCAGTTCGCGAGTGAGCGGACAAAGGACCGCGACTCGCGATAAGGTGGGGCGGCGCGGATAGGACGGCCATCCGATAAGCCGGGAGCACCACCGGTTTCCGCGCCCTTCATAGGGTGCTTCGCGAGGTGCGCGCGATGCCCACTAAGACCGGGACGAAGCCTAAGGGTCGCTTGGCCCAACCGACTTTCCTTGTAAAGTTTACGGATCGCGACATTGAGGCGATCCTCAGCCACGTCTCTGTCGCCGAGCCAAAAAAATTAGAGCGATTCGGCGACATCCTGAACGATTGGGCTGAGCACGATTTGCAGAAAGCGACTCGGATTTATCCTGACAAAGCCATTGCTCGAGAACGGCTAAAACCAATCCGCTGCGTTATCAAGCATGCTGAGGGATTACGTGATGCCCTCGAAAACTTCGAAATATTTGACGGCAACAGCTGGCTGGTGTGGAAGCTAACTGAGGGCCATTCCGGTGACTACTACAGCCGAGAAAAAGTCGTGCAAACTCGCAGACTCGCGGAGCAACGAGTTTTCTTGCGAGAACTCGAGTCGGCTGCAAAGGCAATTGAGCGGGGCTTCACAGCAGCAACGGACCAGCGCCGCAATCTTCCATCGTATTTGTTGCTTTTGGATATGGCCGCCATTTTCAAATGGCTCACCGGCCGACCTGCACGCAGAGGATCCGCTGAGCGTCCGCATCCATTTGACGAATTTGTTGGCGTATTGTGGTCCGTGATTTTTGACCAAACCCGCGGAATGCAAGCCGCCCTCAAGAATTGGGCCAAATATGCGAAGAAACATCGAGATAGATCGCCTGTAATTTTTAACATCAGCCTTCGTCACCCGGGTTGGAGACTTTTGAACACCAATCCCTGAAAACCCTCCTCGTGACCTATCAATAAATTTTCGCCACGTGCGGCGAGCCGACACCGAACGTCGGCACGGCCGCCGGAACTATCCCGGTTTTCACTGAAGAGGGATCAAATGAACCCAATTGCGTATTCCATTCCTGAGGCGTGTTCGCTTGGGCGCGCTGGGCGCACGTCGTTGTACAGCGCAATCAAATGCGGCCAGCTTCGTGCAGTTAAACGCGGAAGGAGAACTTTGATTTTGGCCGACGACCTCCGCCGGTGGATTGAAAGTCATCCTGCCATCAAGCCAAAAGCTAAAGGCAAGTTTTAGAAAAGAAACCCCGGTCACGGTCATCACACCGCGCCGGGGCTTTTTGTCCATCGCTCTCGCCAAAGATAGGTAGACGACATGAATATACATGTTCCTCGAAAATTAAACCAGTGTCCCTCGTTCACCGGTGACGACCCATTCTTGACTGAGCAGCGTCGGAGGTGGGTCGTTAAGAAGTATCGGGTCTCATCTTCGGTGGCAGGCACTATCATCGCTAATGCTTTCCCGGATGGGGAGCGGTACCGATGACCGGCTCCGATATTGCGGGCGCCTACTGCAGGGGCGCGAACCTTTTATTTCCGCTGCCTCATATCGACCACTGTCGGAGTGCCATTGCCGGCCCAGAAGCGGTCGCTGGTGCGGCTTCGGCCTGGCTGGCTCTTATGCTCCAGCTTGCTCCGCGAACAATCACGGACGGCTTTCCGGCGCGGGAGGCGTGCCGTGGGCAAACGCCGTAGGCTCAACAAGCGAATCGATGCGCCTCACGTTCGGCTCTACCGCTGGCTTCTAGACTCGCCAGCTTACCTGTCACTGAGTTGCCCCGCTCGCGCGGTGCTGGTCGAAATCGTCCGCTGCTACGACGGTTTCAATAACGGCAGGATCGGCCTGTCTGTGCGCAAAGCCGCCGAGAGGTGCAGGATTGCGCCAGGCACCGCAAAGCGCGCGTTCGAAGAACTTCAGGACCGTGGCTTCATTGTCTGCGTAACAAAGGGAGCGTTCAGTCGGAAGACGCTTCACGCTACAGAGTGGAGACTTACATTCTGGAGATGCGACGTCACGGGCGAGCTACCGACCAAAGCGTTCATGAGTTGGGGGCGAGAAAAACAAAACACGGTGCTAAGATATTCGCCCACGGTACCAATCCATGCACACCCTCAACTCCAAAAGTCCGCATAAACAAGGAAACGGTGCCACCGATTGATACTGCGAACGCTTCTTCGATGCTCCTCACGGTGTCAATCTAGGGCACACATATAGTATACCATAGGGCATGGCCCGTGATTGGATTGCTTGAAGTTCGAGGTTCGGGATGGCGTCGGCTTCGACTGGCGAGCAGGCTTTGCCCCGACAGGCCGTCGTCAGCACGTTCATTTGGGCGGGTTGATTTTCTGCACTCCCGAAAAAGGCGAGGCGTAATGGGTACAAAAAGAATGAGCCAGCGCGATGCCGAGGCGGGCATGTGGATCGCGTTCGAGGATTTCGTGATCGATGGTAATCTGCTCTCGTTCACCGACCACGCCGGCATCGATCTGCAGGGCGTAAGGGCAGAACAGGTCTGGGACATATTTTTGGCCCATTATAAGCGGGATGGCCGGATCGACATGGACCGCTTCCTGAAAGACTTCGCGACTTGGGGGCCGATCGCCTCCCGGATTGTCGAACTGCAACTGGAACGCAATGCCAAGGCTGGCACATAAGCGAGGTCGCCAAATCGAGCAGATCGTATGGAATTGAACACGAACAGTGGAGGCAAGCTAATGAAGTACAGCGACCAAGCTTATAATAAGCCGGATGGATGAACGCCGCGCCGCCGGCAAATTGATCGATCCAGCAACGGCGGGGATCGAATGGTGCTGGGGTTTGACGCTCGACCCCTACTACGATGGGTTCGAAATGCCCCCAGAGTGTCGGCAGATCGGTCGCGTATATTTCGCACGCGCCCCCGGCTCCGACATCCGGGTCCATTTCGGCGATCTTCCAGACGCGACGCGAGACGCGATTTGGAATCGCATCGACAAGGGCGAGATCTCAGACGACACCCTCGAATGGTTATTCGAATGAGCGACGTCGATAGTGGTTATAGAGAGCGCCTGACTATCGAAGAATTGGCAGCCGATTGTCTCGATGTGCGCGAACTTAATCGGAAGGGTTTGTTGAAGGAACGTATCCGGACGCTTTCGACCATTGCTGCGGTGGCCTCAGGTCGAACGATGAGGGCCGACCGATATTGATTGAAGTAATTCTGCAATCATGTAACGCCTCAGCAAATCCATCTCTCGTGGACGCCTGTCACTTCGGAGGTAGCGACCCTGGATGCATTGCCCCCATTGCGAAACGTCGAGTGGCGCGACTGTTCAAAGGAATGGGCGGCTATTTCTGCCGCGCTTGTGTTGGGAATCCACCGTATGAAAGCCAACTACGGAACGAGATGGCGCGGGTCTATTTGCGGGCCTACCGACTACGTGAACGGATCGGCGGCGGACGTCCGGTAATCGATCCCATACGCGAACGTCCGTACAGGATGTGGCAGCGGACCTATAATCGGATCGTTGCCGAAATTGAGCGATTGGAGCGGCCTCTCGTCGGCAGTCGGATTGTCAAGCGAGCGCCATTGTGGATCCGACCGCTTTCCTGTTGATTTCTATAGTTCAAGCTGACGCCCGATGTCGGCTTTCGGGGTTAGAGGGTTGGTCACGGCAAGCGGCAGGAAGTTCACAAATCCTGGGCGTTAATCGGTCCCGTGCTCTGTGGTTTCATCCTACTCCGAGATGAGGTTGAAGGCAGATAGGCTTCGAGCTTATGCGCAACGAAAATGGTCACGCCGAACGTTAAAAAAAACGCTGTCGTTAACTCAAGCCTGCGACGGTACTTACAATATGCCGCTCGGCATCGGCCGCGTTCTCGGCGATGGCACGACGCAATTGACGCAATGCAGCTATAACTCCGTCGGCAATTCGACCGGGATCACCTATCCAAACGGGCAGACGTACAACTTCACCTACGCAGCAAACGGGATCAACCTCGTCCTGGTGCAGCAGGTAACCGGCACCGGTCCTGTCACGGTTCCACCCAAACAAAGCGGCATCGTCGTGCGCCTCGCTCAGGCGGCGTGCATGGTCGGCTCACAACAACCCTTGTTCGCCGGCACGCCGGGAACGCCAAATTGCCACGGCGTGAGCGTCTCGACGCTGGCCCAGCAATACAACGTCCTCGATGCCGCGGCTGCCGCCCTCAACTATTCCAGCGTGGCAAATTTGCAGAACGCGATTAAGACCTATTGCGGCGGTGGCGGTTGAAATTCACAACGAAGGAAACGGCTCACAAGAGCCAAAATGGCCTGGAAGACCCCCAAGATCGTCGAAGTATCGGTCGGCATGGAAATCAACATGTACGCCCGCGCCGCCCGCAAATAACTACGCAGCGCACTGCACGTAAGCGCAACGGCACGAACCGCCGAGGGAAACCTTGGCGGCTTTTGCGTGTGCGAGCGGTTGACGAAGATCAAAACACCCTGCTGTCGTTTTTGCGCTAGCTAACGCTCAAAATGGCAAGGGCGAATTTACCTGAGCAACAGAAGGCGTTGCATCGGCGCCTAATCGAGACGCCAAAGCCCTGTTCCAATCCGCACTCTGAGGGAGCGTGAAATCATGCCGAAATATTGCAGCGAAAACGAGAAGGTCAAACGAGCCTATACGTTCTATCTGGAGGCCGCCTCCGGCAAGCAGAACGCCACCATCGATAGCGCCCTCCGTGCCATCGCCCGGTTTGAGGAATCGACCGGCTTCAAGCCTTTCAGCAAGTTTGGCGTGGAGCAGGCCAGATCGTTCCGGGCTCGCCTCGTCGAACCCGATCCCGATGGCAAGCTGCTGAGCGCCGCCACGGTCAGCACCACGCTCAAGCACCTGCGCAATTTCTTCCTATGGCTCTCCCGCGAGCCCGGCTACCGATCCAGACTGAACCCGAACGACGCCCAGTATTTCAACCCGTCTGAACAAGACCGGCGCATCGCCGGGGCACGGCGCGAGGGACCCGTTCCGACCGTTGAGGAAATCAAGCGGGTTCTGAATGCCATGCCTTCGCAATCGCCCGTCGAAAAGCGGGACAGGGCGCTGGTCGCCTTCGCCTTCCTCTCGGGGGCCCGCGACGGCGCCATGGTTACATTTCGGCTCAAGCACCTCGACCTCACGGCGGGGACGATTTTTCAGGACGGCCGCGAAGTCAAAACAAAGCGGCGAAAGACGTTCACGTCCCACTTTTTCCCGGTCGGACCAGAGCCGCTTGAAATCGTTGCTGACTATGTCAACACGCTGATCACCTATCTGCACTTCGGGCCGGACGACCCCTTGTTTCCGGCGACACGGGTCGGACAATCCACCGATCGAGGCTTCGCCGCGATGGGACTAACCCGGCAGCCATGGCGTTCGGCCGCCCCCATCCGCAAGGTTTTTCGAGACGCCTTCGCGGAGGTGGGACTGCCGTACGCCAACCCACATTCATACAGGAAAACTCTGGCCAGACTTGGCGAGCGCCTGTGTCAGACCCCGGAAGAGTGGAAGGCATGGAGCCAGAACATGGGCCACGAAAGCGAGGCCACTACTTTCGTTGGCTATGGCGAGGTGTCGTCGCACAGACAGAGGGAAATCATGGCGACGCTTGCCAATCCGCGACTGACCAAACTCGCGGTGCTCGACATCAATGCACTAGAAGCGTTCCTCGAAAGCGCGAAGGCGGCTGCGGTTGCGGGCACACGCAATGGTCCCCCGCTTTGAAAAGCTGGCGGTTGAAGTGCTGTCTCGCCGGGCGCAAAAACGTCGTGCCAAAGGCGGGGCGCTGTGCTCTACCCCCATGATGGGAGAGACGCGCGCCGGTAGCGGTTCGAGGTTGGTTTTTGCGCATCGACAGCGGCAGTTCGCGCAGATCGTCGCCGATCCAGCAGGCTTGCAAAGGGTTCCCTGTATCTCGCCGAAGCCTACTAGACTATTCACGCGAATTGGGACGAGATCGAAGAAGCGAGTGCATTCGCCTGCGCAACCTTTCAATCTCTCTTAGACGTTTATGGCCTGGTGGCATGTTGCGAACCGTCGCCAATAGTCGCTCAGCCATTTCGTCTGGGTCTTCTACCGTTTGCCCTAGGAATCGCCCGCGGTTAGCCGCCCGTGTTGAGTTGGCGTCTAAGTCTAACTTGATGACGTCGCCTGGACGAGCGCCCTCGAAATTCCATCTCGGTGGAAGGCGTCGGACAGAAAGTTCGGCCGTATGGTCGGGTGGAATCCGATTCTTCACTGCCGCAACTGCCTCCTTGTGTGGGATTGAATAGGCCACCCAAAACGATTTGATTCCATCTGGGGCGGTAACCTCAACTAGAGGAATTGGACGGCGGGCCATTAGGCTCTGCGCTTACGTCTGAGGTTTCATCTGGAGTCGTTGAGCGCAAACACTCCTGGTAAGCCCAAGGGGCATCGTTGGCGCGCCCGTACCGTTGAAGTCCTCGGCATTGAATTGCGTGACGACCCCTTCCGGCGACGTTAAGACGTTGATTTTACAAAATCGCGGGTCATCGGACATATAACCGGGGGTGTACCCGTCTCCGTAAAGACCCGCGTCACCTGTCTGGGTCCTCTGGTTGCCGCGCGAATCCGCTGCGGCAAGTTCCCAGACATAGGTCATTTGATCGTTGTCCAAATTCTTACGGCCGGCGGGCTTGCCAAACCGGGCAACGACCGCGTCCACATTTTGCCCGACAAATTGATCGCCAGGCCGAGCGGCCGTTGCCACCTCCTGCCCCGACGTCCAGCAGCCGCCCAAAGCGGCGCAGAGGGCCACGATCATTAGAGTTCGCATTTTGGTTGTCCCTAGACCATTCGGATATTTCTAGAACCGGATGCGGAAGGCAGTGCAGTTGGCCTTAAATCATCCTAAGACTCAAATCGGGACGCTGCGCCGCGTGAACGGCTTCACCCCGTGTATCTCTAACCAAATCGATTCGCTTGCTTCGTCGAGATTTATACAGCCGGTCAGCCAATTAGAGCCACGGGGACCGATGCAACTATGGTTGTATCCCTGCCCGCTTGGCGCACAAAGGTTATTTTAGAGAGCCAGCGGGATTGCTGAGTTGCGCTTTAACTGATGGTGGCGGCCGCACTATGTCAATGGTCGCGGCCACACTATGTTTTGTCGATTGATGCGTATTTCTGTTAAGCACGCTACGCAAGAGCACTCTCCGCGACGGACGGCGTCACGTTGGTTGATCTGG
>CAWFZL010000002.1:0-165597 GCA_963820275.1 uncultured Alphaproteobacteria bacterium
TCGAACCTGCAACCAGACCGTTATGAGCGGCCGGCTCTAACCATTGAGCTACAGGCCCCGCCGCGACTGCCGATTCTTCCGGCAGGCAACGGTTGCGAGAGACCCCTTACAATGTGGCCGGCGTCGCCGCAATGGCGTGTTTGCGGCAGGCCGTTTCAGGCCCTCCGGAAGGTCCCGAAGGACGAGCTGCGCCACCAAGAAGCGCGGCGCGGCTCCTGTTCAATCCACCGAGACGCCCGCGAATTCCACCACCTTGCGCCATTTCTCGGTTTCATCGGCCACGAGCTTGCCGAACTCGGCCGGCGTCATTGGCCTGGGAATGCCTCCGAGGGTCGTCAGCCGCTCGACCACCTTGGGATCCTTCAGCGCTTCGCCGACCGCCCTGTTGAGAATCTCCACGATCTCCGGCGGCGTACCTTTGGGCGCCGCGATGCCGTAGAAGCCGACCAACTCGAAGCCCGGCACGGTCTCGGCGATCGCGGGTACGTCGGGCAGGCCGGACCAGCGCTGCGGCGACGTGACGCCAAGCGCGCGCACGGTTCCGGCGCGCGACTGTTCAAGGGCCGAGGGCAGGTTGTCGAAAATCAGCTGCACCTTGTTGGAGATGATGTCGGGAAACGCGATCGCCGAGCCGCGATAGGGCACATGGAGCATGTTGCATCCGGTCATCGCCTTGAACAATTCGGCCGACATGTGCACCGAGGTCCCGTTGCCGGAAGACGCATAGGAGATCTTGCCGGGATTGGCCTTGCAGTAGTCGATGAACTCCTGAACGTTCTTCACCGGCATGGCGTTGGAGACGACCATCATGTTGGTCAGCTGCATGATGCTGGCGACCGGCGTGGTGTCGCGGAGAAAGTCGTAAGAAAGGTGCTTGTACAGCGAGGCCGAGATCGCGTTGTTGGGGGCGACGAACAGGATCGTGTAACCGTCGGGCGGCGAATTCACGGCGGTCGCGGCCGCGATATTGCCGCCCGAACCGGCACGATTCTCCACGACGAATTGCTGGCCGAAATGATCGGAGAGCCACTGGCTCATGATGCGCGCCACGACATCGACCGGGCCGCCGGCGGCAAAGCCGATCAGCCAGCGCACCGGCCGGTTCGGGTAGTCGGCCGCTGGCGCCGCGCTGCCAAACATGCTCGAAAGGCAGATCAAGCCGATCGCGGCCGCGCGCAAAATACTCATGAGACTACTCCGCTTGCAAAGGCGCATGCCATGCTTTCACAGAAAGGCGGCTTTGCCTACATTCCTTTTGCCTCACCTTCCTTCCTGCTTCAAAGTGCGGCTCTACAGGTGCAAGAGGATTGGAAATGAATATCGCGCGTGTCATTTGTGCCGGCCTGCTCGTGCTTTCGGGCGATGCTGTGGCGCAAGACGGAGGCAAGCCCATTCAGAGGACGACGATAAGCCTGGGTACGGCCACGCCAGGCGGCGGCTTTCCGCTCTACGGCAATAATTTCGCGCAGATCATGAACGAGGCGGACGCTGCGCTCGTCGTCGACCCGCGCAACACCAAGGGCAGTTACGAGAATATTCCTCTGCTCGAATCCGGTTCGCTCGACCTCGGCCTCGTTGCCGGCGAGCCCGCTTACGAAGCCTTCAAGGGCATTGGCAGGCCCGCCACACCACTGAAGATCCTGACCGCGATGTATTCGAGCCCTGGAATGTTCGTGGTGCGCGCCGACAGTCCGTACAAGACCATACGCGATCTCGTGGGACAACCGGTTGCGTTCGGCGCAAAGGGCTCCGGTCTTCCCGTGATGTCGCGTTTCATGCTCGACGGCCTTGGCCTCAAGCAGGACGAGGATTTCAAATCCATCTATCTCGACCATGCCGGCGACGGGCCGGCGATGGTGCTCGATGGAAGGGTCGCGGCGTTATGGGGCGCGGGCATTGGCTGGCCCGGATTCACGGCGCTTGCAAACAGTCCAGGCGGCGCCCGCTTCATCGCGCCGGATAGGGAAGAGATCGCGCGCATCCGCGCCAGGCACAGCTTCCTCAAGCCGATGACCGTGCCGGCCGGCAGTTATCCCAACCAGAACGCGCCGATCGATTCGCTGGGATCATGGAGCTTCGTGCTCGCGCGCGCCGATCTTCCCGACGATGTCGCCTACCGTCTGGCGCGCACGCTGCACGGCGCCGAAAGCGCCCTGTGCAAGAAGCTGGCGCAGGCCTGCGAGACGACGGCCGCCAACACGGTTGCGGCCGCGCCGGATGTGTCGCTGATCCATCCCGGAGTGCTGAAATATTTCCGCGAGATCGGCGTGGTGAAGTGACTCTGATTGTAGAAGCGTGTTTCCATCGGTCAGCGTCATTCCGGCACAAACCTCTGGCATCGCAGGGTTGCGGGCCAATTGGGAAGGCCGCAACTCATGATGATTTCCCGTGCTATGGTTTGATCTCGGCTCTGTTGCCAACAGGCGTGGTCATTCATTGGGAAAACACATGCGACGGCGGGGGTTTATCGCATCGCTGGCCTGCACCCTTGCGTTGCCAGTTCCGGGGGCGCGTGGCCAGACGCCGGCCGGGCGGCCGCTCATTGCGTTCCTGAGCGCAGTCTCAAGAGCGCACAACGTGTACATGATGGACGCTTTTTCGCAGGGGCTGCGCGAGCTTGGTTTCGTTGAGGGCCGGGATGTCGAGATTGCCTATCGCTTCGCCGAGGGCCGCTTTGACCGGTTGCCGCAGCTTGCGCGAGAGATTTCCGATCTCCAACCGAAAGTCATTCTGGCAACGGTCACACCGGCCGTGGTCGCGCTCAAGAAGTGGACGAGCACTATTCCGATCGTTTGCCCGCTGCTTGCCGACCCTGTTCCCCTCGGTCTCATCGCGAGCATGGCACATCCCGGCGGAAACGTGACCGGAGTGGCGTTCCGAACCGAGGGTCTGGTTGGCAAACAGCTTGAATTGGCGCTTCAATTGATACCCGCTGCGGCCAAGATCGGTTTCCTGGTGAATGTCGCCAGTTCCGTGGTTATCGACCGACAGGAAATCGAGAGCGAGGCGCAGAAGGTCGGGGTCAGGCTCGTGCCTGCAGAAGTGCGGACGCCTGACGACCTCAAGACTGCATTTGAATCGTTGGCATGCGCGCGCGTGCAAGCAGTCGTGGTTCAGGTCGATGGATTGTTTTTCAACGAGAGACAAAACGTCGCCGAACTTGCCGCGAGGTCGCGACTACCGGCGATCTACGGCTTCCGCGATCATGTCGATGCAGGAGGCCTGATCAGCTATGGCGTGAATCTCCCCGAGTGTTTCCATCGTTCAGCCAGTTACGTCGTGAAGATTCTGAAGGGAGCGAGGCCGGCCGAGTTGCCAGTGGAATTTCCGACCAAGCTGGAATTGATCATTAACGCGGGCGCGGCGAGGTCTCTCGGTCTGACAATTCCGCCCACCCTGCTTGCCTTCGCGGACGAGGTGATCGAATAAAATCGCTGCCGGCGGCCGTCACTTCTTCACCATCGGGCACGCGGGATCCGGCGGGCCGAACGCGTCTTCGCCGGAGATTTTCGAAAGGACCTTGTAGTAGTCCCACGGATATCGTGACTCCACAGGGGTCTTGACCTGCACCAGCATGAGGTCGTGAACCATCAGATTGTCCTCGCGCAAGTGCCCGTTCCGCGCGAAGAAGTCATCGATCGGTTTCTCCCGCATCTTCGCGGCGACCTTCAGCGGCTCGTCGGTGCCGCTCTCCTTGATGGCATTGAGATAGTTCATGACGGAGGAATAGACGCCGGCCTGCCACATCGTCGGCATTCGCTGCATCTTCGCAAAATAGCGGACCGACCAGTCCCGCGTCTTCTGGTCCATGTCCCAATAGAAAGAAGTCGTCAGCAACAACCCTTGCGCCGCGGGGAGGCCGAGCCCGTCGATATCGGTGATCAGCACCAGCAGGCCCGCCATTTGCTGGCCGCCCTTGAGCAGGCCGAATTCACCGGCGGTCTTGATCTCGTTCATGTTGTTCGGCGGGCCGCCGGCGATGCCGACGATCCTGGCTTTCGAGGCCTGCGCCTGCAGGATGAACGACGACACATCGGGCGTCGCAAAGGGCAGGCGAACCGAGCCGACCACCTTGCCGCCGTTCTTGACGATGACCGCCGAAGCATCCCTTTCCAGGGAATGGCCGAACGCATAATCGTCGGTGATGAAGAACCAGCTGTCGCCGCCGCGCCTGACCACCTCCTGCGCGGTGCCGACCGCGAGTGCTCTGGTATCGAACACCCACTGGATGGCATAGGGCGAGCAGAACTTTCCGTGGAAATCCGCCGTGCCGGTCGAATGCGCGATGAACATCCGCTTCTTTTCGTTGGCGATGTTCAGCACCGCCAGCCCTACCGCCGACACCGGCACGTCGACGATCAGGTCGACCTGTTCGGTGTCGTACCATCGCCGCGCGATGGCCGCGCCGATATCGGGCTTGTCCTGATGATCGCCGACGATCACCTGGATCGGCTTGTCCAGCACCTTGCCGCCGAAATCTTCCACGGCCATTTGCGCGGCAGTCACCGATCCCTGGCCGGTGGCCGTGGCGGCGGGTCCGTTCATGTCGGTGAGAACGCCGATCTTGACCACGTCATCCGAAACTTGAGCCAGCACCTGAGCCGACGACAACACGCCGGCTGCGAGGATACCGGCCACGGTCATGCCTCTGACGAACATCTTCGTTCCTCCCCTGGGTGGCGCATTGGCCTTTGTTGAGCATCGTACTCTTGTTAACCTGGAGCCTAACCCGTCCGATCCATTTTTTGCACTTAATTGAATGCAGCCCGTCAACGCGGGCAGGGATGCCACACCAGCGCTTGGTGGCATTTGGCAATTTAGTTCGACTCCAATCGAGGGATAACCAGCGGACAGAAGCGATGGCAAGACCGCTCGAAATCGCGATCATCGGCGCCGGCATGGGCGGGCTCGCTGCTGCTGCGGCGCTTCGGCGGGCAGGCATCGCCGTCAGCGTGTATGAACAGGCGGCGCAATTTGCCAGAATTGGCGCCGGCATCCAGATCGGCTGCAATGCCATGAAGGTTCTGCGCGAGCTCGGGCTCGAGCAGCGGCTGCGCGCCCAGTCGTTCTATCCCCGTTCCTGGAACAACAGGGACTGGCGCACGGGCGAGGTCAAGTTCGACATGATTTTCGGCGAAAGCGCCGAGCGCAAGTTCGGCGCGCCGTATCTGCTGGCGCATCGCGGCGATCTGCACGCGGCGCTCGCAAGCGCCGTGCCTGGCGAGTACGTCAGGCTGAACCATAAGCTGGCCGGACTGGACGAGACCGGCGATGGCATCCGCTTGAGGTTTGCCAATGGGGCAACCGCGACGGCCGATGCGGTCGTCGGCGCGGACGGCGTTCATTCGCTGGTGCGGGAAATCCTGTTTGGCGCCTCACCGGTGAATTTCACCGGACGCATCGCTTACCGGACAACCTATCCGGCCGCGCTTCTCGGCGGAGAAAAGATCGACGACTGCACCAAATGGTGGGGGGAAGACCGGCATATCGTGATCTACTACGTCAAGCCGGACCGCAGCGAAGTCTATTTCGTCACCAGCCAGCCCGAGCCTGAGTTCAGGATCGAGTCCTGGTCGGCGAAGGGCGATGTGAGGGAATTGCGCGCGGCATTCGAGGGCTTCGACCGGCAGGTCACGAATGTATTGGCCGCCTGCCCGGACGTGCACAAGTGGGCGATCGTCGACCGCGATGCGCTTGCGCGCTGGACGGATCGCAACGTGACCCTGCTGGGCGATGCCTGCCATCCGATGACGCCCTATATGGCACAAGGCGCCGCCATGGCGATCGAAGACGCCGCCGTGCTGTCGCGCTGTCTTCGGGATGTCGACCGTGACGGTGTTGCGAATGCGTTTCGAAGGTTCGAGGCGACGCGACGCGAGCGAACCGCGCGCGTCCAGCAGACGTCGCGGACCAACACCTGGCTGAAGGAGAAGACCGACACGGATTGGGTTTATTCCTACGACGCCTGGACCGTTCCGCTGGCGGCGTAGGATAAACGATTTGGGTATGGCGGTTGATCCTCATGGTGAGGAGCGCGCTTTTCGCGCGTCTCGAACCGTGAGGCCCGAGATGCCTATCCTTCGAGACGGCCGCGGCCTCCTCAGGATGAGGCAAGATCAATCCTGCCCCCCATCCAGCGCTGAGATTGGTCGTTAATCATGACCGCAGCCCAGCATGACAAGGCCAGCAGACCGCTATAAGGCTTTCCCGGCGGGAGACATTGGCCTTGCAAAGTTATTGCGGACGGAGCCAGACAATCGCATATGGCTGCTCGCAAACGGCGCCGGCCAACAGCGGCGGTCGCGGAGAAATCGATGAAAGTCATAGGGCTTGCGGGATGGAGCGGCGCCGGCAAGACGACGCTTTTGACGCGCGTCATCCCGCATTTGCGCAATGAGGGGCTTTCGGTTTCCGTGATCAAGCACGCCCACCATTCCTTCGATGTGGACGTGCCGGGCAAGGATTCCTACGTTCATCGTCAATCCGGCGCCGAGGAGGTTCTGGTATCCTCCGCGAGGCGATGGGCCCTCATGCATGAATTGCGCGGTGCCGCCGAACCAGCGCTGACCGAACTGCTTGCAAAAATGTCGCCGGTTGATCTCGTCATCGTCGAAGGCTTCAAATCGGAGCCGCATCGCAAGATCGAGGTGCATCGCAAGGCCAATGGCAAGGCGCTGCTTTTTCCCGGCGATCCCGCCATTGCCGGCATCGCCACCGACGCGACGTTTGAAACAACGCTCACGGTTGCCCATCTCGACGATATTCCGGCCGTGGCGGCCATGATGCGAGAATTCGCGATTCCCGTGCAAGACGTGCTGGCGAAAGGCTCAAGCGAACCGTGAAAGCCGCACCCTGATGCATTGACCAGGCGAAATCCTTTCGCCATGGATGGGCCATGAGCCTGACCAAACTCGACCTCACGGGCCTCAAATGTCCGTTGCCGGCCCTGAAGACGCGCAAGGCGCTGAGGGCGTTGTCGCCGGGCGACGTTCTGGAGGTCCACTGCACCGATCCGCTGTCGGTGATCGACATCCCCGCCTTGATCCAGGAAACCGGTGACAAGGTCGAGATCGCCGAGCGCGCCGGGCAGCACATTGTATTCCTGATCGAAAAGGCAAATCCCGCGAATGCCGTGACGACATCCGAATAGCGGTGCAGGTCGGAAACGGTAGGCCAGGGTCATCGACCTTGCCGGGGGTATTGCGCTCCGCAGACACACCCACTAACCTTTGTCGAGACGGGGATGGAGTCCCCCGGTAACCGCCGCAAGGCTGATGACTCCTGCCAGGCGCTTTGCGTCGGCAGGAGCACGCTTGTGTTCCTCCACAGCAAGCTTCTGGTCGGGTCGGCTCGCTGCCGCATGGCAGACGGCTGGCCTGGTAATTGCTGGGTGTCCACTAGGACGTGGACATGCATCAATCTGGAGCCTTGATGATGTCGGAAACGATTCGGGCGTTGGCGGAATGGATGGGTATCAGGTGGTAGGCGGGCTGCTCAGTGTCGCGTTGGGAAGCGTGCTGGGCGGCATGGCGCGCTATTTCATTTCCGGATTCGTGGCCAGGCGGGTCGGCGAGACGTTTCCGTGGGGTACGTTGTTCATCAACGTCAGCGGCGCTTTCCTGATTGGTATCCTCGGCGCGCTGGCCCAGGACGAAAATTCGATATTCGCCTCTGCGGACCCCTGGTTGTTTGGCGTAACGGGATTTCTCGGATGCTACACCACTGTCTCTTCGTTCAGTTTGCAATCGCTGAGCTTGGCCAGAGAAGGCGAGCGCAGCCGTGCGGCCGGTTATGTCGGGCTCTCCGTGGTGCTGTGCCTTCTCGCCGTGTCCCTGGGCTTTGGGCTTGTCCGTCTCCTCAGGTGAATCGGAAGCGTTGGCATGACGGGCAAGAGCGTCTCAAACAGATGGAACACCGCGATCCTATATGCCTGCGTCGCAGCCGGGGGCATGATTGGCAGCGTTTCGCGCTATCTGGTTTCGCTGGTTATCCCCTCGCTTTCCGGGTTTCCGCTTGCAACCCTGTTCGTCAACGTCACCGGATCTTTCATCATCGGATTCTACAGTACATTGAGCGGCCCTGATGGACGGTTATTTGCCAGTACACGACAGCGCCAGTTCGTGATGACCGGGATCTGCGGCGGTTACACGACTTTCTCCGCTTTCAGTCTGGAAACATTCAGGTTGCTGCACGGCGGCATGACAGGGACGGCGTTCTTGAATATTGCAGTGTCGGTCGTGACCTGGCTCGTCGCCGTTTGGCTCGGGCATGTGCTGGCGAGCCGCCTCAACCGGTTGAAAGGAGGCTGAGCATGCAGATACCCAAACAGGCGCTGTTGCTGCGGATCTTTATCGGCGAGGACGACAAGCTCGGGGGATCGCCACTCTACGAGGCGATCGTGCTGAAGGCGCGCGAAATGCACCTCGCCGGCGCAACCGTTCTGCGCGGCCCGATGGGCTTTGGCGCATCAAGCCGGCTGCATACCACGAAAATCCTGCGTCTCTCGGAAGACCTGCCACTGGTCATCGAAATTGTCGACAGCGAGGAAAAAATCGACGATTTCCTGCCTGTGCTCGACAAGATGATGTCCAGCGGCCTTGTCACTCTTGAGAAAGTCCAGGTGCTTCAATATGGCACGAAGAAGCCGACCTGACGGCGCAGCGGGAAGCTGCGGCCGTAGGTCTTGCCAGCTTTTTCTTCCCGTTTCTGGGCTGTGCTGCTGCGGCCTATTACGTCCTCGGCTGGGAAGTGATGCCGAGTTGGCTCGCGGGCGTTGCCATGTCGACGACTTCAGTCGCGGTGGTCTATGCGGTGATGCTGGAGTTCGGCTTCAACTGCACCGAGTATGGCCACCGGTCGCTCGGCGCTCTACGGGCGACTGATCGGGAGTCGCGCCGATCGCATCGTGCAATTGTCCCCATGCCCGGTTTTGGTCGTCAAATAAATCCGCCGCACGATCCAAAAAGCAAATCGTTTGATTGCGAATCCCGATTCTTCGGCACCGGGCACAACCCCGACCGAGACAGTTAGACGCACCTTCGGCATTGGGAACCGGCTTCAACCGCTGGTATCTACCATTTGCCTATCGACACAGGCCCGGTCATCTGCCCCAATTCCGACGGGCGTATTTCCGGCGACGGACGAGTTGTCGCTTCGGGAGTGAGCGGTGCATGTCGCAATGACGGCGCTTGCCTGTGCGCAACTCGGGCATAAGGCGCTGCAAAAGGGGTTAGACGCCGCAGGAGCAATCTTCGGCACGTTAACCCATTTGGAAATTGTGCGAAGCAGCAATATCGGGGTTGGCTCGCTGCGAGTGAACTTCCGGTGTAGGACAACAACAGAAATCGTGCGGCAAACAAGCCCGGCAAGGGCGGCCGTAGTAGGGGAGGAATGAATGGCTACTGCTGAAACCGCTGGTACGATGAACGGCGCCGGAAGCGGAATTCTCGATCGCGAGCACACGGTCGCAAAAGCCGGCTTCAATCGCTGGCTGGTGCCGCCGGCCGCGCTTTGCATTCATCTCTGCATTGGCATGGCCTACGGATTTTCCGTGTTCTGGCTGCCGCTGTCGCGCGCGATCGGACTGAGCGCCCCGAAGGCGTGTCCGGACATTTCACTCTGGCGGGAACTGTTCACCACCACATGCGACTGGAAGGTGGCAAGCCTCGGGTGGATGTACACGCTGTTCTTCGTCGTGCTCGGTGTCTCGGCTGCGATCTGGGGCGGCTGGCTCGAACGCGCCGGCCCTCGCAAGGCGGGTGCTGTCGCGGCATGTTGCTGGGGCGGCGGTCTCTTGCTCGGCGCCTTCGGCGTCTACGTTCACCAGCTCTGGATCATGTGGCTGGGCGCCGGCGTGATCGGCGGCATAGGTCTGGGTCTCGGCTACATCTCTCCGGTCTCCACGCTGATCAAGTGGTTCCCGGATCATCGCGGCATGGCGACCGGCATGGCCATCATGGGCTTCGGCGGTGGCGCCATGATCGGCGCGCCGCTGGCGAATTTGCTGATCAACTACTTCAAAACTCCGACCGATGTCGGAGTTTGGAAGACATTCGTCGTCATGGGCTTGATTTATTTCGTCTTCATGATGATCGGCGCCTTCGCCTATCGCGTGACGCCGGCGGGCTGGCAGCCCGACGGATGGACGCCGCCCAGCGAAAAGAAATCGATGATCTCCGAGCACAATGTGCATCTCGACAACGCGCACAAGACGCCGCAATTCTGGCTGATCTGGTGGGTGCTGACGCTGAACGTCTCGGCGGGCATCGGCGTGATCGGAATGGCCTCTCCGATGCTGCAGGAGATCTTCGCCGGCAAGCTGATCGGGTTCCCCGATCTGAAGTTCGGTCAGCTTTCGCCCGAGCAGCGAACGGCGATTGCGGCGATCGCCGCTGGGTTCGCCGGATTGCTGTCGCTATTCAACATCGGCGGACGCTTCTTCTGGGCGTCGCTGTCCGATTACATCGGCCGCAAGAACACCTATTACACGTTCTTCATCCTGGGCATCGTGCTGTATGCGCTGGCACCGACTTTCGCCAATATGGGCGCGAAGGCATTGTTCGTGATCGGCTTCGGCATCATCCTGTCGATGTATGGTGGCGGCTTCTCCACGGTCCCTGCCTATCTTGCCGACATGTTCGGCACGCAGTTCGTGGGCGCTATTCACGGCCGCCTGCTGACGGCGTGGTCAACCGCAGGTATCATCGGGCCCGTGGTGGTGAATTACTTGCGCGAGTTCCAGCTCGCCGCCGGCGTTCCCCGCGACAAGCTCTATGACAGCACCATGTACGTGCTGTGCGCCATGCTGGTCGCCGGGTTGATCTGCAACTACCTGATCAAGCCGGTCGATCCGAAATGGCACATGAGCGAGGCCGAGGTCGCGAGACTTCAGGCCGCGAGCGCCAACAAGGACTCGGCGATCCAGCATGGCTCCTTCGGCATCGGCAAGGGCGGTCTTGATCTCAGCGCTGCGCTTTTCTGGGCCTTTGTCAGCATTCCGCTCGCCTGGGGCGTGTGGAAGACGCTGGAAAGCGCGGCCAAGATCCTCTGATTGCCGCGCGGTCACCGCGGGACGCCTCCGGGTGGCGTCCTGCGCAGTTGCCTCGGCAAACATCATTCAAAGAGATCACCCAGGGGGATTCCAATGCTTCGGATTTTTGCTTGTCTCATCGCCGTGCTTCTCGTGACGGGCAGCCTCCATGGCGCATCGGCCCAGACGCCTGAAGCCAAGCCATCGCGGATGAAGCTGACGATGGAAAAGCTGAAGGAGATGAAGGCCAAATGGTCGGCCAACAAGCCGAAGCTGAAGGCCTGTCGCAAAGAGGTGAAGGCGAAGGGCCTGATCGGCGACGACCGCTGGTTCTATATCGCGGACTGCATGGAAAGAACCTGAAGGCTCGATTTTCCGAGTTCGGCGTTGTCACGAGGGGGCATGACAGCAGGCGCTGCGTGTCTCGCAATTCGCTTCGATTCAGGGCCGGCGAAAATCCTTCAAGCGGCGTTCGATTGCCTCAGCCATCTCGCCGGTCAACGCCGTTGTTCGCTGCAGGCCATGCATCGCCAGGCGCATGATCGGCCTGAGGTATTCGATCAGTGAATTGCCCTGGTTTTCAATGTCGAGTTCGAACGGTTCGGACTGGAAGATCGTCGCGCATCCTGAAGGCCTGGATTGTCTTCGCGCGAACGCGACCGCAGAACTTTCAAGCAGGAAGATGCCGCCGATGCGTCCCTTGACGTCACGTACCAGCCAGCAGCCGTCCCTGTCCTTGCCGATAAAGAACGCCGGGATCGATGCATTGAGGATGTCGGCGTCGATCGGCTGAAACGGCGTGGACGTGTTCTGCATGTGCGAAAGGATGGCGGCCATGGCGCGAGACCGTGCTTGCGATTTCCGGAAGCATCATCTGTCCAGCAGGCTGTAGGAATGCGAGACGGAGAAATGCGTTATTTCATAAGAAAAGAATAAAGGCCCGGCGCGAGAGCGACGGGGGAGCGATCTCATAGGGACCGCATAAAACCCGGAAAAAGCGACGTTAAGTTGTGATGAAATTAACTGATGGACTGATCGAAACCGCTCACCAGACAGCATAGCGCGGCGTAGGCCATGGTTTCGTCCCAGTGGTTGAGCACCGAATCCAGCGGTTCCTCGTGCTCGAGGGTAGCCAGCACCGCGCTCAGGACAGTCGACATCCACAGCAACGCTGTCAGGCTTCGGTCAAAGCCGATGCTGCCGAACGCGGCAAAAATCATCAAAACAACGATGCGCAGGAAGAAGCGAACGATCACCTGGATCGATTTCGCCTCGCGGGTCAATTCCATGTTCGGAAGC
This sequence comes from uncultured Alphaproteobacteria bacterium, assembly GCA_963820275.1. Taxonomy (GTDB): domain Bacteria; phylum Pseudomonadota; class Alphaproteobacteria; order Rhizobiales; family Xanthobacteraceae; genus Bradyrhizobium. Next base: position 12,329 of record CAWFZL010000002.1, read on the forward strand.
TGAGCCAAGACAATCAACCTTTCACGCAAAATTCTCGCAGCAAAGCGGCGCGTAGGGCGGGCTTGCCACGAGACGAACAGTCGGAACGCTTGTTTTGTTTGAGGTCTGGACAACGCCCTGTGCCTCGACGAAAGCGCCCAGGATCGCAAGCGAAAGATCCACATGACGAACCTCGATCGACTGATCGAGCCAGTCGGGCAGTTCGCGCTGCCGCGACAACGCGCAGGACCATTCGCCGTCGTCATAGGCGATACGGCGAAGCTTCCATTGCGGAAGTTCGTGTTCGATCAGCGCAAGTGCGGCGTCGATCCACGCGGTCGATTTGATCAGACGTTCGATACGGGCCGCCTTCTCGGTCCGGCGGACCGGCGGAAAGCGCCAGCAAGCCTCGCAAATGACGTCCGACATGAGGTCCGGCGTGACGGCAGCAGCGTCACGGAGCCTGTCGGAGAGGTCGCGGGAATCCCGGATTGCAGAAATCAGTCGCATGGTGCTTGCTCATGCAGGACGCGTGCCGCCACCATGACGGACGCTCCCGGCAATTTGGACAAAACACCATTGGAAAACGAGGCGGATCGGCGCCTCGAAACATAAGAATCTCATATACGCAAGCGCGCATCGACGCACGGTGCTTCTCGTGTCCAACGAGGAGCCCGCCTCCTCCGCCGCAAATGTCTTATCGATAAATCAGATGCAGGTTGCGCGGGTCGGCCGGGTCGCACAGCACGCGGAAGGCCTGGCCTCGCCGGGGAGGCGCGCCCTGCCATGGCATCCAGTCCTGCAAAGCCGCCAGATAGGGACTACCGTGCGGCGGCGTGATTTCCAGCGTTGCCTTGACAAGCCAGGTGCCGAACGGCGCGAAGGGAAGCTCTTCGGAATAGAGAACCCTCGCCGTGCAGGCGAGGCCATGAGACGCAGGCGAGGCCTGAACTGTCGGGCTTGGGCCTGCCAGCATCGCAAATGCCAGGATAGTGGCCGCAGTGAGGTCAAGCTTCATGACGTGTTCCGTTGCGTCGTCCGGGACGAAGGCAAGGTATGAGACGGAGATCGCGCGAACAAGATTGCCGGAAGCGCGAGATTGCTGGAAGCGAATGTCAAAATCAATGCGGAGTAGAACCGGACCGACGCAAATTTCGCTTTGGCGCGAGCGGTCTCGACAGGCTTCAGATCCGATTGCGATTGCGACTGGCAAGGAAAGCAAAAACGGCGATCATCGCGGCCACGACAAGCATCCAGTATTGGCCGTCGAAGCCGAGAAGCGAAAAATGCTCGGTCAGAAGCTGCAACGTTCCCGTTCCCCCGATTTCGGGGGGCAGGATAAGAACTTTATCTGAGCAAGATAAGCCTTATGATGGGAAAAATACACTATTTGTCTATTCTCCGTCGCCGGCGGGGATCGCCTCAGCCGGCCGCCACGTCTTCGAGACGCGACTGAAGCCGGTAGCCGACGCCGGATTCGGTCACCAGAAGGCGCGGGTGATTGGGATCGGTTTCGATCTTCTGCCGCAACTTGCGAACGAGAATCCTCAGGTACTGGATATTGTCCCGCTGGTTTCCGCTCCAGATATCCTTCAGCAGCTGATCGTGCGTCACCACCAGACCGACATGCGTCGCCAGGATATGAAGCAGGCGGTATTCCTTGCGCGTCAGCCTGATCGGTTGCTTGTTCAACGTCACCGTTCGCGTGACGAGGTCGATCGACAACGGTCCCGCCACCACGACGGGATTTTCGGTGGCGCTCTTGAAGTATCGCCGCAGTGCAGCCTCGCTGCGGGCGAGCAGCTCCGCCATGCCGAACGGCTTGACCACGTAGTCGTCGGCTCCCGCCTGGAGCAGCCGCACCTTCTCATCCTCGCCGGAAACGACCGAGAGAACGATGATGGGAACATTCGACCACGAGCGGATGCGCTCGAGAACTTCCGATCCTTGAAGATCGGGAAGGGCGAGATCGAGAATGATGAGATCCGGCGTGGAGAAGGTCGCTGCCTTCAATCCGTCCGCCGCGTTCTCGGCTTCGATGACCGAGTAGCCTTGAAGCTCGAAACCCGCGCGAAGGAACCGCCGTATCTTTGCTTCGTCCTCGATCAGGAGCACGATATTGGCGGGTTTACTCATTGGTCATCGCCGATAGCTCGGAAGACTTCAGCCGGGAGCCGGGCAGGGTGATGCAAGCCGTCGTGCCCTGTCCTTGCCCAGGGCTCGACAGGTCGATGCTGCCGCCGTTTGTCCCGACAAAGACGGAGGCGATCCAGAAGCCCAGTCCCGACCCCGGGATGCTTTCCCGATGGCGCTGGCTTCGGAACGATCTGCGGCCAAGATGCGGCAGTTCGTCCGGCGTAATGCCGACGCCCTGATCCGCGATCGACAGCACGACGTCGCCTTGCCTGATTTTGGCGCTGACGGAGATCGTCGAGCCCGATGGCGAGTATTTTGCGGCGTTGTCGAGAAGCTGTCCGCAGGATTCCTCGATCAGTTTCGAATCGACCTTGACGAGCGGAAGTTCGTCATCGAACTCGACCTCGACCTTGTGAGCGGCCAATCGTCGTGCTCTCGCCTTGATCGCGGCATTGACGATGTCTCTTGCGTCGCTCCACTCCAGATGCGGCGTCAGGCCGCCGGCAGTCACGCGGGTCGCGTTGAGAAGGTTCTGGATGAAGCCGTTCAGCTCTGCTGCCTCCTCGGAGATGGCCTCGACCAGCAAGCGCGCCCGATCGTCTTTCCTGATCAGCGGCATGGAATCGAGGACGCTGGCCGAACCGCGGATTGCAGCCAGCGGAGTACAGAGTTCGTGCGAAAGCGTGCCGTGAAATGCGTCTCTCAGAAGTTGGGCCTGCAGGCGGAGCCTTGCTTCTTCCATCGCCTTTTCGATATCGATCCGTTGCAGCGTCAACGACACCTCTTCCAGGATCGTCTCGACCCGACGCGTCTGGCGCGCAATTTTCTCGTCCGAGCCGCTGCCGATATTGACGGCTACGAGCCCGAGAACCGCGGTCTCCGAACTCACGAGCCTCAGGAGCCAGACATTCTGTGTCGGCGCATCGATCACGATTTTCGGGCTCACACGGGGCACCGCTTTCATCGCGCCCACCGCATTCTCCACCGCTTCGGGAACCGATCCGAACTTTGGCGGTTCGAAGTGGCCGTCGGTGCGGGCGGAGAGGAAAGCGGCCTGCTGCCCGAGCGTTCGCGCGAGGTAGTTCTCGATCGCCGAGATCAGGTCCGCCACGGTGAAACAGGCGGCAAGCCGCCGCGAGAAGTCGTAAAGGTTGTGAATGTCCTTTTCACGCTGCCGCAGCGTTTCCGTCTCCTGACGCAGTCGCGAGGCGAGGTTGCTCGAGACCAGCGCGACGACCAGAAACAGCAGGAGGTCGATGACTTCCTGCGGGTCTTCGACCTGGAAACTGAAGATCGGCGGGAAGAAGAAGAAATCCGCCGCCGCCATGCCTGCGATGGATGCGAGCGTGGCCGGCCAGATACCCCAACGGGTCGCCGCAAAAATGACCGGGATCAGGTAGGCAATCGGTACGAGAGTGGCCGCAACCTTCTGTTCGAGCAGCAGCAGCCCTGGTGTGACGAGCGCCACTCCGGCAAGCGAGATCAGCAGCGGAAAGAATTCGGTCTGCAAGGTGCGGTAGAACCGCAGCTCCTTTTCCGCCGGTGAAGCTCCTGTGTCCTTGTTCGAACGTGTCCCGGCGAGTTTTTGAAATATCGGCAAATGCAAATACAATCGCTTGCTATCCTTGGCCGTGCCAACGCCGCAGCAAGAACCGTGCCCAGCAATGATTGTGGCGAAGGATCGAGCCGCGAGGTGAGAAGCGAGCATGCTGCCCGCGGGAAAGGGTGTTGATCGCCGTCCAATCAAAGGCTGGCCCCAATCTCGTCAACAACCCGGCGCCTGACAGGATTCTCTGGATCGACGTATAAAATCTATGCCGTTCTCGAGACCAACAAATATAAAAGTAATATGTATTTCACCGGCCGGACTGTGCGACCAAAATCGATGGCTGCGGGTCAGGCCACCTCACTCGCCGGGCGGTTGAGCGGGGGCGCAAGCGCTGCAATCGCGGCGGGACTGATTGATTTCGGCGGATACAAATAGAAGTCCATCAACGGCGTATGAGGGCGAAGCATGTTGCGCCTGAGGATCGACTTGGATCTTTCCGCCGCTTGCGGATAGATCCTGCTCCAGCCGGCGAAGCTCGATGCCAGAATCTCAAGCGATAACAACGTCGTCGTTATCTGCACGAAGCCTTCATTGGATCGTTTTGCGCTGCGGGTTGTCGAGGCTTTCCGCAGCAGGCGCCGGAATTCGCGATGGGTCTGAATGAACGGTCCGAGCCGAGCCTTCCACAATATGTCCGGCAGGCACGCATAGCCGTGCAGCTCGTGATAGCTCTCGATGAGACTCCGGCACTGTCCGATCAGATTATCCGGCAAGAAGCTGAAATCGATATTCTGGACCGCTTCGGCATGAACCGCGTCGTCTGCACGGTTCTCACCCTCCGCAACGACTTCCATCATGCTGCTCCGCGGTGCACGAGCGAAAATCGCCCATGCGCGAAGCATAATGGGTGACTGCATATATGTTCGATAGATAACCGCGGCCGCGTTCATAAATAAAAAATAGCCGAACCTCGGTTTGCCGTCTCAACTATTGCGAAAAAGCAACACCGCGTGAAAAAGAAGCGAGAACTCAGCCTTGCGTGAGGCCAAAAATCATCGAAAACACGGGAATTTCGCCGGGATTTTCGGCAGCACGATAAGCAATTGATGAATAGGTATGCATTCGTCTTAGAAATCGTCAGCCGATATATTTTTTTTTTATGAAACGCCGCAGCAAACCGTATCGCTTTCCCTGGTTCCACAAATGAACAATCGCCTCCAAGCGAAATGAGTATCGCAAGAGCGCGGCAACGCGCCGTTAACAACAGCTTGGGGCAACATAATGAAAAGTATTCTTTTGGCCGGCGTCTCGCTGGCGGCGATGGGGTTGATTGGCAGCAATGCATTTGCAGCAGACACGCCGGCTCCTGCGCTTGCGAAAACGCCGGTCTGCAAGGGTGTAGTCGACCCTTACAAAAATTACGCGTGCCTCGATGCCTATCTCGGCACCACCTTCATGGAGCGCCTCTTCAACTATTACCGGCTCGAATGGGGACATGAAGCTGCTCCAACCGATCCCAAGGCGCCGCCGGCCCGGCGCGCGGACTGGCCGGCTACACCGCAGAGCACACCTCCGATGCCGTTTGCCGAATGGCCTTACGGCGGTTCGACCAATCTCGGCGTGACGCGGCCGAGTTCGGCCGACAGCCCGCTGATGGTGGCGCTCGGCAATACGTCGGTCGGCAACTGGATGAACGACAACCACATCCAGGTGTATGGCTGGCTGAATGCTGGTGGAAACTTGTCGACCAACACCGTGCGCGGCGGCAACGCGCCGGCTGCGTATGATTATAACCCCAATACCGTGCAGCTCGATCAGGCGGTCGTCTATATCGAGCGGTTGCCCGACACGGTTCAGAAGGATCACATCGACTGGGGCTTCCGCTTCGCGCCGATCTACGGTGAAAACTATCGCTATACCACGGCCTACGGCCTCTGGAGCTATCAGCTTCTGAACGAGAACAAGAACTACGGCTACGACCTGCCGATGGCCTATGGCGAGGTGTTCATTCCTCAAGTTGCAGAAGGCCTGCTGATCCGCTTCGGACGCTTCATTTCGGTTCCGGACATCGAAGCACAACTCGCTCCGAACAATTACATGTATACGCATTCGATGACGTATACGTTTGACAACTACACCAACACCGGCATTCAGACCACGCTCGCCGTGACCAAGAACTGGTTTTTCCAGCTCGGCGTCTCCGTCGGCAGCGACACGTTGCCGTGGCACGCTGGGGCGACGATTCCGAATCCCTTCCCGAATCCGCTTTATCCCAACGCCACCATGCTGAAGGATCCGGGTGCGGTCCCGAGCATCACCGCAGGCGTCCGCTGGACCAGCGACAGCGGCAACGACAACGTTTACGTGGTTGCCGACGCTATCAATAGCGGGCAGTGGGGCTACAACAACCTGCAATGGTTCGGAATAACCTACTATCACAAGTTCAACGATCAGTGGCACATCTCGTTCGAATCCTACAACCTGCATCAGAACAACGTGCCCAACGCGCTCAATCCGCTCGTGTCCGGGCCGGGTGGTATCGTTCCAAGCGGAGGCACGCCGTTCTCTCCGCAGTTCATCCCGTTCAACGCGCCCAACCTCGCGCAGTGCAGCAACACGGTGGTGCTCGCCTGTACGGCCGACGTCCAGACCTACGTTTATTACCTGAACTACAAGCCGACACCGCTCGACAACATCTCCTGGCGCGGCGAGTTCTACGACGACAAGGAGGGTCAGCGCACCGGTACCAAGACCCGGTACGTCGAGACCGGCATTGGCTGGCAGCACTGGTTCTCGCCGCAGATCGAGATCCGGCCGGAGTTCACCTATTACAAGTCGCTTGATGCGAATGCTTTCAACGGCAACTCCAACTTCGGCATTCCCGCCAGCAAAAACTTCGCCCTGGTCGGTGCGGCAGACCTCATCTTCCACTTCTAGCGCACTGAAAGGTCGCGGCGGCCTCATCGCCACGCTTCGCAAAAACATTTCGACAGGGGCTTACAATGAATCGATTTCTTCTCACTGCCGTTTCGCTCGGTGCGCTGGCGCTGGCGGCACCGGCGCTCGGTGCCGACCTGCCTTACGCCAAGGCGCCCGTTCTCGTGCCGCAGGTGTACGACTGGACCGGCTGGTATGTCGGCGGATTCGGCGGCTACGGCTTCGGCAACCACAATCTCAACAACGCCAACGGTCCTGCCTTCGGGGGCGCCGCCGATTTCACCGTCAACTACAGTTCGCAGGGCGGTCTCGCCGGCGGAGAGTTCGGCTACAACTGGCAGAGCGGCAACTACTTCGTCGGTTTCGAGGCGGATGCGTTCTGGTCCGGCATCACCGGCGATGACGCGAGCCAGCAACTTGGCGTGGTCGACAAGTCCGATCTTCGCTGGGGCGGTTCGCTGCGCGCGCGAGGCGGCATCGCCGTCGATCGGCTGCTGCTGTTCTTCACCGGCGGCTACGGCTTCGGCGACATTCAGCATACCAGCACCGCGCCCGGCTTTCCGATCGATCAGTTCACGAGCTTCCGAAGCGGTTTGACCGGAGGCGGCGGCATCGCTTACGCGATCACCCCCAACCTGATCGGCAAGCTCGAATATCGCTTCTACGATCTCGGCAGGTACCAGCGCCTTGGCACTCCGCTCACGCCAAATGGACAACTGCCCTACACCGTAGACAACACCTACTCCGTCGTGACCGTCGGCTTCGACTTCAAGTTCGGTGGTCCGGTGGTCGCGAAATACTGATGCTTCGGCGCCGAGGCGAAGAAGCGAACCTTCGATTGCAGGGGGATTTTATGTACGGAAACGTAAAACTGGCTTTGGCAGGGATCTTGATCGGGCTTTCGGCCGGCGGCGCCGCAGCGGCGGACATGCCGCTCAAGGCGGCCCCGGTCGCTGCACCTCTCTACAACTGGACAGGCTGTTATATCGGCGGCAATGCCGGGGGCGCCTGGACCAGGATGGACACCACGCGCTTTTCGCAGGATACGATCGGTCAATCGTTCGCGAACTACGGCCGCGAGAACGACAGCGGCTTTATCGGCGGCGGTCAGATCGGCTGCGATTTCCAGACCACCAACCTGGTGTTCGGTGTGCAGGCCTCGGCCGATTTCGGAAACATCAACGGCCATCATGCGCTCGTCGATTTCCCGACCATGTCGGAGACAAACAGCCTCAAGGCCATCTACACGACGACCGGCAGGATCGGATATCTGTGGACGCCTTCCTTCCTCGGCTACGTGAAGACCGGCATGTCCTGGCTGCAAAACAAGAACCAGGTGCTGCAGGCGAACGGCGCACTCTTCGAATCCGCGAGCTTTACCCTTCCTGGAATGATCGCCGGTATAGGCTTCGAATGGATGTTCACGCGCAACTGGTCGGTGTTCGCGGAATACAACTACATGTGGATCGAGGATACCTCCGGACAACACTTCACTTCGGCTCCGGGCGTGTTTCCGCCCGGCGAAGTCCTCAACATGAAACAGACCGCGCAAACCGCGCTCGTCGGTGTGAACTACAAATTCCACTGGGATGGTCCGGTCGTTGCGAAATACTGAGGAGACATCCATGCCGACCGGCGGTGCCGCGCCGGTTGGCGCCAAACCTCACGCGTTGCGGCAAAGAGCGGGAATCGTGGTCGCGGCCGCCGCACTCTGCGCGGTGACCGCAGGATGTGCTGGCGATGCACCAGCTGCACCTTCGAAGAAGTCAGAGACCAGCGGTCAGATGCGCTACTACGGCGGGCCGAAATCTCCGATGTGGTCGGGTCAGTAAAACAGACGGGTCGGTGACAATGTGGTCGGGTCAGTGAAGATGGGGGCTGATTTGATGCAACTGACACGGATTGGATGTTTCGCCCTGCTGGCAGCCATGATGGGTGCATGGATCTCCGGGGAAGCTCTCGCGAGGGCGGAGGGACGTCTGCACCACGCGCGCCGCTCGCTTTACGATGCTCACGCGACGCTACCGGGAAATGGCGATACAAACTCGCAGTCGCCGATGCGTTACTATGGCGGGCCCAAGTCGCCGATGTGGCACTAAAATCGCTCGATCCGCCTGGTGGCTCGAATCACCGGGCAGCGGTAGGGAGGCTGGCGGTTTCGTATGCGGTGGATGCGACCCGGGCGTCGCTACTCTTCCGCGCGAAGCCTCTGGCCGAGCGGAAATTCGTGCAGCAAGTATTGCTAATATTCAAAGCTCGTTTTGCCGTCGGGCATCAATGCTGTGTCGCAAAAAAAGGCTTACATGTTCACGAACATTTGTATCTACTTGCGAAGGGGAAGCAGTGCTGAAGAACAGATCACCCGGAAATACTCGGGATTTGGTGGATTTTCGGGCGTCTTCCGGGGGCGGATCCGCCGAAAACAATTGTTGATAGAAAGCCATGTCTGCCGGCGACGGGGCACGTAAGGTTAGTGTAAGCGCAATGCCGTACTGCAACATGCCGTCCAGTTCGGCTGCGAAATCGGGGACGTTCGAGTGAGTGCTCTCAAGAAACTGTCGAAACGATCTCGATCGATCCTGTTGATTCTGATCGCGATCGGCGCGGCCGCGCTTTTCTGGGGCAGGGGCCTCGTCGGGCTCGCCGATGGTCAGCCGAAGACAGAGAAGAAGGAGCAGACTGCTGCGCTCGAGCCAAATCGGTCCGCGCCGGCAAATGCCGATCAGCAGTCCGTGGACCTGTCGGAAAAGCAGGTGGCCTCGCTGAAGATCGGTCCCGTGGGATGGCGTGAATTTGCGCTGTTGAAGACGGCAGTTGGCACCATCGACTTCAACGAAAACCTGCTGGTCCAGGTGTTCTCGCAGTATCAGGGCAAAATCCTCAAGGCGTTCTACAATATTGGCGATGAGGTGGCGGCGGGCGACGTGCTGTTCACGATCGACAGCCCCGACCTGCTTGCCGCCGAATCCACGTTTCTCGCGGCCGCCGGTGTGCTCGAGCTGCAGAAACGAACGCTCGCCCGCCTGACCAACCTCCTGAAGTCGGGAGGCAGCGCCCAGAAGGACGTCGATCAGGCGACCTCGGACGAGCAGACTGCGGAAGGCAACTTCAAGGCCGCCAAGGATGCGGTGCGGATTTTCGGCAAGAGCGAAGCTGAAGTCGAAAAGATCCTGGCCGATCGCAGGGTCAATTCGACGCTTATCGTTCCAAGCCCGATCGCGGGACGGATCGTGGCGCGCAACGCCGCGCCGGGATTCCTCACCCAGCCGGGCGTGGCGCCGCCGCCATTTACGGTCGCGGATCTGTCGACGATGTGGATGCTGGCAAACGTCGTCGAAACCGACGCGCCGGCCTACAAGCTCGGTCAGGAAGTCCAGGTCACGGTGCCGGCCTATCCCGACAAGGTCTTCAAGGGGCATGTGACGGCGCTCGGCGCCATGATCGACCCCAACACGCACCGTCAGCTGGTTCGCTCCGAGATTGACGATCCCGAGCATCTGCTCCGCTCGGGAATGTTTGCGAGCTTCGTGATCCGCATCGGAGATCCCGTCCGTTCGCTCGCAGTGCCGGCCGAAGGCGTGGTTCGCGAAGGCGACGGCACGATGACCGTGTGGTCCACCAGGGACAACCGCCATTTCACCAAGCGAACCGTGAGGACCGGCCTGCAGCAGGATGGCTGGACCCAGATACTGGAGGGGCTCTCGCCCGACGAGACGGTCGTTACCGATGGCGCGGTCTTTTTGAGCAACAAGCTCGCATTGGGCGAAGCCGGGTAGGCGGGGCCGGACCCGGCAATCCAGACACAGGCGGCGGTACCACTTGATCAAGTCCTTGCTAGTTTTCGGTCTGACGCGCAGCGCGATCATCGTGCTGGGCCTTGTTGTGTTTTGCGCGGCCGGGCTGGTAGCGTTTTCGAAGCTCAATATCGAGGCCTATCCCAATCCAGCTCCGGTCATCCTAGAGATCACGGCGCAGGCGGCGGGCCTGTCCGCCGAGGAGATGGAGAAATATTACACCATCCCCATGGAAGTGGGCCTTTATCCCACGCCGGGCGTCGTCAACATTCGTTCGACCTCGTTCTATGGATTGTCGTTCGTACGCGTCACCTTCAAATACGGGGTGGACTTTTATTTCGCGCTCGCCCAGGCCTCGGTCAGTCTCCAGCAAAACGTCAATCTGCCGGGTAGCCAGGTTCCTCAGATCCAGCAATCCAGCCTCGTCGGCGAAATCTACCGCTACCAGCTCGTCGGCCCTCCGAATTTCGGACTGACCAATCTTCGCACGGTGCAGGATTACATCGTCGCGCGGCGCTTTCTGACGATTCCCGGCGTGGTTCAGATCAATGCCTGGGGCGGCACCACGAAGCAGTTCAACGTCGACGCCGACCTGCAGAAGCTGGAGGCCTACAACATAACGATCCCGCAGCTCATCTCCGCGCTGGGCAACGCCAACATCAATGTCGGGGGCCGCGAGATTTCGATCGGACAGCAATCGGTCAATATTCGAGGCGTCGGATTGGTCGACAGCGGCGGTGCGGACGACGTCACCAAGGGCTACAAGGTTCGGGACATCGAGAACATCGTCCTCACCCAGTCGAATGGCTTGCCCATACAGGTCAGGCACGTCGCCAATGTTTCCGTAGGCTACGTGCCGCGCCTTGGCATTGGCGGCAGGGATCACGACGACGATGTCGCCACCGCGATCGTGGTCATGGGACGAACCCAGCACACCAACGACATCATTCCGCGCGTCCAGGCCGAGGTCGAAAAGCTCAACCGCGATGGAAGCCTGCCGCCGGGGGTCAAGGTCGTGCCCTATTACGATCGAAGCTCGCTGGTCGGGGTGACCACGCACACGGTGCTGCACAACCTGATCTTCGGCTGTCTTCTGGTCTTCTTCATTCAATGGATTTTTCTCGGCGATCTCCGCAGCGCGATTATCGTCAGCGCGAACATTCCCTTCGCATTGTTCTTTGCGATTATCATTCTGGTCCTGCAGGGCGAGGATGCCAATCTTCTGTCGCTCGGCGCGGTGGACTTCGGCATCATCGTCAACTCCGCTGTAATCATGATGGAAAATATCTACCGGAATTTTCAGTCGAGTGCCGAACAACGGCAAACGCTGCTTCAGCACCTTTCGGAAGGCTATTGGGGGTCCGATCCGACGTCGGTACATGCCAGTACCACCGCGAGCAAGAAGTGGACCGAGCGGCTTCGCATCATCTTCGTGAGTGCGCTGCAAGTCGACAAAGCTGTCTTCTTCACCGCGGCGATCACCGTCACGGCATTCGTGCCGCTGTTCACGATGCAAGGGGTCGAAGGCCAGATCTTCGGGCCGATGGCCCGAACCTACGGCTATGCGCTTGCCGGAGCGCTGCTGGCCACCTTCACCGTGACGCCGGTTCTGGCGGCGCTCCTACTGCCAAAACACATCGAGGAAACCGAAACGATCATCGTGCGTGCGCTGCGCAGAAGCTATACGCCGGTGCTTCGCTGGGCTCTTTCCAATCTCACGGTCGCCGTCACCATCGGCGTGGTCTTTCTCGGGGTGAGCGTGCTGGCGGCCTCCCGGCTCGGCAGCGAGTTCCTTCCCGCGCTGGAAGAGGGCAACTTCTGGATAAGGGCGGCAATGCCATCGACGATGTCGCTCGACGCAGGCACCGCCGTCACCGGGAAAATGCGCGAGATCCTGTTGCGGCACCCCGAGGTGATCACGGTCGTCTCCCAGCATGGACGTCCGGACAATGGCAGCGACGCGTCGCCATTTTCCAACGTCGAATTGTTCGCGCCGCTGAAGCCATTCGACGAGTGGCCTCCGAACCTGACAAAGGAACAGCTGACGGAGGAGCTGCAAAGGGAGTTCGCGGAGGAGTTGCCCGGAATCGGATTCAACTTCTCCCAGTATATCCAGGACAATGTCGAGGAAGCGCTGTCCGGCGTGAAGGGCGCCAACTCGGTCAAGATCATCGGACAAAATCTTGAGGTCCTGGAGCAGCTCGCCACCCAGGTGATGGCCGAGATGACGAAAATCCGCGGCGTGGCCGACCTCGGAATTTTCCACCTGCTGGGACAGCCGAACCTCAACATCAAGATCGATCGCGACAAGGCCGCCCGTTACGGGCTCAACACCGGCGACGTCAACACCGTCGTTCAGGCCGCGCTTGGCGGCACGACCGCCACGACGGTTCTGGAGGGCGACCGCCAGTTCAATCTCGCCGTCAGGCTCGACCCGAAATATCGCAGCAGCATCGACGCCATTAGAGCCGTCAAGGTCGCCTACGCGACGCCGTCGGGTACCAACGGCTACGTCCCCTTGAGCGAGCTTGCCGATATCACGCTCGATACCGGCGCTTCGTTCATCTATCGCGAACGCAGCCAGCGCTACATCCCGATCAAGTTCAGCGTGCGCGGCCGCGATCTTGGCGGCACTGTTGCGGAAGCGCAGGAGCGGGTGGCCCAGGCGGTCAAGCTTCCCAACGGATACCAGATCATCTGGTCGGGGGAATTCGACAGCCTGCAGGCCGCCAAGCAGCGGCTGATGGTCGTCGTTCCGATCACGCTGCTTCTGATCCTCGTCCTGCTCTACGGCTTGTTCAATTCGCTGCGTGACAGCCTGTTGTCGGTGGCCGGCATTCCCTTTGCCATCGGGGGCGGCCTGATCGCGCTCTATCTGGCCGGTCTAGATTTCAGTGTATCGGCCGCTATCGGCTTCATCTCGCTGTTCGGGGTGGCGGTAATGGATGGTATCCTCAACATCACCTATTTCCGCGAACTCAGGGCTCAGGGCATGGGTATTGCCGAGGCTGTCTTCCATGGCGCCGAACAGCGGATGCGGCCGATGCTGATGACCGCGCTGTCCGCGGGCGTCGGGCTGTTTCCCGCGGCGATTTCGCACGGCATCGGCAGCCAGGTGCAGCGCCCGCTGGCGACCGTGGTGGTCGGCGGCATGTTCATCGGACCGTTGCTTTTGTTGATCGTGGCACCGGCGCTGAGGCGAATTTTTCTGGCGAGAGACCAGGAAGAAGCAGTTGCGACCGACGGCGAAGCTGCTCTGGCCACGGAAGGCAATCCGGATGGCTAGCTGGACGTCACATCGTAGAGACGCGCTGGGGGGCTCAACGCAATGGCGCGGCTAGGACGATCCGATCCTCGATCGCCGGCGGTCGGCTTGCGCCGGTTTCCGCGCGCGCGCAAGGCACGTGGCGCCACGAGCACCGTTGTCGTGGCCGTCCTGTCGGCCGCCATCTCAGGCTGTGCGGTGGGGCCGAATTTCAGTCCCGCCGCCGCTCCCGACGTCAACGGCTACGTCAAGGGAAAGCTTACATCGGCCGATCCGGGAAAGGGTCCGCCAACCCTTCCCGGGCAGCGGTTCCTCAGCGGCGCGGACGTCGCGGTGCGCTGGTGGGCTGCGTTCAAGTCGCAGCCCCTCAATGAACTTGTGAAGCAATCAGTCAACCACAATCCGAACCTGCAGGCCGCCGAGGCAGCGATCAACGTTGCCAAGTACAATGCGTTTGCCCAGCGCGGATTGTTCTTTCCGCAAGTTACCGGCAGTTCGACGAACCAGCAGTTGCTGTTTGCCAATCCTGGCCAGGTGCCGCCGATTCCGAGCCAGGGGCCGCAGTCGCAATTCTCGCTTGTGACCAACCAGCTCTCGGTGTCGTTCGTGCCCGATGTCTGGGGCGCGAACTTCCGGGCCGTTGAGAGCCTGGATGCAACGACCGAGAATCAACTGTTTCAACTCGAGGCGGCTTACCTGACGCTGACCAGCAATGTCGTGACGGCTGCGATCCAGGAGGCGTCGCTGCGCGGCCAGATCGCCGCGACCCAGCGCATCGTTGCGATCGAAAAACGCCTTCTGGACATCATCAAGCGTCAATTGGCCTTTGGCCAGGCCGCCCAGGCCGACGTGCTCGCCCAGGATGCGGCGCTTGCGCAGGCGGAAGAACTGCTTCCACCGCTCGAAAAGCAGCTGGCCCAGCAGCGCGATCTGTTGACGGCGCTTGCCGGACAATATGCATCGGACGAAATCGCGCAGAAGTTCGATCTTGCGCATCTCAAGCTGCCGACCAACCTGCCGATCAGCCTGCCGGGCAAGCTCGTGGATCAGCGGCCGGACGTGAGGGCGGCGGAAGCCAGCATGCACGCGGCAAGCGCGCAGGTCGGCGTCGCCATCGCTGCCCGCCTGCCGAACGTCGTGCTCTCCGCCAATGGCGGATCAGCCTCCTTCAACTGGGCCACGGCGTTCACGCCCGGCACCGGCTTCTACACCCTGGGTGCCGGTGTAACGGCGCCGATCTTCGACGGATTTACGCTCTACAACAAGCAAAAGGCCGCCGAAGCCGCGCTCGAACAGGCCGAGGCGCAGTATCGTGCCGCCGTCATCACCGCGTTCCAGAATGTCGCCGACGCCTTGCGCGCGCTGCAGGCAGACGCCAAGGCGATGAGGGCGGCGGTGCGCGCGGAGGACGCCGCAAAAGCGAGCCTCGATATTGTCGAGAAGCAGTTGACCGAAGGGCAGGTCAACCAGCTCGCCGTCCTCAATGCACAGCAGACCTATCTGACGGCGGCGGTGATTCGCGTGCAGACCGAGGCCAATCGCCTCGCCGACACCGCGGCATTGTTCATGGCGCTTGGCGGCAACTGGCCTGCAAACTGCACCATGCCGGATTGGCGTCAATGTGCGATGGGTGACCCGCCGGAGGTGATCGCCGCGGCGGAAGCGAAATAGCGCACGACGCGCTGCCCTTTTTCAGGGATCATGCCGGTCGGTGGAACCGCTCACCAGATGACGACGGCGCAGAGCACCGAGAGCGGCAGCAGTGCAATTCCGATATAGACCCAGGTCTGGTACGCGCCGGGATCCTTCGGCAATTTGAACAGGTTCACGACGAACCATGCGCAAATGCCGACGCCTATCAGCACGCGGATGAGGTCACCTGGAGTTTCGTAGATCGAGGTGAGATGTTCCACCTGCGGGCTTGCCACCCGCGCGGTTATGAGCGTCAGCACGATCAGGAACAGCGTACGGACCGCGACGCCTCCGAACCAGACAGAGCGCGACGGTGGTGATTCGGGTTTTTTCGCCCTACTCGATTGATTTGCTTCGAGATCTGTCTCGGCGCGCATCGCACATTCCCACGGCAGCTTGCCTAAAATGATATCTCTCATCGCGGTGCAGCGACAAGTAGTTATCTTTTTTATACGTGTGTACCGGACAACTCTTACACAAGGGCCTTAAAATGACAGTGGTGCTTACGTTTCGGCAGGAAGCCTGGGGCAGGCTGGTGTGCGACGGAGTACAGCGCATCTGGAGTTCAATGGCGCAAGAAGCAGCCCCTTTGGGACAGGAGCGCCCGTGTTTGGGCCCTCAAGACACCGAACCAGCCGAATTAGGACAGAGTGCCGTGCAGATCGCTTCGCGCTCTGTCTATCTGAATTGAAAAATAGGCGTCCCGATTGCACGCTTTTTGAACACTTCCTGGCTGCTAATATTTTATGCACTTGATGTTTAATCTTGCGATCAACCAGGCGTGGTATCATCATTGACATGAGAGACGACAAGGCGCCGGCAAAAGGCGTCGAGCAGAAATATCTTCAGCCGGGAAACGTTCAGTCCCTCTCTGTTCAGGTTGTCTCTGAGCAATGGAGGAAAAAATGCACAAGAGCCTCGCTGTCATCACTGGAACAGTCGCCCTTCTTTCCGGAACGTTGCTGACGTCGGACCTCGCCGTAGCGGGTGGATCGGCCAGCGCACCTTCCAAATACGCACACGCCAATCGGGTCATGTCGCAGCAGGCCAGTCGCCAAGCGGCAAGGACCGACTACCCAATAACGGAATATTCTTCATCGTCCGCGCGCAACCGCTGACGCCAGCGAATTGGCGGCGAGATTGGCGGGCCGTCGAGCATGACGGGCTGGCACGGCTTGCTGCAGAGCGCTGAAAACGACCAGAACGGTGAACGTGAAGGCTAGTTGCTTCGCGCCGGATGTCTTTCGGCGTCCGCACGGCGCGGCGGGTTCGTATCGCGCACCCACGTTCGCGCCGTTGACAGGACTTCCGGCAGGATCGCGTTGACCTCGTCCTTGGTCATTCCCGGGAGAATACGCGGGTCGTACAGGATGTTGAGAAGATACTGATCATAGACGTCGAAGAAACCCATCTGGACGTCGTCGTTGAACATGGTCCATGGCACCGAGCGGTCATCATTGATGGCGCCGAGTGCCTGCAGCAATTCTTCGTAAGCGCAGTCGTAGAAGGTGAAATCCCCCGCATCTGCCGGCAGGATCACTTCCGCCCGGCGGATGCGATACTGCTCATCCTTGCCGATTCCGGACAAGCATTCGGGGCTCAGTGATTGCCTGATCTGCTTCGCCCGCTCCTCGCCGTAAAGCGAACGAATCGTCGAATCGAATTTGCGCCTCTGAACCAGGCGAACGACGAAGTTGGCCGCCCGTCGATCGCTCGTCACGGCAATGTCGAGATGATTCACACGTGAGCGAATATCATCGATGACCGCTGCAATCTCGGCACGCCGGTCGGGTCCGCCTGCGCCCATCACAAAAATCCTGACCGGCTCGTCGAATTTGCGCACGCGTTCTGCCGGCGCGTCGATCTGCAACTCGGCGCCAAACGCGATCTTGAAAAAGCCGTCCCTGATCTCTTCGTTGGTGAAATCGGTCCGCTCGGCAGCGCGCCGGCTGGCGATATCGGGGTTTTCCGCACCCGCTTGTTTGCTGGCAATTCCCGAAAGCGCAATCGTGGCGAAGGCCGCGATTACCAGCTTGCGGACCAGGCTTGCCTTGCTGCTGGCCCTCTTGCCCACTTGACCAGAAAAACGCGTTACAAACGATACCAACATTCTGTCAGTTCTCTTTCCTGTCGGCTGCTTTCGCCTTGGGCCTTGAAAGAATCGGGGGTTAAAAAATAATAGCTTTTTAAACGGCTGCTCGATTTCGTTTGGTCTCGTTTCAACGAGCAAGAAACATACCGGGCTTTTGTCGCGGCTCGCGCAAGACGTGGCTTTCGCCGATGCGATCCTCACTATAGCGCTGGCGAGATAGGTTTTCGGGATGGAGCGGAGCGGTTTATTATAGGGAAAGTGTAGGGGTGTCCCGATAGGACGCGTTGAAATCGCACTCAGTGCGCGCGCTCGCCCAATCGCGTGCGTAAGCGTCGGGCTGATTCATTCCTGGTGCGATCATATTTCTACTCTGCGCCTTGCTGGTCGGTTCGCCGGTTTGCGGCGGCGCTCGCCCTGCCTGTCGAGTTTCGGCGTGCTGCTGCTTCAGGGTGTCGGACTTTTATCCGCGCTATGGAAAGCCCTCGCGCAGGCCTGCCGCCGCTTTTATGGGATTCCTATATCTTCGCCTGGGCCGCCGCCTCGAAAACATATGCGCGCAATGGCACTTGAGGGGCCGTTGTCGAGGGCTGGGTCGAGATACCGTTCGCGGGCTTGATTTACCGCAACCCATTTCCACGGCCATGCGTGATGCTATGCGCTTGGAAGCAAGCGCGACCAGGAGAATTCCATGCTGGACATCCTCATATTGGCTCTTGGCCTGGGTCTCTTCGTGGCCGCCGTCGGCTACACCTATGCATGCGAGCGACTTTAGTCGGTAAGCGACTTCTCCTCGCCGCTCTCCCCTCGAAAACCGTTCCGCAAGGAGTCCAGCCATGATCTTCGACTACTCACTTGCCGGCCTCGTTTCGGTGGGGCTGCTGGTCTACCTCACCTATGCGCTGTTGCGGCCGGAGCGGTTCTAAAGGCGCACGCGAGGACGTGCGGCCGGATCGACTGCCGATCAACCCTCTATCTCGTCCAAACCCGGGCTTCCTATTTCAAGGCATACCACCATGACCGCCATCGGCTGGATTCAAATTCTGCTCTACTGCGCAATCATCGTCGCGCTGGTCAAACCGCTCGGCTGGTACATGACGCGCGTGTTCAGTGGCGAGCGCACGTTCCTGTCCCTGATTCTGCGTCCGGTCGAGATCGCGATTTATCGGCTCGGTGGTGTCGACGAGAGGCGCGAGCAGCATTGGGTGACCTATACGATCGCGATGCTGTTCTTTCACGTCGGCGGCTTCCTCATCCTCTATGCGTTGATGCGCCTGCAGGCCATGCTGCCGTTCAACCCGGCCGAGCAAACGGCTGTCGCGGAGGACCTTTCCTTCAACACCGCGATCAGTTTCATCACCAACACCAACTGGCAGAATTACGGTGGCGAAAGCACGATGTCCTACCTCGTGCAGATGCTCGGCCTGACCCATCAGAATTTCCTGTCAGCCGCTACCGGCATCGCGCTTGCGGTGGCGCTGATCCGCGGCTTTTCCCGTTCTTCGATGCGCACGATCGGCAATTTCTGGGTCGATGTAACGCGCACCACGCTCTATGTGCTGTTGCCGATCTGCATCGTCTACACGCTGTTCCTGGTCTGGCAGGGCATGCCGCAGACACTTGGGCCCTATGTCGAAGCCACGACGCTGGAAGGCACCAAACAGACGATTGCGGTTGGCCCTGTGGCTTCCCAGGTCGCGATCAAGATGCTCGGCACCAATGGCGGCGGCTTCTTCAATGCCAACGCTGCTCATCCCTTCGAGAACCCGACGGCGCTGTCCAACTTCGTCCAGATGCTCTCGATCTTCGTGATCGGCGCAGCACTGACCAACGTGTTCGGCCGCATGGTCGGCAATCAGCGGCAGGGCTGGGCGATTCTCGCCGTGATGGGAGTGTTGTTCATCGCCGGCGTCACTGTAACCTATTGGGCTGAAGCCAACGGCACGACTGCGTTCGAAGCGCTGGGGCTGACCGGCGGCAACATGGAAGGCAAGGAAGTCCGCTTCGGCATTGTTGCGTCAAGCCTGTTCGCAGTCATCACTACGGCCGCCTCCTGCGGCGCCGTCAACGCCATGCACGACAGCTTCACCGCGCTCGGCGGCATGATTCCGCTGATCAACATACAGCTTGGCGAGATTATCGTCGGTGGCGTCGGCGCCGGCCTCTACGGCATGCTGCTGTTCGTCGTGCTGTCCATCTTCGTGGCGGGCTTGATGGTCGGCCGCACGCCCGAATATATCGGCAAGAAGATCGAAGCACGCGAGGTCAAGATGGCGATGCTCGCGATCCTCGTGCTACCCTTGATGTATCTCGGCTGGACTGCGGTCGCCGTGGTGTTTCCGCCGGCGGTGGCCTCGATGAACAATGCCGGCCCGCACGGTTTCAGCGAGGTGCTCTACGCTTACACATCCCAGACTGGCAATAACGGCTCCGCCTTTGCCGGCCTGTCGGGCAACATTCTCTTCTACAACCTCACCGGTGCGATCGCGATGTTCGTCGGTCGTTTCTTCATGATCATCCCGGCGATGGCGATAGCGGGCTCGCTTGCCGGCAAGAAATCGGTTCCGGCCTCGGCCGGTACCTTCCCGACGACGGGCGGCCTGTTCGTAGGCCTCGTGGTCGGCGTCATCCTCATCATCGGTGGTCTCACCTTTTTCCCCGCGCTCGCGCTCGGCCCGATCGTCGAGCATCTGGCGATGAACGCCAACACCCTGTTCTGACCGGTCATTCGGAGTCAATTCCATGGAAGCCGTACATAAAACGAACAAGCGAATGCCGGTTGCCACCATGCTGGATCCGAAGATCGTGCTGCCCGCGATCGGCTCGTCCTTCCGCAAGCTCGATCCCCGGGTCATGGTCAAGAGTCCCGTAATGTTCGTGGTCGAGGTCGTTGCCGCGCTCACGACCGTGATTTTCGTGCGCGACCTCGTGACCGGCGGCGAACATCTCGGCTTTACGTTCCAGATCATCCTCTGGCTGTGGTTCACCGTGTTGTTCGCCAATTTCGCCGAGGCCGTTGCCGAAGGACGCGGCAAGGCGCAGGCCGAATCCCTGAGGAAAACCCGCACTGAGAGCCAGGCCAAGCTCCTGGCCGGTTCCGACAGGACTTACCGGCTGGTGCCCGGCACGAGCCTCAAGGTCGACGACATCGTCCTGGTCGAGGCCGGCGACTACATTCCCAGCGATGGTGAAGTGATCGAGGGAGTCGCCTCTGTCAACGAAGCCGCGATCACCGGCGAGTCCGCGCCAGTGATTCGGGAATCCGGCGGCGACCGCTCGGCGGTGACCGGCGGCACGCAGGTGCTGTCGGACTGGATTCGCGTCCGGATCACCGCAGAGCAGGGCTCGACATTCATCGACCGCATGATCAGGCTGGTCGAGGGCGCCGAGCGGCAGAAAACGCCGAACGAGATCGCGCTCAACATCCTGCTCGCGGGCCTTACCATCATCTTCGTGTTCGCGACCGTGACCATTCCGAGCTATGCCGCCTATGCCGGCGGCCAGATCTCGGTCGTCATCCTGGTGGCGCTGTTCGTCACGCTTATCCCGACCACCATCGGCGCGCTGTTGTCGGCCATCGGCATCGCCGGCATGGACCGTCTGGTGCGCTTCAACGTGCTCGCGATGTCGGGCCGCGCGGTCGAGGCCGCGGGCGATGTCGATACGCTGCTGCTTGACAAGACGGGCACCATCACGCTCGGCAACCGGCAGGCGACCGCCTTCCGCCCGGTGCGCGGCGTGACGGAACAGGAACTGGCGGACGCGGCACAGCTCGCCTCGCTCGCGGACGAAACGCCGGAGGGCCGCTCCATCGTCGTGCTGGCGAAGGAGAAATACGGCATCCGCGGTCGCGACATGGCGGACCTGAAGGCAAGCTTCATTCCCTTCACCGCGCAGACGCGCATGAGCGGCGTCGACGCGGGAGGCTCCTCGGTGCGCAAGGGCGCGGTCGATGCGATCCTCAATTATATCAACGGTGGCAGCGCGGCTCTGGCGGCGGCCTCCGGCGGAGCCGTTCGAGCCATCCATGCGGTGGCGAATTCGGAGGTTGGGCGCGAGATTGTGTCGATTGCCGACGAGATCGCCAAGTCGGGCGGAACGCCGCTGGCGGTTGCGAAAGACGGCCGTCTGCTTGGCGTCGTGCAGCTCAAGGACATCGTCAAGGGCGGCATCCGCGACCGCTTCGCCGAACTGCGCCGCATGGGCATTCGCACCATCATGATCACGGGCGACAACCCGATGACGGCGGCCGCGATTGCCGCGGAAGCGGGCGTCGACGATTTCCTCGCGCAGGCAACGCCCGAGGACAAGCTGAAGCTCATCCGTGACGAACAGGCCAAGGGCAAGCTGGTCGCGATGTGCGGCGACGGCACCAACGACGCGCCGGCACTCGCCCAGGCGGACGTTGGCGTTGCCATGAACACCGGTACGCAGGCCGCGCGCGAGGCCGGCAATATGGTCGACCTCGATTCCAATCCGACCAAGCTGATCGAAGTGGTCGAAATCGGCAAGCAGCTTCTGATGACGCGCGGTGCGCTGACCACCTTCTCGATCGCCAACGACGTGGCCAAGTATTTCGCGATCATCCCTGCGATGTTCCTGGCCTTCTACCCGCAGCTCGCTGTGCTCAATGTCATGCACCTGGCGAGTCCGCAAAGCGCGATTCTGTCGGCGATCATCTTCAACGCGCTGATTATCATCGCGCTGATTCCGCTGGCGCTGAAAGGCGTGGCTTATCGCGCCGTCGGTGCCGGCGCGCTTCTGCGCCGCAACCTGATGATCTACGGCGTCGGCGGCATCATCATTCCCTTTATCGGCATCAAGGCGATCGACCTCGTGGTCGCCGCCCTGCATCTGGCTTAAGCGGCCTGGAGACAACCATGCTCAGAGAAATCCGTCCCGCCATCATTATCCTGGTCCTGCTGACGCTGATCACGGGCCTTGCCTATCCGCTCGCCATGACCGCGATTGCGGGCGCGATTTTTCCAAGGCAGGCGCAGGGAAGCCTGATCGAACGCGACGGCAAGGTCGTGGGCTCGGCCCTGATCGGACAGGAGTTCAAGGACGACAAATACTTCCACGGCCGGCCATCGGCGACGACGGCACCCGATCCCGCTGATTCCACCAAGAGCGTGCCCGCGCCGTACAATGCAGCCAACTCGGGCGGGTCCAATCTCGGCCCGACCAGCAAGGCTCTCAACGACCGGATGAAGGACGACGTGGAGAAGCTGAAGGCGGAGAATCCTACCGCCAGCATTCCGGTCGATCTCGTGACGACGTCGGGCAGCGGGCTCGACCCGGACATCTCGCCCGAGGGTGCGCTGTTTCAGGTGCCGCGTGTCGCCAAGGCACGGAATATGCCGGAAGATCGCGTGCGACAATTGGTGACGGAAAATGCCTCCCGACGTCTGATTGGACTGTTCGGCGAGCCCAGGGTTAACGTATTGTCGCTCAATCTGGCGCTCGACGCGGCTGCCAAGCGATAAGCCGCGTCTGGCGGAGTGGATTGCTCAACTCGGCGCGAGGATTATATTGACTAGATGGCCCAGCAGCAGCGCCGCGATCCCGAACAGCGACCCTCGCCGGAAGCCCTGCTGGAGGCGGCCCGGCGGGAGAGCGGCGAGGCCGGACGGCTGAAGATCTTCGTCGGCGCAGCGCCCGGCGTCGGCAAGACCTACGAGATGCTCCAGAGCGCGCATGCCCGGCGCAAGGCCGGCGTCGACGTCGTGGTCGGTATCGTCGAGACTCATGGAAGGGCCGAAACGGAGGCCTTGCTGCAGGGACTCGAAGTGATCCCGCGCAAGCGCATCCCCTACCGGGATCAAACCATCGAGGAGATGGACCTTGACGCCCTGATCGAGCGGCGTCCACAGCTTGCGCTCGTCGACGAGCTCGCTCACACGAATGCGCCCGGGAGCCGTCATCCGAAGCGCTATCTTGACGTCGAGGAGCTGCTTTCGCGCGGCATCGACGTCTATACCGCCGTCAACATCCAGCACATCGAGAGCCTCAATGACGTCGTCGCGCAGATCACGCATGTGCGGGTCCGCGAGACCGTGCCGGATTCGGTGTTCGACCGCGCCGACGCCATCGAGCTGATCGATCTCACCCCGGACGACCTGATCCAGCGGTTGAAGGAAGGCAAGGTCTACGTCCCCAAGCAGGCCGAACGCGCGCTTGAGCATTACTTCTCTCCGGGCAATCTGACCGCACTGCGCGAACTGGCGTTGCGCCGCACCGCCGAGCGGGTCGACGAGCAGCTCCTCACCCACATGCAGGCAAACGCGATCGCCGGCCCCTGGGCCGCCGGTGAACGCATCCTAGTTTGCATCAGTGAGGATCCGCGCGCCGCCGGCCTCGTGCGCTATACCAAGAGGCTGGCGGACCGGCTGCACGCGCCCTGGACCGCGCTCAGCATCGAGACGCGGCGCTCCATGCGCTTGGGCGATGTGGAGCGGGACCGGATCGCCGACACGTTGCGCCTGGCTGAGGCGCTGGGCGGCGAGGCGCTCACCATTCCCGGCGTCGGACGGCATATCGCCGACGACATCATCAGTTTCGCGCATGCCAACAACGTCACCCAGATCATCATCGGAAAATCGACCCGCAGCTGGTGGTTCGAGTTAACGCGCGGCTCGGTGGTGCATGACCTGGTCCGGCGTACAGGCAATATCAGCGTCAACGTAATCGCAGGCGAGGAGCTCGCCGCCGACCCGGTTCCGCAGAAGACCGTACGCGCCGCGGAACGCCATGAGCCGTTCCGTCCCTGGCCATATCTGATGGCGCTCCTGATAATAGCGATCGGGCTCGGCGCGGCCGGATTGATCCAGCCGCTGTTCGGGATCGAGAATGTCGACCTGGTGTTCCTGACGGCCGTGGTGGCGGTCGCGGTTCGCTACGGCCTGTGGCCTTCGCTGCTGGCAAGCGTCGCGGCGTCGCTCGCCTACAATTTCTTCTTCCTGCCGCCGATCTACACCTTCACGATTACCGATCCGACCAATGTCGCGGCATTCTTCTTCTTCATGCTGATCGCGATCCTGGTTTCCAATGTCGCGGCAAGGGTGCGCACGCAGGCTGACACTGCGATCGGCAGGGTCCGGACCACGGAATTGCTCTACGCCTTCAGCCGCAAGCTCGCCGGTACCGCTACCCTCGACGACGTCCTGTGGGCGACCGCCTACCAGACGGCCCTGATGCTGAAAGTGCGCGTCGTGCTGCTCCTGCCGGAGAACGGCGTACTGACCGTGAAGGCTGGCTACCCGCCAGAGGACCAGCTCGACGACGCCGATCTTGCCGCCGCCAATTGGGCCTGGGACAATGATCGTTCGGCCGGGCGCGGCTCCGACACGCTGCCGGGCGCCAAGCGCCTGTTTCTTCCGATGCGGACCGGACGCGGCCTGATCGGTGTGATCGGCATCGACAGCGACAAGATTGGCCCGCTGCTGACGCCGGACCAGCGCCGCCTGCTCGATGCGCTGGTCGACCAGGGCGCGCTGGCGATCGAGCGGGTGCTGCTGGTCGAGGACATGGATCGCGTCAAGCGCACTATTGAATCGGATCGCTTGCGTTCGGCGCTCCTGACCTCGATCTCGCACGATCTCAAGACCCCTCTCGCGTCGGTGCTCGGCGCCGCCTCCACCATTCGCGATCTTTCGAGCGGGCTTTCGGAGACCGAAAAACGCGATCTGCTCGCGACCGTCATCGACGAATCGGAACGACTGAACCGCTTCATCGCCAATCTGCTGGACATGACGAGGCTCGAATCCGGCGCGGTCATACCGAACGCCGCGGCACATGACGTCGCCGACATTGTTGGCAGCGCGCTGCGGCGGGCGGGCAAGATTCTCGCACATCACAAGATATCGCTCGAACTCGACGCGCATTTGCCGATGCTCGAACTCGACGCGGTGCTGTTCGAGCAGGCGCTGTTCAACCTGCTCGACAACGCGGCCAAATATGCGCCGCCCGACACCACGATTTCGATCAGGGGCCGGCGGGACGGCGAGTTCGTCACCCTGCAAATCATCGATGAAGGCGACGGAATTCCGCGCGCCGAGCTGGAAAGCGTGTTCGACAAGTTCTATCGCGCGCAAAAGGGCGACCATGTGCGCCCCGGCACCGGCCTTGGACTTGCGATCTCGCGCGGCTTCATCGAGGCGATGCATGGCTCCATCACTGCCGACAACCGCACCGACCGGAGCGGCGCGGTGCTGACCATCCGGCTGCCGATTCCGGCGGCGTCAAATGCACTGGAAACGGCCGCATGAGCGCACCGCCCATCAGGGTACTCATCATCGATGACGAGCCGGCGATCCGAAAATTGCTTCGCATGGGATTGACCACGCAGGGTTACGAGATCCTGGAGGCTCCCAACGGCAAGGCAGCGCTCGAATTGCTGGCCGAGGGGCCGGCGTTGATCATCCTCGATCTCGGCCTGCCGGACATCCAGGGCCACGAGCTGCTGCGCATGATCCGCGGCCGCAACGACAGCGTGCCCATTGTAGTGCTATCAAGCCGCGGTGATGAAGCGGGCAAGGTGCAGGCGCTCGATCTGGGCGCGGATGATTATCTGACCAAGCCGTTCGGAATGGACGAACTGCTCGCCCGCATGCGCGCGGCGCTCCGGCATCAATTGCAGGCCCACGGCGAGCGGCCAGTGTTCCGCTCCGGCGATCTATCCGTCGATCTGGTACGCCGCATCGTCAAGGTCGGTGATCGCGAGGTCAAGCTGTCGCCCAAGGAATACGATCTGTTGCGCGTGCTTGTGCAGCACGCCGGAAAGGTGCTGACCCACCGGTTTCTCCTCAAGGAGCTTTGGGATGAAATGACGGACGCGCAATATCTGCGCGTCTATGTGCGGCAACTCAGGCAGAAGATCGAAGCCGATCCGGAGCGTCCTCAATTCGTGCTGACCGAAACCGGCATCGGATATCGGCTGAGAGCGCCGGACTAGCTGCGATAGTTCGCACAATGGAACCTTCGCGGGCCGCGCCGATTGATTTCGCGCCAGAAGGAGAAAAATCATGGCCCGAAAATATTCGAAGAAGGCATCCGCCAAAGTTGAACGCGCGATGAAGGAGCGCAACGCGGGGACATTGAGGAGCGGCCGCTCGGGACGCAAGGTGAAGAGCCGCAAGCAGGCGATCGCGATCGGTCTTTCCGAGGCCAGGGCAGCCGGGCAGAAAGTGCCGAAGAAGACGAAGAAGCAAAGCTCCGCCAGAAAGCGGAAGTCGAAGAGATAAGGAACTATCTTCTCGTCATAGCATGGCCGGGCCCAGCCGTCTTCGCCTGCGCCCGGTCATGTCGGGTGGGTTTCCTACTCAAACTCAAGCCAGCAATTCGAGGGATCGAAATGGGCAGCCTTGGTATCGAGGATGTGCCCGGCCAGTTCGATCATGTCTTTTGCGATCCTTGGACTTCGGATGCCGTCAAAGTAAGCGTCTTGACGAGGGAAAGCTTCAGCGACCCTTTCCAATAGGCGCGCGGGGCCATTACAATCTCCTGGTCCTGCGTTAAGGGATTAACGGAACTTCAACGGCCGTCGCTTGTTTCGGTTCCGGATGCGTGTTTGTCGCGCCGTTTCGTTGAACTCCGGGGTTTTGTCGTGTCCTTGAGAGATCTCTCCACCTACAGAAAAAAGCGGGACTTCGAGAAGACCGCGGAGCCGAGCGGCGACACGCCGGTCAGGCCGTCGAAGCAGCGTCGCTTCGTGATCCAGAAGCACGCCGCCACAAGGCTTCACTACGATCTCAGGCTAGAATTCGATGGTGTTTTCAAGTCCTGGGCGGTTACCAAAGGTCCCTCGCTCGATCCGCACGACAAGCGGCTGGCGGTTGAAGTGGAAGACCATCCACTCGACTACGGGGACTTCGAGGGCACCATCCCGAAAGGCCAGTATGGCGGCGGCACGGTGCAACTCTGGGACCGCGGCTATTGGCAGTCCGACGATCCCGAAAGAGGTTTCAAGAAGGGCGATCTGAAATTCACGCTGCATGGCGACAAGCTGCATGGCAGCTGGGTGCTGGTGCGGATGCGTCACGACCGGACTGGAGGAAATCGCACCAACTGGCTCCTGATCAAACATCGCGACGAGTATGCGCGCGAGGGTAAAGCCAATGACGTCCTTGAAGCCGATCGATCGGTTGCTTCGGGACGCAGCATGGAGCAGATCGCCTCCGGCAAGGGCAGGGCGCCGAAGCCGTT
Source organism: uncultured Alphaproteobacteria bacterium (assembly GCA_963820275.1). GTDB lineage: Bacteria > Pseudomonadota > Alphaproteobacteria > Rhizobiales > Xanthobacteraceae > Bradyrhizobium. The sequence continues at coordinate 39,973 of CAWFZL010000002.1, forward strand.
CATGACGGCAAGGTCCGGTCGCGGAAGGGCCGACGCGGTGTGGGATTCGAATCGAGGCGAAGTCGCCGACGCACGCTCGGAACGCAAGGGCGCCAGCGCGCGCATCGCTCCGGCAAAGGCCATTCGTCCGCGCAAGGTCGCGACGATGCCCGATTTCGTTGCCCCCGAACTTTGTACGCCCCTCGAGCGTCCGCCGGGCGGAGAGAATTGGGGCCACGAGATCAAGTTCGATGGTTACCGCGTGCAGCTGCGCGTCGAGAACGGCGAATCCACGTTGAAGACCCGCAAGGGCCTCGACTGGACGGGCAAGTTTCCCGCTATCGCCAAAGAGGGAAGCCGTCTTCCCGATTCGCTCATCGATGGCGAAATCGTCGCGCTCGACGAGAGCGGCGCGCCGGATTTCTCGACGCTGCAGGCCGCCATTTCCGACGGCAAGACCGACGACCTGATCTTCTACGCCTTCGACCTCCTGTTCAGCGACGGCGAGGACCTTCGCGATCTGCCGCTCCGCGACCGCAAGGCACGGCTCAAGCGATTGCTGGAAGCCCGGCGCAGCAGCAACTCCAGGACGAAAGCGGGATCGATCCGCTATGTCGAGCATTTCGAAGGCGACGGGGAAGAGGTCCTTCGCTCCGCGCGCAATCTCGCGCTCGAGGGCATCGTCTCCAAGAAGCTCAACTCGCCCTATCGGTCTCGCCGCTCGGAGAATTGGACCAAGACCAAATGCCGGGCCGGTCAGGAGGTCGTGCTCGGCGGATGGAAGACCACCAACGGCAAGTTCCGCTCGCTCATGGCCGGCGTCCATCGTGGCGACCATCTGGCCTTTGTCGGGATGGTGGGCACCGGATTTGGACAGGAGACGGTCAAGCGCATCATGCCGGCGTTGAAGGCGGCGGAGTCGGACGAAAACCCGTTCGGTGGAAAGAATATGCCCCGCAAGACCCGCGACGTTCACTGGTTGAAGCCAGAGCTCGTCGCCGAAATCGAATTCGCCGGCTTTACCGATGCCGGCAACATCCGCCAGGCGGCGTTCAAGGGACTGCGCCAGGACAAGCCCGCCGGCGAGATCGTTGCTGAAAGACCGGCCAGGGTCAAACTCGCAAGACCTGTCGGAGACGGCGCCGCGAAGTCCGGAAAGTCGAAGCCGGCAAAGGCGCGTGCGGCATCGGCGGCGAGCGGGTCTGCCGAGGTCATGGGTGTCGTGATTTCAAAGCCCGACAAGGAGCTGTGGCCCGATGCAGGCGACGGCAAGGGCGTGACCAAACTCGATCTTGCCCGTTATTTCGAGGCGGTCGGCGAATGGATGATCGGACATCTGAAGGGGCGGCCGTGTTCCGTGGTCCGCGCCCCCGACGGCATCAATGGCGAGAGGTTCTTCCAGCGCCATGCGATGCCGCACACCTCGCACCTGCTCTCGCTCGTAAGGGTCTCTGGCGATCGCAAGCCTTACTTGCAGATCGATCGCATCGAAGGTCTCGCGGCGGTCGCGCAGTCCGGCGGGCTCGAGCTGCACCCGTGGAATTGTGCGCCAGATGCGCCGGATACGCCCGGACGGCTGGTGTTCGATCTCGATCCCGCGCCCGATGTGGAATTCTCCGTTGTGGTCGAGGCCGCGAAGGAAATGAGGCGGCGCCTCGACGAACTCGGACTTGAAGGCTTCTGCAAGACGACCGGCGGCAAGGGACTTCACGTTGTGGTTCCGCTTGCGCACGGAACAAGGGAAAGGGTGACATGGAAGGAGGCCAAGGCCTTTGCGCAAGGCGTATGCCAATGGATGGCGCGGGAAAATCCCGATCGATACCTGCTCAACATGTCGAAGAAGCTCCGTAGCGGAAAAATCTTCCTCGATTATTTGCGCAACGACACCATGGCCACCGCCGTCGCGGTGCTGTCGCCACGGGCCCGCGAAGGCGCGACCGTATCCATGCCGCTGACCTGGACACAGGCAAGGGGCGACCTCGACCCGAAGCGCTATACGGTCCGCACCGTTCCGGCGCTGCTTGCAAGCAGTAAGGCGTGGGAAGGATATGACGAGGCGGCGTCCTCGATCAAGAGTGCGATCAAAAAGCTGGCGGCTAAGTAGTAGCGCTTTGCGTTGAGCTTCGCGTTCAGATCCGTCCGAGCAATACCAGGATCAATATGATGACGATGATGAGTCCGAGGCCGCCGCCGCCATAATATCCCGTTCCGTAAAAAGGCCCGCCGCCGATGCCGCTGAAGCCGCCGAGTAATGCAATAATCAAAATGATCAGAATGATCGTACCGATAGACATATGGATTTCCTCCAGCCCAAGTTCAGTCCTTCGTTCCGGACTTCGGGCGGGCAACAAGCCGCTACCCCCGAAAGTTCCTGCACTCGCTTCCGGCGCCGGACCTCTTTTTTTCGGGCGAGGCGGAACTAGATGAAGTGTGGCGAAAGGAACTTCCGATGCCCGCGCCTCTTATTGTTTCGATTCCGCACAGTCTTGGCCGCGACGAAGCAGTCCGGCGTCTGAAGTCCGGATTGACACGTGCTGCGGCCAGCGTCCCAATGCTCAAGGTCGACGAGGAACGATGGGAGGACAATCGGATGATGTTCCGCGTCCGCGCATTGGGTCAGGCAGCCTCGGGCCATCTCGATGTCGGCGACGATCACGTGCGGCTGGAAGTGACCCTGCCCTGGTTGCTGCAGCGTTTCGCCGAGGTTGCGCAGGTCGCGATCGAGAATCGCGGCAAGTTGCTGCTGACCAAGCGCTGAACCGGTCGAAAGTTGATCCCCGGTTCCTTTTGCGGCGGAAGTGAGCTCGCTCTCCCGCTTGCGGGCAGTGCCATCGCATATGGCCCGATCGTTGTGAGACCGGGTCCGAGACCGCGAGATCGGCGCTTGATCCCTCCCCCGCGAAGCGGTGGAGAGGGAAGGCCGAAGCGAAGCGGAGGCCAGGGTGGGGGCGCACTCAGCGAGCGCGGCGGCGCGCATTAATGATCATCGCCTTTAGGCGTACTGCCTGGCCTTTCTCGCCGCCTGCTTCGCGGCGCTTACATATCTCGCCTTCAGCACCGCCGCGGGAACTCGCCGGAACAAGGCGGAGACTGGGATTTCGGTAATGCCGGCGTTATCTACGAAGCCCTCGACGGCATAGCTCTTGATGCGGAGCGCGGCATCGAAAGCATCCCCGCGCGGCCACGTCCGGCCGCCATCGGATGGCGGGCAGAAACACCTCGCGACCGCCACGATCGCGGCGCGTTGACCCTGACGGCGCACGAAGGCGATCACGTGATCGCGGTGCGGACCACCGACCTCGATCTCCTCGTAATTTCCTTGTGCGAAAAGCTCGGAAAGTTCGTTCCGAAGCTTCAGCAGATGCCGCGTCCAGGCAAGCTTGATGTGTCCGTCCTGCCAGTGCAGCGCGAGCGTCGGCCAGTCGGGCTGTTCGATCGCTTCCAGCACGGAAGCGCGCTGGGCAAAATCCACCGGGCGCCGGTTGTCGGGATCGACCAGGGACAGATCCCATAACTCCGTTCCCTGATAGAAATCGGGCACGCCGGGCATTGTGGCCTTCAAGGTAAGCTGGCTGAGCGAATTCAGTGCTCCCATCATGGCGACGCGACGCGACAGGTTCTCAAGCGAATCGAGAAATTCGCCCGCCGCCGAACGATCCAGGATCTTGCCGATGAAATTTTCCACGCCTCTCTCGTAAGCGGTGTTGGGATTGAGCCAGCTCGTTTCCTGCTTGCCTTCGCGCGCGGCCTTGACGGCATAGGCCTGGATGCGTTCAGCGAAGCTGTCGTCGCGCGGGCCGAGCGGCCATGCGCCGAGCAGCGTCTGATACAGCATGTATTCGAATGCCGTCGACGGTGCACGCATGGTGCCTGCGGTGATGACATGCGCGGCATTGAGCACCTTCCATCGCGCAACCGTGCCGATCCATTCGCCCGGAATTTCGCTAAGTGCCATCAGGCGGGCGCGTGCGTCTTCGCCGCGCTTGGTGTCATGCGTGGCGGTTGCCGTCATGGCGTGCGGCCAGTCGCGCATCCGAAGTCTCATGGCCCGGTGAAAATCCTCGACCGAAAGCCCCGCCATGGTGGGCTCGCCGCCGACCTCGTTCAAAGCGAGCAGGCGTGGCATGCGATAGAACGTGGTATCTTCCAGCGACTTCGCCATCAGGGGGCCGGTGAATTGCTGCAGCTTGAGGGCGAAGCGGCGCACGCGCGGCTTGCTGTGCAATGCGCGGCCGGGTCTTGCCAGATCCATCGTCAGCGCATCGCGCAGAAAATCGAAGATTCCCTCGTCGGCGGCGAACCACTCGCCGCGGGCTTTTTCGATTGTCTCTTGGATCAGGGCGCGGTCGCTGTTCGATGGGCCCGCCGCTGTCAGATAGGTCCGGTAGTTCGGAAAATGCAGCACATAGAGTTCGAGCGCCTGCCGCAAGCTGTCGGCGGAGAAGTCACGGGTCGAATAGTGTCCGGCCGCGATCCGCGCGAGCAGCCGCGCAAGCACCGTGAACTCGCTGGCCAGCAGGGTCTCAAGGACCCGCCGCTTGGCCTCTTTGAGGACAGGTGCGAGCGCGGGCGTGATATTGGTGGCTTGCCGCAAGGCATCGTCGAGCGGGTCGAGGCCGCTCGCGTTGATCAGCACCCGCGTAATGGTGTTGAGCACCTCGTAGCCGGTGGTGCCCTGAACGCCGACGAAGGGGCGCAGCGCCTCGTGCTCGCCGAGAATTTTCTCCACCACGATGTAGAGCGACCTCGTCGCCTTCTCCTTGCCCCGGGCCTCCCGGATCAGGCGATGCAGGCGCTGGAAATATTGCAGAGGATCGCGCAAGCCGTCGATATGATCGAGCCGCAAGCCATCAAGCTTTCCTTCCGCGATCAGTTTCCTGACCAGCCGATGCGCGGCATTGAAGGTGCCGGCATCTTCCACACGCAGTCCGGCGAGCGAGTTGACATCGAAGAAGCGGCGGTAATTGATATCGCTCGACGCGAGCCGCCAGTGGGCGAGCTTGTAATGCTGGCGCTCGAGAAGGTGATGCAGCGCGAGCGTCGGGGAGGGGCGATCGGGGCCTGCGCGATAGGCGACAAGCCCGCGGTTGATGATCTCTCCACCGCCTTCGATATTCTTCAATCTCGCCTTGAACGCGGGCGCTTCCTTGCGGTTTGGATGGCGCAATCCCTTGTACTGTGAGGCAAGCTCGAGAATTTGTTTTCCGGCGGCGGTGGTTTCGGCGCGTGCCTCCCGGACGATCGTGTTGAGGATTTCACCGTAGCGTTCGGGCGCGATCGGCAAGCGGTGATCGAAATACCAGGCCGAGAAGCTTCCTTCGCCTGCATCAAAGCGGAGTTCGATCTTGCCTTTTTCGATCGCTTCGCCGTAAGGCGTGCCGAGAATCGGCAGCAGAACTCCGCCGCGCGCGCGGTAGGGCAATTGCTCCCAGTCGATGTCAAACGATACGGCATGAGGCGAGGCTTCGCCCCATTCGAGCACGTCGAGCCACCAGGGATTGTCCGCGCAATGCACGCCGACGTGGTTGGGCACGAAGTCGAGAATGAGGCCGAGACCGTGTTTCCGGAGCGCTTCGCTCAATCGCTCGAAACCAGCTTCGCCGCCGAGCTCCGGGTTGAAGGCGGTGTGATCGATGACGTCGTAGCCATGCGTGGAACCCTTTCGCGCCTTCATGAACGGCGAGGCATACAGATGCGAAATGCCGAGTGCCCTGAGATAGGGGACGATGGCTGCTGCCTCGTCGAAACCGAACCGTGCCGTCAATTGCAGCCGATAGGTGGCGATCGGAATGGTGGTGCGCATCAGCGTGGTTCCAGGCACCAGAACACCGCCCATGGCTGCAGCACATCGCCGGGCGGATGACCACAGATGCCGATGCCGCCTGTCTGGCAGGTCTCGGCGCTGATCTCGCTGGTCGACAGATTGGCGGTCAAAAGAAGCCGGGTGCCGTCGCCAAGGCGCCAGCTCGCGGTCAGCAATCCGTTGTCTGCGGCATGCGCGTCGCCAAACGCGGCATTCGCGAGCCGAGGAACGATCTCGCGGCGGCGCACGGCGAGAAGATTGCGGATCAGCTCCGAGCGCCTGCGTCCGGCTCCCTCCTTTGCGTAGTCCCAGTCCAGGATCGCGGATTGAAAGGTCGAGACGTCGAGCGGGTCTGGCACTTCGTCGCCATATTTTTCATAGGCCCAACCGTATTCTCGCCGTCGCCCCGCGCGAACGGCGTTGGCGAGATCGCCCTTGAAATCGCAAAAGAATGGAAAGGGCTGTTTCGATCCCCACTCTTCGCCCATGAACAGCATTGGAATCCCGGGCGCGAGCAGGGTGATGGCGAGCGCCGCCTCGATGGCTTGCGGAGAAACAAGCGCTTCGAGGCGGTCGCCGAAGGCGCGGTTGCCGATCTGGTCATGGTTCTGGTGAAAATTGACGAAAGCCGTCGGCGCAAGCCCTCCGCTCGCCTCGCCGCGCGCTCTCCCGCCGCGATATTGCGAGGCTTCGCCCTGATAGACGAAACCCGAACCAAGCGCCCGGGCAATGTCGCGCAGCGGCGAGCGCTGATAGTCGCGGTAATAGCCCTGCGTCTCGCCGGTCAGCCAGACGTGCCAGGCGTGATGATAATCGTCGTTCCACTGCGCGCGATATTTTCCGCGTGGCGGGTCCTGCCCGGGCTCGAGCACGCTGACGCGGTTTTCGTCGTTTTCGAGCACCAGATGGATGTGACGACCGCTCCGCGCGGCGAGGTCGCCCACCGCGAGGCCAAGATCGTACAGCAGCGGGATTTCGCCAGGCTCCACGATGCTGTGCACGGCATCGAGACGCAAGCCGTCAAAGCGATATTCATCGAGCCAGTAGAGTGCATTTTCGATCGCAAACGCGCGCGCCTGCGGCACGCGGTAATCGATGGCGCTGCCCCAAGGCGTATGCGCGTCAGTGAAGAAGTCCGCCGCATAGCGGCCGAGGTAATTTCCCTCGGGCCCAAAATGGTTATAGACCACGTCGAGAAAAACCATCAGCCCGCGCAGATGCGCTTCGTCGATCAGCGCCTTGAGGTCGTCGGGCCTGCCATAGGCGCTGTCGGGAGCGTACCAGAGGACGCCGTCATAGCCCCAGTTGCGGGAGCCGGCGAAATCGGCAAGCGGCAGCAGTTCGAGCGCGGTGATACCTGTTTCGGCCAGGTGATCGAGCCTGTCGATCATGGCGCGGTAAGTGCCCTGCGGCGTGAAGGTGCCGACATGGGCTTCCAGCAACACGGTCTCGTGCCAGGGCCGTCCCCGCCAGTCCGAAGCGCGCCAACGATAAGACGAATGATCGATCACCTCGCTTGGGCCAAATACGTCCTCGGGCTGAAAGGCCGAAGCGGGGTCCGGCACGTCGAGTTCGTCGTCGATGCGGAATTTGTATCGCGCCCCGGATTTTACGCCGGGAATGTCGGCCGAAAACCAGCCGTCCTGGCCGCGCCTGAGCGGGTAAGGTGTGTCAAGCAGGAGATCGACGCGTTCGGCCGATGGCGCCCACAGACGAAACGTGGTGCCTTCCGAAGTAAACTTCGCGCCGAAATGCCGTTCATTCATGCCGTGCCCGAAAAAGCCAGCACCGAGCGGGGAGGCGCAGTGGCCTCGGCTCCCGATGCGAAATCCGCGACGGCTGGTTTAACGTCGGCGGTGTTCAATAGTTGCCGCCAGCTGCCGTATTCCGGCAGCTTCGGCAGCTTGAAGGAGATGGCTTCGGGGGCGGCATTGAGCACGATCAAGAGTGCGGCCTGTCCCTGCGCTGCGGGCCCCAGCACATAGGCCAGGAAGCGGCCTTCGGGAAATTTCCAATCCGCTTCCTTCATCTCCTCGGCGGCCGGCGTCAGCCAGAGTACGCCGAAGGTTCCGTCCGCCCTCCGTCCATCGAGCCAGTGGCGGGTGCGGATTTGCGGGAAGCGCTGGCGGATCTCGGTCAGTTGGCCGACGAAGTCGATGAGATCGCAGCCCTCGCGGCCGATACCTTCCCAGCCGACCCAGCCGGTTTCGTTGTCCTGGCAATAGGCGTTGTTGTTGCCGTTCTGGGTGTTGCCGACTTCGTCGCCGGCCAGGATCAGGGGCACGCCCTGGGCGAGGAACAGGCAGGCGAGCTGGTTCTTCCGCAACTGGTTGCGAAGCACATTGATCGCCGGATCGTCGGTCGGGCCTTCATGGCCGCAATTGTTGCTGTGGTTGTCGTTGGCGCCGTCACGGTTGTCTTCGCCATTGGCCTCGTTGTGCTTTGCGTTGTAGCTGAACAGATCCATCAGCGTGAAGCCGTCATGCACGGTAATGTGATTGATGGAGGCGCGCGGCGTCCTGCGATCGTGGTTGAACAGGTCGGACGAGCCGGTCATGCGGCTGGAGATTTCGCCGATCAGGCTGCCTTCGCCGCTCCAGTAGCGCCGCATCGCGCTGCGATAGCGGTCGTTCCACTCCGACCATTGCGAGGGAAAGGCGCCGACCTGGTATCCGCCCATGCCGAGATCCCAGGGCTCGGCGACCAGCTTGACGGTGGCGAGCAGGGGGTCCTGCCGGAGCGCGGTAAGAAAGCCGCTCTTGCGGTCGAAACCGTTGGGCCCGCGCGCCAGCGTCGTCGCCAGATCGAAGCGGAAGCCGTCGACATGGCAGATTTCGACCCAGTACCGCAGCGAATCCATCACCATCTGCAGGACGCGCGGATGGGTGAGATTGACCGAGCTGCCGCAGCCGGTGAAATCGTCGTAGTAGCGCGGGTTCTCCGGCTTGAGCCAGTAATACGAAGCGTTGTCGATGCCCCGGAACGAAAGCGTCGGACCCAGATGGTTGCCTTCGGCGGTGTGGTTGTAGACGACGTCGAGCATCACTTCGATGCCGGCATCATGCAGCCGAGCTACCGTGGTTCGGAAGGAATCGAGCGGGTTATCCTGCGCGTAGCGCGCTTCGGGCGCGAAAAAACAGATGGTGTTGTAGCCCCAGTAGTTCGACAACTTGCGTTCGACCAGCGTCCGGTCGTCGACAAGTCCATGGATCGGCAGCAATTCGATCGTGGTGACGCCGAGGCGCTTGAGATGTTCGATCATCGCCGGTGAGGAAAGACCGCCATAGGTGCCGCGCAGGTTGGGCGGTACATCCTCGCGCGTCTGCGTCAGACCCTTGACATGGGCCTCATAGATGATCGTGTCTTCCCAGGGGATGGATGGACGCGCCTCGCGGCGCCCTCCCTTGAAGGTCTCATCCACGACCACGGCCTTGGGCATGCCGCGCGCATTGTCGCGCCGGTCGAATGAAAGGTCCTCGCGAGCGCTGCCGGTGCGATAGCCGAAATGCGCATCGCTCCATACCAGCCGTCCGGCAAGCCGCCTCGCATAGGGATCGAGCAGAAGCTTGTTCGGATTGAATCTGTGGCCGTGCTCGGGTTCATAGGGTCCGTGGATCCGATAGCCGTAAAGCTGTCCCGGCGAAACGTCGTTGAGATAACCGTGAAAGACGTCCTCGGTGCGTTCCGGCAATTCGATGCGTTCAAGCTCGCGGCGCCCTTGACTGTCGAACAGGCAGAGCTCGACCTTTTGTGCGTTCGCGGAGAACAACGCGAAATTGGTGCCCCGGCCGTCCCAGCTTGCGCCAAGGCGAGAAGACGATCCGGCGGACAGTCGCATGTGGCTAGCGCTCTTCCGGGACGAGAAAAATGGCAGCAAGCGGTGGAATGGTGAGGTTGAGTTCCGGTCTTGTACCATCCAGCGTCCCGACTTTTCCGATGTTCCCTACATTGCTGCCGCCGTAGTGAGCGGAGTCCGAGTTGAGAACCTCGTGCCAGTCGCCGGGAAATGGCACAGGGATGCGGTAATTGTAATACACGTTCGGCGAAAAATTCACCACGACGAGGCAACGTGCCCGCGGGTCCCTGCCTTTGCGCATCCAGGCGAACACGTTACCCCGGGCATCTTCGGTCACGAGCCATTCGAAGCCGGAAGGATCGCAATCGAGTTCGTGGAGCGCGGGGTATTTGCGGTAGAGCCCGTTCAGGTCGCGGATCAGGGACTGAATGCCGGCATGCGCCGGCAGATCGAGCAGGTGCCAGTCGAGCGAGTGGTCGTGGTTCCATTCGCGCGCCTGCGCAAATTCGCAACCCATGAACATCAGTTTCTTGCCGGGATGGCCGAACATGAAGGCGTAATAGGCGCGCAAATTCGCAAAGCGCTGCCAGTCGTCCCCGGGCATCCGGCCCAGGATCGACCGCTTGCCGTGAACGACCTCGTCGTGCGAGAGCGGCAGGATGAAATTTTCCGAAAACGCGTAGTGCAGGCCGAACAGTATGTCGCCGTGATGATATTGGCGATGGATCGGATCCTTGCTGATATACTGCAGCGTGTCGTGCATCCAGCCCATGTTCCATTTGTAGCCGAAGCCCAGTCCGCCAAATTCGACCGGCTGCGATACGTTGGGCCAGGCGGTGGATTCTTCGGCGGCCGTCGTAGCCTGGGGAAATCGGGCAAATACTTCTGTATTGAATCGACGCAGGAACGCGATGGCGTCCAGATTCTCGCGCCCGCCGAATCGGTTCGGCACCCATTCGCCGGCGGGTCTGCTGTAATCCAGGTAAAGCATCGAAGCGACGGCATCGACGCGCAAGCCGTCGATGCCGTAACGCTCAAGCCAGAACAGCGCATTTGAAACCAGGAAATTGACGACTTCGGTGCGCCCGTAGTTGTAGATCAGGGTGCCCCAGTCGAGATGGCGGCCCTGCTGCGGATTGGCGTGTTCGTAAAGCGCGGTGCCGTCGAAATTTCCAAGCCCGTGCGGGTCATCGGGAAAGTGCCCGGGCACCCAATCGAGCATGACGCCGAGACCTTCGCGATGGCAGGCCTCGACGAGGGCCGCGAAGTCTGCAGGCCCGCCGAAGCGGCTCGTCGGCGCGAACAGGCCGGTCGGCTGGTAACCCCAGGAGCCGTCGAAGGGATGCTCGCTCACGGGGAGAAACTCGACATGGGTAAAGCCGAGGTCGCGGACGTAACGCGGGAGCTCATCGGCGAGGTCGCGATAGGTCAGCCATTCATTGTTGTCCTTGCGCCGCCATGAACCGAGGTGCACCTCATAAATCGATATCGGGGCTTGGCGGGCGTTGATGCCGGAAGGGGCAGGGCGAGGACGCGGCAGATGCTCCTCGTCGAACACGACGGATGCGGTGCTCGGGCGCATTTCGGTCGCGAAAGCCAGCGGGTCCGACTTCAGCGGCAGATGATGTCCTTCGCGGCTGATGACATCGAACTTGTAACGGTCGCCGGACATGGCATGGGGGACGAACAGCTCCCAATAACCCTGGCCTCGCACACGCATCGGATGCCGCCGCGGGTTCCAGTAGTTGAAATCGCCGACGACGCTTACCCTCTGCGCATTTGGTGCGAACACGACGAACGCCACCCCCTCGACGCCTTCGAGCGCAAGCGGGTGCGCTCCGAGCTTGTCGTAGAGCCGCTGATGGTTGCCTTCGCCGAGCAGATGCAGATCGTAATCCGTCAGCACGGGAGGAAAGCGATAGGGGTCATCGAGATCGACCACCGTATCGCCAAAGCGCGCGCGCAACTGGTACGATCTCGAACCGTTGGGGAGAATCCCCGCAAACAGCCCGTCTTCGTGAATGCGTGTGAGCGCCGCCGCTTCGCCGTGCCCCACGACCGCGTCGACCCTGGAGGCGTCCGGCAGGAATGCACGCACGACGGTTCTGCCGTCCTCGATATGTGGTCCGAGATAGTGAAAAGGATCGGAATGACGGCCTTCCAGGATGGCGTAGGCCTCGGCGGAAAGCTCGGTCATGGCGTCTCGTGGGTGCGCGCAGACAAAATCTCGAGTGCTCCGGTCAATGAGAGGCGCAGCCATTCCGGCCGCTGCGCCAGGCCGTGCTCAAGCTCGTCGAAAATCTCTTCAAGCAGGAAATAGTCCAACATCCGTTCCGCCGCCTTGCGATCCGCCGGCCAGAGCGAGGAATGTGTCATGGATTCACGATAGCTAGCAAGAAAATCCGCGCGGGCGCGGTTGACCCATTCCGCCAGTGCAGCGGAAAGCCTGCCGTGTTCGTCTGGCGCAAGCCTGGGCGCGCGCTCGAGCGCGACATGTGCCGAATGCTGGATCGACCTGATGAGGCTTGCGACGTCACGCGCCGCCGGCGCCTTGCGCCGCCTCTCCTCGATCGGAAGACGGAGGTCGCCCTTGAATCCGGTGACGAAGATGTCGTCTTTTACGATCAAGGCGCGATCGAGACTGAAGTCGCCATGATGCCGGATGTTCAACCCGTCGGAGTCCGGCGGCAGCAAGGCCTTCAGGCGATTGTATAACACCACCTGCTGCGCCAGCATTTGGTTAACCAGCGGGCGGTCGGCCTCGCCAAAATCGCCCCGACGCTGCCTCAACGCGTCAAAAACCCGTTCGGCGCGAGCCACGAAATTTTCAGTCCACTGCCGCACGTCCGAAGGCCGGATCGGTTCGGGCATGAAGTCCGTCAATCCGCTGTCACTGGCAAAGGCGATATGCATCTCGGCGGCGCGCCTGCCGATCTGCGACATGAAGCGTGGATAGGGGGTTTGCTGCGCTCCCTCGGTCGAACGCTCGCTTGCGGCCAGAAGGCGTTGCTCCTCGACGAAACGGTCGAGATAGGCGGCCGTCACGGTCCATGCATCGCCCTGGTTGCCGATAAGGGCGTGAACGACGGCGATCGAACTTCTTGCTTCGCCTTCGGTGAGTTCGACGCTGCCGAGCATGGCAGGCGTATTCGCGAAACCCGCGACTTCCGTCAGGAACCGGCCAACCTCGATCTCGGGATTGATGCCGCTTTCGAGCTTGCGGTAGAGCTTGACGAAGTAGCTGTCATCGACGTGCGCGATGCTGCTCAGTGGGCCGCTCTCGACGGCCGCGACCCGATCGGGGTGCTTGACCGGCTTTGGCGAAAACTTGCTTGTCGGCCTGAATTCAAGGCTCATGCCGTTTTCTTCAATGGTCAGGGCATGACGGAGATTGCGCAGCAGCAGCGCGTGATAGATGGGATCGTAAGCGACATCCAGCAATGTGCCTTCACGAGCGCCCTGGCGAACGGCTGCCAGAGCGCGAGGATTGTGGCGTTCGCGATCCAGCCGCACCCATTCTATCTGCATGGGAAGCACGTAGCGCGACGCCATCTCTTCCTGCCTTGCCTCGAAGAAGGCGAGCCAGGGCCGGTTGTCGCCGATATCGCAAAACGGGATCGCCGAGGTGAGGACCGGCTAAATCTCTGACGCCTCATGCCATGGATACCAGCGGCTTCGCGCCAGATGTCCCGGCAGGACATCGCGCTCGAACACGCTGCGGGTGCGGGCCAGCGACACCCAGGTCGAGCCTACCGGTACGACGAGGGTTTCGAATTCGGGCGCGACGTACGGCGCGACGTATTGCGATTTTTCGCGCTCCTGAAGCTCGAACCAGTAGAACCCGTACGGGGCCAGCGTGATCATGTAGGGAAGTTCGCCGATCGCCGGGAAATGCGTCCGGCCCAGCATCTCCAGGGGAACGCGATCCTTGAAGGCCGACAGGTCGAGTTCGGTCGCCTGCGCCGAGCGCGACAGATTGGCGACGCAGAGAATGACCTCATCGCCAAGCTGCCTGACATAGGCCAGCACCGCCCGGTTGGCCGGGCGGATGAAGGTCATGCTGCCGCGGCCGAACGCCAATGTCGATTTGCGCACGGAAATGAGCCGCTTGGTTGCACTCAGCAGCGATGACAGGCTGCGCGACTGCGCTTCGACGTTCACGGCCTCGTAACCGTAGACCGTATCCATGATGATAGGCGCGTAGAGCCGGGCGGGCTCGGCGCGGGAGAAACCGCCATTGCGATCCGGCGTCCACTGCATGGGCGTGCGGACGCCGTTGCGATCGCCGAGATAGATATTGTCGCCCATGCCGATCTCATCGCCGTAATAGATGATCGGCGTGCCCGGAAACGAGAACAGGAGCGAGTTCATCAGCTCGATCTTGCGCCGGTCGTTGTCCATCAGCGGCGCAAGGCGCCTGCGGATACCCAGATTGATGCGCGCGCGAGGATCGTTGGCGTAGGTCGACCACAGATAGTCGCGCTCGACGTCGGTGACCATTTCCAGCGTCAGTTCGTCGTGATTGCGCAGGAACAGCGCCCACTGGCAATTGGCTGGAATGTCCGGTGTCTGACGCAAAATGTCGGTGATGGGGAATCGATCTTCCTGGGCGATCGCCATGTAGATCCGCGGCATCAGCGGGAAGTGATAGGCCATCTGGCATTCGTCGCCATTGCCGAAATATTCCTGCACGTCCTCAGGCCATTGGTTGGCTTCCGCCAGCAGCACCCTTCCTTTGGCGTAGGCGTCGAGCTCGGCCCGCAGCTTCCTGATGATCGCATGCGTCTCCGGAAGGTTCTCGTTGTTGGTGCCGTCGCGCTCGCACAGATAGGGAATGGCGTCGAGACGGAATCCGTCGACGCCAGTATCGAGCCAGCGCTTCATCACCTGGATCAGGGCGCTGACCACGCGCGGATTGTCGAAATTCAGGTCCGGCTGATGCGAGAAGAAGCGATGCCAGTAGAACTGTCCGGCCTCGGGGTCCCAGGTCCAGTTGGACTTCTCGGTATCGGTGAAGATGATCCGCGTGCCTGCATATTTCTGGTCGGTATCGCTCCAGACATACCAGTTGCGCGCGCTGGACTTGGGATCGCTGCGGCGGGCGCGCTTGAACCAGTCATGCTGGTCGGAGGTGTGATTGATGACGAGTTCGGTAATGACGCGCATGCCACGTCGCTTGGCTTCGACGATGAAACGGCGGAAATCCTTCATGGTCCCGAAATCGGGATTGATGGAGCCGTAATCGGCGATGTCGTATCCGTCGTCGCGTCCGGGCGAGGGGTAGAATGGCAGCAGCCAGAGCGCCGTTACGCCGAGATCCTGCAGGTAATCGAGCTTTTCGGTGAGGCCGGCGAAATCGCCGATGCCGTCATTGTTGCTGTCGGCAAAGGCCTTGACGTGAAGCTGGTAGATAATGGCGTCCTTGTACCAGAGTTCGTCATGGTCCAGCGCGGCGGCCGGCAGTTCGTCGGTATCTATGGATGGCAGTATGTTCATCGCGAAGCTCCACGCTCCAGACAGCGAAAGAGCAGGGCGGGATTATGGACATGTTCAGGCCTTTGAGCGCCGCATGCGGCGCTCGAGGCAGATTTGGCTGTTTGGTTCACGGTGATGCGACCGGCAATGGGGGTCCCAATTCGTTTGCGCGAAAGGAGATGCTCGGGACATATATAGAAAGCCATTCCCCTCCATATTGGTTCCATGGGGAACGGCGGGGTTGGCCCGGAGTTAACGAGGGTTATCCTATTCGTAAACCTGAGGAATTCGCGATGGTACCGTTTCCCTCGCCCTCTAATAAGCGTGTCCCATGAACCTTTTCGACAGAGCCAGAGAGCGGAACATCCAGACCGAGTTTGTCGATGGCCAGGGCCATCCTCATGTTACCGATGCCGCCGCCCTCGAGATCATCCTCGACGCCTTGCCCGAGCGCCACCCGTACCGGTTTCTCGCCGGGGCCGTGGTGATGCGCTCCGGCCGGACGTTGCGGACCGCGATCAAGGAGGCCGCCGCGCTCCCGCTGCGATGGAAGATTGTATCGGGCAAGGGAACTGTCGCACAAGGCGAAACCCGTGACCGCACCATCGTCTGGCCTGCCGACCTGCCTGAAGGATCGTATCGGCTGCATCTGGAGGATGCTGCCTCGTTTACCGACGAAGTGCCCCTGATCGTCTCGCCAGCCGGCGCCTATGCTGGCGACTTCGACCGGGGCTGGCTGATCGCGGTTCAGCTCTACAGCGTCCGCTCGAGGCGCAACTGGGGCATCGGAGACTTCACCGACCTTGCGGCGTTGCTCGAACTCGCCGCCCAGTTGGGCGCCGATGGCATCGGTCTCAATCCGCTGCATGCGCTGTTCGATGACCGGCCGGCCGATTGCAGCCCCTATTCACCGAACAGCCGGCTGTTCCTCAATGCGCTCTATATCGACGTCGAGAAAATTCCCGAATTCGAGGCCGAAGCGTTTGCCGCCGGCGAGATCGCCCGGCTGAGAGAAGGCAATGTCGTCGATTACAGAGGCGTCGCCGAATTGAAATGGCGCGCGCTGCGCCGGGCATACGAGAATTTCCGCTTGCGCGCCACCGCTGAGCGCAGGGACGATTTCGAAACCTTTCGTAGCCATCAGCCGCTCCTGTCGCGCTATGCCTGTTTCGAGGTGCTGCGGCGCAAGTTCGAAAAACCATGGTGGGAGTGGCCCGAAGGGTGGCGGCGGCCCGACGATGAAAGATGTGCGGAACTGCGCCGGGGCGAAGATGCGGACGAAATCGAATTCGTCGAGTTCGTGCAATGGACGGCCGATCGGCAATTGCGCGCCTGCCGCGATCTCGTGGTCTGCCTCGGCATGAAGGTCGGCCTCTATCTCGATGTCGCGATCGGCGTGCAATCTGACGGCTTCGACGCGTGGAACGAGCAGACGGCGATCTCGCGCCACCTTTGCGTCGGCGCGCCGCCCGATCCCCTCAATCTCGCCGGCCAGAACTGGGGTCTCGCCGGCTTCAACGCCGCTGGCCTGGAGCTGCAGTCGTTCGAGCCCTACCGGCAAATGCTCCGGGCTTCGATGCGCTATGCAGGCGCGATCAGGCTCGATCACGTACTCGGATTGAAACGGCTCTATCTCGTGCCGCACGGCTTTGCCGCCAATGAGGGCGTCTACGTGCAAATGCCCTTCGAGGCGCTCCTGGCCGCAACGGCGCTGGAGAGCGTGGCGCAGGCCTGCGTTGTCATCGGCGAGGACCTCGGCACGGTGCCGGAGGGGTTTCGCGAAACGATGGCCGACTGGGGCATCTGGTCCTATCAGGTGATGATGTTCGAGCGCGACGAGCGCGGTGCCTTCCGCAATACCGATTACTATTCGCCGAACGCGCTCGTCACCTTCAACACCCATGATCTGTCGACCTATGCTGGATGGCGCTCGTTCAGCGATCTCAAGACCAAGCGCTCGCTCGGGATCGATCCGGGCGAAAGCGACGATGCGCGCTGGCATGCCCTGACCATGCTGGACGACGTGCTGCGTCATCATGCCATCGATCGCCATGATCTCTATGCGGTCGTGGGCTTTCTCGCAAAAACCAGGTCACGTCTTTTGGCTGTTTCGCTGGAGGACCTCCTGGGCGTGATCGATCAACCCAATATTCCCGGCACCGTCAACGAGCATCCGAACTGGCGGCAGCGGCTGCCCGTCTCGATGGAGGAGATTGCGGCTGCTATCGATGTGGCCGCGCTGAAGAACGCGACCCGGGAAAGGGGACGCGCAATGGCGTAAAGCGGTTACATTTTTTGGCCGGTGAACAAATTGTCGAGCAGAATAGAGGATTATGGACTTATCGGCGATTGCGAGACCGCGGCACTTGTCGGTCGCGACGGCTCGATCGACTGGTTGTGCTGGCCGTCTTTCGACTCCGATGCCATTTTCGCCGCTCTCCTCGGTACGCGCGAGAATGGCCGCTGGTTGATTGCACCGGCGGAGGAAGTCACCGGCGTTTCGCGACGCTATTGGGACAATACACTGATCCTCGAGACGCGCTTTACGACGGCAAGCGGCACTGTCGCCCTGATCGATTTCATGCCGCCGCGCGGCAACGCTTCCGATGTCATTCGGCTGGTGCGCGGCGTCAAGGGCCGGGTAAAGCTCAAGATGGAGCTCGTGATCCGCTTCGGAATGGGGACGGACGTCCCCTGGGTCAGGCGTATCGACGGTGCGCTGCTCGCGATCTGCGGCAAGGACATGGCGGTGTTGCGGACACCGGTTGCCACGCATGGCGAGGACATGACAACGGTTGCCGAATTCGAGGTGGGCGAAGGCGAAACCAATCCCTTCATTCTCACCTATGGGCCGTCGCATCTGCCTGTTCCGAAGCCGGTCAATCCGGCGCTGGCGTTGCAGGACACGGAGGATTTCTGGATCGACTGGTGCAGCCATTGCTCCTATGAGAGCGAAAGCCGCGACCTGGTCATGCGCTCGCTGATTACGCTGAAGGCGCTGACCTACGAGCCGACCGGCGGCATTGTCGCCGCGCCCACGACGTCGCTGCCTGAAAAGCTCGGCGGCAGCCGGAACTGGGACTACCGCTTCTGCTGGCTGCGCGACGCGACCTTCACGCTGCTGGCGCTGATGAATTCGGGCTACACCGAGGAAGCCTCCGCCTGGCATGGCTGGCTTCTGCGCTCGGTGGCCGGATCGCCCGCCAGTATGCAGATCATGTACGGGATCATGGGCGAGCGCCGCTTGCTGGAATGGGAGGCGGGCTGGTTGCCAGGTTATGAAGGCGCACAACCGGTTCGAATAGGCAACGCCGCGCACGCCCAGCTGCAACTCGATGTCTACGGCGAACTGATAGACGTCTTCCACCAGTCGCGCATGTCCGGGCTCAGTCTAGACGAAAAGACCTGGGATCTCGAATGCAACGCACTCGATCATCTTGCGGAAGTCTGGAACCAGCCGGATCATGGCATCTGGGAGCGTCGCGGCGACCGCCGGCACTATGTCTCGTCAAAGGTGATGACCTGGGTGGCGTTCGATCGGGGCATCAAGAGCGCCGAGCGATTTGGCTTCACGGCACCGATCGACAAATGGGGATCCCTGCGCGAGACCATCCATCGCGACGTCTGCGAAAAGGGTTTCGACCCCCGACAAAATACCTTTGTCGAATCCTATGGCTCGCAATTGCTCGACGCCAGCATATTGCTGCTTCCGTCGGTGGGATTTCTGCCGCCCTTGGACGAGCGGGTTTGCGCTACGCTCGAGGCCATCGAGCGGCACATGATGCGGGACGGCTTCGTGCTGCGACATGATCCGCGAGAGATTTCCACCGAAGAGCGCCAGCCGATCGAGGGGGCGTTTCTGGCCTGTACCCTCTGGCTTGCCGACGCCTATGTCCTGTGCGGAGACGTCGGGAAGGCGCAAATGCTGTTCGACCGCGTCGTTGGCGTAGCCAACGATCTCGGTCTGCTGGCGGAGGAATTCGACACCGCTGCAGGCCGGCAGACCGGCAATTTTCCGCAGGCGCTCACTCATATCGCGCTGATCAACACCGCGCACAATCTCAGCGACGCAAAGAAGGCGAGCGAGAAGCCGGCGATGCAAAGGTCGAAGTGAGGGAAGCCATCCGTCGTTGCGAGGAGCGTTAGCTCCGAAGCAATCCAGCCCTCTTCCTGTTTTCTGGATTGCTTCGCTTGCGCTCGCAATGACGGAGGACCAGGCCGAGGCCTCACCTAGCGGACAGGGCGGGTTTCAGCTTTGTAAAATCATCTCGATCGCCCTTGCAAAACCTTCCTCCTCGTTCGAGGCCGTAACAAGCGTCGCGGCCCTCTTTACATCGTCCGTGGCGTTTCCCATCGCAACCGAGAGGCCGCTTGCCTCGAACATCGGAAGATCGTTTTGCATGTCTCCGATGCTGGCAATGGCAGCGCTCGAGAGTCCCAGATGCGCCGCTATCGTCTTGACGAAGGTGCCCTTGTTGCAGCCGGGCGGCGTGACGTCGAGATAATAGCTTTGCGATCGCACCGCGGTTGCTTGCGCGCCCAATGCTTCCTGCATGGCGATCTCGCATCGTTCCAGCAGCGCCGCGTCGGGGCTGGCTCCGACGACCTTGCAGGCGCGCGCGAGATAGGGCGTGAAATCCGAAACGATGGTCGGATCGGAACGGATCGCTCGCCTTTCAAGCGGAACATATGGGCCGTTCTCGTTGCGCGCGAGCCAGCGGTCGCTGGTGAACAGCCAGATATCGGTGCCAAACTCGTTCAGCAAATCGAGGCTGCGTTGCGTTGCGGACGCGGGAATCGTGTGCTGCTCGATCGGGTTCATGTTTGGATCGACGATGCAGCTGCCGTTGAAGGCACCCACCGGCAGCTTGATCTGCAGCGGCTCGATGAGAAACCGCATGCCGATGGTGGGACGACTGGAAGTGATGGTGAAGCCGATGCCGGCCTCGTGCAGCCGCTGCACCGCCTTCCTGCTGGCCTCGGTCAGCGATTTGTCCCTGGTCAGCAGCGTGCCATCGACGTCCGAGACGACAAGGGCGATCCGACTCATGTGCGGCTCCCGGGCCTGATACCACCGGAGCTCGTGGCAAGCTGACGAATGATATCGTCGACGATGGTTTCCACGGAGGCATCGATCGACACGGCAATCGCTCTCTCTTCCAGTTCCGGCGGCTCCAGGGTCTTGAACTGGCTGTCCAACAGCCCCGCCGGCATGAAATGGCCCTTTCGCCGGGCGAGCCGATCGGCGATCAGGGACTGAGTCCCCTTGAGAAATACGATGCGGACGTCAGGCCTGCCATGCACGAGCAAATCGCGGTAGGCACGCTTCAACGCGGAGCAGGCGATCACGGCATGTCCATCCGCCCCGCACACGCTGTCGATCTCGTCGGCGATCGCTTGCAGCCAGGGCCAGCGGTCTTCGTCGGTAAGAGGATGGCCGGCGCTCATCTTGGCAACGTTGGCCGGGGGATGAAAGCGATCGCCATCCTCGAAAGTCCAGCCAAGCCGCTCGGCGAGGCGGCTGGCGATGGTGGTCTTGCCCGAGCCCGCTACGCCCATGACGATGAGGACGCACGGCGATCCACTCATTTCATCGTTCACGAAGAATCTCCGCCAAGCGCGGACCGATCCACCAGCAAGACCGTTTCTCCCAGTGAGCGTGCGAGGTTCGCCGGCAGGTTCTCGCCTGCGAAGAGGCGCGTCAAGATCGCGTGCTTCTCTTCGCCGGCAGCTTCGAACAGCATTTCCCGGCACGAGGAGAGCGTCGGCAAGGTCAGCGTCACCCGCGCCACGAAGGGTTCGACGTTCGCCCTGGCTACGCCGACCGCCCATCGCCCGGTCTCTGCGAGTGCGGGATCGCCAGGAAAAAGCGAGGCCGTGTGGCCATCAGGCCCTATGCCCATCAGCACGAGATCAAACAACGGCCGGGCGGGCTCGAGCTCGGAAGCGCCATAGAAGGCTTGCAGTTCGCGTTCGTAACGAAGGGCGGATTCATCCGGATCAGCGGTATCGGTCGGGATTGGGTGAATATTGGCGGTTGGCGCGAAGGCATCGAGAAAGATGTTGCGTGCCATCGCCATGTTGTTGAGAGGGTCGGAAGCGGAGACAAAGCGTTCGTCGCCGATGAACCAATGCACCCGTTGCCAGGGAATCCGCTCCTGCCAGGGCTTGCTCGACAACAGACGATAGAGCTGTTTCGGGCTGGATCCTCCGGTGAGGCATATCGCGACGCGCCCGGCGTTTGCGTCGATCCTTGCAATCAGGCGCTCCGCGGCGGTTTTCGCAAGTGCTACCGGATTGTCCAGGACAATTCGCAGGAGTGCGTTCGGCGGGGGCATCGGGCTTAACCGAGCGTGCGCCAGCTGCGGCCGTCGCGCCTGATCAATTCGTCCGCCGCTTCCGGTCCTTGGCTGCCGGCCCTGTAGGTCTGCAGTCCGTTCGCGCCGGCCTTCTTCCAGGCTTCGAGGAAGGGCTGCACCGCTTGCCAGCCCGCTTCCACGCCGTCGGCGCGCTGAAACAGGATGTTGTCGCCGATCATGCAGTCATAGATCAGCGTTTCATATCCCGTGGTGGGTGCGACGTGGAAATAATCCTTGTAGCGGAATTTCATCTCGACGCCGTCGATGTTGATAGTGGGGCCCGGCACCTTGGTATTGAACTGCAGCGTGACGCCCTCGGTCGGTTCGATCGCGATGACGAGATAGTTCTGCGACAGCCGGTCCACCGGCGTATCGCGAAACATCGTGAACGGCGCCTGCCTGAACTTGATCGCGACCTCGGTGCGCTTGGTGCCAAGCGCCTTGCCGGTGCGAAGATAGAAGGGCACGCCGGCCCAGCGCCAGTTGTCGATGGTCAATTTGAGCGCGGCATAGGTCTCGGTCGTGCTGTCCGGACTGACATCCGGTGTCTTGCGATAATCGGCGATTTCCGTATCGCCCACCTTGCCGCCATGATACTGGCCGCGCACGGAATTCTTCAGCGCTTCTTCCTCGCTCTGGCTCTGGATTGCCGCCAGTACTTCGGCCTTTTCCGAGCGGACCGAATGGGCGTCAAATTTTATCGGCGGCTCCATCGCAACCAGCGACAGCAACTGGAACAGGTGGTTCGGCACCATGTCGCGCAACGCGCCCGTCGCGTCGTAGAAGTTGCCGCGATGGCCGACACCCAGCTTCTCGTCGACCGTGATCTGGACATGGTCGATGTGATGGCGGTTCCAGATCGGCTCGAACATGCCGTTGGCAAAACGCAGCACCAGAATGTTCTGCACCGTCTCCTTGCCGAGGTAGTGATCGATCCGGTAAATCTGGTGTTCGGAGACGATTTTGAGCAACTCGTCGTTCAGCGCCTTGGCCGAAGCAAGGTCGGTGCCGAACGGCTTTTCGACGACCAGCCGTCGCCACGGGCCGCCTTCTTCCTTGAGCATGCCGGTGCGGTCGAGTTGCTTCGCAATTGGCGCGAATGCAGTCGGCGGCGTGGCGAGATAGAACAGACGGTTGCCGCCGGTCGCGCGGTTTTTTTCCAGCTTTTCGAGGCGCTCGCGCATCGCATCGAACGAATCGGGTTCTTTCGGGTCGGCCTCGATGCCGGTAACGCATTCCAACAGCCGCTTCGCGATCGCCTCGTCCACGGGGCGGGTGGCAAACTGGTGAAGACCCTTCAGCAGGCTTTCGCGCAACTGCTCGCCAGACATGCCCCTGCGAGCCACCCCAACCACGCAGAGTTTGTCCGGCAACAGATCAGACGCGGCGAGATTATAAAGCGCGGGGATCACCAGGCGATGCGTCAGGTCGCCGGTGGCGCCGAAGATCACGAAAGAGCAGGGCTCGGGCCTCTGTTGCTGTTTGGGTGCTTCTGTCACGAATGGCCGGCCTTTGGCTTGACGATTTCGGGCGCGCTCTGCCGCGCCGGGTCCGGATGCTGCTGCGGTTCCTTGTGACCGCCGAATCCATGGCGCATCGCAGAGAGAAGTTTTTCCGCGAAGGTATGTTCCTTGCGCGAGCGAAAGCGTGCAAATAACGCCGCGGTAAGCACCTCGGCCGGCACCGCCTCGTCGATCGCGGCATTGATCGTCCAGCGGCCTTCGCCGGAATCTTCGACGAAACCCGAATAGGTACCAAGCGATGGATTTTCCGCCAGTGCGGTGGCGGTCAGGTCGAGGAGCCAGGACGGGATGACGCTGCCGCGCCTCCAGACCTCGGCAATATCGGCGATATCGAGATCGAAGCGATGCTCGGCCGGCAGCGCCTCGATGCTGGCATTCTTCAATATGTCGAACCCTTCGGCATAGGCCTGCATCAGGCCGTATTCGATGCCGTTGTGAACCATCTTGACGAAATGTCCGGCCCCGACGGGGCCGGCATGCATGTAGCCGCGTTCGACGCGAGGATCGCGTCCCTCGCGTCCAGCCGTCGGCGGGATGTCGCCGCGGCCCGGCGCAAGCGCCGCAAATATCGGATCGAGACGGTCCACCACTGCCGTGTCGCCGCCGATCATCATGCAAAACCCGCGCTCGAGGCCCCAGACGCCGCCGGAAGTGCCGACGTCGACGTAATGGATGCCGCGTTCTTTCAACGCCTTGCCGCGACGCACGTCGTCCTGCCAGAACGTATTGCCGCCATCGATAATGACGTCGTTGCTCTCCATCAGTCGCGAAAGCGCATCGATGGTTGCTTCGGTGATCTTGCCCGACGGGAGCATCACCCAGGCCGTGCGGGGTCTTGCAAGCTTGCTGACGAATTGCTCGAGCGAGTCCGAGCCAAATACGCCGTCGGCGGCGATCGCGGCCACGGCCCTCGGGTCCTTGTCATAGACGGTCGCCGTATGACCATGCCGCACCAGTCGGCGGACGATATTGCCACCCATCCGTCCCAAGCCGATCATGCCGAGCTGCATTTTTGTTTCCCTAGTTCAATGCATCCTTGATCGCGCCGTCGAGCTTTCTCAGGCCCGTTTTGAGATCGCCCTTCAGATGCACCCGCAGGGCGCGCCGGCTGCGATCGGTCAGTACTTCGAAATCGCCCCGGGCTTGCGCCGCTTCGATCACGCCAAAGCTTGCCTTCTGGCCGGGGACGGGCAAGTCCCTTGCATGATCGGACGTGATCTGCAGGAACACGCCGCTGTCCGGGCCGCCCTTGTAGGCCTGGCCGGTCGAGTGCAGGAAGCGCGGGCCGAACTGCGCGCAGGTCGCGACATGGCGCTGGTCGCGCACGGCAAGCCGCATGCTCTGCAGCGCGTCGATATGCGCAGCGTTACGCTCGATATAGGCGAGCAGCGCGACGTAATCGTCGGCCCGGATACGGGAGACATGGGCTTTCAGCCAGGAGGCGAGGTCGCCATCGGCGCCCGCCTTGCGCAGCTCGGCTGCATTCTTCCCGTCGGTATAGAGATCGAGCTCCTTCGACGACATGACCGGCTCTTCCGCGGGCAACGCGCCGGATTTCTCGAAAGCCGCGGTCAATTCCCGCGTCTTGATCTTGGCGGCCTCGACGTCGGGCTGGTTGAAGGGATTGATGCCGAGCACCGAGCCTGCGACCGCGGTTGCAATTTCGAACCGGAAGAATTCCTGACCGATGTGCTCGATCGATTTCATGACGATGCGCGTCACCGGGTGGCCCGCCTTTTCGAGTGCCGCGAGCTTCTCGTCATGTTCCGGGTCGTTCTCGTCTTCCGTGCGCAGATCGATGAAAAAGCGGTCATTGCCATAGACTGCGACGGTACTTAGCGGCTCGCCGTCGATCGGGATCAGGCCCTTGCCTTCCTTGCCAGTGGATTCTGCAATCAGTTGTTCGGCCCAGGCGCCGAAATCGGCGATCCTTTTCGAGGAAAGAATCGTCACCTTGTCGCGGCCTTCAAGGCCCGCAAGTCCCATCGCAAGGCCGAGCCTTACGCCGGGATTGTCGTGCGGCGGCACATCCGCTCCGCAGGAACGCATCATGGCAAGCGTATGCCTGATGAGGGCGCGGACGTCGATTCCGGCGGTGGCGGCAGGCACGAGGCCGAATGGCGAGAGCACGGAGTAGCGTCCGCCGATCGAGGGATCGCCGTGGAAAATGCGCGCAAAACCTTGCTGCTTTGCGACCCTCTCCAGCGAAGAGCCGGGATCTGTGACCGCGATGAACCGATGTCCTGCCTTTTCAGGCCCGATCGTCTCCGACACCCGTGCGAAGAAATAGTCCTTCATCACGTTCGGTTCGGTGGTGCTGCCGGATTTGCTGGAAACGATGAACAGTGTTTTCGAAAGATCGACCGCCTTTTCCATGGCGCGCACCTGTGCGGGGTCCGTGGAATCGAGCACGTGCAGTTTTGGGAAGCCGGACTTCTTGGGGAAGGTTTCGGCGAGCACTTCGGGCCCCAGGCTCGATCCGCCCATGCCGAGCACGACCGCGTCCGTGAACTTCTGTCCCCTCACGCGCAGCGCATAGTCCTCATAGTCGGCGATGTCGGCCTCTGCCGCGCTGTTCAGCCATCCCAGCCATTTGTGCTCATCGTCACTGGTCCAGACGGACTTGTCCTTCTGCCAGAGGCGCCGGACCTTGCCCGATGCACGCCATTGCTCGGCGCTCCCTTCCACCGCGTTGCCGATCCGCTCACCCAGGTGAAGCATCTGTGGGTCGATCGCCGCACCGAGCACGGTCGCGCGCTTCTGGGCGACCGCGCCGTAGAGTTTATCGGCGGCGTCGGCGAAAAGCCTGACGCCGTCCTTGACGAGTTCCTCGGTGATCGCGTCGAGCGAAATGCCGGAGCGTTCGAGCTCGGCAAGGACGTGTTTCGCCTCGTCGATATTCTCCTCGAGGCTGTCACGCAGCCTGCCATGGTCGCGGAAGGCCTCAAGCGTCGCCGGCGGCATGGTGTTGACGGTGTTGGGAC
The DNA here is from genome assembly GCA_963820275.1 of uncultured Alphaproteobacteria bacterium. Taxonomy (GTDB): domain Bacteria; phylum Pseudomonadota; class Alphaproteobacteria; order Rhizobiales; family Xanthobacteraceae; genus Bradyrhizobium. Next base: position 65,892 of record CAWFZL010000002.1, read on the forward strand.
CGACCAGCTCCTCGACATAGAGCACGTCACTGTACTCCTTGTTCTTGGTGCCGGTCGAGGCCCAGAGCAGCCGCTGCGGTTTTGCGCCCCTGGCCGCAAGCTTCTGCCATCTCTCGCCGGAGAACAGGTGCTTGTATTCCTGATAGGCAAGTTTGGCGTTCGCCACCGCAACCTTGCCCTTGAGGGCTGTGAGCCGCTCCTTTTCGCCGGGGTCATTGGCGCGCGCGATCTTTTCGTCAAGCTCCTTGTCGACTGCGGTATCGATACGGCTGACGAAGAAGCTCGCGACGCTCGCAACATGGGAAGGATCGCCGCCGCCGGCGACGTATTTTTCAAGCCCGGCGATATACGCTTTCGCGACCTCGATGTAGACTTTTTGCGAGAACAACAGCGTGATGTTGATATTGATGCCCTCGCCGGTCAGGTGCTCGATCGCGGGCAGGCCCTCCGCCGTAGCCGGCACCTTCACCATCAGGTTCTTGCGGTGGACGTCCCTCCACAGCCGCTTTGCCTCCGCGATCGTGCCCTTGGTGTCCATCGCCAGATAGGGCGAGACCTCGAGACTGACAAACCCATCCTCGCCATTCAGGCGGTCGTAGACCGGTCGCAATACGTCGGCGGCGCGCTGGATGTCGTCGACCGCCAGATGCTCGAACAGATCGGCGATCGGACGATCGCCCTTCTTCAGGGCGCCGCCGATTGCGCCGTCATATTCGTCCGAACTGCCGATCGCCTTCTCGAAGATCGACGGGTTCGAGGTCACGCCCTTGACGCCGTCGGTGTCGATCAGCTTCTTCAACTCACCCTTGGCGACAAAGCCGCGGGCGAGGAAGTCCAGCCAGACCGCCTGGCCATGGTCTTCGAGTTGTTTGACGGGATTCATGACGCCCTGTTTCTGTTCGAAATGATCGATGGCTCGTTCGGCCGGCAGCTTTCTGATCATCGGCGCGAATGTCAACACACGGTCCCGGATGGGCGCCGGGCGAAGTGCTAGGCCCCGGAAAGATAACGCGGTTTGGGCCGTAACGATCCCCCGAAATCCGCCTCTCGCCCTCGCGCTAATGTGATTTCCCGAGGCGCCTTTGCGGAAAGGCCTGCCTTCATGCTGGGCAGGACAGGGGGGCATCTTCCGGACCGGTAACCAGGGCTTGCCCTATTTTACCGAGAGGGTTCCTCGACCCATACGTCGCTGTGCCTGATCTGTCTGATGAGAGCTTCGGGATCGAATTTCTGAAACCCTGCGGGAATCTCGAACAGTTCCGGCAGCTGTTGATCGGTGCTGATATTGCTGATCGAAATGTCCGTTCCGTCGTCCAACTGGACCTTCAAGGGAAACCTCAGGTCAACATCGATCCAACTTGACATCAACTCCCGGCCGTCGCTCGCGGTGACCCGGTACTTCAGAGCCGGACGTCCCGCGACAGTTTCCCTCATCCGTTCGCATTGCCATGCTTGGTCCTGGCCTGCCTCGTCCTGACCTGCCGAACCAGCGCGCAGTGCCATCTCCTGCCATTGCCGGCACGGATGATCCGGATCAATCGACACCATCAATCGAGTCAAGGGACTTGACCGCCGTGCTTCCATGTAGGTTCGGTTCGATCGTCTGATGAAATAGGCATTGTTCGCGCCATCGAGCAGGAAGAATCCATCCGGAAAACTTGCAATCTCAATGCGAACTCTGCCGTCGAGGACATGGACCTTGCCGGAATTTCGAGCCCCGTTCTTGTCGGTCTGAACGATGTCGGCGGAGAACTGCAGCGCTGACGCCGACATGCTGCCAAGAAGAAGAAAAAAGGTGCAAAGAAAAAAGGCGCAAAGGATGGCTCGCAATGGCATCGGAATATTCCTGGTTTCGCTGCAGCCGAATTGGCCTTATCGACATCAAGACGACGCCGGTCGGGCAGTCGGCCAGACCGGCGTCGAAGGTTGGTCAGAACCTCAGCTGCCCTGCAATTCAGGGCAGCCAAGGAAGCCGCGCACCTTACTCGGTGAACGGCTGAGTGACCGGGTGATCGAAATCAAAGGCATCGAAGAGATCCGTCAGGGCCGGGCTGTTGACCGGCACGTAAGGATTGTTCGCCTTGGCAACCGGGTTCGGCAGATTGTCACGGCTGCGGTTGGTGAGCGGTCGGAGATTCCAGTTGCGCTCGATGAACTTCAGCAGCGAAACGTGGTCGCCATAGTTGTGAGTGACCTTTCCGCCCGTCGTATAAGGCGAGAGGATCAGCAGCGGAATGCGCGGTCCGTCGCCGAAGAAGTCGATCGGCTGGACAAATCCCGAGTCCCAATAGCCGCCAGCTTCGTCCCAGGTGATGAAGACAGCGGTTTCGGCCTTCAGTTTCGGATTGGCGTCGAGAGCGCTGAGCAGGTTCAGCACGTAGGCTTCGAACAGATCGACCTTGGAGGTCTGCGGGTGACCGTCCAGCAGGCCATCCGGTTTGCCAAACGACACCGAAGGCAGGGTGTTGTTCTGGATCGCCGTGATCAGGTCGGCCGTATCCTTCACGTGCGCGGTGCGGACAGCAGGAGTAGCCATGATCGAAGTGGCGTACTGGAACGGGTTGCAGATCTGACAGTAGGCAACGCCGAGGGCGTGGGCCGGATCGGCAACCGCAGCTGCGCCCAGGCTCGGGCTGTTCGGGTTTGCCGCAACGGCCACGTTAGCCAGAGCTACCGCGTCATTGTAGGCGCCACCGTAGTAAGCCCAGGTAATGCTCTTGTCGTTGAGAGCATCGCCGATCGTCCTGACGGAAGACGGCGGAATCGAGCTGCCATGCGCAAGCGCACCGTTCGGCAGGAAGCCGGGGTTGGTGTTGTTGAGCATATAGAAGTGATTCGGCTTGCAGTTCGGTTCGGCCGCATAAGGCAGGTGCTCGAGATAGCTCACGATCGGCAAAATGCCGGGTTGCGCGACATCCGAGCAATTGGTGAAGTTGCCATCGAGCGTGTACTGGTTGACCGTGCCTGCCGCCGGATTCGGGTTGGCAGCCGAAGTCGTGGCGTTCGTTCCGGGAGGCGCGACGGCATTGCCGGCGCCATCGCTCCAGAACGCCGCGTCGCCTGTACCGAGCATGAAGTGGTTGGCGCCGGTGCCGCCCTGGAACGACTGGTGGAAGTTGTCGCTCAGGGTGAAGCGGTCGGCCAGCATCTTCAGGATCGGGGCCTGCTCCTGCTCGGCATTGTAGAAGCCCATCGAGTTGCCTTGGCTCTTGTTCGTGGCCGAATAGGTAGCCATGACGAAGGGAAAGAGATCGCTCAGACAGCCCGCGGGATTGCTCTTCGTCGCGTTCGCGATGCTGCAATCCTGCTGCTGCCAGGCCTGGAAGAACCGGTGCGTGGTGTCGCCGGTGTAGTCGTCATCGTTGATGTTCGGGCCCTGCAGCGGATACGGACCGGAAAGCGTGCCGGCGCCGGGAATGCGCGTATCGAGCACACCCAGCGGCAGTCCGGTTGCACCCGTGGTCAGAATGTCCAGATCAGACGGGTTGATGTCGGTTTCGACGCTGGCTTCGGCAACCGTCTTGAAGGGCGGGCTGGTGTCGCTCGCTGCGGTAGGTGCGCCATTCGTATTCGGCTGCGGCATCACGTTGGTCGCGCCATAGGCGAATTTGGCGCTGTTCGGCGCGCCGATGTAGTAGTTGTTCTGGTGGGCGACCGAGAATTGCTGAGCCAGCGCGAAGTTCGGTCCGGGCGTCCCATCCTCGTTGACGATGCCCTTGGACAGGATATTCGAGATCGTCTGGTTCTTGCCTTTGGGACGATAGATACCGAAGGTATGGTCGAGGCCGCGGTTCTCGCCGATCAGAATGATGACATGCTTGATCGGGCTTTCGGTCTTCACCGAGCCTGAGGCATCGCCGTTGTTCTTGTTTCCGCGATTTCCGTCGTCGTCATTGTGGCTGGAGTGACCGCGCAAATCCCAGTCGCTCCTGCCGCCGGCTGCGTAGGCAGCCGTCGCGATCGTCAGCACGGACACCGCACACAGTGCAGTGGTCGTGCGCAACTTCTTACTCGAGTTGAGTCGTGACTTCATTTGTTGAGCCCCAAAAGGTTAGAGTTAACGGGGGCAGTGTCTAGTTGTGCAACGTGACACTCTCATCTCGGAGCCATGAAAGCTGAAACAATCTCCACCTGAAAATATTCACGGAGAGTTTTCGGTTCGACAATCGTTGCTTGCTTGTGTGACGAATCGAACCCAGATCGCCGTCATGTCGATGATCACTCCGATTTTTGGCGGCGCAGATGTACGTCGTCGTCAGCGAGCGGGCTGATTCGCCTGGAACGTCTTCCGAAACGCCGCGTAATGGGCATCATGGTTCGCCTGATTGAACAGCGACCACGGCTCTGCATTCGCGAGCAGTGAGGGAACCGCCGCAATCATCAACCTGCGGAAATTCCTGTATTCGGCCGCAGCTTCCGGAAATTTGCCGTCGGCGGCCGCGACGTCGATCCGCCTGAGCATCAGTACCAGCTCCTTGAGTGCGAGCCGTGCAAGGCCTCGCTCCTTCTGACCACCCGATATGCTGGTATTCTTGTGATCGGGGTAGCGTTCCGTCAATTCTCGCAGCTCGCCTCCAATGGTATCGATCGCAAGCGCAATGACGTCCTTGTCCTCCGCTGGAATCGCAGTTTCCAGCACGCTGGCGAAATCGTTGATTTCCTTGAGCGAAGCTGCAGCACCCTCCCGTTCATAGGGCTGAACGCCGTCTCCAACCGCCGTAAGATATGCAACGAGATCGTGCTGATCCTGGTCGGACAGGCCGAGCTCGAAGATTCGATTGAAATGAGCGACCACCTGATCGTAGCTGTCGTAACGTCCGTCATGGAAGTAAGGGGCATTGAAATCGGCATTGAGCAGCGTCGGTGTCTTGAAAATCCCTCCCGAGCCCACATCGTGCAGCTGGTGATCCATGAACGCGGCGGAAGGAGAGTGGCAGCTGGCACAGCTCATCGCCGGCTGGCCGGCAAACGGCTTGTGAAACAGCGCCTCCCCGCGGCGCTCGGCTTCGCTGATCCTTCCGACCAGCCTGCCGGCGGGTCCGAGCGAGGGATTAGGCAGAAAATCGATGTCGTGGATATAGGCAACAAGCGCGTCGAGGATCTCGGGCGATGGTTCGGGACCCGCGAACTCACCGACGATCACGTTGCGAACAAAATCGCGCAGCGAGGACATCCTTCCGTCGTGACCGTATGGCGCGAGATAGCGTGCCCCGCGCAAGCTCGGGATTCTCACGGGGTCGAGAACCTGATTGTCGGCCTTTGGATTGAACAGCGGTCCCGTCGTGTCGAAATTGCCAGGTCGCGTCGACATCTTCGGGATATAGAGCTTGGGATTTCCTGCTCCGTTGACGTGGCAGGTTTCACAGCTGATGCCGGCCTGGCGGGCCGCGCCTCCAAGGATGGCCGGAGAGCCGAACGCCAGATTGCCGAGCCTGACCAAATAGGATTTGCGCCCCGACGTGGCTTCGGAGTGAAAGACCTCGCGCGGCTTCTCCAGCGCATCCTCGTTAAGTTCCGTGGCCGGCGGCAGAACAGCCTGATTGCCCTCGAGGGGAAAAGCCCATCCCGCCCTCAGCGAGACCGCAGCGGCGGATGCGAGTGCGATGGCGACCAGCCGGCGGTTCCAGCGCTTCATGGCGAGGCCTCCAGCGTCGGACGCACAAGGCCGATCCTGGGCGCGGCATTCTGAAACCCGACCGCGAGTTCTTCGCTTGCCCGGCGCAGATCGGCGACGTTCACCTGCTTCAGTTCGTTCGATGCGACAAGTTTCCGAAGCCGGTCGATCCTGGCTGCAATGGTTTCAGCGAGCTTGCGGTCGGCTGCCTCGAGCGCCGGGGCAAAAATCGTTCGGTATGCAACATCGATGCCCTCGACGTTGTTGCGCATGTCATCCAGCGAGGTCCCGCTGATCCGGGATTCCCCGCCGTCCGACTTGCTTTCGCCAACCTCGTAGGCAAGCCGCGCGGTGCCGTCCAACAGACCCTGAGGAGTCAAGGGCATGTCGCGCAGCCTGGCTTGGAGATTCGCAAGATGGGTGATCAACTCGTCAGTCTCAAGAGCCACATCGGTTCGGTTGGCACCGAACAGCTTCGCTTCGATCGCATGAAAACCCGCAGTCGCATCGGGCCAGGCATCGATCTGCCTGTCGAGTTCGGGAACGAAGCCGGCGGTGAACACTTCCGATCGCTCCCAACCGCCGCGCGCCGAAATCCAGGCTTGCCTGGCGGCGCGGAGGTCGCTTCTGGAAATGCTCTCGCGCAGGTCTCGCACGCCGCTCAAGGCCACGCCGATTTCCTTGATCATGAGCGGCCTGTAGCGTTCGGCGGCCTCGTCGAGCGAATCGGCTGCAGCCTGCCCGGATGTTGTCCCGCAGACCGGAAGAAGCCAGCAAATCGCAATCAACCGTCGCCATCCACGAAGAGTCCGGGACCCGCGACGCGCTTCCCGCCGTGCTGCGCCAGCGCGGCCGAAACAGGCTACGGTCATGCCTTGAGAGCCCTCACTCCGTAGATACGACTGGAAACATACGCCCCAGAACCACGACGTGGTCCCAGGCGCGAGGGCGCACTATCTTCGCGATGCTTTGCTGTTTTGTGACGGAGACGCGTCGGTCCACGAATTCTCTACCCGCGGACGAACTTTCGGCTCTTGGGAGCGAGGACCCGCCGACCGATCTGCATGGCTGGGTTGCCGCGAGTGGAGTGGATTTGACATTCGCTACCTACCTGGCCGCGAACTCGCGAAACGCGAATGTCAAATCCGATACCCCACTCGAAACATATATTTGCTAGTGGTCCTTTTGATTCTAACATTCGCAAAAGTGTCCGCTGAGAAGGGATGCGAATGTAGAATTGGACCACTAGTTGGCGGGAGCCTTCCGAGCTCTCTTCGTCGCTGCTATCGTTTGCCCACAAGAACAACAGTCACAGGGGAGGACACTTCGATGACGCCAGCGATCACTCGCGCTGCCAGCCGCCGCCGTTTCCTGCAATATTTGGCCAGCAGTCCGCTTCTGGCCTCGGGTGCGCTTGCAGCCAATGGCACGGAGGCACCCTCCAGATTGCCCGATCCGATGATCTGGGCGCCCCCGGGCAGCGGCGGCTTGATCGAGCACCCAAAGGACGCGATCAATGTGTTCGAATTCGAACCGGTGGCTCGCAAGAACGTGCCGCCGGCACATTTCGGCTACATGGCGTCGGGCATTGATGACGAGGTGACGCTGCGCGCCAACCGCGAGGGCTTCCTCAAATTCCAGCTCATGCCCCATCGCCTCAACGACGTCTCCAGGGTCGATACCAGCATCGAGCTGTTCGGCACGAGATATGATTCGCCGATCTTCGTTTGCCCGACCGGAGGCAACCAGTTCTTCCACCCCGACGGCGAGCTTGCGGTGGCGAGAGCCGCTCGCGCAGGCAATCATCTGCAGATATTGTCGACATCCTCGAACTATTCCGTGGACGATGTCGCCAAGGCGCGCGGGGCGCCGGTCTGGTTCCAGCTTTATGCCTCGCCAAGCTGGGACGTCGCGCAGGCGCTGATCAAGCGGGCGGACGGCGCCGGCTGTCCGGTTCTTATGGTGACGGTCGATCGTATCGCGGGGCGAAATCAGGAAACGCTGTTTCGCCTCAGGCGGACCGACACGCGTGAATGCGCAGCGTGCCACGACCGCAGCAGTTTTGCCGCACGGGCCCTCCGAAGGCACAATTATGATGGAATCGACCTCACCGGCATCAAGGGAGGAGGCGAATCCTCCAACCTGAACTGGGATACCGTCAAGCGCATGCGCGACATCACGCGCATGAAGATCATGCTCAAGGGCATCGTCACGGCCGAGGATGCGGAGCTTGCCGCGCAGAACGGGATCGACGGAATTCTCGTCTCCAATCACGGTGGCCGCGGCGAGGACAACGGCCGCTCGACGATCGACGCGCTGCCGGAGATCGTCGCGGCGGTGAAGGGGCGCATGGTGGTCGTCGTCGACAGCGGTTTCCGGCGCGGCACCGATGCCGTCAAGGCGCTCGCCATGGGCGCGCAGGCGGTCGGTATCGGCAGGCCCTATCTGTGGGGCCTCGGTGCCTTCGGGCAGGAAGGCGTGGAGCGGGTCTTGGAGCTCGTCCGCACCGAAACCCACGCGGCCATGCAGCAATGCGGGGCACGCACCGTGAAGGACCTCAATCCGGGCTTTGTTCGCCGCACGACGTGAGGGCAGGCACCATCATCGTCATTGCGAGCGTAGGCGAAGCAATCCGGAAAAGCACGAAAGAAATACCGGACTGCGTTGGAGCTCACGCTCCCGTCATGCGCGGGCTTGACCCGCGCAGCCAGGCCTTTCATTGTCAATTCGGGGATCGTTGAAGGAACTGCCCGTTGATTTGGCCGTTCATGTTGCTTCCGCCGCCGCGACCGAATAGCTACCTCAGCAGGATTCCGGAAATGAACGAAGGCTTGCAGCGAAGCAAGGTTCCCGAAGTCACGCTCATCTTCTGGATCATCAAGATCCTTGCGACGACGCTCGGGGAAACCGGCGGCGATGCGGTGTCGATGTCGATGGATCTTGGCTACGCGCTCTCAAGCGGCATTTTCATCGGCATCTTTGTGATCGCCGTCGTCGCGCAGATTTGCGCCAGAGCCTTTCATCCACTGCTGTACTGGATCGTCGTCGTCGCCACCACGACCGCCGGCACGACGATGGCGGATTTTGCCGATCGTTCGCTCGGGATCGGTTACCCCGGCGGTGCATCTCTTCTGTTTCTTCTTTTGATGGCCTCGTTGACGGTCTGGTACTGGTCGGAACGAACGATATCGGTCGATGCCATTGTGTCGCGAAGGGCCGAAACTTTCTATTGGGTATCGATCCTGTTCTCGCAGACGCTCGGGACCGCTCTCGGCGACTGGATGGCGGACACCAACGGGCTCGGTTACGAAGGTGGCGCGCTGGTCTTTTCCGCGGGGCTCGCCGTGATCGCGGCGGGTTATTTCTGGACGGATGTTTCCAGGACACTATTGTTCTGGGCTGCCTTCATTCTGACGCGGCCGCTTGGCGCCACGCTTGGCGACCTGCTCGACAAGCCGGTTCGGGAGGGCGGCCTTGCCTTCAGCAGATACGCCGCATCGGCGATCCTGGCCGTCGCCATTCTTGGGTGCATTGCGTTCCTGCCGCAGCGCGCGGGCTCGCATGCAGGCGGCTCCGAGGCCAGGCGTTCGTGAGCAGTTTCCTGCCGCGCGGCTTCAGCGCAACGACGCGTTGATCTTTTCCAGCGCCGACGAGCCGGGGCAGAGTTCGCCGGCTTCGAGCGTGTTGAGCGGCGTGTCGACCGTGTTGAGATGGCTGTGCAGGTCTTCCGCTTCCGGATCGACGTAGAGCAGCCCGGTGACGATCTGTCCTTTGGCGGCGTGCTTCTGCAGGAACGCCATCGCGCCTACGCGATCGTGCGGATCGTAATCCGCGTCGATCTTGCGCAGCGCGATCCTGGTGCCGTCGTGCTGCTCCACGACCTTGACCGTGCCCGGCGCATAATCGACCGAGATCGGCTCGCGACCGGTCAGCACGTCGAGGCGGTTCACGGCGTCGTTGTGCTCGCGCACGTAATCGAAGCTCTTGGTCGAGCCGGCATGGTTGTTGAAGGCGATGCAGGGACTGATCACATCGAGGAACGCCGCACCCCTGTGCTCGATGGCCGCTGCGATCAGCGGCACCAGCTGGGTCTTGTCGCCGGAAAAGCTGCGCGCCACGAAGCTCGCTCCCAGTTGCAGCGCGATCGCCACCAGATCGACGGCGTTGTCGGTGTTCATGACGCCTTTCTTCGACTTTGAGCCGCGGTCGGCGGTCGCCGAGAACTGGCCCTTGGTCAGGCCGTAGACGCCGTTGTTCTCGACGATGTAGGTCATGTTGACGCCGCGCCGGATCGAATGGGCGAACTGGCCGAAACCGATGGACGCGGAATCGCCATCGCCGGAGACGCCGAGATAGATCAGGTCGCGGTTGGCGAGATTGGCGCCGGTCAGCACCGACGGCATGCGTCCATGCACCGAATTGAAGCCGTGCGAGTTGCCGAGGAAGTAATCGGGGGTCTTCGAGGAGCAGCCGATGCCGGAGATCTTGGCTACGCGATGCGGCTCGATCGACAGCTCGTAACAGGCCTCGATGATTGACGCCGTGATCGAGTCATGGCCGCAGCCGGCGCACAGCGTCGAAATCTTGCCTTCGTAGTCCCGGTGCGTGTAGCCGAGGCGGTTCTTCGCCAGGCCCGGATGATGGAATTTCGGCTTTGCAATGTAGGTCATGATTTCACCTTGCGCAGCGGGGTCAGCTTGAGCTGATCCTGGTGATCGCCGATGGCGCTGGCGATGAAGCGGGCGGTGATCGGCGTGCCGTCGTAATGGCGGATCGGCACCAGCCGCACCGGATCGATGCCGTTCTCGTTGACGATCAGCGAGCGAAGCTGGGCGTCGCGGTTCTGCTCGACGACGTAGACGAAATCATGGTCGGCTATGAAGCTTGCGACCGACGAATGGAACGGGAAGGCGCGGATGCGAAGCCTGTCGAGCAGATGGCCGCGCGCCTCGAGAAGCTTGATGGCTTCGTCCATCGCGGGCGCCGTCGAGCCGAAATAGATCACGCCGTATTTGGTCGGCTTGGCGGCATTGGCCTGCAGCGGCCGCGGCACCATGTCCTGGGCGGTCTCGAATTTGCGCACCAGCCGCTGCATGTTGTCGGCGTAGACAGAGCCCTCCTCGGAGTAGCGCGCGTAGCGGTCGCGCGAGGTGCCACGCGTGAAGTACGAACCCTTGGTCGGGTGGGTGCCGGGATAGGTGCGATAGGGGATGCCGTCGCCGTCGACGTCGAGATAGCGGCCGAAATCGCGGCCTTCCTCGAGCATCTGCGCCGTCATCACCTTGCCGCGGTCGTACTGGCGCGCATCGTCCCATTTCAGTGGGCGGCAGAGCCGGTGGTTCATGCCGATGTCGAGATCGAGCATGACGAAAATCGTGGTCTGAAGCCGTTCGGCGAGATCGAAGGCTTGTGCTGCGAATTCGAACGCCTCGGCCGGATCTTCCGGAAAGAGCAGCACATGCTTGGTGTCGCCGTGGGAAGCGTAGGCGCAGGCGAGGATGTCGCATTGCTGCGTGCGGGTCGGCATGCCGGTCGACGGCCCGGCGCGCTGGACGTTCATGATCACGGCCGGGATCTCGGCGAAATACGAGAGCCCGATGAATTCCTGCATCAGCGAGATGCCGGGGCCGGAAGTCGCGGTGAAGGCGCGGGCGCCGTTCCACGACGCGCCGATCACGATGCCGATCGAGGCGAGTTCGTCCTCGCCCTGCACGATGGCGTATTTGGCCTTGCCGGTCTTTGGATCGTGCCGCAGCTTCCTGCAGTGGCTGGCAAACGCATCCGCGAGCGAGGACGACGGCGTGATCGGATACCAGGCGCAGACGGTGGCTCCGCCGTAGACCGCGCCCAGCGCGGCCGCGCTGTTGCCCTCGATGAAGATGCGGTCGCCGACCTTGTCGGCTTTCTTCACGCGAAGCCCGATCGGGCATTTGAGGTTCTGCAGCGCCCAGTCGCGACCGAGATGCAGCGCGTGGACATTCGACGACAGGAGCTTTTCCTTGCCCTTGTATTGCTCGGCGATGAGCGTCTCGATCAGCTTCGGGTCCATCTCGAGCAGCGCGCACAGCGCGCCGAGATAGATGATGTTCTTGAAAAGCTGGCGCTGGCGCGGATCGCTATAGGTGGAATTGGTGATCGCGGTCAGCGGCACGCCGATCACGGTGATGTCGCTGCGGAATTTCGACGACGGCATCGGCTTGGTCGAATCGTAGAACAGGTAGCCGCCGGGCTCGATCGAGGCGAGGTCCTTGTCCCAGGTCTGCGGGTTCATCGCCACCATCATGTCGACGCCGCCGCGCGCGCCGAGATGGCCATCCTCGGTCACACGCACCTCGTACCAGGTCGGCAGGCCCTGGATGTTGGAGGGGAAGATATTGCGCGGGCTGACGGGCACGCCATGGCGCAGGATCGAGCGCGCAAACAGCTCGTTGGCGCTCGCCGAACCCGAGCCGTTGACGTTGGCGAAACGAACGACGAAGTCGTTTACGCTGCTGATCGGCGCCTGGACGGGCATGATGTTCCTGCGTGGGTCATGTCGATGAGATATTTCTGCATGTCCCACGCACCGGTGGGACAACGTTCGGCGCACAGGCCGCAATGCAGGCAGACGTCTTCGTCCTTGACCATCACCCGGCCGGTCTTCAGCCCGTCGGCGACATAGAGGTCCTGGTCGGTATGGGGCGAGGGGGCCTTCAGCCGCGCCCGCAGATCGGCCTCCTCGCCATTCTCGGTGAAGGTGATGCAATCCATCGGGCAGATGTCGACGCAGGCGTCGCATTCGATGCAGAGCGGGGCCGTGAAGACGGTCTGCACGTCGCAATTAAGACAGCGCCGCGCCTCGCCGAGCGCGAGCTTGACGTCGTAGCCAAGTTCGACTTCGGCGCGAATATCCTTCAGCGCAACGACCTTGTCGCGATGCGGCACCTTGAAGCGCCTGGCGTCGGAGGGATCGTTGTCGTAGCTCCATTCGTGGATGCCCATCTTCTGCGACGAGACATGAACTTCGGGCAATGGCCGCTCATGCACGTCTTCGCCCGAGACGAGCTTGTGGATCGAGAGCGCGGCGTCGTGGCCGTGCGCCACGGCCCAGATGATGTTTTTCGGGCCGAACGCGGCGTCGCCACCAAAGAACACCTTCGGATGCGTCGAGCCCATGGTCTCGGGGTCGACCTTCGGCATGTTCCATTTGTCGAATTCGATGCCGCAATCGCGCTCGATCCACGGAAACGAGTTCTCCTGGCCGACCGCGACCAGGACATCGTCGCAGGCGATGGTCTGGTTGGGATCGCCGGTCGGCACCAGACTGCGCCTGCCCTTTGCATCGTACTCGGCCTTCACCTTCTGGAAGGTGACGCCGGTGAGCTTGCCGTTGTTGTGGGTGAAAGCAACCGGCACCATGAAATTGAGGATCGGAATATCCTCATGCATGGCGTCCTCTTTTTCCCAGGGACTTGCCTTCATCTCCTCGAAACCGGAGCGCACGATCACCTTGACGTCCTGGCCGCCGAGGCGGCGCGCGGTTCGGCAGCAGTCCATTGCGGTGTTGCCGCCGCCGAGCACGATCACGCGCTTGCCGATCTTGTCCGTGTGACCAAAGGACACGCTGGAAAGCCAGTCGATCCCGATATGGACGTTGGCGGCAGCCTCTTTCCGGCCAGGAATGTCGAGTTCGCGGCCGCGTGGCGCGCCGGAGCCGATGAAGATCGCGTCGTAATCTTCAGAGAGCAGCCGCTTCAGGCTGTCGATGCGCTCACCGCCGCGGAACTCGATGCCGAGATCGAGGATGTAATCGGTTTCCTCGTCGATCACCGAATCCGGCAGACGGAATTTCGGGATCTGGGTCCGCATCATCCCGCCGGCTTTCGGGTCCTGGTCGAACACGACGCAGTGATAGCCGAGCGGGGCGAGGTCGCGCGCAACTGTCAGCGAAGCGGGACCTCCGCCGACGATCGCGATGCGCTTGCCGTTCTTCGATGCGGGATGCGGCAGGCGGCTCCTGATGTCGTCCTTGAAATCGGCGGCGACACGCTTGAGCCGGCAGATCGCGACCGGCGTTTCCTCGACGCGGCCGCGCCGGCAAGCCGGTTCGCATGGGCGATCGCAGGTGCGGCCTAGGATGCCAGGGAAGACGTTCGACTTCCAGTTGATCATGTAGGCGTCGCTGTAGCGGCCTTCGGCGATCAATCGGATGTATTCCGGGACGGGCGTGTGTGCGGGGCAGGCCCACTGGCAATCGACCACTTTGTGGAAATAGTCGGGCGCCGAGATATCAGTCGGTTTCATTCCTACCTTGTCCGCGCCAGACTTGAGACAATCGCGCGGCCTTACCTTTGTTTGCGAACGCTCAAATGGCGTTCTTGCGGTATCTGAATTGTATCATCGGGTTATCGTATTAAGGCCAATCCGGATCGTGCACAAAGGCAATTTTGCGCGATCTCCATGCTTTTCGTGAATCGGTAAGCGGGGTTGGTAAAAATCTATTTATGCGGCACTGCAGCATCCGATACCGGCTTGCTCAACGCCGGTATTTCGCCCTTCGAAAGGTCCCACATCAGCCGGTAAGTTCCGCTCGAAACCATCGGCGATTTGAACAGATCGCTGTTTTCAAAACGCGCGGAGATTGCGGCCGACACCGCGCTCACTTCCGTTCCGTCGATCAGCACGAACCAGTCGCCGCTGCCTGCGCTTGCCGAGGGGATTTCCGCCGGCGGTCCGGACAAGGCCGGATCGTTCTCGATCAGGTGCATCGACACGATGCCGTCAAGGCCTTGCGGATCGAGCGCATCGCGAAGAGACGCACGCAAATTCTCTTCGCCGCCTTTCGACGGGCGGAGGCGGACGATGCCGAGTACTGCGCCGCGACCGTTTCCACGGCTGATGGTGATGCGCGCCACGGCGCGGATCATGTTCCTGAAGCGCGCCATCGTCTTCTTCGACCAATCGGTCGGGTGGGCAAGGCGGGCTTTGTAGGCGGGGCTGTTCAGCACCTCGATCGTGTCAGTCGAGTAGAGACAGAGATATTTCGGCGAGCCTTGTTCGGCGACATAGCGCCTCGCTTCGACAAAACCTTCGATGGCGACGCGCTCCTCGAGATGTTCGCGGTCGTACCAGAGATTGAAATCGGCTTCGTCGGCGGCGTCGATATCCATCGACGTCAGCAGCATGCCTTTTCCGGCGATCGGCATTTCACTTTTCTCCGTCAAAGTTCAGCTCCTCATCCTGAGGAGCTTGGCTTCAGCCAAGCGTCTCGAAGGATGAAGGCCAATGTCTTCGGCCTCATGGTTCGAGACGGTGCTAGGCACCTCCTCACCATGAGGACCGCTCAGATCATCGATCGATCCTCGAAGCAATGTCGGCGATCGCCCTCATCACCGCGTCCCTGACGCCGGGATCGTAGAGCGTATGGCCTGCGCCTTCGACCACGCGAATCTCGGCGTCGCGCCACGTTGCGGCCAGCGCGCGGGATGTCGCGGGCGGACAGAGCAGATCGTAGCGGCCCTGCACGATGATGCCGGGAATGCCCGCAAGCCTGCCGGCATCCTCCAGCAATTGCCCCGGCCGCATGAAGCAGTCGTTCTGGAAATAATGCGCCTCCATGAAGGGCGTGGCCGGCAGTGAGCCCGACGAATTCAGCGACGAGCGATCAAGCCGCGTGCGCCCCGGAACATGTTCGGAGAGGATGCGCTCGGTATCATGCCAGGCGCGGGCGAATGGCGCATGCACCGCCGGATCGGCGTCGAGAATGCGTCGCCAATACGCATCGAGCGGTGTCTTTCGCTCCGCTTCGGGCAACAGGCCGATAAAATCGTCCGCAAGATCGGGATAGAAGCGCGGCGGCACATCGAGGAAGGCGCCTTCGAGCTCGGCCCGCGTGCCGAGGAAAGTCGCGCGCAACACGATCCCCGAGACCCGATCGGGGTGCGCCTCTGCATACGCAAGCGCGAGCGTCGCGCCCCAGGAGCCGCCGACGATCGTCCAGCGCGCGATGTCCAGTTTGTCGCGGATCATTTCCATATCCGCGATCAGATGCGCCAGCGTGTTGTCTTCGCGGCGCCCCCTGGGCCGGCTTCGCCCCGAACCGCGCTGGTCGAACAGCACCGCATGGAAGCGATCGGGATCGAACAGTCTGCGGTGATCCGTCTGGCAGCCGCTGCCGGGGCCACCATGCAGATAAACGGCGGGAATGCCATCGGCACGGCCGACAGTTTCGAAATAGATCTCGTGCCCGTTGCCGACGGCAAGATGTTGCGAGCTCAAGGGCGCGAACGGGTCGGCACCCTTGGCTCCAGCGCCGGCGTCAGGCCCCACCTTCAGGCTCCAGCGTGCCGCCGGCAAAATTGCGATAGAGCAAGCGGTTGTTGTTTCCAGCGGCTTCCTGCTCGGCGAGCTTGAAGATCTTCTCGTGCAGCGGCGACAACGTGCAGGCCGGGTCGGTGTTGCCGGCATCGCCCGTCAGCGCAAAGGCCTGGCACCGACAGCCGCCGAAATCGATTTCCCTGAATTCGCAGCTCTTGCAGGGTTCCTTCATCCAGCCCGTGCCGCGATAACGGTTGAAGGCTTCGGAGTTTTGCCAGATCCAGGCGATCGAATGGTTCGAGCGCACCAATTCGAATTCAAGCCCGGTAATGCTCTCGGCGGCATGGCAGGGCAGGACCTTGCCGGCAGGAGAGATATTGAAGAATTGCCGGCCCCAGCCGCCCATGCATTTCTTCGGCCGCAGCGCGTAATAGTCCGGGATCACATAGTCGATCGCGAGCGTGCCCTTGAGCCGCGCTTGCGCCTCCTCGACGATGCGGCTCGTCTCCTCGAGCTGCTCGAATGTCGGCATCAGCGCGGCGCGGTTCTTCAGTGCCCAGCCGTAGTACTGCACGTTGGCGACTTCCAGCCGGTCGGCATCGAGATCGACGGCCATCTGGATGATGTCAGGCAGCTGCGACAGGTTCTGTCGGTGCATGACGGCGTTCACCGTGAGCGGCATATCGAGTTCGCGCGTCCATTTCGCGACTTCGAGCTTCTTGGCATGCGCGCCCTTGAAACCGGCGACCCGGTCGGCGCTGGCGGGGTCAATGCCCTGAAAACTGATTTGCACGTGGGCCAATCCCGCCTCGGCGAGCGCGGCAAGCTTTTCGCGCGTGAGCAGGACCGCAGAGGTGATGAGATTGGAGTAGAGCCCGATGTCGCTCGCATGCCGGACGAGCTCGACCAGATCCTTGCGCGCGGTCGGTTCACCGCCGGAGAAGTGGATTTGCAGCACGCCAAGCTCGGCGAGCTCGGAGAGCACCTTCTTCCATTCCTCGGTCGAAAGCTCCGAGCCTGCGCGGTCCAGTTCGACCGGATTGGAGCAGTAGGGGCATTGCAGCGGGCAGCGATGGGTCACTTCGAGAAGCACCGCCAAAGGTATGCCAAAGGTCGTGGCGGCCGAACGCCGCGATTCCAGCGCGGTCAGACCGTCGCCCGGGGGCGCTGTCGTTTTGCCATCGTCAAGGATACTCATGACGTCGTCTCGCGTGCTTCGGTGAGGAAGCCCTTGTCGGCCAGATCCTGCAGCATGGCGATCACATCAGTCGCGATCGCGCTGCGGTCGGCAGCGTATTTGGCCGCGAGGTGGTCCACGATGTCCGCGACGCTGCGGATGCCATCACAAAGCTGTAGCACTACGACCGCGATTTCATCGGGCGCGAGCACCCGCTCCGGTGCCAAAATCACCCAGACCTGCCGCGTCTCGTCGAATTTCAGCCGGGCATGCCGCGGCAATTTCGGCCGGCTCGCCTCGCTGACACTGATGTTGCGGCCTGACGTCATCGCTTCTCTCTAGTGTCCACTTTCCGAAGTTCGTGCTCCACCGCAGCGCCCACCTTTCACGAACTTCGGAAAGTAATGGACACTAGCAAATTATAGATTCTAGTGCCGCTTTTCCATTTGAAGTTCCCGGACGGAATTTGCCGCTTGTGGTGCAGGAACTTCAAATGGGCGGCACTAGCTCGTCTTCGGAGCAAACGCGCCCGGCGGAATGTGGCCCTCGACATAGGCATGATACAGCGCATCCAGCTGAACCCATAGCACGTTGGTCTTGAAGATCAGCGCGTTGCAGACCGCCTCGCGTTCCTCCGGCGTCCTGGCATGGGCCTTGACATATTCGAGCGCGAAGTTGGCGTCGCGCGGCGCCTGGGTCAGGCGGCGCCTGAAATAGCTCATAATGTCCGGATTGACGAAATCGTAGTGCTCCAGCATCCCGGAAATGCGTTCTTCGTGAATGCCCGGCGCGAACAGCTCCGTCAGCGAGGAGGCAATGGCTTCCAGCGGACTCCTGTCGCGCACGAAATGGACATAAGCGTCCACGGCAAAGCGCGTTGCGGGGAGAATGCCTTCGGTGGATTCGACGTAAGCGGTGTCGAGCCCCAGGCCCTCGGTCAGTTTCAGCCAGCGCTCGATGCCGCCTTCGCTGCCGACATCGCCGTCATGGTCTTCGATGCGGTGCCGCCATTCGAGGCGGGTAGCACGGTCGCGGAAACGGGAGATCACGACCGCATCCTTGATCGGAATCGTGCTCTGGTAATAGTAACGGTTCAGCGCCCAGGCCTGCACCTGTCCCTTGTTCAGCTTGCCGCTGTGCAAGAGCCGGTGAAAGGGATGCAGGTTGTGATAGCGCGTGGCACCGATCTGCCGCAGCGCCGCCTCCAGTTCGCCTGCGCTGTTCAGTCTCGTTTTCCCGCCCAGCGAAAATGCGGTCATGCCTTCCAGCTTCATGGCGTTCAAAGCGTGATCTCCGTTCCATCCCTGGGTATTTGCCAGCCCGCCCGCTCGAGAGTCCTGCGTTCAGCGGAATCCTGCAAAAGCGCTGGGTTGGAATTGTTGATATGTAGAAATATTTTTCTGCCGATACCAAGGCCTTCAAGTGCGGCAATTGCGCCTGTCTCGCCCGACATTGCGATATGCCCCATGCGCTGACCAGTCTTGACGCCGAGGCCCGCCTTTATCATTTCGTCGTCCCGCCACACGGTACCGTCGAAGAAGACCAGCGGGGCGCCGGTAATCCGCGATCTGAGGTCGTCGGTCACTTCCGCACAGGCAGCCAGAAAATAGAAAAACTTGCCCGATGCCTTTTCGCTGATGCGAAGGCCAAGCGTATCGCCCATGTCATCCTGCCGTCCGGCCGGGTGCGTCTCACCTTCCAGGTACCAGGCGCCCTTGCCGGCGACGGCGAACGGCAGGATCTCGATGCCGGATGGCGACCCATCGGGCAATGACGGCTCGAAGGTCTTGTCGACTTCGATCGGCTGGCGGCGCACGTTCTTCTCGTTGAGCACGTTGAACACGCTGTTGGACTTCAGGATCGCCAGTACCCGTTGATGCCCGTAGATCGAGAAGGGCCAGCCTTCGCGCATCGACAACAATCCCGCCACGGCATCGATTTCGCCATTGGTCAGGATCACGCCGGCGACCGGGCTGTGACGAAGGTGACCTTCCTTCGGGTGAAGCTGCGGCGTGGCGACCAGTTGCTGGCGCAGGTCGGGCGACGCATTGATCAGGAACCAGTGGTCGCCATCGGCGCTGATCGCGATCGAGGCCTGCGTGCTTTGAATCTCGGGACGGTCGGTTCGGGCGGCCTGACAAACCGGACAGCCGCAATTCCACTGTGGAACGCCGCCACCTGCCGCGGCGCCCAGGACGACGACGCGAAGCATGATCCGTCTCCGGGAATTTTCGAAAGCTTGAGCTTGAAAGCTTCGAATGATTTGGAAGCTTCGAAGCGGAGAGGCCTGATGCCCGTAGCGCTCTTATATCGGGAGCGCTTTGTATCTGGCGCTAAATGCTTCGAGCGTTGTTATCAGCCGAAGCATCATCAGAGACTTCAAAGGTGGACGCCGATACAAAACGTTCCCGGTTGAGGAACGTGTCACTCCCGGCGGTCCACCTTGGGTAGGAATGAAGCTATCGCTGCCGGTTACTTGCGGGCGGCGCAGGCATACATATTGATTTCCATGCCGACGGATACTTCGACAATCTTCGGGGTCTTCCAGGCCATGTGGCTCTCCTTGTTATGTAAAACCGGACGAATTCCGCCCTGTCCGACAAACTAAATGCGGAACCGGAAGTCCGCCAGTAAAATCTTTTGAGGCAAATTGTCCATGTTGCGACGCAAAAGAACTCACAGGCTTGTGCGGAACGCGCGCCAAACCAATGATCCATCAATGGGTTCATATTGTGGCCTTCAGAATGCCAAGGCGGCCAGGTCGCCGCCCCAACTTTCCGGGTAAGCCACTTGTGAGAAGCGATCCCACGCGCGTACGGTTCCGCAACAGGTTTTGTCCCATGCCACGATATTTCTTCAACACCCGAATCGGCGATGAACTGGTCGTTGATCCAGAAGGCGAAGAGCTCAAGAATCCCGATCATGCATGGGGAGTTGCCCGGGCCATGATCCAGGAACTGCTCAAGACCGAAGGGGCGCATGGCCTCCTGGGGGCCTCCATCGAAGTGACGGATGACGCGGGCAAGATCGTGCTCGAGTTTCCTTTCGCCGAAGCGCTCCTCGAACTCTACGACATCCCTGTCACAAAGCATTGATAGAAGGCCGCCAGCGGAGGCGCTACACGGTCGGTTCGGCTTCCTG
The DNA here is from genome assembly GCA_963820275.1 of uncultured Alphaproteobacteria bacterium. Classification (GTDB taxonomy): domain Bacteria; phylum Pseudomonadota; class Alphaproteobacteria; order Rhizobiales; family Xanthobacteraceae; genus Bradyrhizobium. The sequence continues at coordinate 86,120 of CAWFZL010000002.1, forward strand.
GCCGGTCCAGGCCATGTCGCGCGGGTTTACCTTGCGGATGTTTCCGATTGCGCGCGGGCTGAAAAAAATTCAAAACGGTGGCCATGAAGTCCACCGGCATCGGCAGGCGTTTGCCAGTGCGAGGATCAACGACTTCCACAGACGGGAGAAAAACGATTATGAGTATTCGCTCATCGGCGCCGCGCAGCCTTCTGCTGGCTGGTGCCTTTCTGGGAATTTTGACGTATGGCGCTGCAGCGCAGCAACCGCTTCCGCCGGGCTCGCCGCTGATAGGCCGGCCTGACAATGAAGCGGCGCAGAAGCTTGCGCCCGTGGCGCCTCCTCCGCTCGCGGCTGCGCCCGACAAGCTGCCACTCTCGAAGCTGAAGGTGCCGGCCGGCTTCAATATCGAAGTCTATGCGGCAGGCATGCCGAACGCGCGGTCGCTGGCGCTGGGTGACAAGGGCACCGTCTTTGTCGGCAGCCGCGTCGTCGACAAGGTCTATGCGATCGTCAACAAGGACGGCAAGCGGGAGGTCAAGATCATCGCGTCGGGCCTCTATCGCCCCAACGGCGTCGCTTTCAAGGACGGCACCCTCTACATCGCCGAGCTGTCGAAGATCTCCAAGATCGAGAAGATCGAAGACAATCTCGACAATCCGCCGAAGCCGACCGTCATCTACGACAACCTGCCGAAGGACGAAGCCCACGGCTGGAAGTTCATCGCCATCGGTCCGGACAACAAGCTGTACGTTCCGGTCGGACAGCCCGGCAACAACGTGCTGCATGACGAAGCCCATGGCCAGATCCGCCGGATCAACCTCGACGGGACCGGCGCCGAAGTGGTCGCCCGCGGCGTCCGCAACACCGTCGGTTTCGACTGGAATCCGGAAACCAAGCAGCTCTACTTCACGGACAATGGCCGCGACTGGATGTCGGAGGACGTTCCGAACGACGAGCTCAATCGCGTCACCAAGACCGGCGAGCATTTCGGCGCACCTTACTGCTATCAGGGAAATATCCCGGATCCTGAATTCGGCTGGGGCCATTCGTGCAGCGAGTTCACGCCTCCGGTCGGCCTGATGGGCCCGCACGCCGCCGCGCTCGGCATGCGGTTCTATACCGGCAGCATGTTCCCGAAGAGCTTCAAGAACCAGATCATCGTGGCGCGCCACGGCTCCTGGAACAAGACCAACAAGTTCGGCGGTGACGTCGTCGTCGTCCACCTCAACAAGGACGGCACGGTCAAGAACATCGAGCCGCTGATCACCGGCTTCCTCGAAGACAACAAGTATGTCGGGCGGCCGGTCGACGTGATGCAGTTGAAGGACGGCTCGCTGCTCGTCTCCGACGACTGGAACGGCGCGGTCTGGCGCGTCACCTACGGCAAGCAGAAGGTCGCCGGTCAGTAAATCGCCGGCATTAATCGGGGGCAGCTTGGGTAGCTGCCCCCGATTTTTTTCGTTTTGTGTAACTACCCCAGGATCAGTCGATGCGGAGAATGATCACGGCGCTGGTGTTTGCGTCGCTGGCCTGTTCGGCGAGTGCCGAAACGATGGAAGAGCGCACCGCCGCATGTTTTGGCTGTCATGGCGAGCACGGCCAATCGGAAACTGCCTATACGCCCTCGCTTGGCGGCCAGCAGGCGCCCTATGCGCTGATCCAGCTCTTCATGTTTCGCGAAAAGCTGCGCACCTTCGAGCCCATGAACGACATGGCAAAGGGGCTGACCGACGACGATCTTCAGAAGTTCTCCGATTTCATCTCCAGGCTGCCGAAGCCCAAGCCGCCGGACGAGGCCGCCGATCCCGCTCGCATGCAGCGCGGCCTTGCACTGGCGCAGCAGAACCGTTGCAACTCTTGTCACAATGCCGATTTCTCCGGCAAGGAAAACGTTCCGCGCATCGGCAATCAGCGCGAAGATTATCTCGCCAAGACGCTCGGCGAATACAAGGACAACTCCCGCCACGGCTACGACGGCACCATGGCTGACGTGATGGGTTCGGTCACCAAGGAGCAGATCGGCGACCTCGCCTATTACATTGCTCACTACCGCTAGCCACCGGTGTGGCGACCCTGACGTTCCTTTCAGTTTCGCGGCGGCCCCTTCAAAGGAACGTCAGAGTCGAAGCCACGCTGGAATAATAAGTTTGCCAGTGTCCCTTCGGTTCTGACATTCGCAAGAATGCCCGCTGCGAAATGATACGAATGTCAGAACCGGGGACACTGGCGGCCATGGCGCGGCCGGACCGGTGGCGCTACAACTTCCGGCGATAACAGGGGAGCTGCACATGGAAGATCTCTGGCGCCTGTCGGCCGCAGAACTCGCCGGCTTGATCAAGTCCAGGAAAGTCTCGGCAAGGGAGGCGGCATCCGCGGCACTTGCCCGGCTGGACGCGGTCAATCCGTCCATCAACGCGGTCGTCGATCATCGGCCGGAACAGGTGCTGGCGCAGGCCGGGCAGATCGATACGACCATCGCGCGCGGCGAAGATCCCGGTCCGCTCGCGGGCGTACCCGTCACGATCAAGGTCAATATCGATCAGGAAGGTTTTGCCACCACCAACGGCCTGAAGATCCAGCGCGACGTCATCGCGCGCTCCAACAGTCCGGTGGTGGACAATCTGCGCAAGGCTGGCGCGGTGATGCTCGGGCGCACCAATTGTCCAGCATTTTCCTATCGCTGGTTCACCACCAATCTCATCCATGGCGATACCAAAAATCCGCGCGATCCCGCCGTTACGCCGGGAGGCTCGTCCGGTGGCGCCGGATCGGCAGTCGCCACCGGCATTGGCCAGATCGCCCACGGCACCGACATCGCAGGCTCCATTCGTTTTCCCGCCTATGCCTGTGGCGTGCACGGACTTCGCCCGACCGTAGGCCGCGTCCCTGCCTTCAACGCCGCGCTGCCCGAACGGCCGATAGGCCCACAAATCTCGGCGGTATCCGGGCCGCTCGCGCGCACGATCGGCGATCTCAGAATTGCGCTTGCGGCGATGTCGGCCAGAGACGTGCGCGATCCCTGGTGGGTGCCGGCGCCGCTCGAAGGGCCCGCGATGCCCAAACGCGCCGCGTTGTGCCTGGAACCGGACGGACTTTCGACCTCGGCCGAAGTCAAGGCCGCCTTGCGCGACGCCGCCAGGCGCCTGGAACGCTCCGGCTGGACGGTGGAAGAGATTGCGACCACGCCGCCCCTGCGCGAGGCGGCCGAACTTCAAACCCGGCTTTGGCTTGGCGATGGTTACGAAGCCCAGCTCGCTTTGGCCGAGCGCGAGGGCGATCCCGGCGCGCTCGCCTGCGTGCGCGGCAACCGCGCCAAGGTCTTTCCCTTCGAGGCGGGCGCGCTATCCAAGGCGTTGACCCGGCGCGCCACGCTCGTTCGCGAATGGTCGCAGTTCCTCGAGACGCACGCGGTGCTCCTGATCCCGGTCTCGGCCGAACTGCCGTTCCCGGATCAACTCGACATGCGCGACGAGGCCTCCTTTACCCGCGTCTGGCAGGCACAGCTGACGCAGATCGCCATACCCTTCATGGGACTACCCGGGTTGACCGTGTCAACCGGTTTGGTAGGACGCATTCCCGTCGGCGTCCAGCTGGTGGCCGGCCGCTTCAGGGAGGATCTGTGCCTGCTCGCAGGCGAGGCGATCGAAGCCTTCGGTACTCCGCCTGCGCCGATCGATCCCGTCAAGTGAACAGGCTGAACCGACCATGGCCAGCATCTATGATTTCACCGCAAGATCGCTCGGTGGCGAGGACGTTTCCCTGAAACAATTCGAGGGAAAGGTTCTTCTGATCGTCAACACCGCGAGCGCCTGTGGCTTTACCCCGCAATACAAGGGGCTGGAGGCGTTGCAGAAGGGCTACGGACCGCGCGGCTTTTCGGTGCTCGGCTTTCCCTGCAACCAGTTCGGCCGTCAGGAACCCGGCAACGCCGCGCAGATCCAGCAGTTCTGCGCCAGCAATTATTCCGTCAGCTTTCCGATGTTCGACAAGATCGACGTCAACGGCGATCATGCGCACCCGCTCTACCGGTTCCTGAAGGGCGAGAAATCCGGGTTGCTCGGCGCTTCGATCAAATGGAATTTCACCAAATTCCTGGTCGATCGTTCGGGCAGGGTGGTGGCGCGGCACGCGCCGACCACGACGCCCGAAGCCCTCACCAAGGAAATCGAGGCTCTATTGTGATGAACGACAAGAATGAAGCCGAGACGCCCGAGCTGCCGGACCGTCTGTCATGCGATCCAGCAAGCCCTTACTACAATGAAGCCGTTCTGGCGCGCGACGTCGGGATTCGCTTCAAGGGCATCGAGAAAACAAACGTCGAGGAATATTGCGTCAGCGAAGGATGGATTCGCGTCCCCGCCGGCAACGCCAAGGATCGCCATGGCAATCCGCTGACCATCAAGGTCCATGGTCCGGTGGAACCGTATTTTCGCGACAAGCCGAAGTCGTGACCACTTCCCTTCGTCATTGCGAGGAGCGTGAGCTACGAAGCAATCCAGACTTCGAGATTCAAGAGGCTGTCTGGATCGCGTCGCTTCGCTCGCGATGACGGTGAATAGCCATTACTGCCACGAGAGCACAACACCCATGTCCGTCCGCATCGTCGACATCCGCGAAATCACCAAGCCGATCGCCTCGGAAATCCGCAACGCCTATATCGATTTCTCCAAGATGACGACGAGCCTCGTCGCCGTCGTCACCGACGCGGTGCGCGATGGCAGGCGCGTGGTCGGTTATGGATTCAATTCCAATGGCCGCTACGGGCAGGGCGGGTTGATCCGAGAGCGGTTCGCGCCAAGGCTGAAGGAGGCCGATCCCAGGACGCTGCTCGATGAATCAGGCGACAATCTCGATCCCGACAAGATCTGGTCGGCGCTAATGGCGAACGAAAAGCCGGGCGGCCACGGCGAGCGCTCGGTCGCGGTCGGCACCATCGACATGGCGGTGTGGGACGCGGTGGCCAAGATCGCGGGCAAACCGCTGTTCCGCCTTCTGGCCGAACGGCACGGGCTGAAAGCAAATCCGCGCGTGTTCGTCTATGCCGCCGGCGGCTATTATTATCCGGGCAAGGGCCTGTCGATGCTGCGCGGCGAAATGCGAAGCTATCTCGACCGCGGCTACAACGTGGTCAAGATGAAGATCGGCGGCGCGCCGGTTTCGGAGGACCAGAAGCGCATCGAGGCGGTGCTGGAAGAGATCGGCAAGGATGCGCAACTCGCCGTTGACGCCAATGGCCGTTTCGATCTGGAGACGGCGATCGCCTACGCCAGAATGCTGCGCCAGTATCCGCTGTTCTGGTACGAGGAAGCGGGCGATCCCCTCGACTTCCAGCTTCAGGCGGCGCTCGCGGAGTTCTATCCCGCGCCGATGGCGACCGGTGAAAATCTCTTCAGTCACCAGGACGCGCGCAACCTGATCCGCTATGGCGGAATGCGGCCCGATCGCGACTGGCTGCAATTCGATTGCGCCCTGTCCTACGGGCTTTGCGAATACCAGCGCACGCTCGAGGTATTGAAGGTCCATGGCTGGTCCGCGAGCCGCTGCATTCCGCATGGCGGCCACCAGATGTCGCTCAATATCGCGGCCGGCCTCGGTCTCGGCGGCAATGAGAGCTACCCCGATCTGTTCCAGCCCTATGGCGGATTCCCCGATGGCGTTCGCGTCGAGAACGGCCACATCACCATGCCCGATCTGCCGGGCATCGGCTTTGAAGGGAAGTCCGACCTTTATGCGCAGATGAAGGCGCTGGCGGAGTAGGGCTTGTCATTCTGCGGGACGCTTATCCCTCCCCCACGAAGTGTGGGGAGGGTTCACACAGCGGCGAACGCGCCAGCAGCACGCAATGCCGCGCCTACGACAGCCGCATATCGAGCAGCCGCCGGCTTTCGTTCTTGAGCAATTTCCTCACCGCGCTCGATGCCGCAACCGTGCCCTGGTTGGCATAGGCCTCGTGGTTCTTCTCGATGTCCTCGAGACGGTAGAGATAATTGACCATGATGCCGGCGGATTCACGCAAGCCTTTCGACGAGACGTCGCCGAGCCAGTTGATCCGCTCGAGCCGTGCGCCGTTGCCGAGATGGAATCGTGCGACCGAGTTGATCAGCCGGCCCTTCGGCGTGCGGGCCTTGAGGAAATAATATGCCGCAAGGTGCTCGAGGACCGGATGCAGTTCCTCGACCACTTCGGCATTCTCGATCCAGTCAGGCTTTTCCAGATGCTTGAGCAGCGTTCGCTCTTCCTCGGTGACGGGAAGATAGGGCGTCTGCTTCATCCACTGCATGAAGCCGGGCACCGGCGACAGCGTCACGAAATTTTCCAGTTTCGGCAGCTCGCGGCGCAACTCCTCCACCACCTGCTTGATCAGGAAGTTGCCGAAGGAAATGCCGCCAAGGCCACGCTGGGTGTTGGAGATCGAATAGAACACCGCCGTGCGGGCGCGCTCGATTTCCACGGGCTCGCGATCGGCTGCAAGCAGCGGCGCGATCGCGCCCGGAATCGATTCCGTCAGCGCCACCTCGACGAAGATCAGGGGCTCGTCGACAAGGGCCGGGTGAAAGAACGCATAACAGCGGCGGTCGACGGGATCGATGCGGCGGCGCAGATCGTTCCAGTCGTGGATTTCGTGAACGGCCTCGTAGCGGATGATCTTTTCCAGAATGTTCGCCGGCGTCGACCAGTCTATTCTGCGCAACACGAGAAACCCCCTGTTGAACCACGAGGCCAGGAGATGCACGACGTCGCGGTCGAGCGCGGCCAGGTCCTTGTCCCCGTTCAGAAGATCGAGCAGATCGGCGCGCATCGACACCAGGTCGCTGGTGCCGCCGGGCGCGCGGTTGAGCCTTCGGATCAGCTCCTGTCGCCGGGGTTCGGAAGCGAAATGCAATTCGCTGGCGTCGGCATCGCTCGGCTGCGCGCGCCACTTCTCGATCGCCTGCGAAAGCTTTTCGCGGTCGGGGCCGAAGCTGCGGGCCAGGCTCTCCCAGAACGTACGCTGGCCGGACTTGTCGAGGTCCTGGTAGCGATCGAGCACCTCGCGCGCCATCGCCGTTCCGGAAGCTTCCCCCCGGCCCGACAGCAGCGCCTCGCAAAGTTCGATCAGCCCGGAGGCGTCCTGCCCGTCGTCCGGAGAACCTGCGCGGCGCAGCAAAGTGCGGCCGCGCTCGGAGATCGAGGCAAGGAGATCAGAGAAAAAGGCGTTGTTTCTGGCAGCCATGTCGAATCCGAACGGCGGGATTGTGCCATGGATTTAAGCCAAAGCCGATCACAATCAAGCGTGCAAAGTGAGCCGAAAAAAGCGGCAGCACGGGTTAACGCCGGCCGCGCACATCGCCTCGTCCCCGCGAACCGTATAACCTTCGGCAAGGGCTCAACAAGGAATCAGGAGGAATTGGCCCATGAACAGCCCGGCCCGGGTGATCGGCTTCGTCAATGCTGCCCATTTCATCGACCATTATTCGATGCTTATCTTCGCAGCCGCCGTCATCGTCATGGGGCCGGCGCTCGGCATGGCCTATTCGGAGCTATTGCCTTACGCCACGCCGGGCTTCGTCGCGTTCGGCGCAGGCTCGCTTCTGACCGGATGGCTGGGCGACCGCTGGAGCCGGCGTCACATGATGGTAGTTTTCTTCATCGGCATCGGCGTCTCGATGATCGCGGTCGGCCTCGTGCAAAGCCCGCTCGCACTGGGCGGAGCGCTGTTGTCGATCGGCCTGTTCGCCTCGATCTATCACCCCGTCGGCACCGCGATGATCGTGTCCTATGCGGACCGGCTCGGCCGCGAAATGGGCCTCAATGGCGTCTGGGGCAATCTCGGCGTCGCATCCTCGGCGCTGGTCACCGGCGTCATCGGCCAGTATCTCGGCTGGCGCTGGGCCTTCATCGTGCCGGGTATATTCACGATCCTGATCGGCATCGCCTTCATGCGGACGGTGGTTCACGAGGACCGCTCGGGCGCCAGACAGGCCGCGGCCCAGGCGCGCGTTGCCAAGGAAGACATGTGGCGGGTGATCCTGGCTCTCCTGATCGTGGTGATCGCCATCTCCACCACTTTCAATGCGGTGACGGTGGCGCTGCCCAAATTGTTTGCGGAGCGATTGAGCGGTCTCACCCAGAGTCCGGCGCTGCTGGGAGCGATCGCGGCCGGTGTCTATGTGTTCGGCGCAATGACGCAATACACCATCGGCAAGCTGCTCGACCGCCACTCGCTGAAGACGGTTTCCCTGCCGCTGTCCTTCGCGCTGGCGCCGTTCTTGTACCTGGCGGCGGAGTTGTCGAACCTGCCGCTGATCGTTGCGGCGATCGGCATCGTCATGGGTGCGTTCGGCCAGGTGACGGTGAACGATGCCATGGTCGGCAAATACACGAGTGAGGAGTGGCGCTCGCGCGCCTATGCCGTGCGCTATTTCGTCGGCTTCACTGCCGCGGGCGCCTCCGTTGGGCTGGTGGCATGGCTCTATCAGCAGGGCGGTTTCGTCACCATGCTGCATGCCTTTGCCGGCCTGTGTCTTTTGGTGATCGCCGCCGCCATCATTCTGCCGGCCGAGATCAAGGTGCCGGCCGCCCGCACCGGCTGAACGGCGAGCCCGCCAAACATCAGAAGTTGCCGAAGCGTACGAGCCGCCCGACGGCGTTGCTGTCATTTCCGCTTCGGGATTTTGCGCCTCGTTGTGACGTGGCTCACATTCGACGCGTTGGCGCCGTCTTAGGAAAGCTGGCATCATGTGGAACCTGTCACCATGAGGTGTCGTCATGCGCCGTCCGGCCTTTCGCGATCTGCTGGTTCTGTCTGCGCTCTTGTTGTCCTTCCAGATTTTCCTGCCGACCGTCGCCTCGGCGGAAAACCGCGTCGCGCTGGTGATCGGCCAATCGGCGTATCGCGCGGTGCCGGCGTTGCCGAATGCAGCCAATGACGGCAAGCACATGGCCGACCTGCTCGGCAGCGCAGGGTTCGACGTCACCGCGGCACCCGATCTCGCGCAGAACGAGATGCGCCAGGCCATCGGCGACTTCGCGGCCAAGGTGGCGGCGAAGGGACCCGACACGGTCGCGCTGGTGTTCTACGCCGGCCACGGCTTGCAGATCGACGGCGAGAACTATCTGGTACCGGTCGATGTAGACCCGAAACGCGAGGCCGATATTCCGCTGCAAGCCGTGCGGCTCAACGACCTGATGAATACGCTGGGAGCGTTGCCGGCGCGGATGCGTATTTTCATGCTCGATGCCTGCCGCAACAACCCATTCCCGGCGCTCAGCCAGACCGCGGGTCACGGGCTTGCCATCGTCAACACCAAGGCCGGCGCACCCGGCTCGTTCATATCCTTCTCGACTTCGCCGGGCGCGGAGGCGGAGGACGGCAGCGGCGAGGACAGCCCTTACACGACGGCAGTGCTCTCGGTCGCAAAGGAGCCAAATCTGACGATCGAGGAAGCGTTCAAGCGTGTCCGTGTCTCGGTGAACCAGGCAACCGATGGCCGCCAGGTGCCCTGGGAAAGCTCGTCGCTGACGACCGACTTCATGTTCTTTGCCGGGAAAGGCTCAGGCCAGACGGGCTCAGGTCAGCCGGGCTCAGGCCAAGCTGGTTCAGGCCAGGGGGCCGCGCTCAAGGCGCCGACGGTGACGCGCACTGCAGAGGATTGGCGCAGGGATCTTGGCGGCAAGGATCCGAAACTTGCCTATGAACTCGTGATCGCGGACAACTCGGTGTCGGCCTATGAGGCGTTCGGGGTGTTGTTCGGCCAGTCAACCTACGCGCCGCGCGTGCGCTCGCTGCTCGAACGCCGCAAGGAAATGCTGGCGTGGGAAGTGGCGGTGGCAACCAACACGGCTGCCTCGTATGAAACCTTCCTTTCGATGTATGCGGGCGGCGATCTCGCGACGACCGCGCGCAAGATGCAGGTGCGCGTCATCAACCGCACGCTGCCCGCGCCTGTCAATGTTGCGATGGGGCCGACCTGTCCATGCCCAGCGGCCCCGGTGCAGCCGCTGCTCAAGAAGGTTGAGCCGGCTCCGCAGCCGCCGACCAAACGAGCCGACAAGCGCAAGAGAGGCCGCAGCGAGGACGAACCTGTCGTTGTCGAGAGCCCGCCGTCCGGCCCGCCGCCGGGCGCCATCATCGAGGGCATTGGTATCGGCATTGGCCTCGGAGGGATGCGCGGCGGCATGGGCGGTGGCATGGGTGGAGGCATGCGAGGCGGAATGCCTCCCAACAGAATGTACGACAGATAGCCTTTAGCTTTTCGGCGAGCGGACCCCGAGGTGATTTGCCGCTGCCAGTGCTGAACTGAAGCAGCTCGATTGCCGCGGCCAACGCCGCGGCAATCCGGAGCTTGCCTTTTGCGCCGCGAGACAGGATGTGCTTTTCATGGCGCAGACGTACCGACACGGCGCTTCGTGGCGGTATGATTACGCCTAATTCCCGCAGCCAGGGATGGATCAGCGTGCGCAATGCCGGCACGCTGCTTGCATCCCTTTTGTTATCTCCCCGCTTTTTCAGGGGTTTGCGTATCAGCCGGAGGTCCGATGACGATGACTGCAGCGGCGCCGATCGTCGGTATCGGGCGCCACAAAATGAATTCCATCGTGTTCGCGAGCTGCTTTGGCACGGTCATCGAATGGTATGACTTCCTGATCTACGCCACCGCCGCGACTCTCGTGTTCAACAAGGCGTTTTTTCCGACTTTCGATCCGCTCGCCAGCACGCTGGCCGCGCTCGGCACCTACGCCGTCGGATTTCTGGCGCGTCCGCTTGGCGGAGCGCTGTTTGGCCACTTCGGCGACAGGCTCGGCCGCAAGTCCATGCTGGTGCTGACCTTGTTCATCATGGGGCTGAGCACCTTCTTTATCGGCCTCCTGCCGACCTATGCCTCGATCGGCGTATTCGCGCCGATCCTCTTGATCGTGCTGCGCATCGTCCAGGGCATCGGCCTTGGCGGCGAATGGGGCGGCGCCTCGCTGATGGTGCTCGAGCACGCGCCGGCCGATCGGCGCGGCTTTTACGCAAGCTTCGTGCAGATCGGCTTTCCGATCGGGCTGGTGATGGCGAGCCTCGTGTTCGGGCTCGTCGCCAAATTGCCCGAAGCCGATTTCGCTAGCTATGGCTGGCGTATTCCATTCCTCATCAGCATCGTGTTGCTTGGCGTCGGCACCTTCGTTCGATCGCAGGTGCCGGAAACGCCGGTCTTTGAAGAGCTCAAGAAGCGTGACGGCCTCTCCAGAAATCCGGTCGCCGAAGCCGTCGGCCAGAACACGCGGACATTCCTGATCTCGGTCGGCCTGAAACTTTCCGAAGTCTCGTGGGTCTATATGCTCACGGTGTTTGTCGTGGGTTATGCCACGGGAAAGCTTGGTCTGTCGAAGCCGATGATGCTCAATGCGGTGATGTACGCAGCACTTTCCGAACTCGTCAGCCTGCCGCTGTTCGGCTGGCTGTCAGACAAGATCGGCCGGCGGCCGCTGTTTATCCTGGGAGCCCTGTTCACGATCGCCTTTGCTTTCCCGCTGTTCTGGATGGTGGAGAGCAAGAGCGTGGTCTTGATCTTTGCCGCCATCATGATCGCGATGAATTTCGGTCACGCCATGATGTTCGGTCCTGAATCGGCCTATTTCCCCGAACTGTTCGGCTCGCGCGTCCGCTACAGCGGCGCCTCCTTCGGCTTCCAGGTTTCGGCGGCGCTCGGTGGCGGCTTCTCGCCGATCGTTGCTACCGCAATGGTCGGATATTTCGGCGGCACCTGGGGCGTGTCGATGATGATGATCGTGCTTGCCCTGATCACGCTGGCCGCAGCGCTTGCCGCCCGCGACACCAGGGGCAAGCCGCTTGCAGATTAGGGGGTGCCGTGCGGTTTGGCATCTTCATCTATGACGGGGTCGAGCCGATCGATCTTGCCACCCTCGGCGTGCTGTCGATGGCACGCCGGATTGCGCCCGAGATTGCGATTTGCACCATCGCGCCGCGGGCGGGAACGGTCGCGCTTGCCAACGGATTGAAGGTGATCGCCGATTTCGGCATCGACGATGCGCCACCGTGCGATCTCGTCATCGTCACCGGCGGGCCCGGCTGGACCGAGCAGGCGAAGGCGCCCGCGACCCTCGACTATATCCGCCGCGTCCATGCTTCACACCGTATCGCCTCCGTCTGCACCGGCGGCATGATCCTGGCCGCGACCGGGGTGCTCGACGGCGGACCGGCCACCACCAAGCGCGAAGTGGTGCCGCCCGAGATCTCGCCGATCGAGGTCATGCGCGCGACCTATCCGCGGATCGACGTGCGCGAGGCGATGCTGGTGGAGCGGGCGGGAGGGGTGGTGACGGGCGGCGGGGTCACGCTCTGCATCGACGCCACGCTTCATCTGCTTGCCGGCATGCTCGGCGAGCACGTCGCCGACGAGACCGCGCGCATCATGGAATATCGGCGGGCGTGGCGCGCCAACCGCGAGGGTTTTGCTCCGGTCCTCGCAAAAAAAGCCACGTGACCCGCGCGGCCTGACGCGTTGCCCGGAAACGCTCTGCCTGTTATGAAGGAAACCATTGGGAGGGGCCGATGGCACGCTCCGCATTCCTGTTGTTTCTGGGATTTTTATTTCTCATTTCCGTTGCCCCCGCGCGGGCGGACAAGCGTATCGCGCTGGTCATAGGCATCTCCGACTATCGAGAGGTTCCTCGGCTGGTCAATCCGGCGCGCGACGCGAACGCCGTCGCGACGCTGTTCAAGAAGGCGGGATTCGACGTCGTCGACCATGAGCGCGACCTCGGCATCGCCGATCTGCGGCGTGTGATCCGCGAATTCTCGGCTACTGCAAGGGATGCCGACATCGCGGTGATCTACTACGCCGGTCACGGCATGGAGGTTGAAGGGACGAATTATCTCGTCCCGGCCGACGCGAAGCTTTCGAACGATTTTGACGTCGAGGACGAGGCCGTATCGCTCGACCGCATGCTCCGCGCGCTCGATCCCGTCAAGCGCCTCAGGCTCGTGATCCTCGACGCCTGCCGCGACAATCCCTTCTCCAGGACCATGAAGCGAACCGTAGCCAGCCGCTCGATCGGCCGCGGGCTGGCCAAGGTAGAACCCACGATGTCCAACACGCTTGTTGCGTTTGCCGCGAAGGCCGGTGCGGTGGCGGAGGACGGAGACGGCGACAACAGTCCGTTCGCGGCGGCGCTGGTGAAATACATCGCGGAGCCCGGACTGGACCTGCGGATCGCCTTAGGTCGCGTTCGCGACGACGTGCTGAAAGCGACCGGCAACCGCCAGGAGCCGTTTGTCTACGGCTCGCTCGGCGGCGAGACACTGGCGCTGGTGCCGCAAGCGGCAAAGCCAGCTGATCCGGAAGCCCAGGCACGCATCGACTACGAGCTCGCCGCGCAAATCGGCACCAAGGAAGCCTGGGATTCATTCCTCGAAAGCCATCCGGACGGTCTCTACGCCAAGCTTGCGCGTGCGCAGAACAGCAAATTGCTGGCGGCACAACAATCCCACGCCAATGCCGACAATGCGCGACGCGACGCCGAGGAGAAGGCCGCGCGGAAGGCGGAAGAACTGCGCAAGCAGATGGACGAACAGAGCACGCGCCAGGCCGCCGGCGTCGATCAGAAGCTAGAGCAGACAAGGAAAGAACTGGAAGAGGCCAGGAAACAGGCGGAGCTTGCGCAAGAACAGGCCGAGGCGGCAAGGCAGGAAGTCGCCGATGCCAAACGTCAGGCGATCGCGGACGCCCAGCAAAAGGTGGAGGAAGCCAGACGCGCCGCCAGGGATTCTGCCAAGGAAACTCCCACGCAGGAGAAGGTTGCCGCGCTTTCACCCGGCCAGACGGTCCCGCAGGCGGCGTCGCCTGCTGCCCCGCCGATCGATCAGGCGGACATCAATCGGCTGCTGCAGGCCCATCTGAAAAGGGTCGGCTGCAATTCGGGGAATGTCGACGGCAAGTGGGACGACAACTCCAGAAAGGCGCTCGAACTCTTCAACAAGAATGCGCAGACACAGTTCGACGTCAAGGTTGCGAGTCTCGATGCCCTCGATGCCGTCCGCGGCAAGACCGATCGCGTGTGTCCGCTCGTCTGTGCAAGAGGAGAGCGCGCCGAGGGCGACCGGTGCGTGGAGATCGGCTGCGCGCATGGCTATTTCCTGAACTCCAGGGGATCGTGCGAGAAACGCCCGGAGCCGGCACCAAGGGCAAGGACCGCCAGACGAGGACCCTCCTTTAGACCGTTGTCCGGTTCGTCAGGCGGAGGTTGCTCGCTCGATGCTTCCGGCCATCGGGAGAACGGCGGATTTCTTTGCAGGAACTAGTGGAGTGGATTTGACATTCGCTACCTACCTAGCCGCAAACTCGCAAAGCGAATGTCAAATCCGAAACTCCACTAGAAACATATGTTTGCTAGTGGTCCTTTTGATTCTAACATTCGCAAAAGTGTCCGCTGAGAAGGAATGCGAATGTTAGAATCGGACCACTAGTTTGGCGCCCCCACGGGTTGCCGCCGCAATTCACCGGCTTTTCATCCGGATTGAGTTGTCCCTGCTTGCGCCGATCGACCATAATGGGCTTCTGAAGGCCGAAGACCTCGCCCAACACCGAGGGACGGGGGGCCCGAGAGGAGCAGTGATCTATGCGTGATCTGTCGTTGCCGCGGCTTGCCGGGCTTGTTCTGGGGCTTCTCGATCGTGATGACCGGCTTGCTGCGCGCCGATGCCTTGAAGGATGAAATCGCGCCAACCGGCAAGCTTCGGGTGGCGATCGGCATCAGCCCGGCTGGTGGCGCCTACTGGTCCACCAGGACGGAAAACGGTTACGCCGGGGTGCCGGTCGATCTCGGCAAGGCACTGGCCGATCAGCTCGGCGTGCCCGTCGAGTATGTCGCCTATCCGAATTCCGGACAGATCACCGACGCTGCATCGAAAGGCGCTTGGGACGTCAGCTTCCTCCCGAAGGATTCGGAGCGGGAAACCAAAATGCTGTTCGGCCCGATCTATGAGGTTACTGATGCGACCTACATCGTCAAGGCGGGCTCGACGATCAAGGACTTCGCCTCCCTCGATCAGTCCGGCGTCAAGGTGGCGGCCGTCAGCAATACGACCACCATGCGCGGCGCGATGGCTCATCTGAAGAACGCCAGCGTGACCGGCTACCAGACCTATGACGAGATTTTCAATCTGCTCAGGAATGGCGAGATCGACGCTTTCGCGCTCTCACGCGACCAGCTCAATGCGATGGCGAAGAAAATTCCGGGCACGCGCGTGCTTGACGAAACCTTCAAACAGACCGTGACGGCAGTCGCGGTGCCGCTCGGTCACAATCTGTCGCTTGATTACGCCTCCAAGTTCATGAACGAAGCCAAGTCCAACGGCTTGCTGCGCAAGGCCTTCGATAATAACGGTCTGAAGGACACGCCGCTGCGGGCGAAGTAGGCGTGCTGACGTTCGTGTCTCATAACAAAAGCTAGGGCGGGATGAAGTTAGGTTGAGTTGTGCTCGCCCGGAAGCGGGCTCCCTCTCCCGCTTTGCGGAGGTCCGAGGCGAGCAAAACTCGCTCTCGAGGTTGGGGAGGGGGAATTCGCCGGAAATGCCAGGCAGTTTTCAAAGTTCGGCCCCCACCCGCCGCACTCTGCGAGTGCGGCGACCTCCCCCGCAGGCGGGAGAGGTGAACTGAGTCGGCGATTTAACCTCAAATCATCCCGCTTTAATTCGTCCCGCCCGCATTGACCGGTTCGAGACCGCTCTGGATGATGACGTCTCTTGCCGCGGGCGAGGCGAGGAATTTGATCAGCGCCTTGCCGGCCTCGGGTTCCTTCGACACGCTGGCAATGCCTGCGGAAAATATCGTGACCTTCTGCAGGTCGTCCGGCAGGGGACCTACGATGTCGATGCCGGCTACCGGTTTCAATTCGCTGATCTGCTGAAAGCCGATTTCGGCGTCGCCCCTGGCGACGATCTCGGCCACGGGCGTTGCCGGAATTTTCCTGGCCTTGTCCTTCATTTCATCGGCGATGCCGAGCTTGCCGAACATCTCGGTCGAGATATAGACGCCGCTGGCGCTGTCGGAATAGGCGACCGATTTCGCCGCGAGGAGCGCACGCTTGAGCGCATCGGCCGAAGAGATGTCCGGCTTCGGCGCGCCGGCTTTCACCGCAACGCCGATCTTCGAGCGCACGAGATCGACGCTTGTGCCGGGAACGACCTTGCCCTGCCTTGCGAGGTCGCCGAGCGCATAACCGACCAGGATCAGGACGTCGGCGGGTTCGCCGCGCTCCAGCCGCACCGGGATCGCATTGGTCGTGGTCCCCATCGAAGGTCCATAGGCCGTGATCACCTTGTGCCCGGTGGCGCGCTCGAACTCCGGCACCAGCGCGTTGTAGGCGGCCGACAGGCCGCCCGATATCATCACCCGGATCTCGGCCGCGCTCGCGCTGCCCGCGAGCAACAACAGGCCGCCGATTCCGAACACAAGCGCGCGAAAATTCCTGGAGCGTTTTCGAGCGAAGTGGGAACCGGTTCGCGTGAAGAAAATGCGTAAAAGCGAAAGATCGGAGCCCGGTTCTGATTCGATCAGAACCGGATTGGCTCTTGGTGCGGATTTCATGAAATTCCTCCCGGACGGCTCTGGTTTTACCGAGCACTTATTACGAGGCGGTCGTCGAGGTCAAATGCGAAGACGGAAGACGCGACCGTCATTGCAGTTGCCTCATTTGCGGGAGGGCTGAGGCTATCCGGCAAAGGAAGGGATTTACGAATTGACGTGAACGAAGTCACGCAGGATGGGATAGATCTCGTTGTTCCAGCGCCGGCCGCTGAAAACGCCGTAGTGTCCGACGCCGGCCTGCATGTGATGCACCCTTCGATAGGTGCGCACGCCGGGGCACAGGTCCTGGGCTGCGAGCGTCTGGCCGACCGAGCAGATGTCGTCTTTCTCGCCCTCAACCGTCATCAGCCCCATCCGGCTGATGGCGGCAGGATTCACCGGCCGGCCGCGATAGGTCATCTTGCCCCGCGGCAGGAGATGCTCCTGGAACACGCTCTGCACGGTTTCGAGATAAAACTCCGCCGGCAGGTCCATCACCGCGAAATATTCGTCGTAGAACGTCTTGATGGTGTCGGCCTTATCCTTCTCGCCTTTCGCCAGATGATTGGCGAGATCGATGTGCTGCTTGATGTGGCGCTCGAGGTTCATCGACACGAAGGCAGTAAGCTGCACGAAGCCGGGATAGACCTTCCGCAATGCGCCCCTGCATTGTAGCGGCACGTAATTGATCAGGTTGTTCTCGAACCATCGAAGCGGCTTGCCGACGGCGAATTCATTCACCTTCGTCGGCTGGATTCGCGTGTCGATCGGACCGGCCATCAGGGTGAGCGTCGCCGGCCGCGCGGGGTGATTGTCCTCCGACATGATCGCGGCGGCGACCAGTGCCGACACCGATGGCTGGCAGATCGCCACCATGTGGGCGCGCGGGCCGAGCTTGTCGAGAAACGTAATCAGGTGTTCGGTGTAGTCGTCGAGGCCGAACTGTCCGTGACTTAATGGAATGTCGCGCGGATTGTGCCAGTCGGTGATGTAGACGTCGTGGTCCTGCAGGAGCGTCTGTACGGTGCCTCGCAGAAGCGTCGCGAAATGACCGGACATCGGCGCCACCAGCAACAGGCGCGGCTGTTCGGGCGCATTCTCTTTCTTGAAATGCAGCAGGGAACCGAACGGGGTCGCGAAGGTGACTTCCTCGGTCACCGCGAGTTCCCGATTGCCTACCAGCACCTTGTCGATGCCGTAGGCCGGACGCGTGTAGGTCAGCGAGGTGCGTGAGATCAGCTCCAGGGCCGCAGCGAGCCGCCTGAACAATTTGTCGGAAGCGCCCTGCGGCACAAGGTTGAGAACCTTGAGCGCCTGCCCGGCACCGATGCGCCATGGAGCCGTCAGGTCCATCTGGTTCTGATACGCCTGATACAACATGGATGCCATTGGGCCGCCCCCGCGCCAGACGCCATGCAATATCGAAGCCAAAACGGAGTCAAACAGCCCAAGAAACTGGCATGTGGCTTGCTGTTGAAAGCTGTGTGCAGAGCTGGGTAGCGATGCCCGGAAGCTCAGATTTTGGGCAACTCCCGCCCATCGCGATTCGGGATTGGGCCTTCGGGCGTTCGAGGGGAACACATGGCCAAGGCGACACTGACCATCAGCAGCAAGAACTATTCGTCATGGTCGCTGCGCGGTTGGCTTCTTGCCAGGTTTTCGGGGCTCGAATTCGAAGAGATC
Source organism: uncultured Alphaproteobacteria bacterium (assembly GCA_963820275.1). Lineage (GTDB taxonomy): Bacteria > Pseudomonadota > Alphaproteobacteria > Rhizobiales > Xanthobacteraceae > Bradyrhizobium. The sequence continues at coordinate 104,338 of CAWFZL010000002.1, forward strand.
GTGACGGCGCCGGACGACCCCTCCGCGCGTGCGGAAATCCTGTTGCTGTCGCCGACCATCCTGGTGCCGTGCCTGCGGCACGAGGGCGCGACCGTGTGGGATACGCTGGCGATAGCGGAATACCTCAACGAGGTCATGCCCGATGCCGGTCTCTTGCCCGGCGACCGCGTCCAGCGGGCGCATTGCCGCTCGATCTGCGGCGAAATCCATTCGGGTTTCACGACCCTTCGCGCTTCACTGCCGGTGAACCTGAAGGGGCATTTCCCCAACTTCAAGATCTGGTCCCGCGCCCAGGCCGACATCGATCGTGTCTGCACGATCTGGCGCGAGTGTCTCGAGAAATCCGGCGGCCCGTTTCTGTTCGGTGAGCGTACCATGGCGGACGCCATGTATGCCCCGGTCGTGACCCGCTTCGTGACCTATGACGTGAAATTGGAGCCGCGGCTCAAGCAATACGCTGACCTCATCATGGGTCTGCCGGAAATGCAGGAATGGATGGAGGCCGCTATGGCCGAGCCGGCCGAGATCGAGGAACTGGAGGTGGATTATTAGGCAGGGCTGGCGTGACAGTGCCTGTTTGCAGGGCTTGCCCTGGGACCAACCCCGGGTCGCTCGATCTGGACGAGAATTAACGTTTTCGCGCCCGCTGGAGGCCTCCTGAGGGCCCGACGGGCCCCGGTCCGGCGCGCATCTGGTGCGCTACCGGCAATAGAGGACGATATCTAGCCGTGAACATCAGCGTACGCGGCGCCTCGGCTGATTCGGGCCCGATTCGTTCGAGGCGCGTTCCAAAGCTTAACGACCAGGCAAATCTGCGTCGCGTTTTGGTACAGCGGGAGGTCCTTCACGCTGCAGGCGCCAGCCGACCACGGTCGCCTCGAGCTTGCTGCCGGATTCATGATTGAGCCAGGCGCCGTCGGTGAAGCGGCAGGCGAATGGCAACTGGTATGTGCCGCTGCGGTCCTCGCAAAGCACCTGGACCGGCTGATCCGGCGGGGGCTCTCCCTGTCCGTCGAATTGGGCCAGCCGTTGTTCGCGCGTCGCCATTTCTACTCTTCCCGCCAGTTATTTCTTCGCACCTTTCGACCGAAGTCCAAGCGGCTTGGTCGAAGGCTGCCTCGTCGAAGCAAAGCTCTCCGCGCGAATAAGGTTTCAATATGGTATCGTTCAAGCCTCGCACCCGGCGCTCGCAGCAATGTGACCGCGGCCAGCCCATCGGGAGAAGTCTTTCATGACCGGCCGGATCGTTCTCGCGCTGAGCGTGCTGGCGGCATCTGTTGTGATTCCCCCCGCGGCCGTGGCCCAGGACGTTCCCGGCATAGAAATCTGCACGGTCGAAAAGACCATGGAGCGGCGCACAAGCTGCCTGCAGAGCAATGTCGAGTTTCTTCAGAAGACGATCGCAAGGCTTGCCGCCGACCATCAGCAGAAGATCGATGCCGCCAATCGGCAGATCGAGGCCTTGAAGGCGACCGTGGCCTCGTTGCAGAAGGTCGTGGACGATCTGCAGGCGATGCAAAAGAAGATGGCGGAGGAACCGAGCAGGAAGGCCCAGTCGCCGCAGTCAAAAGACACGCCGCAGGCAAGGGACGCGCCGAAGGAAGCGCCTCCGGCAGCGAAAGAAGGCGGAAAATAGGGCGCTGGTTGCCAGGCGCGGCCGCTCCCGGTGAAGGCGCACCTCGTTGCTTGCAAGCCGTGGCGACTTTGCCTTAAACCTTGCGCAACGAAATCTGCGCACGCGCAAGATCGCCTGCGCTCAAGAAAATCCGGGGGGATTGCATGCCCGATATTCGTGTTCTCGCGACCGGCCTGGAGTTTCCGGAAGGGCCGGTCGTGATGCCGGACGGATCGGTACTCCTGGTCGAAATCCGCGGACAACGGCTGACGCGGGTGTGGCCGAATGGTCGCAAGGAGGTGGTCGCGAAAATTCAAGGCGGCCCCAATGGAGCGGCGATCGGTCCCGACGGCAAGTGCTACGTCTGCAACAATGGCGGCTTCTCCTGGATACCGACGCGCGGCGCCATGATGCCGGGCGCGCCGGCGCCGCACGAATATATCGGCGGCTCGATCCAGCGTGTGGATCTTTCGAGCGGTAAAATCGAAACGCTTTTCGAGAAGTGCGGCGAACATCCGCTGAAGGGGCCGAACGATCTGGTATTCGACCGGCACGGCGGATTGTGGTTTTCCGATCTCGGCAAGCGCCGCGCCCGCGACATGGATGTCGGTGCGTTCTACTACATCAAGCCCGGCATGAAGGAGATCGTCGAAGGCTCGGTCGGCATGCTGCCGGCCAACGGGATCGGGCTGTCGCCCGACGAGAACACCGTCTATGTCGCGGAAACTCCGACGGCGCGTTTATGGGCCTATGATCTCGCCGCGCCGGGCGAGGTCAGGCCGCGCGACGTGATCTATCGCGGCGAACGTGGCAAGCCGATCGCGGGCCTTGGCGGCTACCAGATGTTCGATTCGCTGGCGGTGGAGGCTTGCGGGAATATTTGCGTCGCAACGCTCATCTCGGGCTGCATCACGGTGATTGCGCCCGATGGCGCCATCGTCGAGCAGGTGCCGACTGGCGACCGCGTGACCACCAACATAGCCTTCGGCGGCAGCGAGTTGAAGACCGCCTACATCACGCTGTCCGGCAAGGGTGAACTCGTCGCCATGGACTGGCAGCGGCCGGGCCTGCCGCTGAACTTTTTGAACAAGTGACAAAACCGACTTACGATGCCCCTCATGGTGAGGAGCCTCGCGCGAAAAGGCGCGAGCCGTCTCGGACCATGAGATTTACCCGTTGGCCTCATCCTTCGAGACGCGCTTCCGGTGAAGCGCTGCTCAGGATGAGGGGAGAGGATATCCGATGCCATGGCTTGAACCGGTGACGCTGAGCGGGCCGCACGCGCGGCTTGAGCCCTTGTCGCACAAACACATCGACGGCCTGACGGAGGCCGTCAAGGACGGCGAGTTGTGGCAGCTCTGGTACACTTTCATTCCGCGGCCCGAAGACATGGGGAAGGAAATCGATCGGCGGCTTTCCCTGCAGGCTGCGGGTTCGATGCTGCCGTTCACGGTGTTCGATGGCGACGGGAAGATCGCGGGCATGACGACCTATATGAACGTCGATGCCGCCAACCGCCGCGTCGAAATCGGCTCGACCTGGTATGCCAGGGGCGTGCAGCGCAGCGCGCTCAACACCCAGTGCAAGTTGCTCCTGTTGACGCACGCCTTCGACAAGCTCGATTGCATCGCGGTTGAATTCCGCACGCATTTTTTCAATCATCAGTCGAGGCGCGGCATCGAACGGCTGGGGGCCAAGCTCGACGGTATCTTGCGCAGCCATCAGATAGCGCCCAACGGCACATTGCGCGACACCGTGGTCTACAGCATCATCGCGTCCGAATGGCCGACGGTCAGGGCGCATTTGAATTATCAATTGAACGAGAAGCCGCGGTAGCGGCATGATCCTGAAGAATGGGAACCGGTTGGCGTGAAGAAAACGCGTCAAAGCAACAAAGACCGGCTCGAAAGTGGGACGATGGAAACATTTGATTATGTGATCGTGGGCGCGGGTTCCGCGGGGTGCGTGCTGACCAACCGGCTCAGCGAGGATGCTTCCACCACGATCTGCGTGCTCGAAGCAGGCCCGCGCGACTGGCATCCCTACATTCATCTGCCCGCCGGCTTCATCAAGACCTTTCACATGAGAAGCATCAACTGGGCCTACCAGCAGGAACCGGGTCCGTGGACCGGCGGCCGCAGCATCTATGCGCCGCGCGGAAAGACACTCGGCGGCTCCTCCTCGATCAACGGCCACATCTACAATCGCGGCCAGCACCACGATTTCGACACCTGGGCGCAGCTCGGCAATCGCGGCTGGGGCTATCCGGACGTGCTGCCCTATTTCAGGAGGCTGGAGCGGCGGGTCGGCGAGGGCGATGACGCCTATCGTGGGCGCGAGGGCAATCTCACCGTTACCACCATGGACTGGAGGGACCCGCTCTGCGAGGCGTTCATGGCCGGCGCGATCAGCCTCGGCATTCCGCGCAATCCGGATTACAACGGCGCTGTCCAGGAAGGCGTATCCTACGCGCAGCGCACGATAAGAAACGGGCTGCGCGTCAGTGCGGCGACCGCCTTCCTGCATCCGGCGCGCAAGCGCGGCAATGTTCATGTGCGCACCCACGCGCACGCGACGCAGATCATGTTCGACGGCAAACGCGCGATCGGCGTGCGCTACGTCAGGGGCGGCAGGGGCGGCACTGCGATGGAGGTGCGCGCCCGCAAGGAAGTCATTCTCTCCGGCGGCAGCTACAATTCACCGCAGCTCCTGCAATTGTCGGGGGTCGGCTCGCCCGACCTCTTGCGCTCGCACGACATCGAGGTGCGCCATGCGCTGCCCTCCGTCGGCGAAGGATTGCAGGATCATTACGCGCCGCGGACGGTGGCGCGCGTCAAGAACATCAAGACCATCAACGAACTGAGACAGGGCTGGCATCTCTGGGTCGAGGCCTTGAAATGGGCGACGACGCGGGGCGGCCTGCTCTCGCTGTCGCCGACCATGGTCTATTGCTTCTGGCACTCCGGCGAGACCGCCGAAAGTTCGGACCTGCAAATGACCTTTACGCCCGCAAGTTACAAGGAGGGCGTGCAGGGCCAGCTCGAAGATCAACCCGGCATGACGATCGCGTCCTGGCAGCAGCGGCCGGAGAGCCGTGGCTATGTGCGGATTCGTTCGGCCGATCCGTTCGAAGCGCCGATCATTCAGACCAACTACCTGACCGCCGAGCTCGACCGCCGCGTCATCGTCGCCGGGATGAAGCTGGCGCGACGGCTTTTGAAGTCGCAGCCGCTGGCGCCCTACTACGATTACGAGGATTTTCCGGGACCCGGCGTGCAGACCGACGACGAATTCCTCCAGGCGGCGACGAAGCGCGGCACCACGACTTTCCATCCCGGCTGCACCTGCCGGATGGGACCGGCGGATGCCACCTGGTCCGTGGTCGACGACCATCTGCGTGTCCACGGGCTGCAAGGCCTGCGCGTCATCGACGCCTCGATCATGCCGCGCATGATTTCGGCGAACCTCAACGCCTCCACCATGATGATCGCCGACAAGGCTTCCGATCTCATTCGTGGCAAGAGCGCTCCGTGACATCCATCTGGATTTTCCTGGTCGCTTTTTTCGCCATCGTCGCCGGCGGCGCGATCGGGATGACGCTGCGGCTGCGGCTTCCCAAGGCGCAGCTCAATACCGAGACCCGCGAGATGATCCGGCTCGGGACGAGCCTGCTCGCGACGCTGGTCGCGGTGCTCATCAGTCTGACGATCGCGTCCGCAAAATCCTCCTACGACACGCAGGACGCCCATTTCCGGCAGTTGACGGCCTTTCTCGTCGAGACCGACCAGTTGCTCGCGCAGTACGGGCCGGAGGCGAACGGGGTCCGCCAACTGATGCGACAAGCAGTTCCCGCTGCGATCGATCGCATCTGGCGGGAGAAGGCGATCGCCAACCAGGACACGGCCTTCTCCGCGCGCTCGCTGGCCGAACAGCTCCGTTCGGCGGTCGACGCGCTTTCGCCGAAGGACGATGCGCAACGCTCCCTCAAATCGCGCATCGATCAGGCCATCGCAGGCGCGGCGCAAACGCGGCTTCTGATGTTTGCGGATGGCGACACGCCGGTGCTGACGCCATTTCTGCTGATCATGGTCTTCTGGCTCGTGGTGATCTTCGCGTGCTTCGGCCTGTTCGTCGAACCCGGCCCGATCGTCCATGTCGCGCTATTGGTGTTTGCGCTGTCGATTTCCAGCGCGCTGTTCCTGGTCGCGGATTTGAGCCGGCCGTATTCCGGCCTGATGCAGATACCCAAGGAGCAACTCAAGCATGCGCTTGGGCCGTTGGGCTAGGTCGTGACGAATGATGCGGGATTCCGCCATTGGCGCGCTGCGAGTTGGGTAAGTCGATTGCTCCCACAAACTCGTCATGCCCGGGCTCGCCCCGGGTATGCACGCCTTCCCTTTTTCTGCGGCCAAGACGTGGATGGCCGGGCAAGCCGGCCATGACGGTAGCGTTCAACCTCACACCTCGCGCCGGCTCAGGAACGCCAGCCGCTCGAACAGATGCACGTCCTGCTCGTTCTTCAACAGCGCGCCGTGCAGCGGCGGGATCAGCTTGCGCGGATCGCGCTCGCGCAGCATTTCCGGCGTGATGTCCTCGTTCAGAAGCAGCTTGAGCCAGTCCAGAAGCTCCGATGTCGAAGGCTTCTTCTTCAGTCCGGGAACCTCCCGCACCTCGAAGAAGATGCGCAGCGCTTCCTCGACCAGACGCTTCTTGATGTTCGGAAAATGCACATCGACGATCCTGCCCATGGTCTCGGCATCGGGAAACTTGATGTAGTGGAAGAAGCATCGCCGCAGGAACGCGTCCGGCAGCTCCTTTTCGTTGTTGGAGGTGATCATCACGATCGGGCGCAGCTTCGCCTTGATGTTCTCGCCGGTTTCGTAGACGAAGAACTCCATGCGATCGAGCTCGAGCAGGAGATCGTTGGGAAACTCGATGTCGGCCTTGTCGATTTCGTCGATCAAAAGCACAGGACGCTTCTCGGATGTGAAGGCATCCCATAATTTTCCGCGCTTGATATAATTGCCGATGTCGGAAACCCTGCTGTCGCCGAGCTGGCTGTCGCGCAGCCGCGATACCGCATCGTATTCGTAGAGGCCCTGCTGCGCCTTGGTGGTGGATTTGATGTGCCAGGTCAGGAGCGGCGCATGAAGCGCTTTGGCGACTTCCTCGGCGAGTACGGTCTTTCCCGTGCCGGGCTCACCCTTGATCAGCAGCGGGCGCTCCAGCACGATCGCGGCGTTGACCGCAACCTTGAGATCATCGGTCGCGACGTAGTCCTTGGTACCGGTAAATTTCATGTCTGAGACTTTGCCTTGCTGTTTTTTCTGAGTGCGAAGGATGCCGTTACTCGAACGGGAAACGACCGCCAAACCGGCGGCCGTTGTGGTTGTTACGCGGATTGGTGTGTCTTTCTCAAGTGCGTTTTATCAGGGAAAGGATCACCAGAACAATGACCGCGCCGATGGTGGCATCGATGATCTGGCCCAGCGTGCCCGCTGCAAGATAGACGCCAAGCCGCGGCAGTATGAAGCCTGCGACCAGCGCGCCGATGATGCCGATGACGATGTTTCCGACCAGCCCGAAGCCGGCGCCGCGCACGATCAGGCCGGCCAGCCAGCCCGCGATCGCGCCGATGATGAGCGCAGCCAGAATACCCATGATGCAGCCCCCGTTTGAACCTCGACGGCTCAATTCTAGATGAAAACCGTCCCCGGGGAAGGGCCGTTCGGCGCAAAATGCTGTGCCGGACCGCAGGCGGCGCCCTTGACGAAGGCCTGCCACAGGGCAATCTGTCAGGCCATGTTCCTGCAATTCTTCACATCGCTGCGCGACGCCCAGGTCCCGGTAACATTGCGTGAATATCTGACGCTGCTGGAAGCGCTTGACGCCGATCTTGCCGAGCAGACGGTGGAAAATTTCTATTATCTGTCGCGCGCGGCGCTCGTGAAGGACGAGCGCAATCTCGACAAGTTCGATCGCGTGTTCGGCACGGTGTTCAAGGGGCTAGAAAATCTGCTCGACGCTATGGAGAAGGCCGACATTCCGGCCGAATGGCTGAAGAAGCTCGCCGAAAAATACCTCACCGAGGAAGAGAAGAAGCAGATCGAGGCGATGGGCTGGGACAAGCTCATGGAGACGCTTCGCAAGCGGCTGGCCGAACAGAAGGGCCGCCACCAGGGCGGGAACAAATGGATCGGCACGGCGGGCACTTCGCCCTTCGGCGCCCATGGCTACAATCCAGAAGGCATCCGCATCGGCCAGGAGAAGAACCGCAATTTCCGCGCCGTGAAAGTGTGGGACCGCCGCGAGTTCAGGGATCTCGACGGCAATGTCGAACTGGGCATCCGCAACATCAAGATCGCGCTGCGGCGCCTGCGCAAATTCGCACGTACCGGCGCGCCGGACGAACTCGACCTCGACACCACGATCCGGGAGACCGCCAATCACGGCTATCTCGACGTGCATATGCGTCCCGAGCGGCGCAACGCGGTCAAGGTCCTGGTGTTCTTCGACATCGGCGGCTCGATGGACTCGCATGTCGAGCAGGTCGAGGAACTGTTCTCGGCCGCCAAGAGCGAATTCAAGCACTTGGAATATTTCTATTTCCACAACTGCCTTTATGAAGGCGTGTGGAAGGAGAACCGCCGCCGCTTCACCGACCGCACGCCGACCTGGGACGTGCTGCACAAATATCCGCACGACTACAAGGTCGTGTTCGTCGGCGACGCGTCGATGTCGCCTTACGAGATCATGGTTCCCGGCGGCTCGGTCGAGCACGTCAACGAGGAGGCCGGCGCGGTCTGGCTCGAGCGCATCACGCGCACCTATCCGCACGCGGTGTGGCTCAACCCGGTATCGCAGCGGCATTGGGACTATTCGGAATCGACCATCATCATTCGCCGGCTGTTTTCGAACCGCATGTACCCGATCACGATCGAGGGCCTGGAAGGGGCGATGAAGGAACTGGTGCGGTGATTCCCCACCTCTCCCTGTTGGGAGAGAAATGAAGGTTGAGCAAATGCCCCAGAAAATCCATCGCGGCATCAAATCGCTGCTCGATGAGGCCAATGCGGAGATCGAGACGCTGAGCGCCACCGATGCCATCAAGGCCGCGCAACGCGACGACGTCGTGATCGTCGATATCCGCGACCCCAGAGAGATCGAGCGGGAGGGACGGATTCCCGGCGCCTTCTCCTGCACCCGCGGCATGCTCGAATTCTGGATCGATCCGGCAAGCCCATACGCCAAGCCGATCTTCCAGCAGGACAGGAAATTCATTTTTCACTGCGCCGGCGGCATGCGCTCGGCGCTCGCGGCAAAGACCGCGCAGGACATGGGGTTGAAGCCGGTGGCGCATATCGCGGGCGGATTTGCCGCCTGGCGCGACGCCGGCGGTCCAACCGAGAAATACGAGCCGAAGAAGAAATCGTGAAGGATGGCTATGATGAGGAAAACGGGAGATTCCAGTCAATGACAAGAATCGACGATCCACTCGTCTCCACCGAATGGCTGGCGCAGCATCTCAACGACGCCAATGTGAAAGTCATCGACGCCTCGTTCAAGCTGCCGGGCGTGACGCCGCTGCCGAAGGACGATTATCTGCGTGCGCACATTCCAGGCGCTGCGTTTTTCGACGTCGATGCCGTATCGGATCACGCCAACCCCCTGCCGCACATGTTCCCGAGCGCCGAGCAGTTCGGTCGCGACGTCGGCGCGCTCGGCGTCGGCAATGGCGACACGGTCGTGGTCTATGACGCGGGCGGCTGGGTCGCCGGTCCGCGCGCCTGGTGGATGTTCCTGTCCTATGGCCAAGAGGATGTCCGAGTCCTCAATGGCGGCCTGAAGAAATGGATCGCCGAGGGGCGAGCGACCGAGAGCGGCGCGGTGTCGCCGAAGCCCGCGACGTTCAGGGCCACCTTCGACGCCGGGCACGTTCGCAACCTTCAGGAGATGGTCGACAACCTCGCTAGCAGGGCCGAGCAGGTGATCGACGCGCGCGCAAGCGACCGCTTCGAGGGCCGCGCAGCGGAACCGCGGCCGGGCTTGAGGTCGGGTCACATTCCGGGCAGCCGCAACCTTCCCTATAACCGGTTGTTCGATGCGGCGACGGGCGCGATGAAGAGCCTGCCCGAATTGCGCGAGGCATTCGCTGCCGCCGGCGTCAAGCTTGATGCGCCCATTGTGACGAGTTGCGGGTCCGGTGTTTCGGCCGCCGTGCTGACACTGGCGCTTTACCGGCTCGGAGTGCGCGGTACCGCGCTTTACGACGGCTCGTGGTCGGAATGGGGAATGGCCGACGGACCGCCTGTGGCAACCGGGCCGGCCTGAGCGCTCGTTGCCGGCAGATCAGTGTGCGGGAGGAACCTGCGATGGCTGCTGGCGCGGCTGCCGGAGCTGTTGCGCAAGCGGCTGCGGCACCGGCTGCTGCAATGGCTGCTGCAGCGGCTGCTGGAAGAAGGGATTTAGTTGCAGCTGCTGCTGCGCCAGTTGTTGCGCCGCCAATCGCGCGCGCAGGGCCGCAATCCTGCGACGGCTTGCGCGCCGCGCATGCGCGTGTTTCTTGACTTCGGTCGCATCGTCCTGTGCCTGTTCGGGCGGGGCCGCTCGGGTCTTGACCTTTCGCGGTGTCTCCTCGATGTCGACCGGTGGTCCGCCCAGCGTCGCGATTTTTGTGGCACCGCTCATCATGCCCGGCGCAGCCTGTGCGATGATCAATTCGCTCCGCGCGGGTGGCGGCGCATCCCCGGCAGGCGCGGCTACATTCGCTGCGACCTGGACTTCCTGTGCGGCGGCCTGCTTCTCCATTGACGCTGCGGTGGGCTCGTTCGCAGTCGTTATTTCCGCGACCGCGACTTCGTCTTTCACGGCCTCGGATTTCTCGATTTCGGGCCTCACGAGATCCGGCTGCGCAGTTTCAACCGACGTGGATTGCGCAGCCTCGGCCGCGTCCGTCGGCCCGGAGGTGGTGTCAACAGGCGTCGGGGCAATTACGGCTCGCTCATTGGCCGCGGTATTTGCCGGCGCATCGGCCTGCGGCTTTTCGCTGACCGGCAGATCGACCCGGAGCGCCGCCAGTACCGGCCTTTCGGCCTCGGCCGGCTGCGCGAAGGTCACCTCGGGCGCCGCGCGCCATGACGGGTTGGAGGCTACTTCCTCATGCGCTGCGCGCAGCAGCGCCGCCGCGCCCAGCCCGAAGATCAGGAGCGACATCGACAACATGATCGCGGCGAACAGGAAGCGAAAGCCGGGAAGCATTGCTTGGGAATTCTGCCCCGGCAGTAATTCTGCGAGGCCGTTGAGTCATCGGGAACGCGGTGACTACTTCCTGTTTGCGGGCCAACCGGACATGCGGCGAAGCGAATCAGGCTGATCAAAGAATACCGAAAACGATTCGGGACGCTCGTTAAAATATCGAACAGTACATTGCGCGCCCGCTGCTGTTGCAACTTTGCCCTTGCAACCCTGGTCTCGTTGCTTCGGCCGGAGAATGGCTTTCTCAATTCGCGATTGTCTCTGACGCCCTTTGTTGCGGAGCGGTCGGGAAAAATCGAAATCACTGTTCTGCGGCGTGGCAGGCTGGATGGCTTTGGCGGAACCTTACAATGTGGCGAATCCGGCGCGGCTCGCCCGGATTTGTCTTGAATGTGCCGCTATCTTCGTCCATCAGCCGTTAACGATCCGGTGTCCGCTTGGGGCTATACAAGAGTAATGATGACCAAACGCATTTTGACGATTTGTGCCGCTGTTTCCGCTGTTTTGGCGGCGGGAGCGGCCACAACATCGGTTGCGTCGGCGCAGAGCTATCCGGTCGCCCCTGGGCCGGTCTATTCGCCGAGGCCGCCCGCAGGCTATCCGACCGGGCCGCGCCCGATGGAATTCGACACCCTGGACGATGACGGGCCGGACGGGCCGGGTTCGGCCGCGCTGCCTCCGCCGGGACCGATTTTGTCGCCGGATGATCCGCGTTACGGGCGACCCGCGGGGGCGCCGCCGGTATATTCCGACCGTGGCCCGATCCTTTCACCCGATGATCCCCGCTATGGCCGCCCCGTGGGCGCGCCGCCGGCCTATACCGGTCCGATCCTTTCGCCCGACGATCCCCGTTACGGCCGGCCCGCGGCCGTGCCGCCGACCTATACCGGCCCCGTCCTCTCGCCGGACGATCCGCGTTATGGCCGCCGCGACCCGCCCGGAGTGATCTATGCGGACCGGCCCCCGGGATCGCCGCAACAGACCTATGGCGCCTATCCCGACGAGTCCGTTCGTCCTCCCGCAGCCATCGGGGCAGCGCCGGGCGCCGCCCCGGGAATGGTGCAGCAGGGAGCGTTGCCGCCGCAATCCGCGCAACCCGCGCAACCGGTGGGACCTGACGGTCGGCCGATAGTGCTCTCCGCCCTGCCGCCCGAGGAGCAGCCGGACGCGGCTCCCGTCAACCTGCCGCCCAACCTGCGCCGGCAGGAAGTCAGCCTCGCCACCAAGGAGCCTGCCGGAACGATCATCGTCGATACGCCGAACACTTATTTGTACTACGTGCTCGGCAATGGCCGCGCGGTCCGCTACGGCGTCCGCGTCGGCCGCGACGGCTTTACCTGGTCCGGCGTGCAGAAGATCTCGCGCAAGGCCGAGTGGCCGGATTGGCATCCGCCGCCCGAGATGATCGATCGCCAGCCCTATCTGCCTCGCTTCATGGCCGGCGGTCCCGGCAACCCGTTGGGGGCGCGCGCGATGTATCTCGGCAATACGGTGTATCGCATTCACGGCACCAACCAGCCGTCGACGATCGGCAAGTTCGTGTCCTCGGGTTGCATCGGCATGCTCAACGATGATGTCAGCGACCTCTTCGACCGCGTCAAGGTCGGCACCCGCGTGGTGGTCTGGCCTGGAAGCCCGCCGACCACCACGGCTTCCGTTGCGCCGTCGCCGCAGGGAGCGTTACCCCAGGTTAATGCGGGTGCGAATGCAGGCGCGCCGGTTCCTCCATCCGCCGTGCCCGGCGGCCAGCCGACCGTGGTGCCGCCGCTGCCACCGCCGGTGACGGTGCACTAAAAATATCGCGAAAAAGGCGCGCTGCGGCGCGCTTTTTTGTTTCTCGCGCCTCATGCCAGCCGCCGCACCGGTTCACCCTTGAACCAGGCGTCGATGCCTTCGACCATCTGATTGTAATGGGCGGTAAAGGTGTCCAGCGTGGCGTAGCCAAGATGTGGCGTCAGCACGAGATTGTCGAGCTTGCGGAAGGGATGATCGATCGGCAACGGCTCGACTGAAAACACGTCGACCGCTGCGCCCGCGATCTTGCGCGCCTTCAGCGTTTCCAATAGCGCCGTCTCATCGATGATCGGCCCGCGCGCGGTATTGACGAGGTAACTGGTCGGTTTCATGCGGGCGAGATCGGCCGCGCCGACAAGTCCGCGCGAGCGCTGGCTCAGCACCACATGGACGGTGATGATGTCGGCACTTGAGAACAATTCTTCCCTCGTGGCGTAGGTCACGCCGACTTCCTTGCATCGCTCTGGCGTCAGGTTCGGGCTCCAGGCGATCACGTTCATGCCGAACGCCTTGGCAAGCCCGGAAACCTTCGCTCCCAGCTTGCCGAGCCCGACCACGCCCAGCGTCTTGCCCTCGATCTCGGTGCCGACGAATTTCTGCCAGGGCTCGCCGGCATGCATGCGCGCGCTCTCGCGGCCGATATTGCGGGTCAGTTCCAGGATCAACCCCATGGTGAGCGGCGCGGTGGGATCGCGCGGCCAATGGGTTCCGCACAGCACCACCTGCTTCTCCTTGGCAGCCTCCATGTCGATCGAATTGTTGCGCAGCCCTGAGGTGATCAGGAGTTTCAGGTTCGGCAGGCGTGCAAACATCGCGCGGGGAAAGGGCGTGCGTTCGCGCATCGCGCAGATGATCTCGAAATCCTTCAAGGCGTCCGCGGCGACGTCAGGCGAGGCAAAAGGCTGGTTGAAGACGGTCAGATCGACGCGGTCCTTGACCTTCGACCAGTCGGCGACCGAAAGGGCCAGATTGAGATAGTCATCGAGAATTGCACAGCGCAGCCGCGTCATGGGGAGACCCGTTCATGGAGATGTTGATGGCGCTTCACCTGCGCCGTCTTCGAAAGAGACGGCCATCGTCGCGCGCCCGGCAATTTCAGGCAAGCGGGCGAAGCATCAAAAATGCGGCAGGGGTCTTCCGATGTGTCCGGGATTGACCTTCGAGGAGGGCGTCAGTTCGCGGCGCGGCGTGCGGCGGCCTGCTTGGCGCGGCAGGCGGGACCCGGACCGCGCATATAATGCAGCTCCGGACGATAGGGATCGAAGGCCCTGGCAAAGAACTGGCGCCAGAAGGCGCGGAATTCCGCGAAGTGGCCCATCCGGCCGGTCGCGCCGGACGGGGAAGGCAAGGACTGCGAAGTAATAGTCGCCATGACGAATCCTGTCTTCTTTCACACGACTTCCGTCGCGAACGCGCTCTTTTCGGCGCTGATGGGCAGTTTCAGGCGTGAATCATTAAAAGAGGGTTTCAATCGCCTCTTTTCGCGACAATGGTGGTGAACGGAGGGAAAACGGCTGGAGAGGTGCTCGCAACCAGTCCGCGGTTGCCCTTTGGGGGCGGCGCGGCTACATCAGCGCCAGCAAAAATCACCTCAAATCAGTTTCTTCGCCAGTGTCCCGAATCCGAAGTTCGTGGGAGTTCGCGGCCCCTCTTTCGCGAACTTCGGATTCGAAAGGACACTGGAAAATCTTTGATTCCAGTGTGGTTCCGGTTCAGAAGTTCTCTTGACGGACCCGCGGCACCACTTAAGAGAACTTCTGAACCACCACACCAGGGATCGCGATGGCCCGCCAGTTCATCTATTTCATGCAAGGCCTGTCCAAGACCTATCCGCCCAATCGGAAGGTGCTCGACAACATTCATCTGTCTTTTTACCCCGACGCCAAGATCGGCGTGCTCGGCGTCAACGGCTCGGGCAAGTCGACGCTGCTGCGCATCATGGCCGGGATCGACAAGGAATATACCGGCGAGGCATGGGTCGCCGAGGGCGCCCGCGTCGGGTATCTCGAGCAGGAGCCGCAGCTCGATTCCGCCAGGACCGTCCGCGAGAACGTCATGTTGGGGGTGGCCAAGCAGAAAGCGATCCTCGATCGCTACAACGAACTCGCCGTGAACTATTCCGACGAAACCGCCGACGAGATGACCAAGCTGCAGGACGAGATCGAGGCTGCAGGGCTCTGGGATCTCGACAGCAAGGTCGATCAGGCCATGGATGCGCTGCGCTGTCCGCCTGACGATGCCGACGTGAACAAGCTCTCGGGCGGCGAGCGCCGCCGCGTCGCACTGTGCCGGCTGCTGCTCGATCAGCCCGATCTGTTGCTGCTGGACGAGCCGACCAACCATCTCGACGCTGAATCGGTGTCATGGCTGGAAGGCCACTTGCGCAACTATCCGGGCGCGATCCTGATCGTCACCCACGACCGCTACTTCCTCGACAATGTGACCGGCTGGATCCTCGAACTCGACCGCGGCAGGGGCATTCCCTACGAGGGCAACTACTCCTCCTGGCTGGTGCAGAAGCAGAAGCGGCTCGAGCAGGAGGGCCGCGAGGAGGCGGCGCATCAGCGTACGCTCGCCCGCGAGCAGGAATGGATCGCGGCCTCGCCGAAGGCGCGCCAGGCCAAGTCCAAGGCGCGCTACCAGCGCTATGAAGATCTCCTGAAGAAGGCTTCCGAAAAGCAGGTGCAGACCGCGCAGATCACGATTCCGGTGGCCGAGCGGCTCGGCCAGAACGTGATCGATTTCGAGGGCCTCACCAAGGGATATGGCGATCGCCTCCTGATCGACAATCTCACCTTCAAGCTGCCGCCGGGCGGCATCGTCGGCGTGATCGGTCCGAACGGCGCCGGCAAGACCACCCTGTTCCGCATGATCACCGGACCGGAGAAGCCGGACAAGGGCACGATCACGGTCGGCGAGAGCGTGCGTCTTGGTTATGTCGACCAGTCGCGCGACAGTCTCGACGGCAGCAAGACCGTGTGGGAGGAGATTTCCGGCGGCAACGAACTGATCCTGCTCGGCAAGCGCGAGGTCAATTCGCGCGGCTATTGCTCCTCGTTCAATTTCAAGGGCGCGGACCAGCAGAAGAAGGTCGGCTCGCTGTCGGGCGGCGAGCGCAACCGCGTGCATCTGGCCAAGATGCTCAAATCCGGCGCCAACGTGCTTTTGCTGGACGAACCGACCAACGATCTCGACGTCGATACGCTGCGCGCTTTGGAAGAGGCGCTGGAGGACTTCGCCGGCTGCGCCGTGATCATCAGCCACGACCGCTGGTTCCTCGACCGCATCGCCACCCACATGCTGGCCTTTGAGGGCGACAGCCATGTCGAATGGTTCGAGGGCAACTTCCAGGATTACGAAAAGGACAAGATGCGCAGGCTGGGCCAGGATTCCGTGATCCCGCACCGGCTGAAGTACAAGAAGCTGACGCGGTGACTCCCGCTATCCGCTCAGAAGCCTGTATCCGGAGGTATGGCACGCGTCCAGACCGCATTGCAGGATGACCGAGCCGAGATTGATCAGCGCCAGCGCGATAACATAAAGGCTCAGCAAGCGGGCTAGTCGACCGATTGCCGGTGGTGAAGACAGATCGCGCAGTCGTTCATCGCCGAGTATCGCAAATTTTATGGCGAAGGCGGCGAGGATCGTGACCGCGATCACGACCGACCACACCGGCATGTGAAGCCCGAGAACGGCGCTGCCGATATAGCTGTGACCGGGCCGCGGATAGATGTCGAGCAGCGTCTGGCGAACTGAAACAATCAGCAGGAAAAGCGCGAACAGCATGCTGAGGCCGTCATGACGCGCTGAATAACCGTGGCGGAAATGCATGACGATGCCGAAGCAGACGCCGAACATCGCGACGCGCTGCAAGAGACACAGTGGGCAGGGAATTTCATTGCCGTAGAACTGCAATATCATGGCCGCCGTCATGATCGCGGCAAGCGTTGCCATCATTCCAAGCTGAAAGAGATCGTTGAGGGCTGCAGGGAGGCGGGGGCCGTCGTCGGGCTTCATGACTGTCGCCCCGGCGAGCCAACATGCGGAGCAGCATCGAAATTCACCTGCAGCCACGGCATGCGAAAGCCATATTCCGGACTGTATACCTCGAACAGGAACAGGCCGATGGAAAGAGCAAGACACAGCAGCATCGCAAGAGCCGCGAGCCATCGCGGCCCGAAATATGCGGCGAGCAGCGCAACCGAAAGCGTCGCGAACACGGCAAGCATCATCTTTGACGCTCCAAAATCTCTGACGCTCCGCCAATGGCTCGGAGCAAAAAGGCATGGTTCGGGGCAAAACACGCATCACCCCCGAATCCGTGCGTCGGTCCTCGCAACCAATGCACGATCCGGAAAAGTGTGTAGCGGTTTTCCGAAAAGATCATGCGAAAACAAAAACGTAAAGCGGATGGCGATTCAACCGATCCTATCGCGCTTTGGGTGGGCGAACGATATACCAGCATGCCGGGAGATGGCCATGTCGTTGAAAGCGAAAATCGTGGTGGCGCTTGCTGCCGTCGTTATGCAGGTGGCGGCAACGCAGTGTGCTTTCGCCGCGTCCGATGCCGGTTTCACCGCGTTCATCGCTTCGCTGTGGCCGGAGGCGCAGGCGCAAGGCGTATCGCGCGCGACGTTCGACAATGAGACGCGCGGGCTCGAGCCGGATTACAAGCTGCCTGACCTGATCTTGCCGGGACGGCCTGCGACCGGCGCGCCGGCGCAGGCCGAGTTCGTGCAGGTGCCGGCCGATTACCTGAAGGAGGCGAGCATCGCGCGGCTGGCCGAAGAGGGGCAGCGGCTGATGGCGAAAAACCGCGCCGCCCTTGCCGGCATCGAAGCGCAGTTCGGTGTGCCGGCCTCCATCGTGCTCGCGATCTGGGGCCGCGAGACCGACTTTGGGCGCTACACGCTGCCTTACGACGGGCTTCGTGTGCTTGCGACGCAGGCCTATGTCGGCCGGCGCAAGGATACCTATCGCACCGAATTCATCCTTGCGCTGAAGCTGCTCAATGACGGCGAGGTCACGCGCAAGGACATGCGCGCGTCATGGGCGGGCGCGACGGGCCTTACCCAATTCCTGCCGTCGGAGTTCTACAAGCACGCCGTCGATTTCGACGGCGACGGCCGCAAGGACATCTGGCATTCAGTGCCGGATGCGCTCGCTTCGGCTGCCAGGCAACTCGTCGACAAGGGATGGCAACGGGATTTGCGCTGGTCCTATGAGGTGCGCCCGCCGGCCAATGTCGATTGCACGATAGGCGTGCCGGAGGTGACGAAGCAGCTTGGCGAATGGCTGCGCGAAGGGTTCGTGCCGGTGCGCGGACAAGTCCTGAGCGCGGCCGAGCGGGAGCAGTCGGCCTCGCTGTTGCAGCCGGAGGGCATTTACGGGCCGGCCTTCCTGGCCACGAAAAATTACTTCGTGATCAAGGAGTATAATTTTTCGGATCTCTACGTGCTGTTCGTCGGGCACCTCGCCGATCGCATGCAAAGCCCGCAACCCTTCGCCACGCCGTGGTCGGCATCGACCCAATTGCGCACCGCCGATGTCGAAGCCATGCAGCGTCACCTCACGCGCATCGGCCTTTATGCCGACAAGATCGACGGCAAGGCGGGGATGAAGACCCGCGCGGCGCTCGGCGCCTATCAGAAGAAGGCCGGCCTGAAAGTCGATTGCTGGCCGAGCGAAACGGTGCTGCGTTCGATCGCGGCCGCGCGGTAGAGCGTTTTCGAGCGAAGTGGGAACCGGTTCGCGTGAAGAAAACGCGGCAAATCAAGAGCGTTTTCGAGCGAAGCGGGAGCCGGATAAAGTCCAGATAGCTGGATCGGACCTGGTCAAAAACAAAACCCGGCCGATGGTTCGGCCGGGTTTCTTAAACAAGTCTGTCGGGACGAAGGTGAAGAGGCTCAGGGGCAAACCCAGACGCGGTTGATCCGCCAGGCATAACCATCCCAAAAGCGCTGCCGCTGCCAGTAACAGCCGGGGCCACCTGCATAGGCGGGCGGCGCATAATAGCCGGGACCGTAGCCGTAGTACGGAGGCGGGGTGGTGGCTGCGATCGCGCCGCCCACGATGGCACCGCCGACTATGCCGCCTGCGATAGCCGCGCCGAGCGCGCGCTGGGCATGGGCAGGCTGGGCGGCCGAGAAGGCCAGCGTGGCGACGGCGGCCAGCGCCACCAGTGTTTTCCTCATGGCATCACCTTTCTGATTGAAGAAGACCGCCGAGCGGCGGTCTTTCCGGGCCAAATTTCCATGTTTTAGTTGAACGATCAATGAACGGACTAGCCAAATTCTGCCATTTCAACAATGGCGGATTTGAGGGCGTTGTGCAGTGCACAATCGGAGTTGGCAGGGGCAGGAAAAGCCATGAAAGACGCTGTTCTAGCCTTTGCGGTTGGGCTCGGTCTGGCCTCGCTGATCCTCTTTTTCTTGATGGGCCGCGCGGAGCGTCGTGCGGGCAGGGGGAGAGTGTCGGCGGCTCGTGGCGAATCGGACGGCTGCAGCTTTGAGAGCGGGGGTGATTCGGGTGGCCATCTCTGGACCTGGCTTGGCGGCGAGCATTCGAGAACCGACGGATCCGGCCATTCGGACGGAAGCGGCGGCTGGGAAGGCGGGGACAGCGGAGGCGGCAGCGGCGGAGACAGTGGTGGCGGAGGTGGTGACGGCGGTGGCGGGGGAGACGGCGGCGGCGGTGATTGAGGGGGCCTTCCGCGTCGAAAAATCGGCATTTTGATCTGCCGCAACAGGCTCTTTTAGATTCATTCCAGGATGCATTTTGGAATCACTTCAAAACACGGTTTTTCCTTTTGCATCCGAGGGCGCCCTTCAATATCGAAGGACATCCGCATCACCGATTGGGCCTGCAGCATTAATGATCGTATGTTCCTGTAACGTCCTTAGCGACCACGATGTCCGCAGTGCCGTCGAGTCAGCGCAAGACCTTCCCCGCAACGCCAAGCAGATCTATGGCTGCCTCGGTTGCAGCGCCGAGTGCGGCCGCTGCGCGCGCACCATCAAGACCATCATCGACGAGGCGCTGGGGGCCTGCGCCAGGGCCTGCTGCCCCGGATGTCCGCACAGCGAGACCGATGCGCAACGCCGCGTCGAAGACGCGCTCGAAACTGTCTGACAGGCGCCAAACCCGCTTACACAATCGGACCGCGATCTGGTAGCCTAACGCATGATCCGGAAAAGCGTGCAGCGGTTTTCCCTCGCGACAAACGCTGCACGCATTTGCGCGGAGATCATGCGACAACAAAAACCTGAAGCGCGATGGTGATTCAGCCTGATCCAATTTCGCTTTAGCGGCCTGAACTATCACGGGCGCAATCGGCGCGGAGAGACACAATCATGCAAGGCGATGCAAAGGTCATCGAATATCTCAACAGGGGTTTGCGCCACGAGCTCACCGCCATCAATCAGTACTGGCTGCATTATCGGCTGTTGAACAATTGGGGCCTGCTGGAGATGGCAAAGACCTGGCGCAAGGAATCCATCGAGGAGATGGAGCACGCCGATCGCTTCACGGACCGCATCCTTTTCCTCGACGGATTTCCCAACATGCAGGTGCTCGACCCCTTGCGGATCGGCCAGAACGTCAAGGAAATCATCGAATGCGATCTGGCTGCCGAGATCAGCGCCCGCAATCTCTACCAGGAGGCGGCGACCTATTGCCACAGCGTCAAGGATTACGTCTCGCGCGATCTGTTCGAAAGTCTGATGAAGGACGAGGAGCATCACATCGATTTCCTCGAAACCCAGCTCGATCTGATCGGGCGGATCGGGCTTGAGCTCTACACCCAGAAGCATGTCGGCGGGCTGGAGAGCGGGGATTAGATAGCGCCTGACCTCTGGCGAGAGAGTTCCTTCCCTGTCATGCCCCCGGACGTCCACTCTTGGTCGCCGACGGCGTGGATGGCCGGGACAAGCCCGGCCACGACGGAAAGCAAGTTCGTGATTGGAACTACAGCTGCGTCCGATAGCGCGCCTCGACGTCGGCCTGGCACTCCGCTTCGCCCAGCCTGGTCTGGTCGTGGATCACCTGGCTGATCGAAGGAAATACCTCGCGCTCCACCCGGGTTTCCCCTGACCACAGGCGGGCGCGCATCAGCGCCTTGCCGCAGTGGAAGTATGCTTCCTCGACGTCGATCTGCAGCACCGCGCGCGGCAGCTTGCCGAATTCTTCCATCGCGGCGAGCAGTTCCGGCTCCGCCGAAAGCTTTCCCATTCCGCCGACGCGCAGCGTCTCGTCTATCCCGGGAACGAAGAAGATCAGCTGCACGAAGCCTGAGCCCTCGACGATGTTCCGGAAGCTGTCGATGCGGTTGTTGCCAGAGCGGTCCGGCATTGACAGCCGGTTGGGACCTTCGACACGAACAAAGCCCGGATTGCCGCCGCGCGGCGAAGCATCGACACGGCCATCCGTGCCCGATGTCGCGAGCACGCAGAACGGCGACATCTCGATGAATTTTCTCGCATGGATGTCGATCTCCGGGCGCGCCTTCGCGATCACGCGCGGTGTCGGCTTCGGATAGATCGTCTCGAGATCGCTGGAATCAAGTTTGCTCAAATCTGCATCTCCCGCATCCTGGCATGGGAAGACTATCATCGCGCTCCTGGAGCCACCACCCTCAAACGCTCCGCTTGGAACAATCGATTTCCGTACGGCAAAGCGCGCTCAGCGACGGCAAGGATCACACCGCATCCGCAGGGACGAAGCAGCTGATGATGATGCTGCCGCGGTGGTGGACGTACCAGACCACGGCCTCGCCGACCGGATTGCCGCGGTCGCGGATGATGGCATGCGAGGGCACCTGCATCCACTGACCCTCGATCGGCACCCAATACGCGCCCTCGCGAAAATCATATTCGGTGCGATGGCCGTCGGAGATGTCGCAACAGGGTACGCCGTTCGGTGCCATGACGCTCTTGAACCAGGTGCGAATGTCGGGCGGCACGTTTTCATATTGCCCGTTGTCGAAGCCGAGCGCCGCGCCGGTGATCGCGGACATACCCGCCAGCAGGACGACCAGTGCGAGTGCTCGCATTCGATCCTCCACCACGTTCGCTTTCGCACAGCGTCTCGTCTATCGCGCAGCAGAAGCGCGGAAGATGATTCGCTATCGAATGCGATTAAGCCCGAGCTGTTCGGCGGATGCACGCTCAAATATTGAGCGTCGCGCCGCACCACCACTTGGTGCGGTGCGGCATGCTCGTGCAGGCAGGAAATGATGATTGGCGAGCGGCCGCTGCCGTTCGATTCCAACATTTGCGAATTGCCCGCGCCGCCGGGATGCGAATGTCGGAACCGGATGGGCGGCGTTACGTCTTGTGGTGCGGGGCGGTCTGCATCAATCGCCTCAATGGCGCGGAGAAGAATTTTGCCTCGTTGGTCGTGGCGTGGCCGGTCGTCTCCCAGCTCTCGGGGATAACGTAAACCCTGGCGTGCTTGATGCGTTTCAGCGCCGCCACCGTGATGCCGGTTTCCGGCGGGTTGCGCTCGTCGTCGGCAGCGTTGATGGCAAGCACGGTCGCCTTGATCTTCTCAAGCCCCGCCGTCGGATTGTAGTCGTGCGAGGCTTCCCATTGGTAGATGAAGTCGTTGGCGTCCGCCTTGATCGCAGCCAGCCGGTCGTCGACCATCTTGTCGGCCTGAGCCGCCGTCGGCGCCATCTTCTGATAGGCGAGCGTGCCGCCGGACGAGGCGAAACCGTAAGCCGCGGCGGCATATTTCAGCATCCGCGGCTGGCTTTGGTAATTCCCGCTGTTGTAATCGGGATCGTTGCGGATGGTATCAAGCATGGCCCGCCGCAATATCCAGTTGCGCGCCGACATCTCCGAGGGCTGGGAAGCCATCGGCACCAGGGCATCCATGAAATCGGGGTAGCGCTCGCCCCAGATCCAGGCATGCATGCCGCCCATGGAGTAGCCTATCAGCAGCCGCACATGCTTGATGCCAAGGCCTTCCGTCATGAGAAGATGCTGCGCCTCGACCATGTCCAGATAGTCGTATTTCGGAAAGGAGGCCTTCTGCCCGTCCGACGGCTTCGACGATTTGCCGTGGCCGATGCCGTCGGGAATGATGATGTAGTATTTCGATGCATCAAGCGGCTGACCTTTCCCGAACAACTCCCCGGCAAAGCTCGGTATCAGCATCGTCGCGGCCGATCCGGACGTCCCATGCAGCAACAGCACCGGTTCGCCGCCCGGCTTGCCGACCGTCGTGTAGTGCAGGTGCAGTTCCGGCATCACCTCGCCGGTGTGAAACTTGAAGTCCTTGGCGACCCAGTCGCCCTCGTTCGGCGAGGGATAGTCGGCCGCCACGACCGGGACCGATATCAGCACCAGGGCAGCCGCTAGTGCCCCGCGGAAATAGTCGAACATGTTTCTCCTCATATGACGTGCTTTCGGAAGCGGACTTGATGTTCGCAAGCTCGTAAGCCGTGGATGCGAATGTCACTTCCGCAAACGAAGCTATGGACGGGGAGAGAACATCAGAGTCGGGACCAGTTTCGCCAATCTAGCCCGCGATGAGGCGCGCGCCGAGAGTCCGGGCTGAGGATTTCCCGCAAAAAATTTTTCGTCACGGGTGGAATATCAGGCGCTGTCCTCGACGTCGGTCTCGGGGCGGTCGCTGCCCGAGGCGGTTTCGGTGTGCCAGACCCCGTCGGGGGTCTCGTACATGATCGCCTCGGTGCGTCCAGGGACGCGTTGTTCGGTGGCGGCGCGCTTGGCGGCGGCCAGCGCCGCAGAGTGGGTCGGGTAGCTTTCCGAAAATACGCCGTTGACGGTATAGGCCCAGCCGCCGTCATGCTCGACGATCTTGTAGGTGATGTGGCTCATCGAACAACCCGCCTTTGACTCTCGACCCCTAAATGACCGCGCTTGAGGGGTAAACGCGCGGCTCATTCTATGACAAAATCGGCCGCGAAAAAGGATTTTGGTTGGCATCGCCAGGACCGTCTTTCGCGCAATCCATTCGCCAAGGAGGAAGAAATGTGCCGCAACATCAAGACGCTATTCAATTTCGAACCGCCTGCGACGGAAGAGGAGATCCACGCTTCCGCGCTGCAATTCGTGCGAAAGCTGTCCGGCTTCAACAAACCCTCGCAAGCCAATGCGGAAGCCTTCGATCTCGCGGTTGGCGAAGTGAGCGCCGCGGCGCGGCGGCTTCTGGTTTCGCTGCATACGCATGCGCCGGCGCGCGATCGTGCAATCGAGGCCGAGAAGGCCAAGGAGCGATCGAGACTGAGATTTGGATGAGACCGGTTTGTTTCCGCATGATCTCCGCGCAAACGCCTTCGCGTTCGTGGCGAAGGAAAAACGCTGCACATTTTCCGGATCATGTTTTAGCGGATGGCAACTTCGATGCGCGATGCGACTACTGCGGGATTACCGGCCTTGATGACGGTGAGATGCTGCTCCCGCTCCTTGCCATTGCCGTCGTTGCAGCGGACAGCGATTGCTGTTCCGGCCACCATCGTTGCCCCGGCTAACGCAAGCGCAACGATCTTCGCGTGAGTTGTGCGGTCGACGCTGTAAAACGAATGGTTCGTCTCGAGCCCTCCACGCCGTGCGGCTTCAGCCTTTGTAGTTTCTAGGCGCGCCCGGCGGAGAGGAAAATTTCGTGCGGTATCTTAAGGACGTTTGCTTACGTGGTTTACCGGAGGGTGCGAAGGACGGGGGCAATTGTGCTGGATTTGATTCACATCAATCGGCGGGCGGACGCGCCGTGCCATCGACATACCGCCAAAGCATGATCCGAACCGGTCTTTCCTCGCGACCAAGCGATGCGTTTGCGCGGAGATCATGCTCAAGCAAAGAGCTGTCGGACGTCGATGCGGGTTGTTTGGATGAAACCGGGCTGGAAGATTTTCCTGCTGTTCGTCGCCGTCTTCGCTGTCGCCCTCGGAGCGGAGCGACTGTTCGTCCCTCATGTGGTGCCGATTGGTTTTACCGACGAGGCGCAGCCCTTGTGGTCTGTGGAAACTGCCTTCGTGCTCCGCGCGATCGAGCTGATGTCAGGCGGCGTAGCTGCAATTTCGCTGGTTCTGATGTTTGTCGCATGGGCAACGCAGATCGCCCGGCGCCGCGCGCATTGACGCGTTGTCCTGCGTGCGAAGGGTTGCCGTTCAGATCGCCCTGTAACCGCCGTCGGCCATCACGATCGTTCCCGTGACGTAGGATGAGAGATCGGAGGCCAGGAAAATCGCGGGACCCACGATGTCTTCCGGCTTGCCGGCACGCCCCAGCGGGGTGTGGTCCATGAAAATCTTCACCAGATCCGGACTTTTCGCGCGCACCTCGGCGTTCAGTGGTGTTTCGATCAGACCGGGCCCGATCGCATTGACCCGGACGCCGTATTTGCCGAGTTCGGCGGCAAGCGCGCGCGTAAAACCGAGCACACCGTGCTTGGACGTGGTGTAGGCGGGCGAGTTGGGTGTGCGCACATGGACAAAGGACTGGATCGATCCGATGTTGACGATGCGCCCCTTGCTGGCGCGCAGCGGTTCGAGAAACGCATGCGTCACGTTGAAAACGCCGTTGAGGTTGATCGCGATGATGTCTTCCCAATCCTTGATCACGGCGGCGGCCTCGCCCGTGAAAGGATTGCGGCGGTTGATGCCGGCATTGTTGACGAGAATAGAGACCTGCCCGATTTGCTCGGCGACGCGTCTGGCGACGGCTGCGCAATCCTCGCGCCTGGTCACGTCGAGTTCGAAGCTTGCAGCCAGGCCGCCGCTTTCGCGAATTTCCTGCGCGGCCCGCTCTGCCGCCTCGAGGTTGATGTCGAGAAGGGCGACCTGCGCGCCCTCGCGCGCATAGCCTGCGGCGATCGCGCGTCCGATTCCGGAAGCAGCGCCGGTGACGACGGCAATGTGATTTTCGAGAAGGGGCATGGCGGTTTCCTCGGATCGTTTTTTGGGTTCGACCGTTTTCCGTACAGATTAATTCAAAATGGGGGAGACAGAAACGAAAAGCGTTAGCTTTCCGGTAGTAATGATTCCGGACGATATTCCGGATGGTGCTGTGTCATGGAAAGACAGCTCGCGGAATGGAAGGCGGAAATCGAACAGGTCTGGGCCGCGCACGCCCCTGATTACGGCGAGGCCGTGCGGATCGCGATGCACATCGCGGCCGCGGGCGAGAACGAGACCCTGCGGCACGCGGCCTCCCAGGCGCTGCCTATCCTGCGCGCCGCCACAAATGAAAACGCCGACCACGTCACCCGCGATGCCGCGCGGCGACGTCTTGCTGTTCTCCGCGACGTCCTGCTTGGGCTTACCACCCCGAAATTCGGCAAGCGCCAGACTGAAATGAAGTTGCCGACACCGGAGGAGTGCTACCGCCAGCTATTGGGATTGCCACTCGGCCGCCGCCTGTCCGAAACCGAAATTCACGCCGCCTACAAGCGCCACGCCAAGCAGGCGCACCCGGACGCCGGCGGCAATGTCAGGGCTTTTCTGGAACTGTCGGCTGCCCATGATGCGCTGATGAAGGAGCGGCGCATGAAAGCGCCATAGTCCGGAAAGCGAACTGTAACGGCCACGAAAGCTCCCTCTCCCTCAGGGAGAGGGTTGGGGTGAGGGGGTACGGCCTCTCATGAGAGCACCGGCCCCTCACCCGGATCGTTCAGAATTTGCAGGTCCCCTTCTTCACCAGCGTGTCCCGCACGGCCATCGCTTCGGTGAAGCTCGCCACCGGCTTCTTGGTCATGGCGACATATTTCGAGGGCCAGGGTGTCGGAGGATTGTCCGAGCTCCACACCTGGCAAAAACCGCTGTTGTCCCAGCGGATCACGTTGAAGGCGGCCTCTGCCGGGCTCGTCGCTGCAAGAGCGGAAACGGCGATGCCGGCTGCGGCACAAAGAACTGAAAGTCGGCGCATGGTTTTGACTTCTCCCTGAATGAAAGGCCTTGCCCCCTCTGCAAGGTCGCTTGCAAAGATCGGCGCGCCGGGACTACCCCCCGGTCGGTGTTGAGTGTAGCGAAGCCGCATTTGGGTTCAATGAAGGTTGCAAACCGGTACGTGCTGGCGCATAGGGCGGGCAGGCGAGGGATGTTGAGACCGAAGGCGGAGGGTGAAGGTGCGCCGGTTGGGAGGATGGAGATGAATGCGAAGGCGGTCGAGAAGATAGAGCCGATCGATCCCGAACGGTTTCACCGGGCGTTGGGCGTCTATCAGGCGGCCATTGCGGCGCAAGAGCCGGAAATGCCTGGCGACCGTGCCACGGAGACGGTCCAGAATGACAGCGCTGCGGCGGCACGGCCCGAGGACGCTGCCGGCATTCGCGGAATCCTCGCGGTGAAAAAGGAATTTCCGGACGCGCAGGAATTTCAGAATCTCAGCCTTCGGCTGCAGAGGTTCGCCGAGGTGATCGGCGACAGGAAGCTCGCGAAATGGGGCATGGTCAAGTATACCGCGGCTGGCGGTTTCGAAATCCATGACGCGGTCATCAATGCGCTTGCAACGGCGCCATTCCGCAAATCGGGTGTGCTCGACAAGCCCGCATTCCACACCCTGGTGAAGGCCGAATATTCAAGGCTCGAGGCGGCGGAGAAGAGGTGAGGCGAAGAGGCGACGACCTCAATCCGTCCGCGCCAACACCTGCTCCAGCGACCCGAAGAAGCGTTGCCATCCGAACTTCGCGCCCTGATAGGCCTGCTGCTGATCCGGCCGGAAGCCCGTTTGCTCCATGCGCAAATGGGTCCCCGTGCCCGTGGGCGTGAGTGTCCAGGTCACGACGCTTTCCAGACCATAGGCTGCCCAGGTGTAGGACAGCGTCTTGTTCGGCTCGACCGCAAGCACCTGACAGTCGACGGCGCCCCAGTCGGCGCTGAGGTTGAAACGATGGTCCACGACAGGCTTGAAGTCGTTCTTCATCAGCCACTCCTCGATCAAATGCGGTTGCGTGAGCGCCCGCCAGATCTTCTCCGCAGGAAAAGGCATCTCCCGCTCGACGACGACGGAGCGCGTTTCGGTGGCTGCTTGGGTCATTGGTCCATCCTTCTGAGCAGATCTTCGAGGCGATCGAATCGGTTTTGCCAGAAGCCGGCCATCTGGCTGGTCCAGTCCATCAGCGGAGCCAGCGCGCCGAGCTGGGCGCTGTAATGTGTCTGGCGGCCTTCATGGCGGTCGCGCACGAGCCCCGCCTGCTTCAGCACGCCAAGGTGCTTGGAGACCGCCGGCTGCGAAACTCCCGATGGAGCCGTCAGCGCCGCAACCGTCTGCTCGCCTTCGCGGCACAGCCGTTCGAACAGAGCCCGCCGGGTAGGATCGGCCAGCGCCCTGAACAGCATGTCGCGGGAGTTCTGCATCGCGATCGACTGCCTGGATCAGCTCTTGGCCCTGGACTTGTTCAGCGTCACGGCCGCGCGAATGAGAGCCTTCAACGCCGCCTCGTCTATCTTCGCGTCCTCCTGGAAATCGATGGCACGCCTCGTGTTGCCCTCGAGACTGGAGTTGAAGAGCCGTGAGGGATCTTTCAACGAAGCGCCTTTGGCGAAGGTCATCTTCACGACGTTCTTGTAGGTCTCGCCTGTGCAGATTATTCCGTCGTGCGACCACACCGGAACCCCTCGCCACTTCCACTCCTCGACGACTTCGGGATCGGCTTCCTTGATCAGGTTGCGGAGCCGGCTGAGCATCTTGCCGCGCCAGTCGCCGAGTTCCCTGATTCTGCCGTCGATCAGCGCCGAGGCGGATTGGCCTTCCTGCGGCGCGATTTTTTTCGTGGCGGTCTTTTTCATGCCGTTCTCTCCCGGGGCATTCCGTTATTACATAACCGATAAGTTATTGATTTGGATATAGCCAATCAGATGTGCAGGAGTCAAGCGGGAACCGAATACCCAAGCCGTCTTGAGCCGCGCGCCGAGGACCGCCGCCCACTCCCGGAACCTGTAATATCCATACGGTTATGTATCCGGCCCGATCGCGATCGATCATGCAGGACGGTCATTTGCCCAGCGATGCTACGGCCTCGATCTCGATCAGCATCTTCGGATCGGGCAGCGCATGAACCACGCAGGTGGTGCGCGCGGGGTATGGCGCGGGCCCGAAGGCCCCCGCGTAGAGCGCGTTCATCGCGGCGACGTCCGAAGCGCGCGTCAAGAACACGTTGACCTTGACGAGATCGCGAAGCGAGGCACCGGCTTCATCGAGCACGCGCCTGATGTTCTTCACGACATGGCCGAACTGCGCCTCGAAGCCGTCCGGCAGGGCGCCGTTCTCGTCGAAGCCTGGAATGCCGGAGATGAAGATGAGATCGCCGGCGCGCGTGGCAAAGGAGAGCGGCGGGGCCTTGATGCCGGCAGGCGGCGGAAAATGCTTTATGGCGGTCATGATTCACCCGTGAATTCAGCATGAATTTGCCGGCATGAGCGTAGCGAAATCTCCCGCGCTCTCAATCCCCCGCTTCGTCGATGGCGGAGGGCCTGCTAAATTCGCGTCCGATTCGAATTGTTCCGAAATCCCAAAATCCGCAAAGCTATGAGGTTACTCCATGAAACTTTCTTCCGCCTTTCGCCGCGCGCTTGTTGCGCTGATCGTTTTCGCCGGTGCCGGCCTGTCGCAGGCTCGTGCCGACGACGGCTACGTGACGCTCACGATCTACAAGGCCGGATGGATCATCGGCGGTTCCGGCGGCGGCGGCGTCCTCACCTTCCGCGGGCGGGCCTATCCGCTCTCGACCGGCGGGCTCGACTACGGCCTCGTATTCGGCGGCTCGAAGACCGTGCTGCGCGGCCGCGTCCATAACATCTGGCGGCCGTCTGATGTCGCCGGGGTCTATGCCGCGGCGGGCGCGGGGCTTGCGATCGGAGGCGGCGCGCGCGCGATCGTGCTCACCAACCAGAAGGGCGCGGTGCTCGAACTCTCCGGCACGCAGGTCGGCCTGATGGCAAACGCCGATCTGAGCGGGCTGGCGATTACGATGAGGTGAGGGGCCTCAGCGGAGGTGCGCTCCCTACTCGCTTGCGGGAGAGGTGGGCTGGGCTTGTCCTCATCCTGAGGAGCATCGCAATTGCGATGCGTCTCGAAGGATGAGGGCTGCGCTCATGGTTCGAGACGCGCGGCGCGCTCCTCACCATGAGGCGCGGCGTCTCACAGCACCCTGTTACTCTCCTTCACCTTGTCCGCATCCAGATACACTTGTCCGCCCATTTCCTTGAACTTCGCGCTCATCTGCGCCATGCCTTTTTCCGCCTCATCCTTCGAGACGGCGCCGCGCGCCTCCTCAGGGTGAGGCATGCCGACCGCTGAAGGATCGTTCAGCGTCGCGGCGTAGTCGCGCACGTCCTGCGTGATCTTCATCGAGCAGAATTTCGGCCCGCACATCGAGCAGAAATGCGCGACCTTGTGCGCTTCCTTCGGCAGGGTCTCGTCGTGGAAGCTCTTCGCCGTCTCCGGATCGAGCCCGAGGTTGAACTGGTCGATCCAGCGGAAGTCGAAGCGCGCGCGCGACAAGGCATCGTCGCGCAGTTGCGCTGCCGGGTGACCCTTGGCGAGATCGGCGGCGTGCGCCGCGATCTTGTAGGTGATGACGCCGGTCTTGACGTCGTTGCGGTCGGGCAGGCC
Source organism: uncultured Alphaproteobacteria bacterium (assembly GCA_963820275.1). Taxonomy (GTDB): domain Bacteria; phylum Pseudomonadota; class Alphaproteobacteria; order Rhizobiales; family Xanthobacteraceae; genus Bradyrhizobium. The sequence goes on from CAWFZL010000002.1 coordinate 134,578, forward strand.
AAGATGCTCCTTCGGCGTCACGTAGCAGAGCATCGCGCAGCCGAACCAGCCGATCATCGCGGCACCAATGCCTGAGGTGATGTGATCGTATCCGGGCGCGATGTCGGTCGTCAGCGGGCCTAACGTATAAAACGGCGCCTCGCCGCATTCCTTGAGCTGCTTGTCCATGTTGATCTTGATCTTGTGCATCGGCACGTGGCCGGGGCCTTCGATCATCACCTGGCAGCCCTTGTCCCAGGCGATCTTCGTCAATTCGCCCAGCGTTTCGAGTTCGGCGAATTGTGCGCGGTCGTTGGCATCAGCAATCGAGCCCGGCCGCAGGCCGTCGCCAAGTGAGAACGACACATCGTATTTGCGCATCAGGTCGCAAATCTCTTCAAAGTGCGTGTAGAGGAAGCTCTCCTTGTGATGGGCGAGACACCACTTCGCCATGATCGAGCCGCCGCGCGAGACGATGCCGGTGACGCGGTTGGCGGTCAGGTGGATGTAGGGCAGGCGCACGCCGGCGTGGATGGTGAAATAATCGACGCCCTGTTCGCACTGTTCGATCAGCGTGTCCTTGTAGACTTCCCAGTCGAGCTTGACCGGATCGCCGTTGACCTTCTCCAGCGCCTGGTAGATCGGCACGGTGCCGATTGGCACCGGCGAGTTGCGCAAGATCCATTCGCGCGTGGTGTGGATGTTGCGGCCGGTCGAGAGGTCCATCACCGTGTCGGCACCCCAGCGGATCGCCCACACCATCTTGTCGACTTCTTCCTCGACCGACGACGTCACGGCGGAGTTGCCGATATTGGCGTTGATCTTGGTGAGGAAGTTGCGGCCGATGATCATCGGCTCGAGTTCGCCGTGATTGATGTTGGAGGGAATGATGGCGCGGCCGCGCGCGATCTCTGAGCGCACGAATTCCGGCGTGATGAAGGGCGGGATCGAGGCGCCAAAGCTTTCGCCGTCGGCAAGAGCTGCCTCCGCGCGTTCGAGCTTAAGCTTGCGGCCCAGGTTTTCGCGTGCCGCGACATAGATCATCTCCTTTGTGATGACGCCGGCGCGGGCGAATTCGAGCTGAGTCACCATCGGCGGCTTGCCGCTCTTTTTCTCCCCTCCCCCTTGCGGGGAGGGGTTGGGGGTACTCACACGCATTGTCGCTTGTCCCGACCCCCCTCCCTGACCCTCCCCCGCAAGGGGGGAGGGAACGGAAGCATCCATCCCGCGCAGCGGCTTGTGATGCGCGGTGAAGGCCTTTGCGGCCTTGTCGGCGGAGACGTTGCCGTTATCGACCGGCTTGACTGCGCGGCCCTCATATTCCTCGACGCCGCCGCGCTCCTTCACCCAGGCGATGCGGTTGCGCGGCAGGCCGGCATTGACGTCGATCACGACATTCGGATCGGTGTAGGGGCCGGACGTGTCATAGACCGGCAGGTTCGGTTCGCCCGCGCCGTCGCTCAAGATGATCTCGCGCAGCGGCACGCGCAGATCGGGCGCTTCATCCGGCGTTGCGAAGATCTTGCGTGACGAGGGCAGGGGGCCGGTGGTCACGGCGGGAACGGTCGTGCCCGGGTTGGAGCGGATGTTCATGCGATCCTCCTGTTCAAATACTGTCGTTCGTTTTCGTCATTGCGAGGAGCGTTGGTTCGCAATGACGTTGGCGTATATTAGAAATCATCTCACGCGGCCTCCGCCTTCATGCTCAGCCAGGCGCGCACGCGCGCGTCGGGGTCGGCGTTCTGGGTGATGTCGCTGACCACCGCGATCGAGTCGGCGCCGGCGGTGAAGATCTCGCGCGCCTGTTCCAGCTTGATGCCGCCGATCGCGACCAGCGGGATATTGCCGATGCGCTGCTTCCATTCGGTGATCTTCGGAATGCCTTGCGGCGCAAAGCGCATCGATTTGAGCGTGGTCGGGAAGATCGGACCGAGCGCGATATAGTCGGCCTGGGCGCGCAACGCGGTCGCCAGTTCCTCATCGTCATGGGTGGAGATGCCGAGCGTGAGCCCTGCGGTACGGATCGCCTTCAGGTCGGCGCCGGCGAGATCCTCCTGGCCGAGATGCACGTGGCTGGCGCCCGCAATGATCGCCGCGCGCCAGTAATCGTTGACGACGAGCTTCGCCTGTGTGCCCTTGATCATCTCCAGCGCGTCCATCACGATCTGCACCGCGTCCGACTCGCTCAAATTCTTGGCGCGCAGCTGGATCGTGCCGACGCCGAGCAGCGCCAGGCGCGCGACCCATGCGACGCTGTCCACCACCGGATAGAATCGATCAGGATACGGCATGCCAGAACGGTGTCCCAACGACCGGGGTTGAAGGGGAGGCGAAGTCGCGCGCTTCCATCAGGCCGGCTTCGAACGCGGCGCGTCCGGCCTCGACGCCCAGTCGAAACGCCTTCGCCATCGAAACGGGGTCGGCGGCTTTCGCAAGCGCGGTGTTGAGCAGTACCGCGTCGTAGCCGAGTTCGAGCGCGCGTGCGGCGTGGCTTGGCGCGCCCAGCCCCGCATCGACCACCAGCGTGATGTCGGGCAGACGGTCGCGCAAAAGCTTCAGCGCGTCCGGATTGATGATGCCCCTGGCGCTGCCGATCGGCGCCGCCCACGGCATCACCACCCTGCAGCCGGCATCCACGAGCCGCATCGCCACGGATAGATCCTCCGTGCAGTAGGGAAACACCTCGAATCCGTCCTTGACCAGGATGGATGCCGCCTCGACGAGGCCCACCACATCCGGCTGCAGCGTGTCGTTGTCGGCGATGACTTCCAGCTTGATCCAATTGGTGCCGAACAGTTCGCGCGCGAGCTTCGCCGTTGTGACGGCCTCGCGCACGCTGCGGCAACCGGCGGTGTTGGGCAGCACCGCGACGTCGAGTTCCCTGATCAGCGACCAGAAGGCGTCGCCGGTCTTGCCGCCGGCGGATTCGCGGCGCAGCGACACGGTGACGATCTCGGCGCCGGAGGCGCGGATCGCGTTCTGCATGATCGCGGGCGAGGGATAGAGCGCCGAGCCGACAAGCAGACGGGAGGTGAATTCGCGGTCGTAGAATTTCAGCATCAGGTTCTCCGCGCGTAGCGGGGTAGGGTTGGGGAGGGGGGTAGATTCCAGCTACAGTGCAAGCCGCCCCCACCCCCGACCCCTCCCCGCAAGGGGGAGGGGAGACGAAAGCCGTCCGGCGACAACGCGAGAAGGATGAGTCTCATCCCTTCACCCTCCCTGCCGCGGCGTGATGATCTCGATTTCGTCGCCGTTCCTGAGCGGCGTTTCGGCCCAGCGGCTTTTCGGCAGCACGTTATAGTTCAGCGCGATCGCGAAATGCGTCCCCTCATATTCGAGCTCGCCGAGCAGCGCCTCGACGCTTCCTGCCGAAATCTCGCGCGCCTCGCCGTTGATGATCACGCGCATTGCATCACCTCGTTGTCGATCACGCCGCGCTCGACATAGCCAAGGGTCAATTCGGCGAGCGCCGGGGCCAGCAGGAAGCCGTGTCGATACAGCCCGTTGACCGCGATGTGATCGTTGTCGATCGCGATCCGCGGCAGGTTGTCGGGATAGGCCGGGCGCAGGCCGGAGCCGAATTCGACGATGCGCGCTTCGGCAAAGGCCGGATGCACGGCGTAAGCCGCGCCCAGAAGTTCGAGCGCCGAACGGACGCTGACGCCATTGTCCTCGCCCTCGATCGAGGTCGCGCCGAGCATGAAGCGGTTACCGCCCCGCGGAATCACGTAGAGCGGCCAGCGTGGATGGATCAGGCGCACGGGGCGCGAAAGCTCGACCTCATCGGTTTCGATCAGGATGATTTCACCCTTGATGCCGCGAAGCTCTTTTTGCGCGTCGCGCGCGGCGAGCCCGCGGCAATCGATCACGATGCCGTCGATGTCATCGGGACTTGCTTCGCTGTTGAATTTGATTTCGCCGCCGGCGGCCGCGATGCGCGCGTGCAATTCCGGCAGCACCCGCCGCGGCTCGACATGGCCTTCATCGGCATAGAAAAGGCCCTCGCGGAAACGCCCCTCGAGCGACGGTTCGATCTTGCTCAGCCCTTCGGCATCGAGCCGGCGGTAGCCCGACGTGAGCCGCGCGAACCGCTCGAAGTCGGCGCGCTCACGGGCATGCGCCACGACCAGTGAACCGTTGAACGACGTTTGCGGAAAATGTTCGCGCCAAAGTCCGAGCGAGCGGATGCCGAGGCGCACGATCGCGGGCTCGGCGACCTCCGCCTCGCAATAGGGCGCGAGCATGCCGCCGGCCCAGTAGCTGGTCGACTGCGTCATCGCGGGCCCGCTGCGCTCATGCAGCGTGACGGCGTGGCCGGCCTGCGCGAACATAAGCGCCTGCCAGGCCCCGGCAATGCCCGCACCGATGACCGATATGGGGGATTCCCCCCGCGGATTGACCTTGTTCTGGTACATCCCTGTCCCTTCGCCGGCATGACCCGGATCAGGTTCAAAGGGTCACCGCGGTCTCGCATCCTCCTGACATGGTCCTTTTGGACCCGTCGTTCGGACTTGAGCGTGCGGTCTCTCAGCTCCTCATCGGAGCTCCCCTCGGAACGCTACTAATGTATGCCGATGCGGCGGGGTGTCAACGCGCGAGCCAGCCCCCTATCACCGCGTCGGAACCTGTTCCGCCCTGGCGTCCGCCGGCGTCAAATGCCTGAGACGCTGGCGTTTTGCGACCCCGTAATAGCCGCTGGAATAATAGGCGATGGTTTTGGCGTGATCGCCATTTGCGGCGCGGTAGGCGCCGGCGAGATATTTCACGGCGTAGGTGAGATTGGTGTCGGGGTCGCGCAGTCCTTCGGCCGTGCCGGTGTAGCCGAGGCCGCGCGCGGTGGCGAGCTTGATCTGCATCAGGCCGATGGTGCCGCCGCGTCCGACCAGCGCCGGCTGATAACGGCTCTCGCGCACGATCACCCGATGCACCAGGGCTTCGGGAACTCCATTTGCCTGGGCGTGTCTTGCGACGAGTTCGTTATATTCGGCGCGCTGGGCGCTCGCGGTTTCCGGCATAAGCAGCGCGAGGAGCGCGGCAAACGATGCGAGGGTTAACAGAGGCTTCATCGGCATGGCCTGTTATCCTACGGCGACGGGTAAAAGCGCGGTAATCATTGCCTTCCAGACGGCATGGATGTGGCGAAAAACGGGCTTTCTCCGATTTTTGAGGAGATGACCGCACGGATTGGCTTCGGTTTACCTGGAATTATGCCTGTCATGGTTCGATCGGGTCCGACAAACCTCAATTGCGAACGCTGTTACCCATGGCCATGACCATCGACGCCGCCGAGGATGCAAGCCTGACGCGAGGCCTGTTGCCGCTCTGGATTGGCGTATTCGCCTACGCGCTGCTCTTCCTGGCGGGCGATCGCCTGCTGCTCGATCCCGACACGCAATGGCAGATCACGGTGGGCCAGTGGATTCTCGACCATCACGCGGTGCCGCAAACCGACGTCTATTCCTTCACGATGCGCGGCCAACCCTGGATCTCGACGCAGTGGCTGGCGCAGGTCGCCTATGCGAAGGTGTTCGGCTGGTTCGGATGGACCGGGCCCGTCGTGCTGGCGGCGGGCGCGAGCGCGACAACCTTCGCATTGCTTGCAAAATTCCTCGGCAGAACCCTGAGCGAAAGCGCGACGCTCGTCTTCGTCACCGTGGCAATCGCGTTGACCGCGCCGCACACCCTGGCGCGGGCGCACGTGCTTGCCTTTCCGGTCATGGTGATGTGGATCGGTGGCCTGATCGCGGCCGCTGACAGGCGTGGCGCGCCGTCGTTTCGCCTGCTGCCGCTGATGGTGCTGTGGGCCAATCTGCATGGCGGTTTCGTGTTCGGCCTCATGATGATTGCGCCGATCGGGCTCGACGCCGTGCTGAACGCGGAGAAGTCGGCGCGAAAATCGCTCGTGCTGCAGTGGGCCGCATTCGGGTTCGGGGCGCTTGCCGCAGGCTGCTGCACGCCCTATGGCTGGAATTCGCTTCTGGCCTCGCAGAAGATTCTGGCGCTTGGCAGCGCGCTGCCGCTGATCACCGAATGGCGGGCGATGGATTTTACCCACCTGCGTCCGTTCGAAATCTGCCTGCTCGGAGCGATCGGACTTGTGCTCTATCGCGGCATCACCTTGCCGCCGCTGCGCATCGTGATGCTGCTCGGCCTTCTTCATATGTCGCTTGCGCAGGGCCGCGCGGCCGAAATTCTCGCGCTGATCGCGCCGCTCATCATAGCCGCGCCGCTTGCAAGGCAGATCGGTGGCGCCGAAACGTCTTCGCACGACGCGATGACGCCTGCCCGCCGCGCTCTGATCCTAGCCGTCGCCGTCGCGATGGTGACGGGGACGATTGCCATTGCGTCGGTGCATCGTTTCGCGCCGTATACCGGCAATTCGCCGGTTTCGGCAGTGGCGGCGTTGAAGAAATTGAACCTGGAGCGGGTGCTTAACGACTACGATTTCGGCGGCTACCTGATCGCAAGCGGCGTCTCGCCCTTCATCGACGGCCGCACCGAGCTGTACGGCGAGAAGTTTTTCGTCGATCACAACGCGGCTTCCGGCCTGATGGAGCCCGACAATCTTTTCCGCCTGCTCGAAGAATACAAGATCGAAGCGACGCTGTTGCGTACCCAGAGCGCGGCGACGAAGCTGCTCGATCACATCGACGGCTGGCAGAAAGTGTACGCCGACGACATCGCCACGATCCACCTTCGCAAGGCCGGCGCGATGCACACGGCGGAACCCGCCGTGGAACCGAAGGCGAATTAACCAAACATCGTTGCTTTCAAGGGCGCATCGCGCGATGATGCCGCCTGCCGTCGAATTGCCTGATTGCCTCTTGAAAAAAGCCACATGCAGGAGCGCCAGCATCCGGCAGCGATCCTGTCCAATTCGTCGTCATAACGGTCGTCGTAAGTCATAGCAGCCGTCATAAAAAATCGTCATAAGAAGAATGAATAAAGGGAGGAAAGCCATGGCCAGCATGAAATTCGGTTCCTTGCCGCGGGAAAATCCCTGTGCCCAATGCGGCCAGCCGATTGCCCTGCCGGAATGGATAGAGAGGGAACCGAGTCGCACCTTTTATCTCTGGCGATGCCTGGCCTGCGATTACCGTTTCGAAGCGATCGCCTATTTCGAAGAATCGGAACAGAACGACGAAGCGCTCGCGGCATGAGAACACGCCGCAACTGGCGCGGCCATGACCAGGTTCACACGCAAACCCTTCATGCGGCGGGCTGCCGTTCGCGCCGACGAACCGGCAAGCGGATGCAAACGATCAGACCGTTCGGCGGAATCTCGCGCCGCGTCGGCGTCGCGGTGAAGAATCGGGACGAGCGAGGCGAAGGGCGCGATTGTTCCCTTACGGAATTGATTTTCCGGTGCGCAGCAGCACAAATAGCGCCTTGCGGTTCCGGAACCGGCCGCCCGGGAAGCTGTTCTCTCCCCACAATTTACTTTCAAGGAGAGAACACAGATGTTTGTAAAATCCATGATGGCTGCGCTGGCCGGAACGGCGTTGCTGGCGACGGTTGCGGTCGCGCAGACCCCGACAACTACCACCGACAAGGTCTCGACGATGTCGGAATCATCGCTGCATGGCGACTGGCGCGCGTCGAAGGTGGTCGGTCTCAACGTCTACAACGACCACAATGAAAACGTCGGCTCGATCAACGATCTCCTGATGGACAAGAGCGGAAACATCAAGGCGGCCGTGCTGGGCGTCGGCGGGTTCCTCGGCATGGGCGAGCATCTTGTCGCGGTTCCCTTCGACAAGATCAGGTTCGTCGACCAGCCGGTTTCCTCGTCCACGAGCAGCAAAGGTTCCTCGTCGACGACCGGTTCGACGAGTTCTTCCAGCTCGTCCAAATGGTATCCGGACCACGCGGAGTTCAACACCACAAAGGACCAACTGAAGGCGATGCCGGAGTTCAAATACTAAAAGCGCGATGAAGTCAGGTTGAACTGCAACCTCTTCCTCTCCCGCTCGCGGAGAAAAAAGCGCGCCCGGCTTGTTGTCGGGCGCGCTTTCTGTTTGTGCTCGGTGCGGCCGCGCAAGTCATCCTGAACGGGTGGCGACGTTTGCTTGCCCATCCCTCGGGACGGTGTTTGCTCGCCTGCTCAGGATGAGGTCGTCAATTGAGGGCGAGTTCTCAGACCCTCATGGTGAGGAGCCGCGCTCGCTGCGCGGCGTCTCGAACCATGAGGCCTCACGCTCGCCGCTCGATCGATCGTCTGCGATTGCAATCCCCCCTCGTGTGAAAGACCACAGTTCAATTCGTCTTGACCAGCGGGCATCCGCCCTTGTCGAGCGGACGGAAGGCTTCGTCGCCGGGAACGGTCGCGAGCAGCTTGTAGAGATCCCACTCGCCCTTGGATTCCTCGGGCTTCTTGACCTCAAACAGATACATGTCGTGGACCATGCGGCCGTCGATCCTGATCTTGCCGTTTTTGGCGAAGAAATCGTTGATGGGTGTCGCCCGCATTTGCGCCATCACCTTGGGCGCCTCGTCGGTCCCGATCGCTTCGATCGCCTTCAGGTAATGCATCGTGGCGGAATACAGGCCTGCCTGGATCATGGTCGGCATATGGCCGACCTTTTCGTTGAAGCGTTTGGAGAAGGCGCGGGTCTCGTCGTTCATGTCCCAATAAAAGGCATCGGTGGCGATCAGGCCCTGGGTTTCCTTGGGTCCGAGCGCGTGCACGTCGGTGATTTCCATCAGCAGTGCGATCAGTTTCTGCCCGCCCTTGGTGATGCCGAATTCGGAAGCCTGCTTCAGCGCATGGTCGCACCCGGATGAATCAGGTTGCGCTGGAGCGGCATCGAAGGTGTCACCTCTCCCCTTGTGGGAGAGGTCGGATTGCATCGAAGATGCGATCCGGGTGAGGGGTTTGGCCCGGCCGTCGAAAATCTCTAACTTGAGTGCCTGGATGGAGACCCCTCATCCGACGCGGACTTTCGTCCGCGCCACCTTCTCCCGCAAGGGGAGAAGGGAACGGAGTTCGCGACTCCTCCGATTCAACCTTAAACCATCTCGCTCTGCCGCCTCATCGCGCGCCAGGCGAATTACAACCCCGGCAATGCGGTGATCGTCACATTGATTGTTCCGGTCGCTTCCGCGATCACCCGGAGCGTGCTCGAATCGAAGGCAATGTCCGCCAGATCAAGGTTCGTGATGTCCGCCGCCACGCGCACGCCATCGGCGTTCTTCTGAAGATCCGATATCGCGGCTGCGATCATCTTCTGGGCGTTGCCGAGGATCGGCTTGAGATCGACCGCGGTCCTCTGGGCGAGCGCGCGTTGCAGATGCGGCATGACCGTGCGTGCCGCCGCGCCCAACAGGCCGAAGGCGGCTTCCGATTCCACGGCGAGTTCAACGTCCGTAAGCCGCAAGCTCTGTTGCGCCGGATCGAACACGGGCTTGCCCCAGATATGCACATTGGCCTCTCCAGCGAAGCCGAACAGACTCTTCTTTTCCTTTGCGTTCACGAGCAGCGAGATCAACAGCCGCTCGCCCGAGGCTGCAACCGATGCCCGCTTCACCGTGACATCGACGGGGCCGGAGCCATCTTCGGGGAAGGTCCTCCCGGCGAGTTGCGCCTCCACAATGTTGGTGATGTCGGTAAAGGGAATGTCTACCGGTATGCCGACGGCAACCACGGCAGCCGTCGGCGGAACGATCGAAATCTTTTCGGGGAACGGACAGCTTGGCGTGGTCTCTTGCGGCGTGATGCGGGTCTCAGCCTCGATGCCGAGCGTCATCGTGACGGCGGAGGTGTCGACATAAGGCTGCACGGCGACCGCGCGGATCGGCCTCAACTCCAGCCAAAGCGTCGGTACCGAGGAGGCGGCACCGGCGACCTGCAGGGGGATCGAGCGGCACGCCTTGGCCCACTGTATTCTCGCATTGCGCTCGATCGAGGGATCGTTGCGAATCCGTTCGGCGGCAGCCGCAATCTGTTCGCCGACGGTCTTGTCGATCAGCGGTTTGACCTGCGAGGGAACGTTCACGCGTGCGCCGGCGACGGTGAGGCTGGTATCGCCGAGCCGCACCTCCGCGCCGAGATTGGGCTCGACCCGCCAGGCTGCGCCGAGCTTGGGGCGTGCGGTGACGGTGACGTTGCCCCTGATCGCTGCGTTGGCATTGAGTTCCTTGATATTCACGCCTGCGATCCGCTTGGCGACATCGCCGCCGAGAACGCCGCCGATCGCGTCGCTGACCGCGCCGGTAGCTTTCGAGGTCAAGGAACCCGTCACATTGAGCTTTCCCGTCAACGTCGTCGTCAGGGACAGCAAATCCTGTCCCCCCGTGGCCGTGATCGGTCCGCGCACCGCGGCCCAGGCGATGTCGGCGTTTTGCAGGATCTGCGATACCGGATTGTCTGCCTTGCCGGCGAAATTGCGCGCGGCGCTGCGATCGGCGGCATCGCGAATGGCGGCGAGCGGAATGCTCACTTGCGCGAGGATCACCGAATTCTTCGTTACTGGCGGCAGCGGCGGCAGTTCGGCCAGCTTCGGCCGGGGGACCGTGCCCCGCGGCGAAAGCCAGTCCATCGCCATCAGCGCGACCACGAAGGAAATGGCGAGCACCGCGACCGCGATCAGAGTGGTCTTGAGACGCATCATCCCCCCGGACTGATTTAGCCCTTTAGACTACAGGGCGGGCTCCCACGGCGCCAGAGTGGCCGGAAAGCGGCGGCGCGCCTGGAGAGGGCAACCGTTATGGCCGAAATGGGGGGCGCGAATGTGGTCGATTTGCTGCTGGCCAGAAACAGAAATGGCGCGGATGCCGCGCCATTTCCCTGAAAGTTCCCTCCAGCTCAACTCTCACTGCGAGGAGGCAATGTGGAGCGCGAGATGGGCCCGCCTGGTCGATGCCTTGTCCCGTCCCTTGGCCGGCACGTTGTCGGCGCGGCGTTCCATCGGCAGCACGATCACCTTGGTGCCCACGCTGACGCGCGAGTAGAGGTCGGTGACGTCCTGGTTGGTGAGGCGAATGCAACCGGATGAAACATGCGTGCCGATGGTCTGGGGAGCGTTGGTGCCGTGAATGCGATACACCGTCTCACCGAGATACATGGCGCGGGCGCCGAGCGGATTGCCGGGTCCGCCGGCCATCTGGCGCGGCAGATAAGGCTGGCGGTGAATCATTTCCGGTGGGGGCACCCAATCCGGCCACTCGGCCTTTCTGGTGATCGACTGCACCCCGGACCAGGTGAAGCCATCGCGGCCGACGCCGATTCCGTAGCGGATCGCCTGGCCGCCACCGAGCACATAATAAAGATAGGTGTTGGGCGTATCGATGATGATCGTCCCGGCAGCCTCATGCGTGGGATAGCTGACGATCTGACGCCGCAAGCGCGCCGGCAGCTCGGCCGTGGCGCCTTCGTCCTGTGATGGCGCCGATTGCACAACCGGGGGCGGCGCGGGCTCGGCCGGCGCGGTGACGAAGGGAAAAAGCTGAACGGGCGCCGCGAAGGCGGAGCCCGAGAACATGGCGGCGCCGATAAAAAGCGCCCCGAAGGCGACGGCTTGACGTGCGTTTGGCTTGAATGCCCCGAAACCGAACATTTGGCGTCCCCCTGCCTGGATCGCTCGCGCGCCCTTTTGGCGCGTCGTTGAGACCAATCCTTAACGAGGAAACGTTTCGGGACGTTTGCGCTCGGGGCCCAAAATGGTTTCGTCGCATTCATGAATTGTTTCATTCGTGTGTCATGGAAGCCAAAAAAGCGCGAGGGAACGCGAAAAAGAGAGCGTTAACCTCTATGACGTCACACGCTTGAAATATCCGTAAGTGAACGTCGGGCCGGAAAGAATCACCAAGGGCCCCCTGATGCGGATCTTGATAGCGACCGACGCCTGGCACCCACAGGTCAATGGTGTCGTACGCACCCTGACCTCACTGGCGCGCAGCGCTTCCAGGCTCGGGGCCGACATCGCGTTTCTGACGCCCGAGGGATTTCCCTCCGTCGGCGTGCCCACTTATCCGGGCCTGCGGGTCGGCCTGCCGAACAGGCGCGAGATCGCGCGCAGAATCGAAGCAACCGCGCCCGAGGCGATCCATATTGCGACGGAGGGGCCGATCGGCTGGGCCGCGCGGGCCTATTGCCGTCGCCACCGCCTGGCCTTCACGACGTCATATACGACGCGCTTTCCCGAATATATCGCGGTGCGCTCGATCGTCCCCGCTTCATTGACCTATGCGGTACTGCGGCACTTTCATTCCGCCGGTGCCATGACGATGGTGGCGACCGCCTCTCTTTATAATGAGCTCGGCGCGCGGGGTTTCCGCAAGCTCGGCTTCTGGGGCCGCGGCGTCGATACCGAGCTTTTCAATCCGAACAGTCCTGCCCCGCTCGATCTGCCGCGCCCGATCTTCATGACCATGGGCCGCGTTGCGGTGGAAAAGAACATCGAGGCGTTCCTTTCGCTCGACTTGCCGGGATCGAAGGTCGTGGTCGGCGACGGCCCGCAAAAGGCTTCCCTCCAGCAAAAATATCCGAAAGTCAGGTTTTTGGGGGAGAAGACCGGCGCGGATCTGACCGCGCATCTTGCGGCCGCCGATGTCTTCGTGTTCCCGAGCCGCACCGACACGTTCGGCGTCGTGCAACTGGAGGCGCTGGCCTGCGGCACTCCCGTTGCCGCATTCCCGGTCACCGGCCCTCTCGACGTGATCGCGGATCACCCGGTCGGAGCGCTCGATGAGGACCTCCGACGTGCGTGCCTGCGTGCGCTCGATGTGTCGCGGGAAGCCTGCCGGAATTTCGCGCTGGAGCGATCCTGGGAGAACAGCGCGCGGCAGTTCATCGGCAATCTGAGTGCGTTGCAGCCGAGCCGATCGCTGCGGTCGGTGGGAATCGTGGCGGAAAGTCACGCCGTCGGCGGCTGATCGGTGAGTAGGCGTAGTCCTGAATGGTTTTCGGAAGCGATCGTGTTCCGACGGATAAGGCAAACAACGTGTCTGATGCGGCAACGCCGATCAGACCGCAATCGAGCGAGATAGGAGTTGCCATGGCAGAAACTCTCAAATTGGACGGCGGAAGAGAGCTGGACTTCGACCGGGAAATGGTCGAGCAGGCCTACGACCGCTGGGCCCCGGTTTACGATCTCGTCTTCGGTGGCGTGTTCAGCAAAGGCCGCGACGCCGCCATCCAGGCGACCAACAAGATCGGCGGGCGTGTGCTCGAAGTCGGGGTCGGCACCGGGATTTCGCTCCCGCTCTACGCACCGCATGTCCGCATCTTCGGCACCGATATTTCGGAGGCGATGCTGAAGAAGGCGAAACGGCGCGTCACCGATCTGCGCCTGAAGAACATCGAGGGGCTTGCGGTGATGGACGCCGAAAAGCTCGAATTCCCCGATGATTCGTTCGACGTGGTGATGGCCCAATATGTCGTCACGGCGGTGCCGAACCCGGAAGCGGCGTTGGACGAGTTCGCGCGCGTGCTGCGGGTGGGCGGCGAACTGATCATCCTGACCCGCGTCAGCGCCGATGACGGCATGCGCCGCTTCATCGAGCAGAAACTGCAGCCGGTCGTGCGCCGGCTTGGTTTCAGGACCGCCGAGTTCGCCTGGTCGCGCTACACCGGATGGCTGTCCGGGACGAATGGAATCGAACTGGTGGAGCGCCGCCTGATTCCTCCGCTTGGCCACTTCTCTCTGGTTCGTTTCCGCAAAGTCGATGCGGCCAAAGCCGCCTGATGGCTTCTTTGTGACAGCGTTGTCATGATAGGATGTATGACATTTGTATGATGTCATACTGCGTACATCGAATCTCTGTAAACAGGACTAGTGCGGCGACACTGACGTTCCTTTCAGTTTCGCAGCGGCCCCTTCGAAGGAACGTCAGAGTCGAAGCCACACTGGATTCATAAGTTAGCTAGTGTCCCTTCGGTTCTGACATTCGTAGGAGTGCCAGCCGCGAAATGATACGAACGTCAGAACCGGGACACTAGGCATCACCTTCTTGGGGGAACGAATGATCAAGGATTTCCTGGAGCAATTGCGAGTCCAGCGCTGGGATGACCACCGCTATTATCACCACAGCCGGATCAACCAGAGCCTGCATTTCGTCAGTGCCGTGAGTTTCATCATCGGCTATGTGATGATGTTCTTCGATCCCCTGATCTCGGCGCTGATCGGCTGGCTGGTCTCCATGACCTCGCGCCAGGCCGGACACTTCTTCTTCGAGCCGCGCGGCTACGACCACCTCAACCAGGCTACCCACGAGCACAAGGAAGAGATCAAGGTCGGCTACAATCTGCGGCGCAAAATCGTGCTGATGACGATCTGGGCGTTGGTGCCCGTTATCCTCTACGTCGATCCGACCCTGTTCGGCCTGCTCACGCCCTGGGCTACTCCGGCCGAATTCGTTCGCGACGTCGCCAAGCTGTGGCTGGCGGTGGGCATTGGCGGCCTTCTTTTCCGGACGGTTCACCTGTTCTTCATCCGCGATGTCGAAACGGGCCTGGTCTGGATGACGAAGATCATCACCGACCCCTTCAACGACTTCAAACTCTATCACAAGGCGCCGCTGGCGCTCTTGCGCGGCGAACTGATCGATCCCGGCCTCGACATCCTCGAGCAGCAGGGTCTCGAAGAGCAGCACGCCTGACTCGTCGATTTCAGACGTCTCGTCATGCCCGGCCAACGCAGTCTGTCTTTGCGCAGACCGCGTTGACTTGTCTGCGATGCCGGGCGTCCGCGTTTTGGGACGTGACCGAATCAGTCGGAGTGAAGTCAGCTTTGCCTGAACGGACCTATCGGCGGATTGGTTCACCTCTCCCGCTCGCGGGGGAGGTCGCCGCGCCCGAAGGGCGTGGCGGGAGGGGGCGGACATCCGTGAAGGCTCGTCAGCACTTTCTCAAATTCGTGCCCCCACCCCAGCCCTCCCCCGCAAGCGGGGGAGGGAGTACCGTGCCCCTCCAGGGGAGGGTACGTGCGGGTTCACCGCTTCCAGCGGCTGCGAATCATCTCTTTGAGGATTTGCCGGCGGATGGTTTTGTTGGTGAGCGAGGCGTCATGCCACCACCAGCCGTCGCGCTTCATCTTCTCGGCCGCGGCCACGAAACGCTTTTCGACCTCGGCGAAATCGGCATCGGTATAGTTCAGGCTGAAGATCAACCGGCCGGTACCCACCCAGCTCAGCGCGAGCCCTTCCGCGCGCAGATAATACTGGAACATCCAGTTGTAGCGGGACGGCTCGGTATAGTTCACCGTCCAGATCGACGACAGGTTGGCAACATGCACGGGAACGCTCGCGCTCGCCAGACGGTCGTTCAACTTCCTGGCGCGCCCGTCCCATGTCTCGTCAAGCCCGTTATAGACAGCGCGGAAATTGGGGCTCGCCAGCCGGCTCAGGAATTCATCCATCGCCGTCATGACGTAAGGGTGCGAATTGAAGGTGCCGCGGGCAAAACAGATGTCGGCCGGGGCATCGTCGCGGAAGCGGCGCATCAATTCTTTTCGTCCGCACACCACGCCAATCGGGAGGCCTCCGGCGAGGCTCTTGCCATAGGTCACCATGTCGGCGCGGACCCCGAAATATTCCTGCGCCCCGCCCGCGGCAAGGCGGAAACCGACGAACACCTCGTCGAAAATCAGGACGATGCCGCGTTCGGTGCAGACCTCGCGCAGCGCCTCGAGCCAGGCGGTGTAGGCCTGGCGATCGAATTGCGCCGTGCGCGAGCTGTCGACGAGCGCGGAATCGCCGGGCGCGTTGGCGTTGGGATGCAGCGCCTGCAGCGGATTGACCAGCACGCAGGCGATGTCGCGCCGCGTGCGCAGGACATGAAGCGTGCGCTCGGACATTTCGGCGAGCGTGTAGGTCTCGTGCGGCGAAAGCGGATTGCCGACGCCCGGCTGCACGTCGCCCCACCAGCCGTGATAGGCGCCGGCGAAGCGAACGAGATGCGTGCGGCGCGTGTGGTAGCGGGCGAGCCGCACCGCCTGCATCACGGCCTCCGTGCCGGACATGTGGAACGACACTTCATCGTGGCTGGAAATCTCGCACAGCCTTCGCACGTTCTCGGCGACGGCCGGATGGTAGCTGCCGAGCGCGGGCCCGAGCGCATGCGCGCGCTTCTCGCCTTCGGCGATGCATTCCTTGTAGAAGTCGTTGCCGAAGATGTTGACGCCGTAGGAGCCGGTCAGGTCGTAGAAAACATTGCCGTCGACATCGGTGACGGTGACGCCCGAAGAGGATTGCACGAACGCGCTGGTGCCGAGATTTTCCCGCACCATGCGGCTGAACTGAAAGGGCACGCGGTAGGCGCGGGTGAATTGCAGGTCGGAGATGTGCTCGGCCGCTTCCGCCGTCAGCGCGCGGCCCTTGCCGTAGCGTTCCCCGTAGAGGCGGGCGAGCGAAAAGAACGCTTCCTTGCGTTGTGCTGCGACCGCGGGGGGCGCATCGTCGGCGCGAAAGAATTCTTCGCTGGAGAATTCGTAGAACGGGACCAGCCGCGCCACCCGCCTGGACATCTTCGAATGTCCGGTGAGCGAGCGGTGCTTGGCCCGCGACAGCGCCAGGCGAGCCTTTACCTTGGGAAAGATGGCCGCCGCGCCAGCCGCGGCTGCGGCGAGAGAGAGAATCGGGAGAGGCGAATCCATGCCACCAGCGCTAGCCGGTCCATCTGACAGATTGATGACAATCCGCCGTGCTATCTCGGCCCTGACGCAGCAGGAAGACCTCAACTTCCTCCTGACCAACCGCGTCCCGCGGGCGGCGCTGACGCGCTTCATGGGCTGGTTCAGCAAGATCGAGAATCCGGTCATCCGCGACGCCTCGATCGCCTGCTGGCGGATGTTTTCCGATCTCGATCTGACCGAGGCCAAGAAGAGCGAATTCAGGAGCCTGCACGACTGCTTCACGCGCGAACTGAAGCCAGGCTCACGTCCGGCCGATCCCGACCCCTCGATCGTGGTCAGCCCCAGCGACGGCATCATCGGCGCGCATGGCGCGATCGAGGATACCGAACTCTTTCAGATCAAGGGCGCGGGCTATTCGCTGCTCGATCTGCTCGGCGATGGCGGGCTTGTCGATGCCCACCGCAACGGGCGCTTCGTCACGCTGCGCCTGACCTCGAGCATGTATCACCGCTTTCATGCGCCCCACGATTGCCGCATCACGCAGGTCACCTTCATCGGCGGCGACACCTGGAACGTCAATCCGATCGCGTTGAAACGCATCGAGCGGCTGTTCTGCAAGAACGAGCGCGCGGTCATCCAGACTCAGCTTCTCTCCGGCGAAAAGCTCACGCTGGTTCCGGTCGCGGCCATCCTCGTTGCCAGCATCCGCCTGCATTTTCTCGATGTCGTGCTCAATGCGCAGACGCGCGGGCCTTCGGTATTCCCTTGCGACGTCGCCGTGCACAAGGGCGACGAGCTCGGCTGGTTCGAGCATGGATCGACCATCATCGTGCTCGCGCCGGACCGTTTCGAATTTTGCGACAATGTGCGCGAGGGCGCGCGGATAAGGGCGGGCGAGCCGCTGTTGCGCAAGCCCGGGTGAGCGCTGCGGCGGGCATTGCGCAACCCTCTCCCTCCAGGGAAGGGTGAAAACGTCAGGCCGCCCTACCGCTTCTTCTCCTTCGGCGGTTTTCTCGGCGCGGGCGGGCGCTTGGGCGCTGCCGCAGGCCGGTTCGGTAATGCCGGCTGATGCGCGCCAGGCGCGCGAGGTTGTTGCCGCAACTCCGGCGTATGCTGCTGTCCCTGCTTTTCCGGCGCATTCGCGCCGCCCGGCTGTTGCCCCGGCTTGTTCGGCTTCGCCGGTTGTCCTTGCTGCCCCGCGCGGTTCGGCGCGCCCGGTTGATTCGAACCCGGCCGTTGCTGCAGGTTGTTCTGGCGCTGCTGACCGGGCTGACCCGGCGGATTGGCGCGGTTCGGATTGGCTCGCCGCAGTGCGCGCTGCTGCGTCACGACCTGGCGTCCCACGACCTGTGCGGCGTGCACCTGGCGCACGATACCCTGGTCGCGCGCGGCCTGTTGCGGCGAGATCACGAGCGGCGTCGCGGTCATGCGGCCGCCGGCGCCGGGTCGCACCGTGAAGCCACTTGCGCCTTGCGTGAGCGAGCCGAGCCGCACGCCGTTGCGGTCGCTGACGTCGATGTGGCCGACCCGGCCGTCCGGATCGGGATAAAGCTTGATGTTGTTGGCGCCGGCTGTCGCGCCATCCACCTCGACGAGTCCGGTCGTGCCGCGAATGCCAAGCGTGGCCGATGGCGTCGATATCTTCATGTCGCCGGTCTTGGCGACAGCCGAGGCGACAAAGGCAACGGTTCCCCTGGTGATGTCGAACAGCGCCGAGTTGTTCTTGCCGGTATCCTCATAGACGTAATTGTCGACCGTGATCCGCGCATTGGCGGTGAGGTTGAACGTGGTGGAGTCGTTGAAGGTGACGCCAAGCGTCGAATTCGCCGATGTCACCAGCACGTCGTTGAGGAAGATGTCGTCGGCCAATTTGAGCGGCAGCGAATCCCTGTTGCGGATGACGGTCGCCGTACCCGTCAGCGTCGCGACATTGCCGATCGGCTCTGCGGCCGGCGCTTGCGTGCCCGCGGGTGGAGCAGGGGAGGGCGTTGGCGAGGGTGACGGCTGGGCCTGCGCGAGCCGCGTCGAATCGGTGACGATGCTGATGGAGGGGTCGGGGAAGCTGCCCTGGACGAAAGCGGCCGGCGCGTAGGGCAGCGCTGGTCCCGCCAGCATGAGGAAACCGAGAACAGGAAATGCGAAGCAAAGCCGCCGCCCGATGCCCGCGCTGGATTTGTCCCAACGCGAACTCCATGATGAAACGATCATGCCCCTGCCTTCATCGGTTCAAAGCCGCTGACAAATCCCATTCTTGCCGGTCGAGGGAAGCTTGGGCAAGAACGGAATTGGTGATGCTCGCGCGATTGAGACCGTTGTCATCTGAATGAGCGATGAATGCGCAAGTCTGTTGCAGTGGCGATTGTGCAGGGGCGCGGTCAGAAAAGACAGGCGTGGATGCCCGCGACAAGCGCGGGCATGACTGCCAGGGCATAAGTCGGCTAGCTCACGCGATTCCAGATCTGGCCGCCGCAGAACAATCCGCCGAAGGCACAGCCCTGAACGCGCAGGCTGTTCGTTCCCTTCATCGCGATCGTCGAGTCGTAATCCCTGCCGCTGTCGGGATCGTGAATCCGGCCGACCCATTTTGCGTCCGAGGGCTTCATGTTGATCAGGATCTTCTCGCCGCTCTTGACCGCATATCCGCAAAGGTTCTGGCCGCAGCTCTCGATGCGTACCTGGCCCTTGTCGTCTTCGGTGGACCAGACGCCGATCGGCGTCGCAGCTGCCTGAACAGGCGCCGCAACCGGAGCCGGATTCGCGGGCGTGGCAGTCGCAGGCGCCGCTGCCGGCAGCGCGCCATTATCCTTCACGACCGGCTGCGTCGAAGTGGTTGCAACCGTGGCAGGCGCGGGCGCGGTGTTGACGACGGGTTTCGCGGGTGGCTGGGCCTGTGGCTGTGGCGCGGTCGCTTGCGGCGCCGGAGCGGGCTTTTGCACGGGTGCGTCTGCCTTCACGGCGGCATCGTCATCGTCGTCGAAGCGTTTGGAGCCAAATCCGTTGAAGTCGAAGCCGGAGATCTTGATGCACGAGAGCTGGTCGCAATTCCTCGGCGCCTCGATCTTGACCTTGTGTCCGTCGATTTCGAAGGAGATCGAATTGTTGCCGGCATAGGCGCAGGTCGTGGTCATCAACAACGCGGCGAGGATGGTGAGCTTCTTCATGGCGGTCTCCAGGAGTTGGGCAGATTTGGTGCGGCGAACGTGAGGGCACCCTATGCGGCGCACGTCATGGCTTCTGTGATCCGCATCACAGGAGTGAAATCGAGGACGTGCGCTCACCTGCTTCGTGTCGGAACGATCGTCATCGCGAGGAGAAATCGAGGAGTGACTCACATCACATTCGACGCGAACTCGCCGCCTTTATCCTCCGAGCCACACCTTCGGAGGTCCCGCCATGAAGCGATCCGGCTGTCTCGTCTTGCTGATGCTG
Source organism: uncultured Alphaproteobacteria bacterium (assembly GCA_963820275.1). GTDB lineage: Bacteria > Pseudomonadota > Alphaproteobacteria > Rhizobiales > Xanthobacteraceae > Bradyrhizobium. Next base: position 154,557 of record CAWFZL010000002.1, read on the forward strand.
CTCAGTTCATCCGCGCATGCGGATACTTTTTCGCTTGATGTTGCCGGCTACCGGATCCGTCTTGAAGCGCCGCGCCATTGTGGCTCGCCGTCCTGCATTTCCGTCTCGTTTCCGCCAATTCATGCAACGCACCGCCGTCGCGAATGGAAGGAAGATGCGGTTGCACCCGAGATCCCGAAACCTGCGAGGCCAGAGCCGCCGCTCGCCTCAGTGCCACCTGCCGCGCCGTCGAGCGAACCTGAAAGCCAATCCGCAAAGCAGCCGGCAAGTCAGCCGACAAATCAACCGGCAAATCAGCTGGCAAATCAGCCTGCAAGCGAAGCCGCTGTCGAACCCCCGGCGGCCGCGCCAGCAACCGCCACTCCGACTGAAACGCCGCCGGATGGCGCCGCGAAACAGGCGACTGCACCGGCCCAGCCGTCTCCTCCGACGCCGCCGGAGACGGAGCCCGCGACGAACCAGCCGGCAAAGCCGCAGGTGACGTCACCGCCGCCGACGCAGGCCGTGCAGACGAGCCAAACCGTTTCGCCGGCGTCGGCACCGGTGCAGGTCGAGCCGGCGCAAGTCGCGCCGGAACAAGTCGCGAGGGTATCGCGGGAGTCCGACTCGCCGGCGCCGCTCGGCGATTGGCGCACCGATGGCGACAATGGCCTGGTGCGCATCCAACCGTGCGGCAACGCGCTTTGCGGCTACGTGCTCGATGCATCGTCCGACACGACCGGCGAGACGGTGCTGGTCAACATGAAACCGGAGACCGCGAGTTTGTGGTCCGGAAATATCTATAGCCGCGCGAGCGGCGTTACCTATTACGGGACGATCGCGGCGATGAAAGGCGCGAACTCGCTCTGGGTCGAGGCCTGTGCGCTCGGCCGCTTCTTCTGTTCGGGCAAGGTGTGGAGGCGCGTTGCGCGGCCGCAGCAGCAGATGCTTTCGAGCAAGACAACGCAAGTGTCCCGGTTCTGACATTCGTACCCTGTCGCGGCAGGTTCGTTTGCGAATGTCAGCAAGACTGAAAGGAACGTCAGAGTCGCCACGCTAGCGCCGCGGTCGCAAGAAGGCATGAAAAAGCCCGGCGGCTGAAGATCCAGTGCGCCGGGCCTTGTGACTTCGTTCGTGAGCGAGGTTAAAACACGCCCAGCACGATGGCGCCGACGAAGGCGAAGGCGATGTAGGCGGTCAATATGCTCAATCTGCTGACCAGGGGACTAAAGGTCATTCGATCTTCTCCGGACTCACATCTGCCCACCCTGATTGAGCCCAGCCTAGCAACGCCCCTCTCGCCATAAAAGTCAGGCTCGCTGTCAATGCGGCGCACAATCGTGGTTAAAAAGTTATGAAATCAAGGTGTTGATGAGTCCTTAAATAAATTCGTTGAAGTTCTCCCGCATGACGCGCGGAGTTCGTTTGTATCTCGTCGGCTCCTTCGTCCTTGTATCGCTGGTTGGTTGCGGTCGCGGTTTCTTTTCCGAAGAGCGTGAGCCGTGGCGAACCGAGGCTGAAATTGCATGCCTGAAGTCGGGCGCCGTCAGGGAGAGCGCCGATGTGGTGCGGATGAGCCCGATTTCGGGCCCGGGCGTTTGCGGTGCGGAATATCCGCTGAAGGTCGGTGCATTCGGCGAAGGCAGCGGCACCTTCGGTTTTGCCGACGATGATCTTCGCCCTCCCGCGCCGATCGGCAATCAGCCGCGCTGGCCGATCGGCCAGCCCGCTCCGCCTGCACCCGCGCCTTATGCCGCACCACCTCCGTACTATCGTGACGCCGCGCCTCGCTACGGCTCTCCGGCGAACGCTCCGATCTCCTTGAGTCCGCCGGGCATCGCGACCGGTGACATCGACAGCAGTCCTTTGCCCGCGCCGGCATGGCGAAGCGGTCCCGCGCAAGGCTCGTACTCGCCGCCCTATTCGCCGCGCGACGGCTATGCGCCATCCTATCCGGAGCGCGGCGTCGCGCCGGCTGCGTCGCCTGGGGACCGCTATCGTCCGCCGCGGCTCGGTCCCGGGCCTGACAATTCCGTCACGGCAGCCGGGCCGGTGACCGTGAAGCCTGCGGCGACGCTGGCATGCCCGATCGTCTCGGCGCTCGATCGCTGGCTGGCCGAGTCCGTGCAACCTTCCGCCATGCGCTGGTTCGGCGCGCGCGTCGTCGAGATCAGGCAGATCTCGGCCTATTCCTGCCGCGGCATGAACGGCCATTCCTGGGCGCATATTTCCGAACACGCCTTCGGCAATGCGCTCGACATCTCGGCCTTCACGCTCGCGGACGGACGGCAGATAAGCGTGAGGGACGGCTGGCGCGGCCTGCCGCAAGAGCAGGGCTTTCTCCGCGACATCGAGGCTTCGGCGTGCCGGCAATTCACCACCGTGCTCGCGCCGGGTTCGAACGCCTATCACTACGATCACATCCATGTCGATCTGATGCGACGCGCCTCGCTGCGCCAGATCTGCGAACCGGCCGCGGTATCGGGCGAGGAGGTCGCCGCTCGCGCGGCCCGGCGAAACCCCTATGCCTCGCGCGAGTCCTTCGTGACGGGATCGCTCGAAAGGCAAAAACACGCGCCCCCGCGCAAGGCTGCCGACAAGGTCAACGAGGAAGACGAGTTCGAGGACGAATGAGGCCTGCGGCGGCCTTGCTTGCCTGCTTCGTGGGCGCACCAACCTGTTCACTTTTCGCCGCGCTTGCGGGTGGTGGCGCAGCGCGCCCTGCGCCAGACGGTTGGGGGCATGTGTTATGGAGCTGATCCGATCGTCAGCTATGGGTCGATTTCGCTTGCAGCCGCGAGGTCTGCTTTTCCCCGCGAGCAGACATCGTCAGCTTCGCCAAGCATGTCCGAAAGGTGCCACATCCGGACTCATGCAGCGCAGCAAATGCAACCCTACTCGATCACCTCGTCGGCGCGGACAACGACCGTCGCGGGCACCTCGATGCCGAGCATCTTGGCTGTCTTCAGATTGACGACAATTTCATATTTGTTGGGTGCCTGAACAGGAAGGTCAGCAGGTTTTTCGCCCCTTAAGATGCGATCAACGTAGCTGGCCGCGCGTCGAGCAGCTTCGATAGTGTCCGACCCATATGAGATTAGGCCACCATGGTGGACAAATTCGGCGTTGGCATACACTGTGGGAAGCCGATATCGAGCAGCCAATCCGATAATAAGATCGCGATGTTGGTTCACCGACGCCCCAAAGGTGACGATCAAACCGGCATTTGGGAAGCGCGCAAGTTTTGCTATACCGCTTTCGATTTCGCCTGGGTCGCGCGTACCTACTGGCACGATATCGGCGCCGAAAGATCCTGCCACGGATTCTATGACAGCGAACTGCCCAATGCCGGAATGTCCGGTTGCGTCTCGAACTACTCCGACCCGGACAGTTGCCGGAGATACCTGCTTGAGCAACTCCAGCCATTTGCCACTCAGGCTGTAATCAAATTGCATGAAGCCGGTCACGTTGCCGCCGGGATGCGCAAGGCTCTCAACCAAGCCGCTGCCAACCGGGTCGATGGCCGTCGTGAATACAATAGGTATTCGGTTGGTCGCTTGGAGAACGGGAGGGGTGGTCGTGCCTCCGCCCGTGACGATGACCTCAGGCCCCATCGCGAGCAATTCGGCAACGGCCTTGCGGAGATCGGCTACGTTCGGCTTAACCCGGAGAATTGTGAGCCTCAGGTTTTCGCCATTGATCCAGCCCAGACTGCGCAATGCGTCTGAGAAGCCGGAAATGCGCCGCTCATATTCCGGATCATCCTCGATAGCCTCACCGACAATAAAGGCAACGCGCCGGGATTGGTCAGGCTGCTGCGCATGAACCGCAAGCGGCCATACTGCCGCCACACCGACGAACGAAATGAACTCGCGCCGCTTCACTGACGATCAGCCCCTTCGCCTCAAAGCGGATAGCCTAAGTAATTTTCCGTGGAGGGTCCACGGTTAGATGTCCAATGTGGGTCAACAGCGGTCCTGACGGTCCCGAACCGCCACTTCTGGTTTGCCCCGATGAACGGACATCATCAGACCGGCCCGGTTGGTCCGGTACGTGCCTCCGTCGAGAGGTAGATCCAATCATTCTGGCAGGCCTGCCAGCCGCAGACCTTCTTCCAATCTCTTGAGATCGTCGGGTCGGCGAAGCGGGATCCAATCCTTGACTGTGGAAACGCGCCTTGCCGGGTCAAGCTGGCGCAAGCGCGCCATGGCCTTTTGTGCCTCCGGAAGCCGCCCGGCAAGCGCATTGGCCGCCGCCAATTCGCGAATGGATGCCAGATAGGTAGGACGCTGCCGCAACGCCGCTTCTGCCCATGTGATCGCTTCCCCGTACCGGCCTGCGAGAAAGTGAGCGAAAGCGATCCCGCCTTTCGCCCGGAAGCCATGCGGATCCAGCGGCGAGAGCTGTATTGCGTGGGTAAGCTGGGCGATCGCGCCTTCCGGATCACCGAGAAAAGCCTTCGTCCATCCACTCGAAAACAAGGCCCAAGCGAGGTTCGGATTAAGTGCGAGCGCCCGCTCGATGAAGTCAGGTCCGTCATCGAGATCGTGGGCGACAAAGACGAGCGCATATCCTCCGCCGGACAAGGCAACGGCATCGTCCGGTCCCAGTTCCACCGCGCGCCGCCCCAGTCCTTCTGCTTCTGCGATTTCCTTCGCGGGATCAACAATCCAGCCATTCACCTTGCGCCAGTGGAAGCACATCGCTGCTAAGCCATATGCGGATGCAAAACCGGGGTCGAGCTCGATGGCACGGTAAAACAGTCGCAGGGCTTCGTCGTTGGATTCCCTCGTCCATTCGTGCAAGCTTGCCAGCGCGCGCAGATAATAGTCGTAGGCGTCCAGATTTTCAGTCTGCTTGCGTTTGGCCCGCTCAATCTCGACCTGCTCCAGCCGGGGCGCGATCTCGCCGACAACCTTGGCTGTGACACGGTCCTGAAGATCGAAGATGTCTTGCAGCGCGCCGTCGAAGCGATCCGCCCAAAGGTGGGAACCCGTGGACGCGTCAATCATTTGTCCGGCGATGCGCACCCGGTCGCCCGATTTGCGCACACTGCCTTCGAGCACGTAACGCGCACCGAGCTCTCGTCCCACCTGCTTCACGTCTACGTTCTTGCCCTTGTAGGTGAAGCTCGAATTTCTGGCGATGACCGATAACCAGCGAAAGTGGGAGAGGGCCGTTATGATCTCCTCGACAATCCCGTCTGCAAAATATTCCTGCTCGGGATCGCCGCTCATATTCTGAAAGGGCAGGACCGCAATTGACGGCTTCTCGGGAGCCGACAAGGCGGGCGCGGTGGACGTCGCAGCCCTGGCCAACGCGGCCGCCTTCGCAATCCCGCTCCCAAACCGAAGTGAATAAACGTGTATCGGCTCAGCGATATTCTTGAGCCTAGTCTCACCAAGATCGCTGATCGCAAGATCGAGCCGCGATTTCACCTGCCGGTAGGCGTCCTCCGAAAGACATACCTCTCCGGGTTGAGCCACCCCTTCCAATCGTGCGGCGATATTGACGCCGTCACCCATCAGGTCGCCATCGCTTTCCTCGACAACGTCGCCGAGATGAATGCCGATGCGAAATTCAATGCGCCGCTCGGGCGACAAACCGGCGTTACGCTCGATCATCGAGTTCTGGATTTCGCTGGCGCAACGAACAGCGTCGACGACACTTCGAAATTCGACAATGGCTCCGTCACCGGTTCGCTTCACCACGCGTCCCTTGTGGACCGCGATCGTCGGGTCAATAAGGTCGCTTCGAAGTGCGCGCAGCCTAGCTAGGGTGCGGTCCTCGTCCGTCCCGGTCAGCCGACTGAACCCAACAACGTCTGCCACTAGAATCGCGGCGAGCTTTCTAAGATTCATCCATGCCGCGCCTCCCTCAAGACGAAAACTTAGCCAAGTTAGCACACTTTGAGGAACTCACGTCGGTCCAGACGCAAACCAATCAGGCGGTCGCCGAAGTCCGCTCGGGGTCTGCCGTGCCGACGAACGACCCTAATAAAACCGGGTACAATCGCCGGCATCCAAGGATATGCCCGGAGTGATCTCGATGCGATCCGGATTCCGATCAACACGCCACGTACTGACGATGACCGCTGTGGGTCAATTTCGTAAGTCGGCGCCTGCAGCCGCGAGGTCTGCTTTTCCCCGCGAGCAGACATCGTCAGCTTCGCCAAGCATGTCCGAAAGGTGGCAATTCCGGACGAAGGTACGGAAACAAAATTGATCTGCATCAGTTCTCCCGGACAGCACGTGGCGCAGCCTCGCGCTAATCAGCCAATGGGGTTCCCCATGGCCAGACGCTCGGTGATTGCCGATCGATGGTTTGTATCAGTCGAAGCGCCGAAACAATGGCGGTTGAAGTCGTCGGCGTCCACCAGACAGACCAGAACATTCCCGACCGAGAGCGAGGCCAGGCAATTTGCGAAGGCGATGCTTTCGGAGGGAATGAAGATCATGGCGGGCACACTGCAGCCACATCAGCCGAAGCGACGCGTCATCGGACCCCTGGAAATCAATCAGTGGATTGAGGAAGAAGAAAAAGACGACCCAGCCTAGCAAGATCGTCTCAGACGATAACTCGTGATTCATTGTCTGGGCTTGGAATGACCAGGATCGGACATTGCCTAGACGACCAATTTGGCAAAACGACGCCGGGCACGCCTGCAAGTTCGTGCGAGTGAACGCCAATCTGGCGCCGGAACCGGATCAAACAATTCCGACCTTCGCGGCTTAGTAGCAGGTGACGCCAGCAGCGCAGTGCCGCACCGCTCGCCGTGAAGTTCTGCGCGCCACACCCGCGACGCTCCCGGGCGTCGCCGGGCGCCCGACCCGGGCATCCGCCGTGTCCAGCGCCACCGAAACGACCGTCTGTTGCGACACTTGCAGCGATACAGGCACCACACAAAGCATCGTGCTGCCAATAAGCGTGGAACCGATGATAGCAAGCTTTTTCATGAGATCCTCCCGGCGCGTCTTTTGCTGATTGGTCCCGAGAACATCTATAAGGTGGAGTCGCAACTCACGTTTGATCTGAGTCAACGTGAGGATATTGAAATCAGGAACAGGCAATACGTTACAGGAGCCCATAATCGGAAGGTGTCCGACCGTCCGAGTTGGGGTCGACAGCGGTCCTGACGGTCCCGAACCGCCACTTCTGGTCTACCCCGATGAACGGACATCATCAGACCGGCCCGGTTGGTCCTGTCGATGCCAACCGACAATTTGTGCTGCACCGCAGGGCGAGGTTCGCCCGGTTGGCCGCTTCGTCCGAAGACATTACAACCGTTGCGCAGGTGAGCGCCTGGGAAGTACCTGGGACTCGGCAATCTGGCATACGAGCGTCGCCTCGTTTTAGTCGATCTGTCGCCTGATCCGTCCACCTCATCTGTCTCGGGTCAATTGCGTCACATTGACCGCGCGCCGTCATTTCCGGTCTTCCCGGTGGTCTCAACCGGTCGACGCAACACTTTATCTTAGAGGGAAAAGATGGAGTGTGGGATGGAACGAAGATTTCATAGAGGTTTTACTGCGGCAGAGAAGACGGAGTTATGGGATCGCTGGAAGCGCGGGGAGTCGCTGAAGGCGATCGGGAGAGCTTTTGGTAAGGAGTCGTCGTCGATTTATTTTCTGGTAGCTCCGCACGGTGGGATTCGTCCTGCGGAGCGGCGTCGCTCCAGGTTGGCATTGACGCTTGCGGAACGCGAGGTGATTTCCAGAGGTGTTACGGTACATCAATCGGCCCGGTCGATCGCAAAGCGACTTGGCCGCTCACCCTCGACGGTGAGCCGGGAAATGAGCCGCAATGGCGGCTGTAATCGTTATCGAGCGACACTTGCGGACGAGAATGCGTGGGCGCGATCTCGTCGTCCAAAATGTTGTAAGTTGGCGATCAATTCGCGGCTACGGCGGTCAGTGGCAGGGAAGCTCAGATTGGATTGGTCACCCGAGCAGATAGCCGGTTGGCTGAAGAGGACGCATTCTGAAGACGAGTATAATCAGGTGTCACACGAGACCATCTATCGCAGCCTGTTTGTCCAAGCGCGCGGCGTACTCAAGAAAGAGCTGCTTCGCCATCTTCGATCGAAGCGCTCGATGCGTCGTTCCAGGCCGGTTGACCCGAATGGCGATAGACGGGGGTATATGAAGGATGCCGTCTCAATCCGTCAGCGACCGGCGGCGGTTGAAGATCGGGCCGTGCCTGGCCATTGGGAGGGCGATCTGCTGTCCGGGCCGAACAACACCTACATCGCGACCTTGGTCGAGCGTCAAACGCGTTACGTGATGTTGGCCAAGGTGGCAGGCAAGGATACCCGGACGGTAGTAACCGCACTCATCAAGCAGGCGAAGAAGCTACCAAAGGAGCTGTATAAGTCCCTGACTTGGGACCGGGGCAAGGAACTGACGGCTCATCGTCGATTTACGTTGGCGACCAACATCGACGTCTATTTTTGCGATCCGCAAAGCCCATGGCAGCGTGGATCGAACGAGAACACCAATGGCCTGCTGAGACAGTACTTTCCTCAGGGCACCGACTTGTCGGTGCATTCGCAAGCCCATCTGAACAAAGTGGCTCGTCAGCTAAACGAACGACCACGTGAGACCTTGCAATTTGAAACCCCAGCAGAGAGATTTAATGCCTGTGTTGCGTCGACCGGTTGAGCCGGCACCCCGCGACCGGACATCGCCGACTAGGCCGTCCATGTCGGTTTCGTGCCGATTTTGTTGCAGAAGTCGGTTGAGAGGAGCTGCGAAGCGTGATTCCGTTTTGTTGGCGCGAATCGCGGCGAGGTCGATCCATGATGGGGCGGTTGGAGCGGGATCAAGGACAGCTGATTTTATTCGTTCTGCCTTGAAGAGGTGGTGCCGGACGATCATCAGGTGCGCGCGATCGCAGCTGTGCTCGACCTGTCGTGGGTCTATGGCGAGCTTTCGCCGCACTATCCGGCGCTCGGCCGGCCCTCGATCGATCCGGTTCTGATGATCCGGATGCTGATCCTCGGCTACGCCTTCGGCCTGCGGTCGGAGCGTTTGCTCTGTCGCGAGGTCAAGGTCAATCTGGCGTACCGCTGGTTTTGCGGCTTGAGCATCGAAGACAAGATTCCGGACCATTCGGCGTTCTCGCGGGCTCGCAATGAGCGGTTCCGCGACAACGACATTTTCCGCCGGGTCTTTGAGCGTGTCGTTGAAGCGTGTATTTCGGCCGGACTGGTCGGTGGTAAGGAGTTTGCGGTCGATGCGAGCCTGATCGTGGCGGACGCCAACAAGCAGCGGTCGATCCCGGGCTCGGAGTGGGTCAAGGAGCGCGATCCTGAGACCGCGAGCCAAGCCGTGAAGGATTATATGGCAACCCTCGACGACGCGGCTTTCGGCGCTGCCACCAACGTAACGCCGAAGTTCGTCTCGCCGTCCGATCCGGCCGCGCAATGGACCGGCGCGATGCGCGGACCAGCATTTTTCGCCTATTCCGACAATTATCTGATCGACGTGAAGGTTGGCATCATCATGGATGTCGAGGCGTCGCGCGCCATCCGCCAGGCGGAGGTCGGCGCGTCCAAGACGATGATTGAGCGGACACAGGAGCGCTTCGATATCAAGCCTGAGCGGCTCGCGGGCGATACCGCCTACGGTTCGGGAGCAAACCTCAACTGGCTTGTCAAAGACAAGGACATCGCTCCGCATATCCCGGTGATCGACAAGTCGAAACGCGAGGATGGGACCTTCAGTCGGGAGGACTTCACATTCGACAAGGACCGTAACGTGTACATCTGCCCGGCGAACAAGATCCTCACGACGACGGGCAAGCTGGTCAACGATGGGGAGACGCTTCTCTATCGGACAAAAATGCGCGACTGTCGTGGTTGCCTGCTCAAGACACAATGCTGTCCAAAGACGTCCGTCCGCAAAATCCAGCGCAGCGTCTACGAGGAAGCGCGCGACGTTGCCCGGGCGCTGGCCAACACCGAGGCGTTCAAGCAATCAAGCCGCGACAGGAAACGTGTCGAGATGCTGTTTGCGCATTTGAAGCGTATCCTGCGGCTCGGCCGGTTGAGATTGCGCGGGCCATGCGGTGCCCAGTTCGAGTTCACGTTGGCAGCGATTGCGCAGAACCTTCGCAGGCTTGCCAAGCTGATCGCCCGGTCACCACCAATCGCCCCTGCGTGCGGTACGTAACCGTTGCAAGCGTCAATAAAAGTCTAGCGTAAGTCGCCCGCAGAATCCTGCGGGTGGCAACGGAAGCCTTCAAAAAATGGCTCGAGCAATCCCGCGGGTCTGTATGCCGATTTCTACAACAAAATCGCCAATAAGCGACATTGCCCGCTTGTCGTGATAAGATATGCGGTGTCGCAGCGACCTGCGGGGACTGACATGCAGCTCTATACATTTTGGAGATCGCAAGCGGCATTTCGCGTGCGGATTGCATTAGGCCTGAAAGGCTTAGAAACCGAAATGATCTATGTCGACCTTTTAAAATCCTCACAGGCCTCGCCGGAATATCGAAAGGTCAACTCGGCCATGCTGCTTCCCGCTTTGATCGACGGTGATGGGCCGCCGCTAGTACAATCACTCGCCATAGTGGAATATCTTGACGAGGTTTATCCCGATCCGCCTTTGTTGCCGAAGAACCCGTGCGATCGCGCGCATGGCGCGCGTTGGCGCAAACTGTCGCTGTCGATGCCCATCCGTTCGTGGTCCCGCGCGTGCGAAACTATTTGCAACATGAGCTACATCTGGACGAGCCTAGCCGGATGCGATGGCTTCGGCACTGGCTTGATACGGCGACAGCGGTCGTCGAAGAAATGCTCTCGCGCGATAAGCGAACCGGCCGGTTCTGCTACGGTGACACTCCGAGCCTAGCCGACGTCTGTCTCATCCCGCACATGACGAGCGCGCAGATGCTTTATGGCTGCAATTTTGAAACTCAACCAATTGTCCAGCGCATTTTCAACGAATGCATGAAAGTTGGAGCGTTTGCCGCCGCACATCCGAACAGTCAAGCAGACGCCGATCGTAAATAGCCTGATAGGTGCCGGAGTCCATCTCAGTCCGGAAGGTCCGTTGCG
>CAWFZL010000003.1:0-152561 GCA_963820275.1 uncultured Alphaproteobacteria bacterium
ACGGACTCCACCCCGAAACAGAACTGTCGCACGTTCCCTTTGGACTCGTTTTGCAGGACGTTTTGCGGAGTTTCGAGCAGCCTGATTTGCGTGGACAAGAATTATTTGATTTAACGAATCGTCGAATTCTCGACAGTGCGGGAAAAACTGGATTTAAATGAACCCTGATTTAAGCTTGGGGCTGGGGTTCTTCCGAGTGGGTAGAACAAGTCTTCCAAGGGGGCCAACGGCATGGCGCGTGCACACGCGGCGAACCCGTGCGCCCAATCCGACTCGATCAAGGGATTGGCGCAATCGATCGCGAAACCGGCCTATCACAGGCTGTTGTTGGCGGAGCCTGCACTGCGCCGTGCCGTTCCCACCCTCATCATCGCGTTCCTGATCACCATTTGCCTCGGCGCTTTCGTGCAAGTGATCGACCAGAACCGCCAGAAGCGTGCATCGGTCAAGCGCGACCTCGCCGCCGTCGCCGAACTGCTCGCCGAACGCATCGACCGTATCGCCTCGGTGAGACAGGATCGCGCGGAGAATTGTTCGAGCGTCTCCAGCTGCTGCTGCCGGGCCTCATCCCCTCCTGGGCGATCGCGGCCGGCCGGCACGTCATCGTCACCGGCATCGATCAGCGCATTCTCGCCCGTATTCCGATCGAAGCGACCATCGGCGATCCCAATCGCATCATCGAAGTCATCAGCGCGACGCTGCCGCTGGGCGCGCCGGGAAAGCCGGCCGGCGTAAACGAGATCACGCTGCCGAGCGGCGACGAAGTGCTGGCGGTTCGTCACGTCATCAAGGCGCTGCCGGGCCAGGTGACCGTCATTCAGGAAAAGACGGATTTGATCGGCGCTCGGATGCCGTCCTGTCGGTGACGCTTTCGGCCACCACCGGGTTTGTCGTGCTGATCCTGGGTTTCGCGTTTCACTGGCAGTCGACCCGCGCCCGCGAAGGCGACCTGATCAACGATGCCGTGCGCGGGCGCATCGATACCGCGCTCAATCGCGGACGCTGCGGGTTGTGGGACTGGATCTCTCGCGCGGCCGGATCTTCTGGTCGCAGTCGATGTTCACGATGCTGGGCCTTCAGACCCGCAGCGATCTTTTGACCTTCGGCGAGGTCAACGCACTGGTGAAATCGGACGATATAAACCTGCTCGAGATCGCCGATCAGCTCATCGCGGGGAAGATCAACCATATCGACCAGACCTTCCGCATGCAGCATACGGAGGGCCACTGGATCTGGTTGCGGGTACGTTGCGAACTCAGTCAGAGCGCGGCCGATGCCGGCATGCACCTGATCGGAATTGCCGTCGATATCACCGAGCAAAAAAGCCTCGCCGAGAAGACGATCGAGGCTGACTTGCGGCTGCGCGATGATCGAAACCATCCCGAAGCCTTCGTCCTGTGGGACGCCGCCGACCGGCTCGTGCTCTGCAATTCGCACTTCCAGCGGCTGCACAAGCTGCCGGAATTGGCCGTGACGCCGGGCACCTCCTATGAAACCGTGATCGAGGTCGGCAGAATGCCGGAGGTGCGCACCCGGGTGCACGAGAACCAGGCCCCTGGCGCCAGAACCTTCGAGGCACAGCTTGACGACGGAAAGTGGCTGCATATCAGCGAGCGTCGGACCAAGGACGGAGGCTTCGTTTCGGTCGGCACCGACATCACCCGCATCAAGGAGCACGAACAGAAACTGGTCGAGAACGATCTACGCCTGCGCGCCACGGTGACCGATCTGAAACGTTCGCAAACCGCGCTCGAACGGCAGGCGATCGAGCTCGCCGATCTTGCCGAGAAATATCCGGGAAAAGACCCGCGCGGAGGAAGCCAATCAGACCAAATCCAAATTCCTCGCCGACATGAATGAGCTGCGCACGCCGCTCAATGCCATCATCGGGTTTTCCGAAATCATGGAAAGCGGCATGTTCGGATCGCTGGGTTCGGAAAAATACAGGGAATATTGCCACTAGATTTACCAGCGGGCACTATCTGCTCGAAGTGATCAACGACATTCTCGACATGTCCAAGATCGAGGCCGGCCGGATGAAGCTCGACATGGAGCCGCTCGATTTGTCGAAAACGCTGATGGAATCCTTGCGCGTGGTATCGGGGCGCGCGGACGACAAGAACCTTCAGCTCGATGCCGACATCGACGGCCCGATCTCGATCGTGGCGGATCGCCGGGCCACCAAGCAGATCGTCGTCAACCTTCTGTCCAACGCGGTGAAATTCACGCCCGACGGCGGCAAGGTGGTCGTGCGCAGCCGGCTCGTCCACGATTTAATCGTGCTGCTGATTGCCGATACCGGCATCGGTATCGCCCGCAATCACTGCAGCGGCTCGGCCGCCCGTTCGAGCAGGTCGAAAGCCAATTGACCAAATCCTATCACGGCTCGGGGCTCGGCCTGGCGATCGCGCGATCGCTGACCAATCTGCACGGCGGGTCGATGCGGCTGCGTTCCAAGCTTGGTGCCGGGACCGTGGTTCGCGTTTCGCTGCCGCGCGATGCGGTCAAGACCAGGGCGAAGATGTCCGCCGCCGCGGTGAACGGGTGTGCGAATTGTCCTCTGCGAGACGAGCTTCACTCCAGCGTCGGGGCTACCTCGCGCGCGATCTGAACCAGCGCGGCAATCAGCGGCGTCATCGGATCGCGCGGCGGAACTACCATCCCGATACTGTACGTCACCTCGGGATCGACGATCGGGATGCTGCGAACGGTGTCGGCAAGTCCCAGGGTTTCGGGAGGGCGAGCTTGGCAGGCATCACGCTCGCCCACCGGCCGGTCTTGACGTGAGTGTAGAGAACCAGAAGCGAGTTCGACGTCAGGGATGGCGTCGCCTCCGCGCCGACGGAGCGCAGCGCGCGATCGATGATGCGCCGGTTCTGCATGTCCGGCGTGAGCAGGCACAAGGGAACCTGCCCGACCTCCGTCCAGCTGACTTGTTTGCGATCGCCGAACATGCCGTCCGGCGAGGTCAGCAGGCGATAGCTCTCCTTATAGAGCGGAGCGTGCGAACCTTTCCGATCGGTTCGTTCTCGATATAGGTCAGGCGGCGTCGACCTCGAGATTTTCCAGGAGGCCCAGAACCTCGGCCGAGGTGCAGGACACGACGCGGAAGCGCACGTCCGGATGGCGCGCGCGAAACGGCGTCGTCAGCGAAGCGACCATGCCGAGCACCGTTGGGATTGCCGCGAGCCGGATCTCGCCGGAAAGCTTGTCTTTCAGCGAGTTGATTTCCTGACGCATGGCGCGGGCGTCGCCGACAATCCGCCGCGCCCAGTCGAGCGCGCGCTCGCCCTCTGGCGTAAAGCCCTGGAAGCGGGAACCGCGCTGCACCAGCATGACGCCGAGGATTTCCTCGAGCTGCTTGAGACTTGTCGACATGGTCGGCTGCGTGACGCCGCAGGCCTCGGCAGCGCGGCCGAAGTGGCGTTCCTTGGCCAGCGCGAGCAGAAGTTCCAGCTTGTCGATCAAGAAAAGCTCCCAGCCACATTCGGACAAGACAACAATACGGGCCTGCGAGCGAGTTCCCGCGGACAATATTTGCAGTTCTTCATTTTATCATTTCACCTTCATATTGGTCGATAACATATTCTTATTGATTACCTTTCCCTATCGCCGCATGAGACGGCTTTATTGAATTTTCGACCTTGGCTCCAGTATCTTATCAGAAAGCTAGCGGGCCTCTAAGGAAGGCGGATCATGACCGTTTACGAGCCTTGGAGCGCCGAGCGCGGCGCCGAAATCATCGCCGAAAATATACATCTGGAGGGTGCGACGTTGGTAATCCTGCACGCGCTGCAGGTAGGCGTTCGGATATGTGCCGGAGCCGGCAATACCAATGGTCGCCTCGGCGTTGAACCTTTCCCGCGCGGAGGTCCATGGCGTATTTACGTTTTACCACGATTTTCGCCACCAGCCCCCCGGCCGTCATGTCCTGAAACTGTGCCGCGCCGAAGCCTGCCAGGCAGCTGGTGGCGACGCGATTGCCGCGCGTGCCGAAGCCACGCTTGGCGTGACGCTCGGTAACACGACCGCCGATGAGCGCGTGACACTTGAGCCGATCTATTGCCTCGGGCTTTGCGCGACGGCGCCCTCGGCCATGCTCGATGGGCGCGTGGTCGGAAGGCTCGATGAGGCGCGCATCGACGCGCTGGTCGCGGAGGCTCAACGATGAGCCTGCGCATTTTTGTTTCCCGAGATGCAGGGGCGATCGCCGTCGGCGCCGACGAGGTTGCGTCGAAGCTGGAGCAGGCGGCGGCGAAGCTCGGCGTGGCCATCGAGCTCGTCAGAACTGGTTCGCGCGGTCTTTACTGGCTGGAGCCAATGGTCGAGGTCGCAATCCCCAAGGGCCGCGTTGCATTCGGCCCCGTGAATGCGACGGATGTTGACCCCATACTCAAGGCGCTGCTCGCCGATGGCCCGCACGCCCTTCGGCTCGGCCTCACCGAGGAGATTTCCTGGCTTAAACGCCAGACTCGCCTGACCTTCGCGCGGTGCGGCGTCATCGATCCTCGATCGCTCGCAGATTACCGCGCCCATGACGGTTACAAGGGGATAGAGCGCGCGCTCACGCTGACGGCGGAAGCCATTGTTGCCGATGTCACGGCTTCCGGTCTGCGCGGCCGCGGCGGTGCGGGTTTTCCGACCGGGATAAAATGGAAAACTGTGGCGCAGACCGGCGCCGACCAAAAATACGTCGTCTGCAACGCCGACGAGGGCGACAGCGGAACTTTCGCAGACCGCATGATCATGGAAGGCGACCCCTTCGTGTTGATCGAAGGCATGACCATTGCGGGCATCGCCGTCGGCGCCACCAAAGGCTACATCTACGTCCGCTCCGAATACCCACATGCGGTCGAAGCCATGAACGCGGCGATCGCGGCCGCCAGGCGCGACGGCTATCTCGGTTCGCGAATTGCGGCAGCAAACACAGCTTCGATCTCGAAGTCCGCGTTGGCGCCGGTGCCTATGTGTGCGGTGAAGAGACTTCGCTGCTTGAAAGTCTCGAGGGCCGTCGCGGCATCGTCCGGGCCAAGCCGCCCTTGCCGGCCCACAAGGGTCTGTTCGGCAGGCCCACCGTGATCAACAACGTGCTGTCGTTCGCGGCTATCCCCTTCATTCTCGCTGGCGGGGCCAAGGCCTATGCCGATTTCGGGATGGGACGCTCCCGCGGCACGATGCCGATCCAGCTCGCCGGCAATGTGAAGTATGGCGGTCTCTTCGAGACCGCCTTCGGCATTACGCTGGGCGAACTGGTCGATGATATCGGCGGCGGCACTTTCACGGGCCGCCCTGTTCGCGCCGTGCAGGTCGGCGGACCGCTCGGAGCCTATTTTCCCCGCGCGCTGTTCGACACGCCGTTCGATTACGAGGCCTTCGCGGCACGTGACGGACTTATCGGCCATGGCGGCATCGTCGTATTCGACGACACCGTCAACATGGCAAAACAGGCGCGCTTTGCCATGGAGTTTTGCGCGATCGAATCCTGCGGCAAGTGCACGCCGTGCCGGATTGGCTCGACCCGAGGCGCAGAGACCATCGACAAGATTCGCGCGGGCGAACGCGTGGCGGAAAATATCGCCCTCGTCGAAGACCTCTGCAACACCATGAAATTCGGCTCGCTCTGCGCGCTGGGCGGTTTCACGCCCTACCCTGTCATGAGCGCCCTGACGCACTTCCGGGAAGATTTCGGCCCGGCCCCCACTCGCCTGCAAGCTGCAGAATAAATAAAGGAGGATCGCCATGTCGCTGATCCAGGAAATCGATTTCGGAACGCCCCGCTCCAAGTCCGAGGCCATGGTCACGCTTACCATCGACGGCCAGAGCGTAACGGTGCTGGAAGGCACCTCGATCATGCGCGCGGCGATGGAGGCCGGTACGCAAATTCCAAAACTCTGCGCCACCGACATGGTGGACGCGTTCGGCTCCTGCCGGATGTGCCTTGTCGAGATCGAAGGACGCGCCGGAACACCTGCTTCGTGCACGACCCCCGTGATGTCCGGCCTCGTGGTGCACACCCAGACCGAGCGGCTGAAGAAGCTGCGCAAGGGCGTGATGGAGCTCTATATCTCCGACCACCCGCTTGATTGCCTGACCTGCGCCGCCAATGGCGACTGCGAATTGCAGGACATGGCGGGTGCGGTTGGCTTGCGCGATGTGCGATACGGTTACGAGGGCGGGAACCATGTCTTCGCCAAGGCCAACGGAACGAACAATCCGGCATGGATGCCGAAGGACGAGTCCAATCCATATTTCACCTACGATCCGTCAAAATGCATCGTCTGCTCCCGCTGCGTGCGCGCCTGCGAGGAAGTCCAGGGCACGTTTGCATTGACCATCTCCGGGCGCGGCTTCGACAGCCGGGTCTCGCCTGGAATGAGCGAGAGCTTTCTCGGTTCAGAATGCGTGTCCTGCGGCGCCTGCGTTCAGGCCTGCCCGACCGCCACGCTGACGGAAAAATCCGTGATCGAAATCGGCCAGCCCGAACATTCGGTGGTGACGACCTGCGCCTATTGCGGCGTCGGTTGCACTTTCAAGGCCGAAATGCGTGGCGAGGAAGTCGTCCGCATGGTGCCATACAAGGACGGCAAGGCCAATCGTGGTCATTCCTGCGTCAAGGGCCGCTTCGCCTGGGGGTACGCCACCCACAAGGAGCGGATCCTCCGCCCGATGATCCGGGAAAAGATCACCGACCCATGGCGCGAAGTGTCGTGGGAAGAGGCGTTCAGCCGTGCGGCCTTCGAGTTCGCGCGCATACAGGCCAAATACGGCCGCGACTCCATCGGCGGTATCACCTCGTCACGTTGCACCAACGAGGAAACCTATCTGGTGCAGAAGCTCGTCCGCGCCGGTTTCGGCAACAACAATGTCGATACCTGCGCCCGCGTCTGCCATTCGCCGACCGGATATGGCCTTGCCACGACCTTCGGCACCTCCGCCGGCACTCAGGACTTCGACTCGGTCGAGCAGACCGACGTGGTCATGATCATCGGCGCCAACCCGACCGACGCTCACCCGGTGTTCGCCTCGCGGATGAAGAAGCGGCTGCGCGCCGGCGCAAAGCTGATCGTCGTCGACCCGCGGCGTATCGATTTGGTTCGTTCGACCCACGTCGAGGCGCAACATCATCTGCCACTGCTCCCTGGCACCAATGTCGCCGTGCTGACCGCGATGGCGCATGTGATCGTCACTGAAGGGCTCGTCAACGAAGCCTTCGTGCGTGAACGCTGCGACTGGGACGAGTTCCAGGATTGGGCGCACTTCGTCGCGCTGCCATCCAACAGTCCCGAGGCCACGGCGATCGCAACGGGCCTCGATCCGAAGGAAGTTCGTGCGGCCGCCCGGCTCTATGCTACCGGCGGCAATGCGGCGATCTATTACGGTCTTGGCGTCACCGAGCACAGCCAGGGCTCGACCACGGTAATCGCGATCGCCAACCTCGCCATGGCGACCGGCAATATCGGCCGGGCAGGCGTCGGCGTGAACCCGCTGCGCGGCCAGAACAATGTTCAGGGTTCCTGCGACATGGGCTCGTTCCCCCACGAGCTGCCGGGCTATCGGCACATCTCCGGCGACGCCGTGCGCAAGTCCTTCGAATCGATGTGGCACGTGAAGCTCAACAAGGAACCGGGTTTGCGGATTCCCAACATGTTCGATGCCGCGATCGAAGGCAGTTTCATGGGGCTCTACGTGCAGGGTGAGGACATTCTGCAATCCGATCCGAACACCAAGCACGTGGCCGCCGCGCTCTCAGCCATGGAATGCGTCATCGTCCACGACCTCTTCCTCAACGAGACCGCGAACTACGCCCACATCTTCCTGCCCGGCTCGACCTTCCTTGAAAAGGACGGAACATTCACCAATGCCGAGCGTCGTATCCAGCGCGTCCGAAAGGTCATGACGCCGCGCAACGGATTGGCCGATTGGGAGGTGACCATCCGCCTCGCCAAGGCCATGGGCTTCGAGATGAGCTATTCCCATCCCTCCGAGATCATGGACGAGATCGCGGCGCTGACCCCGACGTTCAGCGGCGTTTCCTTCGCAAAGCTCGATGAACTCGGCTCCGTGCAATGGCCCTGCAACGAGAAGGCGCCCGAGGGAACACCGGTTATGCACATCGATGGCTTCGTTCGCGGCAAGGGCAAGTTCGTCGTCACCGAATATGTCCCAACCGACGAGCGTACCGGTCCGCGCTATCCTTTGCTGCTGACCACCGGCCGCATCCTGAGCCAGTACAATGTCGGGGCGCAAACGCGGCGAACCGACAACATCATCTGGCACGAGGAAGACAGGCTCGAGATTCACCCCCACGACGCCGAACAGCGCGGGGTCCGCGACGGCGATTGGGTGAGACTTGCGAGCCGCGCCGGCGAAACGACCTTGCGCGCGCTGATCACCGAGCGCGTCGCGCCGGGCGTGGTCTACACGACGTTCCATCATCCGGACACGCAGGCCAACGTCATCACGACGGAGTACTCCGACTGGGCAACGAATTGCCCGGAATACAAGGTCACGGCGGTGCAGGTATCGCCCTCCAACGGGCCTTCGGAATGGCAAAAGGCCTATGAGGAGCAGGCCCGTCAATCTCGCCGGATCGCACCGCTGGTGGAAGCTGCGGAGTAACCGCATGCACGATCCGGTGCGCGTGGTCGATCGCAAGGTCTGGCGCGACGGACGCCTGAGCGAGGGCCCGCGCGCCATTCCCGAAGAAACGGCGATCGCGCTGACCTATAACGGCGGGACCTATGCGGTAATGATGGCCACGCCGCGAGATCTTGCCGATTTCGCTGTCGGGTTCAGCCTGAGCGAAGGAATAGTGCAGTCGCCTTCCGAGATCAGCTCGCTCGAGGTCATCGATCTGGGCGATGGCATCGAACTGCGGATGTGGCTGGCGCAGGTCAATGCCGACCGGCTCGGTGAACGACGGCGTCATATCGCTGGTCCTACCGGTTGCGGGCTCTGCGGGATCGATTCTGTTGCCGAGGCGCTGCGAGCGGCAGCTATCGTCGCGCCGGGCCCAAGCTTCTCACCGCGGGAGATCTTGGCGGCGATCCAGAGCATGCCGCCATTGCAATCCATCAATATCGAAACCCGCGCCGTTCATGCCGCAGCCTTCTTCGTGCCGGGGCACGGAATCGTCGCGCTTCGCGAGGACGTTGGCCGCCACAACGCGCTGGACAAGCTGGCCGGAGCACTGGCGCAGGCCGGGATCGCGGCGAGCGACGGCATGGTGCTGCTGACCAGCCGGGTCTCCGTCGAAATGGTACAGAAGGCTGCGGCAATGGGCGCACCTGTCATCGTTGCGGTTTCCGCGCCCACCGCGCTGGCAGTTCGAATGGCGGATGCGGCCGGCATCACGCTTGTGGCGATCGCCCGCAGCGATGGATTCGAAATATTCACCCATGAAGGCCGCATCGCGCCGGCAAGTATCGCGCAAGGAACCGCTCATGTCGCATGACGACCGGCTGATCTACATGGCCAACCAAATCGGCAAGTTTTTCGAGATCCAGGGCCACGACAAGGCGGTTCCGGGGATTGCCGAACACATCCGGAAATTCTGGGATCCGCGGATGCGCGCCGCGATCTTTGCCCATCTCGATGCCGGAGGCAAAGGACTTGATCCGAATGTGCGCGACGCAATCGCCTCGTTGAAGGCTGCCAGCGCGCAGGCGCAGCAATAGATCTGCTGCTTTCGGCGGACGAGCTCTAAGCGCGATCCTCGATCAATGCGCGAAACACCCGGCGGACTTCGGTCTGGGTCTCCTTGAGGCGCGCTTCAAGCGAGGAAAAATCCGGCGCGTCGCCGGCCCTCGCCATGATCCGCAGGAGGCCCTCCCCGGCCGTCTCCGGATTGAAGCGTTCATTGACGCAGAGCCGCAGGATTTGCGTCAGATCATGGTAGAGGCGCGCCGCCGGCCGCAGGACCGCCGCCGATGACGGCGCCAGCACGCCAAGCCGCGCCGCGTTGTCGAGCACGTGCAAGGTACTTACATCGAGGATGTCGGGCTTTTCGGCGGCATGCACGAGTTGCAGATACTGCGCGATGAAATCGATATCGACGATGCCGCCGGCGGCATATTTCAAATCCCAGATCTCGTGCTCCCCCTTTTCCTGGGCGATGGCCCGGCGCATATCCGCCACATCGGCAGCCACAGCCGCCTCGGCCCGCGGCCGCGTCAGCACCTGACGAATGGTCGCTTCGATATGGCTGCGAAATTCCGGCCTCGCCGAAATCACCCGGGCGCGGGTCAGCGCCATGTGCTCCCAGGTCCAGGCTTCCCGCTCCTGGTACTCGGCGAAGGAATCGACATGCGACGCCACCGGACCGGCCCTGCCCGACGGGCGCAGCCGCATATCGACCTCGTAGAGCACGCCGTAATTCGTCCTGGTCGTGAAGGCACTGATCAGCCGCTGCGTGAAGCGGGCAAAATACTGTGCCCCGTGCAGCGACTTCACCCCATCGGAATCGGGATGATCGGGATCAAATTCGTAGAGCAGGATCAGATCCAGATCCGACGAAGCGGTCATCTCGCGGCTACCGAGCCGGCCCATGGCCAGGATCGCAGTCTCCTGATCCTTGATCCGGCCATACTGGGTCGCAAACTGCTCGCTCACCAGACCGTGCACGGTATGAACGATACCCTCGGCGACATCGGCGAACGCGACGCTGGCCTGTTGCGCCGAGACCGTGCCCGACAGAATGCGCGTTCCGATCAAAAACAGGCTTTCCCGGCCGAACAATCTCAGGCGGTCGAGGAACTCCTCGTAGGAACCGGCGTCTTCCAATGTCGCGGCCAGCCGCGCTGACAATTCGCGCCGATCCGGCATCGCGCCGAAAAAGCGAGGATCAACGAGCCCGTCCATGATCTGCGGCTGCCGCGCCAGCATGTCGTCCAGCCGCGGCGCGGCCCCCAGTAAAAGCGCAACCAGCGCCACGAAGTCGCGATTCTGGCTGAGCAGGGCAAACAACCTTCCGCCACGTTGCAGCGCCTGCAGAAAGCGGTCGAACACGACCACGGAGTTGTCGGGATCCTCGGCGCTGGCCAGCCCCGCAATCAGCGCTGGGAGAAATTCCACGAACGCGTTGCGGGTCGATGCAACCCTGAAGACGCGATACTCGCCACCAAGCCATTGTCGTGCGATGTCGGCGACCATCGCGGGCTTCTTGAAGCCGAGCGAAACCAGATGCTCGAGGACGCGAGGATCGTCCGGCCCTGCCGCATAATTGACGTCCGGCAGTTTTGCGGTACCCGCCGGATCGCCTTCGAACAGCTTGGCGTAATGTGCCTGCACCACATCGAGATGGCCGAGCAGATCGGCCGCGAATGCGGCCCGGCTTTCATAACCGAAAAACCGCGCGAAGCGATCAACGGCCTCGCTGTCGTCGGGCAAGGTGTGGGTCTGCTCGTCAGCCATCATCTGCAGCCGGTGTTCAACCCGCCGAAGAAACTGGTAAGCCTCGGTCAACTGATCGCGCGCCTCAAAAGTAATCCAGTTGCTCGCCGCGAGTACATCCAGCGCCTCGAGCGTGGGCCGCACTCGCAGTTCGGGATGCCGGCCGCCTGCAATCAGCTGCTGGGTCTGCGCGAAGAATTCGATTTCACGGATGCCACCGCGGCCGATCTTGACGTTGTGCCCCTCGACGGCGATGTCGCTTTGCCCGCGATAAGTCTGCATCTGCCGCTTCATGTCGTGCACATCTGTCAGCGCAGCAAAATCCAGATGCTTGCGCCAGACAAAGGGCGAAAGCTCCGCGATGAGGGCTTCGCCGGCCCTGAGGTCTCCGGCGCAAGGCCGCGCCTTGATCATGGCGGCACGCTCCCAGGTCCGCCCTTCCCGCTCGTAATAGTCCAAGGCTGAAGCGGTGGAGATCGCGACTGGCGTTGAGGCGGGATCCGGACGCAGGCGCAAATCGACGCGGAATACGTATCCCTCGCCGCTGCGCTGCTGCAAAATTCGCGACAACCCCTGCGTCACACGCACGAAGAAGGGCTGCGGTTCGATATCGGGCGCCAGCGAAGAGACGCTCGCGTCGTAAAACACGATCAGATCGATGTCGCTGGAAAAATTCAGTTCGCCCGCACCCATCTTACCCATCGCGAGCACGATCAGACCACTGCCCTCCTCGGGACGATCCGGGTTCGGCGGCGACATTTTCCCGCGGCTGGCTTCCTGCTGCAGCAGAAAGCGCAGCGCCGATTGCACGGAAGCGACCGCCAGGTCCGTCAACGCCGCAGTCACCTGCATCACCGGCCATACAGCGCCAATGTCACACAACGCTATCAGCAAGGCTGCTTCCGACTTCGTGCGCCGGAGCAATTGCATCGCCTCGGCTTCGGTCTGGACGGACCCGATATCGCGACCGGCCTTTTCGATCAGTTGCGCCAGATGCCGCTCCGGTTCGCACAGCAACACCCTGACCGCTCGCGCAGCATCGGAGCGAACAAGATCGAAAAGGAAGGGCGAGGCCGCTGCCAAGCCCAGAAAAATCGCCTTGCCCCGGGGAAAGCGCGCCAGTATGTCTTCGATCTCTGCTGCTTGTTCCGGCGCGAGATCGGCGAGCCAATGTCTGAGCCGTTGTTCCGCTTCATCTGGGGCGGACACATGCGGACCATCCACGAACCGCGCGGCAAGCGCAGTAGGTTTGACGGTCGTTTGAAGGTCTCCGCAAATCGTCATGCGAAAGTCTGATCCAAAACCACCAGAATAAGGAAAACGGGGCCAATGTCCGTCGCGGACTAATTCATGCGGCCTTCTGTGACACATCATGCGTTTGAGCCGCAAGTGTGTCAGTGGCGCCCGTCCGCGCCGGTATGGCCAAGGTGGCAATGAGACCTGGATGAGCATCGTCGAGCCGGAGTTCACCGCCGTGCAAGGTCGCTACCGCGGAAGCCAGAACTCAATCCAAGACCGGAACCAGGCTGAGTTCGGCTGGCTTCCAGCCGCACAAATCGCTCAACCGCATGCTTGCGATCTGCCACCGGAATCCCCGGCCCGTGATCGGTGACGCTGAGCAGCACT
Source organism: uncultured Alphaproteobacteria bacterium (assembly GCA_963820275.1). GTDB lineage: Bacteria > Pseudomonadota > Alphaproteobacteria > Rhizobiales > Xanthobacteraceae > Bradyrhizobium. The sequence goes on from CAWFZL010000003.1 coordinate 13,018, forward strand.
CTGTCGCCCTCGCGCCTCGCTTCGATCAGAATTTCGTCCCAACCGGCAGCCGCAATCGCATCGGTTGCCGATGGCGGGCCGACCGAAACCGGCTTGCCGTATTTGATGGCATTCTCGACCAGATTGGCCAGCGCCTGGCTGATCAATTCGCGATTGCCGTGAAGCTGCGCCGAACTGGTCTTGACGTGCAGCGTCATGCCGCTGTCCTCGGCGAGGGGCTCATAGAGTTCATGAATTCCGCTGGCCACATCGGCGGCGTCAAAATCGTCCATATTGCCGCGCGCCTGTCCGGATTCAGCGCGCGCGATCATCAAGAGGGCATTGAAGGTACGGATCAATCCGTCGGATTCCTCGATGGTCTGTTCGAGCGCGGTCCGGTATTCAACTTCGGTTCGCGATTTCGCCAATGCGTCTTCGGCCCGATTGCGCAAACGTGTCAGGGGCGTCTTGAGATCATGAGCGATGTTATCGGAGACTTCCTTCAGCCCCATCATCAGTGCTTCGATGCGTTCCAGCATCGCATTGAGATTCTCTGCCAGACGATCGAGCTCGTCGCCGCTGCGTCCAACCGGCAGCCGACCGCTAAAATCACCAGCCATGATACGCTGGGTTGTTCCGGTCATGGCGTCGATCCGCCACAACACGCGCCGCGCGACGAAAATGCCGCCGCCAAGGCCGAGCACGACCACGATCAACACCGACCATTGCGCGGCCTTCGCGACGATGCCGAACAACCGCCGGCGCTCCTCGAGATCACGCCCGATCAGGAGCCTGAAGCCGTCGGAGAGTTCGGTTACCCGCACCAGCGCGAAATGATCGGCTGTGTCGTGCTCGTCGAGCCGGCGATAGGCGGTCTCCGACCATCCCGTCGTCGCCATCACGCCAGGCGCCAGCGAGCCCACATTGCCCGCAATCGCCTGCCCGGACGGGGTCGTCACGAGGTAAAGATTGGCGCCAGGCCGCAAAGCGCGGTTCTCAATGGTCAAAAACAGCCCACGCAGGCCGCGACGCTCGAAGATATCGCTGATCTCGCCGGTTTCCGCGTTCACCGTGGTCGTGATCTGTTCGGTGATGAGCCGGCGCGTGTTCCACGCGAAATAAGCCAGCAGCGATGCCGCAAACAACGCGAAAACGAACAGGTAAACCAGCGTCAACCGGAACGCCGTGGTTCGGATCAGCTTACCGAATGCCGTCACGTATCATGTATCCCGCGCCGCGAATGGTATGAAGGAGCGGCCGCTCGAAGCCCTTGTCGATCTTGGATCGCAGCCGCGAAATATGCACGTCAATCACATTGGTCTGCGGATCGAAATGATAGTCCCAGACATTTTCCAGAAGCATGGTCCGTGTCACCACCTGCCCTGCATGCTTCATCAGATATTCAAGCAGCCTGAATTCGCGCGGCTGCAGCGTCAACTCCTCCTTGCCGCGGGTCACGCGATGCGAGAGCCGATCGAGTTCGAGATCGCCAACGCGGTAGGTGGTTTCCTCGGCAGGACCGCCGCGACGGCGCGACAGAACCTCGACCCGCGCCAGCAATTCAGCGAATGAATAGGGCTTGGGCAGATAGTCGTCGCCGCCCGAGCGCAGGCCCTTGATGCGGTCATCGACCTGCCCGAGCGCAGAGAGAATAAGAACCGGAGTGCGATTGCCTTTCTCGCGCAGCATGCCGATCAGTGACAGACCGTCCCGTTTCGGCAGCATGCGGTCGACCACCAGAACGTCGTAATCACCGTTCTGGGCAATCGCCAGGCCCTCCTCGCCGTCGCTGGCGAGGTCCGCCATGTGTCCGACCTCGCGGAATGCCTTGACCAGATAGTCGGCAGATTCGCGGTCGTCTTCGATGATCAGGAGGCGCATCTGGGTGTCGGTTGCAGTCACTGTGAGACAGCTTTCTATCACCATGGCGCGGCCTGAAGTCTCACGCAAGGCGAACCGCCGCGCCCCTTTCCGGTCAAAAATGCGGGCGGTGAAGCTGGGGGGACCTCACCGCCCTTTGACCTTCCGACGGAGGGGGGCGTTTTCCACCGGAAGGTAGGTTGAAGGGGCGGGTATTACCCGCCCCCCGGAAAGAGCCGTCGGCGGGGGCGACTGAAGCCGGCGACACCCTCCATTGCCCTGATCCCGTGAAGGCCAGCGGTCAGCCTTTCGCAATCGGGATCGCGACGAAGCGCGAGGATCCCCCGCTCTTGACCCGCATCAGGACGCTGTTCTTGTTGTCCGTGCGAGCCGCGCTGATCGCCTCGCGCACGTCCGAGACGCTGGCGACGCTCTTTCCGCCAACTTCCAGAATGACGTCGCCTTCCTTGAATCCGCGCTCGGCGGCAGCGCTCTTCGGATCGACGTCGGTTACCACGACGCCCTCCTTGCCGGCGCCCGCGACGGTGTTGGCGGGCGCTAGCGTCAGGCCGAGCTTTGGCACGTCCGTTCCACGGGTAGCGCCACCCTGATCGCCATTGTCGGTGTCGGCCTTGGCCTCCAGCGAGTTCGGCAATTGGCCAAGGGTCAGATTGATGGTCTTGTCCTGACCCTTGTGCAGCACGTCCAGCTTCACGGCGCTGCCAGGCGAAAGACCGCCGATCGTGCGCGCAAGCTCGCGGGCATCCTTGACCGTTTCGCCGTTCACCTTGGTGATCACATCGCCCAATTCGATACCGGCCTTGGCGGCCGGCCCGTTGGCCTGGGGTTCCGCAACCAGCGCGCCTTCAGCCTTCTTCAGACCGAGGCTGTCGGCGATATCGGGCGTGACCGGCTGGATCTGGACACCGATCCAGCCGCGGCTGACCGAGCCCTTGTCCTTGAGCTGCGCGATCACGCTCTTGACGGTGGACGCGGGAATCGAAAACGCGATACCGACGCTGCCGCCGGAGGGCGAATAGATTGCCGTGTTGACGCCCATCACCTCGCCTTCGGTATTGAAGGCCGGACCGCCGGAATTGCCCTTGTTCACGGGCGCGTCGATCTGGATGAAATCGTCATATGGGCCGTTGCCGATGTCGCGGCCGCTGGCCGAGACGATGCCGGCAGTAACCGTTCCACCGAGCCCGAACGGATTGCCGACGGCGAGCACCCAGTCTCCGATCCGCGGCTTGCTGTCGGACAGTTTGGCAAACGGGAAATTCGAACCGCCCTCCACCTTGATCAGGGCAAGGTCGGTACGCGCGTCGGTGCCGATCACCTTGGCGCTGTAGGTCTTGCCGTCATCGGTGGTCACCTCGACCTTGTCGGCGCCGTCAACCACGTGATTGTTGGTCACGGCGTAGCCGTCTGCCGAGATGAAGAAGCCGGAACCCTGGCCGGTTACCACACGGCCGCGCGGTCCACCACGCAATCCGGGGGGAAAGCCGTCCTGACCGCCGAAGCGACGGAAGAAGCGCTCCATCGGAGATCCCGGCTGGAAAGGCGAAGCATCGTCGTCGCCATCGTTCTTGGCAATCTTCTCGTTGATGTTGACCTTCACCGAAATCACCGATGGCTTTACGCGCTCCACAATGTCGGCAAAGCCGATAGGCTGCGCCACCTTGCGGACTTCATTGTTCACCTGCGCATGCGCGCTGGTGCTGAAGACGTCGATCGGACCGGCAGAAGGGCCGAAACCGTAAACGGCGGCGCCAAGGCCTGCGACGACCGAGGCCATGAGCGCGAACTTGCGCGCCGACAACAGCGAGTGGCGCGGCGCGCGGTAAGATGGGAAGGACGAAAGATCGGGACGGTCGGTCATTCAAATTTCTCCAGAGCCGGGAATCCGTGAATCAGCGATGCAGGGCGTGCACCCATGCCCAAGAAGATGGGCATTTCCGCCTTACAGCGCGCTGGCGGCGGAGTTAAACTTTCGTAATGAAGGCGCCACCGAATGCGGCGGAATACCGCAGGACCGAAATTGCCTTCCGGAAGCGCTAAACTGGCTGGTCCGGTGTCGCAATCAGCCGTTCAAGGCGCGCCTCCTCCTCAGCCGTCAGCCCGAGCGGCGAGGGTTCCCCACCCACGGCCGACCTTCCGCGCTGGCGCGAGCGCATCCAGAGCGTAAGGCCTCCCCCGGCGAGTACCAAGGGTGGCAAAATCCACAGCAGCCAGGTATGCGAGTTGAGCTGTGGATTGAGCAGCACGAATTCGCCATAGCGCGCGACCAGAAAATCGATCACTTGCCGATCGCTGTCGCCTGCGGCGATCCGCTCGCGGACCAGAATTCGGAGATCTCGCGCCAACGGCGCTTCCGAATCGTCAATCGACTGGTTCTGGCAGACCATGCATCGCAATTCGCGCGACAAGTCCCGTGCCCGCTCTTCCTTTGCGGGATCTGACATGATCTCGTCCGGTTGCACAGCGTAGGCGGAATTTCCCGCCATGGCGACGATGGCCAATACGCAAAACAGAATTCGCATCATGATATCACTCCGCCGCCTGCAGTCCGCGCAGGGCCTTCGCAGGTTTCGGCGCGCCGACCCGCAGCCGGCGATCCGACAGCGACAACAGGCCGCCGAACGCCATCAATACGGGCCCGAACCATATCAGCAACACAAACGGCTTATGATAGATCCGCACCGTGATCGTGCCATTTCCTCCGGTATCGCCCAGCGAGACGTAAAGCTGACTTGCGCCGCGTGTCAGCAACGCGGCCTCTGTTGTGGTGGCGCCCCGCGTCGTGAAGCTGCGCTTGGACGGCGTCATCGTGTCGAGCAGCCGGCCGTTCAGGCTGACGCTGAACCGCGCGACCATTTCGCGGAAATTTGGTCCCTGACGCTGGTTCATGCCTGCAAGCTTCAACTCGTAACCGGCGACCTTGGCCACATCACCGACGCTCATCGATCTGATGTATTCGCTATTCCAGGTCGTCTCGCAGACAATGCCGATCAGGGCCACGCCGATGCCGGCATGGGCGAACATCGTACCCCAGTTCGAACGCGGCAATCCGCGTGCCCGCCGCAAAGCTGTTCCCATCGGCGCGCGAAACAGGCCAACGCGCTCGCTCATGTCGACCAGGGCTCCCGCGATCACAAACACCGCAAGCCCTATCGCGAGCGGAGCGAAGGTGCTGCCGCCCAGGGTCCACGCCCACAATATCGCGAACGCGATCAGGCCGGCGATGGCGGCGGCCATCAGGCGCTGCGCCGCTCCGAGAAGGTCGCCGCGCTTCCAGGCCAGCAGCGGCCCAAAGGGGAGCGCAATCATCAACGGAACGAATAACGGCCCGAAGGTGAGGTTGAAGAACGGTGCGCCGACCGAGATTTTTTCTCCCGTGACTACCTCCAGCGCCATCGGATAGAGCGTTCCGACGAATACCGTCGCGCAGGCGGTCGTCAGGAAGAGGTTGTTGAGCACAAGCGCGCCTTCCCGCGAAATCGGAGCGAACAGGCCACCCTGCTTGAGCGAGGAAGCCCTGAAGATGTAAAGCGAGAGACTGCCTCCGACAAATATGCACAGGATCAACAGAATGAAAACGCCGCGCGTCGGATCGCTTGCGAATGCATGAACCGACGTGAGCACGCCGGACCGCACCAGGAACGTACCGAGTAATGACAGCGAAAAGGTGAGAATCGAAAGCAGGATGGTCCAGACCTTGAGCGCGTTGCGCTTCTCCATCACCACGAGCGAGTGCAGGAGCGCGGTGCCGGCGAGCCAGGGCATCAGCGAGGCGTTCTCGACCGGATCCCAGAACCACCAGCCTCCCCAGCCGAGTTCGTAGTAGGCCCAGTAGGAGCCCATCGCGATTCCGAGCGTAAGGAAGATCCAGGCAACGAGCGTCCATGGCCGCACCCAACGCGCCCATGCCGCATCGATCCGACCCTCGATCAGCGCGGCGACTGCGAAGGAGAATGAAATCGAGAACCCGACATAGCCGAGGTAGAGCATGGGCGGGTGTATCGCCAGCCCGATATCCTGCAGGACCGGATTGAGGTCGCGGCCCTCGATCGGTGGATTGGAAATGCGCAGGAACGGATTCGAGGTGATCAGGATGAAGAGATAAAAGGCGCTCGCAACCCAGGCCTGGACCGCCAGAACATGGGCGCGCAGCGACAAAGGCAGGTTGTTTCCGAACATCGCAACCAGGCCGCCGAACAGGGCCAGGATGAACACCCACAGCAGCATCGAGCCTTCGTGGTTGCCCCATACGCCCGTGAACTTGTAGATCAGGGGCTTCATCGAATGCGAATTCTCGAACACATTGAGCACGGAGAAGTCCGAAGTAACGTGCAACGTGACCAGTGCCGCAAACGATGCCGCCACGAAGGCGAGCTGTGCGATCGCCGTCGAGCGCGCGACGTTCATAAGCGCCACGTCGCGCCAGCGCGCGCCCAAAAGGGGCAAGGTCGACTGGATCAACGCCAGGCCGAGCGCCAGAACAAGGGCGTAATGTCCACTTTCAGCGATCACCTCAGTGTTCCCCGTTCGCTCTGCGCCACGCCCGGTGCCTCCTGCTTGTCGGCTTTCGGCCTTGCGCCGTACTCATCCTTCCAGTGCCCCTGCTTCTTCAGGGCGTCTGCGACGTCCTTGGGCATGTAATTCTCGTCGTGCTTGGCGAGCACGGTGTCGGCCCTGAACACACCCGACGCGTCGAGCGCACCCTCCGCCACGACGCCCTGCCCTTCGCGAAACAGATCGGGGAGAATTCCCTTGTAGGATACGGGCAACGAGGCGCTGGTGTCAGAAACCTGGAACGTGACGTCTAGATCTTCGCCGCGCACCAGGGAACCCGGTTGCACGAGGCCGCCGAGCCTGAAGCGCTTCCCCGGCTGAATATGTTTTTCAGCAATCGTGGAAGGCGTCGAGAAGAATACAATTGAATCACGCATCGCGTTGAGAACCAGCGCCGCCGCAAGCGCAAGCACTGCGAGCGAACCGCCGATGATGGTCAAACGCCGCTGCTTGCGGGTCATTGATTGCCTCGATTGCCTCTATTCCTGCGCATGATGTTACCCGAAAACCGCTTCACACTTTTCGGCATCATGCGCCTTGTTCCCGCGCATGATGTTACCCGAAAACCGTCTCACACTTTTCGGCATCATGCTTATCCATCCAGCCCGAGATTTTTCAGACCCTCATTGAGCTGTTGCAGCCGCTCAGGGTCGTTGGCCACGGCATGACGGGCGTCCATCGACGCGTCCTTTGCCTTGTTGGCGTCACCCAGAACCATATAGGCCCTGACCAGCCGCAGCCACCCCTCCACATCGTCGCCGTTCTGCTTCAATCGGGTAGCGAGGCGCTCGACCATGCCACGAATCATGGCGCTGCGGTCGTTCTCGTTCATGTTCTTGGCAGCCGCCACCGCATCGTCCGAAGGTCCAGGCGCGGGGGCAGCAGCGCCGACCCGCACCAATGCGTCCCGCACCAGCGGACGCCACGGCGCGTCGGCGGGGGCCTTTGCAAGCATCGCTTGCCAGATCGATGCCGCATCGGAGACCCGGCCATCCTGCTCGGCGGCCAGGCCGAGATAGTAGCTCGCCTTGACCTCGTCGCCATTCAGCGCGACGGCGCGCTCGAACTCGGCCTTCGCTTCGACAGTGACGACTCCGCCCGCCGCAGCGACGAGCGCTTCGCCAAGATCGGCCCTGCGATCGGCACTCTCACCGTTATAGGTAATCGAATTGCGAAAAGCCCGTACCGCATCATCCAAGCGGCCGAGCCTTGCCAGCACGGGCGCAAGAACGCTCCAACCACGACCGTCGGTTGGATTTTTTTCCAGATGCTGCTCGACTTGTGCCACCAGATTATCGAGCGGCAGCGTCGATTCAGGTGCGTGCGAGCGGTGCGCCAACGGAAAATCGCCGATCCCCGGCGAACCCAGCGGATAGTAAACCGCAATTGCGACCATCGGAATTCCAAGCAGCGCAATCATTGCTGCGGCGCGGCGCAAACTCGGATTCGATCCGGCAAGAATGCGCGGGTTGTCCGCGGTGTTCAGCAGCCTTCGACCAATTTCCACCCGCGCGGCCTGCGCCTCGGTGGCGCCGATCAGGCCGGCGCCAAGGTCGCGGTCGATCTCGGCCAACTGATCCTTGTAGACGGCCGCTTCGTTGCCGTCGTTCTGCGGGCGACCGGCACGGCTCAAGGGCCAAAGCACGGCGAAGATCGCCGCGGCCGTCATGAGCGCGAACACAAGCCACAGCGTCATCAAGCGGGTTCCGATGAAAGGCGCGAACCACAACGCGCCTTGGCGCCGCTTTACACCACAGGCGGCAAGGGGAGCAATTGACAATTATCAATTTGAAGCAATGAACGTAACCTTTTGAAAAAGCTTTAAAGTTCCATTGTCAGCCGACTTGAAAAACGACGCTTTGCGCCGCGATCTGGCCGTGACCGTTCAATGCCCGAAGGAAGTAATCCCCGGCTCCGACGGAGTGAGGCAGGCTGATCCGCAATGATCCGCTGGGAATGGGGGAAGTGATGCTGGTGACAGGCTCAGGCAGCGGTCGTCCGCTGAGCTTTTCGATGAGCAGGACCTTCGCCCCGATCATGAGATTTCGGTAGGTCGCCGAAATCACGCGGTTTTCGATTCCAACGAAGTGGATCACCGGATTCATGCCCGAACGGTACGCCCCGGTCCGGGAGTGTCAACTTAAAATTGTATTATGTGATTTATACAACCCTGCTACCGGGGCCAGCTACCCGGCGCGCGTCCGTTCGCCGGTTGTTGCGTTTTCCGCCGCCCGGCTCATCAAGGAAGCGTAATCGGGCCCGAACAGGACATGGCAGAAGCGGATCGCGGCTGCGACCTGCAACTGCCGATAAGCCCTGTTCTTTCCCTCGCTGGCCCGCAATGACTGAACGAGCGACTCGGTGGACTGCTCCACATAATGTTGAAGGTCCGAGTAGGTCCGCAGCGTGACCTCATTGATGGCCAATTCGCCGGCGTAGGTGCGGCAAACCGCGACGAAGTCGATCAAGGCGGCGATCTCGTCGACCTCGCCGGCATCGAACTGGGCGCCGGGAAGAATATCCTTGTCGGCACGCTGACGCAGAACCCGTCGGACGCGGCCCGGCACGCTCTCGATTTCCGATTGCAGCGCATTGGAGATGTCGGCCCGGATCGCTGCCAACTGTCTGCCCCATGCCGACTCGTTGCGAAGATCAAGTTCGGTCCGCAAGCCGCGCACGCCGTCGTGAAGCATTTTCAGGTGCTCGGCCACGTTTTCGAGATGCCCGCGCCGGATATCCGCCCGCAAGGTGGCAGCCGAACGCGAAAGGTCGTGCAGCGCCATCGTGACGGCAATGCCATAGGGCGTCGCAGCAACGCGAAGTTCATCGTCGGAGGCGGCCATCCTGACGGCAAGGCGGATGATCTGCCAGGGCGCGGTCAGCCGCCGCATCACGAGCGAAAGCGCAAACGGCAGCAGTTGCGGCATCTGCAGCGCGGGAACGTTGAGCGCGGCAGTCACCGCGGCAATCTGTTGCTCGCCAAAAATCCGAAGAAGACTTGGAATGCGGCTGTCGATCGTCTCGAATGCCTCCCGCGCCTGCAGGACCAGAGCGATCGAATGCAGATCCTCAATGGTTTCCGGCGGGCCTATTCGGGAGAGCGTGCGCCGCTGGTCGCCGCCTGACTGGGGCGCAATGACCTTGAGGATTGCATCGGCGGTGGTGACCTGAAGTCTCCGGATCGCGGCCTCCATCTGCGACGATGTTGCCGTTTCCGGCCCGCCTGACAAAACTTGCTCGAATTCGCGCACCTGATCTGGTGCGCCCTCGCGGGCCAGCCATTGCCACACGGGGGGCAGCGAGGCGCGACGGACCTGTCCGGCGCGCATCGAGACATTGCCGTCGACGAGAAACGGCTCCAGTGGCTGGAACAGAACCCGCGCCGGATTATCGGTGCGAGGACGCACAACCCCGTCCGTTCCGCGCACGATCTTTCGCAGCAATTCGAGCACAAGCGTAGCAACCGTCGAGTCCTCGCCGCGTTCGAGGGCGCGCTCGAACTCACGCATCAGCAACGCCTGCGACTGCGGCGGCAGCTGCGTGAGAAAATCTCTCAGCCGTTCGGTAGATGTCTGACTCATACGCCCGAATTGCACGCTTCTGGTCGCGCGGACGCGGCAAACCGCGCCCGCGGGCATATTAGAAGCGCCGACGTTAAGAAGTCGTTTAGGATGATCGATGGCGGCACGAACTCCGCGCCTGTAGGGCCGCGGGGATCGCAAGTCAGGCCCTTCCCGGAGTGGCCTATACCGCCGGCAGCACCAGTTCCGCCCGCAGGCCACCCAGGGCCGCCCGGCCGAGCGACAGGCTGCCACCATACAAGGCCGCAAGGTCAACCACGATCGACAACCCCAGTCCGGACCCGGGCTTGGATTCATCGAGCCGCTGACCGCGCCCCAAGACCTGCGCGCGCTCGGCGTCCGACAGGCCACGCCCGTCATCATCGACGACCAACCTGAGCATGGGGCCGGCACCGGGCTCGACCTCCCCTTCCACCCGCACCTCGATAAGGACCCGCGACATGGCCCATTTGCAGGCGTTGTCGACGAGGTTGCCCGCCATCTCTTCAAGGTCCTGCCGCTCGCCCCTGAATTTTGCTCTTGCGTCGGTCGCAACCTCGATGGCGATGCCCCGGTCGCGATGGATCTTCTCCATCGTCCGGCGCAAGGCCTCGATGACGGGAGCGACTTCGGTGATCGTACCAATCGCAGTGACACGCGCCGCAATTCGCGCCCGCTTCAGATGATGAGCGACCTGGTCACGCATCGCGTCGGTCTGCTCCAGAACCTTCATCGCGAAGGGATCGGCGGAATGGGCGGAAGCCTCGTTGATGATCACCGAGAGCGGTGTCTTGATCGCATGGGCAAGGTTTCCGACGTGGGTGCGGGCGCGCTCGACGATTTCGCGATTGGCCTCGATCAGCGCGTTCGTTTCGCGTGCCAGCGGCGCGATTTCGACAGGAAATTCGCCCTCGAGCCGTTCGGCACGGCCGGAACGGATATCGGCAATCGAATCTGAAATGCGCTTCAACGGCGCCAGGCCGAAGCGAACCTGGAAGATCGTGGTCAGGACAAGCACGATCGAAAGGGCGCCAAACGTGCCGACGAGGTAGTAGTCGAAGTTGCGGGTTTCCTCGAAGATCTCCGACGCGTCGCCGGCAACGCTGACCAGGAACTTGCCGTCAGTGCCGAGATCGACCGGCCTTTCCACCATGCGGAGCGTCTGCCCCTCCGGACCCTCGACATAGCCGAGGCGAATGCCGGCTGCCGTCAACTCGGCGCCCTGGTCTTCGAGCTTGGGCAGCTTCTTGTCCCACAGCGAGCGCGACGCCCGCACCTCGGCCTTGTCCGAATCCGTGCGGGTGATCTGCCAATACCAGCCGGACAGCGGCAGTTCGAACAGCGGCTCGCCGAGCGACTGGAACTGGCGATCGGGAGGCTCGTCGGGCGTGGCAACCTCCGCGACGAGCGTGCGCAGATAGAGGTTGAGCCGACGGTCAAAGGCGCGCTCGCTGGCATTGCGGTACACCGACGACAGCACGACGCCGGTCATGACCAGAATCACCACCACCCAGGCGGTCGCGGACAGGAACAGGCGGGTTGCAAGCGAGCTGCCGCGCATCAGGGCCTTTTCCCGCGAAGTATCCGTCTGGGTCCGGCCCCCCTTTGTGGATATCCGCCCTCGAAATTCGTCATGCCGAAGCAGAGCACAGGCAAAGGCGGTTCATCAACACCGTTGGATCAGATGCCGGGCGTCGGTGGGGTCAAGAGATAGCCAAGCCCGCGCACCGTCTGGATGATGTCGACGTCCAGCTTCTTGCGAATACGTCCGACAAATACTTCGATGGTATTTGAGTCGCGATCGAAATCCTGGTCGTAGAGATGCTCAACCAGTTCGGTCCGCGATACCACGCGCCCGGCATGATGCATGAGATAGGCCAGCAGCCGGTATTCGTGCGACGTCATCTTGATCGGGTTGCCGGACACGCTGACCCGGCCGGTGCGCGTGTCGAGCGAAACCGGTCCGCATGTCAGCTCGGACTGGGCGTGGCCCGTGGAGCGGCGGAGCAGCGCGCGGATCCTGGCGAGCACTTCCTCGAGATGAAATGGCTTTGCCACATAGTCGTCGGCGCCGGCATCGAAACCCTGAACCTTGTCACTCCAGCGATCGCGCGCAGTCAGGATCAAGACCGGCATCGAGCGCCCGTTGCGGCGCCAGGCTTCCAGTACCGAAATGCCGTCCATCTTCGGCAGCCCGATGTCGAGAACGACGGCGTCGTAGGGCTCGCTGTCGCCGAGATAATGGCCTTCCTCGCCGTCGAACGCGCGATCAACCACGTAACCTGCATCCGACAGGGCCGTGGTCAGTTGACGATTGAGATCCGGATCATCTTCAACGACAAGCAAGCGCACGTTGGTCTCCGAATTTGAGCGGTTCAGTTTCCGCTATTGAGATGAGCGCGGACGGCGTGAATGGGCTATGAACAGACCGCACCACAAGATTACATTTTTTTCACAAGTGCCGATTTTCCATCATGCGGGCTCGGAGAGCCCCAACTGTGCGGCGCAGCGTCATCGCCCCGCCGGCGCTCCCTTGACCACCATAAAATCGACCGGACCGCCCGGCGCCGCATCGTCGAAAACCCCGATCGTCAGGCGTCCCGTCCGCCAGGCAAGCGTATCCAGATTGGTACGTCCTTTGTAGAGCAACGGGCCGCCAGGGCTGTTGTCGTGGCCATGGACGACGTGGAGCCTGCCCCAGCCGTCGGGATATCCCTTCGGATAACGCTTCCATAACAACGTCACCTCGTCCTGTTGCGCCAGCGGTTTTTCCGGGTCAACGCCCGCGTGAACATAAAGCCGGTGCGCGTCGACATGCATCAGGGGCAATCCATCGAGCCAGTCGATATGGGCCTTGGGGACCGCGGCAGGATCGCCCCCGTAGGAAGCCAGCGCTGCATCGCCTCCTTTCGCCATCCACGCGACCATCTTTGCGGAATCCCGCAGGGCGTCCACCATCAGCGCGTCATGGTTGCCTTTAAGCGGAACCAGGCTAAACCCCTCGCCGACACCGCACATCAGCCGCTCAATGACGGCTTTGCTATCCGGCCCCTTGTCGACGTAATCGCCGATCATGACGATTACCCCGCCCTCGCCTTTTGAACGAGCGGTGATGGCAACAAGACCTTCGCAAAGCAGATCCGATCGGCCGTGAATGTCGGGAATGACGTAGGTCAGACTCATGGAACCTGGGCGGCGCCGGCGCGGATAGCAGGGTTCGGGGACATTCGGCCAATCGTCATTCGGAACCGGGGAGAAAGGCAACGAACGGGTTGAGCAAACATAAATTCTAGCCTACTTACCGACCATGATTCAAAGGATATCCGTCGCCATTGGCTGGCTTACATTCGTCATCATCTTCTGCGCGACACTGTCGCCAATTGATGTCCGTCCGGTTCTGACCGATCCGCACTTTGAGCGTTTCGCAGCCTTTGCGCTGATGGGCTGTGCATTTGCCCTGGCATATCCCAATCGCGCGCTGCTCGTCGTGACCCTTGTGGTGGGAACGGCGGCCGGTCTGGAGGCGCTTCAACTATTGACGCCCGATCGACATGGCCGCCTCGCAGACGTTCTCGTCAAGGCGATGGGCGGCATCAGCGGGATCAGTGTCGGCCAGGTATTGTCGTTTCTCTTGCGGACCAAAATGGCGAGATCGTAGGCGGCAAAGGATCGCGTGACGTGGTCGTTGGAATCAGACCACCGGCCGGGCCGGAGCCTCGATTTCTCACAGCCTTGTCGCAACTCGGGTTTATCGCAACTCGGGTTGCGGCGCAGGTCGACGCTGCGGGTGCGCCTTCTGGTGCCACGCCCACGCGGACCTCACGATCGTTTCGAGATCGGAAACGATGGGACGAAAGCCAAGGGTTTTGCGTGCCAAAGACGGATCAGCAACCAGCACGGGCGGATCGCCGGCGCGGCGGGGCTTGGCGACAAGCGGAAGCTTGCGGCCCGCGGCCTTCTCGACCGCGGCGACCACCTCGCGCACCGAATAGCCCGATCCGGTACCAAGATTGAACGCGCCGCCGGTTGACCCGCCCATCATTGCCTTCAGCGCCAAAAGATGAGCGGCCGCCAGATCCTCGACATGAATATAGTCCCGAACCGCCGTACCGTCGGGCGTATCATAGTCTTCGCCGAAAATGGCGAAATCGCCGACGTATCCCTGCAGCGCCATCATCGCGCGCGGAATGAGATGCGTCTCAGGATCCCTGAACTCGCCGATCGACGCAGATTTTTCCGCGCCACTGGCGTTGAAATAGCGCAAGCACGTCGAACGCAGTTGATAGGCTGAGCGGTAGTCGGCCAGTATCTGCTCTATCATCCACTTCGAAGCGCCGTAGGGATTGACAGGTGAGCCGGCGGCGTCTTCAGAAATGGGATCGCGGCCGGCATTGCCGTAAACCGCGCCTGTGCTTGAAAAAACCAGGTGGTTGCAGCCCGTTTCCCGCATGGCCGCCAAAAGCGAGAGCGTGCCACCTACGTTATTCGAATAGTATTTCTGTGGATCAACGACGGACTCGCCGACCTGGCTGAAGGCCGCGAAATGCATAACCGCCGCAATCCGATGGCTCGCGATCGTCTCCCTGATCAGCGCGGTGTCGCGAACATTGCCGACGACCAGCGGGCCCCATTTCACAAAGCTGCGGTTGCCAGTCGAGAAATCGTCGACACATACCGGCAAGTATCCGCCGTCCGACAGGGCCTTGCAGCAGTGGGCACCGATATACCCTGCTCCTCCCGTAACAAGAATTGCCCGATCATCACGCGCCATTGCCTAAAATCCGAAACTCGTGCTCGGCCGCCATCGGCCATCAGGAGCGCCACATTCCGCATGTCTGCGGCGGCCGTCCTCCAACGGGCGGCCTGGGACGTTTACAACGATCGCGACGGGTTATTCAATCACGTGCTGGTTGCGGCAGGCCTATAGTCTGAAAACCTGCTTAACGTCGCAACTTTCAGAAACCTGAAATGCGTGATCGCGGTCGAAAGTTCCTGGAGGCGACGTTGCCCATTGGCAATCTCGGTGCTGAACAAATCCTGATGGTGGCTGTCGAGCGCTTCGCGGTCCAGGTACTCGTCGGTCCCGTTGCCCAGGGTGACCGCTGCCCGCGCCAGCACATCCTCTACACGCCGGTTCAGCCCCGACTGTTCCTGCTCCGCCTCCTGCAGGGCATTCTCGATGGCTTCCAGAATGGACCCGACGCGCGCACGGTCTGTTTCAGCGTCCCGCTCGGCTGATCGGGCCTTGAAATTCCGATCATCCGGCCGGTCTTTAAACAACTTATGCGCGCGGGCCCGCAAGAAAAGCTGAAACATCGATCTTGTGTCCGGGACACGAACTTCGGAAAGTCGGCACTAGTGGATGGCGAATGCCAAACTCCACCCTGCGGAGCATATCCCCACGTCACGCTATCTTGGTTAAGATATGCTGAATTTCCGTAAACGGTGCACTCGCCTGGAGCGGGCCTCGGCGTTGAAGGACCCTTCCAAAAGGCACAAACTCCGGTCAGCCGGTTCCGGCCGACCCCTGCCAGTTCCGCGGGGGCTGATCGCGGGTCTCCCAACGTCCCGTGCCGGTTCAGAACGCCCGGCGGGCATGGCCGAACATCGAGGTCACCGGCCGTACATTACGCGAAGTAAAAGTTCCGTTCGCACGGCGGCGGCCGCGCCATGCACACGCGGCATATCCAAGTCCGAAACCCGCGATGAAGATCGACGACTGGGTGAGAAAGGTGAGCATAGGATTCATCCGGTTGCCGCCCCCCACGCAGTATCTTCGCTGCGTGTGTGACGATATCATGGTGCTGAACGCCAAAAACGCGTGGAAACCTTTGTGCAGCCGGCTGCCCCAAAAAAGATGGTCAGCGCGACTCACAAGCGACATCATGCGCGATTCGTAATAACGGACGAACAACAAAGCATGGTGCTGACAAATGTCAGCCACAGGGGCGTTATACCCGAGACGCGATCCGGGAACTTTTTTCGACGTTGGCGGGCTGCGGCGCACTGCTCATGTACGGAAGAACACGAACCACAAGACGCCCAGGATCAATACGGCGAGACCCGTTGATACGGTCAGCAGCGCCAGCACCGACGGGCCGGGCTCGGCCTGTCGAGCTTCGGTAGGGGTCTCGACGATCTGATGTTGCTCTCGCGCTGGCCGCCGCGTTGCCATGGTGCCTCGATCTGCTCCGGTGAGCGCCCGTCCGGCGCTATGTCATCCCGGGCAACGCGTGATTTTCGATGATGTTCCGGGCTTTGCTGCGAACCGATCTCACCTCCATCAGGATCATGGGAGGCATCCGCAGGACGAAGGCCGGACACCGCTTGCCTGCCCCGGCTGCGGCAACTCGCCTCGGTTAACGCCGTTGGAAGATTCACCTGCCCACCGGCTTGAAAGCCGGTCGACGAATGATAACCTCGGTTTTTTGGTAAGTTGCGTATTGGGAGTATCCCATGGCCCCCCGTGCCAATTGGAAGGGTTTTCTGCGCCTTTCGCTCGTGACCTGCCCGGTCGCGCTTTACCCGGCGACGTCGGATACCGAAAAGGTCAGTTTCAACCAGATCAACCGCAAGACCGGCCATCGCATCAAATACGCGAAGGTCGACGCCGAGACGGGCGAGGAAGTCCCCTCCGAGGACATCACCAAGGGCTACAAGGTCGACACCGACACCTATATCGAGATGTCGAGGGAGGAACTGGACGACATTGCGCTGGAGTCCACGCACACGATCGAAATCGACGAGTTCGTGCCTGAAACCGATATCGACAGCCGTTACCTGATCCGTCCCTACTATCTCGTACCAGACGGCAAGGTCGGCCACGACGCCTTCGCCGTGATCCGCGAAACCATTCGCAACATGAACAAGGTCGCGATCGGACGCGTCGTGCTGACCAATCGCGAGCACATCATTGCACTGGAGCCGCTCGGCAAGGGCCTGATGGGCACGCTGCTGCGCTATCCATACGAGGTGCGCAACGAGAAGGAATATTTCGACGATATCCAGGACGTCAAGGTGACAAAGGACATGCTGGATCTCGCCAAGCACATCGTCGAGAGGAAGTCCGGCTCTTTCGAGCCCGACAAGTTCGAGGATCACTACGAAACCGCCCTGATCGACCTAATCAACAGGAAGCGCAGTGGCATCCGGCCGACGGCAAAGGCCGCGCCGAAAACCGGCGGCAATGTCATCAATCTCATGGATGCTCTCAAGAAGAGCCTCGCCAACGAGCGCCAGGCTCCTCCCTCCGTCGCCAAGGGCAAGAAGCCGAAGAAGCGGATCGAGGGTCAACGCGAGATGCTGCTGCCGATCAGCGGCAAACGCGCAGCCAAGGAAGAAGCCAAGACGCAGGCGCCCAGAAAGGCCGAGAAACCGGGGCGCACGTCCGTTCGATCGAAGAAGGCCGGATAGTGCGGCGCTTCGGCGGCTCGAGCGCATCCGGCGAACCGGTTTCGCTTCCTCAAGGACTGCCAACCTGAAATGCCGTGGTCGGCGCCGTTCGATGAGCCGATACGCCTGCGCGGCGGCCGCCAACTGTCGACGCTGCAGCACGCCGCCGACTACATCATGAAGCTTCCGGAAACGGTTCAGCAGCAGAAGCGCTGGCAAATCGCGGTCGAGAACCTGATCAAGGCGGCGGAGATTGGCGGCGGCTGGCCGACGTTCGCACGCATCGCGGTGATGCGCGCGCTGAATGGAGAGAAATAGGATTCCTATTTCAACGACGAATTGATCGAACTGAAATTGGTATTGAGCGTGCCGCCGATGCCGTTGACCGCGGTGACAATCACGATGCTCAGTCCAACGGCAATCAGGCAATATTCGATCGCCGTCGCGCCGGATTCGTCGCTTAGGAATCTTGAAATCAATTTTCGCATTCAAAACTCCGGTCGGGACCCAAAGGGTTCACCCCGCGCCCGATCTCCGCTGAAATCTAAAGGCCATTGGTTGCGAGGTCATTGACGAACAGTCTGAACGCCAGGTTACCGAGAAGGCCGCAATTTTCGCTTTCACAATCACGGGTTCTATCCTGTCCGATCGACATGGTGGCTCAGCGGCCCAGGCCGCCTGAAAAACATGATTTGGGTCAAGGGGACGGTGGCTATACACCCCTATTTAGTCCTGACGAGCCTCAACCACCGGTTTTCCAATGACCCCAGCCGACACCAGCCGCCCGCAACTCGAAATTCGAAGCGTCAATCTCGATACTGGCCGGGAAAACGTGGTCGTCATTTCGCGGCAGTCAAAGGCACTTCGCGCGGAAATCTTTCGCGGCTTCAGCCGCGTCGAACTGCGCCGCAATTCGAAAGTGTTGCTGGCGACCCTCCTGATCACCGATGATGACAGCCTCGTTGGTCCCGGCGAGATTGGCCTCGCCGAACCTGCACTCAGGCGCTTCGCCGAGCCCGTCGGCAGTCTGATCACGGTGACGCCCGCTGCTCAGCCGGAAAGTCTCGAAGCGGTAAGGTCCAAGATTCGCGGCCAAACCCTGAACGCCCGCGAGATCGCCGCTATCGTCAGTGATCTCACCCACTACCGCTACTCCGACATGGAAATCGCGGCATTCCTCATCGGCTCCGCCAGTTTCATGACGAGCGACGAATTGATCGCGCTCACCGGGGCGATGGCGCAGGCGGGAACGCAGCTGAAATGGACCGACCCGATCGTCGTCGACAAGCACTGCATCGGCGGGATACCCGGCAACCGCACGTCGATGATCGTCGTGCCGATCGTGGCGGCCCATGGCCTGCCGATCCCAAAGACCTCCTCACGCGCCATCACCTCTCCCGCTGGTACAGCCGATACCATGGAAGTTCTGGCCCGGGTCAATGTCGGCGCCGACGAGATGAAAGCAATCGTCGCGGCCTGCAACGGCTGCCTTGTCTGGGGCGGACACGTCAACTTGTCGCCGGCCGATGACATTCTGATTTCGGTGGAGCGACCGCTCAGCCTCGACACCCGCGAGCAGATGGTAGCCTCCATCATGTCAAAAAAGCTCGCGGCCGGATCGACGCATCTCTTGATCGACATTCCCGTCGGTCCGACGGCCAAAGTCACCAATGGCACGGAGGCCATGAGGCTTCGCAAGCTATTCGAATTCGTCGGTGACCGCTTCGACATAGCTGTGGAGGTGATCACGACCGATGGCCGCCAGCCTATCGGAAACGGTATCGGCCCCACGCTCGAAGCCCAGGACGTCATGGCGGTCCTGGCAAATGAGCCGGCAGCCCCGAAAGACCTGCGCGAAAAGTCGCTGAGGCTCGCCGCCCATCTGCTGGAATACGATCCGAAGCTGCGCGGCGGTTCCGGCTACGCGCGCGCCTGCGAATTGCTCGACTGCGGGGCGGCGATGAGGCAAATGCAAAAGATCATCGATGCGCAGGGGCCATCTGACTGCCGAACCGAACTCGGCGAATTGACCTATGATGTGCCAGCCGGGCGCGATGGCGTCGTATCAGGCATCGACTGCCTGCAGATGAACCGGCTGGCGCGAACCGCGGGCGCTCCGCTCGACAAGGGCGCCGGCATCAGGCTTCAGAAGAAAATCGGCGACCGTGTCGAAACCGGCGAACCGCTCTATCGGATCTACGCGTTCGATCCGTCCCAGCATGATCTTGCCGTGGCGAGCTCGAAGCTCGCTTCCGGTTACACCATCGAAAATCGGACGGTCCTTCAGGGTCAGACCAAGCCGTGAGCGACGTCGTCATTCAAAGCCTGCCATGCAGCGCCGGCGACGCAAGGCGGCTCGCTTCGCTGCTCGGCGTTCCCTTCCGGGAAATCGCGTTGCACCGATTTCCCGACAGCGAAATGCGCGTGAAAGTCGGCCGCGCCGCCGCGACGACGATCATCCATGCCTCTCTCGACCAGCCTAACGACAAGCTGATTGCGCTGTTGTTCGCCGCCGAGGCGCTGAAGCGAGCCGGCACAAAGCAACTCGTTCTGCTTGCGCCCTATCTCTGCTACATGCGGCAGGACATCGCTTTCAGCGAAGGCGAAGCGATCAGCCAGAAAGCGGTCGGC
Source organism: uncultured Alphaproteobacteria bacterium (assembly GCA_963820275.1). Classification (GTDB taxonomy): domain Bacteria; phylum Pseudomonadota; class Alphaproteobacteria; order Rhizobiales; family Xanthobacteraceae; genus Bradyrhizobium. The sequence continues at coordinate 33,015 of CAWFZL010000003.1, forward strand.
CAGCTGATCGCCACCATTGCCGACCGGATCATCACGGTGGATGCCCACTTGCACCGGACCCACGATATCCGCACGGTCTTTCCCGGTATCGAAGCGGAAAACCTGTCTGCCATGCCCGCAATCGCCAACACGCTGCATGCGTCGGGAATCGATCCTGCAACCATCGTGGTGGGTCCAGATGCGGAATCCGGACCATTCGTGAACGAGCTCGCCGGTCGCCTTGGTCTCATGTCCCTGGTTGCCCAAAAAATCCGCCGTGGCGACAACTCCGTCGAGATATCCTTCGCCGATCCGGCATTGGTCTCTGGCCGGCCAGTGCTGCTCGTGGACGACGTCGTTTCATCCGGCGGTACCTTGATTGCCTGCGCCAAGGCTCTGGCTGCCGCAGGCGCCACGACAATCGACGCTGTCGTTACCCACGCGCTGTTTCCGAACGCGTTGGCGACCAGTTTCGAAAACGCAGGAATTCGCTCCTTACGCTCGACCACCAGCGTATCGCACCCGACCAACGCGATTTCCCTCGATGATGTCCTCGCGTCCGCGCTGCGGCGTGAGGTAAATGGCAATCTTCCAGGAGATCCAGCATGAGCGTGACCGTTCGATTTTGCGGCGCTGCGCATACGGTGACCGGCTCGTGTTACCTGCTCGAAACGCCCTCGGGACGCTTCCTGATCGATTGCGGACTGTTCCAGGGCCAGAAGACCCTCAAGGAGCTCAATTACCGCGATTTTCCGTTTCGACCCGCCGATATCGACACGGTGCTTCTGACGCATGCCCATATCGACCACAGCGGGCTCTTGCCAAAGCTGGTGCGCGAAGGCTTCCGCGGCAAAATTCTCGCGACGCGCGGTACGATCGATCTCTGTTCCTATATGTTGCCGGACGCCGGAAGCATTCAGGAATCGGAAGTCGCCTCCCTCAACAGACGAAATTCGGCGCGCGGAAGGTCGGAGGTCAGCCCTATCTACACCCAGGCCGACGCCATAGCTTCACTGCAATCGTTCCAGCCGGTCGAGTATGAAACGTGGGTCGACGTGATGAGCGGCGTTCGCGCCCGCTACTGGAATGCCGGTCACCTGCTCGGTTCGGCGTCAATCGAACTCGAAGTCGGCGGCGACAATTCGCCGCCGCTGCGCCTGCTCGCCTCGGGCGACATCGGACCCGAAGCCAAATTGCTGGAGCCCGACCCGAAGGCACCCACGGGGTTCGATTACCTCATCTCGGAATCGACCTATGGCGACAGAATTCGCAATCCCACAACGCCGCAGCGGCGCCGCGAGCATCTTGCCGCCGAAGTCAATGATGCCGCGGCGGCGAAAGGTCCCTTGCTGATTCCCGCCTTCGCCGTGGAACGAACCCAGGAATTGATCGTCGACCTGATCGACCTGATGGAACGCGGAGAAGTTCCATCAGCGCCGATATTCCTCGATTCGCCTCTGGCAATTCACGCAACCGAGGTGTTCCGGAAACATGCCGCTGATCTCGAACTGAATATCGACGCCAATCGCCTGTTCAACTCGAAACATCTTCGATTTACCGAGACTGTCGATGAAAGCAAATCGATCGCCAAGCTGACGGGTTTTCATATCATCATTGCGGCAAGCGGAATGTGCGATGCCGGACGGATCCGCCATCACCTCAAGCACTGGCTCTGGAACAATCGGGCCACCGTGCTTTTGGTCGGCTACCAGGCTCATGGCACCCTCGGGCGGTTTCTTCAGGACGGCGCCAGGGCCGTCCGGATACAGGGTGAGGAAATCAGGGTGGCGGCCCGCATCCGCATGATGGACGAATATTCAGGCCACGCTGACGGGACGGAGCTCACGCGATGGATTGCGGCTCGCCGTCCGATCCATCGGGGCGTTTTTCTTGTCCATGGCGAGGAGCAGGCGATCGCAGGCCTTGCCGACCGCATCGCGGATCGGATCGTCCCGGCCGCCAAACTGTTTCAGCCTGTGCTGGACGATGTCTACGACCTGTCGACGCCAGCGCCCACGTTGCTGGACATCGCTCGTCGCAGGCGCCTCACCCCGGAAGCAGTGACGCACCTCGATTGGCACAACGAGATGTCAAGGCTTGTGCTCGATATCAACGATCAGGTCCAGACAGCTGCCGACGACCGCGCCCGTGGCGTCATCATCCGAAGGCTCCGACGCGCGTTGGCCGAGGGCAACGAACCGGCGGCCTGAGCGAAGTCATGGCGGCAAGGAACAGACGGCACTGCCCTTTTGTGCGCCCTACTCCGCCATCTCGACAGGCCTTGCGGGTCCGGCGAGCGGCCTTTCCTCCATCAGGACAAAGCACAGCGACGCGGCAAGCAGCATTGCTGCGGCAGCGCCGAAAACATAACGGAAGGCCGCCACCATATCGGCCGGCGAAATCGAACTCACCGGCCCCCGATGTTCTCCCGAAAGCGAAATATCCGCTCCCAGCGCCATCAGCAGGATCGCGCTGAAAACGGCTACCGTGAACGAGGCTGTCAAGGCCCGGAAAAAGTTGACCGCACCCGTGATGGTGCCGACCTGCGAGCGTTCCACCGCGTTCTGTGCGGAAACAGTGCTGACCGGAAACGCGGTGCCAAGTCCCATCGCGAAAATCGACAGCAGAACCAGCAAGAGCCAAAGAGGCATCGGGGCGAGCGCGAGCGCGGCACCGGCAACTGCCGCGTACAACGTCCCGATGACGGCGACCCGCTTGTAGTGCTTCGAACGCGCCATGGTTCGACCGGCAATGGCAGCGCCGCCGGTCGAAACCGCTGCCAGCGGGATCAAGGCAAGTCCCGCTTCGCTCGCAGTGAGATGATAAACCACCTCATAGTAGAGCGGCAGATGCACCGTCAGTCCCAGCATCGCGCCCATGGCGCAGCCTCCGCAGGCAATCGCGTATGGCACGACCTTTCCACCCATCAGCGATAGCGGCAGGAAAGGCTCATCGGCCCTTGAAGCATGCCACACGAAGGAAAGCGCGAGCGCAGCGGAGGCTCCGACCATCGCCATGATGACCGGCGAGAGCCAGGGATAACGGTTGCCACCCCAGGTCAGCACCAGCATGAACACCACGGCCGCGGCCATCAGCAGAACGCCCCCAAGCCAGTCGACCTTCCGCAGCCGGTGATAGACGGGAATCTTTCCCATCTTCGGCAGCAGCATCGCCAGCGACGTAAGCCCGAGCGGCACGTTGATCCAGAAGATCATCGACCAGTGCAGATGTTCGGCGAACACGCCGCCGAGCACTGGTCCGCCAATTCCCGCCGCCATCCACACGCCACTGAAATAGGCCTGGTACTGGCCGCGCTCGCGCGGCGTGACAACATCCGCGATCACGGTCTGCACGATCGGCAGAATGCCGCCGCCTCCAAGGCCCTGCAAGCCGCGTGCAACGATCAGTACCGGCATGTTGGGCGCGGCCGCGCAGAGCACGGAGCCCGCAATGAACAGGCTCATCGACGCAATGATCGTGGAGCGGCGGCCATAGATGTCGCTCAATGTCCCGAACACCGGCGCGACCGCCGTCGAAGCGAGCAGATAGGCCGTGATCACCCAGGACAGGCTGGAAACGTCGCCAAATTGCCGGCCGATGGTCGGCAGAGCCGTGGCGACGATCGTCTGGTCGAGCGCGGCCAGGAACATCGTCAACATCAGGCTCATCAGGATGGTGCGGACTTCGCTCGACGTCAGAGGCGCGCGCTGCGCGATCGACGGCGCGTCGCTGACATCGGCGATATCCGCCGGCACCGGCACAAGCTGCGCCGGGACTTCGGGCAATGTCTGTTGATCGGGCGATTGACGGCCCTGCCGTTCGAACTTGTTCATGCGGAGCGGTTTGTTGGGAAGCGACTGGGCCGCGGGAAACTGACGCCCAATCTAGGGGGCGAATCGCGCCCGTGACAGCGGGCTCCGCGCATGGGTGTATCCCGCCGGCATACCGGCGAAATAGATTCAGGAGAAAACGAAGCGCTGGCCTTCACGCTCGCGATTTCTTGAATCGGGCCCCTCTCGGCAATTGCGCGGGCCATTGCACGATATGATCTTCGAGTTCTTCGTCGGGAATGTCGTCTTCGGTTCCCTGCACCCGCCCGCGTACAGAAACGCCGGCATCGTGGACGGTGTTGGGATCACCCGAAATCAGCGGATGCCACCAATAAAGATCGCGGCCCTCGGCCACCAGGCGGTATCCGCAACTCGGCGGGAGCCAGTTCAGGGTCCGGACATTGGCCGGCGTTAGCCTGACACAATCAGATACCTGTTCGGAGCGATGCGCATAGTCCTTGCAGGCGCATAGGCCGGCATCCAGCAGTTTGCAGGAGACATGGGTAAAATAGATCTTGCCGGTATCTTCGTCCTCAAGCTTTTCAAGGCAGCAGCGGGCACAGCCGTCGCAGAGACTTTCCCATTCCGGCTCCGACATCTCCTCCAACGTCTTGGTTTTCCAGAAGAATCCCTCCTGACCAGAGGCTTGCTTGGGCTTGGCGGTCATGAATCCTGGCTCGTTGCGGATGAGTTTGACTTCGGCCCTTCTAAAGCATGATCCGGAAAAGTGTGTAGCGGTTTTCCGAAAAGACCCTGTGAAAACAGAAATCTAAAGCGCAATCGTGATTTAACCCAATTCTACCGCGCTTTGGGGGATTTGCCCGGCACGGCTGCAAGCGGGCTGCTAGCAAGGCTTGGGAAAACGATATCCCTGACTGTCGAAATCGTGAGGCGAACCATTGGTTTATCGTCTTCCCTCGGTTAGATAGAGGGCAAGCTCCCCTCGACGTGGATACGCCTTGGGTTTGCCGCAACATTCCCGCAAGACGCCTCGACGGTGCCCTGCCGGGCGTTTAGAGCGTTGCGTACTTGACCAAGGGGTCCTGGTGCCGCCGAATTGAAATTGCTGATCCCCCGGCAAGTTCGCCCTGGAACCAGCAAAGCGCCAGAACCTGAACAGTGAAACACAGAGGGCACCGGTGCGCAGGATCTTGCCAGCGGAGTGGAAGAGGAAAATCCGGCACTGGTTGCTGGACTTCGACGCACGCATCGATTCCTCGCTGTTCTCGACCGGCAAGGGCGCCCGCGAACTCTATGAGCGTTATTCAACTTTCATGGACCGCTTCTATGTCGGCCGCTGGAAGCGCTGGATTTTCATCGAGCCGCTCTCCGAAGCCGCCACGATCGGGCTCGGCGGCCTGATCCTGATGCTGGCGCTGGCGGTGCCGGCGTTCCGCGAAACGGCCGATGAAGACTGGCTGAAGAAATCCGATCTGGCAGTGTCCTTCCTCGATCGTTACGGCAATCCGATCGGCAACCGCGGCATCAAGCACAATGATTCGATCCCGCTCGAGGATTTCCCTGACGTGCTGATCAAGGCGACGCTGGCGACCGAGGACCGGCGCTTCTACGATCACTTCGGTATAGACGTGGCCGGCACGTTCCGCGCGCTCCTGACCAACGCACAGGCCGGCGGGGTCCGACAGGGCGGTTCGTCGATCACCCAGCAGCTGGCCAAGAACCTGTTTCTGAGCAACGAGCGCACCATCGAGCGCAAGGTAAACGAGGCATTTCTCGCGATATGGCTGGAGACCCGCCTCACCAAGAACGAAATTCTGAAGCTCTATCTCGATCGCGCCTATATGGGCGGCGGCACCTTCGGCGTCGATGGCGCCGCGCATTTCTACTTCAACAAGTCGGCGCGCGACGTCAATCTTGCGGAAGCCGCGATGCTTGCCGGCCTGTTCAAGGCCCCGACCAAGTATGCGCCACACATCAACCTGCCGGCCGCGCGCGCCCGCGCCAACGTCGTTCTGGACAACCTCGTCGATGCGGGCTTCATGACCGAAGGCCAGGTGTTCGGCGCGCGGCGCAATCCGGCCACCGCGGTCGATCGACGCGACGAGAATTCACCGAACTATTACCTCGACTGGGCATTCGACGAGATGCGCAAGCTCGTCGACACCTTCCCCAAATCCTACGTCGAGCGGGTCTTCGTGGTTCGCACCGCGATCGATATGAACGTGCAGCGGGCCGCGGAAGAAGCCATCGAGAATCAGCTGCGCCAGTTCGGTCGCGACTATCACGCGACCCAGGCCTCGACCGTGGTCGCCGATCTCGACGGCGGCGTGCGCGCGATGGTCGGCGGCCGCGACTATGGCGCGAGCCAGTTCAACCGGGCGACCGACGCCTATCGGCAACCCGGTTCGTCCTTCAAGCCCTATGTCTATACGACGGCACTGCTCAACGGATTCAAGCCGACCTCGATCATCGTCGATGGCCCGGTCTGCATCGGTAACTGGTGTCCGCAGAACTACGGCCATTCCTATTCGGGCGCCGTGACCCTGACGCAGGCGATCACCCGCTCGATCAACGTCGTCCCGGTGAAGCTGTCGATCGCGCTCGGCGGCAAGGAAGGGCCGAAGGCCGGCCGTGCCAAGATCGTCGAAGTAGCGCGCCGCTTCGGCATCAAGGCGCCGCTGCCGGACACGCCATCGCTGCCGATCGGCGCCGACGAAGTCACCGTGCTCGAGCATGCGGTCGCGTACGCGACATTCCCCAACAGAGGCAAGTCGGTTACCCCGCACGCGGTGCTGGAAGTGCGCACCGGCACCGGCGACCTTGTCTGGCGTTTCGATCGCGACGGCAAGAAGCCGCTTCAGGCGATCCCGGCATCGGTAGCCGCCGACATGGCCCAGATGATGAGCCATGTCGTCAGCGAAGGTACCGCGCGACGCGCGGCGCTTGACGGCATTCCGACCGCTGGCAAGACCGGCACGACCAACAATTATCGCGACGCATGGTTCGTCGGTTACACCGGCAATTTCGTATGCGCCGTCTGGTACGGCAACGACGATTACTCGCCGACCAACCGGATGACGGGCGGCTCGCTGCCGGCGCAAACCTGGCACGACATCATGCTCGCAGCCCATCAGGGCGTCGAGATCAAGGAACTTCCAGGCGTTGGTGCGGGCGCGAAGCTGCCCGCTGCTCCCGCCTCTGCGAATGTGGCGGCCAATGGCGCTGCGAAACCTCCGGAGATCAAGGGACCGCCACCTGTCCTCACCAAGCGTGGCGCCGACATTCTGGTTCACGTAGAAAAATTGCTCGACGATGCCGCCAGGGCCGCAGGCGAACAGGTGAAGCCGACCAAGCCGGTATCTTCAAGCTCGGCGGGCTTCACCGACAGCTTTGCCTCGGCGCAGCCGGACAATCAGGCCGCTCCCGGAGCAGGCAGGAAATAGTGGCGATTTGCAGCTTCCATCAATGTTGTCGAAACTGATTTGCGAACTTCGTCATTGGAGCGTTAGCCCGTGCGGCTGATCTTCATCACCCTGCTGGCGCTGTTGCTTGCCACCGTCGTCGGCATCGGCGCGACATGGATGACGGCGACGCGTGGCACCGATTTCGGAACTTTGACCATCGGCGCGTGGACCGCCAGACCGCGAACCGGCACGGCCGATATCGATCCTTATTCCCGAGCCTCGATTGCCCGCAGCGGCGAACTCCCGGTCGGCACTGGCGACGGCATAGCGTTCCTGGCCACCAGGGATGATCGCAACCGGCCACTCGACGGCCGCTGCGACGTCGTCGTGAGCGGCGTCACGCCGGCCGCGCGATTCTGGACGCTGACGCTTTACGATTCCAGGGGACGTCTGGTGGCAAATTCACTGCAACGCTATGGCTTCACCAGCCAGGAGATCGTGCGCAGCGCCGACGGCTCCTTCGACGTCCGCGTCGCACCGCGATCGCGTGCCGGAAACTGGTTGCCCACCGGGGGAATCGAGCGCTACTCGCTGGTTCTCCGCCTTTACGATACGCCGGTTGGCGTGGCGACCCGAACGCAGCGCGATGCGCCGATGCCCTCGATTGCGACGGCGGGGTGCTCATGATCCGTACCCTGTTCACGATCATCGCAGGCGTTCTCCTGGGCGGCATCGTGCACCTCGTAAGTGTGCTTGCATTGCCCCGCATTGCGACCCAGGACGCTTATTCGCGTCTGGCGCCGGTCACCAAGCTGAACGCCGTCACCGCGCTGGCGCAACCGGAACCCGGCGACGCGCGGTTACCTTTCATGGACCCGGCCTTTGCGGTCGCGATATGCCGCTACGACCTTTCGCAAGGCCCGATCAAGCTCGCCGTCCCGGTCAGCCAGGCCTATACCTCGGTGTCGTTCTATACGCGCAACGAAATCGCCTACTACGCGATCAACGACCGATCCGCCGGACGCAAGCTGATCGAACTCGATTTGATGACCGAGGCTCAGCACGCCGACCTGCCGGAAGATGAGGACGTGACGGCGGCCGACCGCCTCATCATCGATTCTCCCACGCCGGACGGACTGATCGTGTTGAAGGCGCTGGCGCCGGAGCCCGGACTGATGCTGCAGGCGCAGGCTTCTCTCGCGGCGTCGAGTTGCAAGGTTCAAGCCGACCAGGCGGCGAACGCGCCGCCAACGAGGCGGTGATCGCACGCCATCGTCATGGCGGCCGGGCATGGCCGTTCGTAGAACGGCGTCGCGTCCGCTTTCCTGTGTCACGGGCCGGGCTCTGAGGAACAGGATGTGACTGCACGCCTTTAACCGATTCAAGTCTTCAAACAGCGCAAGGGCACAGGCCAGCATCCTCGCGGCGTAACTCGCCCGAGCTTTGCATCGAATTGGCCCTCCAGAAATCGGAGGGCGCGGGGAATGCCGGGTGGTAGATGCACCCGCAGCCTCGTGCGTAAAAAGTGAAAGCACACGAGCAAGTCACCACAGGTACAGCCATCATTCCGGCATTCCCCGCGCGAATGGTTTTAACGATTTCCTGCGCGCTCTCTCCGGTGATCGGGCTTTCTTGTCACCGTCGCCGGCGCGATGCAAAGCATCGTCGCCAACTTGATATCAGCGTCGAGATATCAAGACCACGCGCCTTCGCCGTCCGCTTCAGTGCCGTTCGTCAGCGGCACCTCCGCGTCCATCGCTTCCCGCGCCCAACGTTCGTGACGATCGCGAAACGCCCCTCGTGAGTGAGCGCGGGATGGCGGCAACGTGAAGTGTGTCGGGGTCGTCAGGCAAGCGGGCGTGCCTGCGACAGGTTAGCACGACGGGCAATTTTCGCATGGCGGACATGTGCGATCTGCGCGGCGGGCAATCGATCAGCTGGATCGGCGTCTAATCCCTCCCCCCGCGAAGCGGTGGGGTCCGAGGCGAGCGAAGCTCGCTCTCGAGGTGGCTCATCGTGAGCGTGAGCGAACGATGAGTCGGGTGGGGGGCAGAGCCGCGATATCTCGCTCGTGGTGAAAGCCCCCACCCCGGCCTTCGCATTCGCTCAGGCCGACCCTCCCCACGCTTTGCGGGGGAGGGATAAGCTCACCAATTCACCCGCACACCGCCCTTGCCCGCATAGAACTGGCTCCGGTCGGAGAACTCGCCGTTGAAATTGGCAAAAAACGCCGTCCTCGGATCGACCTTCAGCTCCGCCCCCAAATCGATCCGCGCCGCATCGGGCGTGGCGCGCGGACCATCGACGGTGAAGGTGGAGTCCGCCAGCGCCAGGAACGAGGCCGTCACGTTGCGCGCCGGATCGAATTCGTGCACCCAGGACAACCGCGAGAACGACGACAGGATCATGCCGTTTCCGAGCGCATAGCGCGCATCGAATTCCGCGCCCAGAAACGTCGGCAGCGAGGATACGCGCTCCGAGGCAAAGCCGAGCGCATTGGCTCCGAAGGTGCCGTTCGGGCCGAAGCTCGTCTCGTCGAAACTGCGCTGCCGGAGCTGGGCAGCCTGAATTGCGGCGAACGGCGTCACCGCGAAACCCGGCATCAAGGCGTATTGCCAGCCCACTTCAACACGGCCGCTGAAGAGATCGCTGCCGAAGCTTCCCACGGCGGTTTCATTTGGCCCGACGCCGAGAATGCTGCGCGAGGTATTGTTGTCGAAGTGCGAATATTGCACGGCGCCGGCCACATACCAGGGCGAGAACCGCGCCACGGTGTAGGCACCGAGATGGCCGCCGGTGAGGCTGCCGCTGGTCGAGCGATCAGGAACAGAGAAGCTCGACGAGCTGCCGCCGACCGCAACGCCGGCGAGGAGATCGGGACTGAACAGATATTCGACGCCGCCGACCGCGCCCGCCAGATTATTGCGCTGATCGGCGCTGCCGGGATCGGCCTGCCCCCGCAGCAGCGAGGTTCCGTCGAAGCCGCCGACCCAGCCGCGCCAGCGCGGCTCGAATGGCGAAGCCTTCACCGGCATCGCGCTGGCATTGGCGTTATATGCGTTCGTATTGAAGGCGTTGCCGTTGAACGGCGCCGGTACGTTTTGGGCGGCGTAGCCCAGCGGCGCGCCCGAGATGCCGCCGTTCGAACCACCGGGCACGCTGCTGCGCCAGAACGCGCCCTGGTCCATCATCATGGACAGGAACATGTCGCCGGCGGCGAACGCCGCCTGCTGCGTGGCGCTGACGCCTTCGCCCGAGAGCGCGTCGAGTGCTGCGGGCACCTGTGCCGCGGAGACATTGGCGATACCGGCCAGACACGTGCCGCCAACGTTGCAGGCATTGTTCAGCGCGTTCGCGACCGCCTGCTGATTGCGCGTCAGGCCGCTGAGCCCGCCATTGCCGCCGCCGCCGCCACTGGTGCCACCACCCCCAGTGCCGCCTCCACCTCCGCTGCCGGTACCAGTACCCGTACCAGTTCCGCCCCCGCCACCTCCTCCACCGATGTTCGACGTCAAATTCAGCATCACGTCATTGGTCGTATAACTCAGATTGGCGGTGATGACGGCCGAGTTGGTGAACAGGCTCGAGAAGGTGCCGGAAAGGTTTCCTGCCGCGAGAATGGTGTAATGACTGGAGAAAGTGCCGCCCAGGAAACCGACGATAGCAGAGGCGTTGTTGAGGTTTGCGTTGCCGAACACGCCGGTGAAGCCGGCGGTCGGGCCGTTCACCGCAATCTGGTAGGCGGCACCCGACGCGAAAGCAAGATTGCCGTTGACGATCAGCTCGCCGATGCCGCCATGGCCCGGCATCAGCGTTCCGCCGTTTGCCACCGTCGTCGTGCCGACGACGCCATTACCACCCAGAAACGCGCCGGACTGCACGGTCATGGCGCCGCGGGTCGCGCCATCGACCAATAGTGTGCCGCCCTGAACGTTCCAGGCGTTGTTGCCGCTGTCGGTGCCGGTAAGAGTCCAGGTCGAGTTGTCGAGCTTATTGAACGTGGAGAAGCCAATATACTGGCCAGAGCTGCCGAGATTGCTCAGATTGAAACTGTCGCTGCCGGAGGAGCCGCCAAGTTGAAGCACATTGTGCGCTCCGTTTGCAGCGACCGCCCCTGTGATGACCGAGCCCGGCGCAAGAGTCAGGGTATCTCCGTCGGCAGTGAACTCGATCGCGCCGTTAATCCTGCCGGCGTTGAAGATCGTGGACCCACTGCCCTTGTCAAAAACGACACCCGAGATCACGCCATCGCTGGTGTTGGTGATGCTTGCATTTGTTGTTGTAATAGCTGCCACGGTTCCTGAAACAGTGCCGCTGTTTGTCAGCGTCAAATTCGTGGCATTGATGCCAACGCTGCCCGCTGCCGAGCCGGCAATGGAGCCGCCGGCGCTGTTGGTGATGTTGGCAGTATCGGCAAGAATGCCTGCGGCTCCCCCGGAGATCGATCCTGTATTGCTCTTGATGGTGAGAGAAGGGTCGGTGTTCAGCAGAGTAAAGATGCCAATATTTTGGCCCGCGATTGTCCCCGAATTGACAATCGACAAACTCAAGCCAATCGTCGAATCAATGCCGTTGGCACCGGTGGCAGTACCGGAGATAATCCCGCTGTTTTTCAGCGAATAAGTGGCCGCCGTACTGTTGGTATTGATGCTGCTTAGACCCAACGCGGAAAACGACCCAACGGCATCGGCTTTGATGGTGCCGTTGTTGGTCACGGAGACGGCATTGCCGCCATCGCTGCCGAGCAGTAACAACCCGTCCCCGTTGACAACGACTCCGGAGTTGATGGTCGCGGTGATGTTTGCATTGAACTGTTGAACGGCGTCACTCGTAGACTTCGGACTGGTCGTGTTGATGTTGTTGCCATCCGTTGTGGTGTTTTGAGCGCAGGTAAACGAGACGGTCGGCGGCGTTCCTGCCGTCGAACACGCGGCCTGGGCGCGGGTCAGCGGAAACGCGATCGACAGGCCAACAACGGCCAGCAGAAAAGCCATGCCTGAGGGGGCGCGCAGACCTGGGCGGGCGGCGTCTCTCACGGCAGCACCCGAACGGCCCAACTTCGACATACGACAACCACTTCTCGCTTGCGCCACACCTAATCCCTTCGGGCAAACCAGGGTTGCCCAATTGGGCAACTTTGGCGCAGGTCATGGTCCGAGTAGGCGGGCGCGGCGGGCGGCGCCTTTGCAAATACTGGTGCGGGCGCGGAGATGTCGGCGGCGCGAGATGCGGTCACGAGACCCGGGCTGCCCGCGGCGAGCGCCAGCGCCGCGATGGCACGAAGGCGCCGGTTTTGCTTTCTCAAAGCCATTTCAAACTTCCGCACCTGCCAAGACCTTCTCTTCCGCCGATCCACGGAATGGCACTACCGTAATCAGGGATTCGAAGGACTGTCTTGGCTGAGTGCGACGCCTACTTGGACCGTGGCGAACTGGAAGTGCGTTCTCCCGGTGGTTGTGGCTTTCGCGCAACGAACGTAGCGGCGGTTCAAGGAATCAGTTGGGCGGCGAACTCGGCTGCAACCTCTCCGCTTGCGGCAGAGCTTGGATCACATCTCGGATCGCATCGAAGATGCGATCCGGTTGAGGGGTCTGTTTCTGCATGCGAAAATTCTGACCGTCTTGCACGGCAAGACCCCCTCATCCGGCGCGGAATCTTTGTCCGTGCCACCTTCTCCCGCAAGGGGAGAAGGACGCAGTTCGCGGCCCAACCAGATTATATTTCACCTCTCAAACCTGGCTGCGCCTTTGCTAGCCTATTCTTATTCCGACTGCCGCCGATCGATTTTCCGCACCGCGCGAGGGGTGTCGCCGAAGTAGCGACGGAAGGCACGATTGAAGGTGGAGTGTTCGCTGTAGCCGACCGACAGCGCGATCTCGCTGATCCGCATGGCGGCATTCGCTGGATTGGTCAGGAGCGCAAAGGCGCGCTCCATGCGCGTGCGTTCTACAAAGGCGCCGAAGGTCTCGCCGATTTCCTCGAACAGGCGATGGACGTAGCGGTCGGTGACACCGTGATGGTGCGCGATCGACCTTGCCGACAGCCGCTCCTGCCCAAGGTTTGTCATCACGTCCGCGCGGATAGTCGCGAGACGGGCCGCCCGCACAGCGCGGGCGCTGGCGAGTTCAGTCTCTCTGTGAGGATTAAGCGCCAGGGCGACAAGCTGTATCAGGTGACGCGCGACCGACGCATCGAGATAAACGTCATTGCTCGGCCATTGGCTGCGCAAATATTCCAGATAGCTGGAAAGCAGACGCAACCTCGCCGAACCGGGCTCGATGCGCCACACCGGCCGCAGTTTCAGGCCCGGCACGGCATCGAGCAGCAATTGATGCGCAATGCGTATCGTGCTGCAACGACAGGGGCCAAAATAACGGGCGGTACCGGCTTCGCCGTTGAACACCACCATGGCACCGCCCAATTCCATCCGCTCGATCTGGCTGCCGGATTCGTATTCGAATGGCGCACCCTGGCCCAACACGAAGCGGAAATCGCCGTCACCGTCCGAGAGGAATTCCGGACCACGGGCCAAGCCGAAAGCATGGCCTTCGCCGTAGAGCAGGCTGACCGATCCGCACTGGAATTTCCGTATCGAGACCCGCGCCGGTTCTTCGCTCAGAGACAGAAAGTCGGATCGCAGATAGATGCGACCGAGAACATCGTGAAGCACCGCCACGTGGTCCTGCGGACTGACATCGTCGGTCGAGAATTGAAACAACCCGGCCTCGATCGCTTTTGCATCCATGACGGTGTCTCTCGATATGTGGCGACTTGTGAACCGTTTGGTCGCAATACGCATAATTCACACTTCAGCACCATCGAAATTCCATAAAGGCGGCTCGATTGGCGCCCTTGAACCAACAGTTGCTTCTCCGTTTGCACATTATTGGTCTCTAATCGCCAGAACACGGCGCCGAACCGGAGGTTCATTCTCTCTGCGGTTGTGGCACCTCGCCACGAATGGCGCGGCCGGGATGGGACCGTCTGTGCTCTCCGTCATGGCCGGGCAAAAGCGCGAAGCGCGTCTTCCCGCTTTTGCCCCGCCATGACGTTGGGAATTTCAAACACGATTGCGCAGCGTGTTCGTAACGTAACCCTCGTACTAGTCCGACTGTTGCCGATCGAATTTCCGCACGGCGCGAGGGGTGTCGCCGAAGCGGCGACGGAACGCACGATTGAAGGTGGAGTGTTCGCCGTAGCCGACCGACAGCGCGATCTCGCTGATCTGCATTCCGGCATTCGCCGAATTGGTCAGAAGCGCGAAGGCCCGCTCCATGCGCGTGCGCTCGACGAAAGCGCCAAAGGTCTCACCGGTCTCCTCGAACAGGCGATGGACGTATCGGTCCGTGACGCCGTGACGGCGCGCCATCGTCCTTGCCGACAGCCGCTCCTGCCCAAGGTTTGTCATCACGTCCGCGCGGATGGTCGCTAGGCGAGCCGCACGCACGGAGCGGGCGCCGGCGAGTTGAGTCTCTCTGTGAGGATTGAGCGCCAGGGCAACGAGCTGGATCAGGTGGCGCTCTACGGACGAGTCAAGAGGACGGTCATTGCTCGGCCATTGCCGGCGCAGGCATTCCAGATAGCTGCTCAACAGGCGCAATCTGGGCGAACCAGGTTCGATCCGCCACACCGGCTGCAGTTCCAACCCCGGAGCGGCGTCCAGCAACAATTGATGGCCAATCCGTATGGTGCTGCAACGGGTCGGTCCGAAATGGCGGGCGGTTCCGACTTCGCCGTTGAACGCCACCATGGCCTCGCCCGGCTCCATCCGCGCGAGGTGGCTGCCGGATTCATATTCGAAGGGCGCGGCATGGTTGAGCACGAGACGAAAATCGGCATCGCCATCCGACAGGAATTCCCGACCGCGGGCCAAACCGAACGCATCGGATTCGCTATACAGCAGGCTGACCGATCCGCAATTGAATTTGCGCACTGAGACGCGTCCGGATAATTCATCATTCAGCGACAGGAAGCTGGCGCGCAGATACATGCGGCAGAGAACTTCGTGCACCACCGCGTCCCGATCTTCCGGCCTGATATCATCGGTCGAAAATTGAAACAGCCCGGCCTCGACACCATTTGCATCCATGACGGCCTTCCCAATATTGGGCAATTCACGAACCTATGGTCGTAATACGCCTAATTAACACGTCAGCATCGTCAAAATTCCGTGGGTGCGGCGGTTTGAACTGACCAATTGTTTTGTATTTGCACATTCTTTTGTCCCAATCCGCTCATAAAGTAGGCCCTCCACCGCGCGGACTTTCGTCCGCGCCACCTTCTCGCACAACAAGTGAAGACGGACCTTCAACTTCAACCGTTGAACTTGGCTTCGCCTTTCGCGAGTCCAGTTCCTAACTTCACTGCTCCCGATCGCTTCGTCGCACAGTGCGCGGGGTGTCGCCGAAGCGGCGGCGGAAGGCGCGATTGAAGGTGGAATGTTCGCTGTAGCCGACGGACAACGCGATCTCGCTGATCCGCATGGCCTCATTCGCCGGATTGGTCAGGAGCGCAAAGGCTCGCTCCAGGCGCGTGCGCTCGACGAAGGCGCCGAAAGTCTCGCCGGTTTCCTCGAACAGGCGATGAATGTAGCGATCGGTGACGCCATGACGGCGCGCGATCGTTCTTGCCGACAGCCGCGTCTGCGCAAGGTTTGCAAGCACGTCCGCACGGATGGTCGCAAGACGTGCCGCCCGCACGGCGCGGGCGGCACCCGATTGCGTCTCGCTGTCGGGACTGAGCGCGAGGGCGACCAGATGGATCAGGTGGCGCTCTACCGAGGAGTCAAGAAGGCGGTCGTTGCTCGGCCATTGCCGGCGCAGCCATTTCAGATAGCTGGACAGCAGGCGAACCCTGGACGAGCCAGGCTCGATCCGCCACATCGGCTGTACCTTCAATCCGGGCACTGCATCCAGCAACAGCTGGTGTCCGATGCGCAATGTGTTGCAGCGGCATTGCCCGAAATAGCGCGCGGTACCGGCTTCGCCGTTGAACACTACCATGGCCTCGCCGGGGTTCATCCGTTCGAAGATGCTTCCCGATTCATATTCGAAAGCCGCACCTTCGGGCAGCACGAAACGAAAATCGCCGTCGCCGTCAGAGAGGAATGCCTGACCACGGGCCAAACCGAAAGCATTGAAATCGCCAAACAGCAGCCGGAGCGACCCGCAATGGAATACTCGCATCGAGACTCGCACGGGATCGTCGCTCAGCGCCAGGAAGTCGGAGCGCAGATGCATCCGGCACAGAACGTCATGCACCACCGCGACCCGGTCTTGCGGTCTGACCTCGTCGGTTGAGAACCGAAACAGCCCGGCCTCGATTCCTTTTACATTCATTGATGGCGTCCGCAATATAGAGCAATTCAGGAACAATTTGTCGCGATACGCTCAACTAACACCATCAGTGCTACTGGTATTCCAATGTCGGAGACTGGTGAATTGTGGTCAGCGCCCTCGAAACTGACCGATAAGTTCGCCATCAGCCTACTAATTGTCTCTGTTCGCTAACATATGGGTCTTCTCTCGCCTCCCCTGTAAGTTGTCTTAGCGTTGTTCAGTCTCAGACAGCATCGAGTTCACTCCCAGCCAATATTGGACGCGGTGACTGCTTGTCATTTTCCGGAATCAAGCGTCGAGGCTTCGGCCAACTGATTTTGTCGCTGCTTGAACGCGAAGCCTGACGCCTCGGCGCGCATCGTTTTGCCTGCGATGTCCTGGACACGAACGAGGTCGTCAAGTCGCTCGCGGCGCTCTCCGGAATCAATTCGATTCCGCGGGCATGAATAGAAGGCAGCTGCGAATGGTGAAATTGATCGGCGAAGAAACCGCGCTCAGCGCATCAAGCGCTATCCCCGTGTCGTCAGTGCGTGCCCGACCACCGGCTGCACCGCGACGGGAGGATGGGCCGCCAGCGCGGCAAGTTCGTTGATCAGGCGGTCGGCATCGGAGGCCATGTTGTCGGGCGCCTGGATCGCGAGCCGTTCCAACGCCCAGCGGTATGAGGAGATCCTCTGTTCCTGGCACTGCTGAACCCACTGCACGATCAGCGTGTTCTCTTCCATGCGCGCGACCGCATCGGCGTGTTCGCGCGGCGACAGTTGCGAAACATGGGCGAGACTTGCGTTGCGTTTCCTGTCGAGATCGAGCACCCGGATGGCGGTGGCGTAGAACGGCTCGAAGCGCGTCAAATCATCGCGCACGTCGTCGATCAGCTGCGCATAGCGTGACGAATGCGAGCGGTGCGGCTCGTCGATCAAAAGACGTCCGTAAGCGGTGCGGTCGAACACCACGTTCTGCCGCCAGGGCGAAGGAAGCGGCTGGTAATCGCCGAACACGCTCTTCCAGGCGGGACGGGAATGCGGCGGTTCGATCATTGGAAAGGCCAGATCACGCAGGCGCCGCTCGTAATCGGTGAGTTGGAACTGCGACGCGGGCAGACCGACGCTGCCGGTTGCCTCGGCACCCATCCAGCGGTGCATGTCGTCGTTGAGGAAATCCTGTCGCGTACGCCCGAAATCGCCGCCGCTGCAACCCGCAAGCGCAATGGCCGTCGCAAGCAGCGCCAGCACTGGAGCCGAGACGGGTAGCTGCACGTGAAGGTATGTCGTTATCGTATTTGGGTCCCCAATCCGGATCGGAAGACGCGTATCCGGCATGTCGAATGTCCGGTCGATCAGCGCCGACGTCGGCGGCGCCCGGGCGCGGCAGCACCTTCTTCCGGTCCGCGCCCACCGCTGGTTTCCTCAAAGTGACGCTCAATCCGGACTACGGGAAGGATCAGGACTATTCCTGTGCCCTCGCGCTGGGCGCCCTCAACACTTCCCAGCCGGCGCGATGCCGCATTTGCCGGAAACTCAATGATGGTGCCGCCCATAGCCGAACTCTTTCTGATTGCCGCTCTGACGCGATTTGCAGCAGCAGAATCATTAAGAACAGGACGTGGTTAACAGCATCTTAACGGCGCCGCGCCCACCCGATCGGCGCCGGTAACGCAGTGATGACACGCGATGGCACAGGATGAGACAGATCGAGGGAACCGTTTCACGGATTGTTTTCCTTAACGAGCTTTTAAAGTCCGTGAACTAGGCTTTCGCGAAAGATTACTCAGTCGCGTATCCCCAAGATGACCACTCCTCCGCCATTCCCCGGCTTTGACGGGTTAATGAGCCTCTCGCGCCGAGAGGGCGTCGATATCCGCCCCACTCTCTTGCGCGTACTCACCGATCTCTACGTTCAGGCTTCAACACACAGCGACGAAGAAGCCCGGCAGTTCGTCGAACTCACATCCCGTCTGATCGATCAGGTCGATGACGCCACCCGCGCGGCCGTACGGGCCCGGCTTGCGGTATACCCGTACACGCCAGCCCCGGTCTTGAGGCAACTTGGGCTCAAGCCGCTGCTGCCAGATCAGCCCGTGCCGCTTGCCCGGGAGATCTCCTTCGATTCTGCGCTCGCGAACCCGCCGGCTACGCCATCCCAGGCGCCGAGCGAGGCACAATTGCGCCTGGCCTCCAATCTGTCGATGCAACCTGCGGACGCCGCCGAAATCAGCGGCCTCTTCTTCAGGGCGAGCTCGAGCGAGCGCGCCCTGATCCTCCACAATCTTGCGCAGACGCCATTGAAGGCTTCGCCGCGCATTCCGGCCCCGCGCGCGGCGAAGTCTATCGAAGCGCTGGAAATGGCCGCCTTTGTCGCCGATGTCGAAAACTTCACGGTTGAAGTCGGCGAGACCCTGATCTTGCCGTGGAAAATCTCGACGCAGGTGGTCAACGATCCCGGCGGAGAGCCGCTCGCCTGCGCCGCCAGGGCGCTTGGCATGCCGAGCCCTGTCTTTCAGCGGGTGTTGCTGTTTCTCAAGCCGGAAATCGGCACCTCGGTACACACGGTGTATCGGCTGTCGCGCCTGTACGACATCCTGAGCGAGCGATCCGCCTTGATCATGCTCGCGGCATGGCGCGGTTCGACCATGGCGGTGGCCCGCGCCAAGTACCGCCCAACGCTTCACGACGACGAACGCAACCGCGCGCGGCCGGCTGCGACCCAAACGCGTCCGGCGGTTCAGCTTCCGGGCACCGCCCTTCCGCGAACGGGCTCACAGGGTTCGGGACGCTAAGGCGCAATGGGATCAGGCTGAATCACCATCGCGCTTCAGGTTTTTGCTTTCGCATGATCTCTGCGCAAACGCATTCGCGTTTGTCGCGAGGGAAAACCGCTACGCACTTTTCCGGATCATGCTTCAGCTCCCGGCTCAAATTGTTCACTCTCTCGCCAGGTCGAGAAAATGCCGCCCCGCCCGGTCCTCGGTCTCCACGATCCAGGCGTCAGGGTCGAAACGAACCTCCTTCTGAAGACGCTCTTCAACGGATCGTTCCGGGAGAGCCTCCTTTGACGTGGCGAGGAAATAACGCTCGATCGGCCGGCTGTCGTCATAGACAGCCTGTGGCGCCGGAACGTAGAGCATGGCGTTGCCATCGAGCAGCGCCACCTTGACGAGCACGGCGCCCGCCTCCTCCGCGCCGCGCCGGCGCACTGCGCCAAAGACGCCCTCTGCCTGGCAGCGGCGCAAATAGGCTGCCACCCATATGCTGGTCTTCAATCGCATGCGAACGGACGATAGGCCAGCGGATAGCGGGATGCTAGTGGAGTGGATAAAGGCGCCTGCAGCAATGGGTGCCCGAACGTTGGATTTACTGGTCGATCGGATGGCCGATCGTCGCCGTCAGTTCGCGCACCAGGCGATCGGATACCTGGCCCGTCACCGGAAGCTTCCGCGCCCGTTCGAACTTCTGGATCGCGGCCTGCGTATCCATACCGGCCACGCCGGTTGGCTTCAACTGCCCATAGCCGTATTCGGTAAGTGCGCGCTGCACGGCCGCTACCCGGCGTGAACCTCCGCTTGCGAAGTCGCCATGGGATACGACCGGAATCGCTGCCGGCGGCCGCGGAACGACCGTCGATGCAACCGATGCCGTGCCGGCCGTCTTGACCGGGACGGCCAGCGTATCGGCCGGCTTGGTTTCCGCAAATCTTGACTCGGGTTGCGAGGCGTCGGCCTCGAGCGGACGAGAGCGGGGCAACGGATTTACGGATGAAGAGGCAACCGCAGGCAAGGTCGTGATCGAGCCGAACATCGGCGCCGGATGACGGCCGGCCTGCAGGAACAGAGCGTTGACAATGATGGCGGTGACCACGGCAAAGGCCGTCGCGGCCGCGAGCGTGTCCTTCGGGCTGTGCAGCATAACGCGCATCGCCACGCTGCGCTCTGCGGCGTCGACCGGGGCTGCTCTCGCACCGCGACGGCGCCGCGGCGTGTCATCGTTTCTTGAAACTGGTCTAGGCACTTCTCTTCACCTGCAGAGCATGGTCTGAAATCAGGGACCGCGAGGTCGGGGTCAGGGTCGCGATATTGCCTGGAGGTGGCGCGGCCTGAGGCGTGAACGTCAACGGCAGCGCAACCGTAACCGTGGTTCCTTCGCCAACCCTGCTTTGCATGGTCATCTCGCCGCCGTGCAGGGCGACGAGACTTTTCACGATCGACAGCCCAAGCCCAGTCCCCTCATGGCGCCGCTGATAGGTCTTGCCGGCCTGGAAGAACGGATCGCCGATCCGCTTGAGATCATCTGCCGCGATACCCACGCCGTCATCGGCGACGCGAAGCACCAGTCGCGATCCCTCGACACTGGCTGCAACCGTCACCGTGCCGCCGCGCTCGGTGAACTTGATCGCATTGGAAACGAGGTTCAGCACAATCTGCCTGAAGGCGCGCGGATCGCCGTTCATGACTGCAAGATCGTCCGGCGCGCGTGTAACGAGATCGATGGCATTCTCTCGCGCCTTCAATGCCAGCAGATTGCAGCAATTGAGAAGCGCAGCGCGTGGCGAAAAAGGTTCCGGCACAATTTCGAAATTGCCGGATTCCATCCTGGATACGTCGAGAATGCCGTTGACCACCGACAACAGATGCTGCCCCGAATCGTTGATCAATTGCGCGTATTCCTTTCGGCGCGCGGCGTCAATCATCAACGCATCTTCCTGAACGATCATCTCCGAGAAGCCGATGATGGCATTGAGCGGAGTGCGCAGTTCGTGGCTCATGGTAGCGAGGAAACGAGTCTTGGAGGCGTCCGCCTGCTCGGCGGCGGACCGCGCCAGGTCGAGCGCCTCCTCCTGATTTTTCCGATCGGTGACGTCGCGCATCACGGCGACGACCCCGGCTTCCGACGCGCCCGCTGCCTCATGCAGCCGATCGAGCGGCCTGCACCGCATCTCCACCCAGATGAAATCAACCTGATTGCCATGAGCCCGCTCGCTGCGGGCCACATCCCGCCGGACTCGGAATTCGACGCTGCGTGCCGCGCCGCCGCGCGCTGCATCCGAAAGCGCCGTCAGGTAGGCCGGACGATCGAGCACATGGACACGGTCGAACAGGCCCTGCCCCAGCAGCTGCGGAAGCGGCGCTCCCAGCATCGTTTCTGCTGCGGGAGAAATGAATTGCACGGACCCGTTGCGATGATGGCGCGAAATCACGTCGCTCATATTCCTGGCGAGCAGACGGTATCGATCCTCCTCAACGGAGAGCAGCGAGACGCTCGTGCTCGACAGCGACTGGGTGCCGAATGCAAGCCCGGCGGCAAGGATCGTGGCCAGCATCAGGCCGAACGCGGTGAACATGACGCGGAGCGCCGGGTTCGCCTCCGTTGCCGACACCATATGGAAATGTCCGAACACGATCAGAAGGCCGGCACAGCTCAGGGCCAGCACAGCGGCTAGCGCAACTACCCGGCGCGATGCGGAGAGCGCCGCTTCGAACGGAATGAGGAGGAGCCAAGTCGCAGCAAACGACTCGATGCCGCCGCTGCCGATTGCCACGGTCATGACCAGGCCGGCGAGCGCAAGAGAGGAGAGCATGCTGGCCCACTCGAAACGGCCCGTGCGCGACAGGAACCAGGACAACAGAACCGGGGCGATCAGCCAAGCGACTACGGCAGCTTCAATAGCCGTGGGCACGCCGCGCACGGCAATGTAGGCCGGAAACACTGCCAGGCCCGCGAGGCTTCCAAACAGCCGCGGCCCAATGAAGGCGCGATGGCGTGCACGCGTCAACGCATCATGTTGCGCCGACGGATGCAGCAGCCCATCGAGACAATCGCCGATCATGCTCAAAACTGTCACGGCTTTCGCGCCTCGGCTAGTGAAGTGGATCCGACATTAGCTACCCACCACTTGTGCGTTGAAAAGACGCGCCGGAACGCCGCCTTATCCTGGCCTCACCGTGTCAGAGCGAAATTAAGCGAACGCTAAGGCACGCGGGACGGATGCCGAAGACGCCGTTTTTGCCGGGTATTCAGGCGCCAGCGTGCCGCGCAATCAACGCAGATGGTGAACACCTGGTTTCCGGCCTCGAACCGTTATGGTTTCGAAATGGTGGATTTGACGAAAACGGCCCAATTCAAGCCCGCAAAGGGCATCCATCGAAAGCTCGCGCCGAATCAACTCACACGAATTTTCGGGTGCTTAAACCCAATGCAAACACTTGCGTTTTATCGAGGACTGTTGGCAGGAACTGCGGCATCTACAGCAGGGCCGAGATAGGCGACCGGAGTCGCGAGATGTTTTTTCTGCTTCGCCTGGCATTCTGGATCGGACTCGTGCTCGTGCTGTTGCCCAGAGACCAGGCCCCTGAGCCGGACAAGACGCCACAGCTGAAGGCGTCCGAAGCTGTCTCTGCCGCCACCGCGGCGGTTTCGGACATGAGTCAGTTCTGCAAGCGTCAACCGGCGGCTTGTGAGGTCGGCGGCCAAGCCGCGACCATGATCGGTCAACGAGCCCAGGCCGGAGCGCGCAAGTTATATCGGATCATCACCGACAAACGTCCGCCCGATCGCACGGGTTCGATCGGCGCAACCGCAAACGCCAACGCCGCTGTCGCGGAGGCTGCAGCGCGCGACACACTGACGACGGACGACATACAGATCGATTGGCAAGGCACTCCGGCGCCGTGAGTTCTGAGGCCTGAACGAGGCGGAACAATATCGCTTTTTCAGCTCGCTATATCGCTTTCGGTCACGCCAACCCCTATATAGACTGGGAGGGATCTGAGTGCAGAACATGGCGACGATCGACGAAATCCGGGAAAACTTTGCGCTGCTCGACGATTGGGACGATCGCTACCGGTATGTCATCGAACTCGGCCGAACACTCGATCCGATGCCGGAGTCCGAGCACTCGCCTGCGAACAAGGTCCAGGGTTGCGCAAGCCAGGTTTGGCTCGCAAAACATATCGAGCGCGACGGCGGCGGCGAGCGGCTGTTGAAGTATCGCGGCGACAGCGACGCCCACATCGTGCGCGGGTTGATCGCAATCCTGCTGACGCTGTATTCGGGCCATACGCCGCAGCAAATTCTCTCGACCGACGCCATCGCGGTATTCGACGAGTTCGGATTCCGTGAGCACCTCACCCCGCAACGCTCGAACGGCTTGCGTGCGATGGTCGAACGGATACGCGCCGACGCGCGCGAAATCCTGGCCGCCGCTTCCTGATTTCAGGCGAAGCCGTGTCCGCGGATTTGACGATCCCGGCCCGAACGCGCTTTATTTTCGCCTCCGCCGCTGCTGACCAAGTCCCATCTTCTTGGCGAGCTGCGAGCGGGCCACCGCATAGTTCGGCGCAACCATCGGATAGTCCGGCGGAAGACCCCATTTCTCCCGGTATTGTTCCGGCGTCATGTTGTATTGAGAGCGCAGATGCCGCTTCAGCGACTTGAAGCGCTTGCCATCCTCAAGACACACCAGATAATCCGGGGTCATCGACTTCTTTACGGAAACGGCGGGCTTTGCAGGTTCCAGCGGCGCTTCGGCCCTGCCGGTCGACACCCGAACCAGCGCCGCGTGGATCTGATTGATCAGGCCCGGAATTTCCGATGCCGGCGTTGGGTTGTTGCTGAGATAGGCCGACACGATATTCGCAGTCAGGTCGATGAAACTCTTGCCTGCAGCGTCAGTCATGGCCTGCACCTTTGAAATTCTCTATCACTCAGGATGATGGGATATAGGGCAATAACCGGCAGCGCCAATACCCTGCAGGATTGGCGAACTACTTTGCAATATGAGCGGATTACTTGGACGCTGACAAGAACACCAGCATCAATTTTTATTCGGTCGGGTTCGCCGAAAAAAAGCCGTCAAGTGCGCTGGTCAAGATGCGCGCGCAGTTCGTCAATCGACGCAAACCGCATCATTCCCTCCGGCAGCTGCGCCTCGATCGACCCGTCGGAATACAATGAATAGGCCATTCCGTCGACAACGCCTGACTTGAGCACGGTCACCGGCGGCAGCGGCCCGGCCGGTGGCTGCTTTCGATCGGCGCTGGTTGCACCCGAGGTCGCCTCAAGCAGCGAGGGCGTGCGCGCGGCCCGTCGCTGCGGCGCGGTGTCGGAGGACCTTTGACGTTCCGCCCTCGGCCAGGCGTCGTCGAAGGTCGCCGGTGGCACCTCGCTTGGTTCTGAAGCCGGCGCCTCCGCGGCCGGAGCAGGACGGTGATCGGGTGCGGATTGATCGCCGCGCGCTTGCACGCGTCCCCGCTCCCTGCGCGAGACCGAGGAAAACATCAAATTGCGCCGCGGTTTGGCGGCGGGCTCAGCCGTTTCCGGCGCCTCGCTGCGGTTACGATCCCGCGCCGCGGCCTCTTCAAGCCATGGCGCCGGTCCCGGAGCGCCAGCTTCGGCCCCCGGATAATCGGCGGAAAATTGCTCCCGGTTCATCAACGGGCCACCTTCGCCCCCATGGGAGACGGGCGCAGACAGCGCAGGCGCCGGCTGAACCGCTGTTCCGGGCCAGTCCGAGGCGGTGCCGGGACCGAGCCGCCCCGCGATTTTCTTCAGCTCGCGAACGACCACTGACAGCCCGAGAATGATCAGCCCGGTGCATGCTCCAACAGCACCAGAAAGGATGAGGGTGTTGCCGAAACTGAATTCCTTGACCGGGATTCCGAAACCGATCGCCAGGAGGCCCGCCAACAGACAGCCAATCCCGGCGATCAACATCACGATGATCATTAAACCTACCCCTGGAGACTGTTCGGAAAGGTTCGCAGTCTCCAGCCGCCACGATAACGTCATATTGTGCATCTGGCCAACCGGCAACTGCCCCGGACGGTTCCCAGAGGAACTAGTTCTGCCGCGCGAAACGGATTTTGTTGCGTCGCACCGGGGAAATTACGCCACAATTCCCAATTACTTGATCGTGGAACTGCGCTATATGGATGCCGGGTAAGGGCCCAAAGGCGCCAACTGGGGCCAGTGGGGACACCGGGTTACCAATAGCCATGTCTTCAATCACCACAACCGCTATCGATACGCCATCGCGGCGCTCGGTGGAGCGGACCTGCGACGATCTCGCGATCCTCTTGCTCGTTGTGGTCGGGCTGGTTGCGAGCTTCACCTTCCGCGACTACGGACTGGGCTGGGACGACTACACCCACGCCGAATACGCCGACCTGCTGCTGCGGATGTATGGTTCCGGCTTCAAGGACACCGCAGCGCTGTCCTTTGCCAATCTTTATATGTACGGCGGCGGCTTCGACATGGCCGCTGCGCTGCTCCACAAGGTGGTTCCGCTCGAATTGTTTGAGACACGCCGCCTGCTTGGGGCAATCGTCGGCATGATCGGGCTGGCCGTTACATGGCGCCTGGGCCGGCGGGTGGGCGGTCCGCTCGCCGGGTTGGCCAGCCTGCTGCTGCTCGCGCTGTGTCCTATTTTTTACGGTCACATGTTCATGAACCCGAAGGATGCGCCCTTTGCGGTGGCGATGATCATCCTGATGATGGGCCTGGTGCGGCTCGCGGAGGAATATCCGCAGCCATCGCCGCGAACGATCCTGATCATCGGTCTTGGCGCGGGCCTTTCCATCGGCTCGCGCATTCTCGGTGGACTGGCGCTGGTTTACGCCCTCGTCGGATTCGTGCCGCTGTTCATGGACGAGATCCGTGCGCGAGGTGCGCGTGAAGCTCTCCGGCGGCTGGCACATGTCATGTACGTGCTGGTCCCCGGCCTTGTGCTCGGCTACCTCGTCATGGGCCTGATCTGGCCGTGGTCGATTATCGAGCCCGGCAATCCCTTTCTGGCGCTCACCTACTTCTCGCACTTCTTCGAGAGGCCGTGGAAGGAAATGTTCGACGGCGCGCTGGTGTCCGTACCGGACATGCCCTGGTCGTATCTGCCGACGTTGTTTGCGCTGCAGCTTCCTGAGGTACTGCTGGCGCTCTTGTTCGCCGGCATCGTCGGCACTTTCATTGTGCTGCCGCGGCGCGACGTGACCGCCAGCCGCAAGACGGTCCTTTTGATGCTGATGCTCGCCGCCACGCTTCCGATCGCGATTGCAATGGTGAAGCGGCCGGCGCTCTACAATGGCATCCGGCATTTCATCTTCGTGATCCCGCCCATGGCGGTGCTCGCGGGCATCGCCTTCGCCTGGGTGATGAACCGGCTGGGAGAGACTAGACGCGGCTGGCAGCCGGTGGTCCTTTCCGCCCTATGCTTCGGCCTGTTGTTGTCGCTCGCCGAAATGATCCGCCTGCACCCCTACCAATACACGCATTTCAATTACATCGCCGGGACCGTGCGGGGCGCCGACGATCGGTTCATGCTGGACTACTGGGGGCTTGCGTTCAAACAGGCCTCCGACGAACTGCGCGAGCAGCTTGAGGAAAAGCACGACGCTCCGCCAAAGGGGCGCAAGTGGAAAGTCGCGGTATGCGGCCCGCAGCGCCCGGCGCAGGTCGCGCTCGGTCCTGATTTCTCGATCGACTGGCACAGCAATGGCGCCGATTTTGCCATGACTCTCGGCGAGTTCTACTGCAAGGGGCTCGCCGCGCCGGTACTGGTCGAGATCAAGCGCGACGACGTGGTGTTTGCCCGCGTCTACGACATCCGCGGCCGAAGCATTTCGAGCCTGCTGTCGATCCCGCCGCCGTAATCAAAATCCACGTTAAAAGCATGACAGTCACGCAAACGCCGCGCCTTGCTGCGAGGCTGTGGCGCGAATAAGATTCATGCTTGACGTTGAATGGGAGAGCGGCCATGTCGCCAGCGGAACCTCGCCTCAAGGAAGTGCCGTCCGGAATGACAGATGCGGAGTGGGGCCAACGCGTCAATCTCGCCGCCTGCTACCGCCTCATCGCCTATTACGGCTGGGACGATCTGGTCGACACCCATATCTCCGCGCGCGTGCCCGGACCGGAGCATCATTTTCTCATCAATCCGTACGGGCTGATGTTCGACGAGATCACGGCTTCCAGCCTGGTCAAGGTCGATCTCGATGGCAACCAGCTCACCGAGAGCCCCTTCAGCATCAACCCGGCAGGCTTCACGATCCATTCGGCGATCCATGAGGTGCGCGAGGATGCCGGCTGCGTGATCCATTTGCATACGCCCGATGGCACCGCTGTGGCGAGTTGCACGGAAGGGCTGCTGCCGCTGAACCAGACCGCGCAGCTTGTCACCTTCGACCTCGCCTATCACGATTATGAAGGCATCGCGCTCGACCATGACGAACGCCCGCGCCTGCAGAGAGATCTCGGCAGCAAGAACCACATGCTGTTGCGCAACCACGGGACGCTGACGGTCGGCCGCTCGGTAGCTTCCGCCTTCGAACGGATGTTTCACCTGGAGCGCGCCTGCACCATGCAGGTGCGGACGCGGATGCTGGGGTCCGTGGTCTATCCCGTCGATCCGGCGGTGATCGACAAGAACACCAGACTGCTGTCGAACCCGGAGCGGCAGGAACTGCGCTCGACCACGCTGGTGTGGCCGGCCCTGCTGCGGAAGCTCGATCGCCTCGATCCCGGCTACCGGAATTGAAAATCGGGAAATAAAGTGTAGTATCTCGTCCAACGACCTCTGCACTACGAATCAAACGCCGCCCAATCCCGGGCGGCGTTTTTGCTTGCGACGTGCGCTTGCGCGCCAACCCGGTGTAGCGAACGTCGAGGCTACTCCCCAAGCGCCGCAAGAATTCGCGCCCAGGAGCGAATGCCCTTATGGAAACTCTTCAGGTCGTATTTCTCGTTGGGCGAATGTATATTGTCGTCGTCGAGCCCAAACCCCACCAGCACCGCATCGAGACCAAGGGTGCGTTTGAAATCGGCAACGATCGGGATGGACGCGCCTGATCCCATCAAGACAGCCTCCTTGCCCCATTCCTCGGTCAGGGCGCGTCTCGCCGCGGCGAGCGGCTTCATGTTCCAGTCGAGCGCGACAGCCGGCGCACCGGAGTGATCGGTGAATTCCGCCCGGCAGTCTCCGGGAAGACGCGCGGTGACGTAATCCCGAAATGCCTTGCGGATCCTGCCCGGGTCCTGACCCTCGACCAGGCGGAACGATATTTTTGCGGAGGCTTCCGCAGGGATCACGGTCTTTGAG
This sequence comes from uncultured Alphaproteobacteria bacterium, assembly GCA_963820275.1. Taxonomy (GTDB): domain Bacteria; phylum Pseudomonadota; class Alphaproteobacteria; order Rhizobiales; family Xanthobacteraceae; genus Bradyrhizobium. Next base: position 61,608 of record CAWFZL010000003.1, read on the forward strand.
CCTTCGCCTGTGTAGCCGCCGATGATGCCGTTGATGTCGCAGGTCGGACGCGAGGAGATTTGCTCTATCAGCAAGCGGCCCTTCTCGCCGGCGGGGATCGACAATCCGACCGGCTTGAGGAAGGTTTCAGCCGTCAAATCGAGTTTCTTCCATTGCGCAAGAATGTCGGCCGGCAGGTCCCTGACTCCATCATAGAACCCCGGGATGGTAATGCGCCCGTCTTCATCGAAAATGCCGCCAAGGATGCGGGAGAGGACCCGGATCGGATTCTGCGCGCCGCCTCCGAAAATGCCGGAATGCAGGTCGCGATTGGCGGCCTTTATCTTCACCTCGTCGTAGACGAGACCGCGTAGCGAGGTCGTGATCGCAGGCGTATTCGGGTCCCACATGCCCGTGTCGCACACCAGCGCGAAGTCTGCCTTCAGGTCCTCCTTGTTCTTCTCCAGGAACGGAACGAAATTTTTCGATCCAATCTCCTCCTCACCTTCGATGACGATGGTCACGCCGATCGGCAGCGCGCCGGTCACGGCCTTCCAGGCACGGCAGGCCTCGACAAAGGTCATCAGCTGACCCTTGTCGTCCTCCGCGCCGCGCGCAACGATGATCTTGCGGCCGTCGGCATGATCGGTGACGACGGGATCGAACGGCGGGCGGTGCCAAAGGCGGAGCGGATCGACTGGCTGGACGTCATAGTGGCCATAGAAGAGAACGTGCGGCCGCTTTCCGCTGCTGGCATTCCCGCTCCTGGCAAGGATGGCCGGATGACCATCGGTCGGTCTCACCTCGCTGGCAAATCCGAGCGTCGCGATATCCTTGCAAAGATGATCGGCCGCCGCCTTGCAATCTGCAGAAAAGGCCGGATCGGCCGAAATCGACTTGATCCGCAGCAGTGCGAACAACCGTTCAAGGCTCTTGTCGAAATCGGCATCGATGCGGTCGAGGACTTTCTGAAGTTGCGATGCGTCAGGCATTTTGCGGGATCTTTCCTAAGGGTTTGCTTCAGCCATTGTTTCAGCTTTTGACGCGCTGGTCGAAGGCGACGAAGAGCCGTTCTTGGAGCCGTTCTTTCCGTCAGGCAATGGATGCCGCAGGTGCCATGCCAGTCCGCCCGCAATCAAGGCAGTGGCTGCAAGGTTGTTCCCGAAGGCCTGCAGATCGTGCGGGAATACCGGAAGCGACAGGCAGAGCAGAAGGGCGGCTAATCCGAGCACAGCCCAGCTCCCCTTGCGCACAGCTCCACGCGGATCGTAGGCGGCCCGGTGCAGAAGCACGGTGATCGGGAAAAGCAGCCATATGAAATAGTACTGCCGGGCCAGAGGCGATGCCACCGTCATGAGACAAAAGAGTATACCGAGTTCTTCCGCGTCGGAGCGCGGCGTTCTGCGCCAACGCGGCGGCATGACGGCCAGAAATGCAAGACCGATAACGGCCGAAACCCCGATCACCGCCCAGTTGGCCGTCCTGAAATCGAGATCGAGCAGATTCATGTAGGCAGGCGCCTTGGCCGGATTGTCCTGATTGTAGTTGACCGGCCGCGTCAGGCGATGTGTCACCGCGATGATGGACTGATTGACCCACGACCAGTTCTGTTCGGCACGTTGGCCGAATCCCTGCTCCGAGCTGGATCCGACCATTCCGTGGTACCAGGTCTTCAGCTCGGCTACATTGTGCTGAAAGCCGCGCATTGGAGCCGGAACGACGAACAGGAAGATCGCGAGGAACACGATCGTACTCGCCGCCGATGCCCAATGCCTCCGCCATAGCAGATAAGGAAGCACCGCAATGGGGAAAACCTTGATCGCAGTCGCCAATGCAAACATGCTTCCCGAGACCCACGGGCGCCCGTGCTGCAGAAACCAGAACCCAAGCAGCATCATCGCAAGCAGAACGAGATTGGGCTGGCCGAGGTCGAACATATCAAAGACGAAAGAGATCGTGGCGATAGCAGGAAGCGCCGCCAGCCACGGCCCAGGAACCCGGCCCGACCCTGTCATTGCATTCGAAAGCTGTGCCGTGATCCACCACGCAGCTGCATTGAGAACGCACAAACAGATGTAAAGCGGGATCTTGCCGAAATAGCTGGGAAGGGCGAGCAGGACGGCCGAAAGGGGTGGATAGAGGAAATCGAAACGGCCGCCGGGATCGCTCGGATAAAGATCCCCGCCCTGCAGGACTTGCTGCCCCGCCCAAAACCAGAGCGGATAGTCCTTGGTCTTCCCGTGTCCGAAGAATTCCGGTCCCAGGACATCAGCGGTCAATGCTATGCAGCAGACCAGGAAAAGAATATCGAGCGGCGCTCGCAACGACGGATATCTCAGCACGCGTCACTTTCTGTAAGATTTGGGAAGGCCACGCCGCAAATGAACACGGAATTTATCGCCGCAGCAATCCGCCGAGCGCACCGCGCACGATCGCGCGGCCGACAGAACCTCCGATGGAACCGCCGACCGACTTGCCGAGATCGGCGGCCACCCCGCCAACGACCTTGTTGGTAACCGAGCGCGTCACGCTTCGCGCGATCACCTGGCCGGTGGACATCCTGCCTTTCGTATTGGTGCCGAAAATTGTCCCGACGATTGCGCCGATTTGTCCGAGTACTCCGCCCGCTCCGCCGCCTCCGATCGCGGTTCCCGAGACCCGCTTCTGCAAAACCTCGTAGGCGGATTCGGAATCGATGGCGGTGTCGTATTTTCCCTTCACCGGGCTATCGCCGATGATCGCCTTGCGCTCGTCCGGAGTGATCGGTCCGATCCGTCCCGTCGGCGGCCGGATCATGACGCGTTCCACCATCGCCGGTATGCCGTTTCCTTCGAGAAACGACACCAGAGCTTCGCCTTTCCCAAGTTCCGTGATCACCTGGGCCGTGTTGAGCTTCGGGTTCGGGCGGAAGGTCTGGGCTGCCGCCGCGACCGCCTTCTGGTCACGCGGGGTGAAGGCGCGCAACGCGTGCTGCACGCGATTGCCGAGCTGGGCAAGCACCTTGTCGGGGACGTCAATCGGATTTTGCGTGACGAAGTAGACGCCGACGCCCTTCGAGCGGATCAGGCGCACGACCTGCTCGATCTTGTCCAATAGGGGCTTGGGCGCATCGTTGAACAACAGATGCGCTTCGTCGAAGAAGAACACGAGCTTTGGTTTGGGAGGATCGCCGACCTCGGGCAGCTGTTCGAACAGTTCCGAGAGCATCCATAACAGGAACGTCGCATAGAGCCGAGGGCTCTGCATCAGCCTGTCGGCGACAAGGATGTTCAACATGCCTCTTCCGTCGCGATCGGTGCGCATGAAATCCTTCAGGTCCAACGCCGGTTCCCCGAAGAACTTGTCACCGCCCTGATTTTCCAGCACCAGGAGCTGACGCTGGATCGTTCCCACCGTCTGCTTCGAGACATTCCCATATTGTGTAGTGAGTTCGCCGGCGTGATCGGCCACGAAAGACAGGATCGCGCGCAAATCCTTCATGTCCAGGAGCAGCAGGCCCTGCTCGTCAGCAACGCGGAAGGCAATATTCAGCACGCCTTCCTGGACGTCGTTCAGATCCATCATGCGTGAGAGCAGAAGCGGTCCCATTTCGGAGGCGGTGGCGCGCACCGGATGCCCCTGCTCGCCGAAAACGTCCCAGAACACGGTCGAGAACCGGTCGGGTTGGAAACGAAGACCCATATCTTCGGCCCGCTTGATGATGAAATCCTTGGCCTCACCCATTTGGGAGATGCCCGAAAGGTCTCCCTTGATGTCGGCCGCAAATACCGGGACGCCTGCGCGCGCAAATCCCTCGGCCATCACCTGCAGCGAGACGGTTTTTCCGGTTCCGGTAGCACCGGTCACCAGACCATGCCGATTGGCAAGTCCGAGAGTCAGCCAGACCGGCTGCTCTCCCTTGCCGATGAAAATCCTCTCGTCAGTATCAGCCGTCAAAGCCGGGGACGTCGTCATAGCCTCGCCTTATCGCGCGCACAGGCGCGGGTCGCCATGTTTCCGGAAATTATACAGCATGTTGCAAACCGTTTGAAACCGGACAATTGCTCCGAACGTATTGGAAACCCATCTCGTCAGAGTGCAACGGCTGGCGTTCCCTTTTTGTCGTCGCCTCTTCTTGTCGTGGCAACAGGAACGAACGCATCCTGGTTAAAAAAATGGATCGAATTCAACGTTCGCTCTTGCATTGCTGCAACACTTGCGAGCGATCGAGGTTGAATTGCGGGTTGCAATGCGGACATCGCTTGTAATTCTTGACGCGGAAGATCAAGATAAAATTCACGAGGAAGGACCCGGCACGGATACCGGCTGAGGGACGGGGCACTATGGACGAACTGATTGGGCAGCTGGCCAGGAAGGCCGGCATCGATGATGCTGTCGCGGAAACAACGATCGGCATCATCCTGGGGTTTCTCCGCAGCGAGGGGCCCTCCGAGAATGTTCAAGCCTTAATCGACAACATTCCAGGCGCAGAGACTGCGATCAGCGCTTCCAGGGACGGAGGCGGTCTTTCGAACTTGATGGGCAGCGGCCTCATGGCCGTTGGTACGAGACTGATGGGGCTTGGCTTGGGAATAGGTCAGATTCAAAACCTGGCGCGTGAACTTTTCAGGTACGGCCGGGACAAGATCGGAGCTGGCCGAATGGACGAGATCATCGCAGGGACCCCCGGACTCCGCCACTTCGCCTAGAAGCACCTTTCAATTCGAGTACCATGACATATCCTATTTCAGAGATTGACGGTATACCGTCTTTTGCCGCTGCCAAACTGAAATCGCTGGGCATACGCACGACGGACAGGCTGCTCGAGGCGGCAAGGACCGTCAAAGGGCGCAAGGCGCTCGCGGCGAAAACCGGCATCAGCGAACAGCTGTTGCTCGAGTGGGCGAACTTTTCGGATTACATGCGAATTCCCGGAATGGGCAAGGCAAAGATCGGCCTGGTTCGCGCCGCCGGCGTCGCCACAGTGCGAGAACTCGCCCTTCGCAATCCGGCTCGCCTGGCCCAAAACATGAAAGACGTGAACATCAAGCGCAAGCTCGTTCGTGTTCTTCCTTCCGAGAAATCAGTCGAGCAACTGATCGACAAGGCCCGCAGGCTTCCGCCAAAAATTACATATTGATATTTGAGCCGCGATATTTGAGGCCGATATTTTTGAGGCCAAATCCGGCCAGAGCGCGCTTCCGGCGTCTTGACTCGCCTGCGGGGACCGCGCAAAGCGACCCCATGATCGCGACCCCGTCCAGAAGCGTTCCCGCAACGGCCTCGGCAAATCATCCGGGCTGGCAGGCACTTCTGTCCCGGTCGCGTCCGGCCGTGATGGGGGTCCTCAACATCACCCCGGATTCATTCTCGGACGGCGGACAGTTCATCGCGCCGGAGCACGCGCTGGCCCAGGCCCGACGCATGGTCGAAGACGGCGCCGACATGATCGATATTGGCGCCGAGTCCACAAGGCCCTACGGCGCAAAGCCCGTCTCACTCGACGAAGAGCTGGAGCGCTTGCACCCGGTGCTCGCTGAACTTGTTTCTCTTGGCGTTCCTGTTTCCATCGACAGCATGAAATCGGCGGTCGTCGCATGGGCACTTGACGTCGGGGCAGTGATTGCCAATGACGTCTGGGGCCTGCAGCGCGATCCCGACATGGCGGGGTTGTTGGCGGCGCGACGATGCCCTCTCGTGATCATGCACAATCGCGATCAGGCTGATGCCAGTATCGACATCATGAGAGAAATTTCGGAATTTTTCGAGCGCTCGCTCCAGATCGCCGCGAAGGCCGGCATCGCGTCTGAAAATATCGTGCTCGACCCCGGGATCGGCTTCGGCAAGACGCCCGAGCAGAGCATGATCGCGATTGCCCGCCTGGATCAACTCAACAAGTTTGGTCTGCCGCTCCTGGTCGGCGCGTCGCGCAAGCGCTTCATCAGTACGGTATCGCCGTCGGAGCCGCATCAACGGATCGGGGGATCGATCGCGGCGCATCTGATAGCGGCAAAGGCCGGTGCGCGGATCGTTCGGACCCACGACGTCTACGAGACCGTGCAGGCCTTGCGGGTAGCCAGCGCAATCTGGGAAAAGACATGAGCGATACAATCTTCATAACCGGCGTCGTGATCCATGCCCGCCACGGCGTCATGGATCATGAAACCGAAGTCGGACAGCGTTTCGTGATCGATCTCGAGCTTTCCATCGATCTGTCGGAGTCCTCGCGCACCGATCGTTTGGCCGACACCGTCTCCTATTCCAACGTTGTCGCAACCGCGACCGCTGCTTTCAAGGATTCCAACTACAAATTGCTGGAACGTGCAGCTGGCGCGGTAGCGGATGCCATCCTGGCCGCCTTTTCGAAAATCAGCGCCGTCACTGTCACGGTTCACAAGCCGCACGCGCCGATTGCCGCCATCTTCGACGACGTTGGGGTGGTCCTGAAACGTACGCGGCAATCCTGATGGCCCGCGCCCTGATCGCGCTGGGCGGCAATGTCGGCGACGTTCGCGCGACGTTCCAGAAAGCGATTGCCAATATCTGCGGCATGGCGCAGGCCGTCCTCCTGGCCCGCTCATCCGACTATCTCACCCCGCCCTGGGGCGATGAGCAGCAGGCGAACTTCATCAATGCCTGCATTGAAATCGAGACCGGCCTCGATCCGCAGGCGCTGCTGTTCACGCTTCAGAGAATAGAGACGAAGTTCGGCCGTGACCGTGCTCAAGAAAGACGCTGGGGACCGCGCGCGCTCGACCTCGACCTGATCGCCTATGATGACGTTTCGATGCAAGAGGCGGAACTCACCCTGCCGCATCCCCGCTTGTTCCAGCGCGCCTTCGTGCTGGTGCCGCTGGCGGAGATTGCCGGCGAACGCGTGATAGCCGGACACAGGATTTCATCCGCGCTGGCCGCGCTTTCGACCGAAGGCATCGAACGGCTACCGGAACTCCACTGAGCCCGAGCCGGCAAAACTCCTGCGACCGGTTCGCGACAAGCCCTTTATCGCGACGTCTGGACGGCAAAACAACTGTTTGGCTTGGCGCCCCGCCCGTGGCAATTTGGCAGGGAAAAAGGGTGCCGGAAGCGACATGCGGAAATGACATCTGCGACCGACGATCTGCCGCTTGCAGCGGATTTTGCGCCCGCCACCTTCGAGGACTGGCGCAAGCTGGTGGACGGCGTGCTGAAGGGTGCGCCGTTCGAGAAGCTCGTCGGCAAGACCTATGACGGTTTACGGATCGAACCGATCTACCGGCGAGCCCTGGACGCCACGCCGGTTGCCGGCCGGCGAGCGGCCGCGCCCTGGCAGATCATGCAGCGCATCGATCATCCGGACGCAGCGAAGGCGAATGCGCAGGTGCTTGAAGATCTCGAGAACGGCGCTATCGGCCTGACGCTGGTATTCGCCGGCGCGAGCGGCGCTCATGGTTTCGGGCTCGCTCCAGAACCGCGTGCCATCGAAAGGATTCTCGACGGCGTCATTCCCGATGCCGGCATCTCGATCGAACTGCAAATCGGCCGGCAGTCGCGCATGGCGGCTGTTCATCTCGCCGAATATGTTCAGTGCAAGGGCTTTAAGCCGGCGGCGTGCGACATCCGCTTCGGGCTCGATCCGATCGGGGCCTGCGCGGCCTCAGGTTCAAGCCTTTATGATTGGGCCGAAATCGCCACTGCGGTGACAAGCGCGATCAACGGGCTGACGGCCATGGGCTTCAAGGGTCCCTTTGCGGTGGCCGACGGGCGCGTGATCCACGATGCCGGCGGGTCGGAAGCGCAGGAACTGGCGTTCATACTGGCGTCTGCCGTTGCCTATCTTCGCGCGATCGAGGCGAGCGGCGTTTCGCTCGAGGAGGCGCGGAGCATGATCTATGCGCGGCTCAGCGCCGATGCCGATCAGTTCCTGACGATAGCGAAATTTCGCGCGCTGCGCCTGTTATGGGCGCGCGTAGAACAGGCATGCAACCTCGAGCCGAAGCCGCTGTTCATTGCGGCCGAGACTGGATGGCGAATGCTCACCCAGCGCGATCCTTACGTGAATATGTTGCGCGCAACCATCGCGACGTTTTCGGCCGGACTTGGCGGCGCCAACAGCATTGCGGTACTGCCGCACACGCTTGCGCTGGGGTTGCCCGATTCGTTCGCTCGGCGTATCGCGCGCAACACACAGTTGATCCTTTTGGAAGAATCCAATCTGGCGAAGGTGTCCGACCCGGCTGCAGGCTCCGGCGGCATCGAATCCCTGACACAACAGCTTTGCGAAGCAGCGTGGCAATTGTTTCAGGAAACGGAAAAAGCCGGCGGCGTGTTTGCTTCGCTGCAGCAAAACCTGATCCAGCAGAAGGTCGCGGCGATGAGGGCCGCGCATGAAGCCAATATCGCAAGGCGCAAGGACGTGCTTACCGGCGCCAGCGAGTTTCCAAATCTGGCTGAAGCGCAAGTGGCCGTGCTGGATGCAAAGCCCGTTGAACTTGCGCCCGACGCCGAAGCCAAATTCAGGTTCGAAGCGCTGCCGCCGATGCGGCTCGCGGTGCCTTTCGAACGCCTGCGCGACCGGTCGGATACAATCCTCAAAACGAGGGGCGAGCGGCCGAAGATTTTCCTCGCCAATCTCGGCACGGCGGCCGACTTCACCGCGCGGGCCACATATGCAAGGAGCTTTTTTGAAACCGGCGGGATCGAGGCCATCGACTCCGGCGGTTTTGCCGATCCTGCAGCGCTTGCAGCCGCGTTCAAGGCGTCCGGCGCGGAGCTCATCTGCCTTTGCTCATCGGACAAGGTCTACGCGGAACAGGCGGCCGGCGCCGCCAAGGCCCTTCAAGCGCAAGGCGCAAGACATATCTATTTGGCAGGGCGGGCGGGCGAACAGGAAGCAAACTTGCGCGCTGCCGGCATTGACGATTTCATCTTTGCCGGCTGCGATGCATTAACCGTCTTGCAGGAAGCTCATCGGCTGGCGGAGACGACATGACCACGGCGACCAAACCCGTTCTGACCGGCGGCTGCCAATGCGGCGCGATCCGTTTTGCGTTGTCGGCGCCGCCCAGGAAAGTGAGCATCTGCCACTGCCGGATGTGCCAGAAGGCCTCCGGCGCGCCGTTCGCCTCCTTCGCCGACGTCGAAAAAAGCGACTTTGCCTGGACCCGAGGCCAACCCGCCGCTTTCCGATCCTCCTCGATCGCCGAGCGCGACTTTTGCAGGGATTGCGGTACGCCGCTCAGCTTCCGCCGGATCGATGGTCCGCGGATCGAGATCATGACCGGCACCTTCGACCGGCCCGACCGGGTGGCCCCGACGATCCAATACGGCTCCGAATCCCGGCTCGGCTGGGTGGTGGGCATCTCCAACCTGCCGAGCCAGACCACGCTGCAGAATTACGGGGCGGAGAAGCTCAACAGCATCGTCAACCACCAGCACCCGGACCATGATTAGCGGTGGCCCGGTTGCGGACTGGTTGTGATATGGTGAAGCAATGACCCGCATACCGAACTTCGTCGATATTGCGTTTGAGAGGACTGCTGGTGCGATGCCGGCCGGCAGTGCGCAACCCTGGCTGACGCCCGAAGGCATCCCGGTGAAATCCAGCTATGGCGAAGCTGACCTGGAGGGCATCGATTTCCTCGAGACCTGGCCCGGGATCGCGCCCTATCTGCGCGGCCCCTACCCCACGATGTATGTCAATCAGCCCTGGACGATCAGGCAGTATGCCGGATTTTCCACGGCGGAGGATTCCAACGCCTTCTATCGGCGCAATCTCGCCGCCGGGCAAAAGGGCCTGTCGATCGCTTTCGACCTCGCCACCCATCGCGGCTACGATTCCGATCACCCACGTGTCGCCGGGGACGTCGGCATGGCAGGCGTTGCGATCAATTCGATCTACGACATGCGTACGCTGTTCGCCGGCATCCCGCTCGACCGGATGAGCGTGTCGATGACCATGAACGGCGCGGTGCTGCCTGTACTGGCGCTGTTCGTGGCGGCGGCCGAGGAACAGGGCGTGCCGCCGGAAAAGCTCTCGGGCACCATTCAGAACGACATCCTGAAAGAGTTCATGGTGCGCAACACCTACATCTATCCACCCGCGCCCTCGATGCGGATCATCTCGGACATCTTCGCCTATACGTCGCAGAAGATGCCGAAATTCAACTCGATCTCGATTTCCGGCTACCACATGCAGGAAGCGGGTGCGACGCAGGACCTGGAGCTTGCCTATACGCTTGCGGACGGCGTCGAATATCTGCGTGCCGGCCTCAAGGCGGGTCTCGACATCGACCGCTTTGCGCCGCGCCTGTCGTTCTTCTGGGCGATCGGCATGAACTTCTTCATGGAAGTCGCCAAGATGCGCGCCGCGCGGCTGTTGTGGGCCAAGCTCGTCAAACCCTTCAACCCGAACGACGCCCGCTCGCTTTCATTGCGCACGCATTGCCAGACCTCCGGCTGGTCGCTGACGGCGCAGGACGTCTTCAATAATGTGATGCGCACGACGATCGAAGCAATGGCGGCAACACAGGGACACACCCAATCGCTTCACACCAACGCGCTCGACGAGGCGCTCGCGCTGCCGACCGATTTCTCCGCGCGGATCGCGCGCAACACGCAGCTCTTCCTGCAGCAGGAAAGCGGCACCACCCGCATCATCGACCCCTGGGGCGGCTCATACTACGTCGAACGGCTCACCCGCGATCTCGCGGCAAAGGCCTGGAGCCACATTCAGGAAGTCGAGGCGCTCGGCGGGATGGCGAAGGCCATCGAAGCGGGCCTGCCCAAACTGCGAATCGAAGAAGCTTCCGCCAAGACCCAGGCGCGCATCGACGCCGGTCAGCAGGCGGTGATCGGGGTCAACAAGTACAAGCCGATCGACGAGACGCCGATCGATGTCCTTAGAGTGGACAATTCCAACGTCCGGCGGCTGCAGATCGACAAGCTGAAGCGGCTCCGCCAGGAGCGCAAGCAGAAGGACGTCGACGATGCGCTTGCGGCCTTGACGCGCAGCGCTGGCGAAGGCAATGGCAATCTTCTCGCATTGGCGATCGATGCCGCACGCGCCAAGGCCACGGTCGGTGAAATTTCCGACGCGATGGAGAAGGTGTTCGGGCGCCACCGCGCCGAGATCAAATCCATCACCGGCGTCTACAAGCGGGAGGCGTCAGCCATGTCCAATCGGGTCGAAAAGGTGCAGGCGCTGATCGAAGCCTTCGAGGAAGCGGAGGGACGCCGGCCGCGCATCCTCGTCGCCAAGATCGGCCAGGATGGCCACGACCGAGGCCAGAAGGTGATCGCGTCCGCCTTTGCCGATCTCGGCTTCGACGTCGACATCGGACCCCTGTTTGCGACCGCCGAGGAAGCTGCGCGGCAGGCCGTGGAGAATGACGTGCATATTCTTGGCGTGTCGTCACTGGCGGCAGCCCATTTGACCGCGGTGACGGAGCTGAAGGCCGCGCTGAAAGCCCAGGGCCGCGAGGACATCATGATCATCGTGGGCGGTGTCGTGCCTCCGCAGGACTACGACGCGCTCTACAAAGCCGGCGCCGAGGCCATCTTCCCGCCGGGCACTGTGATTGCGGACGCAGCGGAGGAGCTGATCCACAAGCTCAATGCGAGATTGGGACATAGCGAGGCGGCGGAATAGCCCGCGCGACCGGTTCACTGGAATGACCAGCCGTAGCCAGCCTGAGATCCGCGAACTCGCAAAGGGGCTGCGCGCTGGCCATCGCGCGGCGCTTGCTCGCGCGATTACGTTGATCGAAAGCCGACGCAGCGATCACCAGGCGGAGGCGCGCGATCTCGTGCAGGCATTGCTGCCCGAAACCGGCAATGCAATCCGGGTCGGCATCACCGGTTCGCCCGGCGTCGGCAAATCCACCACGATCGACGCCCTCGGGATGTTTCTGATCGAGCGCGGCCACAAGGTCGCGATACTCGCTGTCGATCCCTCCTCCGCCCGCACCGGCGGCTCGATCCTCGGCGACAAGACGCGGATGGCGCGGCTGGCGGCGTCCGATCAGGCCTATATCCGTCCCTCGCCGGCGTCCGGTACACTCGGTGGTGTCGCCGCCAAAACACGCGAGTCGATGTTGTTGTGCGAGGCCGCCGGATTCGACGTGGTGCTGGTGGAAACCGTCGGCATCGGACAATCCGAAACGGCAGTCAGCGAGATGACCGATTTTTTCCTTGCGCTGATGCTGCCCGGCGCGGGCGACGAATTGCAAGGCATCAAGAAGGGCCTGGTCGAGCTCGCCGACATGATCGCGATCAACAAGGCCGACGGCGACAACATCAAGCGCGCCAACCTTGCGGCTGGCGAATATCGGAGCGCCCTGCATATTCTCACCCCACGCTCGGAAAACTGGAACCCTCCGGTCGTGACCTATTCGGCCTTGACGGGCACAGGCATCGATACGCTCTGGCAGAGAATTCTGGATCACCGCAAGGCGATGAGCGCGTCCGGCGAATTCGCAAGCCGCCGCCGGGAACAACAGGTGAAGTGGATGTGGTCGATGCTGGAGCAACGGATCATGGCGCGGCTGCGCTCCGATCCTGCGATCCGCGCCAAGGTCAGGAAAATCGAATCCGAAGTCGCCGACGGTCGCGTCGCGCCTGCGCTCGCGGCCGACCAGATCGCGGGCATGGTGAAATGAGCGAAAGGCCGCGCATCCTCATCACCGGTTTCGGCCCGTTTCCTGGAGCGCCATTCAATCCGACCGAGCCCCTGGTTGCGCGACTCTTGCGACTGCGCCGCCCTGCCCTCGATGGGGTCGACCTTTTCGGGCATATTTTCCCGGTGACTTACCAGGATGTCGATCGCCAACTGCCCGAACTGCTGGCATCTCGCCGACCCCACGCTCTCCTGATGTTTGGGCTCGCTGCCCGCACCCCGTTTCTCCGGATCGAAACCCGCGCCCGCAACGCAATCACCAGGCTCTGGCCCGATGCCGGTCATGCACGCCTGCGCAAGGGGTCGATATCGGGCAACTCCGACGCACAGGCGTTCGGGCCGCACACCGCCAAGCTTTTGCGCGCGGCAGCCGCGACCGGCATCGATGCACGCACCTCTCGCGATGCCGGAAGTTATCTCTGCAACTATCTGAGCTGGCGCGCGATCGAGACGACCCGCCGTGGAACCGGCCCTCGCCTCGCCGCATTCGTGCACGTTCCGTTGCTCTCGCGCGGGGCGGCCTTCCGGGACAAAGGCACGCCACGCCGGGTCACGCTGGAAGAGCTGGTCGATGCCGGTGAAGCCATGCTGCTGGAAATGGTGAAGCAGGTACGGGTGGGACTGAGGAACCCGGCACCCTCCTGAACACCGTTAACTCTGCCCGACAATCAGCCGTAGCCGCTTTCGCCCCATCACGCCGGATCTGTCTGCCGAGGGCGCGCAACCCTATGCCCAGTTCGTGCTGGGAACGAATGTGGTGCGAAAATAACCGCGAAGATCGATCTAAAGCATGGATCCGGAAAAGTGTGTAGCGGTTTTCCCTCGCGACAAACGCAAATGCCTTTGCGCGGAGATCATGCGAAAATAAAAACCTGAAACGCGATGGTGATTCAGCCTGATCCCATCGCGCTTTAGAACATGTTGCGCAGCAACGGATAGCGTTCGACGATCGCCGGCCGGTCCTGCACGGGCATTGGCGAATCCTCGCCCCCGACCTCGGCAAGAAGCGTGTCCCCGGCGAGCGTCGGCTCGGCGTCGGCGATGATCGAATGCTCGGGAAGTTCTCTCTCCAGACATTCCGCGGGCTTCGGCAGATGAACCGGATCGCGCCAGATCTCGCCGCGCGTCCTGCCGCGCTCGAGCCAGGTCATGTCGATCGGTCGATTGTCGCGGGATGCCTCGCGCGACGAAAGATCGCGCCAGACTTCCACCGCAGCCCTGGCCTCCCGGATGTTCTCGAGAAAAGCGCCCTCGCTGTGGTAGCGCCTCCAGCGACCGGTTTCGAACAATTGGTTGAGGTATTCCAGCCGCCGCTCGGCGAGGGTGCACCAGCGCGCGACGATGTCGCGACCGTTGGTCACGTCCAGTTGATGTGTCATGAACCTGCCCGCAATGAAAAAGACGGACGCGGACGCAACTGGAACGAATCACCCGTTACATGACCGCTATATGTTGTGGAAAAGGTTAAAAAAGTCTAGCCAAGTTCCCGGTTTAGGCGAGCACCGAAATTGCGAGAGCTACTCACAGTTGCAGCCGAAAATCTCGCGCTCCTTTTGCCAGGTCTCGTTGGGGCCGGTTTTCCGCCGCCAAAATGAAAGACCCGTCCGGGGGGACAGCCGGACGGGTCAAGCCATATGGGCGCTTGGGGTGGATGGGCGCTCGCGCCGAATACAGCCTTGATGGGGAGGGATTACCGCTCCCACATCGATTGGTCGCGCCAGGCGCGCCGGACGTTCAACGAGGTTTTCAGATTTTTTTAACTTCTCGAAGTAGCCCATGTGGCGGGAATCACCGCGAGACGGGCTTGATTTCGCCGCCGGACGGCTTCTCGGACACGGAGGCCGCCGGCACATTCAAGGCTCGCGCGCTTACAGCTTCCGGTCCCTCGGGAGTTTCCTTGGGCGCCTGCTTGACGGCAGGATTTCCCGAGGCCTCGGCGAGCGGGACCGCAAGCGGCGCGACAGCCGAGACCGCTGCGAAGGCATCCGCTTCGCCGGCGCCGAACTCGTCGTCGGGCCCAGGGGGGCCGAGATCGCGTGCGGTTTTCGTCAGGATCACTCGCACTTCGTCCGGCTTCAGCGACGGATTTCGCTCGAGCAGCAGCGCAGCAAGGCCGCTGATATAGGCTGCGGAAAACGAGGTGCCCGAGGTCATCTGGTATTTTTCATCGGGTGCGGGCAGGAAGATCTCCACGCCCGGCGCGGATATCGCGATATAGCCGCCGCGATTGGATGCGGCAAAAAATTTGTCCTGAGCATCGGTGGCGCTGACCGCAATCACATTCGGGTTGGCGGCCGGATAGAGCGGCGGCGATTTCGGACCGGCATTGCCGGCAGCCGCCACCATCGCGATGCCCCTCGCAGCCAACGCCGCGATGCCACGCTCGATCAGCGTGTCCCTTGGGCCCGCGAAACTCATATTGACGATCTGGGCGCCGTGCGCCGCTGCATAGTCCAATGATTTAAGGATCACGTAAGAAGTGCTCTCCGCCCCCTTCGGCCCCGCGCCGAAAGCGCGTATCGCCAAAATTCGCGCCGACGGCGCGCTCCCCATCAATCGCCCATGCGAGACGATTGCACCTGCAACGCCGGTTCCGTGTACATGCGGACCCTCCTTGCTGCCGAGCGCATCGAAGTATGCAATCGCGGCTGAGGCGAATTCCGGGTGCCTGAGATCGACGCCGGAATCGATCATCGCAACGGTGACGTTGGCTCCGCGGGCCAGGGTATGCGCCAGGGGCAGGCGCAGCTTCGCGTTCGCATATTGCGCCGGATCGCCCTCCGTCGGCTCCGCGTTCTGTTGCTGCAGCACGTAGCGGAAATTCGGCTGAAGCGAGCGCAACCTGTCGTCGGCGCCAAACTCGCGGCTCACGGCCTTCACCGACCGGCGGTCGTTGATGCGGAACAGCACGATAGTGCTGCCGATAAGCGGGAAGTTCTGCGATTGGAGGCGCGTCAGGCGATGCCGCCGCGCCAATGCATCCACCTGCGAATCTGACAAAGCACCATCTATCTCGGCGACAATCTCATTGGCAACCGCGAGCGCGTTGAGTGAGGTCTGCGAGGTGTTGTCACCTGCATCCTTGCTCCCCTTCTTTTTCGATCCGCGACCGTTGCCGCCGCTATCGGCGGAGGTGACCGGCTGGCTTGAACAGTCACCGTTGCTTTCGCGGTAGGCCGCGTCGCAGGGCGGACGGTACCGGAGACTGTTTCCGCCGATACCTGTGACCGCCCTTCCGGCGACGTTGGGATTGATGCTCGGGATGCGCGCGGGGATATTGATGGTGGGCGAGCGCATGATGCTCTGCGCCAGCACGGCCGGGCTTCCGAAAAGCGCCAGCGACAGGACTACGCCGATCAAGGCCTGCAGGGCGCGCGGGATCTTCATTCGCTGCTCGCGCCGTTTCAGGGCGTCGCGACCGCCAGGCTGACGATCTTCTCGTTCTGCAGCCTGCTCATGAGGCCGGCTACCTCATCCCCGTTCATTGCCCTGCTGCCGAACTGAAGCTTGAACATTCCGCCCTTGGCGCCTTCCACGATCGAGGCCTGGTACTTGTCGAGCAGCGCCGTGATGTCGGAAACACGCGCGTCGGAAGCGAAGCGCACCAGCGCGCGCGGGGCCGCCGCCGATGCCACGAGTTCCCGGGTGATCGGCCCGTTGGTGCTCAATGATGCGGTCTCGAACGAGGCTGGCCGGTTGTTCATGAGAACCGCGCCAATCACGCCGGCCTGCAACAGGAGCGCCAGCCCAGCCAGGCTCGCTGACCATGCCACGGTCCGCGGCGACAGTTTCGCAAAGAAGGCGGTAAATCGCGATGCAATATTGAGCGAGGAGCGCGCTTCGCGCGCCGGCTCCGCGTCGATGGCCGCAAACAGCTTCTGCATGCCGCGGGCCGATGGCGCACCAAGGCTTTCGTTGAGATCGATCGTCTCGGCATATTCCTCGCGGATCACGGCATATTGCCGGGCAAGTTCGGGATCGAGGCGAAGCGCCTCGTCGACCCGGCGGGAATCGCGGGCATCCAGTGTGCCGGCCGCATGCCACGGCAACAACAGTTCGATTTCCCCGGGCTCCTGCTCCAGCCTTTTCTTGCTTGTCGCTATCATGGCCAGCCTCGTTCCACGCCGGCTGCCTTGAGCAGTTCGGCCAGTTTCTTGCGTGCATAGAACAGCCGCGTCTTCACGGTATTCTCCGGTATCCCAACGATCTCGGCCACCTCCTCCACGGACTTCTCGTGGTAGTAGACGAGATCGATGATCTCCCGATGGTCCGCCGTAAGTGCAGTCAGGCACTTGCGCAACGCGTCACCGGTATCCTTCTTTTGCGCCGCCGTTTCCGGATCGTCGGACGAATCCTCGATCGCGTTGACGGCCTCCTCGTCCAGTTCGACGTCCTTCCTGCGCCGCAGCGCAGAGAGAGCCTTGAAACGCGTAATTGCCAAGAGCCAGGTGGAAACGGCGGATCGGCCTTCGAATTTGCCGGCCTGACGCCACACATCGAGGAAGACCTCGTTGATGAGATCCTCCGCGACCTGTTCGTTCCGAACGAGCCGCAGCCCGAAGCGGAACACCCTGACATGGTGCCTTCCGTACAGCACCTGCATGGCGAGCCGGTCGCCTTGAGCGATCCGAGCGATCAGGACGTCGTCCGATGCCGCCTGTGTCGCACTCAATGGCCGTCTCGCAGGGTTGGTCGGATTGGAATGCCGGGTGGTTCGATCAGAAAGGCAAGATTCTTCAAATTATCGCAATAGAAGTTTCAAACTGTGAGGTACCGCACAGAAGACTTTCTTATGGCATTTGCTGCGACGAGTGGCATCGGGCGAAGTCTCGATCCCGGTACTATAGTACTTTGCATGTGACACCCTCCCCGACAACACGCCTTTTAGGCTGCACGCGGTTATTTGCATACCAAACAAAGAGCTAAGCCTGCATGACTGCTGAAAATTCGAACAAAAAGATACCAAACCTAAAGGCTTTGCCTCTTAGATTTTACCGCTTATTCCACCAATGGCGAGATCATGAGCAGCGTCGCATCGCCTCTTCCGAATCCAGTTACGGATAGTTTGGAAGGCGTGGGCCGGAAGCCAACGGCCGATGGGCTCGCGCGCCGCGCGCTGCAGCGCCGTCAAGTTCAGGGAATGGCAGGCATCAGCTATGTCATCGATGCTTTCCTGCTGTTGATCTACGCACAGGTCGGCGCGGTCCCGGCGATCATCGTTCCGGCCTATGGTGCGTGCGGCCTTTTGACCATCGCAGCAAACGTCGCACTTTCCGAATCCGGGTTCACCGAGCGCTTCAAGGATCATTATTTCGTCACCCAGCAGGTCCTCGTCAGCACGGCGATCCTGCTCACCTTCACCTACATCGCGCCCGAAGTCGGGGTGATGTTTCTCTGCACGCTGTTCGTGGTGTTCAACTTCGCTTCACTGCGCTCGACGCCGATGCAAACAGCCATGCTCTGGACCGCCATGGCGCTCGGCGTAGCCGGACTGTTTCTCTTGACCGACAAGCCGATCTCGATCCCGCACGAAACCTACACTGAGCGCTTCGCGACGATGTCGGTTTTCGTCCTGAGCATCGGGCGTTGCATGTTTCTCGGGATATATTCCAGTTCGATGCGCCAGTCGCTCTATGAAAAAGGCGTGGCCCTCAAGAAAGCCTACAAACGCATCGAAGAGCTTGCCGAACTCGACGAACTGACGGGTTCATTCAATCGCCGCTGCATCATGCGGATGCTCGAAGAAGAGATCTCGTGCGCCCACCGCACCGGCTCATCCTGTTCGATAGCGCTGATCGATCTCGACTGGTTCAAACGCATCAACGATACCTATGGCCATCCGACCGGCGATGAAGTGCTGAGAACCTTCGCCATCACGGTTTTCGCAAATATCCGCAGCATTGACAAATTCGGCCGCTTCGGCGGCGAGGAATTCCTGCTGGTGCTTCCCGGTGCGCCTTGCGAGCAGGCTGCGCGGATCGTCGATCGACTGCGTGCGATCATTGCCGAACTTGACTGGAGTGCATTCTCGCCCGGCATGCGCGTGACGGTTTCCGCAGGCCTCGCAACGCTGCGAACCGACGAAAATCCGGACGCCATTCTCGCGCGCGCGGACCGCGCGCTTTACGAAGCCAAGGCACAGGGACGCAACCGCATCGTCAGTGCTTGATCAGATCATCCGTTTTATGTGGACGAAGAACCGTCACGGCAGCTCTAGGACAAAGTCATGAATTCGAAACCAGCCACCACTTCAGACAACCTGCTCGACGAGTTGCAGACCACGCTCGCGCACGGGACCGTCGCACGTCGCGTCGAAACCTTGCGGCGCGTCACCGATCTCTTTCTCAGCGGCGCGGTCGATTTCTCGGACGACCAGATTTCGCTGTTCGACGACGTCTTCCAGTGCCTGATCCATCACATCGAGAATTCCGCCAAGGCACTGCTTTCCAATCGGCTGGCGCCGGTGGACCGCGCGCCGCCGTTGACGATCCGGGCTCTGGCCTTTGACGATGCCATCGAGGTGGCAGCGCCGGTGTTGTCCCAATCGACGCGGCTTGACGACGAGGCCCTGATCGAAACGGCGCGAAACAAGAGCCAGGCGCACCTGTTGGCAATTTCGACCCGCAAGGTGCTCAGCGGCGCGGTCACCGACGTGCTGGTGCTGCGCGGCAATGACGAAGTTATTCAAAGCACCGTCAACAATCCCGGTGCGGAATTCTCCGAGCGCGGTTTTTCGCGCCTTCTTACCCGCGCGGAGGGGGACGACAATCTCGCGACCTGCCTCGGCTTGCGTCCGAACATGCCACGGCATCTTTATCTGAAGCTGCTCGCCAAGGCTTCCGCGACCGTCCGGGCACGGCTCGAGGCCGCCAATCCGCCGCTCGCCAACGAGGTGTCTTCAGCGGTGCGGGAAGCCACGCGAATGGCGCGTTCCGCGCCCTCCGCCATCACGCAGGAGACGGCTATCGCGCATGCGCTCGTCAGATCCCTGTATGAGGACGGCAGGCTCGACGAAAATCAGGTGGCAGCTTTTGCCGAGGCCGGCAAATTCGATGAGGCCAATGCGGCGATAGCAGCGCTCGCCAGCGTGTCCGTTTCGATCGCCGAGAACATGATGGTCGAAACCCGCGCAGAGGGTGTCATGATCCTGGCCAAGATATCCGGGATGTCCTGGCCCACAGTCAGGGCGCTCATCAACATGCGGGACGATCTCGCCGGCAGGGAGCGCTCCGATCTCGAAGCCTGCAAGGCTACCTACGAGCGGCTTCGCCCCTCGACCGCACAGCAGGTGCTTCGTTTCCATCGCATGCAGCAGATGGTGACGCCCAGCCCGGCGGCATGAGCGGGAGTCCTGGAGCGGCAATTTTCAAGAGGCGCGTTCGCGCCTTCCCCGGATCGTGCCCTAGAGCGTGATGGGATCAGGCTGAAACAGCATCGCGCTTTATTTTCGCATGATCTCCGCGCAAACGCATTCGCGTTTGTCGCGAGGGAAAACCGCTACACACTTTTCCGGATCATGCCTAGAACCTGAGAATTTTCGATCCCGCCAGCGCGCCGATTGCAGCCATCAAGGCGGTGGCAATCGTGTACCAGGTCGCAACGAAGAGCGGTGAATCATCGGTGCAGTGCGAGGCGTACAAGGTGGCTGCGAGCCCCGCCGACACCAGTCCCGCTATGGCACCAGCGACCGCAGGTCTTGTCGGTGCACCGTGGCGCAAGCCTATCAGGGCGCCCCCAAGCAGCGGCAGCGACATCAACGGAATCGCCGTCATGCAAACCCGCGAATTGTTGCCGATCAGACGCGTCATCATCGGAACGCGCTGTGGGAGCATCATCTCGCCCGCAATTGCGGCCGCGAGAATTCCGACCGGGATCAGAAGCAGCCACGCCCAGCCTCGCAAGGACGCTTCGGGTCGCGACAAGTGCAGGCTCAGCGCGATCGCCGATATCGCAAGCGCCAGCGTTTCGACGAACTTCAGATTGAAGAACGGATTGTGCATCGCCGTCATGACATCCGGCCGAACCCCAAGTCCGGCAAAAAATATCGCTACCGAAACCGGCGCCGCGGCCAGCAAGGCGATAGCCAAAACGAAACTGACCGGCCGGGCGCGGTGAGCGCTGTCGGCGGCCAGGGTTCGAATAAGCTGTTCGGTTTCCATTCCTATTGCTCCCGCAATTTGGCGGTCAGGCTGGTGAGCGCGCGATGCAGCGCCACACGCACGGCTCCCTCGCTCATCGCGAATTTCGCGGCCGTATCTCTTATCGAAGCGCTCTCAACGGCAATCGATTGCAAAACTTCGCGTTGGCGCGGCGGAAGGCTCTGAAGGTGAGCTGTGATCTCGCTCGCGGAAGCGGTCTCGGCGGCCGGCGCGTCAGGAATGCTTTCGGCGAAATCGTCGATGTTGACGAATACCCGGCGGCCGCGGCGCCGCAGGGCGTCGATCAACTTGTTGCGGGCAATCGCAAAAAGCCAGGGCGCGAACGCCGACTTCGTGTCCCATGTATGCCGCTTCAAATGCACCGCCAGCAAAATATCCTGCACGATATCCTCGGATTGATCGACCGGTTGGCCGGCGCGCGCGAGCCCCCGTCGCGCTCCAGCCCTCAACACCGGTGTGACGGCCTTAAGCAGACGATGATACGCCGCACTATCTCCTGAAATGGCCAGCTGCATCAGGCCGGTCCACTCGTCCTTAGTTTCGCGCACGCGCGCTCCCACACGTCATTTCGGTCGCTATTTCAATTTGTTACGTCATCAGCCGACGATCACGAACTCGTGATATACCCTTACGGAGCCTATGGATCGACAGACTGGGCCGAAAAATCGCAACAGCAGGTCCTGGTCCAAAGGCTCATAACACCGATCAATCCCGGCTGACACCGGTCCGACTGCTCCGAGGGCAGCGGCCGACCCCTGCCCCGTTTTTGCCCGGACTCGTCCGAAGATTCCCTTTTTTTGCCCCGCTGCCGACATGCGCGGGGGTCTTTTTCCCCTGCGAAGACTGGCAAATGGGGAGATTGCCAAATGAACGTCAAGACCAGCGGTCGCCTCGGGTTGAGCGTTGCCACCGCACTGTTTGCATTTGTCGCCGGTCCGTCGCTGGCGGCAACGGACGCCGGCGGTACTGAGGTTGGCACAAGAGCGGTTAATGCCGGCAGCCCATCCAGCCATCAGAGGCATCTCACGCATGGCCTACATCACCACAGAAGCTACGCGCACCACAGATCCCGCAATCCTGCCTTGAGGGCGTCGGCCGGCGAACAAATCGCGATGGCTGGTGACGGCAACGAGGTGCTGCCGCAAATTCCGCCGTCGGTGGCCAACGCCAATGCGCAATTGCAATTCTCACCCGCGCCAGGGGCCGAAACCATGGCGAGCCCGGCGCGGTCAAGCGATCTTGCGCAAGGCCCGGCTAACGCCATGGCTGGCAACGGAACGGTAGTGGCCGCCGCAGACCAGCTCAATGACGCCGACCGCGCCCTGCGCGAGGATGCTGCTCCCGCCACAACCTCGACGGCGCCCTCGGCAAACCAGTTGCCCCCGCGCGCCAACGCTGCAAGCCACGAAAGTTCCACCTGGGACCAGACTTCGCTGATCGGAAAAATCTTCATCGGCTTTGGCGCATTGCTAACCATGGCCTCAGCCGCGCGAATGTTCATGGCCTAGCGGGACCACCTACTTGAAGCCCACCCCGTCAGCAGGCACAGTGCGCCCTGCGGCGAGACGCGGGGTGCCCATGAGTACGTTCGAATACATCATCGTCGAGAGCAAGGGCGCGGTCGGTATCATCACACTGAATTGGCCGAAGATGCTCAACGCGCTGTCGTTCGGTGTGTTTCGGGAGATCGCAGCCGCGATCGACGATCTGGAAGCCGACGACAAGATTAGCTGCATCGTCCTGGCGGGCAGCGAAAAGGCATTCGCCGCCGGCGCCGACATCAAGGAGATGCAGCCAAAGAATTTCATCGAGATGTTCGCCAGCGATTTCATCGCAATCCGTGGCGATCGGGTCGCCAACTGCCGCAAGCCGACCATTGCGGCTGTCAGCGGATATGCGCTGGGCGGCGGCTGCGAACTGGCGATGATGTGCGATATCATCATCGCGGCAGAGACGGCGAAATTCGGCCAACCTGAAATCACGCTTGGCACGATTCCGGGCATAGGGGGAACCCAGCGGCTGACACGCGCGGTCGGCAAATCCAAGGCGATGGATTTGTGCCTTACCGGACGAATGATGGATGCGGCGGAAGCGGAACGCTCGGGCCTCGTAAGCCGCATCGTGCCTGCGGACAAGCTCATGACCGAAGCGCTCGCCATGGCCGAAAAGATCGCGGCGATGTCGCGCCCCGCCGCGGAAATGGCAAAAAGCGCCATCAACCGCGCCTTCGAAACACCCCTCTCCGAGGGGCTCAACGTCGAACGTGACCTGTTTCATTCCACTTTTGCGCTCGAGGATCGCGCGGAAGGCATGGCGGCCTTCATCGAAAAGCGCAAGCCGGTGAACAAGAACAGGTAAGCCAGCCCATCGCGCGCATTCCTGCAGACGACACTCAAAAGATGATCCCCCGGCTTCTTGCAAGCGCAGCGCAGACGAGCGCGCGGTAACCCCGCTCCTGCCATGTCACCGGCTTGTCCAGCCCGAGCCGCGCCAGACATTCATGGTCGGCGGCGTCGGGATGGCCGGTCAATCCCTGCCACAACAATCCAGCGAGAAGCATGGGCGAGCCCTGCACCTCCTGCAGCAACTGCAAGGCAGGGATCAACCTCTGCTCGGCATCGGTGAAATCGCTGCCGAACGGAAACGACGGAAGCAAGCCAGCTTCGCGGGCAGGCCGCAATGCCCGGCTTATGCGCTCGGGATAATTCTCGCGATTCGCGGCCGGAATCTCGAAATGCCTCGGCAGCTTGCCGGCATCCCTGGCTTGCCGTGCAAGTTCGTCCTGAAAGCGGGAATCGGTGACCTGCAGCATCGCGGCAATCACGTCGGCGTCGGATTTTCCCCTGATATCGGCAACGCCATATTCCGTGACCACGATGTCGCGCAGATGGCGCGGTATGGTCTCATGACCATATTTCCACCGAATGTTCGATTGCGGCCTGCCGCCTGATTGCCGCGTCGCCTCGACCGCAAGAATCGAACGAGCGCCTGCAAGCGCGAAAGCCTGCGCCACGAAGTTATATTGTCCGCCGACGCCACTCACGACCTGTCCGTTTTCGAGCCCATCCGAGATCACCGCCCCCAACAGCGTTGCCATCATTGCATTGTTGATAAAGCGGGCTTCGACGCGGGCGCGGCGCTTCGCCCCCTCCTCTTCAAAGATTTCGTTGGTAAAGGACACCGACGTCATCTGGATACGGGCGAGCTGATCCGGCGGCATTTCGCGCAAGCTGCGATAGAATGATTTTGGTCCCAGAAAAAACGCACCGTGCAGCACCACGCCATCGACGTCGCGCTTGAGAATGCCGGCATCGATCAGGGCGATGAATGCCTCGAATACCATCTCGCTGACGCCGTACAGCCCCCTTTCGAACGGGCCGCTTTCGAGCGCGAGGGGCTGTTCGGCAGCCGGCATCAGCCGTTTCATGATCGCCTGGAATTGCCCGTTCTCGCGGTGGCGAATGACCAATCCCTGCGCGAGCGCGTCGCCAACCTGTCCGATGCCGATCTGCAGCGTGCCGCCGTCGCGAACAAGGCCGGCCGCATGAAGGCCGATCGCATATTTGGCGTCCGTGATCGGCTCGGAGGGAGGCGCAAACAGCGGAAAATCCGTCGCAGGGTTATCGAGCACCACGCTGAACTCTTCCGCCGGCAAATCTCCCGCGCCGGGCATGAAGGGCAGCTCGGAATTGACCTGCCCGATCAGCTTGAACGATGCCCGGCCCTCGGCCCGGGCGCGCAGGACGTCCAGTGTGATGTCCGTATTGCAGCTCAGGCTGTAGCGTGCGACCCCATCGACGACGCGCTTTGCTACCAGCTGGGGAACAACGTTCATGCCCTGCGCCAGGAGCAGCGAGGAAGCGTGAGTGTAGTTGGCGGAGACATAATTCTGCTGTGCGACGGATACGTGCAGCCACCTTCCGGCCAGAAAGAAGAATTCGATCACCTTGACGTTGGGCGGCAGTGCGTTGTCACGCAGAGCCTCGGCGTAGGCTAGATCAGGATAGTCGCCGAACAGACGGTCGATCACCGGGGCGATGAAACGCCATTGCAGCAGGTTCTTCGGTTTCGGCTTCGCCAGCGTCAGCGCCGTGAAGAACGTGAGGTTGATGCTGCGGTCCGCCACTGCGCGCGCATAGAGAGCGTTGGCGATATGATTGGCCTTGCCGAGCCCAAGCGGCAGGCCAACCACCAGCCTGGTCCCGACGTCACGGACAATATCTTCGGCGACAGCCTCGGGATCGGAAAACAGTTTTGGCATTTATTTTCCTCGTCCGGATAGAGGCCTGGAACCGGTGCTGCGATTCTGGAGCGGGACCGATCTTCGCCATTGATTTGGCGGCATGCAACATCCTGGCTGGTCTTGTCCGCGCCGCTGCGATAACAGCCTTGTCAGGGCCGGAGCTTCAGATCGCGCCGGCAATTGTTGGCGGGAGGGCTGACGATGATGAAGTTGTATTTCGCGGCGAACACCTGTGCACTCGCCTCCCATATCGCGCTCGAAGAGGCCAGCGCCGAATATGCGACCGTTCGGGTCAATTTTGCCGTCAATGAGCAGCGTTCGCCGGAATATCTCGCCATCAATCCCAAAGGGCGGGTGCCGGCCCTGATCACCGACAGCGGGATACTCACGGAAACGCCGGCCATGCTTGCCTTCATTGCCCAAAGCTTTCCTGGAGCGAACCTCGCGCCGTTGGACGATCCCTTCCGCTTCGCCGAGGCGCAGGCCTTCAACAGCTATCTGTGCTCGACAGTGCACGTGGCCCATGCCCACCGCATGCGCGGCGCCCGCTGGGCCGATGATCAGGCCGCAATCGAAGCGATGAAGCGCAAGGTGCCGGATTCCGTGGGCGCCTGTTTTGATCTGATCGAGACCAAAATGCTGCGCGGGCCCTGGGTGATGGGCGAAAGCTATACGATCTGCGATCCCTATCTGTTCACGATCGCGCGCTGGCTGGAGGGCGACGGAATCGATCCCGCGAGATTTCCAAAGGTCAAGGCCCATCGCGACCGCATGTCCGAACGGTCGGCCGTGCGCAAGGTGGTCGCGGCGGAGCAAGGCTAGGCTCGGGACGAGCGAATGGAGGATATCGGCGCGCCGCGCCGATGCATTGCTCCGGGCATTAACCGCGTGCTGAACATATCCGGAGATTTTTCGCTCTGAAGCTACAGCTTTATTTAGAACTGACGGAGAGATTGTATCGCCATTTCGATGCAACCAGCTCTCCGGAGAATAAGCGCCATGGGAAATCTGCAGCGCGCGATCGTTTTGATCGCGGGGATCATCACTCTTGCCAGCCCTTGCGCTGCCAAAGTCGTCAAATTCGAGATCGTGCGGGTTGAATCCCCCGCATTCGAAGGACGAACCTTCGGTGCGATCGGCACCTATGACCGGATCCTCGCACGCGCGACCATCGCCGTTGCGCCCGACAATCCGCACAATAACATGATCGTCGACATCGACCACGCGCCGCGCAACGCGAAGGGCGAGGCCGAAGCGGTGACCGACGTCGAAATCCTGCGGCCGACCGTTGCCGCCAATGGCAACCGCCGACTTTTCTATGACGTGCTCAATCGTGGCAGCAAGCTCGGCCTCGCTTTGTTCAACGACATTCCGGTAGTGACCAACGATCTCTTGAAGGCCACTGACGTCGGCAACGGCTTCCTGATGAGTCGCGGCTACACCGTGGTTTGGAGCGGTTGGCAGGGCGATGTCGTGCCGGGCGCCGGGCGAATGACCTTTTCGCCGCCGATCGCATCTGGCATCACCGGACTCGCGCGCGAGGATTTCATCTTCGACCACACCGACAATCCGGCTGGCGCGACGCTGAGCTACCCCGCGGCCGATCTTGATCCGACACACGCCAAGATCAGCGTACGCGAGCGTGAGGCGGACGAGCGGTCCAGGCCTGCGGGCCTCGAGGTCAAATTCGAGAGCCCGACGAAGATTTCGATCCAGCGGCCCGAAGGCTTCGACGCCGGCGCAATTTATGAATTCATCTACACGGCGAAGGATCCGAAGGTGATGGGTCTCGGCTTTGCCGCGACCCGCGACGTCGTCTCGTTCCTTCGCAATGAGAAGGTCGATGCCGCAGGCACCGCCAATCCCCTCGCCGGCCGGATCGACCGCGCGATCGGCTTCGGTCTGTCGCAGAGCGGCCGCTACCTGCACGACTATCTCTATCTCGGCTTCAACACCGACGAGGCAGGCCGCGTCGTCTTCGAGGGCCTGATGCCGCATATCTCGGGGGGAAAGAAGACCTTCACGAATTACCGGTTCAGCCAGCCCGGGCGCTCTCCTTACGAACACGCCGACATGCTCTATCCCGGTGCGGATTTTCCGTTCACCTATCCCGTGATTACCGACACGGTCACCGGAAAGAAGGACGGATTCCTCGTACGCTGCCTTGCAGAGGGCAATTGCCCCAAGATCATCAAGACGGACAGCGAAATTGAATTCTATCAGCAGCGTGCCTCGCTCGTCGTGACGGACGCGCAGGGCAATGCGATCGCCATGCCCGACAATGTCAGGCTCTTTCTCTTGTCGAACCTGCAGCATTATTCGCTTGCCAGGGACAAATCCGAGTACGCGAAGACCTGCGCCTATCCCACAAATCCGTTGAATGCCGGGCCGTCGGTGCGAGCCATGCTGGTGGCGCTCGACGCCTGGATCAGCAACGGCACGCTTCCCCCGGATAGCCGCTACCCGAGCCGCGCCGACGCAACGCTGGTGCCGCCCGCCATCGATCAGGTAGGCTTTCCCCAAATTCCCGGTATCAGCTATCCCCGCCGGATCGCACAGCCCACGGTGCTCAAATCCGGTGAAATGCCGCCGTCGAAGGGCGCCGCGTATCCCGTATTCGTTCCGAAGACCGATGCCGATGGCCGCGATGTCGCGGGCGTGCGGCTGCCCACGCTGGAAGCGCCGGCGGCAACCCACACCGGCTGGAACCTGCGCAAAGCCGGATTTGCCGAAGGCGAATTGTGCGACAACAACGGCGCCATGGTTCCGTTCGCGGCTACCCGCGAGGAGCGGCTCAAGAACAACGATCCGCGCCTGTCGATGGCGGAGCGCTATCCGAATGAAGGAGATCGCGCAGCGGCGATATCCAAGGCTGCGCAACAACTGGTGCGGGACAGGCTCCTGCTGGAAGAGGACGTCAAGCTGTTCGTTCCGAGTCTCAATTGAGGGAAGGCTCGGAGGAACCTCGGCCGGGCGGCAAGCCCGGCAGGGCGAACCCAGGAAAAACGTCTGGATCGGAGGCCGGCTTGATCGCAGATTCTTGAACCATCCCTGCCCCCGAAGCCCGCGGGCGCCGGCGGATTTGGGGGGACGGCCCTTCACATCCCCCGTGCGACAGGCTAGGGAAAAATCCAGCCGCCGGCATTCAACAGACGCGGGACACGCGCGAAACGGGAGGATCTGATGGCGATCGCGGAAAGCTCGCAGGCGATCGAGCGCCGAACCATCGCAAAGGTGTCCTGGCGACTGCTGCCTCTGGTCGCGCTGGCCTACTGCGTCGCCTATATCGATCGCAGCAATATTTCCTTCGCCGCGCTGACCATGAACAAGGACCTCGGCTTCAGCGCCTATATTTATGGCTGGGGCGCGGGAATCTTCTTCTTCGGCTATTTCCTGTTCGAGATTCCGAGCAACCTGGTCCTGGAGAAGGTCGGCGCGCGAATCTGGATTGCGCGGATCATGATCACCTGGGGCATCATCTCCGGCCTCACCGCTTTCATTACCGGACCCAAGAGTTTCCTGGTCGTTCGGTTCCTGCTCGGCGCGGCGGAGGCCGGCTTTTTCCCGGGCATGATCCTCTATTTCACCTACTGGTTTCCTGCCGAATATCGCGGCCGGGTGATCTCGACGCTTTTTGTCGCGCAGCCGCTCGCCAACGCGCTCGCATCCATCGTCTCCGCCGCCATTCTCGAAATGGACGGTATTCTCGGAATCAAGGGCTGGCAGTGGATATTCATCATCGAAGCGTTGCCCGCGGTGCTGCTCGGGGTGGTGATCTTCAGCGTGATGACGGACAAGCCCGCGCTGGCCGATTGGCTGACCGAGGAGGAGAGAAGCTGGCTGCAGGCGCGCATCCACGGAGAGAGCCGGCGGGTCGAAAGCGCCGGCCGCATGACATTGACGCGCGCACTCGGCGATTCCCGTGTCGTTGCGCTTTCGCTGATCTACCTCATGAGCGTGACCGCGAATTACGGCATCGTGTTCTTCATGCCGCAAATCATCAAGGGGATCGGCCTCAGCAACATGATGACCGGCCTGGTATCGTCCGTGCCCTATATCATTGGCACCATCGGCCTGATCGCATGGGGCTGGTCGTCCGATCGCAACCAGGAGCGCCGCTGGCATCTGATCGTGGCCTCGACGCTTGGCGCGGTGGGCCTCGCCTTCGCCGCGTGGTCGGGCGCCTCCTATTGGGCGCTGCTCGGAATGTCCGCCGCCACCGCCGGCATCTACGGCACTCGCGCCGCCTTCTGGCCGATGCCATCGATTTTCCTGACGGGAACGGCGGCGGCAGGTGCGATCGCATTGATCAACGCCACCGGCAATCTCGGCGGATATTTCGGCCCCTTCATCGTTGGCTGGATCAAGGTCTCTACCAACAGTTTCGAAGCCGGCCTTTATTTCCTGGCCGCCTGTTCGCTGATGTCCGCGATCATCGCGTTCTTTGCCGCTCGTGCGGCCGGTGACCCGGCTGCCAGAGCGAGAGCGGATGCAAGAACCGCCGCTGCCGAATGAGCAGCAACAAAGTTGGCGACGGCGTCGTTGGCACGAGCAACTTTCACGGGCGCGCCGGCCATTGCGGAGGGTGACTGCCGAGCGGCATCGCCGGACGTGCCCAGAATGCCGGCGTTTGCGACAGCCTTGCCGAATGGCTGACCACCCTGAGCGGACCGAAGCCCGATTGCGCCTCTTCGATGAAGGGCGCGATCGCGCCGCCCTTCAAATCTTCGGTCGCAAGCCCATTGGCGAGGCGTCCCAGATTCCAGATCCATCGGCCGGTCTGCGCCAGCGACACGCGCACATGCCAACTGCCGCCTTCGCGTGACTGGCGCGCCTTCGCCATCATGGCGCCGAACGCCATCAGATGGCCGGTGGCGTGATCGAGCATCTGCGCCGGCAATTCCTTCGGCCCATCGACGCCTGCCGCCTGCCCCTCGGCATGATTGAAGCCGGTTGCGGTCTGAACCAGCGAGTTGAATCCGCGGCGGTCCGCCCAGGGCCCCAGATGGCCATAGGCCGAAAGCGACACGAAAATGATTCCGGGACTGATCCTTGCCGCCTCCTGTGGCGAGAAGCCGAGATCGGCCAGCGCATGCGGGCGATAGCCTTGCGAGAAGATGTCCGCACCGGCCAGAAGATCGCGCAAGCTCGCCCGCCCTGTCTCAACCTTGAGATCAAGGAAGCTCGAGAGCTTGCCGCGGCCGGTGTCGATCGTCAGCCACGGTATCGCCGGCAGATCGGGTCCGGAGATCAACATGACGTCGGCGCCGTGCGCGGCGAGCGTACGGCCTGCCACGGGACCGGCGATAACGCGCGACAGATCGAGCACGCGCATGCCAGCAAGCGGACGATCCCCTCTCGGCCACGGCTTTGGCGCGGCGTCAGCGATTTTTTCCAAAGTGATAACCGGCAACGAGGCCAGTGCTTGCGCGGCCGGCAGGCTGGACCATTCCTCGTGTGAACGCATCATCGCGACCACGCCGCCCGAGGCATAGGCCGCGGTCTCGAAGGCTTCTGCGTCCCACTGCAACAGCGCGGCCTGAACTTCCTCGCGCTCCGCCTTGCAGTTGAGAACCCGGCACACGGCTTCGCGATGATGCGGGAAATTGGTGTGCAGGCGAACGAAACGCCGGTCGCGTGTCTTGTAGACGCCGGCGATGGCATCCCAGGCCGGCGGAGGTGGAGTACCCTCCACGCGCAGATAACGCTCGCTGCGGCATTCGACCACCGCATGGCGCATATCGACCGCGACGTCCTGGTTCCGCCCGCTGCGCAACTTCCAGATTTGAGCGGCGGCAAGCCCGCCCGCGGCGATGCTTGTTTGCGCCGCGGCGGCCAGGCGAAACGATGACGGCAGTTGCGGCTCATCGCCCGTCAGCGTCACGGCATCGAGCGCTTCAGACGGGCCGCCGGCCAGAGTCCACAGGTCGGCCAGAATCTTACGGGGCGTCTGCATGGGATGGCTCCGTTTCATTCGTCATGCCCGCATGTCGTGGGCTAATATTATCAAACAACGTCATCGCGAGCCTAAGCGAAGCGATCCAGAAAACGAACCGGGGAAATAGCCTGGATTGCTTCGGAACTCCCGCTCCTCGCAACGACCATCCACGATCTTGATACAAGTCCGCCTTCCCGCGACGTGATACGCCCGAGTCCTGCCAAACATCATGCGCCAACGAAGGAGGGCGCAGGGAATGCCGGATGCCACGTGCGCACCCGCAGCCTTGTGTGCGAAAGCATAAAAGCACACAAGCCTAAGTCACCACAGGTACGCCGAAACATGACGGCATTCCCTGCGCGATGGTTTTACGGTTTCCTTCGCGCTCTCCTCGGTGACCGGGCTTTCTTGCCACCGTCGTCGGCGTGATGCGCAAGCATCGTTCGCCAACTTGGCATCAGCGTCGGGATGCCGGGACCACACGACTTCACCGTCCGCAATAAGGCCGCTCGTCTTGCAGCGTTACCGCGTCCATCGCATCCCGCGCCCAACGTTCGTGACGACGCGTACGCCCCTCTTCTCGAGCGCGAGACAGGTGGGAAGAAGCCACTGATTTTAGCTGGAAGTGAAGCGGAATTTTTTTGGCGAGGAATCTGGACGACCCAAATCAGCCTGAAAACTCTCACAAAATTCGATTTTGGGCGCAACGGAATCCTGCAGTAATGCGGGCGCTCGAAATGCACGAACCACCGCAGATGCAATGATCTGGCTGTGGTCAGCCGCCGCAGCCGCGCAGGAACAGTTTGGCGACGGTCTGCGCACGCTGCCTCACCTCTTCGCTGGCCAGCGCGGGCGCGTGACCGAACAGCACCGCGCGCTGTGGCTGGAACACCAGCATGCCCAGCAGCATGCCGGCAGCGGCCTCCGCATCGTCGATCTTGATCAGGCCGCGGTCGTGCTGGGCTTGCAGCCAGTTTGCAAGCGTGCGTTCGGTCCGCTTGATCGCCTTGCGATAAAAGGTTTCGGATATCTCCGGAAATTTCTCGCTGTCGGCCAGGATCAAGCGCTGCAGCGCGATCACTTCGCCGTCCAGCATGAGTTCGCCACAAACCACCAACGCCTCGCGCAGCGCGGCCTCGATGTCCCTGCCATCGCACGCCCGCAGACGTACCCCTGAGGCGAAGCGGTCGATGCGGGCCGTGATCATCGCCTCGAACAGCGCGGCCTTGTTGGGAATCAGCCGATAGAGCGTTTTGGTGGAAACGCCGGCACGTCGCGACACGCTCTCCATGCTGGTTGCAGCATAACCGCTCGCGGCAAACTCGTGTCTCGCCGCCTCGAAGATGATCTCGCGCGTATCCTCGTCGCACCGCGCCTGCGGCCGTCCACGGCCGCGCCGGACTTCGGCGCAGGGGTCTTCGTGCTCAGTTTCAGTCTTTGTCGTCGTCATGGCGAGCCATGCTTTTAAATGATGACTGTCATTCTATTGACTATCCCAATATGCACTGTATTTTGGAAAATGTCAAGTTTCCTAATTTGCCCCTGCGGCGGGCGGCGACAAATTCCGCCTTGGACGCAATGGGTTAATCAAAAGAGGTTCCGCCATGACCCGTCATTCCACTGCCTTTGAGGCCGACCAGGCGCTTCCGGCCGAAACCACCGAGGAACTGGTTCGCTTGCCTTCTTCGGCGCCGGAAGCCGCTCAACCAGCGGCAAAATCCACAAGAAAGGGCGCATTTCGCCGCCTGTTGCTGGCCGGAGCGGCCGTCGCGGCGCTGGCAGGAGCATCGTGGTACGGCTGGAACTACTGGACGGTGGGCCGCTTCCAGGTTTCCACCGATGACGCCTATGTCAAGGCCGACAACACCACCGTCGCGCCAAAGGTCTCCGGTTATCTTCATGAAGTCCTGGTCGGCGATAACGAGCCTGTGAGGGCCGGCCAGGTGCTGGCGCGGATCGACGACCGGGACTTCAAGGTCGCTCTCGATCAGGCCAAGGCCGACGTCGCGGCGGCGGAGGCCGTGGTCGCAAGCAAGCGCGCCCAACTCGACGTGCAACAGGCCAACATCGATGCGGCCAAGGCAACACTCGACCTCGACACGGCTTCGGCGACCTTCGCCAGGCAGGAGAACAAGCGCTATACCGACCTCGCCGCCACCGGCTACGGCAGCGTTCAGAATGCGCAGTCGGCGCAGTCGCGCGATGCCAGCGCGTTGGCCGCGATCGAACGCGACAAGGCGAACCTCGCCTCGGCGTCAAAGCAGGTCGAACTGCTCAACGCCGAAATCGCGCAGGCCATCGCAGCCGCCTCGCGCGCCAACGCGCTCCAGCGGCAGGCCGAACTCAATGTTTCCTACACCACGATCATAGCGCCGATCGACGGCGTGGTCGGAAATCGCACCCTGCGCGCCGGGCAGTATGTGCAGGCCGGGACGCAGTTGATGTCGTTGGTGCCCGCAAGCGGCGCCTATGTAATCGCAAACTTCAAGGAGACGCAGCTCACGAACGTGCAGGCCGGCCAGCCCGTCACCATCGACGTCGACATGTTCCCGGGCAAGCCCGTGCACGGCCGCGTCGACAGCCTGGCACCCGCGAGCGGCCAGGAATTCGCCCTGCTGCCGCCGGACAACGCCACCGGCAACTTCACCAAGGTGGTGCAGCGCATTCCGGTCAAGATCGCGCTGGACGCTTCAGGCGTCGAGCTTCGCCCGGGCATGTCGGTGATCCCCACCATCCAAACGCAAAAGAGCCAGCCGGCGTCCGTGAGTGCCCCGCCTCTCGCTGCACATTCCAGCGTAGCCCTGCTCGCCGTGCAGAAGTGACAAAGCGATGGCCCCGAAAAAGAGACCGAAGGTGATGCCATGCCCGACCTTTCAATCGCAGCCTCTCCCGCAGCCGCGCCTCGGCGCTATCCTGCCGCCAAGTTAAGCTCGTCGGCCCCGGATCGTGCCAGTGCCACGGTCTGGATTTCGGTAATGGCGGCCATGATCGGTGCGTTCATGGCGATCCTGAATATCCAGATCACCAACGCCTCGCTGCTCAATATCGAGGGCGGCATCGGTACCGGCGTCGACAATGGCTCGTGGATCTCGACGTCCTACCTGATCGGTGAAATCGTGGTGATCCCGCTGACCGACTATCTTAGCCGGGTGTTTTCCTACCGCAACCTGATCATTTCCTTCGCGACGCTGTTTGCGGCATTCTCCGTCGCCTGCGCCTTCACCCACGATCTGCCCTCGATGATCGCCATGCGCGGCTTCCAGGGCTTTTTCGGCGGCGTGTTGATTCCGATGGCCTTCACGCTGGTGTTCACCAGGCTGCCGAAGTCCCAGCAACCGATCGGGCTGGCGATGTTCTCGCTTGCAGTCACCTTCGCGCCTGCAATCGGCCCGACCATCGGCGGCTACCTCACCGAGAACTATGGCTGGCAGACCATCTTCTTCGTCAACGTGGTGCCGACCATCGTCATGGTGACGACGCTCTATTTTACGCTCGAACGTCAACCGATGCAGTTGGGTCTGTTGGCTGAAGGCGACTGGTTCGGCATCCTCACCATGGCGGTCGGTCTGGCCTCGCTGCAGGCCGTGCTGGAGGAAGGCAACAAGGACGACTGGTTCGGTTCGCCCTTCATCGTGAAGCTTGCGATCGTCGCGGTCGTCAGCCTCGCGCTATTCATTGCCAATGAATTGCTCGTTGAGAAGCCGCTGGTACGCTTGCGTCTCCTGACGCGGCGCAGCTTTGGCTTTGGCACCATTTCGGCCGTCTTCCTCGGTTTCGCCCTGTTCGGGACGGTCTATCTGCTGCCGGCCTATCTCGGCCAGGTGCAGCGCTACAATGCCGAACAGATCGGCGCAGTGCTGGCCTGGACCGGCCTGCCACAGCTCGTCCTGATACCGCTGGTGCCGAAGCTGATGCAGCGCTTCGACATTCGTTACATCGCGTTTACCGGCATGGGCCTGTTTGCGCTCAGCGCCTTCATGAACACCACGATGTCGCTCGACTATGCCGGCGACCAGCTGTTCCTGCCAAACATCGTCCGCGCGATCGGCCAGGCGCTGACGCTTGCACCCCTGAGTGCGATCTCGCTCGGCAGCGTGGCGCCGCAGGATGCGGCCGCGGCCTCCGGCATTTCCAACATGATGCGTAATCTCGGCGGAGCGGTCGGCACCGCGCTGCTTTCCACCATCGTGACCAAGCGCGAGCAGTTCCACTCCAATATCATCGGCCAGGCCGTTCATCTCGGACGCGAGGAAGTCCGCGCCCGGATCGAGCAGATGACCAACTACTTCCTGGCGCATGGCGTGACCGATCCGGCGATCGCGCATCAACAGGCGATCGTCGCACTCGGCAACACTGTCAGGCAGCAGGCGCTGGTGATGGGCTTCAGCGACGCCTTTGCGGTGGTGGGCGTTGTGCTCGTCATTGCCGGTATCGCAATCCTGCTCACCGGCAAGCCGAAAGGCAGCGCCGGGGCAGGCGGCGGCCACTGACGACAGGACCACGCGACTCACCGTGCCCGCGTGGCAGTCGCGCTCGTCCGGCACATCTCTTTAAGGTTCGATCGCGTATATCAGACTGCGGCGCCGCCTGGCTTTGAGGGGGCTGGGGCAGCAACAAGCGAAAAATCGGCAACCCATTTGCTGTCTCCAGGCTGTTTTCTGAAAATCCAAAGCGTCAGGGTGCCTCTCGGTACAAGGACACTGTAACCAGCAAACATCGTGTATTGTTGCACGGCGTCACTTGAGCTGCAGATCGCGTGCGCGTAGACGTCTGGCGCGCTTGTTTTGCTGCAAGTAAGTACGCTTTCTTCAAGCACAGCCTGAGTGGTCGTCTGGCTTATAGATGAGTCCAAGTGAATGTTTGTCATATTTGGCCTCGTTTGGACGTGATGTAAGACGGTGCAGCGATATCCAACGTCCTCCCAGCGCCTCTGCGGAGAACGCGTAGCCGCGGCCATGGAGTTGTTGCCGCAGCATCTCTGGGAAGGCCCCAAGCAACTAAAGCCTCCGTCTGCTGTTTCCGGTACCAAGCAGATATTCGCAACAAGACAGCACCTCTAGGTTGATCATGTTGATCTGGGTCAACGTCATCTGCAGCTCAATCTATAGTAGAAAAATAAAGTAGCTGGGGAAGAAAGGCGGGATACGGGTTATACGGAGCGCTGTTGCCGCTCCTCGGGATGAGATCGTCATGCGTGATTTCAGTCCTCATGGTGAGGAGCCTCCTTGCGTCGCGTCTCAAACCATGAGGCGCTCAAGGGTATGCGATTGCTCTCCTCGCCAGCAGGTAAGCCCGGCTCAATGAAAATCCCGCGAGGGCGGCAGGATGCGCACGTTGCGGGGATGGCGGATTTTCTGCGCCGGATTCTCCAGGTGATCGCGCGGGTCGTCATTGAGCGGCTCGATCAGCGCGGGACCCGGTGGCACCGCGTGCTTTCGGGCGAACGCGTCGTTGGCAAGACCGATGAGATCGCGGGAGCGGTCGAACAATCTTTCGGCCACGAGATGCACGACCTTTTCGGGGCTGCTTTGAATATAGCCTTCGACCAGCACCAGCCGCGCGCCCATCACCTCTTTGCGAAAACGCTCCATCACCTTCGGCCAAACCACGATATTGGCGATGCCGGTTTCATCCTCCAGCGTCATGAAGACGACGCCCTTGGCGCTGCCCGGACGCTGCCGCACCAGCACCACACCGGCGCAGCGGACATATTGCCGGTCACGGGCATCGGACACGGATGCGCAAGGGATGACCCGTTCGCGTTCAAATCCTGAACGCAGAAATTCCATCGGGTGGCCCTTCAGCGACAGGCGGATGGTCTGATAGTCCGCCACCACGTGTTCCGACAGCGGCATCGAAGGCAGCGGCTTTGCCTCTTCGTCCGGCTGCTCGCGCGCAGCCGCGCTTTCGAACAGCGGCAGCGGTACGTCATCGGGCAGACGCCGTACCGCCCAAAGCGCGGCGCGGCGGTCGAGCCCGATGGAACGAAACGCATCGGCATCCGCAAGCAGGATCAGCGCGCGCTTGGGCAACACGGTGTCGCGGGCGAAATCCTCCAATGAGGTAAAGGGACGGCGCTTTCGCGCGGCGACGATACGATCGGCCCAATCGTCAGTTTTCTCTTGTTCTGATAATGGCGGTATCGCACCTCTCCCATTGGGAGAGGTGGACCGAGACCATGGCTCAACCAATTCAATCAAAGAGCATTCTGCAGACATATCCTTAAGCAGCTGAATCCGCTTCAGCCGCGCCTCGTCCGGGTCGATCCACCTGAACCCGTCGATCTGGCGGAAGCCGAGCCGCACCGCGCAATATCTCCCGCTTCCCTCCTCCAGGGTATTCTGCGCGCAGCTATAGGACACATCGATCTGGCGCACCTCGACGCCGTTCTTGCGCGCGTCGCCCACGATCTGCGCGGGCGCATAAAAGCCCATCGGCTGCGAATTCAACAGGCCGCAGCAAAAGGCGTCGGGATGGAAATGCTTCAGCCATGACGAGACATAGACAAGCTGCGCGAAGCTTGCCGCATGGCTTTCCGGAAAACCGTAAGAGCCGAACCCCTTGATCTGGTCGAAGCAGTTTTTCGCGAATTGCGGGTCGTAACCACGCGCGATCATGTTGTTGACCATCTTGGATTCGAATTTCCCGATGGTGCCGACATTGCGGAATGTCGCCATGGCGCGGCGCAGGCCGTTGGCCTCTTCAGGGGTAAACTTCGCAGCCTCTATGGCGATCCGCATCGCCTGTTCCTGGAACAGCGGCACGCCGAGAGTCTTGTGCAGGACCCTCCACAATTCATCCCTGTCGCCATGCGCCGGAGACGGCGACGGATAGGTCACCTTCTCCTGGTTATTACGCCTGCGAAGATAGGGATGCACCATGTCGCCCTGGATCGGGCCTGGCCGCACGATGGCCACCTCGATGACGAGGTCGTAGAATTTTCTGGGCCTCAGGCGCGGCAGCATGTTCATCTGCGCGCGGCTTTCAACCTGGAAGACGCCGAGCGATTCACCCCGGCACAGCATGTCATAGACCGGCCTCTGTTCCTTCGGAACCGTGGCGAGCTCCCAGCGCTCGCCCTTGTGATCTGCGATGAGATCGAAACATTTCCGGATGCAGGTCAGCATTCCCAGCGCCAGCACGTCGACCTTCATCATGCTCAGCGCATCGACGTCGTCCTTGTCCCATTCGATGAAGGTGCGGTCGTCCATCGCGGCATTGCCGATCGGCACGTAGGTATCGAGCCGGTCCTGCGTCAGCACATAACCGCCGACATGCTGTGACAGGTGCCGCGGAAACTCGATCAGCTCGGCGGCGAGTTCGACGGCAAGCTCCACCATCGGATTTTGCGGATCGAGCCCGGCCTGCTCGACCTGCTTTTCATCGAGGCCCTTGCCCCAGCTTCCCCACACCGTATCCGCCAGCGCCGCGGTCACGTCCTCGGTCAGGCCCAGCGCCTTGCCGACGTCGCGGATCGCGCTGCGCGGCCGGTAGTGAATGACGGTTGCGATGATCGCCGCGCGATGCCGGCCATATCGCCGGTAGACATATTGCATCACCTCTTCGCGCCGCGAATGCTCGAAATCGACATCGATGTCGGGCGGCTCCAGCCGTTCCTTGGAAATGAAACGCTCGAACAACAGGTCGATCTTGGTCGGATCGACGGACGTCACATCGAGCACGTAACAGACGGCCGAATTCGCCGCCGATCCACGGCCCTGGCAGAGGATCTTCTGCTCGCGGGCGTAACGGACGATGTCGTGCACGGTGAGAAAATAATGCGCGTATTTCAGTTTCCTGATCAGGCGCAATTCCTTGTGCAGGACCTTTTTGGTCTTTGGAGAAATCCGCACCGGAAATCTTCGATGCGCGCCCTGCCAGGTCAGGTCTTCCAGATGACGCTGCGCGGTCTTGCCCGGCGGCACCGGCTCGTCGGGATACTGGTATTTGAGCTGATCGAGCGAAAAAACGATACGATCGGCAAACCTCACGGTTTCCGCGATCGCCTCGGGCACGTCGCGAAACAGCCGTGCCATTTCCTGCGCCGGCTTGAGGTGACGTTCGGCATTACATTCAAGGCGCTTGCCGATGGCGTCGATAGTCGTCTTCTCGCGGATGCAGGTAAGGACATCCTGCAAGGGACGGCGCGACGGATGGTGGTACACTACGTCATTGGTCGCAAGCAGCGGCACGCCGGCGGCATCGGCAACGCGATGAAGCCGCGCCAGCCGGCGCCGGTCGTCGCCACGGTACAGCAGGCTCGCGGCCAGCCATACGCCATCGGCAAGAACTCGAGCGCAACCGGTCCAGCAGTTCGAGCGCTTTGGTTTCCTCGAAGCGATGCGGCAACGCGAGTGCGAAAAGCTGCCCTTCGGCAAATTCGAGGAGATCGTCGAACTTCAGGTGACACTCGCCCTTGAGAGTGTCCTCGCCGCGCTTGCCGCGCGTGAGCAACTGACATAACCGGCCGTAAGCCGCGCGGTCGCGCGGGAAAGCCAGGATATCCGGCGTATTATCGACAAAGACGAGCCGCGACCCGATCAAAAGCTTCGGCTTGAATTTGATGGACGGATTTTCGAGCTCCTTGTAGGCCCGCACCACGCCGGCCAGTGTGTTGTGGTCGGCGATGCCGATGGCACGAAGGCGCAGGAGGCTTGCCTGATGCACGTAATCCTGCGGATGCGAGCCGCCGCGCAGGAACGAAAAATTCGTCGTGATCCCGATTTCCGCGTAAGCTAGTGGAGTGGATTTGACATTCGCACCCCACCTGGCCACGAGTTCGTCAGCGAATGTCAAATCCCTAACTCCACTAGAAACCTATATTTTCCAGTGGTCCTTTGATTCTAACATTTGCAAAAGTGCCGGCCGAGAAGGGATGCGAATGTTAGAATCGGACCACTGGCGTTTGTCATGCAAACAGTCCATGCATGAACCAGTTCGGCTGCATGGCCCTGCCCTCGCCTTGCGCGATCTCGCGATCATAAAGTCCGTCGCGATAGAGCCAGAACCGCAAACCCGCCTCGTCTTCGACGCGGAAGTAATCGCGTGTCAGCATCGCGCTTTCCGCGCGCCACCATTCCATGGCGATGCGCTCGGGGCCTTCGGCACGGACCACGGCATGGGTGGCGCGGCGCCAGACGAACCGCGCCGGCGGGCCATCCGGCACCTGCGCGATGACTTTTATCTGTTCGGGGCGTTCGAACAGCCGCAACGGCCGCAATGGCGGCTCGCCCATGGCGCGCGCAGGCCAGACGGCATGGCTGGCGGCAGCCAGATGATACTGCGCAGGCGCGGCCAGCACGGCGCGCTCCGGAATATGGGTGTCCTGCGGCAAGTGCACGACCACGCGCTTGCCGCCGATGCGCGCGGCGATGCGGTCGATCAAGGCGGTCAGTTCGTCATTGTCGTGCACATTGGCGTCGAGATCGCGCTGCTGCTGCACGACGATTTCGGTGCGGCTTGCGGACAGGCGAATGAGATCGAATCCGAAACCGGGATCGAGCGGGTCGCTCAAGGCATCCAGCCGCTCGCGAAACAGGCGGTCGACCACCTCGCCCCTGGTCACGGGCTGCCCGGTATCGAGCATGATGCTGCGGACCGTGCCATCGGTTCGGAAGAAACGGGCTTCCAGCCGCCGCGCGCCCCTGCCCTGCGGCTCCATCGCCGCGACCAGCATCCTGGCAAGTCCCGACAAGGTCGCCGAGATCACCCCTTCGGTCAAAACAGGCTCGGCAAAACGCTTTTCCACGATGTAATCGGGCAGCGGCTTGCGCGGACTGATCGGCGCATCGCCCCGGCCCAGCGCCTGTTCCAGTAGCGCTGTAAAGGGAGCGCCGAACCTTGCGGTGATTTCGTGCCGCGTACGTTCCGCCACATCGCCGATGGTTTTCAGGCCGGCGCGGCGCAGGCCTGCTGCTACGGTCGCATCAGCGCCGAGCGCCGACACCGGCAGCAGGCCGACCGCATCTGCTTCCTCGCCTTCGCGGACAATGCGGCCATGGACGTGCCGGGTCAGGGTCCGCGCACACACGGCCGTGCCGGCGATGGCGGCGCTGACCGCAAACCCCTGCACGGTCAACATGCCGCACAAAAGCTGCATCATCGCAGCCTCGCCGCCGAACAGATGCGCACAGCCGGTAATATCGAGAAACAGGCCGTGAGGGGAATCGAGCGCCACCAGCGGGGTAAAGCGGTCGCACCATTCGGCGACGACGTTCAGCGTGTGGGCGTCGGCGGCTTCATCGGCATCATGGACCTGCACATGAGGGCAGATGGCGCGGGCATTGGCCAACGTCATGCCGACATCGAGGCCGAATTGCGCGGCTATATCGTCAACCGCAAAAACCTGAAGCGCATTGTTCTGCCTGGCGACGACAATGCTGGGTTCGTTATCAACCAGCGCGGCGCTGTCGCGGCAAAACTGGCGCTTGATGCGGTCGGTGGGCAGGCGCGGCAGCCACAGGCTGAGGATACGCCGCCGGTTTTCCGAAAAGGCACTCATCACATTTCCATTCCATGATCCAGTGGCCAACGGGGCCATGACGGTTGCGGACAAGTTGCGCATCAAATACAGGCACGCCCCACGCGCTCCATGGCGATGAAGCCGGCGGCGA
Organism: uncultured Alphaproteobacteria bacterium; assembly: GCA_963820275.1. Classification (GTDB taxonomy): domain Bacteria; phylum Pseudomonadota; class Alphaproteobacteria; order Rhizobiales; family Xanthobacteraceae; genus Bradyrhizobium. Next base: position 103,174 of record CAWFZL010000003.1, read on the forward strand.
ATGCGCCGCGCCCACGATCCACCTTGTCTCGGCCGTCGAGGGCTGGGGCTCCGCCGCCATTCGCAGCAACAACCCGGTGACGCCCGAAGCCTGCGAGGCGAGCGTCAATTTGCGGCTGGCTGTGAGGTCGAACTGTCGCGCCCCGCCCCAGACTTCCAGCACGACGGCACCAACCGCATCGCAGGCCAGCGCGTCGGCAGCCGTGCGCAATGCACACTCGACATCGGCCGCGCGCACGGTCACGACAAGGCGCGGATCGAGACCGAGTTCGGTCAGCCCGCTCATCGACACCGCGCCCGATTCAATCTCGGTGAAATCCTGCCGTATCCATATCCAGGGCCGCCGACCAGCCGCCCGCCCTGCGAGGGCAGCCACAAAGCCGGTTGCGGCTGCGCTCTGCCGGCCGGCTTGCGCAAATACTTCGTGCACGGTTCCCAGAGCGAGCCCGCCCTGCAGCGTCGCGTCGGCATCCGCATGCCCGAGCGTCACCCTGCGCGGCGAATAAGCCTCGCCATGCGCCTCGATGCGCTCGATACTGCCGCGCAAAGCCGCAAGTGTGCTCGTGTGTGCGCGCTCTCGCATACGCAAGCTCCTCGAAGATTCCGGGACCGCTTCCGCCTTCTTTCGGAGATAACCAGAAGCCGGCTTATTTGTTCATGATATGTTCTAATATAAAGCTAACAGGGCCAAGCGAGTCAACCGGAATTGCAGGAAAGATTTTTCGCAAGCAATTCCAAAAGGATCAGAGGAACTCTTTGGCCTTTGGCTGATTTAGCCACGCCCGTTCCGATTGATATCTCTCTGGAACCAACCGGGGAATTTGCCAATGGCATCCAGCCTCCAGATCTTGCGCGAAGAGGCCGCCAATTGCCGCGCCTGCCCGCTCTGGAAGAACGCGACCCAGACCGTGTTCGGCGAAGGACCAGCCCACGCGCAGGCCGTGCTGGTCGGCGAGCAACCCGGCGACAAGGAAGATATTTCGGGAAAACCGTTCGTGGGCCCGGCGGGACAGATGCTTGATCGCGCGCTGGAAGAAGCCGGCATCGACCGCCGACGGGTCTACGTCACCAATGCGGTGAAACACTTCAAATTCGTACCTCGCGGAAAAATCCGCCTGCACCAGAAGCCGACGACGGGCGAAATCAAGGCATGCAGGCAGTGGTATGAACGCGAACTGGCCGCGATCAAACCGGCGCTTGTCGTGGCGATGGGCGCGACCGCCGCGCAAAGCGTGTTCGGCAAGATCACGCCCATCAACAAGAACCGTGGCCGCCTGATCGACCTCGAAGGCGGCATCGGAGCGCTGGTAACGGTGCATCCGTCCTATCTGTTGCGGCTGCCCGATGCGGATGCGAGGGCTCGGGAATACCTGCGTTTCGTCGATGATCTGAAAATTGCTGCGGCGCAGTTACGAAAAGCCGCGCATGCGAGGTAATTGTGCGCATCCGCGCGGCTGTCATCTAACTTTCAAATGAACGGTCAATGATTGAGGCTCACCGTATCAGGGGCGTCAGCATGACCGATCTTGCACTCCATCAATCGATCGACGGCGGGCCGGTGCAGCCTGCCTCAAGGCCTAATCTCGACAAGGGTTTCAACCCACTGACGATGATCATTTTTTTCGGCGTTCTTGCTGCCGGCCTGCTGTTTGTCGCCTACAGCATCTATGTCGATGTCGACGCCGCCGGCGCCAGGGTCACGACCTATCTGCCGTACCTACTGCTGATGGTGGCGCTTTTGATCGCGCTCGGCTTTGAGTTCGTCAACGGATTCCATGATACCGCCAACGCGGTCGCGACCGTGATCTACACCCATTCACTTCCGGCCGAGTTTGCGGTGATGTGGTCGGGCTTCTTCAATTTCCTCGGCGTCCTCGTCTCTACCGGCGCGGTCGCCTTCGGCATCGTTTCGCTGCTGCCGGTCGAACTGATCCTCCAGGTCGGAAGCAGTGCCGGCTTTGCGATGGTTTTCGCCCTGTTGATCGCAGCGATCATCTGGAATCTCGGAACGTGGTATTTCGGCCTGCCGGCTTCCAGTTCGCATACGCTGATCGGCTCGATCATCGGCGTCGGCGTCGCCAATGCGCTATTGCGCGGCCGCGACGGCACCTCCGGCGTCGACTGGAGCAAGGCCACGGAGATCGGTTACGCGCTGCTGCTGTCGCCGCTGGTCGGCTTCATCTGCGCCGCGATCCTGCTATTTCTGTTGAAACTCATTGTCCGCAATCCATCGCTCTACGCCGCGCCCGAAGGCAACAAGGCGCCGCCGCTGTGGATCCGCGGCCTTCTTATCCTGACCTGCACCGGCGTCAGCTTCGCGCATGGTTCGAATGACGGGCAGAAGGGCATGGGCCTGATCATGCTGATCCTGATCGGCACTGTGCCCACGGCCTACGCATTGAACCGCTCGATGCCGGATTCGCAGGTCGCGATGTTCCGGCAGACCTCGGCGGCGGCTTCCGCCGTGATCGCGGCGAAGGGCGCCGGCCACAACATCATCGGCGATCCGCGTCCGGCGGTGACGCAATATGTGGCCCAGCACCAGATCAGCGAAGGCACCTATCCCTCGCTTGCGGTCCTGGTCAAGGAAATCAACGATCAGGTCGAGAAATACGGTTCGCTGAAAAAGCTGCCTCTGGAAGCGGTCGGCAACACCCGCAACGACATGTATCTGGCATCGGAAGCCATCCGCTTCCTGATGAAGGACAAGGAGAACGACCTCAACAAGCAGGAGGTCGGCGTCCTGAACGCCTATAAGGGCTCGCTGGACAACGCCACCAAATTCATCCCGAACTGGGTGAAGATTGCAGTAGCGATCGCGCTCGGGCTCGGCACCATGATCGGCTGGAAGCGGATCGTGGTGACGGTCGGGGAGAAGATCGGCAAGACCCATCTCACCTACGCGCAGGGCGCCTCCGCCGAACTCGTTGCCGCCGCCACGATCGGGGCGGCCGACATGTTCGGCCTGCCGGTCTCGACCACCCACGTGCTGTCATCCGGCGTCGCCGGAGCGATGGCCGCCAACGGATCAGGGTTACAGATCGCCACCATCCGCAACATGGTGATGGCCTGGGTTCTGACCCTGCCGGCGGCTATTTTCATCTCGGGCTCGCTGTACGTCATCTTCTCGCGACTGTTCTGATCAGTCGGACGCTGTAAAGCGATGGAGGTATGCTCCCTCGCCCCGCTTGCGCCGCTTGCGGGGAGAGGCAAAGCGAATTTGCCAACAAAGCAGCCGGGCCGCTCGGGGATGCTTCGGTCCGGCGCGCCCCGAGGTCCGCTCGTCAGCCAATAGCGAGTGGAACTGGCGGAGGGTCGCAGAAGGGAATCAGCGGATGCTCAGGTGTTTGGCTGCCATCCAAATATCGCACCGAAGAGGCATCCAACCGCGGAGATTATCTGCAGGCCGATCAGTATCCAGTACCGGACCGGCGTGGCATCTCTGCAAGCTACCAAAGGCCCCGACCAGTCTACAAGGAAATCCAGCCAATCACCGCCGTAGCGCGTGATTTTTCTCTCGACAAGGCCTTGCCACAGTTTGCGGCTGCAATAGACGCACAAATAGATTGCGACGATGCGAGCGACGATTTCATAAAGGAAAAACTGCATCCTGATTCCAGGCCCCGGTCAAAAATCGGCCAGCCTGGTTCACGCGGCGAGCGTGCTTTCCACCAGCTTGATCCAGTACGACGTGCCGTAGACGATGGCGTCGTCGTTGAAATCGTAAGCCGGATGGTGGAGGCCCGCAGTGTCGCCATTGCCGCAGAAGATGAACGCGCCCGGTCGCCGCTCCAGCATATAGGCGAAATCCTCGCCTCCCATCAGCGGCGGCATCTCATGAACATTGGCTTCGCCGGCAACTTCCTTCGCCGCCCGGACCGCCACATCGGTCTGCGCTGCGTGGTTGACTACCACCGGATAGCCGCGCTCCAGTTTGAGATCGATCTTGGCTCCCGTCATTTGCGCCACGCCGCTGACCACTTCCCTCAGGCGTTTTTCGACGAGGGCCCTCACTTCCGCTGTAAGCGTGCGGACGGTTCCCTTCAGCTCGGCGGTCTGCGGAATCACGTTGCGCGCATTGCCGGCATGAAACTCGCAGATCGAGACGACCGCGGATTCCAGCGGATCGACACTGCGCGACACGATGGATTGCAAGGCGGTGACCAGTTGAGCGCCAACCATCACGGAATCGATCGCGGTGTGCGGACGCGCTGCGTGCCCGCCTCGCCCCTCGATGCTGATGTTGACGGCATCTGTCGAGGCCATGATCGGACCGGACCGAATGGCAAACGAGCCGATGGGAATTCCGGGACCGTTATGCATGCCATAGACCTGCTCGATGCCAAAGCGCTCCAGCAGGCCATCCTTGAGCATCGCCGCCGCACCGGCGCCGCCCTCTTCGGCGGGCTGAAAAATAACGACGGCGTTCCCTGCGAAGTTTCTCGTTTCCGACAGGTAACGCGCCGCGCCGAGCAGCATTGCGGTATGCCCGTCATGGCCGCACGCATGCATCCTGCCGGGAGTCTTCGAGGCGTAAGGCAGTTCGGTCGATTCTTCGATCGGCAGCGCGTCCATATCGGCGCGAAGCCCTATCACGCTGATATCGCCCTGGCCCGGTGCCTTGCGTCCCTTGATGACACCGACCACGCCGGTGCGGCCAAGACCGGTTGTGACCTCGTCGCAGCCGAACTCCCGAAGCCGCTCGGCGACAAAGGCCGCAGTACGATGAACGTCGTAGAGCAGTTCGGGATGTTCATGGATATCCCTGCGCCAGGCCTGGATGTCGGGTTGCAGATCAGCGACGCGGTTAACGATGGGCATGGGAAAGCTCGGTATGGGAAAGTTCGGTGCAGTCCCTATGTCTAGCATGGCCAGCCGAAAGGCCCCAATACTCCCGCAAGGATTGACAAGGGCGATCACGGCCGGCCCTTATCCCGGCCAATGGCGTCTGGCCGAATGACAGTGCAAAGGCCGTCTCACCCGGCGATATGACGGCCACCATAAACGGGCGGAAACCGAGATGGCAAAGCGGCTTGAGGGTGATTTCGACTATATCGTCGTCGGTGCCGGCACGGCCGGCTGTATCGTCGCCAACCGCCTCTCCGCCGATCCGAGGAACCGCGTCCTGATCCTTGAGGCCGGCGGCACCGACAACTGGATCTGGTTTCATATCCCGGTCGGCTACCTCTTTGCCATCGGCAATCCGCGTTCGGACTGGATGTTTCGGACCGAACCCGAAGCCGGCCTCAATGGCCGCTCGCTGGCCTATCCCCGTGGCAAGGTGATCGGCGGCTCATCCGCCATCAATGCCATGATCTCGATGCGCGGACAGGCCGCCGACTACGACCACTGGCGCCAGCTCGGGCTCACGGGGTGGGGATATGACGACGTGCTGCCCGCGTTTCGCCGCCTCGAAGATCACTTCCTGGGGGAAAGCGAGCATCACGGCGTCGGCGGCGGCTGGCGGATCGAAGCGCCGCGCCTGTCCTGGGCCATTCTGGATGCGGTTGGCGAGGCGGCCGAACAGATGGGGATTCGGAAAATTCCGGATTTCAACACAGGCGACAACGAAGGTGTCGGTTATTTTCACGTCAACCAGAAGCGCGGGCGGCGCTGGTCTTCGGCTCGCGGCTTTCTCAAGCCGGCCTTGAGGCGGAACAATTTGCGCCTCGAGACGAATGTGCTGGTCCACCGCCTCATCGTCGATCAGGGACGTGCGGTGGGCGTGAGCTTCGAACGAGGGGGCGAGACCATTGAAGCGCGCGCCAGAGGCGAGGTCATCATGTGCGCCGGCTCGATCGGCTCGATCCAGATTTTGCACCGTTCAGGCATTGGACCTGCGGAATGGCTGACGCCGCTCGGAATCGAAACTGTCCTCGACCGCCAGGGCGTCGGGCGGAATCTGCAGGACCATCTGCAGCAGCGCGCGATTTACAGGGTTTACGGCGTGCGCACGCTGAACGAGACCTACTACTCATTGGTGCGACGCGGCTTGATGGGCCTCGACTATCTGTGCCGTCGCCGTGGACCGCTGACGATGGCGCCTTCACAGCTCGGGATATTTACCCGTTCCGATCCGTATCGCGAACGCGCCAACATCCAGTTCCACGTGCAGCCGCTTTCGCTCGACAAGTTCGGAGATCCGCTGCACCGTTTCCCCGCGATCACCGTAAGTGCCTGCAATCTGCAACCGACATCGCGCGGGACGGTGCGCATTCGTTCATCTGCGCCGGAACAGGCGCCCGCGATCGCGCCGAATTATCTGTCGACGGACGAGGACTGCCGGGTCGCTGCGGACGCCATCCGCACCACGCGGCGGCTGATGAAGCAGGAAGCGCTCGCGCCTTACCGTCCGGAGGAATTTCTACCGGGCCCCTCCGTCGGCGACGATGACGCCTCGCTCGCGAAAGCCGCCGGCGATATCGGCACGACGATCTTTCACCCAGTGGGCACCGCGAAGATGGGAGCGGCGAACGATCCCATGGCAGCTGTCGATGAGCGCCTGCGTTTTCGCGGGATTGCCGGACTGCGTGTCGCTGATGCGTCCGTGATGCCGACGATCACGTCGGGCAACACCAATACTCCGACCGCGATGATCGCCGAGAAAGGCGCCGCGATGATCCTTGAAGACTCGCGCTGATCCCTCGCCCCGCAAAGAGTCGCAAATGGCGGACCACGACTGATTGGAAGTCCCGGCGGAGTGGAATCAGACCGCTAGGCGGTCTTGCGGACGGCGTTATCGACGAGGGTCTTGCCGAGCGACCAGATCGCGCCGGGAACCTTGTGGCTGGAAGCGATGACGGAATCGAACGCCGTCTCGATCCAGCTGCAGTCCTCTTCGGTGATGGTCAGCGGCGGCAACAGCTTGATGGTGTGGCTGCCGTGGCCGGAGACCTGCGTCAGAATCTTGTGATCCTTGAACAGCGGCACCGTGATCAGCTGGCAGAAAAGCCCCTTGTTGGCAGTCTCCAGCACATTCCACGACGCCTTCAGCCGCAACGATTTCGGCGCGCCGAACTCCAGACCGATCATGAGCCCCTTGCCGCGAACCTCCTTCAGGAACTCATAGCCTGGAACCAGCCGGTTCAGGGCGAGCCGAAGTTCGGCCCCGCGCTTGGCGGCGGCCTCGATCAGCTTCTCCGACTTCAGCACCTCGAGCGTGGCTATTCCGGCAGCCATGGCGAGATCGTTTTTCGCAAATGTCGATCCGTGAACCACCGCGCGGTCCATTTGATTGAAAATCTTGTCGAAGATGCTCTTGCGCGTCAGCAACGCGCCGACGGGAACATGTCCGCCCGAAAGCGCCTTGGAAAGCAGAACCATGTCGGGTTCGACATTCCAGTGCTCGACCGCAAGGAAGCGCCCGGTTCGTCCCATTCCGGTCTGTATCTCGTCGGCCACCATCAAGGTGCCGTATTTGCGGCAGAGAGCGGCGGCCGCGGGAAGAAATTCGTCGGTGGGCATGTTGACGCCCTTGCCCTGGATGGGCTCGACGATGAAGGCCGCGACCTCGCGCGATGACAGAGCCTGCTCGAGCGCCGCGAGATCATTGAAGGGCACCGAGGTGCATCCGGGCAGCAGCGGCTGGAACCCGCCGCGAAAATTCGGATCGTCGGTGAGCGAAAGCGCGCCATAGGTTAGTCCGTGATAGGCATGGGCGCAGTAGACAATGCCCGGCCGGCCCGTCGCGCCGCGTGCGAATTTGATCGCAGCTTCGACACATTCCGCCCCTGAATTGGCATAAAATACCTTGTCCAGATATGGCACATATTTGAGCAGGCGTTCCGCGAGCACGCCGGCGAGCGTCGAGACGTCAAGCTGGACAAGATTGGGCAGATCGCTGTCCAGCACGCTCTTCAGGGCCTCGCGCAGCGCCGGATGGTTGCGTCCAATCGCAAAAACGCCAAAACCGCTGAGTAGATCGAGATAGCGAACACCATCACGATCATACAGGTATTGCCCCTGGCCTTTTTGAAAACCGACATCATATCCGATCGTTTTGAGGACCCGAACGAGCTGTTCGTTCAAATAGCGCGAATGCATCGCACTACGCTGCGATTGGCGGTCCGCGAACATCCCGGAAATGTCTAGATTTGAATATGCCATCGGTTACATACTTCGATTGTTGGTCGTTCCGTCAACTGAAAACGCCAAATGCGGCGTTTTGCCCTGCTCCGAACATCCAATTAAACACAGGTACAAACCATGTTGCACTGCCCAGGAATTGTCATGCTTAAAGTGACATCAGTTGGAATGTTTTTGATATCAGGAATTGCCTCGGCTGTCGCAGCCGATCCGACCGGCGATTGGCGGGTGGCCGACGGCGTTGCCAATATCAGAGTAGCCGAATGTAACGGCAGTATGTGGGGCGTGGTTTCCTGGGAGAAGAGCCGGGGAGGACGCGACACCAATAATCCGGATCCATCGAAAAGGAACAGACCTACGCTCGGCATGCCGATCCTGATCAATATGAAAAAGAAGCCGGCCGCCGATCAGTGGGAAGGGCAAGTCTACAACGCCAAGGACGGACAATCCTACAGCTCCACGATCAAGCCCGTGGGATCCGACCAGCTCGAGATCCAAGGCTGCGTACTCGGCTTTTTGTGCGGAGGAGAAACCTGGACGCGCGTCGCGGGTCCAATTCCCTCCAGTCCCTCGAACAGTATGGCCAAGGGATCACCAAAGCCGCAGTCTGCGCCGAAAACGGCGGGATCCAGCAACCCGGCGGCGAAGACATCCGGTCCAAAACAGGCAGCTTCCGCGACCGATCCGGTCGGTGATATCTGCCTACTCCCCGACATCGCGCGGCTTACCCATTAGCGCAGGCTGAAACAGCAATACCGCGGCAAGCGTGGTGACGAACGACAGTATGAGTAGCTTGCCCATGCTCGCAGTCCCCGGATGACTCGAAAGCCACAGGCTGCCGAACGCGGTCGCCGTCGTCATACCGCTGAAAAAAATGGCCCGTGTCAGGCTCGACTGCAACAAATTCGTTTTGCCGGCCCGCCAGGCGGTGATGTAATAAATCTTGAATGCAACGCCGACGCCGAGCAGCAACGGCAGCGCGACGATATTGGCGAAGTTGAGCGGCAGCCCGATCAGGACACAGATTTCCAGCGTCACTGCGCCCGCCACCAGTAGCGGGACCAGCGTCAGCAGCACGTCGGTGACGCGCCGCAGGGTCAGCCAGAGCAGCAGGCTGATCACCACCAGCGCCCAGAGACCGGCATGGATGAATGCTTTCACGATCGTATCGCCGGATTTGAGAATCGAAACGGGACCGCCGATAGCGGTAGGCTCGGCGGCGAGTACGGCAGCGGCAAACCTGCGCAGCGTGTCGTTGTCGTTGGGATCGCCCCGCGGCTGCGCCTCGACGCGCATAAGCCCGTCCTTGGCTTTCCACTCGCGCACCAGATCAGGGGGCAGATTCTTAAGGCTGACGGGCTTTGCTTGAAGCGCGTTCCTGAGCTGATCGAACACCACCTTCAAAGGTGCGACGAAAATGGCCTGGGTTTTTTCTCGCGTCGCCTCGTTGCTGTCGGCAAGATTGGAAAGATCGTCGGCCAGCCGCCTCGCCGCGACCGCCCCCGGACCCTTGGCGTCGCCTGCGGTCTTGCGCAGACTTTCCACCGTCGACTTCAGGGCTTCGACGTTCTCCGCGTCTGACGGCGGTTCATCGACGGACTCCGGATTAAGTGCGGGATTGAGGACCTTGGCGCCCTGGGAAATGAGTTTCAGCTTTTCAGGCTGGTCTTCGGGCACAAAACTGTCCAGCGATATCACGCGCAAGACCTCCGGCAGGCTGGAGAGCCGGGCTTCGATCTTCTTCGCATCGGCTTCGGAATGCGTCAGCACATTGACGGCGTTGGCGCCCGTGTTGGGGTCCTTTCTCAGATCGAGAAAGGTAGCGATCGATTCCACGTTTGGACTGCGAAGATTGATCGGGTTGAAATCAAATCGAAGGAAATAGAGCAGCGGCAGGCCGGCTGCCGCGATCAGAAGCGTGCCGACGACGATGATGACGCGATGCCTTTCGAGGAACTGATCGACCGGCGCCAGGAACGCGTAGCCCACAGGCTCCTTTTCCCCGGGAGGATTGAGAAGGTTGAGCAAAGCCGGCAGCACGGTGATGCTGGAGAAAAAGGCGACCAGCATGCCCACGCCCGCGATCTTGCCGAGTTCGGAAACTCCCTTGTAGTCGGTGGGCAGGAACGAAAGGAAACCCGCGGCGGTCGCCATCGCGGCGAGCGAGAGCGGGATTGCGGAATATTCCGCCGCCTTCTCCAGCGCCGTCTTCAGATCGTCGCTCTTGAAGCGCTCCGAACGATAACGGACGCTGAACTGAATGCCGAAATCCACGCCCAGGCCAACGAACAGAACTGCGAACGCGATCGACAGCAGGTTCAGCGAGTGCACCATCATCAGCCCGATCGCGGTCGTGATCGACAGTCCGATGAAGAGATTGATAAACACCGCGGCAATGATCTTCGATGAATGCAACGCCATCCAGAGAATGAACAGCACGACAAGTACGGTGCCGATGCCGTTGATCACGGCGCCGTCCGCAACCGTTGCGAATTCCTCGTTGGCGATCGGAACCGGCCCGGTCAGCCGGACCCGCGCGCCGTATTTGCCCGCAAGGTCGAGATCGCTGGCCGCTTGCCGGATCGTGTCGGTCGCCGCCTTTCCCGGCTCAAGCGCGTTGAAATCCAGGATCGGCTTGAACTCGATGAAGGCGCGTCGATCGGCGTCGGTCAGCGGTTTTTCGCTGGTGAGTTCGCGCCAGGAAAAGGTCGCATTGCCCTTGTTGAGCACATCCTCGACCGTCCGGGCGATCTGATTGAACGGCCGCTCCGCGCTGTCGAGCTTGACCTGCCCGCGCTTGACACCGGCCAATGCGGTTTCCAGCGCACCGGTCAATCCACGCAGCGAAGGATCGCCGGCCATGATTTCGATCAGCGGGGCTGCGGATTCGAACTGGCTGGTGAATTGGGCGACCTGGTCGACAGGAAGAAACAACAGCCCGTTCTTCTCAAAAAACTCGCCCCAACCAAGCGGCTGGGCCAATTCGAAGTGTTGGGTGTCACCGGCCAGTTTGTCGTACAAGGCCGCAGCCGCCGAGGTGGTGAACTCCGGCGTTGGCGCCTCCACTACGGCCAGGATCGTCCTGTCCCGATCGAAGGCATCGTCAAACTGAATGTCGCGCTGGCGCCAGTCGAGATCCGGCGAGATCAACGTGTTGATATCGGTGTTGATCTCGAAATGGCGAGCCGTATAGAAGCCCGCCGCCACCGCAAGAGCGAACGCAATCAGGACAGTTGAGGTGGCAAAACGTGTGCAGGCTTTGACAATCCAAACGACAATACTTGTCAGCACATCTTCTCTTTCTGGTGTTAACAGCCTGCCCGAAACGCTCGCTATCTAGCTGAGTTCGGCGTGCCGATCTAATGTTGTTTTTGGCCTTTTCTGCCCCAACGGCATGGAAAAATGGATCAAAAGACGCCAAAACCACGCCATTTGGGCGCTATGCCCCAGATGGCAAGAAAGTTTGAACGGGATTGGCGGGAGCTTGGCTTGCAGCCGATTTCAGGGTATTTTGATACCTAAATCGCGGTTAAAACCCGGCGCTCGAGGCAACCCTGTTTCGCGATCCGCCTTTTCTATCGGAGCTTTTTTTGACAAAAAGCGCTCCCGTCCGGTGGCGGCGGAGGTTGGTGCGGTATTTGCTGATCCGTGCCAGACATAGGGGCTCAAAATGAAAGTGGTGAAACTTGCGTAACGGACGTCCCATGGAAGTTTATCTCGCCCAACCCCGCGGCTTTTGCGCGGGCGTGGTTCGCGCAATCGAGATCGTCGAGCGCGCCCTCGAGAAATATGGGCCGCCGGTCTACGTGCGCCACGAGATCGTTCACAACAAGTACGTGGTCGAGAGCCTGAAAAACAAAGGCGCAATCTTTGTCGAGGATCTCTCCGAAGTGCCGCCACACTCAGTTACCGTCTTTAGCGCCCATGGCGTGGCGCGGAGCGTGGAAGAGGAAGCCGCCGCGCGTGGGTTGCCGGTGCTCAACGCCACCTGCCCGCTGGTCACAAAGGTTCACAACCAGGGCAAACGCTATATGTCTAAAGGCCGGGCGCTCATCCTGATCGGCCACGCCGGCCATCCGGAGGTCGAGGGAACCATGGGCCAGGTTCCCGGCCCCGTCCTGCTTGTCCAGAACGTCGATGACGTGGCCGCCCTTACCATGCCACCGGACACGCCGGTCGCCTATATCACGCAGACCACGCTCAGCGTCGACGATACCAAGGACATTATTGCCGCCCTTCACCAGCGTTTTACGGATATTCAAGGCCCGGACATCCGGGATATCTGCTATGCGACACAGAACCGTCAATCTGCGGTAAGGGACCTGAGCAAGCTCGTTGACGTCATTTTGGTGGTGGGGGCTGCCAACAGTTCCAATTCCAACAGGCTGCGCGAAATCGGCACCGAGGCCGGCGTCGCGAGTTACCTCATCGCGGATGGCAGCGAGCTGAACCCGGAGTGGCTCAAGGACGCCAAGGCCGTCGGCATAACCGCCGGCGCCTCGGCACCGGAAGTGCTTGTTGACGACGTGATCGAGGCTTTGAGGCGCATCGGCCCGGTTGCGGTGTCGGTGCTTCCTGGCCGCGAAGAAAATATCGAATTTAGACTTCCGGCCGAGCTGGCCGCGAGTTGATCTGGTTTCGAATCCGAATTCAGGAAGAAAGTTGAAATGGCAATACCGTTCCACAAGGAAATTCGCATCGGCGGATATTTGATGAAGCAGAAGCTGCTCGGCCGGAAACGCTATCCGCTGGTGCTGATGCTCGAGCCGCTGTTTCGCTGCAATCTCGCCTGCGTCGGCTGCGGCAAGATCGACTACCCCGACGCGATCCTCAATCGCCGGATGTCGGCGCAGGAATGCTGGGATGCCGCCGACGAGTGCGGCGCGCCGATGGTGGCGATCCCCGGCGGCGAGCCGCTGATCCACAAAGACATCGGTGAAATCGTTCGCGGTCTCGTGGCGCGGAAGAAATTCGTCTCTCTCTGCACGAATGCGCTGCTGCTCGAAAAGAAACTTCATCTGTTCGAGCCGTCGCCATATCTGTTTTTCTCGGTGCATCTTGATGGCCTGAAAGACCATCACGACAAGGCGGTTTCGCAGGAAGGCGTGTTCGATCGTGCGGTTTCCGCGATCAGGGCCGCCAAGGCCAAGGGCTTCACCGTCAACGTCAATGCGACGATCTTCGATGGACATTCGGCGGAGGAGATCGCCAAATTCCTCGACTTTACCACCGAACTCGGTGTCGGCGTCTCGATGTCCCCAGGCTATGCCTATGAACGTGCGCCCGACCAGGAGCACTTTCTCAACCGCGCCAAGACCAAGAAGCTGTTCCGCGACGTGTTCGCGCTGGGCAAGGGCAAGAAGTGGAACTTCATGCATTCGGGCCTGTTCCTGGACTTCCTCGCTGGCAACCAGACCTACGAATGCACGCCGTGGGGAATGCCCGCACGCAACATCTTCGGGTGGCAGAAGCCCTGCTACCTGCTTGGCGAAGGCTACGCCAAGACCTTCAGGGAGTTGATGGAGACGACGGACTGGGACAGCTACGGCACCGGCAAGTATGAAAAATGCGCCAACTGCATGGCGCATTGCGGTTACGAGCCGACCGCGGCGAACGCAGCGTTCCGCAATCCCTTCAAGGCCATGTGGGTGGCGCTGTCAGGCGTGCGAACGACGGGCCCGATGGCACCGGAAATCGATCTCAGCAAGCAGCGGCCCGCTCAATATATCTTCTCGGAGCAGGTTCAGAAAAGGCTCTCAGAGATCCGCCGTGAGGAGGCCCTCGCCGCCCAGCAGAAAGCCTCGACAGCCGCGTAAGCTGCGCAGCGCGCGATTGAAGTCCATTCCGGTCGAGACCAGGTGGCCCAGCATCAGAGGGTTGCGCGCAACACCGCGCAGCACCTTGCGCAGATCGATATCGCCGTTCGGCTTGATCGCGCTCATCGCCAGAGGCGGCAACGCGCGGCTCGCAGGGTCGCTGATGACCCGCAGCGCCGCAAACGGCAGCCCTGCCTTGGTGGCGTAATCGGCGGCGATATGGCTTTCCATATCGACGGCCGCAGCCCCCGTCTCCGAGTGCAGCGCGGCCTTGACGTGGCGGGCGGCGACCACCTTCTCTGCTCCCGCAAGGCGTCCCCGGACGATGCGCCGGCGCCCGAGCCCGACGCTGGCGATGAGTTCTTCGTTCAGGGACAAGCCTGCCAGCCAGCGGTCATCGCCGGCCATCACCTCGGTCGCCACCACGATGTCGCCCGATTTCAAAGCGGGGTCCAGCCCACCGGCAACGCCGAAGCTGATCACGCCCCTGATCATTGCGGGATCAAATACTGTCAGCAATGCCCGCAATTGCTGCGGATCACTACTGCTGCAGATAACGACCATGCCCGGCCCGGCCGCGATCCGGGCTTCCTGTACGAGCCCAGTCACAATCAGCACCGGCCGCGGGTCAATTCGCTTGCCCGTGGACCTTCTGTCCCCCGCCCCCAATCTCACATGCCGACCCCTACCACCCTGCTGTTGGTCCTCCTCAAATTTCGATACCGCGCCAACGCCCAGAGCGGAAAGAACTTTGAGTAGCCATGATAACGTAGGTAAAATACCCGAGGAAAGCCCGTCGCCGTGTAGCGCTGCTCATCCCATAGCCCTTTTTTGCTCTGTGTGGCTATTAGGTACTCCACGCCACGAGCTACCGCCGGGTGCTCGACCTCGCCCGCCGCCATCAGCCCAAGCAAAGCCCATGCCGTTTGCGAGGCAGTGGTCGGAGCCTTTTCATAGCCCTTATAGTCGAGTCGGTAGCTGGTGGCATCCTCCCCCCAGCCCCCGTCGGCGTTCTGGATCGATACCAGCCACTCCACGGCCCTGCGGATCATCGGATCCTGGTGATCCACCCCCGCCATGTTGAGTGCGCACAGCACCGACCAGGTGCCGTAGACATAGTTCAGGCCCCAGCGGCCGTACCATGACCCCTCGGCAAGCTGGGTGCGGCGCAGATAGTCGACGCCTGCGGCGACTACCCTGCTGGTTTGAGCGTTCTCCCCGAGCTGGGCCAGCATCGAGATACAGCGGGCTGTGACGTCCTCGGTGGGCGGGTCGAGGAGCGCGCCGTGGTCCGAGAAAGGGATATTGTTCAGGTAGTATTCAAGGTTGTCGACGTCGAAGGCACCCCACCCGCCGTTGCGGCTTTGCATACCTTCGATCCATTCCCGGCCGCGGGCGATCGCAGCGTCATAGGCGGGGTTCGGCTGGGCCTTGCGGGCGCGGTCCATCGCCATGACGACGACCGCGGTGTCATCGAGGTCGGGATAATGGGCATTGTTGTACTGGAATGCCCAACCACCAGGTCGCACGTCCGGGCGCTTGACGACCCAGTCGCCTTTCACGTCCAGGACCTGCCGGGGCAGCAGCCAGTCCAGCCCCTGCGTGGCCGAAAGCGAAGCCTCCTCGCCGCCGGTTTCGATCAGGGCATGGCAGGCCAGCGACGTGTCCCAGACCGGCGAAACGCACGGCTGGCAATAGGCCTCGTGCTCACCGATGACCAGAAGCCGGTCGAGCCCCCTTCGCGTCACGGCGCGCGGCGGATAGTCCGCGCCCTTGCCCAGCGCATCGTACATCATCACGGCATTGGCCATCGGCGGGAAGATCGCGCCCAGCCCGTCCTCCCCGTTCAGCCGCTCCTCGATAAAGGCGATGGCGGCATCGATCGCGCGCGCCCGCAGCCTTTTCGGAAACAACGGCTCGAGCGTGCGCAGCACCGCGTCCAGCGCGCGAAACAACAGAAACCAGCCCCAGCTCTGATGCGGCGCCTTGGCCGTCATGCCGATCGAGCGCGGATCCTGCAGGAAAAGCTCGTCGATGCCGACGCCCTTCCTGTTCCTGGCACGGGGTTTCAACGCCGCCAGGACGAGGAGCGGCACCATCGTCGTGCGCGCCCAATACGAGATCTTGCTGAGATGGAATGGCGACCACATCGGCAGCAACATGATCTCGACCGGCAACACCGGCACGCTGCGCCATGTCGTCACCCCGTACATCGCCAGCATGAAGCGCGTGAAGACGTTGCTGTGGATGGCGCCGCCGCGCGAGCGGATCGCTTCGCGCGCGCGGACCATGTGCGGAGCATCGACCGGATCGCCGATCATTTTCAGCGCGAAGTAAGCCTTGACGCTGGCGCTCATGTCGAAATCGCCGTCGTGCACGAGCGGCCAGCCGCCATGTGCGCCCTGAATGCGGCGCAGGTAATTGCCGATCTTGGCTTCCAGCTCGGTATCGGACGGCTCGTCCAGATAGTAACGAAGCAGCACATACTCCGCCGGAATCGTGCAGTCGGCCTCGAGCTCGAACACCCAGTGGCCATCCGGTTGCCGATGGCCCAGCAACGCGCTCGTTGCCGAATTGATGCTGGCCTCGAGCGTCCCAACCCGCTCGGTTGCGACCCTGCCGTTTTCGGAATGCATATCGCCCAAAATCCCTCGGTCTTGTCCGTCCGATTTCGTTGAAAGCCCGGTTTTGCCTGCCACCCGATCAGGCCTTCCGGATGGCCTGCACGAGGTCGGCCGCGCGGTCACCTGACCGCACCGATCCTTCGATGGTTGCAGGCAACCCCGTATCAGTCCAATCGCCCGCGAGAAACAGGTTTTTACAGGCAGTCGAGGTACCCGGCCGCAGCGCATTCTGCTCCGGCGTGGCCTCGAAGGTCGCACGCCGCTCGCGCACGATCTGCCAGGGCGGAAGGACCCCATCCACGCCCGAAGCCTTGCAGACATCCCGCCAGATCGCCTGCGCGAGCTCCTCGCGTGGCATATCCACCAGACGGTCGGCATTGCTGATTGTCACCGACAGGCGCTGGGGAAACGCAAACAGCCATTCCACCAGCCCGTCCACGACGCCGAGAATGTGTGGCATGTCTTTAGGCGGATCAAAACGGAAATGCGCGTTCACGATCGCGCGGAATTTGGTCGGCGTCTTGAGGCCCGGAAGCAGAGCGGCAGCAGGCCGTGGCGGAACGGCGAGCACGACGGCATCGTCGGGTCCAAGCGCGACGGCATCATCGCCGAACGTCAATTCGCTTACTCTGTCCGCCGTCATTGCAAGTCCGCGCAACTCATGCCCGAACCTGATCTCCGCGCCCCTGGATTGCAGGAGCTTGATTGCCGGCTCGACCAGAACCGCGCTCAGGCCATCGCGCGCGATTAGCGGTCGGCAAGCCTGTCCGCCCGCGAGCAGGGTTTCCCGCACGACGGCGCCGGCAAGGCCGGCAGATCCCTCGGGCGGATCGACGTTGAGTGCCGCCAGCAGAAGAGGCTGGACCAGCCGATGATACAGCGTCCCCTTGCACGGGATGGCATCGCCGACCAGCCTGGCAGGAGATGACCAGATCAATGGAGTCAGAGCCAGGTAATCGCTCAATCCCGTGTCGGGCACCCGGCGCGACGCGTCGAATAGCCAAAGCGGCACGCGGCCATCACCGAGGTCAAGTTGCCAGCGCTGGCCTGTCGTCAGGTCGACGAAAGGAAACTGCGCGCGCTTCGGTCCGACGAGCCCAGCCTCGCTGCCGATCGACCGCGCATAGGCCAGCGCGTGGTGGTTGCCCGAAAGCAGAAGATGATTGCCGTTATCGATGGTGAGGCTGGTCGCGGCGTCGAAATATGACCGGCAGCGGCCACCTGCCTGTTGGGTGGCTTCGTGAACATGCACCTTGAAATTCGCGTTGGCGAGCCGAACGGCGGCCGAAAGGCCCGAAATTCCCGCGCCAATGATGTGGACGATTTTTTGCATCTGATGTCAGAGAAAGGAGGGGCTTTTAGAAGAAGGCGTAGCGAAGCAAAATGGCGATACGGGCCATCTTGTTGAGCCGAACCGGCTCGCGGGGGTTAGCGAACCCGCGCCCAACAAGCAATTCCAGAATGGCGCGATAGTATTTCGACATGATACGCGGCGCGCGAACGAGGCGCCGCGGATTTCGGCGCATGACCTCGTCAGCCTTCTCGAAATGGGCCCGCGCCCGCGCGACCAGAGGCGCGCAGACTTTCGGCAGCGCGGGGTCGGCGGCGACCTTGAGCGGATCGGTCGACGTGATGCCCGCTTCCAGCAGCCCCTCGCGCGGCAGATAGAGCCGGCCAATGGAAGCGTCTTCATCGATGTCGCGCAGGATGTTGGTCAATTGCAGCGCGCGCCCGAGTTCGAGCGCAAGCAGGATTCCATCCTCCCGCGGAAGCCCGAAAACCCGCACCGAAAGGCGGCCGACCGCGCTGGCGACACGATCGCAGTAAAGGTCCAGCGTGGCGAGATCAGGCGCGCGGATATCCTGCAGCACGTCCATTTCCATGCCGTCTATGATGGCCAGAAAATCCTCACGCTGCAGGCCAAATCGTTGAACCGACGGTGCGTAGTCGCGCAACCGCGGCGGCGGGTGTCCTCGATAAAGGGCGTCTATGTCCTCACGCCATTGTTCAAGCGCGGCCCGCCGTTCCTCGCGCGGGCCTTCGGAATCGGCGATATCGTCGACCTGCCGGCAGAAGCTGTAGATCTGAAACATCGCCTCCCGCTGCTCGTGCGGGAGAATGCGCATCGCGGCGTAGAATGAACTGCCCGAGGCCGAGCTTCCGTAGCTCGTAGTGGCCGCCGCCGTGTCGAGCGTCATGCGCCGGCCGCCGGTTTCGAAACTGGCCGACGTCCACTTGCGCGGCGGGCCATCTCGCCGGCAAACCCGCCGGCACTGAAGAAAAGCAATTCGAGGGCGTTGAGATGCACCCTCTCCGCAAGCGGATCGCGCACCTTGAGAAGACGAACGATCCTGTCCGCGAACGCCTGTATCACCGAAATCTCGAGCCCAAGCCTGAAATCCCTCACTTCAGCGCTGAGCGATTTGCTCTCATTGAGCAGTGTTTCGTTCCGCGCGGCCAGCGAATGCAGGCATTGCATGAGTTGCGCCGGCGCGTGCGCCCCCCCCAGGGACTCAACCGTCGCTCCGGCTGCCGCGAGCGCGTCGCGCGGAAGATAAACACGATTGAGATTGCTGTAGTCCTTGCCGCAATCCTGAAGATGGTTGTTGATCTGCAGGCCGGCGCAGAGCGCATCAGAAGCGGCCCAGGTGGATGTACTTTCGCCGTGGACGTCGAGCACGAACCGGCCGACCGGCATCGCCGAGTATCGGCAATAATGAATCACCTCATCCCATGTCTCGTAGCGGAGCTTGGTCACGTCCATCCGGAATGCGATCAAGACATCCAGCGCGTGACGCGGCGACATTGCGCGCTCCGCAAGCACTCGCCGCAGGTTGACGGCCTCTGGCTGGCTGTCGCCGCGGCCCAGAAGTTCGGCTTCGAATAGATCGAGAAAGTTCAGCTTTTCGCGCTCGCCGAGTTCCGCATGGTCGGCGATGTCGTCGGCAGTTCTGACGAAATTGTAGAACGCGAGGATCAGCGCCCGATGGCGCGGGTGAATGATCCATGACGCGACCGGGAAGTTTTCGTCACGATGGGTTTTGCCGGATCGCAATTCGCCTGCGGAGGTCATGGAAAAATGACTACATTGTGAATATTCGCATGCTGCATGGCTTTCGCGCATGCGCATGGATCGCACCCCCATATAGGGGAATACGATACCAAAACCAATCCATATGCCGGCTTCCGGCCTTGCGGACCAGGGCCGTTAACGGGGCGCGGAGTGGCGGAAATGCTTTGCGGGGCGCTTATTGCCCGTGGCTTACCAGGACCTGACTGCAGGATGTGGTCAGCTTGGGACGATTTTGCTGGAGACAGGCCAGCACTGTCAGGTCGCTCTCATTCATCACGGATCGACAATATTTCTGGACGTCATGGGCGCAGGCCTTCTGCTCCTCCGGCGTGCCGGAACGCTGCTGGGGTGGTGTTGGCTCGGCGATGGCCGCGCTGGAAGCCGACAACGACAGGAGGGTGGCTGCCAAGAAATATCTACGCATCGTGTTCCTTTGTTCTCAAAACCGTAGGATTCGAACCCGATTCGCATGGGCATCACCGGGCAGATTGTTTCGGATGACGTGCGCCGCGAACCGCACGGATCGATGCAGCAAGAGCGCTGGCAAATGCGGCCAAATTTGCGGTGACCGCGCCATGTTCACGCGGTTTGCAGAAACAGGTGCGACAACGCCGATAACCAATTGTTATCAAAGAATATTTTCCAGAGAAATTTCCGCGCGGCAGGCTCACGATACAAGAAGTTTCGGCGGCTTTTCGAGTGACAAAGTGCCGCTTCCTGCGCGCCCTTCGCATTTTCTCGCGCAGTGATGCAATCGTGCCGATCGGCCCAGGCCAGATCGGGACGGGCACTGCCGACCACATTCGGTTTGTCATTTGAACCAAATACAGTTGGTTCGACACTCATCTCGTGCCGCGAGACGTGTCGCGCATGGAAATTTCAGATTGAAATGGGAGACAAGATGAAACTGTTCGGTTGTTGCCTGAATGGTCAGGTGATCAAGGTGGCCGGCGTCACCGCCGCGCTCCTGTTGTC
This sequence comes from uncultured Alphaproteobacteria bacterium, assembly GCA_963820275.1. Taxonomy (GTDB): domain Bacteria; phylum Pseudomonadota; class Alphaproteobacteria; order Rhizobiales; family Xanthobacteraceae; genus Bradyrhizobium. The sequence continues at coordinate 123,746 of CAWFZL010000003.1, forward strand.
GGTATCGGCGGGCCATGCCCAGTCGCGTCCGTTTGTCGGACTTGACGGTGCCTGGTCCGGTAATGGAACGATCTCGCTCTCGGATGGCTCGAGCGAACGCATTCGCTGTCGGGCGAGCTACAAGGTCGACGGCTCCGGGCTGGGCCTGAAGCAAAACCTGCGTTGCGCCAGCGACAGCTACAAGTTCGACCTGAGCAGCGATGTCACGAGCCAGGGAGACCGGATTTCCGGGAACTGGAGCGAGGCAAGCCGAAACATCGTGGGCAACCTGCAGGGAACGGCCGGTGGTGGAAAGATGGAGGTTCTGGTCGAGGCTCCCGGTTTCAGCGCCAATCTCCTGCTGCGGACGAGCGGCAACAAGCAGACCGTTCAGATCAGTTCCAAGGGTGACATCAGAGGCGTGACGATCACGATGGTGAAGGGCTGAAGCCCATCCGGCTCTGATTGCATCAGAACCGGGGCTCTACTGTCTTGATCTGACGTGTTTTCTTCACGCGAACCTGTTCCCAATTCGCTCGAAAACGCTCTGGGCCTATCCGTTCGAGCCCGATTGCTCCGCCGGCCTCGCGGGACCTCTTGTCCCGCGAATTCGTTCCGACAGGTTGATCAGGAACATCGCCGTCGGCCGCAGAATGAAGAGGTCGGCGATCAGCGCGGCGACCATCGAGAATGCGCTTAGCCAGCCAAACAGGCGCAGCGACGGCAAAGCGGAAAAGACCGTCACGACCAGGCCACACGCCAGCACCACTGTCGTCAGGATCAGCGCCGGCCCAACCAGCACGGTAGCGCGCTCAACCGCAAGTTCGGACGTGACGCCGGGCTTGGACTCGAGCCTCAGCCGATTGAGGAAATGAATCGTTGCGCTCAGCCCGAGGCCGAAGGAGACCGTAAGTGCAACGACGCTGGCAAATTGCAGGCCTTCGCCGAGCAGCCACAGCACGGTTCCTGACAGCACCACCGGAAAGATCCCCGGCAGGATGCACGAGAACATGACGACGACGGAGCGAAAGGCGAGCCCAATGAAGATCGCGACCAGTGCGAATTCGATTGTCAGGCCGCGGTTGAGCTTTTCGATCATGTTGGCGCTGTTGCGCGCGGCGATCGCGGAAAGCCCGGTGACGGCAATCTCGTAGCCGGGGTGCGCTTTTCGTATCGGATCCAGTGCGTTGTCGAGCTTTTCGACGACGGGAAGAATCTGACTGGAATCGAGGTCAGGCACCCTGCCCGATACCACCACCGCGTCCTGGTTGGCCGAGATAAACCGCCGCACCAGATATTCCGGAATGACGCTCACATATTCCTTCAACGTCGCGACATCAGTCGTTCCGGCTTTTTCGGCGAGCCAGCGCCGCAGCGTCTCCAGCGACCAGACATTGCCAACGCCCGCCTGCTTCTCCACCGCCGAATGAACATCGGCGATCGTCTGCAATGTTTCGGGTGCATAGAGCGAGGCGCCTTTGGGGAATTCGATCAGGACGTCGATGGCATTGGCGCCGGTCAGCTTGGCATCCAGCCGCCCACTCGCCTGCACCGCCTGCTGCTTGTCGGGCACCTGGTCGGCGAGCCGGTAGCGCGGCTCCAGATTGGCGTAGATCACGGCAAGGCCGCCAACGAACAGCACGGCAATCAAGCTGAACAGGCCGGGGCGACTGACCATGCGCACCGCGATCCAGTAACAGAAATTGCGCAGCATCTGCACGCCGGCGTCGGCGCCGCGGAATTTTACGGCGAAGATCTGCTCATTGCGCACAAACAAGACACCGAATACCGGCACCAGCGAGAGCACGGCGACCAGCGCGATCAGGGTCGCGGCAAGGCCCGCCTCGCCGAATTTGCGGATCAGGTCGGAATCGGAAAATTGCAGGGCGATGAACGATATCCCGGCCGTGCCGTGCGTGAGTACGCAAGCCGGGCCGACCACCAGCACGGCATTGCGGAACGCGGTGTACTTGTCCTGGCCTGCGATCAGCCGGTCGCGCGCGGCGAACGTCAGCTGCATCGAGTCCGAGAAGCTGATCACCATGATCAGCGGTGTCATCACGTTGAGGAACATGTTGAGGTTGAAATTGGCCCATCCGAGGCCGCCGAGCGCGAGCAATATCGCGATGATCGGCGGGAACGCGGCCACCACCATGAACGATATTCGGCGGAAGAAGATGATCGCGATGATGCAACCGGCAAGGATGCCTAGAATATTGTACGTCAGTCCGTCGCGCTCGACAGCGTTGCGTATCTCCAGTTGCATGACCGGAACGCCGGACAGTTCCACGCTGAGGCCGCTGTCGCCGAGGTCCTCGGCCATCAGCTTTCTGATGTCGCCGATCGTCTTGCCAAGCTTGTTGCTGGCGACGACGTCGGGTTCGATCGAGAGCACGATGAGCGCCAGCGTGCCGTCTTCCGATAGAAGCTTGCCTCGGATGAGTTCGTTGGATTTGACGGTCTGGATGAACTTGTCGTACTCCGCGCCCTGCGGCAGTTCCGACGGAAACAACGCCGCGGGGAACTTGCCCGGCGCGGGCGCCTGGCGCGCCGAGAACAGCGAGATCAGGCCGCGCGTCCCCTCGACGAGCTGCAAATCGGTGACGAAGTCGCGCAGCTTCTCGAGATTGTCGCGTGCAAGCAGGTTCTTGCCTTCGACCACGACCAGAACGTCGAATTCGGTCGCCGGGAAGCGCTTTATTTCCGATTCATATTGCCGGTAGTCCCTGGAATTGGACCGGAACAGCTGACTCAATGAGTCATCGATCTTGATGCGCTCGATGCCGAAGACCGCGCCGACGATCAGTGCGACGAGTACGATGCAGGACAGGATTGGTGCCTGAACCGCAATGAGGCCGATCCGCTCCAGTCCGAAGGCGATGCTCGCCATCGGCCGTTGCTCGATCTTCTCGACGTGGACCTCACTCTCGTCATTCTTTTCGAGCATGTCTTGTCCAACTCTCACATCGATTCAATTGTGCTGGCGAAGTTCCGGAAAAAAGGTCGGTTCTGAAACGGGTATGCCCGGATCGCACTAACCATTGAAAACACGCGGCAAATTTGCTCGCGAGGTGTAGCAGGTCTGTGCGGCATCTCGCAAGCGGAGCCCGAAATGGGGCCTGCGATATTGATGGCTAAGGCGCCTGAATTCCCCGATTTGCGGGGATAGTGCGCGGGATTCGGCCGCCGCTTTCGTCTTTAAGCGCCACGCCGGTCATTTCGCGGGCAAGGCCCTCACGAATCAGCCACGCGATTTTGAAAGCGGCTTCCTCATAGCCTAATCCCTCACGATGAATGTTGGAAACGCAGTTGCGCTTTTCGTCGGTCGTGCCGACGGCGGGGGCGAAGGTCAGATAGGCCCCGAGGCTGTCGGCCGCGGAAAGGCCAGGCCGCTCGCCGATCAAAACGACTACCATGCGTGCCTGCAGGATAGCGCCGATCTCATCGCCTAGTGCGACCCGCGCTCCGCTGGCAACCACGGCATGGCCGACTTCGATGCCGTCGCCAGCAAGCCGTGGAATGAGGCTGCGCAACAGCGCGACGGCGTGCGTATTCACGGCCGTCGGCGAAAGACCGTCACCGACAACAATGACAAGCCGAGGAGCGCCGGCGCCACGACATGCCAACCGATGACGCGAATCCGGATCCAGCATTCGTCCGAGGTCAGGACGTCTGAGGTATTGTCCCCGGTCTACCGCGCAGCTCGAAACGCTGGACACCTCAAGGCCGAGATCGCCAAGGCTCCGCATCATAACGGGCACGTCAAACAGCGCGTGGACGGCGTCACGCGCGCGTGCATGATCCAATGTGAACTCAAGCAGAGCCCTGGTCGGCAGACTGGCGCCCGCGACGCCCAATCCGACACGCGCCGGGGTCAATTTGCGCAAATCCTTGAGAGAAGGAGGCGGCGGCGCCGGTGTGTTCATTGCCGGTCACTCTGCGGGAACGGATGCTTCGCGCAGCCGTATCGAATAGTTCGAGGCATTTTGTCGGCCGTGCGACGCAGCACGCGAAAACATGATCACGTGATGCGCGACCATCATCGTGCTGATGAGATGTTCGATTTCGCCTCTTGCCAGACGCCGCAGCGCAAATTTCCAGAACTCGATCCTGTAATCGCCGAGAACGCCGATTTTCCAGAAAATGTTGCGCAACATCGTCAGACCAAGCTTGATTTCCCCCCACGAGGGCCGTCGCCGCGGCCGCTTGATCTGGTTCGGATAGGTTTTCGTGATCTGATACTCGTACCGGTCCAGCAGCTTCCGCGGTTCGAAGGCACTGCTCATGCAGATGCGCCAGGTCCGCACCACATCTTCGTACGGAAGGCGAAAATCGACGTTGGACTCGCGCCCTTCGTCTTCGATCAGCCGGTTCTCTCGCGCAAGACGGTCCCACAGCGGCGTCTTCGGCAGCGCCTGCAGCAGGTTGATCGTCAATAACGGGATTTGCGAGGCGTCGATGAACTCCAAAAGGTGCTGTCCAGTCTCGGGCCCGTCGGTATCCAGCCCGAGAATGATTCCCGAAACGACCTCCATGCCATAACTGTTGACCGTGCGGATCGCTTCCATGATGGGAACCATCATGTTGTGATCCTTTTGTATGGCCTTCAACGCCACGGGATCCGGGGTTTCGATGCCGCAAAAGATTGTCGAGAAAAATGCCTCTCGCATTCCGGCGAGGATTTCCGGACGCTTGGCGATGTTGAGCGTCGCCTCGCAGGCGAGGCGCAGGACATAGCCGGTTTTCTTTTGCCATTCGACAAGGTGAGGCAGCAGTTCGAGCGCTGCCTTGCGATTGCCGATGAAATTGTCATCCACAAAATAGACCGAACCGCGGATGCCGCATGCGAGCAGTTTGTCGAGTTCGGTGGTGATCTGTTGTGGTGTCTTCAGGCGTGGATTGCGGCCATAGAGTCCGGGGATGTCGCAAAATTCGCATTGATAGGGACAGCCGCTCGAATACTGGATGCTGCCGAGGACGTAGCGTTTGAGTTCGGCAAGCTCGTAGGCGGGAATCGGAAAGTTCGCCATGTCGAGACGGTCGGCGGTCTTCAGGACCACCTGCCGCTCAGGACGGGACGGATCGCGCGCCAGCCGCTCTATCAACTCGTCCGTGGCATCGCCAAGTTCGCCGACGTGAATATAGTCAAACGACGGGTAATATTCGGGACAGGCGCTGACCGAAGGCCCACCGATGGCAACCGGCAGATTGTGTGCGTGCGCGCGGCGGCAGATATCGTTCATCTGCTGACGCTGGATGTGCATGCCGCTGACCAGCACGGCCTCCGCCCATTGGAAGTCTTCTGCGGTAGCCGCTCGGATGTTTTCGTCGATGAATCGGACCGGCCAGTTTTCCGGCAGATAGGCCGCGATCAGCAGCAGTCCCTGCGGGGGCATGAAGGCCCGTACGCCGTCGGTCAGCGGATAGGAGTATTCCAACGTGCCGAATGCAGACGTATAACGCGGAAAGACGCACAAGACACGGCGCACCGTCTCTAGGCTCTCGGCTCTCATTCACTTCCTCTGCGGTTCAACCTTCGACGAATTAAGCACGCCCGGGGAAACTGAGCCAGAAATTCCTCTATATTGTGGCACCGATTCAACCCGGCAACGGCCGTATGGTTGCAGAAAAAGCCGGAAGCTCACCGCCACCTGGTCCTCACGCGATCAGTCGCGATGCAAAATCCGGAAGTAGCCCGCCATTACCGGTCAGACGGAATTCGGCGTCGGCGAGCCCTGCCCGCATCAGCCAGTCGTCGAATTCGGGAGCGCGCTTCAAACCGAACAGATCGCGCACATAAAGCGCGTCGTGAAACGAGGTGGATTGATAATTCAGCATCACGTCGTCCGCGCCCGGGACCCCCATGATGAAATTGACGCCGGCGGCTGCGAGCAGCGTCAACAGGTTGTCCATGTCGTCCTGATCGGCCTCGGCATGATTGGTATAGCAAACGTCAACCCCGAGCGGCAGCCCGAGAAGCTTGCCGCAAAAATGATCCTCGAGCCCGGCGCGGATGATCTCCTTGCCGTCATAGAGGTACTCCGGACCGATGAAGCCGACCACGCTGTTGACCAGGAGCGGATCGAAGGCCCGGGCCACCGCATAGGCGCGTGCCTCGCAAGTCTGCTGGTCGACGCCGTGATGGGCATTAGCCGAAAGCGCCGAGCCCTGTCCGGTCTCGAAATACATCACATTATTGCCGACGCTGCCCCGCTCCAGCGAAACCCCAGCCTCGTGAGCCTCTCTCAGAAGCGCCAGGTCGATACCGAAGCTGCGGTTGGCAGCCTGCGTTCCCGCGATCGACTGGAAAATCAGATCGACGGGCACGCGCTGCTCGATCAATCCCAGCGTGGTCGTCACATGGGCCAACACGCAGCTCTGGGTCGGAATCTGCAATCGCGCGATGATGTCGTCGAGCAGGCGCAGCAGGTTGCCAATGACGGCCGGATCGTCGCTTGCCGGATTGACGCCGATACAGGCGTCGCCGGATCCAAGGAGCATGCCGTCCAGTATGGATGCCGTAATGCCCTTTGCATCGTCGAACGGATGATTGGGCTGTAACCGCACGCTCATCCGCCCGCGCAGACCGATCGTGTCGCGAAAGCCTGTCACCACTTCGATTTTTTTGGCCGCCAGGATGAGATCCTGGTTGCGCATCAGTTTCGAAACAGCTGCGGCCATTTCCGGGGTGATCCCGCGCGCCGATCTCTTGAGAACATCCGGCGTAGCGGCGTCCGAAAGCAGCCAATCGCGGAACGACCCGACGGTGAGTGAAGAGATCTCGGCAAAGGCCGTCTGATCATGTGTATCCATGATCAGACGCGTGACTTCATCGTCTTCGTAGGGAATGACACACTCATGCAGGAATTGCCGGAGCGGAACGTCGGCGAGCGCAATCCGCGCGGCAACCATTTGCTCGGCGCTTTCGGCAGCGATCCCGGCAAGGCGGTCGCCCGAGCGCGGCGGCGTGGCTTTGGCCAGGAGGTCACGAAGGTCGTCGAAGACGTAGGTGGCGTTACCTATGGCGTGCCGATAGACCATGTCTGCTCCGGACCGCGAGCGCGACCGCTTAACGGCCTTGCGCAAAGCCTTACCATCTCGCGTCGCAAGCGGCGACCGAGGCCTTTGGCCTAAACGCTGGGTTTGCACCCAGGCCGGCAGAGTCCATGGCGTAACATATTGATATTGTTATCTAAATACAAATGCGAAGTACGCATCCCTCGCGTCGCGGGATGGTGCGCTGCCAAGGCAATGAGCAGAGGTAACATTTTATACATTAAAATTTTACATAGTCCTCATGACGGCGTCCCTCATGACGATCGTCATTTTTACCTCATCGGCCTCCGCGAGAGGCCCAGGATACATGCAATAATGGCTTCTGTTCATCGCTCCCGTTTTGCGGTCGGATCGCGGCTTTCGCTTGCCGCCAAATTGTATTCCATCTTCGCCCTGTTTGCGCTTCTGACCGCGGCAATCACGGTGCTGTCGGATTACAACACCCGCTCCAGCACTGAGCTCACGGCCAACATCCAGATCGCGAGTCAGGCCGCGCTCAACGTCGAGCGCGTCAATTCGTTTGTCTACGCCGTGGTGATGGAATCCCGCGGCATCTACATGTCGACCGACCCTGCAACCATTAAAAAGTATGGCCAGGGGATCCACAAATTCAGCGACGCGCTCATGGGCGTCGTCAAGAACTGGGAATCCATTGTCAGGGCGGATGATGCCCAGCAATTTTCCAGCTTCAAGAAACGCATCGAACAGTTTGTCGATTTCCGCAAGGAGCTCGTTCGCCGCGCTGTCGAGATCGGCCACGACGCAGGTCGCGAGTGGGGTGACAACGACGCCAACCGCAGCGTCCGCACGGCGCTCAATGCCGATCTCGAGGCGCTTTCCAGCGTCTATGCCGAACGCTCGAAACGAATCGCCAAACAAACAGAGCTCAACCATCAACTGGCCTTCCTGCTGACCTGTCTCGGCGGCCTGGCGCTGGTGCTGGTCGGCGCCGGCGTCTTCATCATTGCCCGCTCCGTGGCACGGCCGCTTTCGGCGATCACGACGACCATCAAGCGGGTCGCAGAGGGCGCCGAGGGGGTCGAAGTTCCACATACCGATCGCGAGGACGAAATCGGAGCGCTGGCCGGGGCGATCCGGATCTTCCAGGAGGCGATGGATCGCAACCGCAATCTCAATTCGCAGGTGCTGCAGGATTCAAAGGCACGCGAAGAGCGGGCCGGACAAATCGAAAATGCCGTGGAGGCCTTCCGAACCGCAATTGGCGGTGTGCTGGGCGCGGTGAACAACAATGCATCGTCCATGCGGCAAACCGCGCAATCCATCGCCAATGTGGCGTCCGATGCGAACGGCCGCGCAGCCGCCGCTACCGCCGCCACCGAGCAGGCTTCAAGCAATGTTTCCGCCGTCGCCAGCGCCGCCGAGGAGCTGTCCGCCTCGATCGAGGAGATCGGGCGGCAGGTCCGTCAATCGGCGAGCGTCGTCGAACAGGCGGGCCAACGGACCGAAAAGTCGGTCGCCGAAATCGAAAGTCTTGCCGCCGCAACCCAGCGCATTGATGGCGTGCTCAACCTGATCCAGGCCATTGCGGAGCAGACCAACCTTCTAGCCCTCAATGCCACGATCGAAGCCGCCCGCGCGGGTGAGGCCGGCCGCGGCTTTGCGGTGGTGGCCCATGAGGTCAAGTCCCTGGCAGGGCAGACCGCGAAGGCAACGTCCGAGATCGGCCAGAACATCAGCATGATCCAGACCTCGACGCGCAACGCTGTCGATGCGGTGCGCGAAATCGGCACCGCCGTGCGCGACATCAATGATGTCACCGCGAACATCGCCGGTGCCGTCGGCCAGCAGGACGCGGCGACCCGCGAGATTTCCGCAAATGCCCAACTGGCCGCTGACGGCAATTCCACCCTGGTCGTCAATATCGGCTCGCTCAACGACGCGATCGGCGACACCAACAAGGCCGCTTCTTCGGTCCTCTCCGCATCCAGCGAACTGACGTCCACGGCGGAGCTTCTGTCACGCGAGGTCGAGAAGTTCTTCCGCGATCTGCGCGCCGGCAATGATGGCGACCGCCCGCTGCGGACCGGGACAGCCAACTAAGAACGGGTTCGTCAGTCGGGCATGATCCGCCGGACGAACTGCGATCTGCGAAGAAAAACGCGGACCCTGCTTTATCCAGGATCCGCGTCAACATTTTCACCAGGTCGGCCCGGGCAGCCGAACGAAATTCAGAACCAGGGATAAACAATCTCAAAGCGGCCCGCGAACGCCATCACCATGGACACGGTGAAGCCGCTAACGCTGAGCTTTGCGATTTGATCGAACATACTCAAATTGAAACGCTGGCCTTCGGTAGACATGACTTTGAATTCCCCCTGTGAGTTGGCCAGGGTTGCCCCCTGGTCGCGGGCGCGAACCTACCGAAGCCCTCTTAATGAGTGTCTTATCGAGCGCCGCGCGGGGCCCTCGCCGGGCAGATTGTCAAGCCATGGTTAAGAAGAAGCCATAGTTAAGAATCGATTTACGATCGGGCGGCTGTCATTCGACCAGCAGCACATCGACGGATACGCTGAGCTTCTGCTTCCGCGATCCCACGATGATGCCGTCGACAGGCGAAACGTCCGAAAAATCGCGCCCCATCGCCAGGACGATATGATCGTTCTCGACCAGGATATCATTGGTCGGATCGAAACCGATCCAGCCGAGTTCTTCACCGCACCAGAGTGACACCCAGGCGTGGGTCGCGTCGGCTCCCTGCAGGCGCGGTTTGCCAGGCGGCGGAATGGTGCGCAGGTAACCGCTGACATAGGCTGCAGGGAGTCCGAGACCACGCAGGCCCGCAATCATCACATGGGCAAAATCCTGGCAGACCCCGTGGCGTTTCTCGAACACTTCGTTTAGCGGCGTCGATATGACCGTCGCCTTGGCATCGTACCTGAAATCGTTCCTGATCCGATGCATCAGATCGACGGCGCCGCCCACGATGCCGGTGCCTGCCGGGAAGCTTGCCGAAGCGTACAAGGTGACCGGGCGCTGCACAGGCGCAAGCGGGCTCGAGAAGACATATCCAACCGGCGAAGCGGGCCCGAGGCTGTTGGCCTCGAACGCCTCCTCGCGGATGTTCTCCCATGAACGACTTCGCGCATCGCGCGCGGGAGCACTTCGCGAAACCGCTACGCGCGAGCGCGAATCGATCCGCAAGGTGCGATGCGCCGTCTCGATCAGGATGCTCTCAGTATGCGTTCCGAAGAAGTCCCGCCGCACCGTACGGTCCGCAGGGCGCGGTCTTATGTCGACGGTATGCGAGATCAATTCCTGCCCATCGCCGCTTTTCGGTTCAAGCCGCAGCGAGCACCGTGCGAAATTCACCGGACTTTCGTAACTATAGGAGGTGACGTGACGGATATCGTAGATCACGCAAGGCCCGTCAGCTTCTCGGGCCGGCTCGCATTCGGCCCATGCGGGAAATAGTGCAGTCCGACGGCATCGGCGAGAGTGAGCAGATCCTGCTCGAGCGCGAACAGCGTCTTGATGTCGAGGGTTTGAGCCTCCGCGGTGGTCAGCGTCGCCTGCAAAGCGACGGCCAGGCGCTGGGGCCGCTCGATCAACCCTCCCTCTCTCAACGCCGGCAGGTTGGCAATGTGGTCGTTCAACGCCAAAACCTGGAACGCGACCGAGCGCGGATTATAGGGATCCAGAACGACGAGGTCGCGCACCGGCGCCAGCAACGGGCCGACAAGATAGCGGGAGCGATAGGTTATCTGGCAATCCACCAGCGTCAGCAGGATGTCGAGATCCTCGCTCTCGGCGTCGTCATAGGCGAACTGGCGCGCGAAACGCACGGTATTGATCGCGCGTTCGGCGCGGCGACCCATTTCGAGGAAACGCCAGCCGGCGGCGCGGTTCATGTTTTCCTGCGCAAGACCTGCGAAACTCGCCAGCTCCTGCAAGGTCAGCTCGGCCGCACTGATGACGCCGTCGTCATCCTCAACCTCCTGCGCAAGACGCTCCGCCATTTCCGTGATGACCTGCCAGGCATCCGGAGAAAGGCGTTCGCGCAGCGAGGTGGCAGTGCGTTGTGCGGAGCGCACCAGCGAGAGGCCCGAGCCGAACCTTTCCTCGCTTTGCAGCGCCTCGGCCGCAACCCGCGCCGGCTGCGTCCGCGCCGTTTGCGAGGTCGCGCCCCAGGCCCAGAGAAGCCGCTGAATTCGTTCTACCGCGTGGAGCACCGTGGACGATCCCCTCGCCGGATCGCGCAATGAGGTCGCAAGCGCGCGCACCAGACGCAAGGTCGCTTCCGCACGCTCGAGATAGCGTCCAAGCCAGAACAGATTGTCGGCGGCGCGGCTCGGGACCCAGCCGGCGATGCGCCTGATCCGCACCGTATCGACGGCCGGAAGCAGCGTCTTGGCCGGCACGGTCCGGTCGGAAAGCACCCATACATCCGCCGCCCTTGCCCCGTCTCCCATCGACACGGCACGGGCGTCGGCGCGTTCGGCGATCCGGCAAAAGCCGCCCGGCATGATGGTCCAGCCGTCGGGTGTTGCGGCCGCGAAAATCCGCAGGACGAACGGGCGTGGCATGATCCGTCCCGCATCCCACACCGGCATTGTCGAAAGCCGAACCAGTTCCTGACCGACGAAGTCGACCCCCCGGTCGCGGATTGCCGCCTCGAGCCGCTCGCGCTCGGCCGGAGACAATTCGCTGGCCAGCACAGGCCCGTTGCCCCGAAAACCGGGAACGCCCCTGTAGTAGGCGCCCTCGATGGCAATCTCGTCGAGCCGCGACAACACCTCCTCGCGCGCGGAGGCCTGCCCGCACCACCAGGTCGCGATGTGGGGCATCTTCAAATCTTCGCCGAAAAATCGACGGCTGAGACGGGGCAGGAAGCCGAGCAATGCGCGCGCTTCCATCACGCCAGACCCCGGCATGTTGGCCACGACCACACCCTGCTTGCGGAGCACGTCGATCAGGCCGGGCACGCCGAGTTGCGAAGAGGCATTGAGTTCGAGCGGGTCGAGGAAGTTGGAATCGACCCGGCGCAGCAATACGTCGAGCCGCTTCAACCCCGCGACCGTGCGAATGTGGATGCGATCGCCGCTGACGGCGAGATCGTCGCCCTCGACCAGCAGGAAACCGAGATAGCGCGCCAGCGTCGCATGTTCGAAATAGGTCTCGTTGAACTGGCCCGGCGTCAACAGCCCGATGCGCGGCTCGTCGCGGTCGGCGCTCGCCCGCAATGAATCGCGGAAGGCCTCGAAGAACGGCGCGACACGCTCCACATTCATCGACTTGTAGAGGGTTGCGAATGCGCGCGACAGCACAAGCCGGTTTTCCAGGGCATAGCCGGCGCCCGAGGGCGCCTGCGTCCTGTCACTGAGCACCCACCAGCGCCCATCGGGTCCGCGGCCGACATCGGCGGCATAAAGGTTCAGGTATCGCCCGCCGGGGGGTTTGATGCCGCAGACCGCGCGCAGATATTCGGGGCTTCCCGCGACGGCTGCCGCGGGGATCGCGCCCTCTGCGACCAATCGGCCCTCGCCATAGAGGTCGGCGAGAACAAGTTCCAGCAATTGGGCACGCTGCGCGATGCCGGCCGACAATTGCCGCCATTCGGCGTCATCGATCAGGAGCGGCAGATGGCTCAGCGGCCAAATCCGGTCGGAAGTCTCGCCGGGCGCCCGATAGCTTACGCCTGCCTCGCGCAAATGGCGGTCCGCCGATCCGAAGCGCCGCTCGATCTCCGCAGGCGTCAGCGCGGCGAACGCGTCGAAGAAGCGGGTCCAGACCGCGCGTGGCGCCCCGTCTTCGGCGATATATTCATCGGGGATTCCCGGCAGGCGCACATAGTCGCGCATCCACTGCGCCACCCGCCGGCTCCCCGGACGGGCCCTGCTGCCTTGTGCGCCTCCCTGACCGGCGTCTTCCGCCATCACCTGTTCTCTTCCCACCAGCCCATCAGCCTTGTCCTCAATGCAGGAGCGGCGTCCTCAAGTCGAGGGTCAAGGGGAATTCCGTTGTGCGTTCCTCGCGCGGCGGATCGATTTTGCCGGGTGTGTGGCCGTGATCCTGAAAACGGGCGAGCCGCCGCGCCTCTGCCTCGTAGGAATTGACCGGTTTGGTGTCGTAGTTGCGCCCGCCGGGATGGGCGACATGGTAGACGCAGCCGCCCAGCGATCGGCCGTTCCAGCTATCTATCAAGTCGAATGTCAGCGGCGCATGGACGGGAATGGTGGGGTGCAGCCCCGAGGCCGGCTGCCACGCCTTGAAGCGGACGGCCGCAACAGCCTCGCCCGAGACGCCGGTTGCCGTCATCGGCATCCGCCGGCCGTTGCAGGTGACGACATGACGGCCCTCGACAAAGCCGGACGCCTTGACCTGCAGCCGCTCGACCGAGGAATCGACATAGCGAACGGTGCCCCCGGCGGAACCCTCCTCACCCAGAACGTGCCAGGGTTCGAGCGCCTGGCGGATTTCGAGAGAAACACCGCCATGATGGACCCGTCCGAACGCGGGAAAGCGGAATTCGAGCTGCGCTGCGTACCATTCCGGCGAAAACTCGTAACCCGATTGCTTCAGATCGGCGAGCACGCCCAGAAAATCCTGCCAAAGGAAATGCGGCAGCATGAAGCGATCGTGAAGCGTCGTGCCCCAGCGCACGAATTTCCCCTCCAGCGGCTCGCGCCACAGCTTCGCGATCAAGGCACGGATCAGGAGCTGCTGCGCCAGCGACATGCGCGGATCGGGTGGCATCTCCATTGCGCGAAACTCGACCAGGCCAAGCCGGCCGGTTGCGCTGTCGGGCGAATAGAGCTTGTCGATGCAAATCTCGGCGCGGTGCGTATTACCGGTGATATCGACCAGGATGTGGCGAAACAGGCGGTCCACCAGCCACAAGGGAGCCTTACCCCCTGGCGACGGCACGTGGGCAAGCGCGATCTCAAGTTCATAAAGGCCGTCATGGCGCGCCTCATCAATGCGCGGCGCCTGACTGGTCGGACCGATGAACATGCCGGAGAAAAGATAGGACAGAGACGGATGCCGCTGCCAGTAGAGGACAAGACTCTTCAATAGATCGGGTCGGCGCAGGAACGGCGAGTCCGCCGGTGTAGAGCCACCGACAACCACGTGATTGCCGCCGCCGGTGCCGGTGTGCCGGCCGTCGATCAGAAAACGATTGGCGCCAAGCCGCACTTTCGCAGCGTCCTCATAGAGGCCGAACGTGATGTCGACCGCCTCGCGCCAGCTTCTGGACGGCTGGATGTTGACCTCGATGACGCCCGGATCAGGCGTCACCTTGATCACCTCGAGGCGCGGATCGAAAGGCGGCGGATAACCCTCGACATGCACCTTGACCTGCATTTCCTCGGCGGTCGCTTCCACCGCCGCGACCAGCTCCAGATAATCTTCCAGCCTTTCGACCGGCGGCATGAAGGCGCACAGGACGCCGTCGCGGATCTCGATCGACATGGCGGTGCGAACGCCGCCGCTGCCCTTGAGCTGTTGTTCGTGAACCTCCTGATGAGGCGCGCTCTGTACCGGTGACGCCTCGAACACCGGCAACTCTTCCCGATGCTCGAGCGGATCCCGCTCGACCAGGTGGGGATATTCATCGGCAGGAATATGAGGAAGGGAAGAGAGCGGCAACCGTAACCCCATCGGAGAATCGCCCGGCGTAAGGACCAAATTGCCGCGGCGCAGTTTCCAGCGCTCGCTGCGCCATTTTCCGGCATCGGCGTTCCAGCGCTGAATCGGCAGGACGAAACCCTTGGGTGTGCTCAGTCCCTGATCGAACACCCGTGCCATCCGGGCGCGCTCCTCCGGATCGGACAATCTGGAATCGCTCGGATCGACATTTTCCGGCAGGCTCGCTTCCTTCTGCAGCCAGTAATTCGGATCTTCGAACGCCGGAATGACGAACTCCGAATCGAGCCCGAGCCGTTTTGCCGTCCCTTCCGCAAAGCGGCCGGCCTCTTCGATCTGTGCCTCGTGCGGCCCTTCGACATCCGCGATCAGATCGGAGTTTTTCCAGACCGGCACGCCGTCCTTGCGCCAGTAGAGCCCGAACGCCCAGCGCGGCAGGCTTTCGCCCGGGTACCATTTGCCCTGCCCGTAATGCAGCAGGCCTCCCGGCGCAAAGCGGGTCCGCAGCTTGCGAACGAGATTGTCGGCAAGTCCGCGTTTGGTCGGGCCGACGGCGGCGATATTCCATTCGGGGGATTCCATGTCGTCGATGGAGACAAAGGTCGGCTCGCCGCCCATCGTCAATCGCACGTCGCCCGCCTCCAGATCAGCATCGACACGTTCGCCGAGCCTGTCGAGAAGCGCCCAGGATTCGTCCGAGAACGGCCGGGTGATCCGCGGCGCTTCGCGAATGCGCTTGACGTTCATGTCGAAGCTGAACTCGACATTGGCTGCGCCGACCGCGCCGCTGATCGGGGCTGCCGTCCGATAATGCGGCGTGGCGGCGACCGGGATGTGTCCCTCACCGGTCAGCATGCCCGATGTGACATCGAAACCGATCCAGCCCGCGCCGGGCAGATAGACCTCGGCCCAGGCATGCAGATCGGTAAAATCGTTCTCGACTTCAACCGGTCCTTCGACCGGATCGATGTCTGGACGCAGCTGAATGAGGTAGCCCGAGACGAAACGCGCGGCCAGGCCAAGATGCCGCAAGGTTTGAATCAACAGCCACGCGGAGTCGCGGCAAGACCCGGCGCCGGCGGCGAGCGTTTCTTCCGGCGCCTGAACTCCCGGCTCCATTCTGATGATGTAGCGAATCTTCTGCTGCAGCTCGGCGTTCAGGTCGACCAGAAAACTGACGGTGCTGGTCGCTTCCCGCTTCAGCCCCGCAAGGTAAGCGGCAAAGAGCGGTCCGGGCTCGATGGTTGCGAGGTACGGCGCAAGTTCGGTCCTGAGATCGGCGGTGTATTCGAACGGAAAACTGTCCGCATAGGGCTCGACGAAGAAATCGAACGGGTTGATCACGGTCATCTGCGCCGTGAAATCAACCTCGATCTTCAGTTCGCTGGCCCTCTCGGGAAATACGAAACGCGCAAGCCAATTGCCCTGCGGGTCCTGCTGCCAGTTCACGAAGTGGTTCGAGGGCGTGACCTTGAGCGAATAGCTCAGGATCGGCGTCCGCGTATGCGGGGCGGGCCGCAGCCGGATGGTTTGGGGACCGAGATCGATCGGACGGTCGTATTTGTAATGCGTTACGTGGTGCAGTGCGACGAAGATCGACACAGACGGAATGCTCCAGCAGCTTTTTTGAGCAGAACACCGGTTCCGGCGTGGATCAAGCACTAACAACGGGCAATGATTGCCCATGGCGGCGGCTCAAAGACGGATCCGTCATGGCCGACCTTGTCCCGGCCATCCACCTCTTGCCTTCCAACGCGCCAAGAAAGACGTGGATGCCCGGCACAAGGCCGGGCATGACGGAAACTGACGGCCTCGCGGCGGCTACATCGTCGCCCCAAGCACTCAGGGCGCGTAGGATGGGTGGAACGAAGCGATACCCATCGATTAAAATTTGCGAAGATGACGGGTTCGCGAAGGGCTCAACCCATCCTACGAGCTATGTCCGCTGTTCCCCGATAGCGACGATATTCCGCAGGGCAACAAAATGACGCGATGTGCCCACAGCGGAAGTGGAGCGGCCTATTCGATAACCTCGTCGGCAATCAGCAGAAAGTCGCGGCTAATTGTCAAACCAAGCACTCTAGCCGTCTTCAGATTTATGACGCGTCGCTAAAAGCGGAAATTGCGCGCAGGATGGGTTGAGCGAAGCGATACCCATCGATTGAAATTTGCGAAGATGATGGGTTCGCGAAGGGCTCAATCCATCCTGTGAGCTGCGGGACTCCAGTCGGACGTCGCGCGAGGTCCGAGACGTTGCAATATGAGAAGCGAGCGCTTATCGACGGCCCATTTCATCGCGGGACTGGTGCCGGCCGCCACGAAAGGTCATCGGACCAAAGGTATATTGCAATGGCCGCCAAGCAGAGAGCTATGCCGATCCAGAAAACCGGCGAATGATGGATCGGTCGTCGGTCGCTCGAAGCTGGCTTCATTCGATCACCTCGTCCGCGCGTTGCTGGAGAGACAGGGGTACGTCGAGGCCAAGCGCCCTGGCGGTCTTCAAATTGATCACCAGTTCAAACTTGGTGGGCGCCTGAACCGGAAGATCGGCGGGCTTTTCGCCCTTGAGGATGCGATCGACGTAGCCGGCCCCGCGCCGGAACTGCTCGACCCGATCAGGACCGTAAGAGATCAACCCGCCACTGGCGACGTTGGACCGACGGGCATAGACTGCGGGCAGTCTGTACCGGGCCGCCAACGCAATGACCAGATCGCGATGAATTGACACGGCCGCGCTCCCCGTCACGATCAGGGCGCCATTGGCCGAGCGGGCGAAGGCCGCAACTGCGCGTTCTATCTCGCCGCTGTCGCCTACGTTGATCGGTCTCACCTCAACCCCAAGCAGATGCCCCACAGACTGAATTGCAACGAACTCACCGCTGCTGGAAGGATTGGAGACATCCCGAAGTACCGCCACTCGCGTCACGCTCGGTACAAGCTGCTTGAGCAGTTCCAGCCATTTCCCGCTGAAACTATACTCGAACAGCATAAAGCCGGTAGTGTTGCCGCCTGGCCGCGGCAGGGTATCGACGAAGCCGGCGCCAACGGGATCGACGACGCCAACGAATACGATCGGTATGGCGTGGGTGGCTTGTTGCAACGCCGCCACGCTGACACTGCCTGCGGCCAGCAACACGTCCGGTGCGAGTGCGACCAATTCGACCGCATATCTGCGCTCGCGCTCGACATCGTCCGCGCCCCAGCGGACATCGATCCGCACATTCCGGCCTTCAGCCCAACCCAATTGTTGCAGGCCTTCCCGAAACGCCGCGAAGGCGACCAGACCTTCAGGATCACTGGAGGCTACGTTTAGAAGCACACCGATCTGCCGCATCCGGTCGGGTTGCTGCGCCCGCATCGAAACGGGCCAAGCTGCTGCTGCGCCGCCGAAGAGTGTGATGAACTCGCGCCGCTTCATGCTCGACCCCAAGGCTCGGGAGAAGCATCATAGCGACGAAGTCGACCACTTTGATAGGGGCGAACCTCGCGGCGGCTACATCGTCGCCCCGAGCACCCAGGGCGCGAATTCGGCGCCGCCGAAGTCAAAGCTCTCGCTCTTGGTCGGCTGGCCAGATGCGGTCTTGAGCATCAATTCGAAGATGCGCTGGCCGCACTGCTGAACGGTTTCCTCGCCGTCGAGGATGGTGCCGCAATTGACGTCCATGTCGTCTTCCATGCGCTTGTACATCGGCGTGTTGGTCGCAAGCTTGATCGAGGGGGCGGGCTTGCAGCCAAACACACTGCCGCGGCCGGTGGTGAAGCAGACGAGATTGGCGCCGCCGGCCACCTGCCCCGTGGCCGCCACCGGGTCGTAGCCGGGCGTATCCATGAAGACGAAACCCTTCTTGGTGACCGCTTCGGCATAGTTGAGCACGTCGACGAGATTGGTGCTGCCGGCCTTTGCCATCGCGCCCAGCGACTTCTCCAGAATGGTGGTGAGCCCGCCGGCCTTGTTGCCGGGGCTGGGATTGGCATTCATCTCGGCGCCTTCGCGCGCGGTGTATTCCTCCCACCAGCGCATCAGCGCAACCAGCTTTTCGCCGACTTCGCGGCTGACCGCCCTGCGCGTCAGGAGATGTTCGGCGCCGTAGGTTTCAGGGGTTTCCGACAGGATGACGGTGCCGCCGTGGCGCACGAGGAGATCGCTCGCCGCCCCCAGCGCCGGGTTGGCGGAGACGCCGGAATAGCCATCGGAGCCGCCGCATTGCAGCGCGACCGTCAATTCGCTCGCGGCAACCGGCTCGCGCCTCACCCTGTTGGCGTCCGTGAGCGCCTCGCGCACAAAGGCAACGCCCGCCTCCACCGTCTTGCGGGTGCCACCGATCTCTTGAATCTCGAGTTCGCGCAGACGCCCAGCGAGCTTCTGTTCCTGCATCAAGCCGCCGATCTGGTTGACCTCGCAGCCCAGGCCCATCACCACCACGGCGGCGAAATTGGCATGCCGCGCATATCCGCCGAGCGTCCGGCGCAGCAGGGCCAGCGGCTCGCTCGAGGTCATGCCGCAGCCGGTTTTGTGGGTGAGCGCGACAACGCCATCAACGTTGGGGAAATCGGATAGAGGATTTTCGCCGGTGAACGGGTTCTTCCTGAAGACATCGGCCACCAGCCCTGCGACATGCGCGCTACAATTCACCGACGTCAGGATGCCGATATAGTTGCGCGTCGCGACCCGGCCGTCGGGACGGCGAATGCCGTCAAAGATCGCGGGCAGGTCGAAATTCGGCACCGGCTTGACGTCGACGCCGAACGCGTAGTCCTTGGCAAAATCGCCCATGCCGCAGTTCTGGGTATGGACGTGCTGTCCCGGCGCGATTGGCGCGGTCGCAAAGCCGATGATCTGGCCGTAACGGCGGATCGGCTCGCCGATCGAAATCGCGCGGATCGCCACCTTGTGGCCGGCAGGAATACGATCGACGGTGGTCACGCCGTCGGCCACGGTCATGCCGGGCGGCAGGCTCGATCGCGCGATGACCACGCCGTCATCGGGGTGCAGGCGAATGACGGGTGCTGCGGCCATGCCGTTGTCTCCTTTGAAGAAGGCCAATGTCTTTAAGAAGCGAATAGCGAGTAGCGACTAGCGAATAATCCTCTATTCGCCAGTCCCTATTCACCATTCGCCTTCATGCCTTGCCGTTCAACTCGCTGCGGGTCTTTCCGACCTGCATGCGGGCGAAAGTCGCCATCAGGCCGCTGTCGTTGAAAAGCGTCACCAGCCTGAAGCCCATGTTGATCGCCCGCAGCGCGCCATCGGCGCCCGAGCAATGGATGCCGGGATGGAGGCCGCGCTTGCCGCATTCCTTCACGATCTTCTCGTAGATCTTCAGGATTTCCGGCTCCTCCCGGTCGAGCTTCGGGACGAGACCATAGGAGAAACCAAGATCGGAAGGGCCGATATAGACGCCATCGATGCCTTCGACGTCGAGGATCGATTCCATGTTCTCGATGGCCGTTTTCGTCTCCATCATCGGAAGCAGCACGGTTTCCTGATTGGCGGTCTTCTGGTAGGTGCCGGCCGTGCCATAGAGGCCCGCACGGATCGGGCCGTTCGAGCGCGTGCCGCGCGGCGGATATTTGCTGTAGGCGACGAGGTTCTCGGCTTCCTGTCTGGTGTTCACCATCGGGCAAATCACGCCATAGGCGCCGCCATCGAGCACCTTGCCGATAATGCCGGGCTCGTTCCACGGCACCCGCACCATTGGTGTCACCGGATGTCCGTGCATGGCCTGGAAGCATTGCACCATCGACAGGTAGTCCTGCACGCCGTGCTGCATGTCGACGGTGACGCTGTCGAACCCGCATTGCGCGATCACCTCGGCCGAAAACCCGGAAGGAATCGCAAGCCAGGCGTTCACCACCACCTTGCCCGACGCCCATATTTCCTTGACCTTATTTGCCATTGTCACCACTTCCTCTGATCGAATTTTCCGTCATTGCGAGCGAAGCGAAGCAGTCCAGTATTCTACACAAGAAAGACTCTGGATTGCTTCGGATCTGACGATCCTCGCAATGACGCGTTTACATTGTTGCCTTCTGGATGCTTGCCTCGCTCACGCCGACCTCACGCGCGGTATGGACGATTGCGGCCCAGGTGTCGTCGGGCAAAGGCACGCCATTCTTGGTGCGCTCGGCGCGCATCTTCGCCTCCGGCTCGCCCGGGATCAACACGGCATCGACGCCGGCTGCCGGCCTGGTGTCCTTGAAATAGCCGATGTAGCGCGACATTTCCGCGTCGAAGAAATTCGCGGGGTCGACGACGGCCGGATCGACATAGATCGCGAACATGCCGTTGGCGAAGCGCCGGTTCGGCCCGGTCGCGCCGGTGCCGGTCAGTGCGCCGCCGAGCAGTTCGCAGATCAGCGCGAGACCCGATCCCTTGTGCTCGCCGAAGGCGCGGATCGCACCTTTGCCCTTGCCGTGGTCGCGCGGCCCCTCCGGCTCATAGGGACCGTACAGCACCGCGGGATCCTCGCTCAGATTGCCGTCCAGATCGATCAATGCGCCTTTCGGCAGTTTCTTGCCGCCGCGGCTTGCGACCAGCACCTTGCCTTCGGCGACAATGGAGGTCGCAAAGTCCAGGACCACGGGTCCTTGCCCCTGACGCGGAATGCCGACGCAATAGGGCGCGGTGGAGAGCCGCCGCTCTACACCTCCAAAGGGCGCGACCAGCACCGAACCAGCCGCGTTGACGAAGTGGATCGACACCAGACCCTCCGCCGCCGCCATTTCCGCCCAATCGCCGACCCGGCCGATATGGCCCGCGTTGCGCAGCGCCACCGCCGCGAGGCCCGACGCCTTGCATTTCTCGATGCCGATCCTGACGGCCTGGGGCGCAACGGTCTGTCCATAGCCGAACTTGCCGTCGACGACCGCTAGCGATGGCATATCGACGACGATCTCGGCGGTCTGGTTCGGAACGACGGAACCCATCTTCTTCCAGCGAATATAGACAGGCACCCGTATTACTCCGTGGCTGTCATGTCCGGTGAGGTTCGCTGTCGTGAGATAGGTCGCGATGCGCCGGGCTTCCTCGGCCGAGGAATCGGCATGGCCGAAAACGTCGGCAACAAAGTCGATCAGATTGGAAACCTGGATGGTGACCATGGCTATTCGCTCTTGTTGATTGGTCGGCTCAGGCGCCGGCTTTGGCATGACCGCGGCGGATGGTCGAGGCTTGCGCGCCGCTGATCACCGATCGGTGTAATAATACCATCGTACCAATCCAGCTGAAAATTCGCGTCGTGGATTCATTCATCCATTCCTCCCGTGTGGCCAATGTTGCCCTTGGCCTTTGCCACCTTGTCGGACATTGGGCGAAAAACCGCCGATGTGTCTACGAGTGTCCGCGCAGGAGCCGATTGCGATCGCGCATTGCTTGATCGCGTAAGGAGCCATGCCGCGGCGGGCTTGCGGGATGCCCAAACAATATGCATTGGCTATGCTTGTCAGGCGCATCGATGCTTTTTGCGTCTTGATGCGCCCCACGATCTGAGGATTGGAAGAAGCATCCCATGCCCGTGCCGACGCACATCTTCGATCCGCCGTTCAACATCGTCCGGTGCAGTCATGTCGTGCTCGATGTGCTGGACTTGCACGCCAGCGGAGAATTCTACGAAAACGCCATCGGGCTGCATGTCGAGGATCGGAGCGCGGACGCGATCTATCTGCGAGGCAGCGAGGAGCAACAGCATCATTCCCTGGTTCTGCGCAAGGCGGCCGATCCCGCCTGCAATCGCCTGGGGTTCAAGGTCGGCAACGAACAGGATCTCGAAAAGGCGGCGGCATTCTTTTCGGAAAACGGCATCGTCTGCGCTTTCGCGGAGCAGCCGTTTCAGGGGCGAACGCTGCAATTTTCCGATCCGTTCGGCTTCCGGATCGAGCTCTATGCTTCGATGGAGAAGCGCCCGCATCTGTTGCGCCGCTACGATCTCTACAGGGGCTGCCACCCGCAGCGGCTCGACCACTTCAATGTCTTCGCCGCCGAGGTCCAGGACACTCTCGATTTTTATGCGCGGCTCGGCTTCCGCCTCACCGAATACGCCGAGGAAGACGGGCCGCAGGGCCGCATCGCCGCGGCGTGGCTGCATCGCAAGGGCAATGTGCATGACTTCGCCCTCACCAATGGCAAAGGCCCTCGCCTGCATCACTTCGCCTATTGGGTGCCGGGCGCGATGAATATCCTGCATCTGTGCGACGTGATGGCCACAACCGGCTATCTCAAGAATATCGAGCGCGGGCCGGGCCGCCACGGCATCTCGAATGCCTTCTTTCTCTATGTCAGGGATCCCGACGGCCATCGCCTCGAGCTCTACACCAGTGATTACTTCACGGGAGATCACGACCACGAGCCGATGCGCTGGTCGCTGAAGGACCCGCGCCGCCAGACGCTGTGGGGCGCACCGGCCCCCCGCTCCTGGTTCGAACAGGGATCGCCATTTCCGGGACAGGCCGTGCGCGAACCGCAGTTTGTCGCCGATGTCACAGTTGCCGATTAGATCACGGGGAACTCATGAAAATGTCTTTGCTTGTTGCGGCCGCCTCCATGCTGGGTCTGGCGCCCGTTCTGTCGCCAACGGGCGAGCTTCATGCCGCCGAGTTGAAGGTGCTCGCGGGCGGCTCGCTGCGAAGCGTGTTGACCGAACTTGGCCCTCAGTTCGAGCGCGCCTCCGGTCACAAGCTCGACATTCACTTCGATACGACCCCCAATCTGATCACGCTGGCGACCTCCGGCGATCCCTTCGACATGGGTGTCGTTCCCATCGACGTTTTCAAGAATGAGGCTGCGAAGGCGCGCTTTCAAACGCCGACCGAATTCGCCCGCGTCGGCTACGGCGTCGCCGTGCGCGCTGGCGCGCCAAAGCCCGACATCAGCACAATGGAGGCATTCAAGAAGACGCTACTGGAAGCAAGGTCCATCACCTTTCTGCCGGCGAGCGCAGCGGGCGCCTATGTCCTGAAAGTATTCGAGCGCCTCGGTATAGATCAGGCGATGAAAGCCAAGACGATCGCACAGGATCAGCCGACACAAATCGTGCCGGCCGTTGTCAGGGGCGAAGCGGAACTTGCGGTTTTCGTCAACAACGTGTTGACCGCGCCGGGCGTCGAAATCGTCGGGCCATTTCCCGCCGAGGTGCAGCAGGACTTGATCTTCCCGGCAGCCATCGCAACAAAGGCGAAGGAGCCGGCCGCCGCCCAGGCATTCATCGACTTCCTTACCTCGCCCGCGGCCGCTTCCATCATCAAGGCCAAGGGCATGACTCCCGGCCGGGCGAGCTGAGCGGCATACTGGAAATCCAATGGCCTTGCGATGACCTTTAGTTCCGGCGGCGAAGCGATTGTCAGCGGCCTTGTCGCGCATGGCGTCGACACCGTGTTCGGCCTGCCGGGCGCGCAAATCTATGGATTGTTCGACGCATTCCGGCAGGCGCAGTTGAAGGTCATCGGCGCGCGGCACGAGCAGGCTTGCGGCTACATGGCTTTCGGCTATGCGCGATCGACGGGGCGCGTCGGAGTGTTCAGCGTGGTGCCCGGGCCCGGCGTACTCAACGCCGGCGCCGCACTTTTGACGGCGTTCGGATCGAACGAACCGGTGCTCTGTCTGACCGGGCAGGTGCCAACGCAATTCCTCGGCAAGGGTCGCGGTCACCTCCACGAAATGCCGGATCAACTTGCCACGCTCCGAACGTTCGTGAAGTGGGCGGAGCGCATCGAATATCCGGATCTTGCGCCCCTCGCGGTCTCGCGGGCATTTCAGGAAATGCTGTCCGGACGCCGCGGCCCCGCCTCGCTGGAAATGCCGTGGGACGTTTTCACCGAGCGCGCGGAAGTTGGTCCGGCAAAGGTGCTCGATCCGTTTCCGGCGCCGCAACCCGATCCGGACCGGATCAAGTCGGCCGCCGCGTTGATCGCTGCGAGCAGGACGCCGATGATCTTCGTCGGCTCCGGTGCCATCCACGCGCGCGGTGAAATCCTGGAGCTTGCCGAACTGATCGACGCACCGGTGGTGGCGTTCCGCAGCGGCCGCGGCATCGTCTCCAACGCCCATGAGCTCGGATTGACCATGGCCGCCGCCTATCGCCTGTGGCCGAAGACCGACCTCATGATCGGAATTGGGACACGGCTGGAATTGCCGACCATGTCGCGCTGGCCGTATCGCCCGGACGGGCTGAAATCCATTCGCATCGATATAGACCCATCGGAAATGCGAAGGTACATATCGGACGCCGCGGTGATTTCAGACGCGAAGGCTGGCACGGCCGAGCTCGTGGCCGAGGTACGGAAACGCGCCTACAGCAAAAGCGCTGGCCGCAGAGCCACCATCCGCGAGGCCTCGGCCGCAGCACTGAAGGAGATTCAGCAGGTACAGCCGCAGATGGCCTACCTGAACATCCTGCGCGAAGTGCTGCCGCCGAACGCCATCGTTACCGATGAGTTGTCGCAGGTCGGCTTTGCCTCCTGGTACGGTTTTCCGATCTACGAGCCGCGCACTTTCATCACCTCGGGCTATCAAGGCACGCTCGGCTCGGGTTTTCCGACCGCCCTCGGTGCCAAGGTCGCGCATCCGGACACGCCTGTGGTCGCGATTACCGGCGACGGCGGCTTCATGTTCGGCGTGCAGGAACTGGCAACGGCGGTGCAGTTCAACATCGGCGTGACCGTGCTAGTGTTCAACAACAATTCTTATGGCAATGTGCGGCGCGACCAGCGCGAGCGCTTTGATGGCCGCGTGGTCGCGGCCGATCTGGTCAATCCGGATTTCGTCAAGCTTGCCGAATCCTTTGGCGTCGGGGCGGCACGTGTGACCTCACCCGATGCGTTTCGCCCCGCGCTGGAGAAGGCCCTCGGAAGTGGCGTTCCCTACCTGATCGAGATCGAGGTGGTGAGGGATTCCGAAGCCAGCCCCTGGACCTTCATCCATCCGGCAAAGCCGTGAACAACGTTGTCATCCGTTTGTCGCCTGCGGTTGGTAATCGGATTCGCCGAACGATATAGCCAACCGTTCGCAAAAGCCGATCACGGAGAACCGCCGGGTTGACCCGACCCGGCGTTCGAGGATTTACTTCGATGCTGCGATTGCACGATGTCGCGCTGACCTACCCGAACGGCGTGAGCGCGGTTTTGCCGACCAGCATCTCCATTCCACCGGGCCAGTTTCTGGTGCTGCTTGGCTCCTCGGGAGCCGGCAAGTCGACGCTGCTTCGATGCATCAATGGGCTGGTGATGCCGACACAGGGCGACGTCAGCGTAGAAGGACTGGGCTCCATCTTTCAAAGCAGCCGCACGCTGCGTGAACACCGCAGGCGAACGGGAATGATTTTCCAGCAGCATCATTTGATCGGTCGCCTGACGGCATTCCAGAACGTCATGCTCGGCCGCATCAGCGCGCATGGCGCATTCAGATCGCTGTTTCTGTTGCCGCGGGCCGATCGAGTTCTGGCCCTGCAATCGCTCGAACGGGTTGGCCTCATCGAGCGCGCCCTTG
Organism: uncultured Alphaproteobacteria bacterium; assembly: GCA_963820275.1. Taxonomy (GTDB): domain Bacteria; phylum Pseudomonadota; class Alphaproteobacteria; order Rhizobiales; family Xanthobacteraceae; genus Bradyrhizobium. The sequence continues at coordinate 149,865 of CAWFZL010000003.1, forward strand.
ATCGCGCGGACGAACTCTCGGGCGGCCAGCAGCAGCGCATCGGCATCGCCAGGGCCATGGCGCAGCGGCCGCAGCTCGTTCTGGCCGACGAGCCGGTCGCAAGTCTCGATCCGGCGACCGGCGAGAAAGTTCTCGCCGACCTTCATCGCATCTGCCGCGAAGACGGCATCACCGCGATCGTGAGCCTGCACCAGATCGAACTGGCCCGGCGTTTCGCCGATCGCGTGATCGGACTGGTGAACGGCAGGATCGTCTTCGACGGCTCGGCAGCGCAGCTGGGCCAGGCAACGCTCGATCAAATTTATCTCACAGCGCCATCCCGGATGGCAGCAGCCTGAACGTCAGCAACAGGAATCATCGAAAATGGACCAGGTCATGAAACGCAGAAGCTTTCTCTTCGCCTGCGGACTGGGCGGATTGGGCCTTGCGCTTGGCACCGCCACCGCCGAGCAGGCAGCCAATCCCGCCAAATTGCGCGTGGCGCTCCTTCCGGACGAGAATGCGTCCACCATCATCCAGAACGCGCTTCCCCTGAAGAGATATCTGGAACAAGCGCTCGGGAAAGACATCGAACTTGTCGTCACGACCGACTATTCCTCGATGATCGAGGCGATGCGGTTCGGCCGCATCGAGGTCGCCTATTTCGGGCCCCTCTCCTACGTGCTGGCGAAGTCGAAAGCTCCGGATATCGAGCCGTTTGCGGTCGGCGTCTCGAAGGGCTCGCCGACCTACAAGAGCGTCATCATCGCGCGGGCGGACGGTCCGGTGAAGACCCTCGCCGACATCAAGGGAAAAATGATGGGATATGGCGACTTCGCCTCGACCTCCAGCCATCTGATCCCGCGTGCGCTGCTCGCGCGCAACGGACTGGTCGGCGATACCGACTATAAATACGTCCTCCTCGGCGCACATGATGCGGTGGCGCGTGCCGTACAGTCCGGCCAGGTCCAGGCAGGCGGCCTCAGCCAGGAGATATTCAAGTCACTGGTCGCCAAGGGCTCGATCGACGGCAACAAGGTGATCGTGCTGGCGGAAAGCGATCCTATACCGAACTACCCGATCGTCATGCAGGGATATCTCGCGCCGGAACTGAAGAGCTCGATCAGGAAGGCCTTCCTCGAACTTAACGACAAGGAAATCCTGAAGACGTTTCGGGCGGAAGCATTCGTGGCTACCGACGACCACGCCTACGACATTCTGCGCGAGACCGCGAAATTGCTCGATCTCGACCTTTCGAAGCTCAAGGGATGAGCTACCCGGCGACCTCTTCCTATGACGCGATACTCGCCCGCGAAGGCAGGGCGCGGTTCAAACGCGGTGCCGCAGTTCTCGTCGTCGTCGCTCTGGTCGTCACGGCGATGGTGCTCACCGGACTGCTTGATCCGCGGCGCTTCGCGGATGCGTGGCCCGCAATCAGGCAGCTTGCGAGCGAGATGTTTCCGCCCGATTTCAGGCGATACCATGCCTGGCTGAGGCCGCTGGCCGATACCCTTGCGATGTCGGTCGCGGGAACCGCGCTGGCGGTCATGCTTTCGCTGCCGCTCGCCCTGTTCGCTGCGTCCAATACGACGCCGCATCAAATCGCCTACCGTGCAACACGGGCGATATTAAATCTGCTGCGATCGATCCCGGAACTCATCATGGGCATCATCTTCGTGGCAATGGTCGGCTTCGGGGCGCTGCCGGGCGTGCTTGCGGTCGGCCTTCACTCCGTCGGAATGATCGGAAAATTCTTCGCCGAAAGCATCGAACATGTCGATCCGAGGCCGATCGAGGCTGCGCGGGCGGCGGGAGCCTCGCCCTTGCAGGTGATCTTTCACGCGGTGTTGCCGCAAGCGCTGCCGCAGCTTGCCGACACCACGATCTACCGTTGGGAGTACAATTTTCGTGCCTCGACCGTGCTCGGCGCCGTTGGCGCAGGCGGCATCGGCTTCGAACTGATCGCGGCGCTTCGCGTGCTTGAATACGCGCAGGTTTCCGCGATCCTGATCTGTATTCTCGTTTGCGTGACGATCGTGGATGGCATCGGTGCCGCCCTGCGGAAATACCTCAAATGATTGAGATGCGGATCGCCGTGGCCGAAAAACCAAAGATCGTCCTCACCAACCGCGTTTTCCCCGAGACCCGGGCACTGCTCGAGGAGCATGCGAGGCTCGAGATCAATCCGGCGCTGGAGCCGTGGCCCCATGAGGAGGTGCGAGAGCGATGCCGGGACGCGGCCGGACTGCTTGCATTCATGACCGACCGGGTCGATGCAGATTTTTTTTCGGCTTGTCCCAGCCTCCGCGTCATCGGCGCGGCGCTCAAGGGGTTCGACAACATCGATGTCGGGGCTGCGACAAATGCCGGGGTGTGGCTGACCATCGTGCCGGACCTGCTGACGGTGCCGACCGCCGAACTGGCGATCGGGCTGGTGCTTTCGCTCGCACGCAACATTGTCGCGGGCGACCGGAAGATCAAAATATATGGATTTCACGGCTGGCGTGCCGAACTCTATGGTGCCGGCCTTGCGGGCGCGACGGTCGGCATCGTCGGGTTTGGCCTCGTCGGGCGTGCGATCGCCGAGCGGCTGGTCGGATTTCAATGCCGGCTGCTGGCATGCGACCAGTCGGTCCCTTCCGATCTCGCCAGATCCTGGCCTCATGTTGCAATCACGAGCTTTGAGGATGTGATCGCGAGCTCCGACTACGTCGTATT
>CAWFZL010000004.1:0-58503 GCA_963820275.1 uncultured Alphaproteobacteria bacterium
TTCAGGTCAATCGCGCCCTCGGCGACGACGCCGATCGCCAGCACCTTTTGAGACTTACGAGGTTGCTCCAGCTCGCGGGATGGCAGCGGGACAAGACCCAACTGCGGGCCTTCACGAACCGGACTACTGGCGAGCCGATCGAGGTCGAACCGGGTGGAGCGGACACAGCGGGCACTTCCTACACCATCTCTCAGCCCATGCCGGGTAAGTTGCAGTCGGTGACTGCCTTCGGGGTGATGCCGACAGCGAGCGCCGGGCAACCGCCGTTACGGCCAGCATTGAGCCTGTAGATCAGGGTGACGCGGAGCGAAGCGGTTGAACGACCGGCGCTGGGTGGCTCGTCAGCTAAACGAACGGCCACGTGAGACCTTGCAATTTGAAACGCCAGCAGAGAGATTTAACGCCTGTGTTGCGTCGACCGGTTGAGCCGGCAAGGGACGAACGGACCTAACTTGTAACGCGACCCATTGAAGCATGACAAATCCAAGTTTCGCGCGGGAGGGCGTTCTACTGGATCGGCTCGACCCGAAATAGCCCATCCGCAGCCATAACGGCGTCGTAGCGCCCGCGCGGATCAAGCTCTTTGTTCATCGAGCCCAGCTTGGCGAGAGCCGTCATAGGAATTGTATATTTGAAACCAGCGCCGCCCTGTCGCGGACGGATGACGATAACGGCTGCTGTTCCGGGCGGTGGTTTCTCTGCAGCGACAGTCAACGTGCGCTGGCCTACGGACGAGTAGGTTGCAATCGCAATGCCGTCAGCAAAGCAGGCACAAGGCGATGTATCGCTGTCGTAGTAGAGGACAGTGAGTTCTCGTGGCTTGGCGTCAAGGCGCTTTACGGCATCGAGGCCGATCTTGATGCCGAGCGGAATGAAAGCGCCGAACCCACCATGCACTCGGGCCCCGAGCGTAACCCATTCGTCGGGGGTTTCCGCGTTGGCGTAAAGCGGCAGCAAGAGTAGCAGCGCGGCGACCGTGAGCTTTTTCATGACGCAAACCTACCAGAACAAGGAACCGGCACAATCCGTCCACGACAATCCAAGTATCGCGCGGGGAGGGCGTTCTCCCTTTGCACTTCATAATGCTTAGGTAGGCCACGAAGGGCGGGTATTTGGCTTGCCGACGTTGGCAAAGCATTGTTGGCGCCGCATCCGGGAGCTAGAGTGCTACTGCCGCGCCGAAGAGGTTTGCGTGCGCCATGGTGCAAAAGCGGACAGGTCGGGTCGAACGCAGATTGGTGGCGATATTGGCCGCCGATGTCGCAGGCTATTCGCGTCTAATGCACGATGACGAGGAGGCAACACACGCGCGCTTGACCATTCTCCTTGCGGATGCCGTCGACCCAGCAATCGCCAAACATGGCGGCCGCATCGTGAAGCACACCGGGGACGGGTTCTTGGCGGAGTTTCCGAGTGCGGTCGAGGCGGTTCGGGCTGCGATGCTATTCCAGACCCGTACTCAAGAACTTACAATCGGAGACGCTGAAGACAGGCGCCTTCGTTTCCGTGTCGGCATCAATATCGGCGATGTGATTGCTGAGCCGCATGACATTTTTGGCAACGGTGTAAATATCGCGGCACGGCTTGAGAGCATCGCGGAGCCCGGCGGTATCTGTATCTCGTCGTCGGCCTACGATCAGGTTCTAGGAAAGGTTACGGTCGAGTTCGCCGACTTGGGCGAGCAGCACCTCAAAAATATTGCCCGCCCGATCCGGGCCTATGCCTTGGTCCGGGATCGATCCAGCCCGGCGACACCGGCCGAGCGCGCAAGGCCCGGCGCACCGCCTCGTCTGTCTATCGTAGTGTTGCCGTTCGCTAATCTCAGCGGTGACCCCGAACAGGATTATTTCGTAGATGGCATCACCGAGAGCCTGACCACGGACCTGTCGCGGATCAGCGGCTCGTTTGTTATCGCCCGGAACACGGCGTTCACCTTCAAAGGGAAAGCCATGGACGTGCAGAAGCTGGGTAGGGAGTTGAACGTCCGCTATGTCCTTGAGGGCTCGGTACAACGTGGCGGCAACCGGCTGCGAGTTAATGTGCAGCTTATAGATGTCGAAACCGGTAATCATCTTTGGGCCGAGCGGTTCGACATACCCATCACTGATCTATTCGACATGCAGGACGAGATCGTTTCTAGCCTCGCCAATGCATTAAATGCCCAGCTCATTGAGGCTGAGGCGCGGCGCGCGGAACGTTCACTGCATGTGGATGCGCTAGACCTAGTTTTTCAGGGCACCAGCTGCTGGAATAAGGGGGTGACCGCCGAAAACATGGCGCAGGCGAGAGAGTTTTTCGAGCGCGCTTTGATGCTCGATCCCGTAAATATAGAAGCGTTGGCCGGCGCCGCGGCTGTTGATGTGGTAACCGCTGGGCTCTTGATGGTCGACGACTTTGACGCGCGCCTTGCGGCGGCCGAGACAACGCTGATCAAGGTTTTATCTATGTCTCCGCAGCACGCACGGGCCCACATGTTTTTGGGGTCCGTGCAAATCGTAACGAAGCGCGCCGCTCAAGGCATTCGGGAATGCGAGCGGGCTTTGGCGCTGGATCGAAACTTGGCCGACGCCCATGGTCTTATCGGTTGGGCGAAGGTCTTGATCGGTCGAGGCGCCGAGGCTGAGGCTCATATCCAGGACGCTTTTCGGTTCTCCCCCCGCGATACTGGTGCCTTTCGGTGGATGCAATGGGCTGGCTTTACCAAGCTGGTTCTTGGCGCTGACGCCGAAGCGGTCGCATGGCTACGCCGAAGCCTCGAAGCCAACCGAAATTATCCCCTCGCGCACTTCCACCTCGCCGCCGCACTGGCGTTGCTTGGCTCATTGGAGGAGGCGCGGGGTGCAGTTCGGGCTGGGCTTGCCCTCGACCCAGCTTTCACCCTTCGCCGCTTGCGAGGCAGAATGAGTGACGATCCGACCTTCCGTGCTGGGAGCAAGCGCGTCCGCGAGGGTATGCGGATGGCCGGAGTGCCGGAAGAATGAGTTGATTTTTGACTGCGCGAGCGGTGGCACCGTGCCGTTTCAGAAAACCTAGCGCGGACCTTGTCTCATCGCTGGGTGGGGTGAAGCGGTGACACCTGCTAGATTGATGTTGGTTATTGGGGTTAACCCGGGCGTGACGCGTTCATGCCGGTTTGTCTCAGTTTGACCGGGATGTATGGTCCGGCCGCGCGTTGCAAGTGGATTTTGCCGAGCTGACGGTGAGCGGTCTTGCATCAATGTATCCGGCCTTTGATTGGAGCGTGTGGTGCTCCGGGCCATCATGGATATCAGCGCGCGTGCGATCTCGTTAGCGGACAGGCCTCAGCGGGCCATCTGGGTCACCAGTGTTCGCATGCGCCGGGAAGACCGCACCTCCATTTCGTCTCATCCTCTCGCAGACCTCGGCGCTTAAAGCGTATCGATCTGGCTACATCATCGCGGGCTCCTCATTTTTCGGCCTCTATTGCCGTTGGCGTGGAATAGGAATCAAGCGGATTGGTTCACTGCCCGATCCATCTTCCGCGCCTCGAAGGCCCGGCCACGGGCCAGGACGCTCCAGGCGATGCGGGCGAGTTTGTTGGCCAGCGCAATCGCCAGCACGTTGTGATGCAGCCGTTTCCTGGCTGCCTCGATCCACGGCTTCAGCCCGTGGCGCTCCCAGACCGTCGGCTTGATCAGCACCACCCATGCCGCCTGCACGAACAGAACCCGCAGGTAGCGATTGCCCCGCCTTGATATCTTGCCGAGGATGGTACGGTCCCCGGTCGAGATCGGGGGCACCAGGCGGAAAATCGCGACCCTTGTTGAACACATCCCCTGCGCCGATCGCGGCCACCATCGCGCTGGAGATGATCGGCCCAATACCGGGCACGCTCATCAGCCGCTCGCAACCGGCATCCTGGCGCGCGATCGCTTCGATCTCATCCGACAGTCGCTCGACCCGCTCGTCGAGCCGACGCCAGTCGCAGGCTAGATCTTCGATCACGCGCACCATGCGAAGCGACAGGACATCTGGTGGCGTAGTCAGAATTTGAGGCAACTCGGCGCGTAGGAACCGTTGTCCCTGCCGCACCGCAATGCCACGCTCCAGCAGAAAGGCGCGGATCTGATTGATGATGCCGGTGCGCTGGCTGACCAACCGCTCCCGCACGCGGTGCAATGCCTGCAGGTCGAGCTGATCCGCGGTCTTGGTCGCCACGAACTTCATGGTCGGTCGCTGCACCGCCTCGGCGATTGCCTCGGCATCGCGGAAGTCATTCTTCTGCCCCTTCGAGTAGGGGCGAACATACTTCGCCGGCATCAGCCGGGCATCGTGGCCCAGTGCCCTAAGTTTGCGACTGAGATGATGCGCGCCGACGCAGGCTTCCATACCGATCAGGCACGGCGGCATGTTGGCTAAGCGGGCCTCGACCTGGCCACGCGACCACTTCTGACGCAACACAATCGCACCACGCTCATCGTGGCCCACGATGTGAAAAGAGTTCTTGCCGATATCGATACCAACCACGGCAATTGCAGCGTTCAGTGTCTGGGACATGGCGTGCTCCTTGTCTTTAACGCCCCTTCCCAGCTTCTATTGCTGGCGGGGCGGGAGCACGGCCGGACCATCCCATTAGCGGACATGTCTGTCTTCGGCGAGTGGCCTTTTACGACGCGGCTAGGATCGGTAAAGCAACGACCGCTGTCGCGCCATCGCCTGCGTTGTTATCGATACTGAGCGTTCCTCCATGCGCTTTGACAATCGTCGAGCAAATCGACAGACCGAGACCAAGACCGTGTGGCTTCGTCGTAAATAAGGGCTCGAAGAGCCGTACTCTGTCATCGTCTGCGAGTCCGCTTCCCAAATCAACAATGGCAACCTCTATTCTTTTATCATTGGCACGAGTCGTTATGTTTATTACACGCTGCGACGGCACCTTCGCACTCATCGCGTCCATCGCGTTGATGATCAGATTGAGCAGCACTTGCTGCAATTGCACGGGGTCGCCAGAAATCATTGGCAGATTATGGGCGGGCACGAAGTCGATATTATTCACTTTGCGCCTTCTAAATTCGCCGCGTAGAAGATCTATCGTCGATTCCACGAGTTGGTTCACATCGATAGCTTCCGGCTTGTTCTCGCCTTTCCTCAACAACTTTCGAACGCGGCCGATCACCTCGCTGGCCCGACTATCTTGCTCGATGATGTCGGCGAGAATTTCCTTGATCTTGCCCAGGTCAATATTCTTTTGGCTAAGGAGATCCTGCGCCGTCTCTGCATTGGCAAGGATCGCAGTGAGCGGCTGACTAATCTCGTGGGCGATCGTTCCCGACAATTCGCTGAGAAGCGTTTGCCGCATCAGCCGAGCGATTTCCACTTCGCTTGCCCGCAACGCTCCCTCGGAGCTTTTGCGTATCAATGCTTGGGCCAGCACTTCCCCGACGACTTTCACCCGCGCGATGAACTCGTCTGGCCAGTCGCGCGTGGCGCGAAACGAGCCAAACCCGATCGACGCAGCGAGGCGACCGCCAACGGTCAGGGGAATGGAAATTATGTAGCGCATACCGATGCGACGATAGTATTCTTCTGCGGCAGCGGCCTCCGGAGGGAAATCCTCGTACGATCGAATAATGACTGTGCGTCCCGAACGAAGCTCTTTGGTAAGCCAACTCTGGTGGGCGGGTATTTGGCCAACCAAATGCGGCTCCACTCCCTCCACCGCTACCGCGCATAGAAATACTTGCTTTCCATCGTCGCTATGCTCCGTCAGCGTGCCGCGGTCAAAGTCGAGAAACTTTAGGAGTTCCCTTAGCGCGTTTTCGATTTCCGGAAGGATTTGCTCGCTGGCAACGTTCGCGAAACGGGCAAAAAGATCGAAAAGCAGGCGTTCAAACGCCAGAAGCTCTTCCAGCTCCGCCTCAGAGGCGCGGCTGGTTGTGGGTACCCTTCCACTGCGAAGCTCGTAAATGCTGTTCATCATGGCGACCAGCCTTATCAATGATCCCATGTGTTGAGCAGTTGGCTCGGACAGATTTCATTTCAACGAACCTGCTGCATTTGCGGTTCGAGGTTCTGTCTACAGCCTATAAACGGCGCAGCGTGGATTGAGGAATTGATATGGATCAAAAATTCAAAACAAGTGAATGGATGCTGCGATGGACATATGAACGCCAGGTGACCATTCTTCAAGGAGAGAGCGGGCCACAACTGTCATCATTGGACTTACGATGTCGCTTCTTGAGCAAACTGGTTGGTGTTCTTCGCGGCAGCTGCGCTGGCAGCGGTAGCGCGACGGCTTGATGGGCGCGGTATGTGACGTGCACAGCCTGGCGAGACCGCAGCCCTGGTGTTTCCAGGTCAGTTTCGAGAAAAATGGAAGGTGACAATGAGTGCCTTGACGACCTCTCAAGCATCACCGCCGCCCGCCGCGAGGCAGATTATCCAGGAAAGCGTCACCCTGTATTCCGGACCGCTTCCGCCAGCAACGCGTAAAGCTGGTGCTTGGTGAACTCCTCAGGCTGCCTCGCTGCCGACTTGCGTTTCGACATGACTTTGTCCACCGGGCGGGCACAGGCCGCCAACTCTGCCGGCTTTCGCTTCGGCACCGAGACGATCTTGGGCTTCGCCGTTGGCGGCTTGTGTCCGCGCTTCAAGCCCATCCGCAGCAACTTCGCGCACACCGCATTGCGGCTGCAATCCAACCGAGTTGCGATCTGACCTGCACTGTGGCCCTCGGCCCAGAGTTTGGTGAGCAGCGCGACGCTGGCGGCATTCCACATGGGGTATTGCCTTACACCCAACGTGTGAGCGCTGACAATACCGCTATTCGGTTCTTGAGGCGCATTCAGAACGTTCGACCGGGGACGCGGACCAAAGGACAAAGATGCGCCGACCGACGTCAGCAAGGAGATTTGAGTGTCAGAAGCTGCGCCAGTTCGGTTTCGAATGGTTCTTTGAGCTGCCCATCACCGATGGACCTAAGTCCAACTATACCAGCCTGTGCATTCGGTGTTGTCATTCGTGACACTCCCGAGAGTTCGGGATGCGCAACCCATTGCGTTTGCTTGCAATGGGAAGGGTCGATTCGCAGGTAGTGCCAATCGATCCCGGAAACGGGCCGGAAAAACGTTCCGCACCGTGAACAATCCGGGCCAATTTTTCTAATGCCGCTATTTAAGCGCAGGCCGCGGTGTTTCGAAGCTACCTATGACTGATCGGATAACTGATCGGAAAATTTTTGAAGGAGAAATCGTCATGGCCACCAGTCTCGTCTCTGTTGTGATGCAGTTTCTAACCCCTGACATGGTCGCAAAGATCGCTTCTGGTTTGGGGCTTGACCGCGGCGTAGCTCAAAAGGCGGTTGGGGGCGCTGTCCCCGCACTCCTGTCGAGCCTTGCGGACCTGGCGTCCACCCCGAACGGTGCCCGCCAGCTCACCAATGCATTGGCTCAGCAAAACCCTGGTTCGCTGGAAAGCGTCAAGAACCTCATCGTCGGCTCGGATCAGAAGACACTCGCGGAGACCGGTTCGAGCATGCTGTCTGGACTGTTCGGCGGCGGAGCCGTCGACACCATGGCGCAAACAATCGGCAAGTTCGCAGGAATTGGCGAAGGTACCAGCAAGTCGATGATCGCCATGCTTGGACCGGTGATCCTCGGCGCTTTGGGTCAACAGCAGCGTAGCGCGGGCCTCGACGCGGGCGGGCTGGCATCGCTCCTTGGCTCGCAAAAGGCCCAGATTGCCGCGGCGATCCCGTCCGGCCTCGCCGATCAGTTGAGCGCCGCTGGGCTTATCGACAAAGCAGCAGCGAGCGTTCGCAGCGGAGCGGCGGCAGCTTCGACCACCGGAAGCCGAATTGCCGGCGCCAGTCAGGCAGCTTACTCAACAACCAGCGCGGCATCGTCGCAGTGGCCTTATTGGTTGGCCGCTCTGGCGGTATTAGGCGGTCTTGGCTGGTACGCCTTGGGGCGTCCGGGCAGCGACACGGTCACCCAGTTGCCGCGTCCCGCGACCGTTCAGGCGCCGACGGGCACCGTGGGTATGGTGCCACCGGATCTGACGATTGGAGGGATGAATCTGGCGAACCAGGTCAATTCATCAATAGGCGACCTTAGGTCTGTGCTTCCCAGCATCACGGATGTCGCCTCAGCCCAAGCAGCCCTGCCCAAGCTTCGGGATGCAACAACCCAACTGAGTGAAGTCAGCAACCTCGCCGAGAAGCTCACTCCCGAGGGAAGAAGCGCTCTCGCCAAGCTGATTGCTGCTGCAACGCCGACAATCAACCAGATGTGCGACAAGGTGCTGGCGACCCCCGGCGCGGGGGGCGTTGCGCGGCCGGCAATCGATGAACTTCGTGGAAAACTTGAGACGCTGTCGCGAGGTTGATTCCAGCCGTCGCGCCGTCTGTCTGAGGTGGAAGACAAGTACGCTGATCAATAACCGGCTAGCCAAAGAAAGGAATTAAAGATGTCACGTCGAACCACTATTTCGCTTGCCGCATCCATTATCGTCGGCATCGCATGTATTGTCACCGTTTCAACCGACGCCTTCGCCTATCGAGGAGGCGCTCGAGTTGGTCGCGCTGGCGGTTATCACGGCGGCGTACATCGTGCCGGCGTTTATCACGGCGGCGTCTATCGTGGTGGCGTTTACCGCGGTGCAGCCGTACGCCGTGGAGTAGCGGTAGGCGTTGGGGCCGCTGCCGTCGGCGCTGCTGCCTATGGAGCCTATGGAGCAGCCTATGGAGGAGGTTATTACGCACCACGCTGCGGATACTATCCGTATCCAGCGTGCTACTAGCGTCATCGGCACGGCAATGCCCTGGCGGAAGATGAACCGCGGCTTCGTCAAGAAGGCAAGCTGATCCAGAGCCAGAGACTCTTGAGCAAGAGTTTTCTCTCACAACAGGGAGCCTCTCAATATCAGGGAGGCAATACTGAAATATATAACGAGGCCGGTAACATCGACGAGCGTAGCAACGAACGGTGCGGACGCGGTAGCCGGATCAAAGCCGATACGTTTGAGAGCGAACGGCAACATTGAGCCTGTCACCGAGCCGAATGTCACGATCCCAACGAGCGCGGCGCCGACTGTGATAGCGACAAGCTGCCAGTGGGCGCCGTAGTCGTAGAAGCCGAGGGTTTGCCAGAGCGCGATGCGGACAATGCCGATCACGCCGAGGATAGCGCCGAGCGTCAGGCCAGCCGGCAACTCGCGTGCAGCTATCCGCCACCAATGGCCGAGCGTAATCTCACGCATGGCCAATGCGCGGATGATGAGAGAAGTTGCCTGCGAGCCGGAATTGCCACCGGAGCTCATGATCAGCGGGATAAAGAGTGTGAGAACGACAGCCTTCTCCAGGGCGCTCTCGAAATGCTGCATGGCGCTTGCCGTCAGCATCTCGCTCAGGAACAGTACGCAAAGCCAGCCGGCCCGCTTCTGGATCATCGCTCTGAAGCCGACCTTCATATAGGCCAGGTCGAGCACCTCGCTGCCGCCGAAGCGCTGGAACTCATCCGTGGCATCTTCAACCATTTTGTCGATGACATCGTCGACCGTTACGATTCCAACCATCTGTCCCGTTTCGTCAACGACCGGGACGGCAAGCAGGTCGTATTTGGAGACCAGTCGTGCGACGTCCGCTTGATCTGTTTCGGGAGTGACGGTGAACGGTTCCCTGTGAGGGCCGATCGAGCCTATCGTGGCGGTTGGGTCGGCCAAGATAAGCTGCTTGAGCGAAACCACACTAAGAAGATGTTGGGAGTTTGGGTCGAGCACGTAGATCAAATAAATGGTTTCCGCGCCGGCGCCCACTTCGTGAAGGTGACGAATTCCTTGTTCGACGGTCCAATCGGGAGGCATCTTGACAAACTCGACAGTCATCATGCCGCCCGCCGTCGACGGAGGGTAGGCGAGCAACCTGGTCAGCGACGCCTGTGTTGTCGGGGGCAAAAGCGTTGAGAGCCGCTGACGCTCCGCGTCGGGAAGCGCGCGAAAGATTGCAATCAGGCGGTCGACCGATATTCCGTTGAGGATTGTGGCTGCCATGCTTTCCGGCAACCCACGTATGAGCTCCGAAGTGTGATCAAGGCCCGCTTGGTCGAACACCCGAACGCGCTGTTCCGGAAGCATAGCTGCCAGGACTGACGCACCAATTTTCGGGTCAAGCGCATCGAGCGCCTCGACGACGTCTGCGACATGCAGTGGGTTCAATTCCGCGGCCAATGCGGCCGGATCGCTCAATGCCCGCGATTTTATTCGTTTGGCGGTCTCTGAATCAGTCGCGGGCATTGCGCGGGCTCCACCATGTCGTCTGGTCAGCTATTGACCGGAGGCATTCTCGTGCCGCCGCGCTGCAGACAGATCTACGACACGCAGCGGGCCGGAACGTGCGCCAGCGGAGAGAATGCCAATAGGCTAACCAAAGCTTCGCACCCATCGAGCAATTTCAAATCGGATGCCGGCAAATTGGTTCCACGTGAATGCTTCACCGCATCTGGATAGGTTGTTGGTGCCGAGAGCAAACGGTCTGCCTTTAGCGTGCGATCGACAATTTCCGTGTTCAGCGGGGCTCCGAATGGCCCAGGCGTAACCCGAACGTCGAGAACAATAATATTGAGGATGAGAGCCGCGAGACCTGTCCAAAAGATCCGGACGAGAAAATGAGCAGCGCGAGACATTCGGCGGGTCAGGACGGCGCGGCCAAGCGCCCCGGGATCGAGGTCCCAAGGAGCGCAGGGCGTGACTGGAGTGAAGGGAGTGGGAAGCGTAGCCGTCATGGTTCGGGTCCTATCTCGAGACGGTGACCGCGCCGACGAAAACCATGGCTGAAACGTCACGCGGTCGCACAATCGAGGCGCATGACATTGTTTTTATTCGGCTGACGACGCGATTGAATATCTTCGATCGCGCGGCCCTATCGAATGGAACTGGACAGCTCCGCGAGCGTCGGAAGCCGTCCGTTGGGCGTAAGTTTGTCCACGACGCCTGGCAGGACTTGGGACAACTGCTTGGTGAGTTCTTCCTCCGAAAGGCCTGATCGCTCAGCAAGCATCTTGATAATGTCTGGACCAAGTGACGAGCCAAGCTGACCAGGTGTAACCGGCTTGTTTTCGCCGGCGCCAACCCAGGAGTTGGCGACACTGCCGTGGCCACCCTGTTGAAGCTTTTCGAGCAAGCCTCCCAATCCACCGAGCAGCCCACCGGCTCCTGCGTCCGGCTTCGTATCGGGTAAGCTCGGCTTCGGAGCCGTTGCTTCACTTCCTCTGAACAGCACGCCAGAAGCCAGCAGCGCGCCGAGAGCGAGCATCAACGGTTTCGCGATGCTGCCGCCCGGAACAGCCGAACGGAGCAATTGGTCGGAACTTGCCATTTGGGTTCTCCCACAAAGATACTCGAAATGCCGGTATTGTGTCTCTATGCTGACCGGCGACCAGCGACAGCGTGATAAACAAAGAGCACCACGATCGAGCCGACAATTGCGACGATCATGCTATAGATATTTAGGCCGGTAATGCCCGTCGCACCGAATAACTGAAACAGGAAACCGCCAACAATGGCTCCGACGATGCCAAGCGCGATATCGAGCCAAAAGCCCTGACCTTGCTTGTTGACGATCTTGCTGCCGATAAATCCGGCGAGCAGTCCTAACACAATCCAACTGATGATCGACATAGCTGGGCCTCCGTTACAAACGTCTCTGGAGTAGCTCCCCGATCAGGCGTGCCGCCTTGAATGGAACGCCGTCCGAGCGGACTCTTGATGTTTTCAGCTATTTGACGTTTAGGGGTTTGCGATGACTTGGTCGACTGGACCTTGGTCCATCTGTGCGCCCCGGCCGCTTTTTAGAACAATAGCGTTTGCGGCCGTGGATTTCCTCGCAGGTGTTTCTCAGAGTGCACTCTTCGGTTTTCCGAAAACAATTGGATTCGTCAGCTTGAAGAGTATGCACGTGCACCACCATAGATCGGCGGATCAAATGTCAGAATTGAAGTCGCAAATCGCCGTGGTGGATGATGATTGTGCCGTGAGGGAAGCGTTGACGCGGCTACTCGAAACGTCTTCGTACGAAGTGCAGACTTTCGCGGGCGCAAGCCAGTTTATTGCTACCCTGAGACCAACGCAAACCAGACTGTATCGTCGTCGACCTGCAAATGCCGGTTATGACCGGATTGGAGCTTCAGCACTATTTGACGAGAGCCAGTATTTTGATCCCGGTAATTATTGTGACGGCGCAAGACGAGCCCGGTTCGAGAGAAAGATGCATTGCCGCAGGAGTTGTCGATTATTTGCACAAGCCGCTTCGCAGGGCCGTTCTTGTAGCCGCAATCAATTCAGCAATTGCACGACCGAACTAATGAGCAAGCGCGTGAGGCATTCTCGCGTCGCCGCGACGAATCACGACGCCGCCTGGTTCGGTCGGCAGTCGGTAACTTTGTCTGAAAATGCTATGCAGAACCGGTTCGCCGGTAGCCCGGTCCATAGTACCGGTGCTTGCGAAGCGTTGATGCAGATCAAGGCGTCGTTACGGTTTTGACATTCGAATCAAGTGGAAACTGGGAAATCACGTAAACCTGGGCGGCGCAATGAATCGTAGTGAGTATGTCGTATTTCTGGTTGATGATGACGTTGGCGTGCTGAAGGCTTTGACAAGAAGCCTGGAAGGGAAGGGCTACAATGTCCGGGCTTTCTCTTCGGCTAGCGAGTTCCTCCTTCGGTATGATCCAGCCGTGCCAGGTTGCGCCATATTCGACGTCTCGATGCCGGGATTGGATGGTCTTGAGTTGCAGAAAAAGCTTTGTGCGGACGAGCCCCAGCGCCCCATAATTTTCGTCACCGGAATGGGCGAAGTGCCAACCAGCGTGAAAGCCATGAAAGCCGGCGCCGTCGACTTTTTGATGAAGCCGGTGAGGTCCAAGGTCCTCTTTGCTGCTATCGAGGAGGCATTCGAAAAAGACGCAGTTCATCGTGATCTCAGAAGACACGAGGTGATAGCCCATGATCGGATCGCAAGACTAACCGCACGGGAAAAGGAGGTTCTGACGTATGTAATCGCCGGCCAGCTCAACAAGCAGATCGCAGCACACCTCGGGATCGTTGAAAAAACGATCAAGCTACATCGTGGGCGAATGATGCATAAGCTGGGCGTGAGATCGGTGGCGGAACTTGTTCGTCTCGCGGAAGGGGCAGGTGTTCATCCCGCCGATGGCTCCGGAAGCCGCAGATTAGAGGTCGGTCGGGACCTCGCCGTTGCCGGTGATTAGGATTACTGGACGATCGCCCCTGTCTGCTGAGAGCTTTGCCTGCAGCTCGAAACCATCGCGGTCATCCGGTATGAAAACGTCGAATATTGGCGAGCCGTGAACGGTAGGATCGTGCTGCAGCAGGAAGTCATGCGCCGACGAAAAGGCCCTGACGTGACAGCTTTTCCCTACCAGACTCCTGCCCAAGGCTTTCCGCACAGCGGGATCGTTATCTACAAGAAATACGACGTATTCATTTCGGTTCATTTCGTACCGCCCACCAGAACTCTGCCATCAAACGCGCTGGGATGATGAGCCGCCGGTAACCGTCTCTTCGGACGAGCCGCTACTCAGATCCAGCTTCGAAAGATTATTGTTGCTTGCTTCAGCGAAAAAGCTGGACCTAAGTCCAACTCCCCTGATGGAGTGGACCTTGGTCCATCTGGCCTGACCAAATCTCAACATTACAGTTGGCTATCGCGCGGCGGATTTTGCCGTCGGTTGCGTGACAGGAGTGTGCATGTTTCGTCGGGTATTATTCGCAGCGCTCCTTGTTCCGCTGCTCGCGCTATCCGCCACCTCGGCAATGGCGCAGACAAAACCGAACATCCTTGTCGTCTTCGGCGATGATATCGGTATGAACAATATCAGCGCGTATGCGCACGGCGTGGTCGGATATCGTACGCCGAATATCGATCGGATCGCGCGCGAAGGCGCATTGTTCACCGACTATTACGGCCAGCAAAGCTGCACCGCGGGCCGCGCGGCTTTCATCACCGGACAGGCCCCGATAAGAACCGGCCTGACGAAAGTCGGCCTGCCGGGCGCTCCACAGGGACTGATGAAATCGGACCCTACGCTTGCAGAGCTTCTAAAGCCGCTTGGCTATGCGACAGGGCAGTTCGGCAAAAATCATCTTGGCGATCGCGACGAGTTTCTTCCGACGGTGCACGGGTTCGATGAGTTCTTCGGCAATCTCTATCACCTCAACGCGGAAGAGGAGCCCGAAAACGAGGATTATCCGAAAAATCCCGAGTTTCGAAAGAAATTCGGGCCGAGAGGCGTGCTGCACAGCTGGGCCAATGACGACGGCACGCAAAAAATCGAAGATACGGGTCCGCTCACGAAGAAGAGGATGGAAACCGTCGACGACGAGTTTCTGACCGCAGCCATCGCGTTCATGGACAAGGCGAAAGACGCCAAAAAACCGTTCTTCACCTGGGTCAACACGACGCGGATGCACAATTTCACTCATGTGCGCGCCGAGCATCGGACTTCGGGCCTCGGCGAGTATGCCGACGGCATGATTGAGCATGATGGCGAGGTCGGCCGGTTGCTTGATTACCTTGATAAGTCCGGCCTCGCGCAGAATACGGTCGTCGTTTACACAAGCGACAACGGTCCGATGGTCGATATGTGGCCTGATGCGGCCTCAACGCCGTTCCGCAGCGAAAAAGCTACCAATTGGGAAGGCGCCTGGCGCGTGCCTGCCGTGGTCCGGTGGCCAAACCTGGTGAAGCCCGGAACGATCATCACGGATATTTTTGCCGGCGAGGATTGGCTTCCAACCATCTTGGCCGCTGCTGGCGCGCCAGGCGTAAAGGAGAAGCTTCTCGGCGGCTACCAGGTCGGAAACCAGTCATACAAGGTTCACCTCGATGGCTACGACCAGACGGCGTTGCTTGCCGGAACCGGGCCGGGCGCCCGCAAGGAGTTCTTCTATTTCAGCGACGATGGCGACCTGCTCGCAGTTCGCTACGAGCATCTCAAAATGCACTTCATGATACAAAATGCGACCGGCATCGATGTCTGGCGCAAGCCTTTCGAAACGCTTCGCGGGCCGCTCGTCTTCGATCTCCGATCAGATCCGGGCGAGCGAGGGCAGGAAGGCATCGGCTACAATGACTGGTGGTATCGCCACGCCTTCTATGCAGTTCCTGCCCAGAATATCGTCGGGCAGTACATTGCCAGCTTCAGGGACTTCCCGCCGCGTCAGAAGCCGGGAAGCTTCACCGTCAACGACGCACTGAAAACGCTCGAAAACGCCTCCGGCGCCAGCAAGTAGCGCGGGGCGTGACTCCTTCGTTTGAGAAAGTTCATCGAGACTTCGTCAAGGCGCTGATGCGTCAGGAGACTGATTATAAATCTTAAAGCAGGCGCATTTTTTGCTGCCCTCAGCCTACCTTTCGCTTTCTCGCCAATCGCAAGCGCGCAGGAAATCCTGCCGTTTCCGCCCGCGCCGTCCGCCTCCATACCCGGCCTGACGATACCGCACTCCATCAACAAGAAGCGTGTCGAGCCGAAGCATCTCGCCGATGGGGCGCCGAACATATTGATCATCCTGATGGACGATCTCGGTCCGGCGACACCATCGACCTATGGCGGTGAGATCAACACGCCGGCGCTCGATCGTATCGCTAAGATGGGCGTCTCCTTCAACCGGTTCCACTCGACCGCCATGTGCTCGCCGACGCGTGCGGCATTGCTCACCGGGCGCAACGCGACCTTCGTAGGCAACGGCCAGATCGCGGCACTCGCGAACGATTTCGATGGCTTCACCGGCATCGTGCCGAAATCCTCAGCGATGGTTGCGGAAGTGCTGAAGGACTACGGCTACAACACGGGAGCCTGGGGCAAGTGGCACAATACGCCGGAGGACCAGATCTCTTCCAAGGGGCCGTTCGACTACTGGCCGACCGGCTACGGCTTTGAATATTTCTACGGCTTCCTCGCAGGCGAGGCTTCGCAATATGAGCCGACTTTGGTGCGCAACACGACGCCGGTCACCGAAGAAAAACGCAAGGGTTATCACCTCACCGACGACATCGCCGAGGATGCGATCAGATGGCTCCGCGAGCAGCGAGCCTACGAGCCCGACAAGCCGTTTTTCATGTACTGGGCGCCGGGTGCTGCCCATGGTCCGCATCAGATCATGAAGGAATGGGCGGACAAGTATAAGGGCAAATTCGACGACGGCTGGGATGCCTATCGCGAGCGCGCGTTCAAGCGCGCCAAGGACAAGGGATGGATTCCGCAGGATGCCCAGCTGACGCCGCGGCCGGAGACGATGGCCTCCTGGGCGTCGATCCCCGACGACGAAAAGCCGTTCCAGCGCCGCCTCATGGAAATCTTCGCGGGCTTTGCCGAACATGCCGACTACAACGCCGGCCGGGTCATCGATGAAATCGAGAGAGAGGGAAAGCTCGACAACACGCTGATCTTCTACATCTGGGGCGACAACGGCTCCTCGTCGGAAGGCCTCAACGGGACCATCAGCGAGCAACTGGCGCAGAACGGTATTCCGACCAGGATTTCGCAGCATCTGGAGGCGCTGAAGGAACTCGGCGGCCTCGACGCTCTCGGCGGCCCGAAGACCGACAACATGTACCACGCCGGTTGGGCGTGGGCGGGCAGCACGCCATATCAAGGCACCAAACTCATGGGCGCCTACTTCGGTGGCACGCGCCAGCCAATGGCGGTGGCGTGGCCCAAGGGCATCAAGGCTGACGCGACGCCGCGCGCGCAATTCCATCACGTCATCGACATCGTGCCGACGATCTACGAGATCGCCAAGATCACCCCGCCGCGCGTCGTCAACGGTTTCGAGCAGGACCCGATCGAGGGCATCAGCATGCGTTACACGCTGGTTGACGCCAAAGCCGAGGGACGACGCAAGACGCAGTTTTTCGACATCATGGCGAGCCGCGGCATCTACCACGACGGCTGGTTCGCGAGCGCGCGCGGGCCGCGTGAGGCATGGGTGGGCGGAATGCCGCCGGGCATCAGGCAATGGTCTCCGCTGACCGACAAGTGGGAACTCTACAATATCGACAAGGACTGGAGCCAGGCCAACGATCTTGCCGCGTCCAATCCGCAAAAGCTCGAGGAGATGAAGCTTCTCTTCCTCGTCGAATCCACGAAAAACAAGAACCTTCCGATCGGCGGCGGCTTGTGGTCGACGGCGATCTACCATCCGGAGGACGCGCCCTCCACATCCGTCACCGAATGGATCTTCGACGGTCCGATGGCGGGAATGCCGGAGCCTGTTGCGCCCAAGCTCGGTAAGGTCGACAGCCTCGTGAGCATGGATGTGGACGTACCGGCCAATGCCAACGGCGTGCTCTACGCATTGGCCGGCTTTTCCGGTGGCGTGACGTGCTTTGTGAAGGACGGCATCCTCAGTTACGAATTCAATCTGTTCGAAGTCCAGCGCACCAAGATCAGGGCCAAGGACAGACTGGCAGCGGGCAAGGCCAAAATCGAGGTCGAATTGAAACTGGTTGGCCCCATCGGCGGACCGATGAATGTCACGCTCAGGGTCAACGGTCAGGTGGTGGCGCAAGGCCAGGTGCCGGCCGCGATGTCGCTGCACTTCACCTCGAACGCGACCTTCGACATCGGCAAGGATACCGATTCACCGGTATCGCTCGACTATTTCGACAAGGCGCCGTTCGCGTTCAACGGCACCATCGGCACGACGAAGATTTCTTATCTGAAGGAATGATCTCACTCGCAAAGGTCCAGGGAGAAACTCGATATGAACGCGAAGAAATATGCCGCCGAGGCGATCGGCACGTTCTGGCTGACATTCGCTGGATGCGGGAGCGCGGTGATCGCGGCAGGATTCCCTCAATTGGGAATTGGATTTGTCGGCGTCGCTCTGGCCTTCGGACTGAGCGTCGTGACGATGGCCTATGCGATAGGCCATATTTCCGGATGTCATCTAAATCCAGCGGTGACGGTAGGACTCGCCGCGGGCGGACGCTTCCCGGCAGGAGAGATTGCGCCTTATGTGATTGCGCAACTGATCGGCGCCGTCGCGGCGTCGGCGCTTCTCTATGTGATCGCGGATGGCGCCGCCGGGTTCGATGTCAGCAAGGGCTTTGCATCCAACGGCTACGGCGCGCATTCGCCCGGCCAGTACAGCCTGGTCGCATGCTTCATCATGGAAGTCGTCATGACGATGATGTTTCTCTTCATCATCATGGGTGCGACCCATGGCAGCGCGCCGGCCGGGTTCGCGCCGTTGGCGATTGGGCTTGCGCTCGTGATGATCCATTTGGTCAGCATCCCCGTCACCAACACCTCCGTCAATCCCGCGCGCAGCACCGGTCCGGCGCTGTTCGTTGGAGGCTGGGCGCTTGGCCAACTCTGGCTTTTCTGGGTCGCACCTTTGATCGGCGGCGTACTCGGTGGCCTCATTTATCGCTGGCTGAGTGAATCGCCGATCGGAGTCGTCGCGGGCGGAAAATCGACCTGAACACGATCGGGCAATTTCAGTGGAGTGCAAAATGAGCTCGCGATTGACAACGATTGTTCTGGCCGTCGCGCTGGGTGCCATCCAGCTCTTTCCTCTCGACAGTGCGCTCGCTCAGGGGGCGCAGACCCCCGTTCCGACGGATGGCTCGGTGCTTCCGTTCCCGCCGGTGCCATCGGCGAGCGTTGCCGCGCCACGGCTGCAGGATTCGATCCACAAGCGACGGGCGCAGCCCGACCATTTGCGCGAGGGCGCGCCCAATATCCTCATCATCCTGATGGATGATGTCGGCTTCGGCCAGGCCTCCACCTTCGGGGGCGAGGTCAACACGCCCACGCTGGGCAGGCTCGCCGATCAGGGCATCAGCTACAACACCTTCCACACCACCTCGATTTGCTCGCCGACCCGCGCGGCGCTGCTGACCGGGCGCAACCATCAGCGGGTCGGCAATGGCACCATTGCCGAGCGCGCGGTGGATTGGGACGGGTATACCGGCATCATTCCGAGAACTTCCGCCACAATGGCCGAAGTGCTGCGCGACTACGGCTACAAGACGGCGGCTATTGGCAAATGGCACAATACGCCCGCCGATCAGACGACATCGATGGGCCCGTTCGATCGCTGGCCGACCGGACATGGCTTCGACTATTTCTATGGCTTCCTCGCCGGCGAGACCTCGCAATGGGAGCCGCGGCTGGTGGAGAACACCAACCAGATCGAGCCGCCGCGTAATGAGAAATATCATCTCACCGAAGATCTCGCACAGCACGGCATCGACTGGCTGCGGCATCATCAGGCGTTCGCTCCCGACAAGCCGTTCTTCCTGTATTGGGCGCCTGGCGCCGGCCACGGGCCCCATCAGATCTTCAAGGAATGGGCCGACAAGTACAAAGGCAAGTTCGACGACGGCTGGGATGCCTACCGCCAGCGCGTTTTTGCACGCCAGAAACAGTTGGGCTGGATACCGGCCGACACCAAGCTCACGCCGCGCGCTGAATCAATGCCCGGCTGGGACAGCATTCCCGAGGCGCAGCGCCCGTTCCAGCGCCGGCTGATGGAAATCTTCGCAGGTTTTGTCGAGCACGCCGACGTGCAGGCTGGCCGGCTCGTGGATGAACTCGATCGTCTCGGCATTCGCGACAATACCATCGTCATCTATATCTTCGGCGACAACGGCGCGAGCGCCGAAGGCCAGAATGGCACCGTCAGCGAATTGCTGGCGCAGAACGGCATTCCTAACACCGTCGAACAGCAAATCGCTGCTCTCGACAAGATCGGCGGGCTCGACGTCCTGGGCTCCCCCAAGACCGACAGCATGTATCACGCCGGCTGGGCCTGGGCGGGCAATACGCCGTTCCAGTACACGAAGTTGATTGCATCGCACTTTGGCGGCACGCGCAATCCGATGGTGATCTCATGGCCGAAGGGCATCAAGCCCGATCACATCCCGCGGGCTCAATTCCACCACGTCAACGATATCGCGCCAACGATCTACGAGATCGTCGGCATCACGCCGCCGAAGGTGGTCGACGGCTTCGTTCAGGACCCGATCGATGGCGTCAGCCTTGCCTATACGTTTAACGATCCGAAGGCGCCCACGCGCAAGAAGGTCCAATATTTCGACAACAATGGCAGCCGCGCGATCTATCAGGACGGTTGGATCGCGGCCGCCTTTGGGCCGCTGGTTCCGTGGCTGCCCGGCGCGCCCGGCCTCGTGGCATGGGATTCAGCCAAGGACAAGTGGGAGCTTTATCAGATCAGCAAGGACTTCTCCGAAGCCAACGATCTCGCGGGACAGGATCCCAAACGGCTGGCGGATCTGCAGATGGTGTTCGACGAGCAGGCGAAGGCCAACAGGGTCTATCCGCTTGGCGCCGGCATCTGGCTTCGCCTGCATCCGGAAGATCGCATCAAGTCGCCCTATAGGAGCTGGCGGTTCGACGCGACGACGACCCGCATGCCGGAGTTTTCCGCGCCGGGTCTCGGTCGCGAAAACAGCACCGTCACCATCGATGTCGAGCTTGGCGAGAATGCTTCCGGCGTACTCTACGCGCTGGGCGGGTCGGGCGGCGGTCTCACGCTGTACATGGACAAGGGTGACCTCGTCTACGAGTACAACATGATGATCATCGAGCGTTACATCGCGCGTTCTGCCGCGAAGATTGCGGCCGGCAAGCGACATATCGAGGTCACGACCGAGCTTGACAATCCCAAGCCACTGTCTCCGGCCGAAGTCGTGTTGAAGGTGGACGGGCAGGAGGTCGCGAGGACCACCGTCAAGCGCACCGTGCCTGCTGCCTTCTCGGCGAGTGAGACCTTCGACGTCGGCATCGACCTCGGCTCGACCGTCTCACTCGATTATTTCGATCGAGCCCCGTTCAGGTTCGACGGCAAGATCGAAAAGGTCGAGGTGAAACTCAATTGAATTGCGTCGTCACCTGACGCGAAAAAATCTCTCAGCGAATTCATTTGAAGGAAATTCCAACAGAAGGAGATACCGTAATGAAATTTTCCATGGGTCTGTTTGCGTTGCTGATAACCGGGTTCGTTTTCACAAGCACTGAAAAGGCCAGCGCCGTGGTGTACTGCCAATACGTCGAATATCCCGCCGGCTGCATCGTAAGGCCCGGCGTTGTGCTGCGGCCTCGGCCTGTCGTTGTCGCGCCACATGCGGTTGTTGTGCGCCCAGTTGACCGGCCAGTCGAACGTGAAATCCGGCGTTGACCGATCTTCTGCGACTGTTGACTGACGCAGAGCTTTTCCGGTCGCCAGCTCCTCCGGCGCGGACTTTCGTCCGCGCCGCCTTCTCCCGCAAGGGGAGAAGGAACGGAGGTCGCGGCTCAATGATTCAGCCATAGATCATTGCGCCTCAGCTTCCGGAGGGGCGGAGCGAGGGGTCCTCGCCACCGACTTGCGACGGGTCCCTTCCGCCAAAGCCGCGGTTGTCCCAGTTGTAGCGGATCGGCGGGACGACAACATCCGCCGGTCCGGTCACCTGATTATAGGCCCGGCGAAGACGCGTTTGATGTTCGGATGCCGTGGCCATTTGGACCGCCAATCCCGAGATCAGCAGCGCACCGAAAACAGTCAGAGCTTTCTTTTGCATGCTCGTCTCCTTGGTTGGACATTCAGCCGAGGCAACTGTGCCTCGCTTCGCTGGTCTTGTGATGCAATGAAAATCCGCATCGTCGACACTGCCAGCATGGTCCGCATGGCCGGAAACGCGTGTGGGTGACTTCACATTTCACGAAGTCTTGACGATTGGATCAGGCGGCAGCTTCAAGCTCAGACGAGGCCCTTGCTGTCGTGCGCGATGATCGCGAAGCGATCGGCAAGTGCGGCCAGGGCGACGTCATGGACCGTCGATGCCGCGATCGCGCCGCGCTCGGCGTCACGGTCGAACAGCGTCTATCGGGTGATACACAATTGCAAAGCGCGAGGCAGAAACAAAAACCCCGGCATCGCTGCCGGGGTTTTGCATTTGTTTCTGTCGATCGAGGTCCCGGCTCTGCGGAGCGGCATGAAGTATGCCGCACCGCGTCCGGGACAAGGCCGGGGGTCAGAAGTCCATGCCGCCCATGCCGCCGCCCGGAGGCATGCCGGCCGCGGGCGCCTGCTTCTTCGGAAGCTCCGCCACCATGGCTTCGGTGGTGATCAGGAGCGCAGCGACGGAAGCCGCGTTCTGGATGGCCACGCGAACCACCTTGGTCGGGTCGATGATGCCCTTGGTGACGAGGTTGACGTATTCGCCGGTCTGGCTGTCGAAGCCGTAGGCGTACTGATCCTTCTCCAGGATCTTGCCGACGACCACCGAGCCGTCCTCGCCCGCATTGATGGCGATCTGGCGGGCCGGCCAAGAAAGCGCCTTGCGCACGATCTCGACGCCGGTCTTCTGGTCGTCGTTCTTGGTGCGGATGCCCTTCAGGTGCTCGGAAGCACGCAGCAGCGCAACGCCGCCACCCGGCAGAATGCCTTCCTCGACCGCCGCGCGGGTCGCATGCATCGCATCATCAACGCGATCCTTGCGCTCCTTGACCTCGACCTCGGTCGCACCGCCGACGCGGATCACCGCGACGCCGCCCGCGAGCTTGGCCAGACGCTCCTGCAGCTTCTCGCGGTCGTAGTCCGAGGTGGTTTCCTCGATCTGCGCCTTGATCTGGGCAACGCGGGCCTCGATGTCGGCCTTCTTGCCGTAGCCGTTGACGATCGTGGTGTTCTCCTTGTCGATCATCACCTTCTTGGCGCGGCCGAGCATGGAGAGCGTGACGTTTTCGAGCTTGATGCCGAGATCTTCCGAGATCGCCTGGCCGCCGGTCAGGATCGCGATGTCCTGCAGCATGGCCTTGCGGCGGTCGCCGAAGCCCGGAGCCTTGACGGCCGCGACCTTCAATCCGCCACGCAGACGGTTGACCACCAACGTCGCCAGCGCCTCGCCTTCGACGTCTTCGGCAACGATCAGCAGCGGCTTGCCGGTCTGCACGACGGCTTCCAGCAGCGGGAGCAGTTCGTTCAGTGAGGAGAGCTTCTTCTCGTTGATCAGGATGTAGGGGTCGTCCATCTCGACGCGCATCTTGTCGGCGTTGGTGACGAAGTAGGGCGAGATGTAGCCGCGGTCGAACTGCATGCCTTCCACGACATCGAGTTCGGTCTCGAGCGACTTGGCTTCCTCAACCGTGATGACGCCCTCGTTGCCGACCTTCTTCATCGCATCGGCCAGGAACTTGCCGATCTCGGCGTCGCCATTGGCGGAGATGGTGCCGACCTGGGCGATCTCCTCGTTCGAGGTGACCTTCTTGGAGTTCTTCTCGAGGTCCGCGACGACGGCTTCGACCGCGAGGTCGATACCGCGCTTGAGATCCATCGGGTTCATGCCGGCGGCAACCGCCTTGGCGCCTTCGCGCACGATCGCAGCGGCGAGAACGGTCGCGGTGGTGGTGCCGTCACCGGCCGCATCGGCCGACTTCGAGGCGACTTCGCGCACCATCTGGGCGCCCATATTCTCGAACTTGTCGTCGAGCTCGATTTCCTTGGCGACGGTGACGCCGTCCTTGGTGATCCGGGGCGCGCCGAACGACTTGTCGAGCACGACGTTGCGGCCCTTCGGACCAAGCGTGACTCTCACGGCGTTGTTGAGGATATCGACGCCGCGCAGCATGCGATCGCGGGCGTCGACGCCGAATTTGACTTCTTTGGCTGACATATCTTGTTTCCTTGAGTTGATTTGAGCGCCTCGTCCTGAGGAGCCCGCCCCTGGGCGGGCGTCTCGAAGGACGAGATGGGTTCAATTGGCCTCATCCTTCGAGACGCCGGCTTTGCCGGCTCCTCAGGATGAGGAAACGGCTTCGGCTTAGGCGGCCTTCTTCCTGGTGCTGACGTCGGTGATGACGCCCATGATGTCGCTCTCTTTCATGATGAGGAGCTCTTGGCCGTCGATCTTGACCTCGGTGCCCGACCATTTGCCGAACAGCACGCGGTCACCGACCTTGATGTCGATCGGGATCAGCTTGCCGGACTCGTCGCGGCCACCTGGACCGACGGCGATGACCTCGCCCTGCGACGGCTTTTCCTTGGCAGTGTCGGGAATGATGATGCCGCCTGCGGTCTTCTCTTCGGCGTCGATGCGCTTGACCACGACGCGGTCGTGAAGCGGACGGAATTTCATGCAGTCCTCCTAAACTTTTGAAGATGTTTGCAGATTTTCGAGATTTGGCAGTCTGCGCCAGCGAGTGCCAGCGAGCAACATCGAGATAAGCGGAAGTTGTTCCGGGGACAAGGGCTCTTAGCAAAAAATTTGGCACTCAAATACGGCGGCTGCCAAAACTTGCCGACATCCTTAATTTGGCGGCCCGAACTCGACTTAGTTGCAGAACTTGCCAGGCCGCTATTAGCACCTGCGGTAAGCTGCTGCCAAAGCATCCTTTTTCAACAGAACGTTAAACATTTGGGCTTGAGATGCGTTGGTCGCGTGCGTCACATTTCTCTCATGTGAGCGCATCTCAAACCGGGTGGCTCTAGCACTGGATTTGGCCATCCCGGACATGCGCTCCTTAAATGGAGGTTGGGCATGGTCTCGCGGGTTGGGGTTGTTTCCGACGATTTCCGGAAACAGGTGCTGGGTTACGGGCTGACGACGGCGCAGATTCTTTATCGGATGCCGGATCATCCCTCGTTGCTGCAAACCTACGTCTGGCAGAACTACGATCTGTTTCCGAAATTTCCCGCGCTGACGGACTTTCTCCAGTTCTGGCAGGAAAAGCTCGACGGTCCCCTGTATTCGGTCACGGTCGCCCATAACCGGCTGATCAAGCCCGCGGAGCTGCGGGCTGTCGACGGCGTGTTCCGTCTGCACTGAGGTTTGAGGTGTGCTAGACTCTCTGGCGCGTTTTCTTCACGCGAACCGGTTTCCACTTCGCTCGAAAACGCTATAGCCTTCGTGCGGGAAACGAAGGGAGAGCACACCGATGGCCACCAGGAAGTCGAGGAAGAAGGCGGCCTCGCGCGCGGCAGCCAAGGGCGCAGCGCAGAGGAAGTCGCCGGCGCGCAAAACCGCCGCCAAATCATCGGCGCGCAAAAAACTCAAAGCCCGCGGGCATGCGCAAGCGGCCGTCAAGCGCGCCCGTCCGAAACAGCGCGTCGCCATCAGTCATTACCGCGACGAGGATTTCAAAGCCGACGGTTTGCGCGCTTATGCGAAATACCGCGACCTCGGCGTTGCGGAGGCGAGCCAGGGGCTGGCGCGGGCGCATGTGATCCGCTTGATCGGGCCATGCAACCCGGACGAAGTTTCCAAGCTGCACTTCCACGACGTCGACTTCCAGATGGTCTATGTGCTCAAGGGTTGGGTGAAGACCTGGATGGAAGGGCAGGGCGAGAACCTGTTCAAGGAGGGCTCGAGCTGGACCCAGCCGCCGCGGATCAAGCACCTGATCATGGATTATTCCGATGACGTCGAGCTGCTCGAGGTCATCCTGCCCGCCGAATTCAAGACGGTCGAACTCGCCGCGTGACCGGATATTCGACCTCGATGGCGGCAGCGCCCGCTTGTCCTTCTCACTCGTGGGGTACGAGGCGAGCGAAGCTCGCTCTCGAGGTCGGCCGCAGGCCGGAGCGGGGGCCCGTTGGGATGCTCGCCAGCGCTAGAGTTCTTTCCGCCTATCCCTCGAGACGGCGCTCACGCGCCTCCTCGGGATGAGGTCGTGATCTTGGGTATAGGTTCAGTCCCTCACGGTGAGGAGGTGCGAAGCACCGTCTCGAACCATGAGGCCGCGAAATTTTCATCGACTTGCGCGCCCGCATCCGGCCGTCCTTCGGCCGGTCACCCTCCCCACAAGGGGAGGAAGAAAAAGGCATGAGCTCCAACTATCGCGAGGACATCGACTGGCTGCGCGCCATCGCCGTGCTGGCGGTGGTGGCATTCCATTTCGAAGCGCCGGCCGTCTTTGGCGGTTATGTCGGGGTCGACATATTCTTCGTGATTTCTGGTTATCTGATCACCGGGATCATTGCTGGCGAGCTGAAAAACAGCACGTTCTCCTTTGCGCGATTTTACGAGCGGCGGGTGCGGCGGCTGTTGCCCGCGCTCTACGCGATGGTGGTGCTGACGGCCATCCCCTCCTTCTTCTATCTCCTGACCTCCGAGCGCGCGGAGTTTTTCCGCTCGGTCGCAGCCGTCGTGACCTTCACCTCGAACTTCTTCTTCTGGTTGCAGACCGGCTATTTCGATCACGCCGCGGTGGAAAAGCCGCTGCTGCATACATGGTCGCTCGCGGTCGAAGAGCAGTTCTACCTGGCGCTGCCGCTGATGCTGTGGGGCTTTTGGCGTGTTGCGCGCGGCCGCCGCATCGCACTGCCTGCCTTGCTTGCGATCCTCGCGATTGCCTCGTTCGGCCTTGGCATCTGGCTGATCAAGACAGAGCGGTCCGCCAGCGCCTTCTTCATGAGTCCGCCCCGGGCATGGGAATTTTTGATCGGCGGTCTCGTGGCAAGCCCCAATCTTCCGGTGCTGCGCAAGGCGGTGGAGCGGCAGATTGCGCGCGGCATTGCGCTCGTCGTGCTCGCAATCCCGATATTTTCGTTGCGCCAGGGCTCGGCCTTTCCCGGCTTCAATGCCCTCGCACCCTGCGTTGGCGCGGGTCTCTTCATCTGGAGCGGCATTGGCGTGCCCACCGAGAAACGCAGTGCATACGCGCCGCTCAACGTGGTGCGCTTCTTCGGGCAGATCTCCTATTCACTCTATCTCTGGCATTGGCCTCTCTTCACCTTTGCGCGCTTTTCCAAAAACAGCCTCGTACTCGATGCGACCGACAAGCTCGCGCTGTTCGCCCTGACGGTGGTGATCTCGTACATCTCATGGCGATATGTCGAGCAGCCCTTCCGCGCAAGAACGCTGGTGCCGACGCGGCCCCTGGCGTTCGGCCTCGCCGGTCTTGCCAGCGCGGTCCTGCTGGGAGGCAGCGTCGTCGGACTGGCGCTGAGCCGCACGCCTTCGGACGCCGACCGCGCCGCGCTTCAGCTTGAATCCTTCAACACTTACAATTATCAGCCGCTTTATCGCGCCGGCACCTGTTTTGGCGCCGCCGTGTTTGCCGATCAGTGTCTTGCGTTCGCAGCCGGGAAATCCAACTGGCTGTTGTGGGGCGACAGTCTCGCCGCGCATTACTATTCCGGCCTGCGCGCGGCGATCGATCCCGAACGCATCAACATACTCGAGGCAGCGCAGCCGGCCTGCGTGCCGACGTTCAATGCGGCGACCCTGGGCAGTGCACCGTGCCGCGCCCTCTCCGGGCAGATGTCAGCATACTTTGCCGACCACAAGCCTGATCTCGTCATCATCTCGGCGGACTGGCTGGAATATGCCCGGCCGCCGCGCTTCGACGGCATGATCGCCGATCTCAACCAGACGATTGCAAAGCTCAACGAACTCGGCATTGCGGTAGCGGTGCTCGGTCCGGCCGTGCAGTTCAGGGCGCGTCTGCCCTCGATGCTGATGCGCGCGCAACTGCGAGGGATAGAGCCGCGGCCGGAAGATTTCGTGCTGGGCGATATTTTCTCGCTCGATCAGAAAATGAAGGCGGCTTTGCCGGACAAGGCGAAGTTCTCCTTTGTATCCGTCGTCGACGCGGTCTGTCCCGGCCGGCAATGCCCGATCACGCTTCCCGGCGGCGTTCCGCTCTCGTGGGATCACGCCCACCTCACGGCCGAGGGCTCGGCTTACGTGATGCAGAGGATTGTGCCGGCACTTGCGGCTCTTTCGGGCCAGAAGTGAAATGGCTCGACCGGAGCCCCTCGGTTAGACGCGGCTCCAATCTTTTGTTTGACGCATTTTCTTCGCGCGAAGCGCCATGCACCTCGCTCGAAGACGCCATAGTCAGCTCAAAACCCCGACGATCGCGCCCATCAGGCAGGTGGTGAGCGTGCCGGACACGATCGATTTCAGCCCAAGCGAATTGATTTCGTCGCGGCGTTCGGGCGCCATGGTGCCGAGGCCGCCCACCATGATGCCGAGGCTTCCGAAATTGGCAAAGCCGCACATCGCATAGAGCATGATCAGCCGCGAGCGGGGATCGAGCGCGTCGGTGGAAAGTTTCGACAGATCGACATAGGCGATCAGCTCGTTGAGAACGGTCTTGGTGCCCATCAGGCTGCCCGCCGTGACGGCCTGCGGCCAGGGCAGGCCCATCAGCCAGCACACCGGCGCCATGACGTAGCCGAGCATCCGCTGCAGGGTGATAGAGGTGCCGCCAGCCTCGGGCAGGAGCGAAAGCAGCGCGTTGGCGAGATGGACCAGCGCCACCAGCACGATCAGCATCGCGATGATGTTGATCAGCAGTTCAATGCCGGCGGCGGTACCCTTGACGATGGCGTCCATGGTGGAGGAGGCGTGCATCTTGGGGTCTTCGCCGAGCGCGCCGCCCGTGTGTGTTTCGCTCGTCTCGGGCACCATGATCAGGCTGATCAGGATCGCAGCCGGCGCGCCGAGCACCGAGGCGATGACAAAATGCGCCGCCGCATCCTGTATCAGCGGTGCGAGCAGGGTGGCGTAGAGAACGAGCACGGTGCCCGCGATCCCCGCCATCCCGCCGGTCATCACCAGGAACAATTCGGCGCGCGTCAGTTTGGCGAGATAGGGGCGGATGAAGAGCGGCGCTTCCACCATGCCGAGGAAGATGTTGGCAGCGGTGGAAAGCCCGACCGCGCCGCCGATGCCGAGCGTTCGCTCCAGTAGCCAGGCCATGCCGCGCACCACCGGCGGCAGGATGCGCCAGTAGAACAGCAGGGTCGTCAGCACGCTCATGACGAGAACGATCGGAAGCGCCTGGAACGCGAGGACGAAATCGGCGCCCGGCGTCTTCAGGTCGAACGGCAGTGCGCCGCCGCCGACATAGCCGAACACGAAGGAGGTGCCTGCCCGCGAAGCGGACGAGATCGCCCCGACCGCGTCATTGATCGCGCCGAACGCGCGCGCCACGACTGGAAGCTTGATCAGAACGATCGCCGTGACGAGGGTGACGGCGAGGCCGACCGCCGCCTGCCGGAGCGACACGGCGCGGCGGTTCTCGCCGAGGACAAAGGCGAGCGCCAGCAACACGAAAATGCCCAGCGCCGATTGCAATTGCAGCATGATGCCGTTGGGGAGCAGGGTTCAGCCCCGACCCACGAACGGCATCTTGCTCGCCATCACCGTCATGAACAGCACGTTGGCGTCGAGCGGCAGGCTCGCCATATAGGCGACCGCGTCGCCGACCGCCTTGGCGTCCATGCGCGGCTCCGGCATCTTGCGGCCGTCCGGCTGCAGAACGCCGTCGACCATGCGGTCCGTCATGGGAGTAGCGGCATTGCCGATGTCGATCTGCCCGACCGCGATATCATAGGCGCGGCCGTCGAGATTTGAGGCCTTGGTCAGGCCGGTGATGGCGTGCTTGGTGGATGTATAGGCAGCCGAAAACGGCCGCGGCGCGTGCGCGGAGATCGAACCGTTGTTGATGATGCGGCCGCCGCGCGGGGTCTGGTCCTTCATGATGCGGAACGCGTGCTGCGTGCACAGGAACGGCGCGGTGAGGTTGGTGTTCACCACCGCCTGCCATTGGGCCAGCCCAAGATCCTCGAACGGCACCGGCGGCGCGCCCATACCGGCATTGTTGAAGAGCACATCCAGCCGGCCGTAGACGTCCATCACCTTGGCGAACAGGGCGGCGATCGACCCCGGGTCGGTCATGTCGGCGGAAACCGCGAGGCTCTTGCCGGGCGGCCCGAGTTTTTGCGTCTCTTCGAGCTTGTCCAGGCGTCGCCCGGCGAGCACGACGGTGAAGCCGGCGTTCATCAGCGCCAGCGATGCCGCGCGCCCGACACCGGTTCCCGCACCGGTCACCACGGCGATCCTGTTCTTGATTGCATCCCTGGGCTCGCTCATTTTTTCTGCCTTCTCAGGTTTTTGGCGTTTCGGTCTTGTAGGGCGGTCGCGGAATATTCTGATGGGCCGCGCGCAGGGCCGCCGACCAGCGCGAGCGCAAATCGTGGAAATAGGGCTCGCCAGCCTCGATCCGGTGGTTGAGATCGGCGTCGCAGACATCCGCGCGCACCACCAGCACGTCGATCGGCAGACCGACACCGAGGTTGGAGCGCATGGTCGAGTCCATCGAGATCAGGCTGGTTTTGAGCGCTTCGTACAATTCGACATCGTAATGCATCGCGCGGTCGAGCACCGGCTTGCCGTATTTGTGCTCGCCGATCTGCAGATAGGGCGTGTCGGTAGTGCATTCGATGAAATTGCCGGCCGGATAGACCATGAACAGCCGCATCCGCGACCCCTTGATCTGGCCCCCGAACAGGAACGACACGTCGAAACTGATATCCTCCGACTTCAGCGCGGTGCCTTCGGTGGCGTGCACGGAGCGGATCGCCCGGCCGATCCGCTGGGCAGCCTGGAACATGGTCGGCGCGTTCATCAATGTTTCGACCTCGCCCGTGGTCGGGTCTTCCAGTCCCTCGGTCAGGGTCGACAACACCGACTGGCTGATCGCCAGGTTTCCAGCGCTCGCGATCGCCATGATGCGTTCGCCGGGCTTGGAAAAAACATGAAGCTTGCGAAAGGTCGAGACGTTGTCGAGCCCGGCATTGGTTCGGGTATCGGCGATCATGACCAGCCCGTCCCGTACCAGCACTCCGCAACAATAGGTCATTTTCCGTTTCCCCACGCGGATCCCACCGCGCCGAAAATTACTAGCCAATTTCGCCAGTTGCGTCCAACCCCCAATGCGTGCCGCTGCCTGTCGCTCGCGGCCAGAGGCGGGGCGGCCGGTGGGCTGATTGCCCATTGATTCCCTGTGCAACCTCGTATTAGAGGGCACCCGGAGAGATTGTGGCTTGATGGAAAGCTGAAATGAGTGCCGCTATCGACAATTCCCTGCAGGTGTCATATGCGATGAGCGCGGACGACTACAGGCGTTATTTCGCGGTCGTGAACCGGCAGCGGCAGTCGCGTCAGGCTACTTTCATTTTTCTTGCGGTGTTCTTCGGGGCGATCCCGGTTGCGCTGGCTTTCCGCTTCATCGCCACGAACCCTTCGCGACACGCCGGCGATCTGATCGGCGAATACAGCCTGTTCGCGTATATGATCGGTGCCATTGCCATGCTGGCGGCGGGATTTGCCGTGCGCCGGGTCGCGATCTCCCGGATTTTCGCCGGAGCGACCAATGCGTTCGGGGCCAAGACCGCGGTCTTCGATGCGGCCGGGGTCACCCTGACGGGCCAGTTGTCGGAGGTGCGGCTGCAATGGGCGGCGATCAGGCGCTTCACCTGCGAAAGCGATTTACTGCTGCTCTGGGTCGAACCCTATTCGGCGTTCGCCGTTCCCAGCCGCAGTTTTGAAAGCCCCGCTGCATGCAAGGCCGCGGTCGCCTTCATCCGCGCAAGGTTGGCCGAGGCGGGTGCTGTTTCGATGCCGCAATAGCGGGTTGCCGAAGTCAAGACTGGCTCTGCCATTGTCCGGGCCGTCCAGCCTGCTCGACCTTTACAGACACAATGAGAGTTTCGCCGCCGCCGCCATAGCGGGTGCCGCGCACCGGAGCGGCGCCAAGATAATCCAGGCCAACGGCGACGCGGGCGTGGGCGTCCGTTGTGGAGATGGCGTTGGCCGCATCGAACCCGACCCAGCCCAGATCCGGCACGAAAGCCTCGGCCCAGGCGTGTCCGGCCGCTTGATGAATCTGGCCGTCCGCGCGCAGGAAATGTCCGGATATGAAGCGGGCGGGCACGCCGCCCGAACGCGCGCAGGCGATGAAAATGTGCGCGTAGTCCTGGCACACGCCGCGCTTCAGGCCGAAGGCCTCGATTGCCGAAGTGCCGCTGTGGGTCGGATCCTCGTCGAAGGTCATGTGGTCGTTGATTTGCAGCATCAATGCGTGGAGGAATCCGAGCACGTCGCCTTCCGATTCCGACCGCAGTTCGCGCACGAATGCCGCCATGGCCGGATTGACCTCGGTGAGCGGCGTTGAGCGAAGGAACAGGCTCGGCGGGAACCGCTCATCGGTGCCGCGCAGCACGCCGCCCGTATCATGGGTCTCGATCAGGCCTGCGGCATTGATCGTCAATTCGGAGATCGCGCCTTCGGTCAGCACGTGGGTGGTGTTGCCGAAAGCGTCCTGATGCATGTGAAGCAGAGAATCCGTTGAAACATCGATCTGCCATTCAGCGACGTATTGCCCGTCATGGCTGCCGGGCGTCATCCGCAGGATCTGGATGATCCCGGTCGGCGCCGGTTCGTAGCGGTACGTGGTGGAATGGGAAATCCGGAGGCGCATGAGTTACACCGAAACGGAGCAAGGGGTTAGATTCAGGAGATCGTCATTGCGAGGAGCCAACGGGTCGCGCGAAATGCGCGCCCGATGACTGGCTCCACGACAAAGCAATCCAGCGAGCGGAAAAATAGGGCTGGATTGCTTCGCTTGCGCTCGCAATGACAGCGTAGGGTGCGGCCCCCTCAAATCAGATACTGCCTGGTGATGATTTCACCGAGCCTCGAATTGTCGACGATGAATTCCTGGATGAATTCGTGGACGCCGTGCTGGAAGATATCATCCATATGGCTGTGTTCCAGCCGATTGCGAATGCCGCGGGCATGGCGCTGGGCGGCGCCCTGACGCCCATAGGCGACCCCGATCTGGTCGAGATTGCGCACAAGGTTGCCGTAGCAGCTTGCCAGCGAGCGCGGCAGGGAATCGTTGAGGATCAACAGGTCGGCAATCAGCCAGGGTTTGAGCGTCTCGCGATAGACCCAGTGATAGGCGGTCAGCGCAGATACCGAGCGCAGGATCGAGGTCCATTGATAATAATCGAGCGGCCCGCCGACATGTTCTTCCTCTGGCAGGAGCACATGGTATTTCACGTCCAGGATCCGGGCGGTGTTGTCGGCGCGCTCCAGATGCACCCCGAGCCGCGAGAACCAATAGGCATCATTGCGCAACATCGTCCGGTACGCCGAACCGTCGAACCGTAACGAAGTTTCCTGCACGAAGCGCAGGAATTTCGTGAGTTCCTCGCGGGTCTTGGTGCCTTTGCACCAGACTTCCTGAAGCTCGATCCAGGCGGAATTGATCGTGTCCCACATCTCGCCCGTCAGCGCCGTGCGCACCGAACGCGAATTGAGCCGCGAGTTCTCGATGCAGTTGCGGATCGAGGACGGATTGTCCGCGGCAAATGACAGATACTCGACGACGCTTTGCTCGTCGGCCTCATCATGATTTTCGTAGAAACTGGCGCTGACGCCCGCGGTCATCAGCGCCGAATCCCATTCATTGGTTTTGCCGATATAGGCGTTCGGCAGTGCGGTGACGCGTAGCGTCGCCTCGATGGTTCGCGCCAGGTATTCCGCGCGTTCGACGTAGCGGGCGAGCCAGTAGAGGTTTTCAGCGGTGCGCGACAGCATGTCCGTTGTTCTTCTCCCTCCCCCCTAGCGGGGGAGGGTCGGGGAGGGGGGTATGCGCCAGCGATCCAGCCAGACAACCCCCACCCCCAACCCCTCCCCGCAAGGGGGAGGGGAGCGAGGTAGAGCGGGCGATCGCCAACGAATGCTCGCTCAGTTCCGACAAATCACTCATCCAGTATCCAGGTATCCTTGGTGCCGCCGCCCTGGCTCGAATTCACCACCAGCGATCCCTCCTTCAGCGCCACGCGGGTCAATCCGCCTGGCACGATGGTGACGTGGTTGCTTCCCGTCAGCACGAAGGGGCGCAAATCCACATGGCGCGGGGCAAGGCCGGATTCGGTACAGGTCGGACATGTCGAAAGCGCCAGCGTCGGCTGGGCGATGAAGCCCTCCGGCTCGCGCTTCAACTTGTCGCGGAAGGCCTCGATCGTGGCCTTGGTCGCCGCCGGCCCGATCAGCATGCCATAGCCGCCGGAGCCGTGCACCTCCTTCACGACGAGCTCGTTGAGATTGTCGAGCACATAGGCGAGGTCCTGCGGCTGGCGGCAGCGCCACGTCGGCACGTTTTTGAGGATCGGCTCCTCGGCGAGATAGAATTTCACGATCTCGGGCATATAGGAGTAGATCGCCTTGTCGTCGGCGATGCCGGTTCCGACCGCGTTGGCGAGCGTGATGTTGCCGGCGGCATAGGCCGACATCAGCCCGGGGACGCCGAGTGCGGAATCCGGGCGGAAGGTGAGCGGATCGAGGAAATCGTCGTCGACGCGGCGGTAGATGACATCGACGCGCTTGAGCCCCTCGGTCGTGCGCATGAATACCACATCATCCTTGACGATGAGGTCGCGACCCTCGACCAGTTCGATGCCGAGCTTGTCGGCCAGAAACGAGTGCTCGTAATAGGCGGAGTTGTAGACGCCCGGCGTCATCAGCGCCACTGTCGGCTCGGACGAGACGCCAGGCGGTGCAACCGATCGCAGCGCCGCCAGCAATTCGTCCGGGTATCGTTCCACGGGCGCGATGCGGTGACGGGCGAACAGGTCGGGAAACAGCCGCATCATGATTTCGCGGTTTTCCAGCATGTAGGACACGCCGGAAGGCGTGCGCGCATTGTCCTCCAGCACGATGAAGTTTTCGGCGTCGACGCGGATGATGTCGATGCCCGCGATGTGGACATAAACGTCGTGCGGCACCGCCTGACCGTTCATCTCGGGCCGGAACACGGGGTTCTGGAAGATCAGGTCGTCGGGGACAATACTGGCGCGCAGGATGTCGCGACCGTGGTAGATGTCGCGCAGAAACATGTTGAGCGCGCGCACCCGCTGCCGCAGGCCTTTTTCGAGGAGCGTCCATTCCTTCGCGGACATGATACGGGGGATCACGTCGAACGGGATCAGCCGTTCCTGGGCTTCGGAGTCGCCATAGACCGCAAAAGTGATACCGATCCGGCGGAACAGGAGTTCCGCTTCCTGTCGGCGATATTCCAGGGTGTCCGGCGGCGTCTCCTTCAGCCAGCGGGAAAGCTCCCGGTAGGCCGGACGAAGGTCGCCGCCAAGGCCGTTCATTTCATCGAACGCAACTGCCATCAATCCCGACTGCCCTTCGATGCCGCAAGACACAGTGCATGACTTCACGGGATGGTAGCAAGGCCCGGGCCAAGGGGATATCCATGGGCTTGCCGGTGGAAAGCCAGGATGTTGCACGAAAAAATGGCTGGCGGCTGCTTATTTCATCGGCAAAAATCGCCGATCTTCAAGATATTTGGCCGGGTGATGGTACAACACCGTTCAGTCCGCCGAGGCTTGGCCGGGCGAGTTGGGGTAAGATAATGACTGAAATCGTCACAGCGGGAATGCTGGTGATCGGCGACGAGATCCTGTCCGGGCGGACCAAGGACAAGAACATCGGCTTTGTCGCGGAATACCTGACCAATATCGGGATCGACCTCAAGGAGGTCCGCGTCGTTGCCGACGAAGAGGGCGAGATCATCGCCGCGCTCGATGCGCTCCGCCATCGCTACACTTACGTCTTTACCACCGGCGGTATTGGCCCGACCCACGACGACATCACGGCGGACGCGGTTGCGAAGGCGTTCGGCGTCGGCATCGACCACCATCCGGAAGTGGTGGCGCGATTTCGCGAGCGCTGGGGCGAGGCCGACCTGAACGAGGCGCGGCTTCGGATGGCGCGAATTCCCGACGGGGCCGAGCTGATCCAGAGCGCGACCATCCTCGCGCCCGGCTTCAAGCTCGGCAACGTCATCGTGATGGCCGGCGTGCCGTCCATCATGCAGGCCATGATGGACATCGTGGCGCCGAAGCTCAAATCGGGCGTGCGCATGCTCTCCGATACCGTTCGCGCCAATGCGCGGGAGGGCGACATCGGAGGTCCCTTGCGCGAGATTGCCCTGGCACATCCGGAAACCATCATCGGCAGCTATCCCTTCACCGATGAGGACAGGAAGCCGAACACCCATCTCGTGGTCCGCTCGCGCGATCCGGAAAAGCTCGCCGCTGCCATGGCGGCGATCAAGGAGATGCTGGCGGGATTGAACGCGGTTCGCTAAATCACGTCAGGTATTCGAAACAAACCGGGAGCAGGAATCGACGATGGCGGAGCACCCTGAACTCAGTGCGCAGGAGCGGGCCGGCAAGGCCTTTCCGGTTTCATGGGACCAGTTTCACCGCGATTGCCGCGCGCTGACCTGGCGGCTCAATGAAGTCGGACCCTTCAAGGCGGTGATCGCGATCACCCGCGGCGGTCTCGTGCCTGCGGCTATCGTTGCCCGCGAACTCGGCGTTCGTGTCATCGATACCGTGTGTATCGCAAGCTACGCGCATACCACGCAGGGCGATCTCAACGTGCTCAAACACGTGTCGGCCGATACGGCGAAACTTGGCGGGGGAACCGGCAAGGGCCTCCTGATCGTCGACGATCTCGTCGACACCGGCAAGACCGCCCGGCTCGTGCGCGACATGTTGCCGGATGCGCATTTCGCGACCGTCTACGCCAAGCCGAAGGGACGGCCGATGGTCGACACCTTCATCACCGAAGTGTCGCAGGATACCTGGATCTTCTTTCCCTGGGACACCGCGCTGTCGTTCCAGCCGCCGATCCGCGACGGCGGGGCGTGAGGCCTTACGTCCGCCCGCTCGCGCAGAGAGCGATCGCATTTGACATCGAAGTCTCTTCACCTCCCCCAAAAAGGGGGAGGTCGGCGAGCGAAGCGAGCCGGGAGGGGGTCACAAGCTTCTTGCCAGTGTTGCGGCTCTCTGCTTCGACCAGTGTGGTGGTTCAGAAATTCTCTTCAGTGGTGCCGCGATTTCCCGCTAGCTTCGGATTCCTGACACCAGCCGAATTGACCCCCTCCCCAACCCTCCCCCTTTCAGGGTGAGGGGGCGCTCCGGTACCCCCCAAGCGTCATGTGCGATACCACGAGTGCGCAGAAGGAGGGTCTACATGCCGCTGCAAAATCGCGTCACGCCCTTTGGCGACATCATCGCCACGCCGCATCGCGGGATGTTCACGGGCAATCGCGGCATCATCCATGATCCCGCAACGAAGACGCTGTCGAAGCGGCGCTGGTCGAGCCGCGCCTGGCTGACTTGCGTCTGCGAATTCAGGGGCCGGCGGCGTGAGGTGATGGGTGGCCGGAGCTGGACCGAACTGTTCTTTCTCGACGAGGCCACCGCCTTTGCCGCGGGACACCGCCCGTGCTTCTTCTGCCGTCGCGAGGATGCGAACCGGTTCCGCGCGGCATGGGAGAAGGGAAACGGTGCGTCCGACCTTCGCGCAGACGACATCGATGCCGTGCTGCACCGCGAGCGGCTCGAGGGAAGGGGGAAGCGGCTGCATGCGCTTCCCATGCCGCTCTCCAAATTGCCCGACGGCGCGATGGTCGCGGTGGGCGAGGACAGTTTTCTGATCGCGAAGGGCAGGCGCCTAAAATGGTCGCCGGCCGGCTATCGCGAGGCGCAGGGCAGAATGGAGGATGCGATGCTGCTGACGCCACCTTCGACATTGCGCGCGTTTTCGGCCGGTTACCGGCCCGTGCTGCATCGGAGTGTGAAGGAGCTTGTGGGATAGGCCATTGGCTTTGTGAGCCACTGCACTAACGAAGTAATCCTGTTTGCTTCCACACTTGAAGCTGTCGTCACCGGGCCGCGTCCCGGTGATCCACGTCTTCCTTTCCTTTTCCGGCAGACAAAAACGTGGATGGCCGGGTCAAGCCCGGCCCATGACGGACAGGACCGGGAGCGCGAGTGAAAACTCAACCTCACCCCAACCGCTGCCTTGCCAGCTTCGCGCCGGCGCCGAGTGCGATCAGCTTGGCTTCGGCGATATCGCGGTGCATCGGCGCCATGCCGCAATTGGTGGTCGGGATGATGTTGCTCTTCGGCACGAATTTGGCCACCGCCTCGATCACCTTGACCACGTCGTCGGCGGTCTCGATCGCGTCGCTGGCGACGTCGATCACGCCGGCCTGAACCACCTTGCCCTTGAGCAAGGAGAGAAGTTCGAGCGGCACCTTCGAGTTGCGGCACTCGATCGCGACTTGCTGGATCGCGCTCTTGTCGATCGCCGGAAAGATCTGCTCGTACTGCCGCCATTCGGCACCGAGCGTTTGCTTCCAGTCGGTGTTGGCCTTGATGCCATAGCCGTAGCAGATGTGGACGGCGGTGGCGCAGGTCAGCCCCTCGGCGGCGCGTTCCAGCGCCTTGATGCCCCAATCGTTGACTTCGTCCATGTAGACGTTGAAGGCGGGCTCGTCGAACTGGATCAGGTCGACACCGTCGGCCTGCAAGGCTCTCGCTTCCTCGTTGAGCAGTCCAGCAAAGGCGAACGCCATCTTCACGCGATCGCCGTAATACTGGTCGGCGATGGTGTCGATGATGGTCATCGGGCCGGGCATGGTGAACTTCAGCTTGCGCGTGGTGTGGGTGCGCGCGACGCGGGCTTCATCGGCGTGGACGCGGCCCTTCAGCCGCAGCGGCGCCACGACTTGCGGCACCATCGCCTTGTAGCGATCATTCCGGATTCCCATCTCGACCTTGTGGGCGAAATCTATGCCGTCCACCTTTTCCAGAAAGCCATGGACGAAATGCTGGCGCGCCTGCTCGCCCTCGGTGACGATGTCGATGCCGGCATCTTCCTGGAGCTTGACCGCGAGCAGGGTGGCGTCGCGCTTGGCGCGCGCCAGTTCATCGCCCCTGGATTTCCAGGGTGCCCACAGAACATTGGGTTCGGCCAGCCATTCGGGCTTGGGCAGGGAGCCTGCGATCGTGGTTGGAAACAGCATCTTGGGCGTGTCCTTGGGGGTTTCTGACGTTATTGAAGCCGTCTAATGCCATGTCCGGCGCGTCAGGTACATGGGATTTCCGATGGTGGAATGCGACGAAAGCAGGGGGTAGGATGAGCGAGGCCCCGTTGCGGAAGGATCCCATGATCGACCTCTATTACGCGCCCACGCCAAACGGCTGGAAAATCTCGATCATGCTCGAGGAACTGGGGCTTCCCTATAATGTCATTCCCGTCAACATCCGCGCCGGCGAGCAATTCAAGCCGGAATTTCTCGCGATCAGCCCGAACAATCGTATTCCGGCCATCGTGGACCGTGCGCCATCCGATGGCGGCGGGCCGTTTTCGGTGTTCGAGACCGGCGCGATCCTGATCTATCTCGCCGACAAGACCGGTCGCTTTCTCCCCGGCGATCTGCGCGGGCGCTCTGTCGTCACGCAATGGCTGATGTGGCAGATGAGCGGGCTCGGTCCGATGCTCGGTCAGCACGGTCATTTCGCGCTCTATGCGCCGGAGAAGATTCCTTACGCGATCGAGCGCTACCGCGACGAAGCGGCACGGCTTTACCACGTTTTGGATACCCAACTCGGCAAGACCGGCGCGTATGTCGCCGGCGACTATTCGATCGCCGATATCGCCTGCTTCCCATGGACCATGACGCACAAGGCGCAGGGTTTTACCCTTGACGATTATCCGAACGTCAAGCGCTGGTACGCGCAGGTGCGCGCGCGGCCGAAAGTGCAGGCGGGCCTTGCGATCGGCAAATTCGTCAAGGAGCCGTTCGACGAGGAGGCGCGCAAGAACATGTTCGGCCAGCGCGCAAAGGAGATCGCGGGAAAGAAGTGAGACTATCGACCCTCATGGTGAGGGGGCGCTAGCGCCATCTCGAACCATGAGACCCAATCCAAACTCATCCTTCGAGACGCAGCCTGTCGGCCGCTCCTCGGGATGAGGACCAGAACAAGTAAAACACAAGGAAACGCCATGATCGAATTCTTCTTCGACTGTTCCAGTCCCTGGACCTATCTCGCCTTCCACAACATCCAGCCGCTGGCAAAGGAGTTCGGCGAAGAGATCTCGTGGCGGCCGATCCTGGTCGGCGGCATCTTCAACACGGTCAATCCGAGCGTATACGCCTCGCGCGATACGCCGGTGCCGCTGAAGGGGCGTTACATGCTCAAGGATCTCAGGGATTGGGCGCGCGTCGCGCGGCTTGCGATCAAGATGCCGCCAAGCGTGTTTCCGGTGAACAGCGTCAAGGCGATGCGCGGCTGCGTCTGGCTCGGAAGCGAGATGGTACCGTTCGCGCGCGCCGTGTTCGAAGCCTATTGGGGCGACGACAGGGATATCTCCAAGGACGAGGTGCTTTCGGACATCTGCGAGCGGCTCGGCATCGACCCGCAAAAATTCCTGGCCGGCATCGGCGATCAGGCGATCAAGGACCAGCTCAAGGCCAATACGGACGAGGTGATCGCGCGCGGCGGGTTCGGCTCGCCGACCATCTTCCTCGACAAGACCGACATGTATTTCGGCAACGATCGCTTGCCGCTGATCCGCGAGGCCCTGCAGCGGCGAAAGGCGAGCGCGGCCTGATGCCGAAGCTAATCGTCTGCCGCGAACTCGGCCCGCCCGAAAGGCTGGGCCTGGAAGATTTTGCCTCCGCGCCGCTTGAGCACGGGCAGGTCCGGGTGGCCGTGCGCGCGGCCGGAATCAACTTCCCCGACATATTGATGGTGGCCGGCGACTATCAGCTCAAGCCGGACCTGCCGTTCGTGCCTGGGGTCGAGGCCGCGGGCGAGGTGACCGAGATCGCTGACGGCGCCACAGGCGTCGCGGTCGGCGACCGCGTGATGGTGAGGATGCGCCATGGCGCCTATGCCGAGGAGGTCGTCGTCGCGCCGTCGCAACTGACGCCGTTGCCGGCGAATTTCGACTTCGCGGAGGGCGCGACGTTCCTTGCCGCGCACGGCACCGCCCATCATGCATTGGTCGACCGGGGCGAGCTCGAGCCCGGCGAGGTGTTGCTGGTGCATGGCGCGGGCGGCGGCGTCGGTCTTGCCGCGGTCGAGATCGGCAAGCTGTTGGGCGCAACCGTGATCGCGGCGGCCTCGTCGGAGGAGAAGCTTGCCGTGGCCAAGGCGAAGGGCGCCGATCATCTCGTGCTGTATCCGCGCGAGCCGTTTCGCGATGCGGTCAA
Organism: uncultured Alphaproteobacteria bacterium; assembly: GCA_963820275.1. Taxonomy (GTDB): domain Bacteria; phylum Pseudomonadota; class Alphaproteobacteria; order Rhizobiales; family Xanthobacteraceae; genus Bradyrhizobium. The sequence goes on from CAWFZL010000004.1 coordinate 40,875, forward strand.
GCGCATCACCGAGGGCCATGGCGCCGATGTGGTATTCGATCCCGTCGGCGGCGAGATTCTTGAAAACAGCCTGCGCTGCATCGCCTGGGGCGCGCGCATCCTGGTCGTCGGGTTCACCGGCGGGGTCGGGCTAGCGCGCACCAATCTGCTGCTGATCAAGGGCGCGAGCGTGATCGGCGTTCGCGCCGGCGAAGCAGCGCGAAGAAATCCGGCCATGGCGAATGCGCGAACCCGCGCGCTGTTGCAATGGGCGGCGGCGGGGAAGGTTCGTCCCCACCTCTCGTACCGCCTGCCGCTTTCCGAGCACGCGCAGGCGATGCGGCTCCTGATCGAGCGCAAGGCGATCGGGAGGGTGGCGTTGACGATAGGGTGATCACTCCCCGCTGAATCCCTCCCCGCGGAACGGCGGAAGTCTGGTCGGATGGGGGCAATTGTGATTGGGACGGGTCCTTCGAGACGCGCGCAATGCGCGCTCCTCAGGACGAGGACATGGCGAGCGGGGAGACCCTCATGGTGAGGAGGCGCGAAGCACCGTCTCGAACCATGAGGCCACCGGGCAAGTCGGGGGATCAAATCTCACCCATACTCCCGCTCGTCCCACCAGGGAAAATAGTCGGGCATGTCGGACGATACCGTGTTCCTGAAGTTCGCCGGGCGCTTTTCCAGAAACGACATCACGCCTTCCTTGACGTCTTCCGAGCGGCCGCGCGCATAGATGCCGCGGCTGTCGACCTTGTGCGCCTCCATCGGATCGTCGGCGCCGAGCATGCGCCACATCATCTGCCGGATCAGCGCGATGGATACCGGCGCGGTCTTGCCGGCGATCTCGCGGGCGAGGCCGCGCGCGGTCGGCAGCAACTCGTCTGCCGGAACGACCTTGCTGACAAGCCGCCCAGCCAACGCCTCCTGCGCCGGGAAGACCCGTCCGGTGTAGCACCACTCCAGCGCCTGGGAGATTCCGACGATGCGCGGGAGGAACCAGCTGGATGCGGCTTCGGGCACGATGCCGCGCTGGGAGAACACAAAGCCGAAGCGCGCATTCTCGGAGGCGATGCGGATATCCATCGCGAGCTGCATGGTCGCTCCGATGCCGACCGCTGGCCCGTTCACAGCCGCGATCACGGGCTTCAGACATTTGAAGATGCGCAAGGTGACCTGGCCGCCGCCGTCGCGGGCGTTGGGATCGCTGTAATCGACGCGACCGTCGGCCAGTCGCCTGACAGGTCCGCGCCTGGCGTCGCGGTCGAAGGTGTCGGCGCCGGAGGAAAGATCCGCGCCCGCGCAGAACGCGCGGCCGCTCCCCGTGACGATGATGGCGCGGACATCGTCGTCTTGGTCTGCGGCCTCGAAGGCTTCGATCAGCTCGCGCTGCATCGTGGCGTTGAAGGCGTTGAGCTTCTCGGGCCGGTTGAGCGTGAGGGTGAGGATCTGCTCGGCAACTTCGTATCGGATGGTTTCGTAGGGCATTAGGATGTTTCCCTGTGTTCATGCTCCCTTGTCGCGCAAATGTTCTGGATTGCTTCGCTGCGCTCGCAATGACGGACATATTTCGTCGATGCGAGGAGGCGAAGCGACGAAGCAATCCAGATTGCGCCGCGACCCTTATTGTTTGCCTGGCGGGCTCGGCCATGGCCTTTGTGGTCCGCGCAAGTCCTCGAACGTCTTGGCCATGCCGAGCACGCCGATATCGTCGAAGCGGCGGCCGATGATCTGCAGGCCGATCGGAAAGCCCTCAGCATCATATCCGCCGTTGATCGAGATGGCCGGATTTTCTGCCATGTTCCACGGCACGGTGTAGCAGATGTGCTCGAAGGGTCGGTCGGGATCGTCGAGCGGTGCGGCGAGTTCGGCGGCGAATTTCACCACCGGCGAAACCGGCGAGATCACGTAGTCAAGATCGGCGAAGAGTTTTCCTGCCGCCGTGCGGATCGCCATCGTCGCGTTGAAGCCCCGCACGACGTCGACGCCGGAGAGTTTCGCGCCCGCTTCCGCCCATTTGAGAATGTAGGGCAGCGCCTTGGCGCGCTCGGCAGGCTGAAGCTGCGAAAGGTCGTCCCAAAGGCGCGCGCGCCAGAAATTGTCGAGGCCGTCGAGCATTTGCCGCGTCAGGATGCCGCGGACTTCGCCGACGACGGCGCCTGCGGCCTCGAAAGCCTTCGCCGCCGCGACAACCACATCGCGCACCTCCTGCTCGAGGGTCTGGCCGACGTCGAGATCGAGCATCAAGCCGACGCGGAGCTTGCGCGGAGGTTTGTCGAGCGCCTTCCAGTTGATGCTGTGCGGCGGCAGGCTCATGCCGTCGCGCCGGTCGGGCCTGGCCATCACGCTCATCATCAGCGCGGCGTCATCGACCGTGCGGGTCATCGGCCCCGCGACGCGGCCGACATAGGGCGGATCGATGGGGACCCGCCCAAGGCTCGGCTTGAGCGCGACGATGCCGCACCAGCACGCCGGCAGCCGCACCGAACCGCCGATATCAGTGCCAAGATGCAAGGGGCCATAACCTGCCGCACACGCGGCACCTGCGCCAGCGCTGGAGCCGCCGGGGTTCTTGCCGAGATCCCAGGGATTGCGGGTGAGGGGATGGAAACTCGAAAGGCCGGAGGAGAGCATGCCGTAATCCGGCATGGTGGTCTTGGAGAAAATCACCGCGCCCGCTTCGCGCAAGCGCGCGGCCGGTGGGGCGTCCGTGTCGGCCGGCACCAGTTTGGTGGTCGCAGCACCGAGTGGCATCGGCACGCCCCTGGTTGCGATATTGTCCTTGATCGTGACGGGTACGCCGTCGAGAGCGCCGAGCGGCTCGCCTTTTTGCCAGCGCTCGGTCGAGGCCCTTGCCGCCGAGCGCGCGCCTTCCGGATCGAAGGCGTACAGCGCCTTGATGTGCGGCTCCCATACCGCGACGTGGGTCAGCACGTCCTCCAGCACCTCCGCCGGCGAGAATTGCCGGCTGCGAAAGCCGGCGATCAGGTCGACGGCACAGAGATCATGCAGTGCCGACTCCGTATTCTGGGGAGCCTCACGCATCGCTGCCGACCGGCAGTCGGGTCTCGATGATGCGGGCGAACATGCTGGCGCCCACCGGCAGGATCTTGTCGTCCAGCGTGAAGCCCGGATTGTGCACCGGCACCGAACCGTCATGGCCGAGCCAGAAATAGGCGCCGGGAACGGCTTGCAGCATGTCGGCGAAATCCTCGCTGCCCATCTTCAATTGGGACCTCTTCTTGACGTTGGTCGGGCCGACGATCGTCCTGGCCACGTCGGCGACAACTCTGGAATGTTCCTCCTGGTTCACGAGCACGCTGAAAATATCGCGGATGTCGACCGCGATTTCCACGTGGAACGCCGCCGCCATGCCGGCACAGATCGCACGCATGCGCTCGCGGATCAGTGAGCGCACCTCGTCGGAAAACGCCCGCACCGTGCCGGCAAGTTTTGCTTCGCCCGGGATCACGTTATAGGCGGAGCCCGCGTGAATCTGGGTGACCGACAGCACCGCAGCTTCCGTCGGCGGTACATTGCGGCTGACGACCGATTGCAGCGCCTGCACCACGGCCATCGCGATCACGATGGGGTCCTTCGAGCGTTCCGGCATCGCACCATGGGCGCCGTAGCCGCTGATGGTGATGTCGAAGAAGTCCGCCCCCGCCATCGCAGGCCCCGGCAGGATCGCGAGTTCGCCGTGATTGAGATCGGGCGCATTGTGCAGGCCATAGATTTCGTCGCAGGGAAACTTCTCGAACAATCCGTCCTTGATCATGGCGCGTGCGCCGCCAAGGCCTTCCTCTGCCGGCTGGAAGATGAAATGCACGGTTCCGTCGAAATTTCGGGTCTCGGCGAGGTAGCGGGCGGTGCCGAGCAGAATGGTGGTATGGCCGTCATGGCCGCAGCCGTGGAAGCGCCCGGGAATGGTCGAACGCCACTTCAGGTTGGTGTTCTCTTCCATCGGCAGCGCGTCCATGTCGGCGCGCAGTCCTATGCGTTTTGTGCCGTTGCCCTTGCCCCTGAGCACGCCGACCACGCCGGTGCCGCCGAGCCCGCGATGAACCTCGATGCCCCATTGCGCGAGCTTCTCGGCGACAATTCCCGACGTGCGGACTTCCTCGAAACCGATTTCGGGATGGGCGTGCAGATCCCTGCGGATGGCGGTGAGTTCGTCGGCAAAGGCGTCGATACGATCGATGTTGGGCATTTTCACTTATCCGATGACAGGGGAGGGAGAACGCGATTTGTCGGGAGCAAACGCCGGGCCGTTCGGCTTCAGACGAATGCCCGGGCGGAGTTTCGTCCAGGGAAGGCCAGCGGTGTCGGCCGGCATCGCACCGGGCGCGGCGCAGATCAGAAGCCGTTCCGCGATCGGCTCGAAATCGGCGCGGAAATGCACCGAACTCTTGTTGACCAGGATCGCCTGTTCGGTGGGCTCGATGCCGACATATCGAAACATCGACCTGTCGGCGAGCTGCGCCTTGTGCGAACTCACAACCACGCGCACATCGCCGATCCGCAGGCACGCCGAGGGCCCCATGTCCATGTCGCGACCGCCGTAGTAGGGCCCTGCTGCGACGAATTTTCCGTCCGACAGGTGTTCCACGACAAACGTTTCCTCGTAAGGCGCGTCGCCCTTGATTCCGGACTTGCCGCCGAGCGCGATCCTTATCGTTGCACCAATGCCGGCGGCATGGGCGGCCTTTGCAGAGACGGGATCATAGATCACGCCGATCGCGGCTCTGGTCGCCCCGTTGCGGACCAGCGCCCGCAACATGCCGGTCGTGTCGGAATCGCCGCCGGCGCCCGGATTGTCCTGGGTATCGGCGATGATGACCGGTTTTCTGGCGGTCCTGGCAAGCTCCATCGCAAGCTGCACGCCTTCGTCGGACGTATAGATGCGGCCGTCGAAATCGCTCTCATGACTTTCGATCAGAGCGGCAAGTCTGTCCGCTGCGCTTTCCGCGTCAGCCTGCGATCGGCCATAGGCGACGACGCTTGGCCCGCAATGGAAAAAATCCGCCGCGGGAAAGCCCGGGCAGAAAGACAGCGTCGGCACCGCCTCGCTCTCCAGCGCTGCCAGTTTTTCATAGATGCCCCTCGCGGGCTGATCATTGGTACATTGCCAGCTTATCGGAATAAGGAATGGCAATGGCCGGAACGCCTTGGCCAGACGCCGGCCGGTCGCGAGCAAAAGCGAAAGATGACGCGCGGCGGCGCGCCCCGTGTCGGCCATGTCGACATGCGGATAGGTGCGGTAGGCGATGAGTGCATCCGCCTGATCCACCATCTGCGGCGTGACGTTGGCGTGCAGGTCGAGGCTTGCCACCAGCGGCACGTCATCGCCGATCACCCGCCGCACCCGCGCAAGGATTTCGCCCTCGCCGTCATCGAGATGCTCGCTCACCATGGCGCCGTGAAGGTCGAGATAGACCGCATCGAGCGGAGGCGCATTCCTGATGCCGTCCACGATGACGGCGGCGATGCGCTCATAGGCATCTCTGGTCACGTGCGCACAAGGACTTGCCGCGGCAAAGATGGTCGGTACAAGTTCCCAGCCTTGCGCCTCTGCCTCGGTGACAAATCCGGCCAGCCCGACATTGATGTTGCGCATCACCTCGAGCACGTCGGCGCCTTTTGTCATCGAAGGCCAGCCGCCGCCATGCACGAAATCGGCATAGGCCGCCCTGGTCGGCGCGAAGGTGTTGGTCTCGTGCAAAAAGCCGCCAACGGCGATCCGGGGCATTCATTTCTCTCGAACGTTGCACGCAAACGTTAGACCCATGTCAACGAAGTGCGCAAGTAACGGAGCAATTCCGCGTTGCATACCGCGCCTTCCATCATTGCGCACGCAATGACGACAGGAAGGGTTTGTTCAAGGCTCAAACCGCACTCGCAACCGGGCGGAAATTGGCGAAATCCCACCCCCGTCCGGGTGCGGCGTCAAGCAGCGCGCGGGTATAGGCCTGTTGTGGATTTGTCAGGACGTCCGCCGCCGGACCCTGTTCGACGATGCGTCCCTGCTGCATGACCGCGACGTCGTCGCAGATTTGCGCGGCGACCCGCAAATCGTGGGTGATGAACAGAAGCGCGATGGCGAGCCTCGCCCGAATCTCTTCGAACAGTTCCAGCACCTGCGCCTGCACGGAAACGTCGAGCGCCGAGACCGCTTCGTCCGCTACCAGCACATTGGGATCGAGCGCGAGCGCCCGTGCAATCGCAATGCGCTGGCGCTGCCCGCCCGAGAACTGGTGCGGATAGCGTGAAATGGAATCGGCGGGCAGATCGACGAGTTCGAGGAGTTCGCGCGCCTTCGCCAGCGCATCCGCGCGACGCATGCCGTAATTGATCGGTCCTTCGGCGATCGTCTCGCCGACGGTGATGCGCGGATTGAGCGACCGGTAGGGATCCTGGAAGACGATCTGGATCTTCTTGCGGTGCGGCTGCAAAAGCCGGTGCGAGAGGTCTGAGATTTCGCGGCCCGCGAGCCGAACCCCGCCGGAGGTCGGGTCGATCAGACGGACCATGCAGCGCGCCACAGTCGACTTTCCGGAACCGCTTTCGCCGACGATGCCGAGCGTGCGGCCCTTTCGCAGCGTCAGCGTGACATTTTCGGCCGCGACTACCTCGCGGGTGCGGCCGAAGAACGAGCGCTCGCGATAGATCTTGCCGAGTTCGTTGGCCTCCAGCACGACGGGTTCTCTTGATTCCGCGCGTCTGGCGCGCGGCACCAGGCTCGGTACCGACGCAAGCAGATTGCGCGTATATTCCATCGTGGGCGTGCGCAGGATCGTCGAAAGCGATCCGGTCTCGACCAGCTGGCCCTGGCGCATCACGGCAACGCGGTCGGCGATCTCGGCGACCACGCCCATATCGTGGGTGATGAAGAGGACGGCTGTGCCATGATCCCGCTGCAGGTCGCGGATCAGCGTCAGGATCTGCTTTTGGGTGGTGACATCGAGCGCCGTCGTCGGCTCGTCCGCGATCAGGAGTTTCGGTTCCAGCACCAGCGCCATCGCAATCATGATGCGCTGGCGCTGGCCGCCGGACAGCCGGTGCGGGTACGATGAAAAAATGCGGTCGACCTCGGGCAATCGCACCTGTTCCATCATGTCCAGGATGCGCTGGCGCCGCGCGCGCGCGTCGAGACCGGTGTGCGCGCGCAAGACCTCATCGATCTGGCGGCCGACCGGCACCACCGGATTGAGCGCCGTCATCGGCTCCTGAAATATCATCGCCATCCTGGTGGCGCGCAACTGCCGCAGGCGGCGGTCGCTTGCCATCAACAGCTCCTCGCCGACAAGCTTGATGCTGCCGCCCATCGGCATCAGCGAGCCCTTTTGCAGCAGCCCCATTATGGTCAGCGCAGTCACCGATTTGCCCGAGCCGCTCTCGCCGACAAGGCAAAGGGTTTCGCGCTCGCGCAGCTGGAGCGAAATGCCGTCGATCACCCGCGCGCTGGCCGGTGTCTTGCCGAGGCTGACGACGAGATCGCCGATATCGAGGACGGGGGTGGTCATGTTGGGCCTTCTCCGTCGTCATTGCGGGCCAGCGGGTCCGCGCGAAGCGCGGCCCGAGGACAGGCTCCGCGAAGCAATCCAGAGTTTCCATAGTTGCAATTCTGGATTGCTTCGTCGCTCACGCTCCTCGCAATGACGAGATCCCGGGCTCGATGCATCGCATAGCCCTGGAATGACGGTGCGCGATTGAAATTGCTTTTGCTCACCTTCCGCCCTCCCGCCGCTTCATGCGAGGGTCGAGCGCGTCGCGCGCGGCGTCGCCGATCAGATTGACGGAAAGGATCGCGATCGACAGCAATAGTCCCGGCCAGAAGATCAGCGTCGGCTTGATCTGGAAGTAGGCCCGGCCCTCGGCCATGATGTTGCCCCAGGTCGGAGTCTCCGGGCTGATGCCGGCGCCGAGGAACGACAGGATCGCTTCGGTCAGGATCGCAGACGCACAGACGTAAGTGCCTTGCACGATCAGTGGCGCGATCGTGTTCGGCACCAGGTGCCGCACCATGATCTTCGGCAAGGACGAGCCGACTGAAATGGCAGCTTCCACGTACGGCTCCTCGCGCGCCGAGAGCACCACCGATCGCACCAGCCGCGCCACGCGCGGAATCTCGGGGATGGTGATCGCCACCAGAACCGTCATCAGGCTTGCGCCGGAGAGCGAAACCACGGCGATCGCAAGCAGGATGCTCGGGATCGCCATCAAGCCATCCATCACGCGCATCATGATCGCGTCGAGCCACCTGAAGAAGCCGGATACGAGCCCGATCAAAAGCCCGATCGCGACGCTGAAGGTGGCGGCGCCAAGACCGATCAAGAGCGAAATTCGCCCCCCATAGAGAATTCGCGACAGCAGGTCGCGGCCATAGCCATCGGTGCCGAGCAGAAACTGCGCGCTTGCGGGCTTGAGCCGCTGGGCTGGCGCCAGCAGCAGGGGATCGTGCGGCGAAAGGAAGGGTGCCAGGACGGCGGAGGCGACGACCAGCGCAAGGCAGATCGTCGCCGCGGCGATGATCGGCGTCGCCGTGAGAAACCGCAGGCCCGGCCGCAACGGCGTGGTGATCGGGATTGAGGGTTCGGGGAGGGTCTCGACCGCCATCGCCAACCAAACCTCAATAACGGATTCTGGGATCGAGCAGCGTGTAGGCGACGTCGATCAGAAGATTGACGGCGACATAGATGCCCGAGGTCAAGAGGATCATCGCCTGGATGACGGGATAGTCGCGCGCCAGCACCGCATCGACGGTGAGACGGCCGACCCCTGGCAGGTTGAACACGCTTTCGGTGACGACGACGCCAGAGATCAGAAGCGTAAAGCCGGTGCCGATCACCGTGATGACGGGCACGGCAGCGTTGCGCAAGCCGTGGCGCAACAGCACGCCGATCTCGCCGATGCCCTTGGCGCGCGCGGTGCGCACATAATCCTCTCCCAGCACGTCAAGCATCGAGGCGCGGGTCATGCGCGCGATCAGCGCGACATAGATGAAGGACAGTGTGCAAGTCGGCAGAACAAGGCGTTCGAGAAAGGGGCCAAATCCAGATGCGATGCTGCGAAACCCCTGCACCGGCAGCCATCGCAGGTCGATGGCAAAGACCTGAATCAGGACGTAACCGATCACGAAGACAGGAACCGAGAAGCCGACCACGGACAATCCCATCACGAAACGGTCGATCCATGTGCCGTGTTTCCATGCCGCGATCACGCCGAGCGGCACGGCGATCAGGATGGAAAGGATGATGGTCGATAGCGCGATCGAGATCGACGGCTCCACGCGCTGGCCGATCATCCTCAGGACCGGCACGTTGGAAATCAGTGAGACGCCGAGATCGCCGTGCAGCAACCTGCCGATCCATGTGAAGAATTGCGTGTAGAGCGGCTGGTTGAGACCAAGCGAGGCACGGATGCGCTCCAGCTGTTCGGGAGTGGCATTGTCGCCGGCGAGAATTGCGGCGGGATCGCCGGGTGTCAGTCGCAACAACAGAAACACGAACAGCGCAACCACGCCCATCACGGGAATGGCAGCGAGCAAGCGGCGAAACAGATATCCAGCCATCAGCCCCACCCATTGCGTCGTGCCTGCGGAAGCAGGGACCCATATGCTGCAACTTGTCGTTTGAAAGTTCGACGGCTTTGGCGCAACAATTGATGGCTGCGGTTATGGGTCCCTGCTTCCGCAGGGACGATGGGTAAAGTTCGCGGAAAGCTGCAGAATTCCGTCATGAGGCCCACCCGAGCTTTGCAAACCCCGTGCCACCATGCGCGTCAAGCCGAGCGGTTTTCCCCGATCGACAGCGCGCAGATGCGCGATAGATGGACATAAGGCAGCCCCGTTTCGCTGGCCCATGCGTTGAACTGCGCCTGAACCCTGGCAAGGTCGCCCTTCGATTTGACTTCCTCCGCGACATCGAGGCCGGCCTCTCGCAGGCAGGCCACCACATCCTGCGACGTGACAAATCCGTCCCAGCCGACGAAGCGCAGGAACATCTGGCCGGTGTTGCCGCCGAGCCTGCTGCCCCGCTTGGCGAGCAGGTCTAGAAGTCCAACCTCGTCGGAGGAGGGCCACTCTGCCAGGAACCTGCCGAAGCTGCCATGCTCCTTTGATATCTCCTGCACGAAGACGGCATTTTCGCGTACCGAGGCGATCTTGGCGCCGTTGCGCACGATTGCCGTGTCGGACAATAGCCCATCCCAGAAATCATCGGGCTGAAAGACGAGCTTTGCCGGCCTGAAGCCGAGAAAGGCCTTCTCGAATCCCGGCCATTTCGTTTCGATCACGCTCCAGGCAAATCCGGCGGAGAATACGCGCCGGGTCATCTCCGCAAGAATGCGGTCGTCGGGAAGTCTTGCGAGCGCCTTCAATTCGGGTTTTGGCGGCAGCAGCCTTTCCAGCGCCTTCGGGCCGCCCTTGCGCTTCTCGGCCCTGGCGCGAATGGCTTTGAAGGACAGGTTGCGGGAACCGGCTTGTGCCTTGTCCATGGGAGATCTCATTCCAGCGTTGCCAGCAGGCCAGCCATCAGGCGGCCTCGCTCGGCGAGACTGTCGACTTCGATGTGCTCGTTGAGCGTATGTGCATCGGCGCCGCGCACGCCGAGCCCGTCAAGGGTCGGGATTCCCAGCGCGCCGGTAAAATTTCCGTCCGAGCCGCCGCCGGCGCTGCCATGCGGAAGGTCGACGCCCATTGCCTCCGCGACGCGGCACGCCTTGTCGTACAGCGCCAGGGTGCCGGCATCCGGCTCCCACACCGGCCGTGTCACGCCGCGCGTGACCCTGAAGGTCACATCATTGGCGGTGCCCGAAAGCGCCAGCATGCGTTCGACGCCGCGATCGAGATCGGCCTGGCGCTTGGCCATGCTCAGTGCTTCGCCGGTACACGTCGTGGCGACGCAATTGACCCATTGACCGCCATGCACGATGCCGACAGAGAAGGTGCAGTCTTCGCTCGTCATGCCGTCGATGAGGAGGATCTGGCGCGCCATCTCGCGAATGGCCGAACGTCCCGAGGACAGCGTAGCGCCGGCATGGCTTGGCTTGCCGATGGCTTCCAGATTGAACCGGGCGATCGCGTAACGCCCGGTGACGACGCCGTTGTTTGGCCGGCCGGGTTCCGGCACCAGCACATATTTGTTGCGGAGCGCTTCCGCCTCGATGATGTCGCGCGTCGATGGCGTGCCGACTTCCTCGTCCGGCGTGAACAGCACGGTGACCGGCAGCGGCGTCGCGACAGACGCCCGCGCCAGTTGCCGGATCGCTTCGAGGGCGAGGTAGTTGCCGCCCTTCATGTCGAAGATGCCGGGTCCGAAGCATTTGTTGCCCTCGCGCCGCCACTTCAGTTTCTCCAGCGTGCCGACGGGATGAACGGTGTCGAGATGGCCCGCGATCAGGATGCCGGGCTCGCCCTGTTTCGGATGCGGAAATTTCGCGCGGATACAGCCGCCAAAACCGTGTCGCCCGGCGATGCGTTCGATCGAGGCGCCCATGACCGCCAGCTCGCGCGCGGCGACATCGAGCATCCTGTTTACGGCTGCTGCATCGAAGGTCGGGCTTTCGCATTCAACCCATCCCCGTAACCCCTCCAGCATGGCTTCGGAATCAAAGGGAAGATTGGCAGGGTTCATTTTCAGGATGCTCTTGTGAGGGGAACCTTTCTCTTACGAGAAGGATTGGCGAACATTTTGTAAAGTGAAACATGCGCGATGACGGGGCGCATTGCTCTCTTCCGAAATCGCGATTGACGTGCCGCGTGCCCGGTGCAAGTCTCGAATATTCTGGAATTACAGCGTGTTATGTCGCCCAATTAGCGGGCCGCTTGCACAGCGAATGACCTGCCTTTGACCGGTTTCACGTCAGGAGACGATCATGTTGGAGACCTTGTGCCGGAAGCAGTTCGTGATGGCCTCGCGCATCGCGCTCGCGACGTTGTCGGTTATTCTTGCTGCTGCCCCCGCGGACGCCAAGACGATCACCGCGGTCATGCATTCGGACCTGCGCGTGATCGATCCCGGTTTCACCACGGCCTACATTACTCGCGATCACGGCTACATGGTCTATGACACGCTGCTTTCGGAAGACGCCAACTTCAAGATCCAGCCGCAGATGGCCGACTGGAAAGTCTCCGACGATAAGCTCACCTACACCTTTACCCTGCGCGACGGGCTGAAATGGCATGACGGCGCGCCGGTGTCGGCGGAAGATTGCGTCGCCTCGCTCAAGCGCTGGGGCCGCAATGATGGCATGGGCCAGAAGCTGATGGATTTTGTCGCAAGCCTGGAGGCCACCGACGCCAGAACCATCACGCTGAAACTGAAAGAGCCCTATGGCCTCGTGCTGGAGTTGATCGGCAAGCCGTCGTCGCTGGTGCCGTTCATGATGCCGAAGCGTCTCGCCGAGACGCCTCCAGGCCAGCAGATCAAGGAACAGATCGGATCGGGCCCGTTCAAGTTCGTGGCGGCCGAATTCCAGCCGGGAGTCAAGTCGGTCTATGTGAAGAACACCGACTACGTGCCGCGCAAGGAGCCGGCAAGCTGGACCTCCGGCGGCAAGGTGGTGAAGGTCGATCGCGTGGAGTGGATCACGATGCCGGATGCGCAGACCGCGGTAAACGCGCTGCAATCGGGTGACATCGATTTCATGGAGATTTCCGCCCTTCGACCTGCTTCCTGTGCTCGCTGCCAATCCCGAAATCAAGGTCGACATCTCGAACAAGCTCGGCGTCCAGACGCTGGGACGGATGAACTTCCTTTATCCGCCCTTCGATAACGTGAAGGTGCGCCGCGCCGCCTTGCTGGCCATGAACCAGAAGGACGTGCTGGATGCGCTGGTTGGCAATCCCGAATATTACCGGATCTGCGGCGCGGTCTTTGTTTGCGGCACACCATTGGCGTCCGATGTGGGGTCGGAGACCCTCGTCAAGGGTAACGGCATGGCGGAGGCGAAAAAGCAGCTCGCCGAGTCCGGCTATGACGGCACGCCGGTGGTGGTGATGGCACCCGGCGATGTCGTGACGCTGAAAGCGCAGCCGATCGTTGCCGCGCAATTGCTGCGCGAGGCCGGCTTCAAGGTCGATGTGCAGGCGACCGACTGGCAGACTGTCGTGACCCGTCGCGCCAGCCAGAAGCCGCCGAAGGAGGGCGGCTGGAACATGTTCTTCACCAACTGGGTCGGCGCCGACGTCGTCAATCCCGTCGCCAATCTGTCGATCAACGGCAAGGGCAAGAATGGCGGCTGGTTCGGCTGGCCGGACGATCCCAGGATGGAATCCCTGCGCGATGCGTTCGCGCGTTCCTCCTCGCCCGAGGAGCAGAAAAAGCTTGCCGAGGAGATCCAGAAGGAGAATTACGACCAGGTGATCTATATCCCGCTCGGCCAATATCTTGCGCCGAGCGCCTGGCGCAAATCACTCACGGGCGTCCTTGATGGTCCGGCGACGCCGATCTTCTGGAATATCGACAAGAAGGAGTGAGGAGGGGCGGCGACAGGTCGGGTCGAGTGGTTCGAGATGCTGCGCAAAGAGCGCGGCTCCTCACCATGAGGATCTGAACGCGAGGCCACGAATGGCGGCCTCATCCCGAGGAGGCGCGTAAGCGCCGTCTCGAGGGATACGTGCGTTGCCGCCGCGACCGACCGGCTTCAGCGATCAGCCTTTCAACGGCAGCGGCTGGTCGCCAAGCATCGATTTGACAACGACCTCGCGCGCCTTCCCCGGATTCGAGCGCGTGGAGCGCGATCAGATCGCCGCATTCGGAAACGATCTGGTCGGCATCCTGCATGATCTTGAGTTCCTTGTAGCGGTCGTGGCGTTTGAGCCCCATGCTGACGCCAACGAGCTCGAGCAGGTTGACGATGCGGAACGGCCAGTCCCGCTCATGCGCGCAGAACTCGCGATGGTCCGAATGATAGACGGTCACCAGCGCATCTATGCCCGCAGCGCGCGCCGCCTCGAGTTCGCCGAGCTGAAGCTCGCGCTTGAATTTGGGCAACACGCCGAGACTGACGCTCTGCAGGCCAACCGCCGGCTGGTTCAGATCGACGAGCGAGATGCCGGGAATCGCCCGGGCGATTCTTGCGGCGGCTTCCATCACCCCGGCGACGCCGGGATGACGATGCAAGGCGACGCGCATCTCGACGCGCTGGCGCAAAAGTGGGATGAGCTGGTCGAGCCGGCCATCGAGAAACCGCATGAACGGCGTCATCTCGAAAGGTCGCGCGCCGCGCTGGCGCTCGATCGCCGGCAGCGTCGTTTCCGTGAACTGGACATAGCAGCTCGGGCACCACGAGATCACCTGGCCGGACTTCGATTGCGCAAGTTTTACGGCGCTGCTCGTGCCCATGCGGCCGGACATTTCGACATCGCCCGGGCGCAGCTGCATCACGCCGCAGCAATGGCTCGGTCCGCCCATCACCTGGTAAGAGATGCCGAGCGCATCCATGATATCGAGCGCGAGCAGCGCGATGTGCGGCGTTTTCAGCACGTTGCAGCCGGTATAGAACACGAAGTCCGGCTTCTCGGCAGGCATCGCGACCGACGCGGCATTCTGACCGAGCCGCTCCAGCAGCGCGTCATCGAGTTGCAGCCGCGACAGCATGGCGACATCGCGGCCGAGATCGCGATATTTATCGATCGCCTGACGCCGCCGTGCGGGCAGATCGTGCTCGGACCTTTCGATCGCCACGCGCGCCATCGCGAGCAGAAAGCGCGGATTGACGCCTTCGTCGCACGCCCTGATACACTCGCCGCTGAGCATGCAGGACTGCGCCCATTTGCGCGAGGCATCCGGCCCGTTGCCCTCGCGTATGATATCGATGATGCCGGCGATCACGTCTTGCGGGCGTTCCGAAATGCCTGCCGGCTTCACGCTGGGGCAGGCCTCGACGCATTTGCCGCAGCGCGTGCAGGCGTCGCACATCTGATCGACGCGCATTTGAAGCGCGGTTTCGAAGGAAATGTCGTTCGCATTCATGTTCGGACCGGACCACTGCCTGGCATCAAAGCCTAGCCGGGCCCCGCGAGAGCGCAAATGAAAACTGCCATTGAACTCGAAGGCATCGCGGGGGCGCCGGCGTTGGTGGAACCCGGGAAAGGCAACTTGACATAGAGTAAGCAGAAGCTTACCGTTAGCCATGACTTACGGAACAGCACTTGCCGTACTTGCGGACCCGACGCGGCGGAGGGTGTTCGAGCGGTTGCGCCACGGCCCGCGGGCGGTCAAGGCAATCGCTGCGGGATTGCCGGTTTCACGGCCTGCCGTGTCGCAACACTTAAAGGCGCTGAAGGACGCCGGCCTCGTCGAGGAACGGAGCGAGGGCGTGCGGCGGATCTACTCGTTGCGGCGCGAGGGGTTGATGGAGCTGCGCGAATGGCTGGACAGTTTCTGGGGCGACGCGCTGGAGGCTTTCAGGCTCGAGGCCGAACGATCCCACAGGGCAAAAGGGAGCAAGTGAATGAACGAAGCGGCCACGATTGCGCCCGTGCGCAAGACCGTATCTGTCAGGGCGCCGATCGAACATGCCTTCGAGGTTTTCACCAGCGGGCTCACGCGCTGGTGGCCCAACGAGCACGGTATCGGCAAGAAGCCCATCGAGAAAGTCCTGATGGAGCCTTGCCTCGGCGGCCGCTGGCTCGAGATCTCGCAAGACGGCACCGAGACCAGCGTCGCGACCATCATCGTTTGGGAGCCGCCGCACCGCCTGGTGCTGCTCTGGCAGGTCAACGCGCAATGGAAGCCGGACCTTTCGATGAAATCGGAAGTCGATGTGCGCTTCACCTCGGAAGGGCCGGAGGCCACGCGCGTCGAACTCGTGCACTACAGGTTCGAGACCATGGGCGCGGAGGCGGGCGCTTCGATGCGCAAGGACGTCGACGGCGGCTGGCCGGGCCTGATCGAGCGCTTCATGCGCGAAGCCGAGCGCAGCGGGAAATAACACGAGCAACAGCAACAGCGTGAGTGGGGAGATTGTCATGTTTGATTTCGTCGTGCATTCGATTCCAGGCAGTCCGTTCGGGCGGTCGGTGATGGCTGCTCTTGAGGAAAAGGGCGCCTCGTGGCGGCTTGCACCGGTAGCGCCTGGCACGATGCGTTCGCCAGAGCACCTCTCGCGCCATCCCTTCGGCCGGGTGCCGGTGCTGGAGCACGACGGTTTTGCGCTCTATGAGACCCAGGCCATCCTGCGTTATCTCGACCGCGTTCTTCCCACGCCGGCGCTGACGCCCCCCAATTCAAGGCGACTGGCGCGGATGGACCAGGTGATGAACATCAACGACTGGTATTTGTTTCACGGCGTCGGCAACGTCATCATTTTCCATCGCGTGATCGCGCCGCGGCTGATGGGGGCTGCTCCCGACGAGAAGGCGATCGAAGCTGCGATGCCAAGGGCACGCACCGTGTTCTCCGAACTTTCCCGCCTTCTGGGTGAGCAACCGTTTTTCACAGGCGACGAACTATCGCTCGCGGATTTGCTGGTCGCGCCGGGCGCCGCCTTCTTCGCGGCAATTCCGGAATGGGCGGAACTCGGCAAGCCGCATCCAAATCTCGTCGCCTGGCTCGAGCGCATGGAAGCGCGGTCAAGCATGAAGGCGACCACCTGGGAACGGGTTTCGGAACTGGCGAAGGCGGCGTGAGCAGGTTCCTGTTCGCTCCTGCGCCGGGCTGACGGATCGGCATTTCCCCTCCCACGACCATCGACAGCGGTTGCGTCCATATCGAAAGGAGCCGCTTCCGCGCGACCGTGATCGGGATCACAAAGGTCGACACGGCAGAGCCCTATTAGTTCTGGTATCAGTGCGTGCGAGGATGCCCGGCTCTCTGGCAATGAAGCGGGCCTCATCGCGAAACGGTGCCAGGAGAGGGGCGCGATGGTCGGTCCTGACGGCAGATTTGAAAGGCCGGACTTTGACGCTTTGCAGCGCTTCTGGACGGGGCTTCTGCAATCGCGCGGCCTGCCGATGTCCTTTCGCTGGGTGTTTTACGAAGATTATGCGCGGCTGAAGTCCGGCTTCGCCTTTCGTTTGCGTCCGCGAGAAGAGGCCGATCGCATTGCGCGCTTTGCCTATCGGGTCTTGGACCCCGCCAATCCCGCGATCGATTCCAGATTTGCGATGGCCATCGTCGCCTACGCCGTGATCGACGGGGAGGTCATCACGGGCTTCCAGGGTGACCAGTTCAATGCCAGCGAAGACATTTTCCGCAAGGATTGGAACATCTATTTCGACGCCAGGGACAATCTTGTGGACGACTGCATGGTTGTTTCGGACGAAATGGCGTGGGAAAGAATCCGCGCAGAGCAACCCTTGTATCTTTCCGAACTCGACTATTGCGTCTGCGTCGAAAAGCTGAGAACGAAGTTCGGTTATACCGATTGAAGTCATTTCCGGCGGTCCAGTGTTCCGTCGGGCTCTTTCAAGATCTTCGAAGAGCTGCTTGCGTTTGCCTCCGATGCTGATTCGCCTGCGCTTCGGCGCTGGCCCAAATCTCGCTGGCGTCTGCCGGCCAAAAAGCGACAGCACCGCCAGACGGGCTTCACGTCAAAGTACCGGTCACCGGACCGTTCGCGGCTGCACAATGCGCAGTGGTTTTCGGCTATAAGCCCATTCGCTTGAATTGCCAATGTTTTACAAGGCGGTCATAAATCGGCATCT
>CAWFZL010000005.1:0-34188 GCA_963820275.1 uncultured Alphaproteobacteria bacterium
TTGCCGTCGTTCGGCAGGCTTCCCGGCGCTACCAGCTCCACGCCGCCGCCGAGTTTCGTCACCGTGCGCAGGGTCGAAGCAACTGCATCGCGCAGTATCTCGGCCGGTGAGCCGCATTCGCATGTGAGCGTCATCACGTCCTGCTCGTTCTCGCGCGTGACGACGAGACGCAGTCGGGACAGCTCGGGGTGACGCTTGCCGATTTCGGCGATCTGTTCGGGCCGCACGAACATGCCCTTGACCTTGGTGGTCTGGTCGGCGCGGCCCATCCAGCCTTTGATGCGCATATTGGTGCGGCCGCACGGACTTGTGCCCGGCAGCGCGGCCGTCAGATCGCCGATCGCAAGCCTTATCCAGGGATGATCGGGGTCGAGCGTCGTGACGACGATCTCGCCGACTTCGCCTTCGGCGACGGGGTCGCCGGTGCCGGGCCGCACGATTTCCAGAATCAGGTCCTCGTTGACGACCATGCCTTCATGCGCCGAGGTTTCGAACGCGATCAGCCCGAGATCGGCGGTGCCGAAAGCCTGGCAGGCGTCGATGCCGCGCGATCTGATTTCTTCCTGCAGCGACTTCGGAAACGCCGCACCGGACACGATCGCGCGGCTGATCGAGGAGACGTTTCGGCCGGCGCTCGCGGCGGCATCGAGCAGGATTTTGAGGAAATCGGGCGTGCCGCAATAGGCCGTCGGCGAATAGGCTTCGATCAGTTCGAATTGCGCCTCGGTGTTGCCGGGGCCCGCCGGAATCACCGCGCAGCCGAGCGCACGCGCCGAAGTGTCGAAGATGAAGCCGCCGGGCGTGAGATGATAGCTGAACGTGTTCAGCACCACGTCGCCTTCGCGAATGCCTGCGGCAAAAAGTGCGCGCGCGCCGCGCCAGGGGTCGGCATGCGCGCCTTCAGGCTCGAAGATCGGACCCGGCGAGGTGAACAGCCGGGCGAACGAGCCGGGCGGCCTTGCGACGAAACCGCCGAAGGGTGGGGCCGCCTTGTGCAGCGCAGGCAGGTCTGATTTGCGCAGCACCGGCAGCGATGCCAATGCCGCCCGGTCGGTGATGCGGCGTGGATCGACGCCCTTGAGCCGTTCGGCATAGGCGGGCGCGGCAAGCGCTGCGCGCAGCACGTCTCCCAGCCGCGAGAACAGCTCGGCCTCGCGCTCGGCGGGGTCGCGGGTTTCGCGGTTGTCATAGTGCCCGGTCATCGCGATCTTTCAGGTGCTCGGTCATGCCGGGACAAGCCCGGCCATTCCGAATGAGAATATCATCCTCACAGCCACCGCTTCCGCCGCTTGAAGCTTTTCAGGTTCTTGAAGCTCTTGCGCTGGTCGCCGGCGCCGCCGAGATAGAATTCCTTGACGTCCTCATTGTCGCGCAATTCGGCGGCCGTGCCGTCGAGCACGACCTTGCCCTGCTCCATGATGTAGCCGTGGCTTGCGACCGACAGCGCCGCGTGTGCGTTCTGCTCGACCAGCAGGATGGTGACGCCGAGGTCGCGGTTGATCGCCCTGATGATGGCGAAGACTTCCTTGACGAGCAGCGGCGACAGCCCCATCGAGGGCTCGTCCATCAGGATCATCTTGGGGCGCGCCATCAGCGCGCGGCCGATCGCCAGCATCTGCTGTTCGCCGCCGGAGAGATAGCCGGCGAGCCCCGTGCGTTCCTTCAGCCGCGGGAAATAGTTGAACACCATGTCGATATCGGCTGACACTTCATGGTCGCTGCGGGTGAAGGCGCCGAGCCGCAAATTCTCCAGCGACGTCATGTCGGCGACGATGCGCCGGCCCTCCATCACCTGAAAGATGCCGCGGCGAACGATCCGTTCCGGATCGATGCCGTTGATGCGCTCGCCGTCGAAGAGGATTTCGCCGCGGGTAACTTCGCCGTCCTCCGTCTTGAGCAACCCCGAAATCGCCTTCAGCGTAGTGGATTTGCCCGCGCCATTGGCGCCCAGCAGCGCGACGATCGCCCCTCTGGGTACGTCGAGGCTCAGGCCGCGCAGCACCAGGATGACCTCGTCATAGACCACTTCGATATTGCGCACGCTCAAAAGTGGTGCTTGTGCTGCCGCGACCGATGGGCGATCGATTTGAGTTTCCGCTGTCTGCAAGAGCAAAACCTTCGAATGAGCATTTCACGGGAGCGCAGGATGGCACGCACGGAGCGGGGCGGCAATCCGAAAAGCTCATTCGAGGAGCCAGGTCGCCTGAAGCCTGTTGCTCCGGCGGGGCTTCGGTTATGCTCGGGATTATTCCAAACGGGAGGCAGGAAAATCATGACGGGAAAGTTTCTCTCGCGACGGGCCGCGGCGGCGGTTGGATGTTCGTTCCTGCTGGCTGTGACGTTTGCAGCGACCGCGGCGGATGCCGCCGAGGTCAAGGTGATGAGCACGGTCGCGCTCACCCCAGCACTCGGCGAGCTCGCGCCGAAGTATGAGAGCAGCAGCGGCAACAAGCTCGTGATCGTCTACGGCACGATCGCGGATCTCAAGAAACGGATCGACGCCGGCGAAACCGCCGACGTGATGATCCTGTCGCGACCGGCCCTCGACGATTTGCAGACCAAGGGCAAGGTTGCCCAGGGCAGCATCGCCAATGTCGGGAGCTCCTTTGTCGCGATCGGAGTCCGGGCCGGTGCATCGCTGCCGGATATCAGCACGGCGGAAAAACTGAAGGCTGTGCTTCTCGCAGTGAAGTCGATCTCCTATGCCGATCCGGCGAGGGGCGGCGCCAGCGGCGTTTATTTCGCCAAAATCCTCGATCGCCTCGGCATCGCCGACCAGATGAAATCGAAAACCGTCCTGGTGCCAGGTGCCGAAGCTGGCGAGCTTGTCGCCAAGGGTGAGGTCGAAATGGGCGTGGCACAGGCCTCGGAAATCCGCGCGGTTCCAGGAGCCCAGGTGGTCGGTCCTCTGCCCGGCGACTTGAACAGCGCGATCGTGTTCGCCGCCGGCATCGGATCCGCGAGCAAGGATCCGGCGGCCGCCAAATCGCTGATCGAACTCCTCACCGGTCCGACGGGCGCCGCCGTGCTCAAGTCCAAGGGCATGGATCCGGCCTGAGCACGCCTCTGCTTGGAGTCGCCGATCGTAAGCTGATCGCCAATGCCTCCCCTGAGCGGGGAGGCACTGGCCCGCGCATCAAATCACCATCCAAGCCAGTCCGCCTTGCGCGGCAGTTCGACGGTCTTGACCTTCTCGAGCTTGATGGCGCCCTTGGCCATCAGATCGTTGAGATCGCCGTCGGTCGAACCGGCGACCTTCATGCGGTAGAGATCGACCTTGAGCGTGCCGCGGTGGTCCTTCTCCGTCCAGGTCGAGGGATTGCAGACACCCTCCATACCGGCCGGCACCCAGTCCTTCTTTTGATAGAAGCCCTTGGCGACGTTCTCGCCGGTGGCGCCGCCATTCTTGACGGCCCAGTCCAGCGCTTCCTTCGTGTAGAGGGCGGAGCAGACGCCGGCGATATAGTGCACCGGGCGGTACACCTTGCCGGTCGGGTCGGACATCTTCGAGATTTCCATCACCGTCTTCATGCCTGGCGCATTGCCGCCCCAGGTCACCGACGTGCGCAGCGGGAAGACGACGCCGTCGGCTGCGTCTGCCGCCGCCTTGGCGCCATTCTCGTCCATGCCCCAGACATTGCCCAGGAACTGGACGTCCACGCCGGCGGTCTTGCAGGCCTTCAGCACGGAGATGTTGGAGGCTGCGGTATTGCCGAGATAAGCGTAGTTGGCGCCGGAGCTCTTCAGGCTCAGGCACTGCGCGCTGTAATCGCCGGGCGAGAGCGCAAATACCAGCGGCGGCAGCACTTCGAAGCCGAGCTCGGTGGCGAGCGCTTCGCCGGCCGCCTTCGGTGCGTTGGGGTAGGGATGGTTGGCGCCCATATGGACGAATTTCGGCTTGCCCGGCTTGCCCTTGGCCTTCCAGTCCTCGGCTGCCCAGGTGATCAAAGCCCGCATGGCGTCGGAGTAGCTCGGGCCATAGAAGAAATTGTAGGGCGAGGGCTTCGTCCTGCCGCTGAGGCCTTCGGGGTCGGTCAGCGCGGCTGCGTATGAGGCAGAAATATAGGGAATCTTGTCCTGCGCCACGAAGCCGGTCAGTGCCTCGGTATCGGCCGTGCCCCAGCCCATGATTGCCGCGACCTTGTTGTCGGGCGCCGACCACTTCTTGTAGAGCGCGATCGCGCGCGGCACCTGATAGCCGTAGTCGTTGCTGTCGACGTTAAGCTGCTTGCCGCCGACGCCGCCGTTCTTGTTGACCCAGGCAAAGGTGTCCACGACGCCCTGTCCGTAAGGCGTGCCGACGTCGGATGTGCCGCCCGACAGGTCTTCGAGATGCCCGATGGCGATCTGGGCCTGCGCCGCCGACGCAGCGCCGCCGAGCATTACCGCCAGCGAAACGGTTCCGAGCAGGGATTTCATGGTCATGAGCATTTCCTCCGATTTCCTTGTTTAGGCCTATTGTAGTCGGTCCCGTTCCAACCTCAATGTGAAAACGGGTAGAGTTTCCAGTACGTCTTGATCTGGCGCCAGCGGTGCGCAAGTCCGTCGGGCTCGAACATCAGGAACGCGATGATGATCAGCCCGATCGCGATCTCGCGCAGGAAGGTGATGTTGTTGTTGAGCGACAGCGCGTGATCGATCGCGCTGCCTTTCAGGTGCAGGCTGATGAACTCCATCAATTCCGGCAACAGCAGCACGAAGGCGGTCCCCATCAGCGTACCCATGATCGAGCCGGTGCCGCCGATGATGACCATGGCGAGAAACAGGATCGAGCGCTCGATGCCGAACCCCTCCTGCGAGATCACGAGCTGGTAATGCGCGTAGAGCGCGCCGGCGATGCCGGCAAAGAAAGCCGCAAGTCCGAACGACAGCGTCCGGTACTTGGTGAGATTGATGCCCATGATTTCCGCGGAGAGGTAGTGATCGCGGATCGCGACCAGCGCCCGGCCGTCGCGCGTGCGCATCAGATTGGTCACCAGGAGAAGGCTGATCACGAGATAGGCCAGCACGACGTAGAAATACTGCCTGTCGCCGCGCAGCGTATATCCGAAAATCGAGAATGGATTGGCGCTCGCGGGTACGGAGCCGCCGGAAAACCATTCGGCGCGCGAGAAGAAGTCGAGCAGGATGTATTGGGCGGCCAGCGTCGCGATGACGAGATAAAGCCCCTTCAGCCGCGCCGCCGGGATGCCGAACACGAGGCCGACGAGTGCCGTCACCACGCCCGCAAGCGGAATGGCAAAGAATACCGGGATCGGCAGGTTGTTCGACAGCCAGGCCGAGGTGAACGCGCCCAGGAGAAAGAACGCCGCGTGCCCGATTGAAATCTGGCCGGTGAAGCCGACCAGAATATTCAACCCCAGTGCGGCGATCGCAAAGATCCCGATCTGGATGGAGATGGTGAGCCAGTAATTGGTGAGAACCTGCGGTGCAAGGCACGCCAGGATGACGCCGAGAATCGCGAAATTGCGGCTCGTCGTGGTCGGAAAGATCGTGGTGTCGGCCGCATAGGAGGTGCGGAAGTCGCCGGCGGGTATGAGTGAAGGACTTGCCATGGGGCTCTACCTTCCAAAACGGTTAGAGTTGGCCATGGTCACGCCCATTCTTGTTTGGGCACGATCTCCGCGCAAACGCTTTACGCGTTTATCGCGACCGAAAACCGGATTCCACTTTTCGGCGATCATGCCTACACCCGCTCGATGTCCCTGGTGCCGAACAGGCCGTAGGGCTTGATCATCAGCACGATGATCAGCACGTAGAACGGCGCGATCTCGTAAAGATTGCCCCAGTGCAGATACTCGCTGTCGACATATTGGGCGATGTTCTCAAGGAGCCCGATGATGATGCCGCCGAGCACGGCGCCGCCGATCGAGTCGAGCCCGCCCAGGATCGCCGCCGGAAACACCTTGATGCCATAGGCGGAGAGCCCCGAGGAAACGCCGTTGACGACGGCGACCACCACGCCCGCGACCGCCGAGACGGTTGCGGAGATCGCCCATGCCATCGCGAACACGTTCTTGACGGAAATGCCGAGCGATTGCGCCACCTGCTGATTGAACGCGGTCGCGCGCATGGCAAGTCCGTACTTCGAAGAACGGAAGAACCAGGCCATTCCGATCATCATCGCCACCGAAACGACGAGGCTCATGACATAGACGGTCTGGATTTGCAGGCCGAGAAAGTTCACCGACTGGCTGGTGAACACGCGCGGGAAGGGCTGGGGATTGACGCCGAAAATCCATTTCAACGCGGCATCAAACACCGTCGACAGCCCGATCGTGACCATGATCACCGAGATGATCGGCTCGCCGATCATCGGCCGCAGGATCACGACCTGGATCGCGATGCCGAAGACGAACATGAAGACGAGCGTCAGCGGCATGCCGATCCAGAACGGCAATTCGTATCTGGTGAGCAGCGCCCAGCATACCCACGCGCCGATCAGCAGCAATTCTCCTTGCGCGAAGTTCACGACTTGCGTCGCTTTGTAGATCAGCACGAACGACATCGCGACCACGCCATAAAGCGTGCCGACCACGAGGCCGTTGACCAGAAGCTGGATCAGGAAGGCGGTGTTCATGCGGTCTCTCGCGCATATGGGCTGTCCCCGCAAACGGCAGGGATATCGCCTATCGG
Source organism: uncultured Alphaproteobacteria bacterium (assembly GCA_963820275.1). Taxonomy (GTDB): domain Bacteria; phylum Pseudomonadota; class Alphaproteobacteria; order Rhizobiales; family Xanthobacteraceae; genus Bradyrhizobium. Next base: position 6,637 of record CAWFZL010000005.1, read on the forward strand.
CTTCGTTTTTGATCCTTCCCCCCGCAAAGCGGTGGGGAGGGAAGGCCGAAGCGAAGCGGAGGCCAGGGTGGGGGGCCGTTTTTCTGGCACCCCCCACCCCGACACTCGCTTCGCTCGCGTCGACCCTCCCCACCACTCGCTCCCGCTCGCGGGGGGAGGGATAAGAGCATATCCCTTCGAGTTCGAACGCCCTGCCGTATGCGGGGAGGGGTGAAACCCACCGGCATGGCGAAATAGCCTCATTCCGCGGCCTCCGCGAGCGGTGCCTGCTGGGCGAGATCGACCACTTGCAGCGTGGTTCGGATGCGCTGGGTGGTGCCGTCCTGGAAGCGGATCACGGTATCGACCGGAATCGCGCGGCTCCCGCCATAGATGGATTCGATGATGTCCGCGTATTTCTCGTTGATGACGGAGCGGCGGACCTTTCGCGTGCGCGTCAACTCGCCGTCGTCGGCGTCGAGCTCCTTGTAGAGCAGGAGGAAGCGGGAAATGCGCTGCGCTACCGGCAGCGTGGCGTTGACTGCCTCGACCTCCTTTCGCAACAGCGCGTAGATTTCGGGACGCGAGGCAAGGTCGGTATAGGTAGTAAAGGTGATCCGGTTCTTCTCCGCCCATTTCGAGATGATCGAAAAGCGGATGCAGATCATCGCCGCCAGCGTCTCCCGCCCGGCGCCGAGCACGACTGTCTCGGCGATATAGGGCGAGAACTTCAACTTGTTCTCGAGATATTGCGGCGAGAAGCGCTCGCCGCGCGAGGTCTCCGCGAGATCCTTGATGCGGTCGATGACGACAAGCTGTTTTTTGTCGTTGAAATATCCGGCATCGCCGGAATGCAGCCAGCCGTCCTCGATATCGGCTGCGGAAGCTTCCGGGTTCCTGTAGTAGCCGAGGAACATGTTGGGGTGCCGTACCATGATTTCGCCGACGCCGTGGATGTCCGGGTGGTCGATGCGGATTTCGATCTCCTTCGACATCGGCACCCCCGTGGTGTCCGGATCGACCTCGCCTTCGGGATGCAGGGTATAGGCCCCCAGCGTCTCGGTCTGGCCGTACAGGGTGCGCAGCGGCACGCCCATGGCCTGGAAGAACTTGAAGGTGTCCGGGCCGAGCGCCGCACCGCCGGTGGCCGCCGAACGCAAACGTGTAAATCCCAGCCGGTCGCGCAGCGCGCGGAACAAGAGGAGGCTGGCGACTGCCGAGTGGCGTTTGTGCGCCAGCGCCGACAGCCCCGCTTTCATCCCGAGTTCGTACAGGCTCTGCTTGAGCGGGGAGGAATCCATCACGCGGGCGCGCACATCGGCCGCGATGGCCTCCCAGACCCTCGGCGCGAAAAGCACGAAGGTCGGCGCGATCTCGCGGAAGTCGTTCATCATCGTGTCGGGCTCTTCGACGAAGTTGATCTTCATCCGGCACAACAACCCTTTGCCGAGCGCATAAACCTGCTCCATGATCCAGGGCAGCGGCAGCACCGAGACGTATTCGTCGTCAGGTCCCTTCGGGTCGAACGCGAGATAGGCCGCGCAATGCCGCAGCACTCTTCCTGCGGCCAGCATCGCCAGTTTCGGATGCGAGGTCGTGCCGGAGGTGGTGCAGAGTATCGCGGTGTCCTCGCCGCGCGTTGCGTCCACAAGGCGATCGTAGAGGCCTGGTTCGCGAATCGCCCGTTCGCGGCCCATGGCGGCGAGCCGGTCGGCTGGCATCAGGCGGGGGTCGTCATATTTCCGCATGCCGCGGGGATCGGAATAGATGATGTGCTTGAGGCTCGGGGCGCGCTCGGCGAGCGCGAGCAGCTTGTCGACCTGCTCCTCGTCCTCGGCGAACACGAGCTTGGCTTCGCCGTAGTTGAGGAGATAGGCGGCTTCCTCGTCGAGCACGTCGCGATAGAGGCCGAGGCTCATGCCTCCGATCGCGTGGATGGCGATTTCCGCTGCCACCCAGTCCGGCCGGTTGTCGCCGATGATGCCGATGACGTCGTCGGGGGACAGCCCGAGTTCACAGAGACCGAGCGCGAAGTCGTGGACACGCCTCTGGTAGTCGCTCCAGGTGAAGACCTTCCAGAGCCCGAGGTCCTTTTCGCGCAGCGCGATCTCCTCGCCATGTTCGCGTGCGTTGAGGCGCAACAGCTTGGGATAGGTATCGGCCTGTTCGACGCGGCCGGCGTAATCCATCATGCCGCTGTCTCCGCTGGCGCAGTGCCCACTTTCAGATCGGCGGTACCAGGGGAGGCGTCGTCGGGACCGACCAGCACATCGTCCTCTTCGCCGAGATAGGCGCGCTTGACGTGGGGATCGGCGAGCACGGCTGAGGGATCGCCTTCGGCGATCTTGCGGCCGAAATCCAGCACCATGACCCGGTGCGAGATATCCATCACCACGCCCATGTCGTGTTCGATCATCATGACCGTCATGCCGAATTCCTCGTTGAGATCGACGATGTAGCGCGCCATGTCCTCCTTCTCCTCGAAGTTCATGCCGGCCATCGGCTCGTCCAGCAGGATCAGCTGCGGCTCGAGCGCCATGGCGCGCGCCAGCTCCACGCGCTTGCGCAGGCCGTAGGGAAGGGTGCCGGCGGTCGCCTTGCGCACCGACTGCAGGTCGAGGAAGTCGATGATTTCCTCGACCTTGCGGCGATGCGCCAGCTCCTCACGCCTAGCACCCGTCAGCCAGTACAGCGGTCCCGTGATGAAATTGTTCTTCAGCAGGTGGTGCCGCCCGACCATGATGTTGTCGAGCACGCTCATATGATGAAACAGCGCGAGGTTCTGGAAGGTACGGCCAATGCCAAGCCGCGGCCGCGCGTTCGGGTTCAGCGCGGTGATGTCCTTGCCCCGATATAACAGATGGCCTTCGGTCGGCCGGTAGCGTCCCGAGATGCAGTTGACGATCGAGGTCTTGCCGGCGCCGTTGGGGCCGATGATGGAGAACAGTTCGCCGGCCTTGACGCCGAAACTGACGTCGGTGAGCGCACGCACGCCGCCAAAGCGCAGCGAAACCCCGCGCACTTCCAAAGCATATTCCACGCATCCCCTCCCTGGCGCGAGCTTTTCGCAAAATCGTGGTTCCCGGGCTTGCGACAAGACTACGCGCGGTTCAATCCCTGGCGCCTTGCCGCGCTCTTGTTTTTCGGTTGGCGTTTCCTCGAGATAATCCCACTCTTCGCCGGTATTCACCCTGTTTCAACGGCATCGCCACGTCAACGGCTGCATTCGCCGCAAGGGCTTGATTTAACATTGCCTTAGCCTTGCCGGCAGCGCGGGTCCCGGCCAGTCAAATCGACTTTGGTATTAGACTTCCAGCCATTCCTTGCGTACTGCTGCATTCGCCTTTAGTTCGGCAGGGGTACCCTCGAACACGATGCGGCCGTGGCCCATGACATAGACGCGGTGCGAAATGCGCATTGCGATCGACAGTTTTTGCTCCACCAGCAAAATCGCGACCCCGCGTCTGGCGATTTCAGCGATGAGGTCGCCAACTTGTTGCACGATGAGTGGGGCGAGCCCCTCGGTCGGCTCGTCGATCATGATGAGTTCGGGGTCGCCCATGAGCGTGCGGCAAATTGTCAGCATCTGTTTCTCGCCGCCGGACAGTACGCCGGCCGAGGTGTCGGCCCTCGCGGCGAGATTGGGAAACATTTGAAGCATGTCCTCGAGCCGCCACTTGCCCGGGCGCCTGGTATCCTTGATGCCAAGCAGCAGGTTTTGCCGTACCGTCAGGCCCGGGAAAATGTCGCGATGTTCCGGAACGTAACCAAGCCCGAGACGAGCGATGCGGTAGCTCGGCAATCCCGCGATATCGCAGCCGTTGAACTTGATGGATCCTTGCGGCACCACTTCGCCCATGATCGCCTTCACCGTGGTGGAGCGCCCGACGCCATTGCGCCCCAACAGGCTCACGACCTCGCCGGCGTCGATGTGCATGTCCACGCCCTGCAGGATGTGGCTCTTGCCGTAATAGGCGTTCAGGCCGGCGATCTCCAGCATCATGCGGCTTCCTCGCCGAGATAGGCTTCCCGGACCTTCGGGTTGCCGCGAATCTCTTCCGGCGTTCCCGAAGCGATGATCTGGCCATACACCAGCACCGAGATCCGGTCTGCGAGGCCAAACACCACGCTCATGTCGTGCTCGACGATCAGCAGCGTACGGCCTTCGGTCAGGCGCCGGATCAGCGACACGGCGCGCTCGGTTTCGGCGCGGCTCATGCCCGCTGTCGGTTCGTCGAGCAGAATGACATCGGCGCCGCCGGCAATGGTGATGCCGATCTCCAGCGCGCGCTGCTCGGCATAGGTCAGAAGGCCGGCGGGCACGTCGCGCCGTCCCGTAAGGTTGATGGCGGTCAGAATTTGCGCGGTGCGTTCCCGCACTTCCGGCACATTGTCGATATTTTTCCAGAATGCGTAGCGCTGGCCGGTGGACCACAACACCGCGCAGCGCAGGTTCTCCCATACACTCATCCTGGCAAAGACATTGGTCACCTGAAAGCTGCGCGACAGCCCGCGCCGGTTGATCTGATACGGCCGCAAGCCGGAAATCAACTCGCCACGGAGCAGCACGCTGCCGGATGTCGGCGCCATATATCCGCTGATCAGGTTGAAGGTGGTCGATTTGCCCGCGCCGTTCGGGCCGATCAGCGCGTGGCGCTCGCCCTGGGCCACGCTCAGATTGATGTCTCTGAGAATGGCGATTTCGCCGAAGCTCTTCTTGATTCCGCGCAGTTCGATTGCAGCGCTCATGCGGCGACACCTTTTTCCCGCGCGATGCCGGCAGCGCTATCCCATGCGTGTCCCGCCCAGCCCCACGTCTTGCGCGCAAGCAGGAAGCCGCCGACCATGAGAATGACCGACGTCACCCATATCAGCGGGCTCGCCGCATCGAAGCTGATGCCGAACGCCTTGATATGGGAATCGTCGCCCGGGTTGACCGTGTAGTGCACGGTCGTCTCCATCGCCAGCATGAGGCCGGCGATCATCGCCAGTGTCGGCACGAGCGCAACGAGGTAGCTCGGCAACACCTGCGGCAGGACGCCCGCCTTGAGCAACGGGCGATGCATCATCAAGAGCCCCGTGATTCCACCAGGTGCAAACAGCACTACCGAGATGAAGATCAGTCCGAAATAAAGCTGCCACACCTGCGTCAGATCGCTCAGGCCCAGCGAAAGGAACGTGACGAAGATCGCGCCGATGATGGGACCGATGAAGAACCCGATGCCGCCGATATAGGTGGCGAACAAAACCGTTCCGGACTGTTGCGCCCCCAGATAGGCGGAGTTGGCGATCTCGAAATTGATCGCGGCAAGCGCGCCGGCGATGCCTGCGAAGAATCCGGAGAAACAGAACGCCAAATAGCGCACGACATGCGGATTGTAGCCGACGAACTGGACGCGCTCCGGGTTATCGCGCACGGCGTTGCACATGCGACCGAGCGGGGTGCGGGTCAGTGCGTACATCGCGATCACCGCGATCAGCGTCCATGCCGCGACCAGATAATAGATCTGGATTTGCGGACCGAAATTCCAGCCGAACAGTTTCAGGAGTTTGGTTCGGTTGGCCGAAACGCCGGCCTCGCCGCCGAAAAAGGTACGCAGGATCAGCGCGGAGGAGGCGATCAATTCGGCGACGCCGAGCGAGATCATGGCAAACGCAGTTCCGGAACGCTGGGTGGAAACCCAACCGAGCAGCATCGCGAAAAAAAGTCCGGTGAGGCCGCCAATCAGCGGGACGACCGGCAGCGGGATCGGCAGCTTGTTCGCGCCGATCATGTTGATGGCGTGAATCACCAGGAAGCCGCCGAGGCCGTAATAGACGGCGTGCCCGAATGACAGCATCCCGGTCTGGCCGAGCAGGATATTGTAGGAGAGCGAGAAGATGATGGAGATGCCGATCAGGCTGAAGGTCGTCAGCGAGCCGCCCGAACTGAAGATCTTGGGCAGCAGCAGAAGTGCGACCGCTGTCGCTACCCACATTCCGTAGAATTTGAGTTTCTCCGTTGCGGTCGGCGCCGGCGGCGCGATTGAGGCGATTTCGTTCATGTATCGCGGGTCCCGAGCAGGCCCATCGGGCGGAAGACCAGGATCAGCACCAGGAGCAAATAAGGAACGATCGGCGCGATCTGGGCGATCGTGACGCCCCAGATGTCCGAAAGCCAGGTCGAGGCATAAGCAGGGCTGAGCGGACCGAATGCGGCCGACAGCGAGCCGTTCATCGAGACGGCGAAGGTCTGTACCAGACCGATCAGCAGAGAGGCGACGAAGGCACCCGGCAGCGAGCCAAGCCCTCCGACCACGACGACCACGAACAGGATCGGACCAAGCAGTCCGGCCATGTTCGACTGCGTCACCAGCGCGGGACCTGCGATCACGCCCGCGACCGCGGCGAGCGCGGTGCCGACGCCGAATACCAGCATGAAGATGCGCCCGACATTGTGGCCTAGATGGGCCACCATATGCGGATGGGTCAACGCGGCCTGAACGATCAGTCCGATGCGCGTTTTCTTCAGGACGATCAGAAGGCCGGCAAAGATCGCGATGGAGACCAGCAGCATGAACATCTTGTAGGCGGGATAATTGGTGGAGAAGATCGTGAATGCGGGGAAATCGAGCGACGGCGGGATACGGAAATCCACCGGGCTCTTGCCCCAGATGATCTGCACGACTTCCTCGATCACGTAAGCGAGGCCAAAGGTGAACAAGAGCTCCGCGACGTGTCCGTTCTTGTGAACAGGGCGCAGGCCGAAGCGCTCCACGGCGGCGCCGATCGCGCCCGCCAGCAGTGGCGCAATCAGCAGCGCCGGCCAGAAGCCGAACCATCGGCTGATCTGAAATCCGAAGAAGGCGCCAAGCATGTAGAAACTTGCATGCGCGAAATTCAGCACGCCCAGCATGCTGAAGATGACGGTCAGACCGCTGGCCATCAGGAACAGCAACATGCCGAACAGGATGCCGTTGAGCGTGGATATGACGATCAGTTCAAGCACGACTGCCCCCGCTGGCGGAGCGGATTTGACATTCGGTGCCGCTCCAGCCGTGATCTCGAGAAGCGAACGTCAAATCCACTCTACTAGGCGTCAGTTTGGCCGTTCCATCTTGCAGGTGGTCGGAAGGACGGTGGCGGGCGTATCGATCTTCGCCACGAGCTTCCAGCCCCAGCCGGTCTTTTCCTCGTCGAACGGTTCCTTTTCCGTGCGATCGCCAAACGAGGCGATGTAAATCGGCTGGAAGAACTGGTGATCGTCCTTGCGCATGTATCCCTTGCCGCCATCGAACACTTCGAATTCCATTCCTTCGAGCGCGAAGGCGACTTTGACCGGATCGATCGATTTGGCCTTGTCGGCGGCGGCCGCCAGCATGCGCATTTCGTTGACGGCGCGCGGATAGAACAGGCTGAAGTCGTACTTCGCCCGCAGCGCCTTTTCGAATTCCTGCGACGAAGCGTGATCGAGGTTCGGGATGCCTTCGCCGACCGCAAACACCTGATGATTGAGGTTGGCCTGCTTGATCGCCGTGGGGCCGCCGGTGCCGCCGGCATAATAGGTGTACCAGTTGACCTTCAACCCGGCGTCGGCGGCCGCCTTCAGGAGCAATGCGAAATCCTGTCCCCAGTTACCGGTCACGACGGTGTCGGCGCCGGAGGCCTTGATCTTGGCGATATAGGGCGCGAAATCCGTGATCTTCAGCAGGGGATGCAGTTCGTCGCCGACGATTTTTATGTCCGGCCGCTTGGCGGCCAGCATGGCCTTGGCGGCCGATCGAACCGATTCGCCGAACGAATAATCCTGGTTGATCAGGTAAACATTTTTGATCGAAGGCGCCGTCTTCATGTAGTTGGTGAGCGCCTCCATCTTGATGTCGGAATTGGCGTCCCAGCGGAAGTGCCAGAAGCTGCACTTCGCGTTGGTGAGGACGGGGTCAACAGCGGCGTAGTTGAAGTAAAGGACTTCCTTGCCGGGATTGCGCTCGTTGTATTTGGTCACGAAATCCGACAGAGCGCCCGCGACCGACGAACCATTGCCCTGGGTGAGGTAGCGCACGCCGGCATCGATCGCCTTCTGCGCCTGGATCAGGCTTTCCTGCGGATTGGTCTTGTTGTCGAGCGGAACGATCTCGACCTTCTTGCCCTGGATGCCGCCCTTGGCGTTAACCTCGTCGGCAAGAAACTGGAACGTCTTGAGGCCGACCTCGCCGATGCTGGCGCCGCCGCCCGACAACGGATCGATGAAACCGATTTTCAGTGTTTCCTGGGCCAGTGCGCCGCCGTCGAGCAACGGGAGCGCAAATAGCGCGGCGATCATAAATCTTCGCATATCATTCCTCCCTATAGCCCTTTTGTGGGCTGTTCTTTGGGTCCGGACGCCGCACCGTCTTGGATTTCAGTGATCGTCTCGGCCCTGTCCCGAGCGATTGTGGGCCAAGCCTCCCCAACCCGCAAGGGCGCTGCCCGATGGTAAACGGGGGCTCCGAGGTCTCATTTGCTTGGTCGAACAGGGTCATGGTAGGGGTTCGCGATAGCCCGGTCTTGTGCCCATGGGGTCACGGGTACAGCGCAATTTCCTAGGTTGGTCGCCGTGGTGCTGCTGTTCCGGCAATCTCGGCATGGTATGGAGCGAGAATGACGGTTACGGATTCGAAGCGGCGCGTTGCGCTTATTACCGGCGTGACCGGACAGGATGGCGCCTACCTGGCCGAATATCTGCTCGGACTGGGCTATTCGGTGCATGGCATCAAGCGGCGCTCATCCTCCTTCAACACGCAGCGCGTCGATCACCTCTACGAGGATCCGCACAGGGGCAACGTGCCGTTCCTGATGCATTACGGCGACATGACGGATTCGACCAATTTGATCCGCCTGGTGCAGCAGATCCGCCCCACCGAGATCTACAATCTCGCCGCCCAGAGCCACGTTGCCGTCAGTTTCGAAAGCCCGGAATATACCGCCAATGCCGATGCGATCGGCGTGCTACGCCTGCTCGAGGCGATCCGGATTCTCGGCATGGAGAAGGACACGCGCTTCTATCAGGCCTCGACCTCGGAACTATACGGCCTGGTGCAGGAGGTGCCGCAGAAGGAAACCACCCCCTTCTACCCGCGTTCTCCCTATGGCGTCGCCAAGCTCTACGGCTACTGGATCACGGTGAACTATCGCGAGGCCTACGGCATGTTCGCCTCGAATGGCATCCTGTTCAATCACGAGAGCCCGATCCGCGGCGAGACCTTCGTAACCCGCAAGATCACGCGCGGCATCGCCCGCATCGAGACCGGTCTGGACGACATGCTCTACCTCGGCAACCTCGACGCCAAGCGCGACTGGGGCCACGCCAGGGACTACGTCGTTGGCATGCACCGGATATTGCAGGCCGAAAAGCCCGACGATTTCGTGCTGGCAACCGGCGAGACGCGTTCGGTGCGCGAATTCGTGGAACTTGCCTTTGCCGAAGTCGGTCGCGGCATCGAGTGGCGCGGCAAGGGCATAGAGGAGACCGGCGTCGACAGGAAATCCGGCAAGACCTTGGTTCGCATCGATCCCGTCTATTTCCGGCCGACCGAAGTGGACCTGCTGATCGGCGATTCCAGCAAGGCGCGCGAGAAGCTCGGCTGGACACCGAAGACGAGCTTCAGGGAACTCGTCAGGGAGATGGTGGCCGAGGATCTTGCGATCGCGCGGCGCGAGGTTGCCAATGGCAAGCACCCCGTTTGACCTCAAGGGCAGGCGCGTCTTCGTTGCCGGACACAAGGGAATGGTCGGCTCCGCGCTCGTGCGCCGGCTCGCCAGTGAAGACATCGAACTGCTGACGGTCGAACGCCGCGATGTCGATTTGTGCGATCAGGCCGCGGTCTTCGACTGGTTTGAGAAGACCCGCCCGCAAGTCGTGTTCATGGCGGCCGCGAAAGTCGGCGGCATCGTCGCCAACAACACGCTGCGCGCCGAATTCATCTACGACAACCTGGTGGTCGCCGCCAACTTGATCCACGCCGCGCATCTCCACGGCACCGGCAAGCTGATGTTTCTCGGCTCGTCCTGCATCTACCCCAAGCTCGCACCGCAGCCGCTGCGGGAAGATTACATGCTGACGGGGCCGCTCGAGCCGACCAACGAGCCCTATGCGATCGCCAAGATCGCCGGCATCAAGATGGTCGAAGCCTATCGCAGCCAGTACGGGTCGGATTTCATCAGCGTCATGCCGACGAATCTGTACGGGCCGCGCGACAACTATCATCCCGAGCACAGCCACGTCGTCGCGGCCCTGATCCGCAGGTTCCACGAGGCGAAGGTTTCCGGCGCTTCCGAGGTCGTGGTCTGGGGCACCGGCACGCCGCGGCGTGAATTTCTCTACGTTGACGATCTCGCGGATGCCTGCATTTTCCTGATGAAGAATTATTCGAGCGACGAGCTCGTCAATATCGGCACCGGCACGGACATCACCATCGCCGAATTCGCCCGCGTGGTGGCCGCAGTGGTCGGCTATACCGGCGGCATCAGCTTCGATGCCTCGCGCCCCGACGGCACGCCGCGCAAACTGCTTGATGTCAGTCGCCTCTCCAGGCTCGGCTGGCGCGCCCGCACCTCGCTCGAGGACGGAATCCGGCTCGCCTACCAGGCTTATCTGAGCGAGACGAAGCAGGCGGCGGAGTGATTTGCTCTTCCTCGTCGTCGCGTGAGGAGCGCGAGCTCACCCACCGCGCATCGTCATGACGGTCAATACCTGATGCGTGCACAGAAAACTCACACTCTTGCCGCTCCCCGCGGCGGTTTCCTGCCGAGCGCAACCGCCATCGCCGATATCAGTGGCTTCATGAAAAAGGCGTCGTTGGCGGGATAAATATCGGTGCGCAAGCCCTGCGCCTTGAGTTCGTCGGACACCGCCGGTCCGACGGAAGCGATCAGGGTTTTTTCCAGGCCCTCGCGCAGCCGCGCCTCGCAGCCTTTCGCCCGCGCAACCTCGACCAGGCGACGGACCTGCCCGAGATTGGTCAGCGCGATGGCGTCGATGCGCCCCTTCGCCATCTCATCGATCGCGGTGACGATATTGGCGTCCGCCGCCTTGGCGTCGTAGACGTAGGGCAACACCGTATCGACCTCGGCGCCTTGCGCCGATATCGCGCCGATCAGCACGCCGTGGTCCTTGTCCGGATAAAGCTGCAGGCCGACACGATGTCCTTTCAGATCGATGCGCGACAGCATCTCGGCGATGCCTTCGGAAGTCGGCTTCTCCGTCGTTTGCTGAGGCTCGAGGCCTAGTTCGCGCAGGGCGCGCCCGGGTTTCGGGCCACGGGCGAATTTTCTGGTCCTTCCGAGCGCAGCCACAAGATCCTTCTCGACGCCCATGCGGCGCGCGACTTTCATCAGGCGGCGCAGGCCTTCGCCGGTCATCAGCACCAGATCGTCAAAGGGTCTTGCGACGAGGCGGCCAATCCAGGCCTCGACCGGCGCTGGGTCGGGCGCGTCGTGGATCTCAAACATCGGACATTGCACCACATCGGCGCCCTGTTCGGCGAGCAGGCGCGAAAACTGCGCTTCCTCGCGCGTTTCCAGGATCAGGATGCGGTAGCCGTTCAGCCGGTCTGCCATGATCTTGCCGCCTGCGCTCGTGGTGTAATCCCGACCGTCATCTGCCTGTTCATCTTGATAGCGCAAGGCCGCCGCGGGTGATAGAGCAGGGCGGCAATGCCAATTTCAGTCAAGCCCCCGCCATGCCCGATCATCAGTTCGTCATGACCCTCTCCTGTCCGGACCGTCCCGGAATCGTGTCGGCGGTGTCGACCTTTCTTGCCCATAACGGGCAGAACATTCTCGACGCCCAGCAGTTCAACGATGTCGAGACCGGCCACTTCTTCATGCGGGTGGTATTCAATGCCGCCGATCTCGCCGTCAATCTCGCGGCGCTGCAGACCGGCTTTACCGCGATCGCCGATCGTTTTGCCATGGACTGGCAGATGCGCGACCGCGCCGCCAGGCGGCGGGTGATGCTGCTCGTCTCCAAATCCGACCATTGCCTTGCCGATATCCTGTATCGCTGGCGCACCGGAGAACTTCAGATGATCCCGACCGCGATCGTCTCCAATCATCCGCGGGAAACCTACGCCAGTCTGGATTTCGGCGACATTCCCTTTCATTATCTCCCGGTGACGAAGGAGACGAGGGGGGAGCAGGAATCGGCGATCCGCCATCTGGTCGATCAGACGAAGACCGACCTCCTCGTGCTGGCGCGCTACATGCAGATCCTGTCGGACGAAATGTCGTCAAGGCTTGCCGGCCGCTGCATCAACATCCATCATTCGTTCCTGCCCGGCTTCAAGGGCGCGCGGCCCTATCATCAGGCGCATGAGCGCGGCGTCAAGCTGATCGGCGCCACAGCCCATTACGTTACGAGCGACCTGGATGAGGGGCCGATCATCGACCAGGACGTCGAGCGCATCAGCCACCGCGATACGCCGGACGATCTCGTGCGCAAGGGGCGCGACATCGAGCGACGCGTGCTCGCGCGCGCGATCCGCTATCACCTCGAGGATCGCGTGATCCTCAACGGCCGCAAGACCGTGGTGTTCATGGATTGACGCACTGGGCGGCGGCCAGCCAGGCGGATTGCCGGGAGATTTTTCTTCAGGAGATATTCCAGTGACTGACGGACAAGCCAACGGCGTTGAGGCAGCACGGCCAAAGCTTTTCCAGCCGTTTACGATACGAGGCCTCACGCTGAAGAATTGTCTCGTGGTGCCGCCGATGGTCCACTATCGCTGCGACCCCGGAAATACCTGCGGTTCGTTTCACCTGGTGCATCTCGGTCGATATGCGCTCGGGGGCTTCGGACTCGTTTTCGTCGAGGCGACCGCGGTGGAGGAGGTTGGCCTGATCAACGAGAATGATCTCGGCATCTGGAACGACGCACAGGTCGAAAGCTTCAAGCCGCTGATTGCCTTCATGAGGCGCCAGAATACGGCAATCGGTATTCAGCTGGCCCATGGCGGTCGCAAGGCCTCCTCGCAGACGGCCATGCAAGGCATGGGACCGCTGACCGAGGAGAACTTGAAAGCCGGAGCCAAAATTTGGCAACCGGTCGGACCGACAGCCGAGCCTGTTGCAAAAGGCTGGCTGACGCCGCGGCAGCTGACGACGGCAGAGTGCAAGGCGATGGTTGGCACCTGGGCGGTTGCGGCGAGAAACGCGGTGAAGGCGGGATTCGATGTCATCGAGATCCATGCGGCGCACGGCTATCTGCTGGCCTCGTTTCTTTCGCCGGTGTCGAACACGCGCAACGACGAATATGGCGGTGACCGGGCCGGGCGAATGCGACTTCCGCTCCAAATCGCCGAGGCGGTTCGACGGGAAATGCCAGCCTCGATGCCGCTGTTCCTGCGGGTCTCGTCAGTCGACGGCACGCAGGAGGGTTGGAACATGGATGATACGGTCGTGTTTGCGCGGGAGCTGAAGGCGCGGGGTGTCGATGTCATCGATTGCTCCTCGGGTGGAATTTCAGGCTCGGCAACCGCGGCCCAGGTGACACGGAGTCTCGGCTTCCAGGTTCCGTTTGCCGAGCGGGTTCGCAAGGAGGCAAGCATCGCCACGATGGCCGTCGGCATCATCCTCGAGGCGCGGCAGGCGGAGGCGATTGTTGAGAAGGGCCAGGCCGACCTCGTCGCGGTCGGTCGCCAATCGCAATTCAACCCCAACATCGCCCACCACTGGGCGCACGATCTCGGCATCAATCATCGCTTCGAGGATTGGACACCCGAGTATGGTTGGTGGCTTGAGAAACGGATCAAGACGATGGAAGGCTTTGCCACGCCGACGGGCGCCGTAATAACTCACTCGCGAGCCGACTGAATCACGAGACCCGTGGCGGAAATCATTAGCCGCGGCCGGCGGCGGCCTGCCGCACCTTTCGTCATTTTTGCGGTAAAATTCCATTGGCAAGCAAACGAGCGGCATAAACAGATGCAGGAAATCTCGTCAGTTGGTTTCAGTGGCGTCTTTGCCTTGCGGGACGGCGTCAGGGAAGAAGAATTCTTGCCGAGATTGCAAGCCTTCTTTCAGCATTTCATCGATATGGGTTTTGCTACAGGCTATCGCGTCATGCGCCGTGAGGCTCTGGACGGTTTCGGGAAGACGCTACCAGCCTTCACCTATCGAGGCGAACTCGTCTATCCGGACCTGGAGCGGGAGCAAGCAGCATACGAATACGTCAGACGACGCGACGAGCGGGTTCACTCGCTGCACGTAGCGATGAACTCGATGGTCAAACCTGATGCAGACTTCTTCGTGGAGACGCGTATCGCCTAAAGTCACGGACGTCTGCCTTGGACCTTCTCGGACCATCGGCTCTGGGCTGATTTTGCACCGCTGTCGCCATGGCGCACGGCGCAGCCGCCGATCGCGCATCCCGCTCTAGTGAACCGGGTCCAGCGATTTGGACGAAGGCGCCGCCGACGCCGACCCGGGGACGGCGGCGCTGGCGTTGCTTGTGGCCGGTTCATGGCGCTTGCGCTCCTGCTCCTTCATGTACTCCTCGTACTCCGGCGTGCCGCGCCGGGGCGGTACATCCGATGGCAAGCCGCCGGCCCACTGCGGGAGGACATCGCCCACGCCGGCCGAGAGCTTTTCGTTGATCGACCCGCAGCTTCCAAGCGCAAGGGCCGCGATCACGAGCGCGACGATGGTGAGGATATGGTGGGCACGGACTGGCATCGGCAGATCGTTGAACAGCAATCACCTTGAAAAAAGATGGATTTAGGGCCGCAAGGCGAATGGCTTTTTAACCGGACGCCTTCAAGGCCGATTATTCGAGCGGATCTTGCGGCGACGGATCATCGCCGTTGTATCGGAAGAGTCTCGTCGGATTGCAATGTCCCGATCAAGCCCCATCCCCGGTTCGCTTCTTTGTTGACAAGACCATAATCTTTGTACATTCGTACAAATTAAACCGGGTCCCGGCATGCAAGGTCCTCGCATATCGGATGATCCCGACTTCTGGAATGCCGCCGGCGGCCCTGGCGGGAGCGTTCATCGCGGAAAATTGGAGGTGGGGGACGCCTTGGCCTGCAGACTTCAACCAGCGCGGCAGGCAATTCAAGGTACCAAGGCACCATAGCCGATCTGGTGCCTCCCGATAGCCAGGGGAGCCCATGGACTCGGCGCGCCGTTCGTCCAATTGACGGCGAAGCGGTCGGGGGTGCCATGTCATCGGGGGTGCCCTGTCAGCGGTGATGTCAGAACAGCTCGGAATCCGGAATTCGGGATCAATAAGGGGCAGGGCAGCCAGCGTTTTTTCAAGCCACCATAATATCGATCAGGGAGAGAAACGGTCATGTTTGTTCGCAGTCAAATCTTGCAGGCCGCAGCCGCGATCGCCGTCGCAGGCGCGCTTGCGCTGACGCCGGCACGAGCCGAGGACGTCGTGAAGATCGGCTTGATCGTGCCGATGACCGGCGGCCAGGCCTCGACCGGCAAGCAGATCGACAATGCGGTCAAGCTGTACATGCAGCAGCATGGCGACACCGTCGCCGGCAAGAAGATCGAAGTCATCCTGAAGGACGACGCGACGCTGCCCGACAACACCAAGCGGCTGGCGCAGGAACTGATCGTCAACGACAAGGTCAATGTCATCGCCGGTTTCGGCATCACGCCCGCGGCGCTGGCGGCTGCGCCGCTCGCGACACAGGCGAAAGTGCCGGAAATCGTCATGGCGGCCGGCACCTCGATCATCACCGAGCGCTCGCCCTATATCGTGCGCACCAGCTTCACGCTGGCGCAGTCATCCACCATCATCGCCGATTGGGCGGTCAAGAACGGCATCAAGAAGGTCGCAACCCTGACCTCGGATTATGCGCCGGGCAATGACGCGCTGAACTTCTTCAAGGAGCACTTTACGGCCGGCGGCGGCCAGATCGTCGAAGAGGTCAAGGTGCCGCTCGCCAATCCCGACTTCGCGCCGTTCCTGCAGCGGATGAAGGATGCCAAACCCGACGCCATGTTCGTGTTCGTGCCGGCTGGCCAGGGCGGCAACTTCATGAAGCAATATGCCGAGCGCGGACTCGACAAGGCCGGCATCAAGGTGATCGGACCTGGCGACGTCACGGATGACGATCTGTTGCCCGGCATGGGCGATGCGGTGCTCGGCACGGTGACCGCGCATCTCTATTCGGCGGCGCACCCCTCGGCCATGAACAAGGAATTCGTCGCCGCCTACAAGAAGGCATTCGGCCAGCGCCCCGGCTTCATGGCGGTGGGCGGCTATGACGGCATGCACCTGATTTACGAGGCGCTGAAGAAGACCGGCGGCAACGCCGACGGCGACGCGCTGGTCGCGGCCATGAAGGGAATGAAATGGGAAAGCCCGCGCGGACCGATCGGGATCGATCCGGAAACCCGCGACGTCGTTCAGAACATCTACATCCGCAAGGTCGAGAAGATCGATGGCGAACTCTACAATGTCGAATTCGAGACCTTCGAAGCCGTCAAGGATTCCGGCAAGACCAAGAAGTGAGGTTGCGTGATGCCATCCTGGGGTCTTGTCCCTCCCCCTTGCGGGGAGGGTCGGCCAAGCGAAGCGAGGCCGGGGTGGGGGTTCCGCACCGGCAGTTTTCGTGATCAACCCCCACCCGACACGTTGTTCGCTTCGCTCCCAACGCGCCACCTCGAGAGCGAGCTTCGCTCGCCTCGGACCCCATAAGGGGGAGGGATTAACCAGGATCAAGCTTCTTGCTCCATGACCTCAGTCCTCACCAATCTGTTCGACGGCGTCGCCTACGGCATGCTCCTGTTCGTGCTGGCCTGCGGCCTTGCCGTGACGCTCGGGCTGATGAACTTCGTCAATCTCGCCCACGGCTCATTCGCGATGGCGGGCGGCTATGTCTGCGCGGTTCTGGTCAATCGGGCCGGCTGGCCGTTCTTCGCCGGTCTTCCGCTGGCGTTCATCGCAAGTGCCGCGATCGGCGCGGTGATGGAGCGGACGCTGTATCGGCACCTCTACACGCGAGGCCATCTCGACCAGGTGCTGTTCTCGATCGGGCTCGTCTTCATGTCGGTGGCGACGGTCGACTACATCATGGGATCGTCACGCATTTTCATCCAGATTCCCTCCGCGCTGGAAGGACAATTCGATTTCTTCGGCGTCGGCATCGGCCGCTACCGGCTGATGATCATCGTGATCTGCGGGCTTCTGACCTTGGGCCTGCAACTGGTTCTGGCGCGCACCCGCTTCGGCAGCCGACTGCGCGCCGCGGTCGATGACGCGCGCGCGGCCTCGGGCCTTGGCATCAATGTGCCCCAGGTGTTCGCCTTTACTTTTGCGTTCGGCTGCGGGCTCGCAGGTCTGGGCGGCGCGCTGAGCGCGGAAATACTCGGACTGGATCCGTATTTTCCGCTGAAGTTCATGATCTACTTCCTGATCGTGGTCACCGTCGGCGGCTCCTCCAGCATCACCGGGCCGTTCCTCGCATCGCTCCTGCTCGGCATCGGCGACGTCGCCGGCAAGTATTACGTGCCGAAAATGGGCCCGTTCGTGATCTACACCATCATGATCGTGATCTTGATCTGGCGTCCCAACGGCCTGTTTGGCCGGACCGCCGCGCGTTGAGGCACCCCTATGAGCGCGCAACAGGACGTCGGACGTTACGCTGGCCAGCACGCGCGTTGGCATTGGAGCGAGGTCGCGTTCTGGTGTCTGCTGCTTTCTTGCGGATTTTTGTTTCCATCGCGCTATCTGATCATGACCGAGATCGTGCGGCTGGCGCTGTTCGCGCTGTCGCTCGACCTGATCCTCGGCTATGCCGGCATCGTTTCGCTCGGTCACGCGGCGTTTTTCGGCGTGGGCGCCTATTGCGCGGGCCTGCTCGCGCTGCACGGCATCATCACCGAGCCCGTCGTGGCGCTGGTGGCCTCGGGGCTGGTCGCGATGGCTGTCGGCTTTCTCACCAGCTTTCTGGTGATAAGGGGCGTCGACCTGACACGACTGATGGTGACGCTCGGCATCGCGCTTCTGCTGGAAGCGCTGGCCGAACGCTACTCCAACATCACCGGCGGTACCGACGGCTTGCAGGGCATCGAGATGGCGCCGGTTCTGGGCACGTTCGGCTTCGACATGTTCGGCAAGGTCGGATTTTTCTATTCGCTCGCCGTGCTGTTCATCCTGTTCCTGCTGGCGCGGCGGATCGTGCATTCGCCATTCGGCCTGTCGCTGCGGGCGATCAAGAATAACCCGCTGCGGGCCGCCGCCGTCGGCGTTCCGGTCAACCGTCGCCTGATTGCGGTTTATACGCTTGCGGCCCTCTATGCCGGGATCGCCGGCGCGCTGTTTACCCAGACCACGGCGCTCGCCTCGCTCGACGTGTTCGCCTTCGAACGATCGGCGGACCTGATGCTGGTTCTGGTGATCGGCGGCACGGGCTATCTCTACGGCGGGCTGGTCGGCGCCGTGATATTCAAGATATTGCAGGAGTTCTTTTCCAGCATCACGCCGCAATACTGGCAGTTCTGGATTGGCCTCGTCTTTGTCGCGATCGTTCTGATCGGCCGCGCGCGCCTGCACCGCTGGGTGCTGTTCGTGCCCAATCTCGTCATCCGGCAGTTCGGCGGGAGCAGGGCGGTGGTCACCGTTCCGGAGAGCGACGCATCATGAGCATCGTCCTCGAAACGAGGGGGCTTGAAAAGCATTTCGGCGGGCTGAGGGTCACGCGCGACCTTTCGCTGAAAATCGAGCAGGGTGCCCGCCACGCGCTGATCGGGCCGAACGGCGCCGGCAAGACCACCGTCATCAATCTGTTGACCGGCGTGCTCACGCCGGACGACGGGCGGATCCTGCTGGAAGGCAACGACATCACGGGGCTGCCGGTACATGTCCGCGTTCTGCGCGGCCTGTCGCGCACCTTCCAGATCAACCAGCTGTATCCGGACCTGACGCCGATCGAGACCATTGGGCTTGCGGTCTCCGAACGGCTTGGCCGCGGCGGCGACTGGTGGCGGGTGATGGGCACCCGCGACGACGTCAACGGCGAGATCACCGAAAACCTGGCGCGTTTCCATCTGCTCGACGTGATGAACGAGCCGACCGCGACGCTACCCTATGGCAAGCAGCGCCTTCTGGAGATCGCGGTTGCGATTGCGACCCGGCCGCGGGTGCTGCTGCTCGACGAACCGGCCGCCGGCGTACCCGAAAGCGAGCGCCACGACATTCTCGCCGCCGTTGCCGGCCTGCCGCGCGACGTCACGGTGCTTCTGATCGAGCACGACATGGATCTGGTATTTTCATTCGCCGACCGGATTTCGGTGCTGGTGAATGGCGCGCTGTTCGCGGAAGGCGCGCCCGCCGAGGTCGCGCGCGACGACCGCGTCAAGGCGGTCTATCTGGGCGAGGCCGCCAATGGCTGATCTCCTGTGCATCGAGAATTTGCGCGCCGGCTATGGCGAGGCGGTGGTGCTGCCGGGCATGTCGCTGCGTTTGCCGGAAGGCCAGGTATTGGCGCTGCTCGGACGAAACGGCACGGGCAAGACCACGCTGATCAATTCGATCGTCGGGGTTACCCGCCGTTTCGGCGGAACGATCAGCCTTTCCGGCCGCGACGTCACGGCGCAGCGGCCCGACCAGCGGGCGCGCAGCGGGATCGGCTGGGTGCCGCAGGAACGAAATATCTTCCGATCGCTCTCGGTGGAAGAGAACATGACGGCGGTGGCGCAGCCAGGACCCTGGACGGTGGAAAGGGTCTACGAGATGTTTCCGCGGCTCAAGGAGCGTCGCAACAATTTCGGCAACCAGCTTTCGGGGGGCGAGCAGCAGATGCTGGCGATCGGCCGCGCGCTCACGCTCAATCCGAAGGTTTTGCTGCTGGACGAGCCCACCGAGGGACTGGCTCCCATCATCGTCGAGGAGCTGTTGCGGGCGCTGGGTGTCATCACGCGGGCCGGCGGCATATGTTCCATCATTGTCGAGCAGAACGCGCAGAAGATCCTGGGGCTCGCCGACCGCGCCGTGATATTGGAACGCGGCGCGATCGTTCACGACGCTGCAAGCAGCGCGCTCAGGGCCGATCCGGCGGTGCTGGAACGGCATCTCGGCGTAGCCGGCAAGTCATGACGGACGTCATGGCGGCGACGCCAGCCCTCTCTCTCCGTCGTCATTGCGAGGCGCGCGAGCGACGAACCAATCCAGATCACATCTGCCAAGGCGCTGGATTGCTTCGCTTGCGCTCGCAATGAAGGCGACCCTCATGGTGAGGAGGCGCTTGCGCCGTCTCGAACCATGAGGGCATAGTCGTTCCAATCTCATCCTTCGAGACGCGGCCTGTTGGCCGCTCCTCAGGATGAGGGTCAGAACAAGCGCCCGCAGTCACTGGTCCGCCAGGAGCAAAAACCATGCAGAGGACAAGACCCCCCTTCCGTGCCGACGAGGTCGGCAGCCTGTTGCGACCGCCGCGCATCAAGGAGGCACGCGCCAAGCTCGAGAACGGCGAAATCTCGCTCGAGGACCTGCGCAAGCTCGAGGACATGGAGATCGAAAAGGTCGTGCACCGGCAGGCCTCGACCGGCTTGAAACTCGCAACCGACGGCGAGTTCCGCCGCTCCTGGTGGCATTTCGACTTCCTTTCGAAGCTGACCGGCTGCGAGCTGTTCCATCCCGAGGAGGGCATCCAGTTCGCGGGCGTCCAGACCCGGCATGACGCGGTGCGCGTGATCGGCAAGCTCGATTTTCCGGGCGATCACCCGATGCTCGAGCATTTCAGATTTCTCAGGAAGAAATGCGAGATCGCCCATGTGGTGCCGAAGATGACGATTCCATCGCCGTCCGTGCTGCATTTCCGCGGCGGCCGCAAGTCGATCTCGAAGGACGTCTATCCGGATATCGATGCGTTCTTCGAGGACCTCGCAAAAACCTATCGCAAGGCGGTGAAGGCCTTCTACGACGCCGGCTGCCGCTATCTGCAGCTCGACGACACCGTCTGGGCCTATCTCTGCTCGCAGGATGAACTCGCCAAATTGCGCGCCCGCGGCGAGGCGAGCGACAATTTGCAGGAGATCTACGCCCGCGTGATCAACTACGCGATCGCCGAACGCCCGTCCGACATGACCATCACCACGCATGTGTGCCGCGGCAATTTCCGCTCCACCTGGATTTCCTCCGGCGGCTACGAGCCGGTGGCCGAGAGACTGCTTGCCGGCACCAATTACGACGGCTATTTCCTCGAATACGATTCCGACCGCGCCGGAGGCTTCGAACCTTTGCGCTATCTGCCCAAGGGCAACAAGATCGTGGTGGCCGGCCTGATCACGTCAAAGAGCGGAGAACTCGAGAAGAAGGACGACATCAAGCGGCGGCTGGAGGAAGCATCCCGATATGCCCCGCTGGAACAGCTCGCGCTGTCGCCGCAATGCGGCTTCGCATCCACCGAAGAGGGCAACATCCTCACCGAGGAGGAACAATGGGCCAAGCTTCGGCTCGCGGTGGAAGTGGCGCAGGAGGTCTGGGGGAAATAGGGCGACCGGGTCTCTCGTTCCGTCATGGCCGGGCAGAAGCGCGTCTTCGCCATATGACCCGGCCATCCACGTCGTCGTTTCAGTGCGCCGATGCCAGGATCGCAACGCCTGCAGCGGGGACGTCTTCGTCAGGCTTCGTAAGGGGCATTGTGCGCTTGTAGAAGTGCTGAAACAACACGCCGATCAAGAAACCGCTGAGGGCTGATTGAATTGCGACAAAGGCGCCAAAGGACAGCGCATCGAAGAGGGTCCACGTGCTGCCAGCCAACGGCGGAGATCCCAGGAAGGCGATCAAGGTCGTGGCGAGTTGCACGGCGCCCTGCCATGCGGCAACGCTGAATGAGATCCCTGCCGACTTTCCCGCGCGGTCCACATAGATGCCGATGAAGTAGCCGAGCGCGGCTTGACTGCATGCAAACAGGAACGGCGCTGCCGTAAATTCTCCACGCAGATAAATACTGAACGGAATCGTGAAGAACAGGGACAGCGCATAAGCTGTCAAGGCAATCAACAGATTCTCCGGGCGGTCGAAGTTGGTGGCGCCCTCGCGTCGCCACTTGCGCTTCAATTTGATCGCGAGGATCATGATCAGCGAATAGTTTATGGTGAAGGTGAGAGAATATCCCATGACGCGGGCGCGATTTGGCGTCAGCGCGTCTCCTGGTGCCATGCCGAACAGATACACCAACGCCCAATAGGCGACGTTGACTACGAGCAGGATCAGAAACATCGAGCAAATCACGCGTGCCACAGCGTCCCAATCGAGCAGCGGGATCGGCGGGACGCAGATGGTGAATCCCAACTCATTGAGCGTTTTACTCATGTCCTCCGGCGTCGGTTCGGCCGCAAAGACGGACAGGGCAGTCAGAAGGCACAACGTTTCGAACAACGTGTCGCATTTGGCCTGAAGCTCTTGCCGGCGCGTGGAGAGCGCCTCGATGCCCGGCTTTTCAAAATTGATCGATATGTAGGCGTCTATGTCCGGCACATCGGCGGGAATCAGCTTCTCCTGATCCGTCAGATAGGCGGTGAGAGCGGTTCTCAGTTCCTGGCCCTGGCTTGTGACCTGGCGGAGGTCGCGATCGAGCTTGATCCTGGACTCGGCGAATTTTCCGTCGGCCATGACGGATTGGAGTTGCATGCGCAGACACCGGACCGCGATCAGCCTCTGCTCCAGCACGCCAGTCAGCTTGCCGTCCGCCGCTCGGATCGCGTCACGAGTGGTCAGCGTCGGCCGAACGGCCGCCAATGCGGCCGGTGGCGGAGAAAACGGGACTTCAAAAAGCTTCTCCGACAGCATCCGCACGTCATCCGGAATGAACGCGGCTCGGTGAAGCGTTTGGAGCAGCCAACCGTCGATGTCCTTGAATCCCGGAAAAGAGGAGAGCAGCCCCGTGAGCGCGAACAGGGCAATCAACACCTTGTGCTGCAGCGTTACCGAATCTCCGAAGGAAAACGGAGCGGCGGTCAGCAAGCTGATACCGTCAGCCACGAGGTCGGGAAAGAATACGATAGCGAGGAAGGCAACCTCGAGTATTGCCACGTAACGTCTGGCGAAACGGTTGTAGCGCTCTCGCGACGTCGTAAAGATCGGAGGTGCCGTCGCAATCAGTCGGGGTCCCGGAAACTTATCGGAACTGTTTTGAACTCCGAAGTCGATCGCATATTCCGGACTGTTGAAATGGAATCGTCCATAAAAATACAGCGCCAGCATTCCGGCGGGAATTATCCAGTAGATTTGCGTCCATGCCAATAATTCTGCCGCCGAAATAGCCGGTAAGGCGTGAGGTGACATGACGGCCTCCCGTAGAGAAGCATCATGCCTTTCTAACCGCAAGGAGGCATGGACGATTGTAAGCCAGCTCACACTTCGCAAGGATTTTCCGCGTTTGGCACCATCGCGTCATTCCCCCGCGTGCAGCAGCTATGAGGGTCATTTTCCTCGAACACGGTTCCGACCGGAGGCAGCCTCAATCAAACGCGACGCCTACCAGTTTTTCCTTCCGCCAGATGATGTGGCATCGCCGCCTGAACTGGTCGTCGGGGATGGAGAGCGTAAAGCGGTCGGGAATGTAGTGCGGCGTCGCAAGCTGCAGTGCCGCGCCGGTGTCGGATAGATTCTCCACGGCACATTTGATCGCGACGCCTTCGAATTCGATCAGTCCAGCCTTGAACATGCGACGACGCGGGGACTGAGCGAATTCTTCCATGACGATATCCGGGGCGCGCTCGAAGGAGACGGCGGTCGGATCGGCGAAAATCGCCAACCCGACCACCGGCGTTCATTTGCGAACGCGACCGTCGCAGTGTGCGCCGCCCCCCTTGCCCCCCAAGGTTCGCCACTTCACCATTTGAAGAGCCATTTTGCAAAGCACCCGGGTGCGTTTTTCCGAAATTGGATATCGAATCCGGCCGTCCAATATCGCAGCTCCTGCAAGGCTCCGGCGTCACGCCGCCGCGGCTGAAAAACATGAATGTGGCGGATTGCCGGCGCGCAATGAGTGAAGTCGCACAGCTGAAGTATTGACGACTGCTTGCCTGAAACGCTAATCGCCAACGGTTCTGAACGTGCCGCCGCGGACGCTCGCCTGCGGCGCGGATTCAAGTCTCGTATCGTCAAAAGGACCCGCCAGGACGTGGTGAATTTAGGCTCGCTGACACAGTCGCACGTGCTCTCGATGGTGCGCTACACCGATCCGGAAGAGGCAGTGAGCAGGTGGCGGACCGTCAATCGCCGGCTTCTGCCGCTCGCCGGCGATTTCGAATTGCTTCAGGCGAACCTCGCACTCGGGCGCCTTCGCCTGGTCATGGTGAAGCGCCCTGCCTGCTTTTCCGAAGTCCATCTCGACCGATCCCAGATCGGAATAGGGCTGCCGATGAGCGATTCGTCCGGACTGACGCTCGACGGTTTGCCGATCGAGCAGCCGGCGCTGGTGAGCTACGGACTGACGGTTCCCCACCGCATCTATCAGCCGGTCGGACTTACGCTGGCCGGGATATTCATGCCGGCCACGTCGGACGATCGTGGATGGCCGGAACCCAATGACGCGAGCAGGCTTCATCCGATCCGCGCTTCGGCCATTCAGAAGCTTCGCGCGCTCATCTGCGATATCGTCGTCCTCGCATCGCGCGATCCGTCGCGCTTTTCACTGGAAAGCGTGGTCGCGGGCATCGAGCAGAGCCTGCTTGAGGCGATCGATCATGCGTATCTGACCGCGCCTGCGGAAAGATCGACGCCGGCTGTGATCGGCAAGCACGTCAAGACCTGCCGCCTCGCCGACGAGTTCATCCGATCCAGGCCGGAGGCGCTGCCATCCAGCGCCGATGTGGCCGCTGCAGCCGGCGTTACGATTCGTACCCTTCACAACGCGATGGTCGCGGTGCACGGCATGAGCCTGCAGAAATTCGTGACCCTGAGCCGGCTATGGTCTGCGCGCGCCGCGTTGTTGCGCAGCGATCCGGAAGTCCTGGTAAAGACGATCGCCTTCGACCACGGCTTTTGGCATCTCGGCCGCTTTTCAAGGGCGTATCGCGCGTTTTTCGGCGAGTGTCCCTCGACTACTTTGGCGCAGCAGCACGCCGGGAAAGCCGTCGCCGGCGCGATTTCGATGTGAGATCCGCTCACCGTTTGATTGCCGGGCGGTTCATCTCCTTTCCCGATTGGAAGATTGACAACCGCTGGCGCCCTGCAGCGCGCTCGTGACAGCCGTGATGTAGGTTACGTCCGCCCGGACAAGACTTCAGGCTGAACGCATGCGCTCGATCAGTCCGTATATGTCTCCGAGCACATACAGGTCGCGGACCTTGCCGCCCTCGAACGTAAAGATCGGCATGCCGGTCCACCAGACATGGCGGCTACTTGGAGCGACGCCGAACATCTCCCGGCGATGATAGCCGTGAAAACGCATCTTGCCACTTACGAGGTTGCCTTCCTCGATCAGAACCAGCATGTCGGTGGTATAATTCCCAAAGGCCGTTGTCACCCAATCCACGTAGTCGGCAAATTGCCGATGCCCGACCAGCGATGGACCCAGAGAACCGCGAAAGGTGAAGTCGGGGTGGAAAATGGCGGGGATCAGGCTTTTGTCGGCATGATCCCACAGCTCCTTGTAGAACACGCGCACAAGCTCTTTTTGCGGCGAAAGGATCACACCATCCAGGTTCAGTGCCGGCTCATCCATGAGACGGTTCAACGCGCCATTTCGCCAGCCACCAGTATAGTGCTGACGTCGTCAGCCCGGCCAACGGAAACATCGGAGTGAGGGGATCGGCGGTCCAGCGCACGAAAAACGAAAAGAAGCTTTCCGTTGGCGGTCCGGAGTCGACGCCGCTGGATTTCCACGCCATCCATGTCAGCGGCACGAACACCAGAATGCCGAGCACGATGCCGAGCACGCAGACCTTCAGGCCCGTCAGCGGCCGCCACAGGGAAAGCAGATAGAGCGAGGGCAGGAGCAGAAAGATCGTGGCGCCGTAGGATATGATGCAGCCCGGGACCATCAGGATCAGGAAGCCCAGCACATTGTTGCCTTCCTGATACGTTGCAATGCTGAACAACGTCGGCACCAGCAACGGCGCCAGGATCAGGCCGGTCCAGCTGAATCGCATCGCTGCCCTTTCCGAAGGGGTCTGCTTGCAGATCGTAGAACGACATAGTCGCATGAACAACTGATTCGCCGCTACGGCATAATCCGATGGTCCTGCCCCGACCCGCTCCGGCGCGAAAGGACACCGCGTGCCTTGAGCGCCGCAAAGCGGCTTCACCGCCGGCCTCATGTCCGTTTTCGGACCATCATTCGATCTGCGTCCTTGCATGCAATGCAACGTGGGCGGTCTGTCGCCGCATCGCAAAAAGGGTTGCAGTGCAATGAGCGCAACAATCGCTTGAAGTGGAATCGACGGGAACCGATAGTTTGAGTCGCTGGTGCGGCTCGTTTTCAGCACCAGGGGAAACTTGCAATCGGGGGATTACAAATGGACTTCATCAACACTGCAAAAGGTTGGATAGGTTCGCTGACCGAACTCGGTCTGATGCTGATCGCTCTGGGTATCGTCGCCGCTCTTCTTTCAGGCGACAAGGTTCCTTTCATCGGAACGGTCTCGGGAAATATCGTCAAGTTTGTTGCGGATATGGGATCGGCCGGACTGGTCGGCTTGATTTCGCTCGGCTTCATCGTCTGGCTGTTCTCCAACCGCAAACTGAGCTGAAGCTCCCGAAGTGGAGCCGGCTTCTCGAGCATGATCGGAAAAAGTGGAAACCGGTTTTTCCTCGCGACAAACGCGAATGCGTTTGCGCGGAGATCGTGCTCGAACCGAGGCTTCGAATCATGTTCCGATTCCATCTGATCGAAACATGATTCGAGCGGAAGGCGTGGGTGGAGAGACGCTCTCTCCGCCCACTTGTCTTTTGGAGGCAGCGTCATGATCCTTTTCGACAGGGTGCAGAAGTTTCTCTGGGCGTTCGTCGAATGCGCCTTCCTTGCGCTACTTTCGATCGTTCTGATCTACCTGATCCTCGGCGATAGTTCCGGAGGCTATGTCAAGTCGGTCGTCGACAACGTGCTCAGGTTTGCAGGCGCGGTACCGACACCGAGCCTGGTCGGATTGGCGATCGTGGGGATGCTGATCTATCTGATCGCCGTGCGTTTCCGATAGGCGCGCCGGTCATCGATCTCAGGGCGGTCGAGGCACCTCAAGCTCGTAGGATGCGTTGAGCCCTTCGCGAAACCCATCGCTTTCGTAGACGAAAATAGATGGGTATCGCTTCGCTCCACCCATCCTGCGCGCTCAATACGTCAGCGCAAGCACACGCTGCAAGATTGCGCCGAGGCAAACGAGCACAACAAGCAGCTTCAGAAGCTGTGACAGCCGACGGTCGGTAGCGAACTTGTCGATAGCCCAAAAACATATTGCTCCGACGACCACGATGATCAGCACACCGATCAGAACTGAAATAAGCCCCATGTCGCACCTCTCCGCCTCGGTTGGCACCAGCATCGTCAGCCAGCTCGTCCCCGTCAAGACGAAGATCTTTGCGCGGAGCGGGTCGAGAGTGACGCCGTTGATGGTCTTGCATGGCGTCATGGCGGGCCCACGGCATGT
>CAWFZL010000006.1:0-237506 GCA_963820275.1 uncultured Alphaproteobacteria bacterium
TCATAGCGCCACGGCGAAGCAGTAGTGCCCAGCTTCGTCGGCCGTGGCGCGCCATCTGTCCCGCGGTACTCACCCCCCGCTCGACATCACGCAGCCGAGGCACCCGTGACTTCAGCGACCTTTCGGATGTGGGCGACGGCGGCGCGCCCGCCCGTAGTCTTTGTCAGCAGATCAAGCGTGTCGTCTTCATCGCCGCTGACCGGCGTGAGGGCCTGGTCCATATAATTGCGTGCTCCCGGGCTGTACATGATGACTGTCTGCCAGAACAGCATTCGCAGCATCGCACCAGCCAGCATTGCATGCTTTACGAAGATCTCCCCGCAGAAGCGGGGCCAGAACAACCAGGGGCTCGTGCGCGACAGGCCGGGCCGACGCTCGGAAGGATGCTTGAGGCGGAGGATTCCGCCCTGCAGCGGGTGTACGTTTTCGAGGCGATCCGTCGTCGAAAAAGTCAGCAGATACTTCGCGAGGTTTCCGAGCGGCACGCCGGTTGCCGCCGCGCGCCGCAGCAGCGTCCTCATATGCTCAGGCGTGTAATAGAGCAGCCAGGCCTGATGATAGATGTCCTGCCACTCCTGCCTGGTCATCTTCGGATGAGCGGTGCAGACGTGTTCCACATCATAGCGGTTGAGGTCGTCGTCCATCGCGACGCGACCGTTCCAGAGCCTTTGGTGATCCTCCGAACCCGGAAGCGGGGTCAGACAGAAGAATTCGAGAAGGTCGATCGGCAATTCGTGCTTGATGATCGCGATGTCGCGCTTGATGGTCTCAGGCGTATCTTCGGGAAAGCCCAGGATATATCCCGCAATCGTGAGGATTCCCTGCTTCTTCCAGGCGAGCAGCATCTTTCGATATTCGGTGATCTTGTTCTGCCGCTTCTTCGCGGTTGCCAGATTGTCCGGGTTGATGTTCTCGAGCCCGATGAAGACCTTGTTCACGCCGGCGCGCTTTGCCTTTTCGATGAAATTCGGAATCTTGTGGCAAAGCGTGTCGACCTGGATCATGAGGCCGAGCGGAATCTCTTGCTTCTCGCGAAGCTCGATCAGGCGGTCGAGAATCGATTCCCAATCCTTGTTGCGGGCAAAGTTATCGTCCGTGATGAAGAATTTCCGAATGCCCTGTTCCCAGTTGAGGCGAACGAGGCGCTCGATGTCATCCGCCGAACGGTGGCGCGACCTGCGCCCCTGCACGTTGATGATCGTGCAGAAGGAGCATTGGTAAGGACAGCCGCGGCCCGCATCGAAGCTGCTGCTGGAGCCAAGCGTGCGCTCGATATATCTCCTTGGCAGGAACGGCGCTGGCGTGCCTTCCATCGCCGGGAGGTCCTTCATGTAGTTGTACAGGGGCGCGAGGCGTCCGGCCGCCACATCGGTCAATAGCGATGCAAGACGTCCCTCGGCTTCGCCCGCGAATATGGTGACGCCCATGTCGCGGCATGCGTCCAGATCGACGGCATGGCCGTCCAGCATCGAAAGGCATCCCGAAACATGGAAACCGCCGATGATCACCGCAATCCCGGCTTGACGAAACGGTCGTGCAATATCGAGGGCGCGGGGGTACTGGTTCGACTGTACGCCAACGAGCGCCAAGCAGCCGAAATTGCCGTGATCCCCAAAGCGCGACAGCAGCGCGGGAATGTCGATACGCGTATTGGTCTCGTCGATGGCCTCGATCTCGATATCGACGTCAGCACCGAGAACGCGCCTTTCCGCGCAATCGGCGGCAATACCGTAGACCGCGGCCAGCGAATTCGAAGGCGTCATGGCGCGCCACCAGCGGATCACATATCCATCATCATCGTAGTGCGACGGCTTGATGAGGATGAGCTGGAAGCGCCGCTTCACCGCTGTATTGGAATCCCCCACGAACTCTCTCCTGATCGGACCGCAGTCGGGTCCGGGACGTTTCCATGTACCGGTCGCCGTGGCTCACTTGTGTGGCGACACTGACGCTCCTTTCAGTTTCGCGGCGACCTCTTCAAGGGAGCGTCAGAGTCAAAGCCACACTAGAATCATAAAGTTGCTAGTGTCCCTTTGGTTCTGACATTCGTAAAAGTGCCCGCCGCGATATGATACGAATGTCAGAACCGGGACACTAGTGGCACATCCTACACGCGCGGGCAGGGCGGCGTCCTGCACCATTGGCTGAATGGGAACGAAAAAACCGTGGCCAGCGATCTCACGCTATACGATTTTACCGAACGAGGTCTCAGGAAGGTTCGTACTGGTCGCGCAGCCGAAGCCAGGCCATGGGATATGACAAGCCCTCTTCATGACGACCGAGCGGAGTGAGGTCGAGATACTGGTAGGTCGCGTTCATCATGTCGAGGCCACGCGCGAAACACGAATAGGTGTGAAAAATGGCGCCCGTTTCGTCGCGGTAGAAAACGCTGACGCCCGGCGCTTCCTCGACGCCGAAGCCGGATGTGCCGAAATTGTAGACCTTGGCGCCCGACTTGATTTCGTCCGGCTTGAACGAGACCGCATAGTCGTAGTTGAAATCGGTGTTTGCCGAAGAAAGCCAGTCGAACTTCCAGCCCATTCGTGCCTTGAACGCCTCGAGCTTCTCCAGGGGCGCGCGTGAAATCGCAACCAGCACGGTGTCCCGCGCCGCAAGATGCGGGATCATGCGGTCGAACTGGTCGGCCCAGAACGAACAGCTCTTGCAGCCCTCATTCCAGTCGGGCGCGAACATGAAATGCTGCACCACGAGCTGGCTGCGCCCGCCGAACAGATCGGCGAGAGTCTTTCTTCCGCCCGTGCCGTCGAAAACATAGGTCTTGTCGACCCTCACCCAGGGCAGTGCGCGGCGTTCCTCACTCAAGCGGTCGCGGGCATGGGTAAACTGCTTTTCATGCGTCATAAGGGCCCTGCGGGCCTCCAACCACTCCTCGTGCGAGACGATCTTGTGCGGCTGCATGACCAACTCCTCCGTTTGAGGGCTTCCTGGGCGGCTCAGGCACCTTTGCCGTGGTTAACGATCTCGAAATCCGGTGGGCAAAGTTAGCAGGAAAAGCGAAACCGCGCTGCAATTTCATGGCTGTATGATCCACCCCAACAAATCGCCATCTACGTCGCACGGGGGAAAACAATGCGCAGGCTGCTGCTGACTTCGGTCGTTTTCGTACTTTCACTGGCGCCAAATCTTGCAGGGGCGGGTCCTCGCTCCGTCGAGGTCCAACCGGCCGCCGTGCCGGACGGATTTGAAACCTATCGCGGCTACGTATTCGACCTGTCCGAAAATTCGGACCGCAAGGACTCGGCCGCAATCGCCGAGAGCTTCCGCCGTCAGCTCGATGTCGTCGAAAGCGTCGGCCTGAGCCCGAAGGTGCTGCGGTTCTTTCATTCCGTGCCGATCATCGCCAGCGAAATGGCCTGCCTCGACCTGAGCGCGGGGATCGCCTGTTACGGCTCCAGCGTGCCGGCAAGAAGCCGGGATGCCACTCGCACCTACACGACCTGGGACGAGACGAACCGGCGCTGGAGCAATCCGAACTTTCTGGATCTGGCGGCCGATGCCGGAACCGGCGTGATCATGCTGCGTCCGAACATGCTCAAATACGCCGAAGACCCCGTGATACTTCACGAGTTCCTCCATGCCTATCACGCCAAGCTGATGCCGCAGGGGTTCGACAATCTCGGCATCAGGGCGTTCTTCGCCGATGCAACGAGCAAGAACGTGTTCGGCAAGGGAGAGTACGCCCTGTTCAATCATCAGGAATTCTTCGCCGTGACGGCCAGTATCTTTTTGGCAGGAAAAGAGTCGATCCACGAACCGCACACGCGGGCGCAGCTGAAAGAAAAGCTGCCGAAATACTACAAGTATCTCGTCGAACTGTTCGGCTTCGATCCGGATGGCACCACTCCGGTCGCCAGCACGGCCAGCCCGCCGCAGTCGCCCGCCGACGCCGCGTCGGGCGGCGGTACCTGAAGCGCATCGCAGTCTTCGAAAACCAATCTGCGCAACTCGTCAGCGCCGGAGCTGTTCCGTGCGCTGACGGAAGGAAGTCTACTCCACCTTTATCCCGGCGTAGCTGACGACCTTCTCCCATTTCTCGGTTTCGGCCTTGATCATTTCGCCGAAGGCTTGCGGCGTTGCGATCAGCGGTTCGCCGCCGAGTTCGATCAGCCGTTTCCTGATCTCCGGCTCGGCCAGCACCGCGTTGACCTCGCGGTTCAGCTTCTCGATGATCTCCGGCGGGGTCTTGATCGGCGCCCCCATCCCGAACAGCGCGCTCGCTTCATAGCCTGGAATGGTTTCGGCAACCGTCGGCACGTCGGGCAATTGCGGTGATCTCTCCGCGGTCGTCACGGCAAGCGCGCGCAACGCGCCGCCACGGACGTGCTCGATGATCGAGGGCATGTTGTCGAAGATGACCTGGACGCGATTGCCGAGCATGTCGGTAATCGCCGGCGCCGCGCCGCGATAGGGCACGTGCAGCATCTTGGCACCAGACATGGCCATGAACAATTCGCCGGACAGATGCACCGACGTGCCGTTGCCGGATGACGCCAGGTTCACCCTGCCGGGATTGGCTTTCACATAGGCGATGAACTCGGCAACCGTCTTCGCCGGCACTTCCCTGGCCACCGTCATCACATTCGGAACGCGAAGAAAGGAGGCGACCGGCGCGATATCGCGTATGAAGTTGAAATTGAGGTTGGTGTAAAGCGAGGCGTTGATGAAATTGGCGGGGTTGACCAGCAGTACGGTGTAGCCGTCGGGGTCGGCCTTGACCACGCTCTCGGTGCCGATGTTGTTACCGGCGCCCGGCTTGTTCTCGATCACGAATTGCTGCCCGAGCCGCTCCGACAGCCTCTGCCCGATCAGGCGGGCGAGAATGTCGGTCGCTCCGCCTGCCGGATATCCGACGACAAAGCGCACCGGCCGCGTGGGATAGTCGAGCGCAGAGGCGCTGCCGACCGGCCAGGCCAGCGCGCTCAACCCGAACAAGAGTAAACCGGTCGCCGTTCGGCGTGACGCCATGCATTTTCTCCCGTGGTAGCGAACCTGTTCCGCCGGTCCGACCTTGTTTGTCCTGGGCTGCGCGTTGTAACAAACATAGCGCGACGCTGCCAGTTTGGTCACCGTTTATGTGAAAACCCGCGAAGGGACGACCGATGTCGATCAAAGTCAATGCGCTCGATCATATCGTGATCAACGTATCCGATGTTGCTCGCTCTGCCGAATGGTATCGAAGGATACTTGGCATGGAGGTCAGGGTCTTCGACCCGGGCCATGGCAAGCCCGTCAGAACATCGCTGGTCTTCGGGAATCAGAAGATCAATGTGCGGCCGCGGGAGGCCGACAAGGTCGAATGGTTCACGGCCGATCATGAAAGCGCTGGGAGCGACGATTTGTGCTTTCTGACCTCAAGCACGCCGGAGCAAGTCGTGGCGCATCTGAAAGCGTGCGGGGTGGCTATCGAGGAAGGTCCGGTGACGAAGCAGGGTGCACGCGGCGCGCTGCGCTCGGTTTACTGCCGCGACCCCGATGGCAGCCTGATCGAGATCTCGTCGTATGAGGCCGACCCGGCCTAGGCTTTTCGCCGCTGGTGCTCCTCGCGACGACTATGATTGCGGATTTTCCACGTCCGCTCAATACGCGCCGACGGTCACCGGGCGAAACGCATGCAGCAGATGCGGATCGAACTTGCCCTTCATCTGTTCCATCGTTGCGAAGGCCTTGGCGTGGGTGAACGGCAGGCGGTGCGGCCGCTTCTCCACCAGCGCCGAGTAGACGTCGACGATAGTGGTCAGCCGAACGATATCGCTGATCCGATTGCCCTGAAGGCCATTCGGATAGCCGGTGCCATCCAGGAATTCGTGGTGGTGCAGCACCACATCCAGCATCTCCGGGGGAAAACCGCCCTGGGCAGCGAGGGCCTCATAGCCAAGGCGTGGATGCTTGCGCACCACGGACATCTCTTCCTCGGTGAGTTCGCCGGGCTTGTCGAGAATGGCCACCGGAATGAATGCCTTGCCGACATCGTGCAGAAGTGCGGCGCGGGTCAGCCGGCGCTGGTCGTCCTCGTGCATCCCAAGGTGCTGGGCAAAGGCGACGGCAAAACCGGTCACATAGAGGCAGTGGCGATAGCTGTCGGTATGATGGCAGCCGATCGCGGTCAGCCACTCGCGCAGCGAGGAGTGCTTGATGGCCTTGAGGATCTTGTTTTCAGCCGCGACGACGTCGCTGAACTTGAGCGGTTCTCCCGCCGGCAGCTTGTTGAATATCTTGATCATGAGCTCATGGGCTGCGGCGACGCCCCGGTTAAGGGTCTTGCCGCGATCGCTCGCGTCAAATCCCCGGCTGTCCGGAAACGCGGCGCGGATCCGCTGCAGGATTCCCGCGGCATCGAACGGCCGCGAAATCGTGTCCGTCGCCCCCAGTGCCCAGGCCTGCATCGAGCCGTGGTGCAGCGCGTCCGCGAGCACAAACAGCCGCGGCATCGCGCGATAGCTGTCCTTTCGCAGCTTGTTGCGGACCCGCTGCACGCTTTCGGCGGAGCGCAAATTGATGTCGACGACGACGCCGGAGAAATCGGCGGGACTTTCCGGAAGATCCGATGTCGATACCGTTTCCACCTCGCTGACGGACTGCAGGATTTTCTCGAGTTCGCGGCTCTTGTTGCAGTCATCGGACGCCAGCAGCAGGCGACGTTTGGACGAGTTCGTTTGTGCGGACATGGACCCTCGTTGGCGGAAGCGGTTGGGTTGGTGCCAAGCTACCGACAACACATTCCCCGAGGCTTAAGAGAGATTATAAATTCGCCCCTTTTGCCAAAGATAAAATTTGAACTAGTGGAGTGGATTTGACATTCGCTACTCGGCTGGCCGCAAGCTCACAAAGCGAATGTCAAATCCCAAACTCCCACTAGATATTGAATTTGCTGGTGGTCCTTTGATTCTAACATTCGCAAACGTGCCTGCCGCCATGGGTAGCGAATGCTGGAATCAGACCACTGGTAATTGCCCGCCCGCCCCGGAAGGCAAAAAAATCCGCCGGAGGGAGCCCTCCGGCGGATGAAAATGGTCGCGAATTTACCGGCCCTTTAAGCCTTCATTGCCGCCTTGACCGCCTCTGCCGTGATCGGCAGTGAGCGGATGCGGGCACCGCAGGCGTTAAAGATGGCGTTACCGAGTGCCGGCGCGATCACCGTCACCGCGGGTTCTCCGACGCCAGTGGCGTGCTCGCCATTGGCGATGACGGAGACCGCAACTTCCGGGGTCTGGCTCATCCGCAAGGGAGTGTAGGTATCGAAATTGGTTTGTTCGATACCGCCGTCCTTCAGGGTCGCCTTCTCGTACATCGCAAGTGAAAGTCCCCACAAGGCCGCGCCCTCGACCTGGGCACGGATGTTGTCGGGATGAACTTGCGTACCCACGTCGGTGGCCACGGTCAATTTCTTGACCTTGACCTCGCCGCTGGGTGCAACGGCGACATGGGCCACGCATGCGGTCCAGCTTGCCGTCTTCCGTTCCTGCGACGAAACGCAGGCCACGCCCATGGCTTCGCCCTTCGGCATTTCCTTGGTGCCGTAACCGGCCATGCCCATCGCCGTGAGCAGGGTGTTGCGCAGGCGTTGCGCGCCACCGGCATTGTCGCCCTTGCCGTCGAGCAGGTCGATCCGGAACTGTGCCGGGTCCTTGCCGGCGGCATGGGCAAGTTCGTCGATCATGCTTTCGACAGCCCAGAAAGTCCATCCCGGCGCGACCGACCGCAATTGACCCGACGGGGTGGCGGTTTGCGCCATCTCGTTGAGGATCGCGCGGACATTGTGATTGGGCACGGAATAGAAGAAGTCCGCGCCATTCACCGTGAACGCGTCGAGCGCCCCCTTCTTGTCGACCGAAGGCGACAGGAATCCGGGGATTCCCCAGCGTTTGGTTGGCCAGGCGGCAACCACGTCGTGGTTCATCGCGATCAGCTTGCCGTCGCCGTCGAGACCCGCCTTGACCTTCTGGAACGTCAAGGGACGCGAGAAATCCATCGTCATGTCGTTCTCGCGCGCGTAGATGATCTTGACCGGTTTGCCGACCGCCTTTGCCGCCTGCACCGCCGGCACCAGCATGTCGCCTTCCAGACGCCGGCCAAAGCCGCCGCCCAGCCACATCTGATGCATCACGACGAATTTGGGATCGACGCCGGCCGCGCCTGCCGCGATGCCGCCGGAGCGCGTCGCAAACTGGTTACCGGTGTAGAGGTGCCAGATGTCGCCCTGCTGCTGCGCCGTCGCCGTCATCGGCTCCAGCGGCGCGTGAATGTTGATGTTGGTGGTGTATTCCGCCTCCAACACTTTCGCAGCCGTACCAAGCGCCGCGGCGGTATCGCCGTCCTTGACGAAGAAGAAGCCGAAGTCGTCGAGGCTCTGCAACCGCTTGGCCTCGGCGAGCAGGGATTCGCTCGACAGCTTGGCATTGGGGCCACCGTCATAGGTGACCTTGAGCGCATCGGCTGCCTTGCGGGCGTTGGGATAGGTATTGGCTACCGCCACCACCCAGCCGGTCGTCGTGCCGGTCTTGTCGTCGAGGGTAACCGCCTTGATGAAGCCCGGCACTTTCTTCGCCGCGCTGTCGTCGACCGACTTCACCGTGGCGCCATAGCGCACCGGCGGGGTGACCACCGCGCCATAAACCATGCCGGGAAGCATGACGTCGATGCCGTATTTGGCCGTCCCGTTGGTCTTCGAGGGAATGTCGAGCTGCGGGACCGAAACGCCGATCATCGTGTATTGGTCGGCCGTCTTCAGCTTGATCGCCTTGAGTTCGTCCGGCGTGAAGGTCTTGGTGGCCTTGCCGCTCTTGACGATCTCCGCAAACGTCATCGACTTCTTCGATTTCGGATGCGTGATCCGGGATTCCCTCACGACCAGATCGCCGGCAGGGACGCCCATCGCGGCCGCTGCAGCTTCCGTCAATGCGATACGCCCCGCAGCACCCGCGCGGCTCATCGCATCGAAGTTCATCATCGTGCTCCAGCTGCCGCCCGTGACCTGGGCGCCGAGCATGGGGTCATTGTACTTCGGATCGTTGGACGCGAGTTGTACCCGCATGTCCTTCCAGCTCGCGCCGAGTTCCTCGCAAATGATTTGCGCCATGGTCGATGCGATGTGCTGGCCCATGTCGGCCTTGCCGGATGTCACCGTGACGATCCCGTCCGGCGCGATCGAATACCAGACGCTGGGATCGAAACTGCTCGTCGCGGCGAACGCCTGATCGGCGCCGAGAAGGCCAGGGACGGCAGAATAGCCGAGCGCGAGACCTGCAGCGGCGGAGCCGACGAGGAATGAACGGCGGCTCAGATCGGCCGCCTCGCCTGAAGCGATCTTCACGTGCGTATTCATGTTGCCCTCCGCTCGGTGCCGGCGTTGGAAGCGGTGCGCATTTCGGAAGCGGCGCGCATGATCGCCTTCTGAATGCGCGAATAGGTCATGCAACGGCAGAGATTGCCATCCATATGGGCAACCACTTCTTCCCTGGTCGGGTTGGAATTCTTCGCAAGCAGCGCCGCCGCCTGCATGATTTGTCCGGACTGGCAGTAGCCGCATTGCGGAACCTGCTCGGCGATCCACGCCTTCTGCAAGGGATGATTGTCCTTCGCACTAAGGCCCTCGATGGTGGTGATCTTCTTTCCAACAGCGTCGCCGAGCGACGTCTGGCAGGATCTTACGGCTTCACCGTTGACGTGCACGGTGCAGGCTCCGCACAACCCGGCGCCGCAGCCGAATTTAGTGCCGGTCATCTGCAATTGCTCGCGGATGACCCAGAGCAGCGGCGTATCGCTAGCCGCCTCGACGGATACATTCCGTCCATTGATATTGAGACTAGGCATGGTTTCTTCCCCTGCCGGTGGATGATGCCGCTTACGGC
Organism: uncultured Alphaproteobacteria bacterium; assembly: GCA_963820275.1. Classification (GTDB taxonomy): domain Bacteria; phylum Pseudomonadota; class Alphaproteobacteria; order Rhizobiales; family Xanthobacteraceae; genus Bradyrhizobium. The sequence goes on from CAWFZL010000006.1 coordinate 9,870, forward strand.
GGAACTCACTTTGTTCTTGTTAGCTGGCACCCACCGGACGATGCCAGCCGCGGGAGAATGATAGCGATCCATTCAGGAGGCAATGAGATTTGAATGGGATAGCCAAAATAAAATTCCAAATGCGGATTTTCGCAGTGCGGCAATCATGCTGTCATATCCGTCGATTGTTCGCGCAAGCCGCGCTACAACCGGCGGATGCTGGCGGGCTCCTGAGTTTCGGCTTTTGGTTTCGCCACGCGGAATTCGGGCAACCAGATCGGACGGATCGTCGTGGGACAGGACATCAAGCTGACGGCTTCAGACAATTTCGAACTGGGCGGCTACCGCGCCGACCCCACCGGCGCGCCGAAAGCGGCGGTGGTCGTGATCCAGGAGATCTTTGGCGTCAACCACCACATTCGATCGGTTTGCGACCGCCTCGCCAGCGAGGGTTACGTCGCGATTGCGCCCGCGATCTTCGACCGCGTCGAGCGCAATTTCCAGTCAGGCTACTCGCCCGACGAGGTCGCGGTGGCGCGCAGGTTCGTTGCCAATCCCGATTGGGCGGCGATGCTGCGCGACACCCAGGCTGCGATCGACGCCGTGAAGAACGTTGGCCCGGTCGGGATCATCGGATTTTGTCTCGGCGGGAGCATTGCTTACGCTGCCGCGACGAAGCTGACTGGCTTGTCCGCCGCGGTTGGCTATTACGGCGGCGCGATTGTCCGCTTCGCCGATGACAAGCCGAAAGTGCCGACCCAGCTGCATTTCGGCGAAAAGGACGCGAGCATTCCGCTCGGCGACGTCGAGACCATCCGCGCCAAGCGGCCCGAGGTCGAAATCCATATTTATCCCGGCGCCCAGCATGGATTTCACTGCGACGAGCGGGCAAGTTACGACAAGACGAGCGCGGATATCGCGTGGCCGCGCAGCCTCGCCTTCTTCGCAAGACATCTGAAGAAATAGGCCGTCGCGATTTCCTGGTGGCAGGACCGGATCTCCGGGAGCGGTCCTGAGCCTTGCACCGGTCATGGTTAACAAACGGTTCTCGCGCCCGATCGCAGGTGCGATGTGGGAGAGCGACCTCGGCTCCCCCACACGCGAAACAATCAGGCCGTCACACCCGCACCGATCGGACACGACACCCCGGTCCCACCCAGTCCGCAATAGCCCGCCGGGTTCTTGGCGAGATATTGCTGATGATAGTCTTCGGCGAAATAGAACTCGCCTGCCGGTGCGATTTCGGTGGTGATGGTGCCGAGGCCCTTTGCCGCCAGTGCTTTCTGGTAGGAGGCTTTGGATGCCTCGGCGGCTCTGCGCTGGCTGTCGCTAGAGGTGTAGATCGCAGAGCGATATTGCGTGCCGACATCGTTGCCCTGCCGCATGCCCTGGGTCGGGTTGTGGCTTTCCCAGAAAGTCTTCAGCAGCCGATCGTAGGAAATCTTCTTCGGATCGAACACGACCAGCACCGCTTCGGTGTGTCCGGTGCGACCCGAGCATACTTCCTCATAGGTCGGGTTCCTGGTGTGGCCGCCCGCGTAGCCCACGGCGGTTGTGTAGACGCCGTCGCCGAGTTCCCAGAATTTGCGTTCGGCGCCCCAGAAGCAGCCGAGCCCGAACACCGCTTGTTCCAGGCCCGCCGGAAAAGGCGGCTGCAACTGATGGCCATTCACAAAATGCCGGGTAGCGGTCGGAATGGGATCGGCACGGCCGGGCAGCGCCTCTTTGGCGCTCGGCAGCGTAGTGGTCTTGCGCATGAACAACATGGGTTACCTCCCTTGAGGGGGAATGACCTGACGCAGATAGTACGTGCATCCAATATAAGGTGTTACGCGACTTGCGGCAGCCTTCAAATTACGAACGCCTGCCGGCCTCGCAAGTACGGGGTCAATCCCTGGAATAGCCGATCAACGGCTTGCGTGGCCGGAACAGCAGCATCAGCAAAATGCCCACCACACCCATCACGGCAAAAACCGGCTGATCCAGAATGACCCGGAACACGTCATTCCACAACCAGGGCGCCTTGGCGGCTACCCAGCCGTGGAACGCCTGCTGGCTCGATTGATGAACGTCGTTCCAGAACTGGCCGAACCGGGTGAAACGCAAGGTGTTGTCGGCGACAAAACGCGCCCCGTCATAGACCATGAAGACAAACCCACCGGCCAGCAGCAATAGTCCCACAAGGCGGAAAAGACCGCGGATCATGCTTCACCCTATCCCGTCGCGCTCCAGCCATTAACGGTGCGGCGTGAGAAATTCAACCTCATCAGCGCCTTATTGGTCTTTTCGTGCTCGCCACATGGCCCTGCGGAGAGCCGTAAGGCGTTGACGCTGCTACGCGGCGCCTCTATAAGACCGCTCAAGTGGCGGCGGGCGCAATCCCGCCGCTGTTCTTTGAGCATCGCCGCCCCGTGGGCAAGCCTTGAAAGGCAGGCCTTGGAGGGTAGGTCCTGGAAGCCGGGCCTTGCGAACAAAGGCTCCGGGATCGGCATTCTCGAGAGAGCACCCGAAAAACATATCAGCGTCGATCAGGCGAACCGTCGGCACGTTCAGCCCGCCCGTGATCGGTCACTGCCGAAGGATATTGAGGAACATGGCCAATACTACTTCCGCCAAGAAGGCGACGCGCAAGATTGCCCGCCGCACCATCATCAACAAGTCGCGCCGTACCCAGATGCGCAGTTCGGTGCGGTCAGTCGAAGAAGCGATCAAGCGCGGTGATCGTGAGGCAGCGTTGAAGGCAATGGCAAGCGCCGAGCCGGAGCTGATGAGGGCGGCACAGCGAAATATCGTTCACAAGAACAGCGCGAGCCGGAAGGTTTCGCGGCTCGCGCGCCAGATTGCGAAGCTCGCGAAATAATTTCGATCATGCATGAATGAGAGCCCGGCCTGAGCCGGGCTTTTCGTTTCGCCGGAAATCCCCGCACCCTCGGATCTTTCCGCAACTTGGGTGCGCCGACATTGTGACGGCTCACCGACACAAGCAATCAAGCAGGACGACACTGGCGCCGCAGAGACCGAAGCCACAACGCAACAAGTGTCTTCGAAGTCGAAATCGAGGATTTGCGAGCGGCGCTTCGAATATTGCCGAAGGGGTTACCCTTCACTGACGAGCAAAAAAAAACGCGGCTGCTTAGTCACTTATCGGCATAGTGGCGAGGACTTGTTTGAAAATTCGCCTCCGCCTTGCTCCAACGTAAACGATTTATGAATTTATTTTGGGCGCGCGCTGAAAATGTGACAGTGCCTTTTCGTTTCGAATCTTCGCACAGATTCAAAATCTTGCGGCCTTGCAGGAAGACCGCTGCCTGATTTGGCGACCGCCAAGTTGTTTTTCGCAGCAGCAGCGATGAATCATTTTCGTTGCGGGAAACAAGGCTTGATGTATCCATAGGTACGTTCGCTGCGCCCACGGCTCTTGAGACCAGCGCGGATTAAGGTTCGGGGCGGACGTGCAAATCGGCGGCGGTGTGCGCGTTGGCGACGCTTTCCAAGCGATTGTCGGAGTAAGACCTATAGCGATATGGGTGACGGACTTTTGTGTCGAAATTTCTCAGGCGGGACGCACGCGTTTCGTTGGCTTTGAATAGAGAGATAGGCGCAGAATGACCGACCGCAACGGAGGCGGAGCGAGGCGAGGGGTCTAAAGTGAGTGGGCGGAGCGAGTGGCGTAACGACTGGACGAATTGAGTTTCAGGCAGCGCCGATCGAATTGGATAATTTGGAGTGACGACTTGCCGTGGGCAGCTGCGGTAAGAGGGGGAGGTCGTATGTCTTACGAATTCGCGGTTTTTCAACTTGAGTCATTTTCAAGCGATAGCCCATCGAATGTCCTGGAGACCGCCTGCACGCGGCCTCCCGCGCGAGATCCCGACACGCCGTTAAGTACGCGCTGACCTCGCGAACTCTTTCCTTTCCAGCCGATGATCTGCCTGACGGCTTTTCGCCGAACGGTTGAGCTTTGGCCGGAAAAGGAAGGTTCGCCGAGGCCAGGCTGCGTGCGGGCACGTGTCGCAGTTTCACCGTTCAACAGAACTCCTTCAGAGAAGTCCCAGGGCAATGACAAACACGGAACAGGATCGTTGGTCTCGCGTCAAAGGCAGGTTGCGCTCGAGCGTGGGAGAAGATGTCTACACCAGCTGGTTTGCGCGCATGGACCTTGAGGGCGTCCAGGAAGAAAGCGTGCACCTTTCGGTTCCCACGCGCTTCCTGAAGAGCTGGATACAGGCGCACTATGCCGAGCGCGTTCTTTCGTGCTGGCAGGCCGAGATGCCCGAAGTGCACCGCATCGATCTCACGGTGCGTTCGGCGATGCGATGCGCCGCGCCGGTAAAGGAAACGGCCGCACCGCTCGAGGCTCGCCGCCCCGAACGGCTGGACGGCCGGCCGATGTCCGAGTTGCGGTCGACGGCGACGGCGCCGGTCTCCGCCAGCCACGATGCGCTCGGCGGCTCGCCGCTCGATCCGCGCCTGACATTTGCAAGCTTCGTGATCGGGCGCTCAAACACGCTGGCCCATGCCGCGGCACGCCAGGTTGCGGAAGGCCGGCGCGGCGATGCCGTGATGTTCAATCCACTCTATATCCACGCGGGCGTCGGATTGGGCAAAACTCATCTCCTGCAGGCGGTGACGTGGGCCGGCAACAGCGTCGGCGAGCGAAAGGTGCTCTACCTCACGGCCGAGAAATTCATGTACGGCTTCGTCGCGGCGCTGAAGACGCAGACGGCGCTGGCCTTCAAGGAGGCACTGCGCGGCATTGACGTTCTCGTCATCGACGACCTGCAATTCCTGCAGGGCAAGTCGACCCAGGCCGAGTTCTGTCACACGCTCAATGCGCTGATCGATGCCGGCCGCCAGGTGGTGATCGCGGCAGACCGTCCGCCCTCCGATCTCGAGAGCCTGGATGACCGTGTGCGCTCACGCCTTGCGGGCGGACTGGTCGTGGAAATGGGATCGCTCGGCGAGGATTTGCGTCTGGGCATCCTGAGGTCACGTGTTGCCGCGGCGAGAGCGCATCACGCGAGCTTCGACGTGCCGGATCAGGTGCTGGAATATCTCGCCCGCGCCATCACACACAACGGCCGCGATCTCGAAGGCGCCATCAATCGCCTGCTCGCTCACAGCAAGCTCAACGCCCAGCCGGTGACGCTGGAAATGGCCGAGCGGGAGGTGCGCGACCTGATCCGTCCGCAGGAACCAAAGCGCATCAAGATTGAGGACATCCAGCGGGTGGTGGCGCGGCAGTATAATGTGAGCCGCTCGGACCTGCTGTCGTCGCGCCGCACGGCCAACGTCGTCCGGCCGCGCCAGGTCGCGATGTATCTGGCAAAGACCCTCACCTTGCGTTCGCTGCCGGAAATCGGGCGGCGGTTTGGCGGACGCGACCACACCACGGTTCTGCATGCCGTGCGCAAGATCGAGGCCCTGGTTGCCAAGGACGTCGCCCTTTCCGAAGAGGTCGAATCCCTCAAGCGGCAACTGCAAAGCGAGTAGCCGCTTTCAGTCCTCGAGTTCCCGCCTTTCGGTGGGGGCAAAAGTTGGCCCGGCGAGGGGAAGGGACAGCGGAGCTCCGCTGCCCCTTTTCGTTTGCCCCGCCCAAAACGGTGGGAACGGCGCTGGCGTCCCTTGCGCTTGGGGGCCGGCCGCGCCACCTTGTGGCCCCCCGAACTACTTGATCTGCCAGCCTTGATCGGGCATTCGGGTCCAGACGCCGCGGCGCGCCTCCAGGGCCGCCCGGCCTTCCCATCTTCGGATCAGGCGGGTATTTGCAATGAAGGTCACCGTCGAGCGCGCGCAACTCCTGAAATCGCTGGGCCATGTCCATCGCGTGGTCGAGCGCCGCAACACCATTCCGATCCTCGGCAACGTGCTGGTCCGTGCCGAAAATGCGCTCCTCTCCCTGAAAGCCACTGATCTCGATCTGGAGGTGACGGAGACGCTTGCGGCCGAAACAGCGACCGCGGGCTCGACGACCGTGCCGGCGCACATGTTTTACGACATCGTGCGCAAGCTCCCGGAAGGCGCGCAAATCGTGCTGGAAGGCGACGGCGACCGTTCGATCCTTGCGATCCGCGCCGGCCGCTCGCGTTTCACGTTGCAGACCCTGCCGCAAAACGATTTCCCGGACCTTGCCGCCGGCGACATGACGCATTCGTTTTCGCTTGCGGCTGCCGACATGAAGCGGCTGATCGATCGGACGCAGTTTGCAATCTCGACCGAGGAAACGCGTTACTATCTCAACGGCATCTATCTGCACTCGGCCGGCAGTGCCAAGGCCGCGACCTTGCGCGCGGTGGCAACCGACGGACATCGTCTTGCCCAGATCGACCTGCCCTTGCCCAAGGGGGCCACGGGCATGCCCGGCGTCATCGTGCCACGCAAGACGGTCGGCGAGGTCCAGCGCCTGATCGAGGACAACGAGGCCGAGGTCAGGATCGAGCTCTCCCAGGGCAAAATCCGCTTTACCATCGGCAATATCGTTTTGACCTCGAAGCTGATCGACGGCACCTTTCCGGATTATGGCCGTGTCATCCCGCAGCATAACGACAAGGAACTCGTCGTCGACAAAAAGGATTTCGAGGCCGCGGTCGACCGCGTCTCGACGATTTCGAGCGAACGCGGACGCGCGGTGAAACTGGCGCTTTCGGCGGGCAAGCTCGTGCTTTCAGTCACCAATCCGGATTCCGGCAGCGCGACCGAGGAGCTTGAGGTCGAATACGCCTCCGATCCGCTCGATATCGGATTCAACTCGCGATATCTCCTGGACATTGCCGCTCAGATCGAGGGCGAGGTCGCGGTCCTGAAGCTGGCCGATCCGGGTTCGCCGACGCTGGTGCAGGACAGGGATTCCAAGGGCGCGCTCTACGTGCTGATGCCGATGCGGGTCTAGCCGAGCTCGACCTGGTCGAGCCGGGCAATGACGGTTAGCAGCCATGATCGCCTCGCGCATTCGTCGCCTCTCGCTCACGCACTTCCGCAACTATCGGGCGGCGAACCTTCAAACGCGCGGTGATGTCGTCGTCCTGGTCGGTCCGAATGGCGCCGGAAAGACCAATTGCATCGAGGCGATTTCTTTTCTTTCGCCGGGACGCGGTTTGCGCCGCGCCAGGCTGGAAGACGTCGCCGACAATCAGGGCGATGGTTCGTGGGCGGTTTCCGCCGAGGTCGAAGGCGCTCTTGGACTGGCCACGCTCGGCACCGGCATAGATCCGCCCTCGTTGGAAGCTTCCACGACGAGCCGTCGCTGCCGCATCGACCGCGAGCCGGTGCCTTCCGCAACCGCCTTCGGCGACCATCTGCGCATGGTGTGGCTGACGCCCGCGATGGACGGCCTGTTCCTGGGACCGTCGTCCGACAGGCGCCGGTTTTTCGACCGACTGGTGCTGGCTATCGACAGCGAACATTCGGCGCGGGTTTCGGCGCTCGATCGCTCCTTGCGTTCGCGCAACCGCCTCCTTGAGGTGCGCAACTACGACGACCACTGGTGCGACGCCATTGAACGCGAGACCGCGGAACTCGCTGTCGCGGTCGCCGCCATGCGCGGCCAGACCGCGATCAAGCTGGCAGCGATGCTGCGCGCCCGCGCGCAAGGATCGGCGTTTCCATCCGCCGAAATCATGCTCGACGGCTGGATGGAAAATGCGCTGACGTCCGAACCCGCCACCGCCGTGGAGGATCGTTACCGCGAGATCCTTCGAGAAAGCCGCGCGCGCGATGCCATCGCCGGCCGCACGCTCGATGGTCCGCACCTCACCGATCTGCAAGTCGTCTACGCGCCGAAAAACATGCCGGCCCGCGACGCCTCGACCGGCGAGCAGAAGGCGCTGCTGATCGGGCTTGTGCTCGCCCACGCCAGCCTGGTTGCGGAAATGACCGCGATCACGCCGATTTTGTTGCTTGACGAGGTGATTGCCCATCTCGATCCGGGCAGGCGCGTGGCGCTGTTCGACGAACTCTCGAGGCTGGGCGCGCAGGTCTGGATGACAGGCGCCGATCCTGCCGCGTTCGAGGGCCTCGGCACATCGGGCGAAATCTTCGCCGTCGAATCGGGGCGGATCACGCGCCAGTGACGCTATTCTGACGCTCCTTTCAGTTTCGCAGCGACCTCATCAAAGCAACGTCGGTTCACCTTTCCCGCTTGAGGGCAGGGCTATCGCATTTGATGTTGATGTCTCTTCACCTCCCCCTTTCAGGGGGAGGGGGCGCTCCGTCACCCTCAAGCGTCATATGCCCTGCGCTTGAGGGGGAGGTCGCCGCGCTCGCAGAGTGCGGCGGGTGGGGGCCGGACTTTGCGAAGTGCATGGCATGTTCGATGCTCCCCCAGTGCGAACCAACTTCATTAAGGTCCAGCGCCTTTCACCGTGAAGCATCCGGTGACTGCTTGCCTTGCCCGTGAAGCACGGCGCCGATGATCGATTGGACCAGAAAAACCGATCCCTTCTCGGTCAGATGTATCTGGTCGCTCGCGGAAATTTCCTTGGCAGTATCGCCGATCCTTGTAAGGCACCCCTCGGCGTTGCACATTGCTTCCCAGGCCGAAATGAACTCGCCGCCGAGCGGCACGATCCTTTCGCGCAGACGCGCGGCCAACAGATCGGGCATTGCGCGATTCGAACGCTCCGGAATCAGACGACGATGCAGCATGAAATGACGCAGCACCTCTTCCGGCAGCCCCCGCTTCCACCATGGCACGGAACCAAGCACGATGATGCGGGCGTTTGTCTGCCGTTTCAGCGCGGCCACGGTCTCCGCCATGCCGTCGAGAGATGGTCCCCATGTGCCATGCAGCAGCACGATATCGGGCGCAAGATCGCGCGCGATCGACAGAATCCTGTCGTTGATCGCGCGACAAGTGGGAACGCCGTCGACATCCCTGTTGAGCGACGGCAGGCACGAGCTTGACGTAAACTGGGCGATACCGAAGTCGTTGGTTTCCTGGGCCTTGCGCAGCCCCGGCAACAGCGCGCCCGCCGTGGAATCCCCCCAGACCAGCACGAGCGGCCGTCGACCCTTGTCGACGCAACTGTCTGCGAAGGTTGTTTCGCGACTGAGATCGAGCAGGCATTCGTGAACGCGCCATTTCGACGAGTTGGCTCGCACGTCCGTCATCTCGCGAATTTCCGCCGGCAGCCTGAAATCAAAACCGCGCCCTTCGACGATAACGGCGCCGGACGCCGCGACCACCGCCATGGCTGAACAGAGGCCGACAATCCTGGGTAGAGCCGGACGGCCAAATCGAAACGGGATTTCCACGTTGCGGTAGGTCAGCCAGGCCAGCAGGATGCTCAAGCCGACGATAAGGCCGCGCTCGAGCAGGGTGAGGGGGGCGAATTTGATGATCTCGAAGAATACCAGTAACGGCCAATGCCAGAGATAGAGCGGATAGCTTATCAATCCGATCCAGACAAAGGCCGGTCTCGATAATATGTGCTTGCAACCCCATGCCATCGGTGCCGACAGCAGCAGCACGCTTCCGGCAACCGGGATCAGGGCGCGCCATCCCGGAAATGCACTCTTCGAATCAAGAAAGGCGGCCGAAGCTGCCACCAGCAACAATCCGATTGCGGCGCGCCAATTGCCGGCGGCGGGGCTTTGGTCGATGTAGCTCCAGCCACAGGCGAGAGCAGCCCCCGCCAGCAATTCCCAGCCTCGGGTAAACGGAAGATAGAATGTCGCCACGGCATCCGATCCGATCAACGCAAGGTTGAGGGCAAAGGATGCAAGGCCGATCGCTGCGGCCACCGCGAGAAGGCCGAGGCGGGTCCGAGCCGCCAGTATCAGGATCAACGGCCAGATCAGATAGAACTGCTCCTCGATGCCGAGCGACCAGAGGTGCAGCAGCGGTTTTCTCGACGATTCGATGTCGAAATATCCGGACTGAAACATCAGCGCGATATTGGCGAAGAACGCCGCGCTCGCGAACACGTCGGCACTCAGCTGCGCATAGGCGGCGGGCAGCATCCACAACCAGCCGAGCACCAGCACCGCCAGCAGCACTGTTATCAGGGCGGGAAAGATCCGCCTGATCCGCCGGCCATAAAAGGCGAGCAGGCTGAAGCGCGTCTGATTCAGCTCGCGAGCAATGATGCCGGTGATCAGGAATCCGGATATGACAAAAAAGATGTCGACGCCGACGAAGCCGCCCGGCATGGCCTGCGGGAAGGCGTGAAACAACACGACCAGCGTCACCGCGACGGCCCTGAGGCCATCAATGTCCGGCCGATAGTGATCTGAGGGGGCAGACAATCAGGTCACTCCAGGGGGCGCGCCAGATATGCGGTGCATCGGAGGAAGTCCTGCGATGAGGACAACGGCCGGTTTCTTGAATTCTCCATGGCTCCGCCATTTCCACTGCAACCCGCTCCGGGCAAAGATACGGCGGCGGCCGAAAAAAATGCGGCCTGTTCCCGGAAATCGGGGGCAGGAATCGCCTTGCGAATTGGCCTTTTGCAGGCCCGTCGAAACGCCAGGTTCCGGCCTTGAAAAACGGTCGAAAAGCTCTATTTAATCAATAACTTCATAGCGACGACTTTGCGCTAGGCGCGCCCCGCCTTTCATGGCAGAAATGAACCGATCAGCGCCTGTCCTGCGCCCGCTGATTCGAAGACATCCTCGAAGGTTTCACATGACAGAACCAGCCCGGCAATCGATCGCCGACACTGAGCATTCCATTCCCGTCGAATATGGGGCGGAGTCGATCCGGGTCTTGAAGGGGCTCGATGCCGTGCGCAAGCGGCCGGGCATGTATATCGGCGACACCGACGACGGCAGCGGCCTGCACCACATGGTCTACGAGGTCGTCGACAACGCCATCGACGAGGCGCTCGCGGGCTATGCGACTGCGGTGGAAGTTGTTCTCAACGCCGATGGCTCCGTCACCGTGCGCGACGATGGCCGTGGCATTCCCGTCGACATCCACAAGGGCGAAGGTATTTCCGCAGCCGAGGTCATCATGACCCAGCTGCATGCGGGGGGAAAATTCGACCAGAATTCCTACAAGGTGTCGGGCGGCCTGCACGGCGTCGGCGTTTCCGTCGTCAACGCGCTGTCGAGCAAGCTGCAGCTCAAGGTCTGGCGCGACGGCAAGGAACATTTCATCGAATTCGTTCACGGCGACGCGGTGGCACCGCTCAAGGTAGTCGGCGAGGCGCATGGCAAGCGCGGCACGGAAGTGACGTTCCTCGCCTCCAAGGAGACGTTCACCAATGTCGAATACGATTTCGCGACGCTTGAGCATCGCCTGCGCGAACTCGCCTTCCTGAATTCCGGCGTCAATATCGTCTTGTCGGACATGCGCCACGCGGTCGAAAAGCGCGAGGAAATGCATTACGAGGGCGGCGTCGAGGAATTCGTGAAATATCTCGACCGCAACAAGAAGGCGATGGTGCCCGCGCCGATCATGATCAACGCCGAGATGAACGGCATCGGCGTCGAGGCGGCGCTGTGGTGGAACGACAGCTACCACGAGAACGTGCTGTGCTTCACCAACAACATTCCGCAGCGCGACGGCGGCACGCACCTGGCGGGCTTTCGCGGCGCGCTGACCCGACAGGTCAACTTCTATGCCGACGCCATGGCCAAGCGCGAAAAGATCGCGCTGACTGGTGACGACTGCCGCGAGGGGCTGACCGCCGTTCTCTCGGTGAAGGTGCCAGATCCAAAGTTTTCCTCGCAGACCAAGGACAAGCTGGTTTCGTCCGAAGTCCGCCCCGTGGTCGAGAATGTCATCAACGAGGCGCTCGCGGCCTGGTTCGAGGAGCACCCCTCGGAAGCCAAGATCATCGTCGGCAAGGTGGTAGAGGCCGCCGCCGCCCGCGAGGCCGCGCGCAAGGCGCGCGAGTTGACGCGGCGCAAGGGCGCGCTCGACGTCGCTTCGCTGCCCGGCAAGCTGGCCGATTGCCAGGAACGCGATCCGGCGAAATCCGAACTTTTCATCGTCGAGGGCGACTCGGCCGGCGGCAGCGCCAAGCAGGGCCGCAACCGCGAATTCCAGGCCGTGCTGCCGCTGCGCGGCAAGATTCTCAATGTCGAGCGTGCGCGCTTCGACAAGATGCTGATCGTCCGAGCAGATCGGCACGCTGATCACGGCGCTCGGTACCGGAATCGGTCGAGACGATTTCGATCTGTCAAAGCTGCGCTATCACAAGATCATCGTGATGACCGACGCCGACGTCGACGGCTCGCATATTCGTACGCTGCTCCTGACGTTCTTCTTCCGTCAGATGCCGCAATTGATCGAGGCCGGGCACCTCTATATCGCCCAGCCGCCGCTCTACAAGGTAACGCGCGGCAAATCCGAGCAGTACCTGAAGGACGAGCCCGCGCTGGAAGACTACCTGATCTCCGCGGGTATCGACGAATGCGTGTTCAAGCCGGCGAGCGGCGACGACCGCGCCGGCCGCGACCTGTTGGCGCTCGTGGAGGATGCCCGCGCGATCCGCCGTGTGCTGCGCAATCTGCACAGCCGCTATGACCGCAAGGTAGTCGAGCAGGCGGCGATCGCCGGCGTGCTCCGCCATCAGGTTTTCGGCGATCTGCCGAAGGCGGTGGCCGCCGCCGATTATATCGCGCGGCGTCTCGATGCGCAGGCCGACGAGGTCGAACGCGGATGGGTCGGCCGCTTTGCTGAAGGGGAGGGCTTCGTCTTCGAACGCACCGTGCGCGGCGTCAAGGAAGCCGCCATTATCGACGATGCGCTGCTGGCTTCGGCCGAAGCGCGCAGGCTCGATGAATTCGCCTCGAAGCTGCAGCAGGCCTATGCGCGGCCCGGCGTGCTCCGCCGAAAGGATGCCGAAACCAGGATTCACGGTCCGGTCGATCTGTTCGAGGCGGTGACCGAGGCCGGCCGCAAGGGCCTGACATTGCAGCGCTACAAAGGTCTCGGCGAAATGAACGCGGAGCAGCTCTGGGAAACCACGCTCGATACCGAGGCGCGCTCGCTGTTGCAGGTGAAGGTCAAGGAGGTCGACGAGGCCGACGACATCTTCACCAAGCTGATGGGTGATCTGGTTGAGCCGCGCCGCGAGTTCATCCAGGACAATTCACTGAGCGCGAACGTGGACGTGTAGCCTGGCCAGGCCTCGCGCGCCGTGCCTTCCCGGCTGCATCATTGATCCACCCATTCTCGGGTGGCGTGGATCTGGCGTGGCGCGACATCGCTGCTTCTTCAGCTGCGGGACGCGAAGGGCTCATGCCGCTGATTTTTCCCTACGCCGCGCGAACCGTCGTGAGAAAACTCTCGACCTCCTGCTTCAAGCGGTCGGACTGGTTTGCAAGTTCGCCGGCCGAACTGAGGACCAGTTCTGCGGCGGAGCCGACCTGACCCGACGCCTTGGTCACATCGGCGATATTTTGCATGACCCCCTGGGTACCCTGCGCAGCCTGTTGCACGCTGTGGGCAATTTCCCTGGTCGAAGCACCCTGCTCCTCGATCGCGCCGGCGATCTTCGTGGCGATCTCATCGATCTGGCCGATCGTGGTGCCAATTTCACGAATCGCTCCGGCCGTTGCACCGGTTGCGTCGCGGATCGCCTGAATCTGGTCGGCGATTTCCTCGGTTGCCTTCGCGGTCTGGGTCGATAGAGCCTTTACTTCGTTTGCCACCACGGCGAATCCCTTGCCCGCGTCGCCCGCCCGCGCGGCTTCGATCGTCGCGTTCAGGGCCAGCAGGTTGGTCTGAGCGGCGATGTTCTGGATGAGACCCATCACCTCGCCGATTTTCTGTGTCGACGCCAGCAACCCCTCCACCATGTCATTGGTGCGACCTGCCTGAGCGACGGCGCTTTGGGCAATCGAAGCCGAGTGACTGATCTGACTGGAAATCTCCTGACCGGACCTCGAAAGCTCCTGGGCCGCGTCAGCCACAGTCTCCACATTCCCCGTTGTTTGCTGCGCGGCAGAGGCGACGGTGGCGGTCTGTCTTGTCGTCTCCTTGGCGATCATCGACAGTGCTTTCGCCGAGCGCTGCATTTCGGCGGCCGCCGCGGCGGCCCCGGCGACGATCCCGCCGACACTTTTCTCGAACTCGCTGGCCATCCTGTTCATGGTCGATTTGCGTTCTGCCACGGCGCGCGCCGTCGCCTCCTCACGCTCGGTGCGGAGACGTTCGCCGTCGATCAACCGATCCTTGAAGACGGAAAGGCTGCGCGAAATCTGGCCGATCTCGTTGCGGTACTCGATGTAGGGAACCTCGACGCTCAAGTCACCTTTGGCCAGATCCTCCATGACGCCGCATATTTTGCCGAGCGGACGAACTATGCCGCGACCAAGGGCGAATGCGGCCATTCCGGCCATGAGCAAGCCGGCCAGACCTCCCAGGGCGATCCAGACGGCCCGGTTGAACACCACAGCGTCGATGTCGTCTGTGTAGACGCCTGCCTGAACCGCGAGCATCTGCTCGCCCTCACCGTACCCGCCGGCATAGGTGAGCTTCGGCAGTTCGGGGCCTCCGGTTGCCTTCGGCACCTCATACTGGACAAAACCGCCGCCGTTGCGCGCCACGCGAATGATATCCTGGATCAGAAGCTGGCCCTTGCCGTCCCTGAAATCCCAGCGATTGACGTTGATGTATTTTGGGTTGGCGTGCACGTAGGTGACACCCGCATTGCTGCTTCCTGCACCGTAGACGCCGAGATAATCGGCCGACTTGCCCCAGCGCATTGCCCCAATCGCATCAAACGCGAGCTGCCGGGCTTCCGCCGGCGGAATCTTGCCCGCTTTGGCCTTCTCTTCGTAACTGGCCAGAACCTTTTTTGCGGCCTCGACCATATCGAAGACCTTGGTCCGACGCTCCTCGATGACCGTATCGCGAAGGATCATGACCTGGGCGACAAGCGCGGCGACGAAAACGATGGTCAAAACCGCGATGATTGTCGCGAATCGATTGTAGACGGTGAGGTTCCGCATGGTGCGTCCTTCGTGACCCAAGGCATGATCCGGAAAAGTGTGTAGCGGTTTTCCCTCGCGACAAATGCGGGACGCGTTCGCGCGGAGATCATGCGAAAACAAAAACCTGAAGCGCGATGGTGATTCAGCCTGATCCCATCGCGCTCCAAGGCATCGCGAAGGTACTTTCGCATGGTTAACCTAAGGTTGAGATCTGCAATGGCCGGGTTCCAGCGCTGCTCTCAGTTGCTTCCGCCGGCGGGGATTCTCCCGACCTGAGGCGCCATTTGTTCCGGGACCAGCGCTTTTTCGCCGGAGCGGACCGTACCTCTGCAGCTTCGGACAATTGCGTTACCAGGGTCGGGGTTATCTGCTAAGACGCCGCGGGGGCTCGATTCCTGCGGAATTCTTTGGACGCGGAAGTCGCCTGGTTCTTAGAGGGGGACGCGCATGCCGCCCATCCAGTACATCGTCGAGGGCGGTCATCGGCTGACGGGCACGATCGAGCCGTCCGGCAACAAGAATGCCGCCCTGCCGATCATCGCGGCCAGCCTGCTCACCGAACATCCCGTGACGCTGAACAACGTGCCGCGAATTCGCGACACCGAAACGCTGGTGGAACTGATCCGTTCGGTCGGCGCTTCGGCTGAATGGCGGTCGCGCAACACGCTTGCCGTTCATGCGAGGGACATTCGCGCCGCCGATCTCGATCCGGTGCTCTGCGCGCGGATCCGCGCTTCGATCCTGCTGGCGGGGCCGCTTCTGGCGCGCTGCGGCGAGTTGACATTGCCGCCGCCCGGCGGCGACGTGATCGGCCGGCGGCGCCTAGATACCCACGTTCTTGCCTTCGAACAATTGGGCGCGACCGTCACGGCTTCCGAGCAACTCGAATTCCGCAGTTCCCGTCTCAAGGGCGCGGATGTTTTCCTCGATGAGCCGAGCGTGACGGCCACTGAAAACGCGCTGATGGCGGCGGTCGCCGCCCACGGCACCAGCCATCTGCGGAATGTGGCTTCCGAGCCGCACGTGCAGGACCTTGCGCGTTTTCTGGTTGCGCTCGGCGCCCGCATCGAGGGCATCGGAACCAACACCATGGTCGTGCACGGCGCGGCGACGCTTGGCTCCGCGACTTATGGAATCGGGCCCGATCACATCGAGGTGGGCTCCTTGATCGGGCTTGCCGCGGTGACGCGCTCTGCGCTGCGCGTCGCGCGCGCCGGTGTCGAACATCTGCGCTCGATCCGCATGGGTTTCGAGCGGCTCGGCATTGCCTGTGGAGTGGAGGGCAGCGACCTGGTCGTACCGGCCAATCAGACCCTGAAAATCCAGGACGATTTCGGCGGCCACGTGCCGAAACTGGAAGACCAGCCGTGGCCGGCCTTCCCTGCCGATCTGATGTCGATCGCCATCGTCACGGCGACCCAGTGCGATGGCGTGATCCTGATGTTCGAGAAGATGTTCGAATCCCGCATGTTCTTCGTCGACAAGCTGATCGCGATGGGTGGACGCATCGTGCTGTGCGATCCGCACCGGGCGATCGTCGCCGGGCCCAGCCGGCTGAAAGGCGCGCCGATGACCTCGCCCGACATTCGTGCCGGCATGGCCATGCTGCTGGCAGCGGCGTGCGCGGAGGGCGTCAGCACCATCAACAATGCCGACCAGATCGAACGCGGCTATGAGCGCATCGACGAACGGCTCAACGCGCTTGGCGCACGCATCACCCGCGTGCCGGCGCGTGGCCGGTAACGCTTTCTCATCCAACCATCAAATATCGCGGAGCATGGCTCGCGCCGCGGTTTCACGCCTTGCGCTTCCGCCTGCATTTGCGCAGACTTCGCCCAGCCATGACGATCCGAGAAGTCAAACCTGAGGTCGATCGCGACGGCGTGCTGGCCGGCGCGCAGTTTGCCGACGCCTTTCAGGTCACGGTTACAGACATGAATCTCGACGCCCGCAGCGCGGCCGAACGAATATTTTCACGCAGCCCGCGCTGGGTCGAAACCCTGCTGGACCTGCGCAACATGATCGTTGCGCCTTTTGGCCTGAAGACCTCGGGCGCTGGCGAACCGAATGCCGGCATGGTCGGAATGTTTCCCATTCTCAGCGAAACGCCACAGCGGCTGATCGCCGGGTTCGACGACCATCATCTGGACTTTCGCATTGTGGTGGACGTTGTGCCCGGGGGCGGCGGCCGGGAAGTCACCGCCACCACCCTTGTCCTCACCCATAACTGGCTTGGCCGCGTCTATCTCACCGCCATTCTGCCGTTCCACCGCATGGTCGCAAAGGCCATGCTCCGGCAGGTTTGCCTGGCTCCAGCGCCGCGATAGTGGCCCTGCGGCACACAGCCCTGTGATTGCGGCCGTTGAAGAAGGGGTGCCGGAGACTTAAGGTCGTCGCGCTGCGGGCCTTTCCGCAGTGGGCTCAAGAAACTGTCGCGCCGAGGAAAAACCCATGGCAGAGGAAACCGCAACGCTCGCCGCCTATGTCGCCGGGCTGAAGTTCGAGGATATCCCGCAGGAGGTGCGCCAGCGCGCCAAGGTCCTGACGCTGGATTTTCTTGGAAGCGCGATCCGGGCGCGGCGCGATGCGGAATCGACACCGTCGCTGCTCGGGATGCTCGAAGCGCTCGCGCTGGACGGTCGCGGCGAGGCAACCGTGTTCGGCGATTCCAGGAGCTGGACGCCGGCGGTCGCGGCCCTGCTCAACGGCGCGCTCGGTCACTCGCTCGATTTCGACGACACGCACGCGGATTCCTCGCTGCATGCAAGCGCGCCGGTGGTTCCGGCCGCGTTCGCGGTCGGCGAGCTGGTCGGCGCCTCGGGCCGAGACGTGCTGACGGCGATCGTGGCCGGCTATGAGGTATGCTGTCGCCTCGGCAACGCGCTCGATCCGACCTCGCATTATGCGCGCGGCTTTCATCCGACGGCCACGGCCGGCACCTATGGCGCGGCGGCCGCCGCGGCGAAGCTGTTCGGTTTGTCGAAGCAGCAGATCATCGCAGCGTTCGGCGTTTCGGGAAGCCAGGCCGCGGGCTCGCTGCAGTTTCTGGTCAACGGCGCCTGGAACAAGCGCTATCAGGTCGGCGCTGCGGCGATGAACGGCGTCATTGCCGCGACGCTGGCGCGCAACGATTTCGTCGGCGCGACCGAGTCGGTGGAAGGCAAGCATGGCCTCTTGGTCGGCTACACCGACAATGCCCATCCCGAGAAGGCCGTTGCCGGTCTCGGCCGCGTCTACGAGACGATGAAGATCGGGGTAAAACCCTATCCGAGCTGCCGCTACACCCACGCCGCCATCGATGCCCTGATCGCGATGCGGCGCGAGCACAATCTGACGCCGGACCAGATCAAGCGGGTCGAGATCGGACTGCACCGCAACGGCATCACGCTTACCGGCGACGCCGCCACCAAACGCCATCCGACTTCCGTCGTCGGCGGACAGTTCTCGATGTTCTTCACCGGCGCGGTTGCGCTGGAACAGGGCAGCTTCGGCTGGGACGATTACGACCGGCTCGGCGATCCCGCCGTCGACGCGCTCGCCGACAGGTTCGAGGTCGTGCGGGACGATCGTCTCGAAGTCGGCCGCAAGCATCCATTCGGGGCCCGCGTCAGCATTACGACCGGCGACGGCGTCCACGAGCGGATCCATGACGATCCCTCGGGTGAGCCGAACTCGTTCCCCGACGCGCAGGCGATGGCGCAGAAATTCCTGACGCTCGCCCGCCCGGTGCTCGATGGCCGGGCCGACCGGCTCGCGGATGCCATCCTCTCGCTCGAAGGATTTGATCGCGTCGAGCAGGCGACGCAGCTGGGGCGCCAGTAAACCGCGAATTCATGGCTCGGGCCGCGCGCACCGGTTCGCGCTTCGCTCGAAAACGCATTCAGGGCAGAAAGCTGCGATATTCGCGGTTGGCGAGGCCTGCTTCTTCGAGGTCGAGATCGCGCTCGATCCGCCGCCGCGTTTCGTCGGTGATCCTGCCGTCGCGCAAAAGGCCGTGGATGAATTTCCGTTCGGCTGCAATCAATTCCCGCGTCAGCTCGGTTCCTGCCGCGGAGACGTCCTGCGCGCCGGCATCGAGCGAATCCGGTAACTGGTCGGAGCGGGTTTCGTGCCGCGCGCGCAACAGGCGAATCACTTCGTCGGACAATTCGCGGTCATTGGTGATCGAATCGAGCTCCTTGAGCGCGATGTCGAGGGCCTCGCGACGTGCCGCGATCTCGGATTCGATTTCGGCCATCCGCTCGGCGCTGCCGGCCTGGGCGAGCCCGAGCCATGTGACCACCACCGGCAAGGCAAGCCCAAACCCGACCAGCGTGACGAAGATGACGCCGAAAGTGACGAACAGGATGAGGTCGCGATAGGGAAAGGCGTCGCCGCCGGGCAGCGCAAAGGGCAGGGCCAGCGCCGCGGCCAGCGAAACCGCCCCGCGCACGCCGGCGAACGAAAGCAGGAACACCCACTGCCATGGCGGTGACGGATCTCGCTCGCGAACCTGCCGGATCAGCCGCGGCAGGTAGGTCGCGGGATATACCCAGGCGAACCGCGCAACGATCACCATGACCATGACCAGCGCGGTCAGGGCCAGAACGTCGTCCAGCGGAAACGCTTTGGATTTTTCGATCATCAGGCGCATCTGGAACCCGGTCAGCAGGAACAGAAGTCCCTCGACCAGATAGATCACGAGATCCCAGAAGAAGATGCCCTGCAGGCGCGTCGCTGCCGAGATCAGCAGCGGTCCGTTCCAGCTGATATAGAGACCGCAGGCGACGGTGGCGATGACGCCCGACCCGCCGAAGTGCTCCGGCATCCAGTAGGCCACATAGGGGGTGATCAGCGACAGCGTGATTTCGATCTGCGGATCGCGCGCGTAGTGACGTGCGCGCAGGGAAATCCAGCCGACGGCAGCGCCGAACAGCACTTCGCTCACGACGATCGCGGCAAATTCGCCCGTCGCCCCGGTCAGCGAAAACGTGCCGGTCATGATCGCCGCGAGCGCAAAGCGGTACATGATGAGCGCGGTGGCGTCGTTCGCCAGCCCCTCGCCCTCCAGCACGACCAAGATCCGGCGCGGAATTCGAAGTCTCCGGGCGATCGCGAGCGGCGCCACCGCGTCCGGCGGCGAAACGATGGCGCCGAGCAGAAAACCGACATTCCACGGCAGGCCGATCAGAAAATGCGTCGCCGCTGCGACCGCAAAGGCGGTAAACATCACGCAGCCGACCGACAGCAGGATGATCGGGCGCAGATTGAATCTGAACTCGCGCCAGCTCATCGCCACGCTCGCCGAATAGATCAGCGGCGGCAGCACCAGCAGCAGCACGAGCTCCGGCGGCAGTTCGAGCGAAGGCATCCCGGGCACGTAGGCGAGAGCCACGCCTGCGAGCAGCAGGAGGATCGCCGGCGCGATGTTGATGCGCCGGGCCAGGAGCGCGGTTGCGGCCAGCACTGCCACCAGAACGAGGAATATCTGGAAATTGGCTTCCACGGTCTTTCTAAAACCTCAAGCGCCTGCTTTCGCCATTCGGATGGCGCGTCCGCAATACCGGTCATCATATCGCGTTGGCGGCGATATTGACCATCAAGGCGAGCAGGGCGGTGTTGAAGATGAAGGAGATGATCCCGTGCGCGGTTACGGTGCGGCGGATGGTCTTGTCGGTGATGCCGACGTCCGAAACCTGTGCCGTCATGCCGATCACGAACGAGAAATATACGAAGTCCCAATAGTCGGCGTCCTCGCGCTCATTGCCGCTCGGGAACTGCAGGCCGCCCGGCTCGCTGCCGCGGTAATACTCATAAGCATAATGAAGCGCGAAGGCGGTGTGCACGGCTGCCCATGACAAGGCGATGGTCATGGTCGCGAACATCAATTGCAGCGGATTATGGTGGGCCTTGCCGAGTTCGGACACGATCGCGGCGAGGCTTGCGAAGGCGCCGAGCGCGGTCAGCAGCGGAATAAAAAATCGGCCGTCGTCCTGGAGCGCCGCGTTGCGGCGGATATAGGCGACCCCGCTGCGCAACACCATGGTGTAGACCAGCACCAGATACAGTCCGACGAAGACGTCCCAACCGATCAAAAGCCGCGTCACCAGCCGAAGCGATTCCGGCAGGAGGAAGAACGAGCCGATACCGATCGCCATCGAAATGAAGGTGCGCGGCCGCGCATAGACCACGCGGAAGGGCCTTGGCAGTCTTCTGAACCGAAGCAGCCGCTGTTCGAATTGCTCGCCAACCATCCTGGCCCTTCAAGTCGTTCGGGTTGCTTGCCTCAAAGCACCCTTGGCACCTTAGGTTTTTGTTTGCGCATGATCTCCGCGCAAACGCGTCCCGCGTTGGTCGCGAGGGAAAACCGCTGCACGCTTTTCCGGATCATGCTTTAGTTCTTGCGCTCGGCGACGAAGCGCGCGGCCGCACGCAACACCTCGCCCCTGGCGCCGAAGATCGAAAGCGCCGAGTTGGCGCGTGCCAGCAGGTCGCGAACGCGTTTTTTGGCCCCCTCGATCCCGAGCTGGGTGACGAAAGTGGTCTTGCCCAGCGCCGCGTCCTGTCCGGTCTGCTTGCCGAGGGCAGCAGCATCACCCTCGACGTCGAGCAGATCGTCAGCGATCTGGAAGGCCTCGCCGAGCGCGCGGCCGTAGTCGTCGAGCGCCTGGTATTCCTTGTGCGAAGCCTGGCCGAGGATCGCACCCGCAATGCAGCCGAAACGCAACAACGCTCCGGTCTTCATCTGCTGCAGGCGCGCGACATCGACCGGCTCGCGATCGCCGAACCGCCCTTCGCCGGCAAGATCCAGCATCTGGCCGCCGACCATGCCGCCGATCCCTGACGCGCGCGCCAGCGCCCGGGTCAGCAGCAGGCGCACGGTGGGGTCCTTATGGATCTCGTCGCGACTGACGATGTCGAAGGCCAGCGTCAACAGGCCGTCGCCGGCAAGGATCGCGGTCGCGTCGTCGGTCTTCTTGTGCAGCGTTGGCCGGCCACGGCGCAAATCGCTGTTGTCCATCGCCGGCAGATCGTCATGGATCAGCGAATAGCAGTGGATGCATTCGAGCGCTGCGCCGGCCAGAAGCCCGGCGTCGCGGGGAACGCCGAATACGGCCGAGCTTTCGACCACCAGGAACGGCCGCAGCCTCTTGCCGCCGCCAAGGGTTGAATAACGCATCGCGTCCATCAACCGTTTCGGCCGGGCGATCTCGTCTGGCAAGAGCGTATCGGACAGAAGCTTCGAAAGCAGCGCCTCGGTGTCCTCCGCGGTCCGGTCGAGTTGTTTCGCAAAATCTGAATTTGCCGTAGCGGTCGTCATCAACACAGGCTCCTCATCAAATCGGCCGGACAATCCTTTATGGCGGAGCCTTCGTCAATTCCGCTTACGAGCGGCGGGGCATGGTAAAACGGCTGGAAAAAGCTGGAATTATCAGTGAGATATCGGTCGCGCCGTCTTCCTTGACGAAATTTACCCTGACCGAGAAGCCATAGAATTTGCGCATTGCCCGAAATTTGCTGCTGATCGTGCTGGTGGTAGCCGCGCTGCCCTATCTGCTGGCGCCACTATACCGGGTCGGCCATCCCGTTTCGGCGCTGATGGCCTGGCGCTATCTGACGGGCGCGCCGATGTCGCGGCAGTGGATCGATCTTGCCGCGATGTCGCCGTCACTGCCGCGCTCGGTGGTTGCCGCGGAAGACGCGAAATTTTGCAGGCACCATGGCATCGATTTCGGCGCGCTGCGCGAGGCGATCGACGACGCCGGGGAGGGCGAGGCTGTTCGCGGGGGCTCGACCATCACCCAGCAGGTGGCGAAAAACCTGTTCCTTTGGCCGGGGCGCAGCATCGTCCGCAAGGCGCTGGAATTTCCCCTGGCGCTATGGATCGATCTCGTCCTGCCGAAGGCGCGAATTCTGGAGATTTATCTCAACGTCGCCGAGCTTGGTCCAAACGGACAGTTCGGCGGGCAAACCGGTGCAATCTACGCTTTCGGCCATGGGGCATCGGCTTTGTCGCCCCGCGAGGCGGCGCTTCTGGCGGCGATCCTGCCAAATCCCCATCAGCGCAGCGCCCGCAATCCGGGGCCCGGGCTGCGGCGTCTGGCCGGAACCTATATGGCCCGGGCGCAGGCGTCGGAATTGTCGCGCTGCTGGAGCGAAAATCGCGGTTCTTGAGCCGATTTTAGGGATTTTGAAGCTAGCCTTGGGCCACTCCATCCTCTATAAGCGCGGCCTTACCGGCATTTCAGCTCGCGCCGAAAATGCGCTCCAGCCGTCCGTTTCGCGGCCTGCGCAATGATACGAACTTCGGAATCGAGACACTAGAGGACCCAGACATGGCCGTACCCCGTAGAAAAACATCGCCATCGCGGCGCGGCATGCGCCGTTCGGCGGACGCGCTGAAGAAGCCGACCTATGCCGAGGACAAGGACTCCGGCGAGCTGCGTCGCCCGCACCATCTCGACCTGAAGACCGGCATGTACAAGGGTCGGCAGGTCCTGAAGAAGAAAGAATCCTGATTGGACGTCAGGCGGGCGCGTCACGGATCCGCGCCTTCAATTTCGGCCAGCGCGTGGCCGAAATGATTTTCCGGTGCCGTGTGAGTCGGTAGAACTCACTCGGCATGGAGATATTCCGGTTTGCTTTGAGAAGGCTCTGGGCCGATGTCGATGGTCGGTTTTCCGCTTCTTCTGATTCCGCTCGCGATCTACAACATGATCGTCCTCCTGATGCCGGGCGTTTCGCTGTCCGAACCGGTGGTGAGGTTGACCCTGTTGTCCGGCGCGGAATGGCCGATCACGCTCGGCGACATGCTGCTGGCGCTCGGCGTCATCCTGTTGCTGTTCGAGGTGATCAAGGGGGCGCGTCCCGGCGCGAAATTTCTCACCGATCATCTGCTCTCGCTGATCATCTTCGGCTGTGCTGCCGCCGAGTTTCTGCTGTGGCCGCGGTTCGGCAACTCGATCTTTTTCCTGCTCGCCTTGCTTGCGCTGGCAGACTTCCTGTCGGGCATGGCTCTGCGGGTGCGGCGTGTTCAGCCGGCAGCTGTCGCTGCGCGGGAAGAAAGAAGGGCTACCCCTGCATCTCCGCTTCAGCCGAGATCCGCCGATCCTGAGATCCAGGCGGCTTCACCATCGCCCGAAGTGCCATCGCCGGAATTGCAGCCGGGCCCCGAGGTGACACGGCCATCCGATCCGCCCGCGCACTGACGCGGGATTGAGCTCTGGTCCTTACCTTCTGCTCCCCAACACTCCGGTTTTCAAGCTGAGGGGGTCGCCCTGCCGCCACGGGCATGGTTTAGCCCAGCGCTCCTTTTAAGCGACTTGCCGCGTCCGGCTGCCGGTACCTCGGGGAGGAATTCGGCCCGCCTGATAGGCCGTTCTTGCGTCCGCAGGCGATGCGCGTCGCAGGCTGCACGTCTGCGGCACGTGCTCGGCGGTCGCGATCAGATGTGCCACAAAGCTCGAATTGGCTGACCACCGACGGGCAGTGGGCGTCCACTGCGCTGCCTGAACCAGGGGTACCAGCGCGACACAGTCGGGCTTGATCGCGCCATCATCCGCTGAAGGCTCTGGTGCTGAGGGCTCTGGTCGATCGCTGCTTGACATTCGAAGTCGGAACTCGGGCCTGACCTGTCACGTTTTGGGACATCCGTCCCCTGGCTGAAGTCATCCACTCAAAATCCATGCCGGGGAAGCCTGAAATGTTTCGCGTCGTCGGGCGATATGGTTTCCGGAATATTTATGATCTTTTCATAGGGTCGCGGCAGAACCGGCCTATGTTGAGGCCGAGATTCGCATTCGCTCTGTTTCAAAACGAGGCGATCTTGACACAAGCTGTCCCTCCGCTGTCGACCATCCTCGCCTCGCTCGGCCAGGCCGCCTTCATCTGGGACATTGCATCGGACCAGATTGTCTGGAGCGATCATGTGGCCCTGGTCTTTCCGGATATTCCGGTCGAGGCGCTCGCTCGCGGCGAGACGTTTGCAAATCTGATCGAGCCGGCGCGCTCGGTCCGCAATGACGCGTTGGCCGGGCCGTCCCTTGCGCACGATGGCGAAGGCACATCTTACCGTGTCGAATATGCGGTGCGGGCCAGCACCACCGCACCCCCGCAATGGATCGAGGAGACCGGTTGCTGGTTTGCCGGCGCTGACGGCAGGCCCGCGCGTGTTCAGGGAGTAGTCCGGGTCAACAACGAACGCCATGCGCGCGACGAGCAGCTCCTGAAATTGTCGCAGAACGATCCGTTGACCGGCGAACTCAATCGCACGCATCTGATCGCGTCGCTGGCCGAGACGATCGAGGAGGCCGTCCGCTTCCGGACCTCCAGCGCATTCATGCTGATCGGCATCGATCGTCTGGCGCGCATCAACGACGCCTTCGGCTTCGACGTGGCCGACGCCGTGATCTCGGAAATTGCCAGGCGCATTCGCGCACGGCTGCGCGGCGGCGACGTTCTCGGCCGCTTCTCCGGCAACAAGTTCGGCCTGATCCTGAAGAACTGC
Organism: uncultured Alphaproteobacteria bacterium; assembly: GCA_963820275.1. GTDB lineage: Bacteria > Pseudomonadota > Alphaproteobacteria > Rhizobiales > Xanthobacteraceae > Bradyrhizobium. Next base: position 35,221 of record CAWFZL010000006.1, read on the forward strand.
ACGGTCGACGAAATCAATGTCGCTGCCGAGCGGTTCCTGGCCGGCATTCGCGACGAAGTGGTGCCGACCAAATGCGGCCCGGTCTCGGTGACGGCGTCGATCGGCGCCGTCAGCGTGCCGCGCCATGCGCGCAACGCCGAGGAGGCGGTCAATCGCGCCCACGAGACGCTCGACACGTCGAAGCGCCGCCGCGCCGGATCGTTTTCGCTCTGGCGCCCCAATGTCGAGCGCGACGCCCAGCGCCGCGTCAATATTCGCGTCACCGATGAAATCGTCACCGCCCTCAACGAGCGCCGCATCGTGATGGCGTTCGAGCCGGTGGTGGAGGCGCGGTCGCGAGCCGCCTCGTTTTACGAGTGTCTGGTGCGCATGGAACGCCACGACGGGCAGGTGTTGCTCGCGCCCGACATCGTTCCGGTCGCCGAGAGGCTCGGGCTGATACGCCTCGTCGATCATCGCGTGCTCGAACTCGTGGTGAGCGAGCTTGCGGCCTCACCCGGCGTGCAGCTCAGTCTCAACATCTCGCCCGAGACCACGATGGATCCGGACTGGTGGGCTTCCATCGAATCGCTGATGCGCGCCCATCCCGGCGTCGCCGAACGGCTGATCGTCGAGATCACCGAAACCGTGGCGATCCAGGACATCGACGACGTCCGCGGCTTCGTCACCCGGCTGAAGAATTTCGGCAGCCGGATCGCCATCGACGATTTCGGCGCCGGCTATACTTCGTTTCGCAACCTGCGCAAGCTCGGCGTCGACATCGTGAAGGTCGATGGCGCGTTCGTGCAGAATGTCTCGCGCTCCGCCGACGACCGCGCATTCGTGCAGACCCTGATCGAGCTGGCGCGCCGGCTGGACATCAAGACCGTTGCCGAATGGGTTCAGGACGAGGAGACGGCGTCGATGTTGCGTGAGTGGGGATGCGACTATATCCAGGGACGCCTGATCGGACTTGCCTCGTCCGAACGGCCATGGAGCGAAGCGGTTGCCGGCGCGGTTCCGTCTGCGGGCTGACTATCCCCATCCCGACAGGCTGAAATCCTTCGCCTTCCCCGAAACATTTGCTATGGCAACGCCTCACAGGTGTTGCTGGGGGATAGCATGCTGACGGGTGAACTTCGCTCCAAGATAGACAACGTGTGGAACGCTTTCTGGGCGGGGGGCATCGCCAATCCGCTGGAGGTGATCGAGCAGATCACCTATCTCCTCTTCATCCGTGGCCTCGACGAGGCGCATACCCGCGAGGAGAACAAGGCCAACCGTCTCGGCAAGCCGATGGAGCGGCGCATCTTCCCGAAGGGGAAGGACGGCATCGGCAAGGACGGCGGCGTCGCTTACGAGGACATGCGGTGGTCCCGGCTGAAGAACAAAGACCCCGCAACGATGTTCGCCATCGTCTCCGAGCATGTTTTCCCGTTCCTGCGCAACATGGCGGAGGAGGGGACGGCGCACGCCACCCACATGAAGGGCGCGCGCTTCACCATTCCGACGCCGGCGCTGCTTGCAAAAGTGGTCGATCTCCTTGCCGATATTCCGATGGAGGATCGCGACACCAAGGGCGACCTCTACGAATACATGCTTTCGAAGATCGCGACCGCCGGACAGAACGGCCAGTTCCGCACGCCGCGCCACATCATCGCGCTGATGGTCGAGATGACGGCGCCGGCGCCAAAGGACGTGATCTGCGATCCCGCCTGCGGCACCTGCGGCTTCCTGGTCGCGGCCGGCGAATATCTCCGCGAGAACCATCCCAAACTGTTTCACGAGAAGGCGAGCCGCGACCATTTCAACGAGGAGATGTTCCACGGCTTCGACTTCGACGGCACGATGCTGCGCATCGGCTCGATGAACATGACGCTGCATGGCATCGAGGACCCCGACATTCGCTACAAGGACTCTCTGTCCCAAGAGCATGCGGGAGACACGGACCGTTATTCGCTCGTGCTCGCCAATCCGCCATTCGCAGGTTCGCTCGATTACGAAACCACGGCAAAAGACTTGCTGGCGATTGTCAAAACCAGGAAGACCGAGCTGCTGTTCATGGCGCTGTTCCTGAAGCTGTTGAAGCCCGGCGGCCGCGCGGCGGTGATCGTGCCTGATGGCGTGCTTTTCGGCTCATCCACCGCACACAAGGCGATCAGAAAGATGCTGGTGGAGGATCACAAACTCGATGGCATCGTGAAATTGCCCTCAGGTGTATTCCGCCCCTATGCCGGCGTCTCCACCGCGATCGTGCTGTTCACAAAGACCAATTCTGGCGGCACCGATTTCGTCTGGTTTTATGACTGCCAGGCGGACGGGTTCTCGCTCGATGACAAGCGGAATGGGTTACTGCCGACGGAAAAGATAGGGCCGCGTGCGGTACTTGCTGAGGGCGAGCACGACAAGAACAACCTCCCGGACATCGCCGCGCGCTGGAAGGATCGCAATGGCTCCGAGCGTAAGCGCTCCCGCAAAGCGCAAAGCTTTTGTGTGCCGAAATCCGAGATTGCTGCAGCCGGCTACGATCTTTCAATCAATCGCTACAAGGAGGTGGTGCACGAGGCTGCCGAGCATCGCCCGCCGAAGGAGATCATTGCTGAGTTGAAGGTGTTGGAACGGGAAATAGCAGACGGATTAGTTCAGCTTGAGGGACTACTGTCGTGATTACGCGTGAGACTGTTCGAACGCTACGCCCCGTCAGAGAGCTCGGCGACATTGCAGAATTTCTTGATCATAAGCGCCGCCCAATCAAAGAGGCAGATCGAAAGCCGGGGCCGTACCCTTATTTTGGCGCGAACGGCCAGCAAGGAACTATAGACGGATACTTATTTGATGAACCTTTGATTCTGCTGGCCGAGGACGGCGGATTTTTCGACACCCCGGATAGAGGTATTGCATATCGGATCAATGGAAAATCATGGGTCAACAACCACGCCCATGTCATTCGACCAAAAAATGGAAGCACGGACCTCGCTTATCTTTGTAGGGTGTTAGAGAACTATGATGTTCGACCATTCATTAGCGGTACAACACGGGGCAAGCTTACGAAGGGGCAGGCTGAAAAGATATTGATCCCTGTTCCGCCGATCGACGAGCAGCGGCGGATCGCGGCGATCCTGGACAAGGCGGATGCGCTGCGCCGTAGGCGAAAGCGAACACTCGAACTGATAGACCGCGCTGCTGAATTGATCTTCTCGGAGATGTTCGGTGACCAGGTCAATAATCCGAGGAGCAAAAAGAGAACAGAACGCCTAGGCTGTTTGGCCGAAATCGTATCCGGTATTACTAAAGGACGCAAAGTTAACGGGTCTCCCACCCGCAGCGTGCCTTACCTGGCTGTCGCAAATGTGCAAGACAAGAGACTAAATCTCGACGTCGTTAAAACTATTGATGCCACGGAAGATGAGATTCGTCGGTACCGCCTGCATATGAACGACCTCCTTCTAACCGAAGGAGGCGATCCCGATAAACTCGGTAGAGGCACACTATGGCGACAAGAAATCGATGAGGCTATACACCAGAATCATATATTTCGCGTTAGACTGACTTCGACAGAAATTCTGCCGATTTATTTGATGTGGTTGATAGGCAGCCCCTACGGAAAGGCTTATTTTCTGCGCTCTGCTAAGCAGACAACCGGCATTGCTTCGATCAACAAAACGCAATTGTCCGATTTTCCTGTTATTGTTCCGCCAATTGAGCTGCAAATGAAGTTTGCCGCCTCAGTAGATGCGGTAAGCCGTGTTGCGGGCTTGGGCCTATCGAATTCGAGAGCTATCGATGCTCTTTTTGTCAATCTCCAATCTCGCGCCTTCTCCGGTCAACTCTGAGCGGGCAAAATCTCCAACTTTCGCTTTCCTCGCCGCCAAATTCCCCGCCGTGCACGAGGCTGCGGTGGAGGCGGAGCGTCAGGCAGGTGTCTCGCCGAGCGCGCCATCCCAACAGCACGCGTTTCGCGGCCAGCTCTGACCTGACCAGCCCCGTCCGGTTTCGGCCTCCCTCGTCGCCAAATTCTCCTTCAACGTGTACCTTCGGAGTCACGGTTGCAATAAGGTAACATATATGGTACCAAATGATCCGGATTGAAGAATATGTCACCGAGGGCGTCAGTCCCTTCCGGCGATGGTTCGACGATCTGGACTCCGAGGCGGCCGCAAGCGTGACGGTGGCGATCGAGCGGCTGGGCGAGGGCAATGTTTCGAACGTCAAATCGATCGGCCAAGGTGCTGCCGAACTGAAGATCAATCGCGGTCCCGGTTATCGCGTCTATTTCGGCTGGGACGGCAAGACGCTGGTGATCCTGCTGGGCGGCGGCACCAAACGTAGGCAGCAGAACGACATCGACACCGCGTTGCGGCGTTGGCGGGACTACAAGAAACGCAAACCGTAGGGACACCTCCATGGCCTTGACTCGGGATTTTCGCGACACGGTCCGCGCGCGGGCGGAACGCGATCCCGCCTTCCGTGAGGCGCTGTTCCGGGAAGCGGTGCAAGCCCTGTTGCAGGCAAATGTCGATGAAGGCCGCGCGGCGCTGCGCGCCTACATCAACGCCACGATCGGCTTCGAACGCTTGAGCAAGGTGCTGGGCCGTCCGCAAAAGAGCCTGATGCGCATGTTCGGCCCGGAGGGCAATCCCACCGCCGAGAACCTGCTGGGTGTGATCAGCGCGTTGCAGCAGGAGACCGGCGTGCATCTTCACATCCGCGCTGTCACCGAGGCTGCCTGACGAGAGCAGCCATAACGATGTCCAACTTCGCCTTCCTCGCCACCGAATTCCCCGCCATTCACGAGGCGGCAGTCGAGGCGGAGCGTCAGGCGTCGGTGTCGCCGACTGCGGCGGCATTCTTCGCCGGCAAGACAGTCGAGGTTGCGGTGAAATGGGCGTTTCGCGCCGATCCCGATCTCAAGCTTCCCTATCAGGACAATATCGCAGCGCTGTTGCACGAGCCGAGCTTCCGCCGGGCGGCGGGCGAGGCCGTGTTTGCCAAGGCCAAATACATCAACACGCTGCGCAACCGCGCCGTGCATGAGGAGCGCAAGATCAGCCCAGGCGATGCCGCGGGTGCGGTGAAGGAGCTGTTTCACGTCTGCTTCTGGTTCGCGCGCACCTATGCCCGCAAGAGCAGACCTGCGGATGGACTGGTCTTCGATCCGTCCGTGCTATCGCGCCGCGATGAGGTGTTGAAAAAGGCATTCGTCCAGCTCAAGGCCCAGCAGGCCGAGCTCGACGCCAGGAATGGCGAATTGAGCAGGCTGCTGCTCGACAGGCAGAACCTTGACGAGGAATTGAAGAAGCTTCGCGCCGAAGTGGCCGAGGCGAGAAAAGCCGCCGAAGCCCGGCCCGACCGCCACGACTACAACGAGGCCGAGACCCGCGATCGCTTCATCGACCTCCTGCTGCGAGAGGCGGGCTGGCCGCTGGACAAGCCCGAAGACACTGAATTCCGTGTCGAAGGCATGCCCAACAACGAAGGCGTCGGCTTTGTCGATTATGTGCTGTGGGGCGCGGACGGCAAGCCGGTGGGGCTGGTCGAGGCAAAGCGCACCCGGAAGGACGCCCGCACGGGCCAGCAGCAGGCCAAGCTGTATGCTGACCTGCTGGAAGCGCGTTACGGTCAACGCCCGGTGATTTTCTATTCCAACGGCTACGAGCACTGGATCTGGGACGACAGCAATTATCCCCCGCGCCAGATCGGCGGCTTCTATAAGCGCGACGAGCTGGAGCTTCTGATCCAGCGGCGGACGGCCCGGAAGGCGCTCACGACTGAGCCGATCAACCGCAAGATTGTCGAGCGGCCCTATCAGCAGCGTGCGATCCGCTCCATCGCCAAGCATTTCGAGGAGGATGGCGAGCGCAAGGCGCTGCTCGTCATGGCAACGGGCGCCGGCAAGACCCGCACCGTGATCGCTCTGGTCGATCTCCTGATGCGCGCAGGCTGGGTCAAGCGCGTCCTGTTCCTTGCCGATCGGGTCGCCTTGGTGAATCAGGCAGCGGGCGCATTCAAGATGCATCTTCCCGATTCAGCGCCCGTGAACCTGGTGACCGACAAGACCGGCGATGGCCGGGTCTTCATCTCGACCTATCCGACGATGATGGGCCTGATCGATGGCAGGCAGGAGGGAAGGGCCAGGTTCGGCCCCGGCCATTTCGATCTCATCGTTATCGACGAGGCGCATCGGTCGGTCTATCAGCGCTACCGGGCGATCTTCGAGTATTTCGACTCGTTCCTGGTCGGTCTCACGGCGACGCCAAAGGACGAAATCGACCGCAACACCTATTCGCTGTTCGATCTTGAGGACGGCGTTCCGACCGACGCCTATTCGCTGGAGGAGGCGGTGGCCGAAGGGCATCTCGTGCCTCCCAAGTCGATCTCGGTTCCACTGAAGATCGTCCGTTCCGGTTTGCGCTACGACGATCTCTCCGCGGAAGAAAAAGACCAGTGGGACATGCTGGAATGGGGCGAGGACGAGATTCCCGACAGCGTCGAAGCCGCCGAGGTCAACAAGCGTCTCTTCAACGAGGAGACGGTCGATCTGGTGGTCGCTCATCTCATGCAGAACGGTCTCAAGGTCGAAGGCGGCGATCGTCTTGGCAAGACCATCATCTTTGCCAAGAACCAGGCGCATGCCGAATTCATCGAGAAGCGGTTCAATTTGGCCTATCCCGCGCTGACTGGCCATTTTGCTCGCGTCATCACCCATCAGACCGGCGCCTATGCCCAGACCCTGATCGATGATTTTTCGATCAAGACCAAGGTGCCGCATATCGCGATCTCGGTCGACATGCTCGATACGGGCATCGACGTGCCGGAAGTCGTCAATCTCGTGTTTTTCAAGCCGGTTCGCTCGAAAACAAAATTCTGGCAGATGATCGGTCGCGGCACACGGCTGTGTCCTGACCTGTTTGGCCCCGGACAGGACAAGGAGTTCTTTCGGGTCTTCGACTATTGCCAGAACATCGAATTCTTCGGTGCCAATCCCGAATTGAAAGAGGCCAGCGCAGCGCGTTCGCTCTCAGAACGACTGTTCGCCGGCCGGGTCGATCTGGTGAGGGCACTGGACGAGAAGCACGCCAAGGCAGCCGGTTTCTCCGCGGGAGAGCAGACAGCTTTTGAGTCTGGTGACGAGGCGCCGCCGAGCGAGCCGGAAATCCGGGCGTCGGCCGCCAGGACGCTGCAGGATATCGTTTCCGGATTGAATGAAGAAAACTTCATCGTGCGCCAGCATCGCCGTTCGGTCGAGAAGTACCGCGAGCCAAAGGCGTGGGACACGATCGACGAGGAAAAGCGAAAAGAACTGGTCGATGAGATCGCGCCGCTTCCCTCGAGCCATATGCTGGGAACCGAGGACGCCAAGCGCTTCGACCTCCTGATGTTCCAGCTTGAACTGGCGCTACTCAAAGGTTCAAAGCGCTTCGACGCATTGCGCAAGCAATTGCTTGAGATCGCTTCCGCTCTGGAAGAGCAAACCGCCATTCCGGCCATTGCGCAGCATGCGGAATTGATCGAGGAGATTCAGACGGATCAATGGTGGGAAGGCGTAACGGTACCACTCCTGGAGCTGGTGCGGTTGCGACTGCGCGACCTCATCCAGCACATCGAGAAGACCAGGAAAGCACGGGTCTACTCAAACTTTGCCGATGAGATCGGCGAAGGGATTGAGGTGCAATTGCCGCAGGTAGGTGAGGCCGACTTTGCCCGCTTCAAGGCCAAGGCGCGGCACTTCCTGCGAGCACATCAGGACAACATCGTCTTGCACAAGCTTCGACACGGCAAATCGTTGACGCCTTCCGACCTGAGCGAGCTTGAGAGGATGCTGCTGGACGCCGGCGTGGGAGAAGCCGGTGACATCGAGCGCGCCCGCGAGACAAGCAATGGCTTTGGTCGCTTCGTCCGTTCCCTGGTCGGGCTGGATCGCGCGGCGGTCAGCGAAGCTTTCAGTGAGTTTCTGGCAGCCGGCACCGCGAGTGCTGCCCAGATCCAATTCATCAACATGGTGATCGAGCACCTGACCGATCAGGGCATGATGGAGCCGGGCCTGCTCTATGAGCCGCCATTCACGGGCGTGGCGCCGACTGGGCCTGAACATCTGTTCGATGAGCAGAAGGTCACGCGACTGTTCGGGACGATCAAGGCGATCAACGATAGCGCGGTCGCGTAGGACTGCGTGCGCCAAAATTCGAATTTCCTCAGTGCTTCCATAGCGATTCCACCTGTCCAGTCCTCGCGGGAAAAATTTTCGCGTTGCGCCGTCGGGCAAATCACCAATACCTCCTCGCGCCATCCCGGTCCGGCAAGAGGGACGTTGCGGCCAATCGTCACGAAACGTGGGACGCGGGATGCGATGGACGGAAGAGGCGCGTGAGACGAACGCTGCTTCTTTCGGACGGCGAAGTCGTGTGGTTCTGATTCCTCGACGCTGGAATCAAGCCGGCGGCGATGCTTGCGCATCGCGCCGGTGACGGCGACAAGAAAGCCCGATCGCCGGGAAGAGCGCGAAGGAAACCGTAAAACCATCGCGCAGGGAATGCCGGTTCGTAACCGGTGAACCTGTGGTGGACTTGCTCGTGTGCTTTTATATTTCGCACGCGAGGCCGCTGGTGCATTGGTGCCCGGCATTCCCTGCGCCCTCTGATTTCCGAGGGCACGGTTCAGCTCAAGAACTCGGGCGCCTCACGCTGCGAGAACGGGGAGTCATGTTTTGAATGGGGTGGCGTCATTGCGAGCGTAAACGAAGCAATCCAGCCTTGCCTGGTAACTGCCGGATCGCTTCGTCGATTGGGCTCCTCGCAAAGACGACAGAAGCCTCAAGGAAGCGGGAAGCTTCACTCTTCCTTCTTCTGCTCTTTCGACATTCGATCGAGGCGCTCCTGCATGTCCTTCATCTGACGGCGGAGCGCGTCGATATTGCCGTTTTCCGGCGTTTCGCTTTCAACCTCGCCTGTCGTTCGCGTCGGCACGAAAGGCTTGAACATCGAGAAGGTCTGCTGGAACAGTTCCATGTTGCGCCGAACATGTTCTTCCAGCGGGGCAAAGGGGGTTCCGCTGAACGTGTCGGCGAGTTGTTTGCGGAACTTCTCCTGTTCACGCGTCAGCATGTCGATCGATTGCTCGAGATATTTCGGCACCACCATCTGCATGCTGTCGCCGTAGAAGCGGATCAGCTGCCGCAGGAAAGTGGTCGGCAACAAATTCTGCCCCGCCTTGTTTTCCTGCTCGAAGATGATCTGCGCCAGCACCGAACGGGTGATGTCCTCGCCGGTCTTTGCGTCATAGACGAGGAAATCCTCGCCTTCCTTGACCATCGCCGCGAGGTCCTCAAGCGTGACGTAGGTGCTGGTGCCGGTATTATAGAGCCGTCGATTTGCGTATTTCTTGATCGTCGTGGGTTGGTCTGATTTTGCCATGGCTCTCATATGCACACCGAGAATGGGGACCCGACGGCCGCGCCGAGGGGCTGACACGGAACGCATCGCAGCAAAGGTAAGCATTTTCAATGCGCTTCCGCCACCGTTTTGTGCGGCACGGTTAATTCCAATGCATCGGGCACTGCTCAAGAAACTGTCAAGGGCGCCGCGCCGCGGCGAGAATCCGCCATACGGCCGATTGACATGCCTCAACGACGTTAACAACATGAGTGAGAGACTGGCACACCATGCTAGTGGTCCGGTTCCAATGTTCGCGTCCGTTGCAGCGGAAATCCCTGGCGAACGTTGGAACCCCACTACTCCCGCACCCCAGCCCAAGAGCCCAAGAACTCAAACTCAGGAGATGTCCATGTCAGACGATGTCGTCATCGTCAGCGCCGCCCGCACCCCGGTCGGAAGCTTCAACGGCGTTTTCGCCACTACCCCGGCCCACGATCTCGGTGCCATCGCTATCAAGGCTGCGCTCGAACGCGCCGGCGTCGAGCCGGCCCGCGTCTCCGAAGTCATCATGGGCCAGATCCTGACCGCTGCCCAGGGCCAGAACCCGGCCCGCCAGGCCTCGATCGCGGCCGGTATCCCGGTGGAAAGCCCGGCCTGGGGTGTCAACCAGCTTTGCGGATCGGGTCTCCGCACCGTGGCGCTGGGATACCAGGCCTTGCTCAATGGCGATTCCGAGATCGTCGTTGCCGGGGGCCAGGAATCCATGAGCATGGCCCCGCACGCCCAGCACTTGCGCAGCGGCGTCAAGATGGGCGGGCTCGAGCTTGTCGACACCATGATCAAGGACGGCCTGTGGGATGCCTTCAACGGCTACCACATGGGCAATACCGCCGAGAACGTCGCCAGGCAGTACCAGATCACGCGCGCCCAGCAGGACGAGTTCGCGGTCAAATCGCAGAACAAGGCCGAGGCCGCGCAGAAGTCCGGCAGGTTCAAGGATGAGATCGTCCCGGTGACCATCAAGACGCGCAAGGGCGACGTCGTGGTCGACGCCGATGAATATCCGCGTCATGGCGCGACGCTGGACTCGATGGCAAAGCTGCGGCCGGCCTTCGAAAAGGACGGCACCGTGACCGCGGGCAGCGCCTCGGGGATCAACGACGGCGCGGCCGCCGTGGTGTTGATGACCGCCAAGCAGGCGGCCAAGGAAGGCAAGAAGCCCCTGGCGCGTATCGTCTCCTGGGCTCAGGCCGGCGTCGATCCCAAGATCATGGGCACCGGGCCAATTCCGGCCTCGCGCGCCGCGCTGAAGAAGGCCGGCTGGAGCATCGGCGATCTCGATCTGATCGAGGCCAACGAGGCTTTCGCGGCGCAAGCCTGCGCGGTCAACAAGGATCTCGGCTGGGATACCTCCAGGGTCAACGTCAATGGCGGCGCGATCGCCATCGGCCATCCCGTGGGCGCGTCGGGTGCGCGCGTTCTGGTGACCCTGCTGCACGAGATGCAGAAGCGCGACGCCAAGAAGGGCCTCGCCACCCTGTGTATCGGCGGCGGCATGGGCATCGCGATGTGCGTCGCACGCGACTAGTCGGGCGGCAGCACCATGCGCGGTGATGAAAAGATCGGCTCGCAGCTGCGCGAGTGAGAAACTGCAAGGAACGCCCGGCCCGCGCCGGGCGTTTCGTTCTTGATGTTCGTCAAGCGGCCCGTTTATTTCGAAGCTATACAAAAAAGCGTTTTCAAGAAGCGAAAGGGAGTGATCCGACATGGCACGTGTTGCATTGGTGACGGGGGGAACGCGAGGCATCGGGGCTTCGATCAGCAAGGCGCTCAAGGGCGCCGGCTACAAGGTTGCCGCCAATTACGCCGGCAACGATGCGGCGGCAGAGAAATTCAAGGCCGAGACCGGCATTCCCGTCTACAAATGGGACGTGAGTTCGTTCGACGCCTGCGCCGCAGGTGTGAAGAAAGTCGAGGCCGATCTGGGTCCGATCGAGGTCCTGGTCAACAATGCCGGCATCACCCGCGACGGCGCGTTTCACAAGATGACGCTCGAGCAGTGGAGTGCCGTGGTCAACACCAATCTCGGTTCGCTGTTCAACGTGACGCGTCAGGTGATCGAGGGAATGCGCGCTCGAAAATTCGGCCGCATCATCAATATCTCCTCGATCAACGGCCAGAAGGGACAGTTCGGACAGGTGAATTATTCCGCGGCAAAGGCCGGCGATATCGGATTCACCAAGGCGCTCGCACTGGAGAACGCCAGGGGTGGCATCACCGTGAATGCGATCTGTCCGGGCTACATCAACACCGAGATGGTGCAGGCGGTGCCAAAGGAGGTGCTGGAAAAGAGCATCCTGCCACTGATCCCGATCAATCGTCTGGGCGAGCCGGACGAGATCGCCCGCGCCGTGGTGTTTCTTGCCGCCGACGAGGCGGGAGCCATCACCGGCTCCACGCTGTCGATCAACGGCGGGCAATACATGGTCTGATCCCGCAGACGTTGCATCGCGATGCGGGATGATGCAAATGATCCGCCATGCCCGGCCATGACGGAGAATGTGCACGATGTCGCCCCGCACCTCGACGCTGATCGGGTTGACGGCGATTTTGATGTGGTCGCTGCTCGCCGTGTTGACGGTGGCGACGGGCAGGATCCCCGCTTTTCAGCTGGCGGCGATGACGTTCGCGATCGGCGCGCTGGTCGGCTCATTGGCCTGGATCGGACGGCCGGGTGCGATGCGCGCGCTGCGGCAGCAGCCGTTGGCGTGGATCGTCGGGGTCGGCGGCCTGTTCGGCTATCACGCGCTCTATTTTCTCGCGCTCAGGTTCGCGCCGCCAGCCGAGGCCGGTCTCTTGAACTATCTCTGGCCCCTTTTGATCGTGCTGTTCTCTTCGCTTTTGCCGGGCGAGCGGCTCGCGCCGCATCACGTGATCGGCGCGCTGCTCGGGCTTGCGGGCACGGTGCTGCTTTTTGCCGGCAACAGCCTGAGGACGTTTGCGCCCGGCGAACTCCCGGGCCTGCTGGCGGCGTTGGTTGCAGCCTTTGTCTGGGCCACCTATTCGGTCATGTCGCGCAAGCTCAAGGCGGTGCCGACCGACGCGGTGGCAGGATTTTGCCTCGCTACTGCGCTGCTCGCTGTCCTCGTTCACCTCTTGATAGAGGATACCGTGTGGCCCGAGACCACAGCGCAGTGGCTGGCTATCATAGCGCTTGGGGTCGGGCCGGTTGGCGCTGCATTCTACACCTGGGACATCGGCATGAAGCGCGGCGATATTCGCGTGCTTGGTGCGGCGTCCTACGCCACGCCGCTCCTTTCGACGTCGTTTCTGATCCTGGCAGGGTTTGCCAAACCGAGCGTCAATATCGCGATCGCCGCAGTGCTGATCGCCGGCGGCGGATTGTTCGCGGCGAGAGACCTGGTTTGGCGGCGCTGATCTTCCACTTCAGGGCAAGGCGAAAGTCACGGCCGCCATTCCGGCGGCGCGAGCTCGAAGCTTGCAAAATCGAAACCGGGTGCGACCGTGCAACCGACCAGCGTCCAGTCGCCCGTGCTCTCGGCTGCCTGCCAGGCGTGAGCCGGCACGATCGCTTGCGGTGTCTCGCCGGCGGCAAAATCAGGGCCGAGCCTGACACTGCGCGCGCCGGCATCATCGGCGATCTGGAGAATCAGCGCGTCTCCGGCGTAATGGTGCCATATCTCCACCGCATCGATGCGATGCCACAGCGAGCGTTCGCCGCGGGCCAGCAGGAAATAGATTGCGGTAGAGCGAGCGCGTCCGCTTTCGTCGAGGCTGGAATCGCGAAACGTCTCCCGATAGTAGCCGCCCTCCGGATGCGGCTTCAAGTCGAGCAGCGCGATGACGTCGGCGGCGGAGGAGGGTCCGGCCATCAGGACTTGTTCTTGCGTTCGCGCAATTCGCCGAACACTTCGGCCGCGCTCCTGCCCTTCATTCGCACGCTTGCCGCAACCGATGGGTCGTCGGCGCGCAGGAAAACATTGGCCTTCTTCTCTTCGCCAAGGAGCGTCGGGACCGTCGGTCTGTTTTCGGCGCGCAGACGCCTGACTTCCTCGGCACGCGCCTTCAGCGCGGCATTTTCCGGCTCGATCGTCAGTGCGAATTTCACATTGGCCGAGGTATATTCGTGGCCGCAGTAGAGCTTGAAGTCGTCGGGCAGCGCCCGCAGTTTCAGGAGCGATTCCCACATCATGGGATAACTGCCTTCGAACACCCGTCCGCAGCCGATCGAGAACAGGGTGTCGGCGGCAAACAACGCTTTCTCGTTGTCGAAGACGTAGCTGACATGGTCGAGAGTGTGGCCGGGGGTTTCGAGCACCCGCGCCAGGAGGTTGCCCACCTTCACAACGGCGCCCTGGGCCGTGCGAAGGTCCACGCCGGCGATGGCGGCGGTCTTGTCATGAGGAGCGACGACGCGGCAATTATATTTTCTCTTCAGCTCGGCGACGCCCCCGACATGGTCGTGGTGATGATGGGTGATGAGGATGTCGGTCAGCGTCCAGCCCTCGCGCTCCAGCGCCTTGATGATAGGGCCCGCTTCCGGCGCATCGATCGAGGCCGTCGCCCTGGTTTCAGGATCGTGAATGAGATAGCCGAAATTATCGGTGAGGCAGGGGAACAGGCGAATCTCGGCGGCCATGATATCTCCGTGTCCAATGTTGCATCTCGGCGCTGCATGCGCCCGGACGGGCCCTTATATAGGCATGAAATACGGCGTTAACGCCGAATGAGCAATGCGCGATCCGACGCGCACCGCGCCCGCTTGCATGCTAGATTGGTCCCATGAGCATCGACGTCATCGACTTGCGGGATTTCTATTCGCGACGCCTTGGCATCGTGGCGCGGCGGCTGATCAATCGCGGCATTCATGAGCGGTGGCCGAATGCTGCCGGCCAACGGGTTCTCGGCATCGGCTATCCCACGCCATATCTCGGCTTGTTTCGCGAGGACTCCGAGCGCTGCATAGCCTTCATGCCGGCAGCCCAGGGCGTGCTGAAATGGCCGACCTCGCGGCCGACGCTCGCTGCCCTCGTCGACGAGTTTTCATTGCCGCTGCCGGATGCGGCGATCGACCGCATCCTCCTGGTTCACGCGCTGGAAATGTCGGACGATCCGGAAGGCCTGCTGCGGGAGATATGGCGGGTGCTGGCGCCCTCGGGCCGGATGATGGCCGTCGTCCCGAACCGGCGCGGCGTGTGGACGCGAACCGACAACACTCCGTTCGGCCACGGCCGGCCCTATTCGCGTTCGCAGATCACCCAGTTGCTGCGGCAGACCTGGTTCACCCCGACCGGCTGGGGTGAGGCGCTTTTCATGCCGCCGGTCGCCGGCGGTTGGTTTCTGCGCTCGGCGATCGCATGGGAACGGGTCGGCGCCGCGTTGTCGCTGCCATTTGCTGGCGTTCACATCGTGGAAGCCACCAAACAGGTTTATCGAGCAATCCCCGCTCACCGCGAACGTACGCGCCTGATTCCGGCGCTGCCGCCGGTGCTCGTGCCATCGTCATTCCAGCGGGATGACAGATAGACGCCGTCTCCGCTTGCGCAGGACGGTGTGCGACGAGAATCGGCGCGGTCTGTTATTCGTTTCCCGGATTGAATTCGTCGCCCGGTGCGGCGGGTGCTGCGGTCATCCCCTCCGGGCGCGGGCCGTGCGGACGACGACGGCGTCGCGACGAGAAGCGCTCGCCGCTACCTCCACCTTCATAGCCACCTTGCCCGCCACCGATCTGCGGCTGCGGTCCGGTGATGAACGACGGCAGACGGTCAACGCCTGCATTGTCGGCGGCCCCAGGTGATTGGGGCTGCTGCTGAAATTGCGGCTGTGGTCGATGCTCTCGATGGTGCTCGCGTTCGCGCGGCTGATGTTGATCGCGTGGCTGATAGGGTTGTCCATCGCGCTGGTGGTCGCGCTGATGATCGCGCGGATTGTCACGCTGCTGATACGGCTGCTGCTGCACCGGGACGAAGCCGGGCTCCTGCCCGAAACTTGAAAAGCTGTCGTCGTCCTCTCCGTCGTCCGAAGCCATTTCACTGTCCACCCGCGGCTGGGGCTGGTTCTGACGGAATTGCTCCTGCGCGGCGGCGATCAGGCGGAAATAATGTTCGGCATGTTGATAATAGTTCTCGGCAGCGACCGGGTCGCCGGAAGAGCGTGCGTCGCGGGCCAGCTGCACATATTTTTCCGCAACGTGCGATGCAGTGCCGCGGATCTTGATGTCGGGTCCGTTGGACTCGAATACCCGGGTCATCGGGTTCTGGCCGCGCCGGTTATTGTTGTTGTTACCCCGGTTACGCATCCGCTGCTTGTTTTGACCGTTTCTCATGTCGTCCCTTTATTCCAGCCCTGAAGTTACTAGCCCTGAATAGCCGTTGTCATGGTTCGCTCGACCCAGCATGCGTCGTCGGCCGCCGAATCGGATGCGCCTCTCAATTCCACAAAGATTTGCCGTGCATCGCAGTCAGCAAAGACGCGTTCCCCACCGGCCCGGCATACGTCGCCGGCCGCATCAAGTCATTCCGCCTGCCAAAACAAGCACAGGTTTCTAACGAGAGTTTTTAAGCGCAATCTCAGGCTTTCGTTCGCTTTGCGGTCGCAAGCGGCGCAGCTCCGTAAAGCCATCGCGCTCAAAAAGACCTGCGTTTTGGAACCTTTCACCAGGAGCGGGCTCTCGCCCTGAGAACTCTGGCCTGCACCGTATCGTTTTACGGGGCCAGCACCCTGGACCGATGTCTAGGCGGAACGTAGTCGCTCCCGGGCAATATTCCAAGAGGTTTTTTTGCGTTCCAATCAGGCTTTTATCGGGGCGCCTTTCGTCCTGCGACGGCCCGTGGGACGCCTCCGAGATCGAGTTTGGGGGACCTTTCAAGCATTAACCCTGCCGCTGTCATCAAACCTTGAATTTGGCCACTCTGGCCAAGCCCGGCTTCAACGATCAGCGTTCCGCCGGGCGCAAGCAATCCCATGGCCTCAGGGACGATGGCGCGGTAGGCGTCAAATCCATCGGCACCACCATCCAACGCGGCAAGCGGGTCATGGTTGCGTACCTCGCGCGCGAGGCTGGCGATTTCAGCGGAGCGGATGTAAGGCGGGTTAGACACCATGAGATCGAACGGGCCAGTCAGTGCCGACGCATAGTTGCAGCTGACGAAAGCTGCCCTTTTCGCGAACCCCAGGCTTGCGGCATTGGCCTTCGCGGTTTTGAGCGCATCCGGACTGATATCCGTGCCGATACCAGCCGCCTCAGGTATTTCGGACAGCAGCGCCAATAGAATCGCCCCCGAGCCGGTGCCAATATCGGCGATGCGTGGTGGCTGATTCGTGTGGCGCCGGGCACGCCATATTTCGAGACCCAATTCGACAAGGGTCTCTGTATCGGGTCTCGGCACCAGTGTCGCCGGCGAGAGCTGCAGGGGCAGGCCCCAGAACTCCTTGAGGCCGAGAATTCGCGCCACCGGTTCGCCTGCGATGCGCCGCTGCGCGTACTCCTCAAGGTGGCTCCATTCCTCCACCGTGACGAGCCGCCGCGCAGCCGAGATCAGAGTGGTGAGATCGAGGCCGGTCACCGCACCGACGAGGATCCTGGCATCGAGCTCGGCCGAATCGATGTCATGTGCCCTGAATTGCGCGGCCAGTCGCCGTCGCGTCGATTCGACGGTTTGTTCAGGAAAAGGTGCCGCCGCCGTCACGCCGCAGCGCCTTGAGCGGCGAGCTGCGCTGCCTGGTGCTCGGTGGTCAGCGCGTCGGTCAGTTCGCCGAGCGCTTCACCGGAGATCACCTGCGGCAACTTGTAAAGCGTCAGGTTGATGCGGTGGTCGGTGACGCGGCCTTGTGGAAAATTGTAGGTACGGATGCGCTCGGACCTGTCACCTGAGCCGACCTTCTCGCGGCGGTCCGCGGAGCGTGCCGCGTCGATGCGCTGACGTTCGGCGTCATAGATGCGCGAGCGCAGGATGTTCATCGCCGATGCGCGGTTCTTGTGCTGCGAGCGGCTGTCCTGCATCATCACCACGATGCCGGTCGGAATGTGCGTGATGCGAATGGCCGATTCGGTCTTGTTGACGTGCTGACCGCCAGCGCCCTGTGCGCGCATTGTCTCGATCCGCAAATCGTCCGGCTTGATGTCGACATCGACGTCCTCGACCTCCGGCAGCACCGCCACCGTCGCCGCCGAAGTGTGGATACGGCCTTGTGTTTCGGTGTCCGGCACGCGCTGCACCCGGTGCACGCCCGATTCGAATTTCAGCTTGGCGAACGCGCCACGGCCGCGCACCTCGGCGATGATCTCCTTGAACCCGCCCATGGTGCCTTCGCTGGCCGAGATCACCTCGACCTTCCAACCCTGCAGGGCGGCGAAGCGCTCATACATCCGGAACAGGTCGCCGGCAAAAAGGGCGGCTTCGTCGCCGCCGGTGCCGGCGCGGATTTCCAGCACGACGTTGCGGTCGTCCATCGCGTCCTTGGGCAAGAGCGCCACGCGGATCTTTTGCGCAAGCTCGATGCTGCGCGCCTCCAGTGTCTCCCGTTCGGCTTCCGCCATTGCGCGCATTTCGGGCTCGGTTGCGGGATCGGCGATAAGCGCATCGATGCCGGCGATCTCTGCCTTGGCGGCACGATAGGCCTTCACGGCATCGATCAGCGGGTTGAGCTCGGCCAGTTCACGGGTGATCCGCACATAGTCCTCGGAACTCACCTGGCCCAGCAATTGAGCCTCAAGGGAAGCGTGGTGCGCGAGCAGAATATCTAGTTTGGCTTCAGGGAGCATTGACATGGCTTCGTCTCGAATACACCCGCTCTCGAAAAATGTTGATACGGTTCGCGGGCGGAATGCCGACCCGGAAAACGTCGCGGGTCGCCGCCGGGGATCGCCCGCGCTGCTATAATGACAGTCCCTCGGACTCGGCAAACTCGGTCAGCTTTTGTCGGATCGACACGGTGCCTGACGGAGCGTCGAGCAGCGGCTCGATCATGGCTTCGGCCCTCCTGGCGTCCAGGTCGAGGAGCATCGCCTTGACCGGACCGTGCCCGGTTGCCGACAGCGACAGCGAGCGGTATCCAAGCGCAACCAGTGCCAGAGCGCCGATCGGCCTCGAGGCCATCTCGCCGCACAGCGAAACCGATTTCCCGGCCGCATTTGCCTTCCGCACGATTTCCCGCAACGCCCGCAGGATGGGCGCGGACAGGGTGTCGAACCGTTCGGACACCTTGGCATTGCCACGATCTACCGCGAACAGAAACTGAAACAGGTCGTTCGATCCGACCGAAATGAAATCGACTTTCTTGAGGAGTTCGTCGAGCTGATAGAGCAGCGCCGGCACTTCAACCATGGTGCCGACGTCGATACGCTCTGGCAGCGGATGGCCGTGTTGACGCAGATACGTCAGTTCGCGCTCGACGATCGCCTTGGCCGAATCGAATTCGGCAACTTCGGTAATCATCGGGAACATGATCCGCAACGCGCGTCCGCCGCCGGCCCGCAGAAGCGCGCGAACCTGGCCTCGCAACAGGCCCGGTCGGTCGAGTCCGAGCCGGATCGCGCGCCAGCCGAGCGCCGGGTTTTCCTCGATCACGGTCTCCATATAGGGCAGCGCCTTGTCACCGCCAATATCGAGCGTACGGAAAGTGACGGGCTTGGTGCCTGCGGCGTCCAGGACCGTGCGATACAGCGCCAGCTGATCGCTCGTGCGCGGCAGGCTCTGGCCGACCATGAATTGCAGCTCGGTCCGGAACAGGCCGATCCCGGCGCTGCCGGTGTCATCGATATGCGGCAGGTCGATGGTCAGGCCCGCGTTGATCATCAATTCCACGCGCTGGCCATCTTTGGTAACGCAAGGCTTGTCGCGCAATGCCGAGTATTGCGCTTGCCTTCGCGCGCGAACCCGCACGCGCTCCGCATAGGCCTGCTCGATCTCCGTCGACGGTCTGACATAGATCGAGCCCGAGGTACCGTCGACGATGATGGGGTCGCCGGGATCGGCGATGCCTGGTGCGTTCGGCACCTCGCCGACCGCCGGGATGCCGAGCGCGCGGGCCACGATCGAGACATGGGAATTGGCGGTGCCTTCCTCCAGCACCAGCCCTCGCAGGCGCTTGCGGTCGTAATCCAGCAGCGCCGCGGGCCCCATCGCGCGCGCAATCAGGATGGCGTTGTCAGGCAGATGCTCCCGGGAGGGCGCGTGATCCTGCCCGACCAATTGCCGCATCAGCCGGTGGCCGAGGTCCTCGAGGTCATGAAGGCGTTCGCGCAAATAGGGGTCGGTTGAGCGCAGCATGCGCGCGCGCGTATCGGACTGCACGCGCTCGACGGCCGCTTCGGCGGTGAGGCCGGTGGCAACCGCCTCGTGCAGCCTGTGCGACCAGCCATGGTCGTTGGCAAACATCCGATAGGCTTCGAGCACGTCGCGATGCTCGCCGCCATCGGCCACGTCGCCGCGCTCCAGCATGCGGTCGAGGTCCGCGCGCAACTTGGTCAGCGCCGCATCGAGGCGCTTGATCTCCTTTGGGAGGTCTTCGGCAATATAGTTGGTGATGACGACCCGCGGCTCATGCAGCACAACATGGCCCAGGGCGATGCCGTCGGACAGGATCGCACCCGTTTTGTGCAGCGAATGCCGTGCCGCGGGTTCGGCGCCGGGCTGCGCCAGCGCTGACAACTCGCCCGAGGCGATCATCTCCGCGAGCACCATCGCGGTGGTCTGCAGCGCCTCGACCTCCTCCTCGACATAGGTGCGCTTGGCGCGATTCTGCACCACCAGGACGCCCAGCGTGTTACCGGCGCGCAGGATCGGCACGCCGAGGAAGGAATGATAGATTTCCTCTCCGGTCTCCGGTCGGAACGAGAATGCCGGATGGCTCTGCGCGTCGTTCAAGTTGAGCGGGGTTCCTTCGCTCGCGACCAGACCGACGAGGCCCTCATGCGCGCTCAGGACGGTTCTATGCACGGCAGAGCGGTTGAGACCCTCGGTGGCATAGAGTTCCAGCGTGTTGTCGACGCGCAGCACGTAGACGGAGCAAACCTCCGCCACCATGTTGGCGGCAATCAGCACCACGATCTTGTCCAGTCGCTCCTGGGCGCTGACCTGCTCCGCCATGGTTTCGCGAAGCCGTCTCAGCAGGACGCGGGGGCCTCCCGACGCGCTTCGCATACCCTAGGGTCCTCCTTCGTGAGGCCAGCCTACCTTGTGGCCGGCAGCTGGCATGAAACGCAAAAAAAAATAATTTTATTCCTTCGGCGACGCCACAAGTCCGGGATACGGGCCGAATCAGCAACGCCGAGACGGTGACTCAATTCGCGGCGACCCGCCTTCACGGGCCGTATAGCCAATTGAGGCTTGCTTTGCCAAGCAAAACGCCTGCCATTCGCACACACGGATGCGTCAGGTGCGATGTTGCACCAGCTAAGGAAAATCCCTTTTAGCCCTGATCGAGGCCGTACAGGGTATGCAGCGTGCGTACCGCGAGTTCGGTGTAGGCGGTGTCGATCAGCACCGAAAACTTGATTTCAGAGGTGGTAATTGCGCGAATGTTGATGTTGCGCGCGGCAAGTGCCGCGAACGCCTTGGCGGCAACGCCGGCGTGGCTGCGCATTCCGCTGCCGATCACCGAAACCTTGGCAACGTCGGTTGCGCTGTCGAGCCTGGCATAACCGATCCTGGCCTTGGCCGAGGTGATGGTGTCACGGGCGCGGACATAGTCCGAAGCGGGCACCGTGAAGGTAAGGTCGGTGGTCTTGCCGTCCTCTGAGACGTTTTGCACGATCATGTCGACATTGATATTGGCATCGGCGAGCGGGCCGAAGATCGACGCGGCGACCCCCGGCTTGTCCTCGATCTGGCGCACGGAAATCTGGGCTTCGTCCTTGGAAAAGGCGATGCCGGTGACGACGTGGCTTTCCATGATTTCCTCCTCGCTGCAGATCAGCGTGCCCGGCGGAGTGCCGTGCGGATCGATATCTTCGGGCTTGTCGAAGCTGGAACGGACGAAGATTGGCAAGTTGTGCACCATGCCGAGCTCGACGGAACGGACTTGCAAGACCTTGGCGCCCTGAGAAGCCAGCTCCAGCATGTCCTCAAACGTGATTTTGTCGAGGCGATGCGCCTTGGGAACCACACGCGGATCGGTCGTGTAGACGCCGTCGACGTCGGTATAGATGTCGCAACGGTCGGCACGAATCGCGGCCGCGATCGCAACAGCCGAGGTGTCGGAGCCGCCGCGCCCCAGTGTGGTGATCCGGTTGGTCTGCGGATTGATGCCCTGGAATCCGGTAACGACGGCGACTTCCTTGCGTTCCCTGAATCGGTTGATCAATTCGGTTCCGTCGATATCGAGAATCCGCGCCGAGGCGTGCGCGTCGCTGGTCTTGATCGGGATCTGCCAGCCCTGCCAGGAGCGCGCCTGAACGCCGATGGCCTGCAGCGCGATCGCCAGCAGTCCCGCGGTGACCTGTTCCCCCGACGCCACCACGGCATCATATTCGCGCGCGTCGTGCATCGGCGAGGCTTCGCGGCACCAATCCACGAGTTCATTGGTTTTCCCGGCCATCGCCGAGACCACCACCGCGACGTCATGGCCGGCATCGACCTCGCGCTTCACGTGACGGGCGACGTTGCGGATGCGTTCGATATTGGCGACGGATGTGCCGCCGAATTTCATCACGAGGCGGCCCATGACGATTGGTGCATTCCCTCAGGAGGATTAATCATGTGTGGTGCACCCAAAACGGGAAGCGGGTCACCCAAAAGGCGCGTATACATAGCGGCGTGGTTACGAGCAAGCAACCGGGTTCCTGCCACCCCGAAACGGCGCGGAACCGGTCATTTTGGACGCAATTGAGGCGATCAGATGGGCCGTTATATCGATGACATCCTGCAGCCCGGGGAAAGGGTGCTGTATTCGACCACCCTGCACTGGATTTTCTATTGGCGGGCGATCGTGGCCTGGCTGCTCGCCCTCGTGCTTCTGGTGTTGTCGCGCGCCACCATCACCGAAGGCATTGTTCTGTTGTGCCTGTCGGCCTCCGCAGTCGTAGCGCTGGCCGCCCTTTATTGGACGATAGCGGCATGGTTCCGCCGCTGGACCACCGAAACCGACGTCACCAATCTGCGCGTTGTCCACAAGACCGGATTCATCAAGCGTCGCACTTTCGAGATGAGTCTTGATAAGGTCGAAAGCGTCGACGTCAATCAGAGCATACTCGGTCGCCTTTTCAACTATGGCGACGTGACCATCCTCGGCGTCGGCGAGGGCAAGGAAACCATCGCGAACATCGCTTCGCCACTGGCGTTTCGCAATTTCATCACGGCGCGTTAGGAGCGGTGTGCAACCATGGCCATGCAACCGAACTCTCCGGCGGATTCCCCGAAAGCCGGCGCTTCCACCGTCGATCCCGCCGAGATCGCGAAGTTCTCGAAATTGTCGGAACAATGGTGGGATCCCAGAGGCAAGATGGCGCCACTGCACAAGATCAACCCGTTGCGGTTGACCTACATCCGCGACGCCGCCTGCCGCAAATTCGAGCGCAACGCCAAAAGTCTGAACTGTCTTTCCGGGCTGCGCATCCTTGATATCGGCTGCGGGGCAGGGTTGCTGTGCGAGCCGTTCACGCGGTTGGGCGCGCAGGTGATCGGCGTCGATCCGTCGGCAAGCAATATCGCTGCGGCCAGACTGCACGCCGACAAGGGTCATTTGTCCATCGACTATCGCTGCACCACGGTCGAGGAGATGGACGTACGCGAGCGCTTCGACATCGTCCTGGCAATGGAAGTGGTCGAGCATGTCAGCGATGTCGGCGTGTTCCTCAATCGCTGCGCGGCGATGCTGAAGCCCGGCGGGCTGATGGTGATTTCGACCCTTAACCGCAATTGGAAGAGCTTTGCGCTTGCCATCGTCGGCGCCGAATACATCCTGCGCTGGCTGCCGCGCGGCACCCACCAATGGGAAAAGTTCGTCACCCCCGATGAACTCGCTCATCATCTGCACAATAACAGGCTGGCGATCACCGAACAGACCGGCGTGGTCTACAGCCCGCTCGCCGATCGCTGGGGCCTCTCCTCCGACATGGACGTCAACTACATGGTGGTTGCGGAGGGAGTTTGAGGGGAGCCTGTAACCGCCTCGGCTAGCCCCGGCCTGACGGGAGGGAGCCGATCGCATGCGCCTATGATGCTCCGACGGTTGACCTGACAAGCCGCGCCCTTCACGGTGGCCGCAAGTTTCAGCCGGCCGACCGAATATCCCCCGAAATGTTCAGCATCGCCTCGCTCTGGATACCCTTTACCGTCACTGCTGCGCTCGGCCAGGTCATGCGCAATGCCATGCAGCGGCATTTGACCGGACCGCTCGGCACCTGGGGTGCCACCAATATCCGTTTCCTGTTCGGCTTTCCGTTTTCGCTGCTGTTCTTTGCCATCGTGCTGGCTGCGACCGGAGACCGGCTGCCCTGGCCGACACCAGCATTCTGGCCCTGGCTCCTGCTCGGGGCGCTCTGCCAGATCGTGGCCACCGGATTGATGCTGCTTGCGATGCACGAGCGATCTTTCGTGGTGACGACCGCTTATATCAAGATCGAGGCAATCCAGACCGCGATCTTCGGCTTCGTATTTCTCGGCGATCATCTCACCATGATGAAGGTGATTGCGATCCTGATCGCGACCGTGGGCGTCATCATCACCGCGCTCCGACCCGGCGCCGCCAGGGGATTTGCCGATCTTAGGCCGACGCTGCTGGGTCTTGCGGCGGCTACGGCGTTTGCGCTTTCGGCGAACGGGTTTCGCGGCGCCATCATCACCATTCAGAATGTCTCGTTCGTCACGGCGGCGACCTACACGCTGGTGTTCGGACTCTTTGTTCAGACCCTGGTGTTGACGGTCTATCTCCTGGCGCGGGCGCCAGGCGTGCTAAAGGCGATCGCTGGAATGTGGAGGCTCTCCTTGTTCGCAGGCTTCATGGGAGCCTTCGCCTCGCAGTTCTGGTTCCTCGCGTTTGCGTTGACGGCGGCGGCCAATGTACGCACGCTCGCGCTGGTGGAGGTGCTGTTCGCTCAGGGCGTGGCGTATTTTTCGTTCAGGCAGCCGCTCTCAGGGCGCGAACTGTTCGGGATCGTGCTGATCGTGATTGGAGTGGCGCTGCTGGTTGCGGGTCCCTGATCGACGTGCGACCGGTCCGGGCGATCAGGATGATTCCAGGCCGCCATTGAGCAAGACCAGAGGGAGGGACGCGAAACGGTGCCGCTTCGTCAATTCCTGTCGTCCGGCAATACCGGCAAGGGCGTTACTTCGACCCCTTCGTCGATCAATTCGCGCGCTTCCTCGGGTGAGGCCTCGCCGTAGATCGGGCGATGCTCGATATCACCGTAATGCATCTTGCGCGCTTCGGAAGGAAATTGCTCGCCGACATTGTCGGCGTTCTTGACGATATGGTCGCGCAACTCCTTGAGCTTGGCGCGCAGCTCGCGCTCTTGCGCCATCAAAAGCGGTGTAGACGCAGGTGCCGCGACTTCCGAGGCCGGCGTCGGCGCAGGCGCCACCGGTACGGGCACGCTGCTTTCGCGGCCTTTCCTGCTCACGACCTGCGGCGCCATGATGGCGCGTTCGACCGATGAGGATCCGCAAACCGGACAGCTCACCAGCTTGCGTTTTTCCTGGGTCTCGTAGGCAGACGAACTCTGGAACCAGCTTTCGAAGGCGTGGCCGCTCTCGCAGCGCAGGTTGTAACGGATCATGTCGAGCCCCGCACCAGGTGCAGATGCTCGGGGCCAGCCTTGGGATCGGCTATGCCGAAGCGACGGCCGTGCTGCAGTGACGGAACCGCCTTGCGGGCGGCCTCCACCTGAGCGGGATCAATCCTGGCCATGAACACGCCAGGCTCGGTGCCGCCCTCGGCCAATATTTCGCCCCAGGGCGCGACGATGAGCGAGTGACCGTAGGTCTCGCGCTTGTTTTCATGCATGCCGCCTTGCGCCGCGGCGAATACGAAGCAGCCGTTCTCGATGGCGCGAGCACGCAGCAGCGTGTGCCAGTGCGCCTCCCCGGTCTTTCTCGTGAAGGCGGAGGGCACGGTCAGGAACGATGCCCCGCTTTCGGCGAGCGCGCGATAGAGAGCCGGAAAGCGAACATCGTAGCAGATGGTCAATCCGATCCGGCCCCATGGCAGGTCCGCGATCACGGCGGTTTCGCCAGGCTGATAATTGGCGGATTCGCGATAGCTCTCGCCGCCGGGCAAATCGATATCGAACATGTGGATCTTGTCGTAGCTCGCGATGATCAGGCCATCGGGGCCGATCAGGAACGAGCGATTGACGGCACGTTCCGGCGAGGCACGCAGCGCCAGCGAGCCGACATGAAGATGAATTTTCAATTCGGCAGCAAGAGCGCGATAGACCTTCAGCGACAGATCATCCTGTTCGCCTGCCAGTTGCTCGAACAAGGCCTTGCGGTTGAGCTGCATCATATTGCTCACTTCGGGAGTGAGCACGTAATCGGCACCTTGCGCGACGGCCTGCCGGATCAGCTTCGTTCCCTGCTCGAGGCTCTGCGCCGGCAGAAGGCCGGTGCGCATTTGCACCATGGCGGCGATAAAGGTGCGGTCGGCGCTCATGAATCGGCCTTTTCGCCAGCGAGCAGCGCATCGAGCTTGCCGGCGCGGTCCAGCGCGTACAGCTCCTCGCAACCGCCGACGTGAAGATGGCCGATGAAAATCTGCGGAAAGGTCGCGCCCGCGCCGACGCGGTCCCACATTTTCTGCCGAAGGGTCGGATCCCTGGCGAGGTCGAATTCGGTGAACGCGGCATTCTTGCGCGTCAGCAGCGATTTGGCGGCCGTGCAGTAGCCGCAGCCCGGGCGGGTGTAGATTTCAATAGCAGCGGTCATGAAGCGCTCTGTTGGATGAGATGGTTGATTATATGGGAGTTTTATGACCGTCGACAACCCGGGCGAATACCAGCACGTCCACCGAAGCCGCCTTGGCGCGCAGAAGCACCCGCGCGCAGGCATCTGCCGTTGCGCCTGAAGTCAGGACATCGTCGATCAGGACGACCCGGCGGCCGGCAATCAGGTGCTGGCGGTCGGCGGCCACCTTGAAGGCGCCCTGTACGTTGGTCGCCCGCTGCGTCCTCGAGAGTCCGATCTGCTGCTCGGTTGGACGGATCCGCCGCAGCGCCTCCGCCGCTACCTTGACGCCGCTCTGTTGATCGATGACCCGCGCCAGAACACCCGATTGATTGTAGCGGCGGCGCCATGCGCGCCGCCAATGCAGGGGCACCGGGACCAGCACATCGGCGTCGTCGAGCAGCTCGCGTCCGGCACGCGCCATCCAGCGGCCCATCGCCGGCGCAAGATCGGTTCGGTCCTGGTATTTCAGTGCATGAACCAGCGCTCGCGCGACGTCGTCATAGCGCACAGCGGCGCGGGCCCGCGCGTAGGCCGGTGGGTTGGCGATTGCCTCCATCGAAAGCATCTCCGGCCCCGGATCGTAGACAAACGGGATGCCCAGACGCGGGCAATAGGGCGGCGCAATGAACGACAGCCTGGCCCAGCATTCCGCGCAGACGCCTTCCCCGTCGACCGGTTCGCGGCAGGATACGCACAGCGTCGGAAGCGCGATATCAAGCGCCAGTTTTGCCGCCTGCGACCACGCCCCGCGGCACGCGGTCAGCGCGGTTCGCAAGTGAGTAAAGACAGAACGGAATGGTGAAGCCTCGGCGTCCATGCGCGAGGCAGATTAACTTCAGGTTGTGCTCAGCTCAAGCATAGCTGGTGGGTAGAGGCTCTAACCCCTCGCGTAGCGCTGGCCGGAAGGAGGCCGATAGGCAAGCCTTGTATGGCCAGCGCAATAGGGCAGACCGTCGAGCGGCCGGTTGCCGCAAAAGGAGAAATCCTCCATGCCCGGCGTGTTGATCGGCCAACGGCACTTTTCCTTGCTCAACTCCAGCAACGAGCAGCGATGCACGCTTTCAATCACCTCTTCGGCTGCGGGAGGCGCCTCGGCGTACAAATTCCGCAGCATCTGATATTGGAGCCGCGGCACCGATCTCGTTCGCTTTCTGGGACCGTCCTCCTTTTGTGCGACCCGCCGCATCTTGATGGTTTTTTCCCGCGTCAGGTTGAGACGGCTGAGCTTTCCGATCACCGCGTTGCGGCTCACCCCGATGGCATTGGCGATTTCGCGGCAAGAGAGCCCCGCCGCAAAGTGGCTTTTCAGGAGTTCGACGCGTTCGGAAGTCCAGGTTGGTTCGAGCATGTTTGTTGTCCCCAATCTATGAGCCGCCGACGCGACTCCCGTGGGCCTTGCGGTCGCCGAATTGCCTCGCTTTCCGGAACGCCTTCACGGCGTCTTGCCATTGTCGCGGATGGACAACAGCCCGTCCTTGATGGCGAGCCGAATGCCTTCCTCGATCAAGGTTCTTGCAACACCGGGTACGCTGGTGCCGTGGGTGCCCTGTCTGACCAGCCTTTCGAGATAGGTAATGGTCGAGAGCGCCAACGTGACCGGAACGCGGTCGGTTTCGGCTTTTTCCGTGGCCATGCAAAAAAGCTAGCCTTTAACGGGTGTACTGAAAAGTATCTTTTTAGAGTTTATTGGGGCCAAAAAGGGGCCGGATTGTCAGCCATTGAGTACAGGCGTACCAACCCGCATGGCCGACAACCCGCCAGCCGCCCCTATGCTGTTTGACCGCGGCGTCCTCCGCGCACGGCAAAACCGCGCAGCTCGCGCGGGTGCAGCGACCTTCCTGCTGGACCGCGTCGCAGGAGACATGGCCGAGCGGCTGAACGCGGTGTTGCGGGATTTCTCGGACGCCGTCGATCTCTGGACGCCCGGCGAGGGCCTGTCGAATCTGCCGCGCGATCGTTGCAAATCTCTCACCCATGTCAGTCCGGCGGATGCTGATGCCGAAACGGTTTCGTTTCCCGCCGGATCGCTCGACCTCGTCGTCTCCGCGCTCGCCTTTCAATTCGTCAACGACCTTCCCGGCGTACTTGCGCAGATTCGCCGGGCGCTGAGACCCGATGGCCTTCTGCTCGCGGCCATGATCGGAGGCGACACGCTGACCGAGCTGCGGCAATCCTTCGCGGCCGCGGAAGCCGAGCTCGAAGGCGGCGTGTCGCCGCGCGTCGCGCCATTTGCGGATCTGCGCGATGTCGGCGCGTTGTTGCAGCGTGCGGGGCTCGCCTTGCCTGTCACCGACGTCGATCGCATCATCGTGCGCTACGACAGCGCGTTCGCATTGATGGCCGATCTGCGTCGCATGGGCGCAACCAACGTCCTGGTAGAGCGGCGGCGTACGCCAACCCGTCATGCGACGATGCTGCGGATGGCGGAAATCTATGCCGAACGCTTTGCCGACGCCGACCGACGCGTCCGCGCCACTTTCGACGTAGTCTGGCTTTCCGCATGGGCGCCGCATGAAAGCCAGCAGCAGCCGCTCAAGCCCGGATCCGCCAAGGCGAGCCTTGCGGAAGCGCTGCGGCGACCCTCCCCGTCCAGGGGAGAGTGAAGAAGATCACAGCAGCAGATCGATCAGATGTGGGATCAGCGGAAGGTCCGCCGGCGGCATCTCGTATTCGCGCAATCGGTTGGCGCGGACCCAGGCGAGCTTCTGGCCTTCGCGCGCGACCACGTCGCCTTCCCAGCGCCGGCATACGTAGAGCGGCATCAGCAAATGGAAGTCATCATAGGCGTGGCTCGCAAAGGTCAGCGGCGCCAGGCAAGCCTCCTTCACGGTGATGCCGATTTCCTCGTGAAGTTCGCGGATCAGCGTGGCTTCCGGCCGCTCGCCGGGCTCGAGCTTGCCGCCGGGAAATTCCCACAAGCCCGCGAGCGCCTTTCCTTGCGGCCGCTGTGCGATCAGCACCCGCTTGTCGGCATCGATCAGCGCGCACGCGACGACCAGGGTTAGTTTGATATCGGCCATGACGTTCGAATGCTCAGGATAAACCGAGCGAGCGCAATTTCGCGGCCGCTCTTGGGAATTCATTAACCCTATTAGGCGGGCAATTCGTTGATCGCAATAAGTTGACCTTCATAAATCTGGCGCACCTTAGGCGCGTTTTCATTGCTGAGGCATTTTCACCATGCGCCCTCTTAATCGCTTGATTGGCCGTTTCCGCAAGGACAAGCGCGGCAACATTGCGGTGATTTTTGCGATCGCCTGCGTTCCGCTGATCTCGGCGGTCGGCTGTGCGATCGACTACTCCGAGGCGACGAGAGTCAGGAGTAAGTTGCAGTCGGCGGCCGATGCCGCCGCGGTCGCGTCGATTTCGCAGCAGTCCAGCGGCTGGAAGGCGGCGTCGCTGATGACCGGCAATGGCGAGGTTGCGTCCGCTGAAACCGACGCCAGGAACATTTTCAATGGAAACGTCACGGCTTCCTCCAGCCTGTACAATGGTCTGGCGTTGGGAGCGACCGTGACCAAGACCGGCGCCAACCTGACCGCGACCGTGACGTTCAGCGCCAACGTGCCGGTCACCTTCATGAAGGTGGTCGGCTATCAACAGCTGACCGTGACGGGCACTTCAAGCGCGAGCGCCTCGCTGCCGCTATATCTCGATTTCTACCTGGCCCTGGACGTATCGGGTTCGATGGGCTTGGCGTCGACCGCCTCCGAACAAACGCGGCTCTCCGCGGTAAACCCGGACATGCACAGCCAGTATCCCACTGGCTGCACCTTCGGCTGCCATTTCCAGGTGCAAAACGTGTGCAGCAATAGCAACCAGAAATTCGCGACCAACAACTATTGCATGGGCTATGCGTTCTCACGTGTCAGCCAGAGCGCACTTACGAGCCTCATCAACCAGGCGTCGACCGTAAGCGTGCCGAAGACCGTGCCGGGCCTGCCGAACGCGATGCTGACCAACCTGAACTCGAACCTCACCGCTGGTGCGCCGAATTCGTTCGTTACCGGCAATACCCGCAGCTTGTCCTACAGCCTGACCGCGGCCTCTTCGTGCCCTACTCCCGGCACCGATGCTTGCATCCAGCTGCGCGCCGACGCGGTCGGCTACGCGGTGAACCAGATGTTCGTCACGGCCAACGATCCGAAGGTTCAGCTCGTTCCGAATCAATTCCGCATCGGGCTCTATCCGTTCATCCAGTATCTCTATGCCTATTTCCCGCTCACCAGCTCGATCAACAATTCCTCGAGCACCTCCGGGACCATCAATTATGCAGCGGCAAACCTCGCCTCGCAGCTCGACACCAATACGAATTCGAGCCTCGGCTCCGGCGGTACCCATATTGACACCGCGTTGTCGGACTTGAACACGCTGATCACGACCGTCGGCGATGGCAGCGCGTCGACCGCACCGCTGCCTTATGTGTTCCTCGTCACCGATGGCGCGCAGGATCCCCAAACCAAGACGCTGAACTCGTCCGGCGGCTGGGCCGGCAGCAATCACGCCACCGTCATCGCGTCGGGGAGCTCTTCTCCGTGTGCACCAATCAAGGCGCGCGGCGTCAAGGTGATGGTGCTCTATATTCCCTACCAGCCGATCAGTCCGGTGAACTCGTCGTTCGCCAATGACGAAGACGATGCCGCCAACAACAATATCCCGAACATTCCGCCGAGCCTTCAGAGCTGCGCCTCGCCGACCAACTCGTCGGGCAGCTATTTCTACACTGCCAATACGCCTTCCGACATCAACGCGGCGCTCACGGCCATGTTCAACCATGCGGTTACCACGGCGCATATTACCAATTGAGATCTGGAGAAACGAACTCAGCCGGTCGTGACATTCACAACCGGCTGTCGTCGTTGATTCGCCATCCTGTTCCCCGCTGAATTGCACGTCAGTATCTGGTCGACGCGTTTGCCCAGCGTGAAGCTGCGGCTGCTTCATCGCGGTCGAGACTTCCGCTTCGTCATACGACGGATGGTGGCGCGCCGCGGCATTCGATGCGAATGCCGTTGAAAGCCAACTGTCTCGACCGGCCCGCGTATTCCGGTGGCATTGGACGCCGAGGGTAACAATTCATTAACCGAACTGGCGCTCCCGCTCCACAATTCAAATAAGCGAAACTTAATTTATCAACTTTAGAGCGATCAACATCACAGGTTGTGAGGTGTCGCTCATGCTTACCTTTGTGCGTCTGTTTGACCGTTTCCGCAAGGACAAGCGCGGCAACATTGCGGTGATTTTTGCGATCGCCTGCGTTCCGCTGATCTCGGCGATCGGCTGTGCGATCGACTACTCCGAAGCGACGAGAGTCAGGAGTAAATTGCAGTCGGCGGCCGATGCCGCGGCGGTCGCGTCGATTTCGCAGCAGTCGAGCGGCTGGAAGGCAGCATCGCTGATGATCGGCAATGGCGAGGTCGCGTCTGCTGAAACCGATGCCAGGAACATCTTCAATGGAAACGTCACGGCTTCGTCCAGCCTGTACAATGGTATGGCGCTGGGAGCGACCGTGACCAAGACCGGCGCCAACCTGACCGCGAAAGTCACTTTCAGCGCCAACGTGCCGGTCACCTTCATGAAGGTGGTCGGGTTTCAACAATTGACCGTGACGGGCTCTTCAAGCGCCAGTGCCTCGCTGCCGCTATATCTCGATTTCTACCTGATGCTGGATGTTTCCGGTTCGATGGGGCTGCCGTCAACTACGGCCGAAGCCCAACGGATGCAAAATATAAATCCGGATATGAATGTCCAGTACCCGAGCGGCTGTACGCTCGCCTGCCATTTTGCGCAGCCACCGCTGAATCAACTGAATACGAGCGCCTGCATCGATCCCGCCCCGAACACTCCTCCCCACAACCCTCCCTTACAGGTGAGCCAGAAATATCCGACGGGCAACTATTGCCTGGGCTACGACATCTCGCGCGTAAGCCAAAGCGCGTACGCGCAGCTTCTGGCAAACCATGGCGGCCAGCTGCCGGCGTACAAATATACAAGCGTGAGCACCCCGCCTGCGCAGGTCGCGCAGCCCACTGCGTTTTACAGCACCAGCGCGCTGTTTCCGAATGATCCGGTCCTGACGCCAGTTACGTCATGTCCAACCCCAGGCACCGACGCCTGCATCCAGTTGCGCCTCGATGCGGTCGGTTATGCCGTCAACCAATTATTCACCACCGCAAACAACGATCAGGTGATTCCCTCCCAGTTTCGGATCGGGCTCTATCCGTACATCAATTCTCTCTATTCGAGCTATTTTCCGCTAACAAGCAGCATCAACGGCTCGCCCAACACGCCTGGCACAATCAATTATGCCGCTGCCAACCTCGCATCTCTGCTCGACACTAACACGAATTCAAATCTGGGCTCTGGCGGCACGAATCAAGACGCAGCGCTAATCGCCATGAACAACCTGATCGCCAGCGTGGGCGACGGCAGCACGGCCAACAATACGCTTCCCTATGTTTTCATGGTCACCGACGGCGCGGTGACTCCTCAGACCAAAGGTGTTCCGAACGGTAACTGGTCCGGCAGCAATCACGACACGACCATTCCCACCCCGGACCAAAACTGCAAGAATCTCAAGAACCGCGGTATCAAGGTTTCGATCCTGTACATTCCCTTCCAGCCGATCAATCCCGTGAACAAATCATTCGCCGGGGACGAGGACGACGCCGCCAACAACAACATCCCGAACATTCCGGCCAGCCTTCAGAACTGCGCGTCACCGCCCAACTCATCGGGAAGTTATTTCTACACCGCGAACTCGCCGCAGGATATCACGAACGCCCTGAATGCCATGTTCAACCACGCGCTCGTGACCGCTCACATTACGAACTGAGTGCGGAAATCAAAGGCCGGTCGTGACATTCACGACCGGTAGTCGCCATTGATCGCGACATATTCCTTGGTGAGATCACAGGTCAGCACGCGGTCGCTGCCTTTGCCGAGCCCCAGCGCCACCCTGATCTGGATCTTCGGCTGCTTCATCGCGGCCGAGACCTCCGCCTCGTCATAGGAGGAATCGCGGGCGCCGCTTCTGGCGACGCGAATGCCGTTGAAGGAGATCGACAGCCTGTCGCGATCGGCGGGTTCGCCGGCCTTGCCGACGGCCATCACCACGCGGCCCCAATTGGCATCTTCGCCGGCGATTGCGGTTTTCACCAGCGGCGAATTCGCAATCGACATCGCAATTTTGCGCGCCGAGGCCTTCGACACCGCGCCCTCGACAATGATCTCGACGAGCTTGCGTGCGCCCTCGCCGTCGCGCGCCACTTGCTCGGCGAGGTCGGCCAGCACGTCCCGGAAAGCCTTTGCGAAGGCCTTCAGGCGAGGGTCACCGGCCCGGCTGATCTTCGGCGCGCCGTCGGCCAAAGCCGTGCCGGTTGCAAAGGCGAGCAGCGTGTCGGAAGTCGACGTGTCGCCGTCGATCGTGACGGCATTGAATGTGTCTTCCACGCCCGCCTTCAACAGCGACTGCAATGCGGCAGGTGCAATCGGCGCATCCGTGAACACAAAGGAAAGCATGGTCGCCATGTCGGGGGCGATCATGCCCGCGCCCTTGGCCATGCCGTTGATCGTGACCCTGGCCTTGCCGAGCTTGACGGTTCTGGTTGAGACCTTCGGGAAAGTATCGGTGGTCATAATGGCGCGTGCTGCGTTCATCCATTCGCCCGGCGCGGCTTGTGCCGCGAGGTCGGCCAGAACGCCGTCGAACTTGGTCGCGTCGAGCGGCTCGCCAATGACGCCGGTAGAGGCAAGATACACTTCGTTGGGGCGGCATCCGACGGCCTTGGCGGCGATGGCGGCCGTCATCGTGGTGGCCTGCCGTCCGGTCTTGCCGGTGAAGGCGTTGGCGTTGCCGGAATTGACCACGAGCGCGCGCGCGGCCGCTGCCCTGGAAGAACCGAGCTTGGCGCGGCACCACTCAACCGGCGCCGACGGACATTTCGACCTGGTGAAGACGCCCGCAACGGCCGTGCCCTTGTCCATGATTGCGAGCAGCACGTCGGTGCGGCCCTTGTAGCGGATGCCGGCGGCCGCGGTGGCAAGCTTCACACCCGAAATTGCGGGCATCTCGGGTACGTTGGTCGGGGCGAGCGGGGAGATGGCGGAGGACATCAAAAGCGCTTTCTTCAGCAAATGAAATCGTCATGGCAGGGCATAGCCGGTTCGAACAACGGCGTCGCTTCGGCTCGCCCATGGCCCGGCCATCCACGTCTTCGACATCCATTGATGTAAAGACTCAAAGACGCGGATACCCGCGACATCCAGCGCGAAGACGCGCTTCGCGCTTTTGCGGGCATGACGTCAAATACTGAAGTTCAGTCCTGAAGTCGATTTACTTCTTCGCGGGCGCCATCTTGGAATCGGCCGGCTTGGCGTCGGTCTGCTGCGGCTGATCCATGCGCTCGACCTTTGCGGCCTCGCGCAGCTTGGACACGTACTCGGCTTGCGCCTTGCGCGTCACATAGGTCTCGATCTGGCTCTTGACCTGGTCGAAGTCCGGCGCCTTGCGGTTGCGCTTCTCCTCGACCTTGATGATGTGCCAGCCGAATTGCGTTTTCACCGGGTCAGAGATCTTGCCCGGCTCGAGCGAAAAGGCCACGGCCGAAAATTCCGGCACCATCTGGTCCTTGGTGAAGAATCCGAGGTCGCCGCCGTCGGACGCGCCGGGGTCCTTGGATTTTTTCTTGGCGAGTTCGGCAAAATCGGCGCCCTTCTTCAGTTCCGCCTCGATCGCCTTCGCCTCGTCCTCGGTTTCGACAAGGATGTGCCGGGCGTGGACTTCCTGCTCGCCCTGGATCTGCTTGGCGGCCTCATCATAGACCTTCTTCATCGCTTCATCAGTGGTCGCAGCCTTGCCTTCGGCAGCCAGCAGATTGTCCATCAGCAGCCGATTGCGGGCGAATGCGAGACGCGCCTTGAAGTCGTCGCGATCTTCGATCTTCTTGGCTTCCGCCGCTTTCGCAACGAGCTTCATGTCGATCAGGAAGGCCAGCACGTTTTCCTTCTTGGTCGAGGGGTCCATCTGGGCGAGGCTCGGCCCGAGTTCCTCCTCCGCCAGGTTCACGTCGCTTTGACGGATTTCCGAACCGTTCACCTTGGCGAGCACGGGATTGCTTTCTTCCGCGCGCAACGGCAGGCCGGCGAGCAGAACCATCGCGAAACTAGCGCTAACCACGCAAGCCAGGCGTGCGCGCGTACCGGATTTCGCGAGGGATGACGAGGTGGTCATGGATAATCCTTATCTTCAAAGCCAATAGGCTGTTTGGGGCAGAGGCCGATGCGGCGGGACACTCGCCCAATCACAGGACGTTGGCAACGCGAAAAGTCTGTCAAAATCATGAAATCCTTGAAAGGAGAGGGCTCTCTTTGCATCTTTCCCTCCTGGCGTCGACTTGCCGAGACGATCGGGTCCCGTCGAAGGCGCCGGTTTCGGCATAACGGTTTGGGTAGAGAGGTCCTGGTACGAGCATGCCGCCGGCGCTTGCGGAAGCTTGACATCGCCGCCTCCGGGCCGCCGTTGACAAGGCTTTGGCCCAGCCATATCTGTCCCCAACCTAAGTCAATGGCGATAGCGCGTTTTTCGCTGCGTTTTGGCTGTTGAAGCTTGGATTGCTGAACTCCCGCTCATTCGACGGAAGATCCCCTGTCTGGGGGCCGCAGCTGCGTCACGATGAGTTGATTGGCAATCTAGTGGTCCGTTCTAACATTCGCATCCCTCCTCAGCGGGCAGTTTTGCGAACGTCAGGACTGCAGATCACTAGTAAATACAGGATTCTAGTGGAGTTTAGGATTTGACATTCGCGTTTCATGAGCTTGCGGCCTGGCAGGTAGCGAATGTCAAATCCACTCCACTGGTGGACCACCCCACGGCAGCCCTTGCCGACCGAGAAGGACAGGAATTGGCATGATCGGCGCGCTCGCCCGCAAGTTTTTCGGTTCCGCCAACGACCGGCGGGTCAAGGGATATCAGGCCCGCGTCGATGCCATCAATGCCCTGGAGCCGGAACTGGCGGCGCTTTCCGACGAAGGGCTGAAAGCCCGCACCGCGGAGTTCCGTCAACAACTTGCTGACGGCAAGACGCTCGACGACATTCTGGTTCCGGCGTTTGCAACCGTCCGCGAGGCGGCGAAGCGAACGCTGGGTCAACGGCATTTCGATGTGCAGCTGGTCGGTGGCATGGTGCTGCATGAGGGCGACATCGCCGAGATGAAGACCGGCGAGGGCAAGACGCTGGTCGCAACCCTTGCAGTCTACCTCAATGCGCTGGCCGGCAAGGGCGTGCATGTCGTCACCGTCAACGACTACCTCGCCCGGCGCGACTCCGCATGGATGGGCCAGATCTACAGTTTCCTCGGCCTGACCACCGGGGTGATCGTCCACGGTCTCGACGATGCCGAGCGCAAGGCAGCCTATGGCTGCGACATCACCTACGGCACCAACAACGAATACGGCTTCGACTATCTGCGCGACAACATGAAGTACCGTCTGGAGGACATGGTCCAGCGCGGTCACTTCTACGCCATCGTCGACGAAGTCGACTCGATCCTGATCGACGAGGCGCGCACGCCCCTGATCATCTCCGGACCGCTCGACGATCGTTCGGATTTCTACAACACCATCGACACCTTCTTTCCAAAGCTGGACAAGACCGACTACGAGGTCGACGAGAAGCAGCGCACGGTGACGCTGACGGAAGGCGGCATGGAGAAGATCGAGACGCTGTTGCGCGAGGCGGGCCTCCTCAAGGGCGATTCGCTCTACGATGTCGAGAACGTCTCCGTGGTCCACCACATCAACCAGGCACTGCGCGCGCACTCGCTGTTCACCCGCGACAAGGACTACATCGTTCGCGATGGCGAGGTCGTGATCATCGATGAGTTCACCGGCCGCATGATGCCGGGCCGGCGCTATTCGGAAGGTCTGCACCAGGCGCTGGAGGCCAAGGAGCACCAGCCGGTGCAGCCGGAGAACCAGACTCTGGCCTCCATCACCTTCCAGAACTATTTCCGGATGTACGAAAAACTGTCCGGCATGACCGGAACGGCGGCGACCGAAGCCGACGAGCTTTTCGACATCTACAAGCTCGAGGTCGTGGAAATCCCGACCAATTTGCCGGTGGCACGCCTCGACGAAGACGACGAGGTCTACCGTACCCAGCAGGAAAAATACGCCGCGATCCTGTCGGAGGTTGAACGCGCCAATGCGCGGCTGCAGCCGGTGCTGGTCGGTACAGCCTCGATCGAAAAATCCGAAGTGCTCGCCGAATATCTCAAGAAAAATGGCTACAAGCAGATTGATTTCGGCAACGAAAAGGCGATGGAGAAGCTCTACGCCGCGGCGCGCGCGGGCAAGCCGGCGAAGCTGTTTGCCGTGCTGAACGCGCGCTTTCACGAACAGGAAGCCTATATCGTCGCCGAGGCAGGCGTGCCGGGCGCGATCACGATCGCAACCAACATGGCCGGCCGCGGTACCGACATCAAGCTTGGCGGTTCCCTGGAAATGCGCGTCCAGCAGGAGACCGCAGGGATTGCGGATGAAGCCGAGCGGACCGCCAGGATCGAGCAGATCAAGGCCGATGTCGAACGCTTCCGCGAGATCGTGCTGAAGGCGGAAGAGACAATCGAGATCGAACCCGCAAAAGGGTCGAAGCCCGCCAAGACCGTGACCAAACCGGGCGGGCTCTACATCATCGGATCCGAGCGCCATGAATCGCGGCGTATCGACAACCAGCTGCGCGGTCGTTCCGGCCGCCAGGGCGATCCGGGTCGCTCGAAATTCTTCCTGTCGCTGGAAGACGATCTGATGCGGATTTTCGGATCCGACCGGCTCGACAGCATGCTGACGCGGCTGGGCCTCAAGGAAGGCGAGGCCATCATCCATCCGTGGATCAACAAGGCGCTGGAAAAGGCGCAGCAGAAGGTCGAGGCGCGCAACTTCGATATCCGCAAGAACCTTCTGAAGTTCGACAACGTGCAGAACGATCAGCGCAAGGTGATCTTCGACCAGCGCGTCGATCTGATGAAGGACGAAAGCGTCGCAGAGACTGTGGCCGACATGCGCCACGCCTTCGTCGAGGACGTCGTCACCAAGCACGTGCCCGAACACGTCTATGCCGAGCAATGGGACACGGCGGGCCTCAAGGAAGAATTGAAACGCGTGCTCGACATCGACCTGCCGGTCGACGAGTGGGCAAAGGAAGAGGGCATCGCCGACGAGGAACTCCTGACGCGCATCGAGAAGCGGGTCGACGAGCACATGGCCGCGAAGGTGGCGCAGTGGGGCCCGGAGGTGATGCGCTACGTCGAAAAGACCATCCTGCTGCAGACGCTGGACCATCTTTGGCGCGAACATCTGGTGATGCTCGACCATCTGCGTCAGGTCATCGGCCTGCGCGGTTACGGCCAGCGCGATCCGCTGCAGGAGTACAAATCGGAGGCGTTCAGCCTGTTCGAGGCGATGATCGCGCATCTGCGCGAGGCGGTGACGGCGCAATTGATGCGCGTCGAAATCGTCCCACCGGAGAATCAGCAGCCGGCGTTGCCGCCGATGGAAGTCCACAAGCTCGATCCCAATACCGGGGAGGATGAGATGGCGTTCGCCAATGCTTCCCTGGTGCCGGCGGATACCGCCGACCGCGATCCGAAGAACCCGGCGAGTTGGGGCAAGGTTGGCCGCAACGAGGAGTGTCCCTGCGGCTCAGGCAAGAAGTACAAGCACTGCCACGGCAAGTATATTTGAGGCTTTGCTTCGTCCGCGCTTTCGCGATTCGGTTCCGGGCGACGGATTGAGCAGGGAAGCATCTCGGCGATCGCGGTTCCGGGGACGGATCGTCATCACGGCACCGCGGCCTGAAATGGATCAGAATGGCGGCAACCGAAGCGCGGCGACGAGGCGAGCGAAGTCCGTCGAAGGCGAAAATCGAGGGGCTGCCTTACTTGGCGGCCGAGAAGCGATTCTCAAACGAGTTTGCCGAAAGCACCGGCTGTGCGCCGGCGACCACATTGTCCTGGCCCGTCGCTTGAGCAGGCGCAGGAGTTGCCGCATCGGCCGACGCTGGTTTCGCCGCGTGCGCGGAGGCCTGCTTCGTGTCCGCCTTCGGAGCGGAAATCTTTGCCTTGGCCTCGGTAGTTGCCTTGGGCTTGGCCGGCGCAGGCTGCGTTGCGGTTGCGGTGGCATCCGCTGCGGCGCTGCCAAAGCCCATCTTGTGGGCGAGACTTGAGAAGAAGCCCTCGGATTGCGTGCTTTGGGGCTGGCTATCGGCCGGCGCGGTGGGTGTCGCGGAGGCAACGCGCACTGGCGAAGTCGCCGGAGGGAGAGAAGCAGCCAAGGGCTCATCCGGAGAGGTGACCGGCCCATGCGGCGGATTGACGGTCGGCGGGATCGTGCCAGGCGGCTTTGAAAGGGTCAGCAGCGCAAGACCCTGTCCTCCCTCCGACAGGCCGGTATTGCCGTTCGGCAACTTGGCGGCGAATACCCTGTGCATGCCGCCGTCGATGCCCGTGTTCAGCCGCGCCACCGGCGTGCCCTTCTCGACCAGCTTGGCAAA
Source organism: uncultured Alphaproteobacteria bacterium (assembly GCA_963820275.1). Taxonomy (GTDB): domain Bacteria; phylum Pseudomonadota; class Alphaproteobacteria; order Rhizobiales; family Xanthobacteraceae; genus Bradyrhizobium. The sequence continues at coordinate 75,028 of CAWFZL010000006.1, forward strand.
CTCGGCCTGATCGGCTTCCTGCTTTTCGCGTACCGCCTCGGCGAGTTCTTCGGGAACGACGTAAGCAGGGCATTTCGCCGAAGCCTCGAACGCCAGGTCGCGCTTGGCGTCGGGCGGCTTCACGGCGTCGAACACGTATTTCCTCTCGCAGAAATCGACCTTCGGCTCCTGGTGCGACACTTCGAAATGATCATAGCCTTCCTTGATCATTTTCCAGAACGCCATGTTCGGATTGTTGCGATGCCTGGCCATGTTGAGTGGCGTCATCCTGAACGGATAAGCCTGGAACTGAAACGACTTCTGGCCGCCGAAGAAGGATTCGCGCCCCAGCGAATAGATTTCCGCGATCTGTTCGTCGGTCATCGCGTAGCAGCCGCGCGACGAGCAGTCGCCATGCACCATCAACTCCGAGCCGGTGTGTCCGAGCGACCGGTCGTAGGCGTTGGGATAGCCGGTGTTGAACGACAGATAGTAGGCCGACTGAGGGTTCATCTGCCCCGGCGAAATCGAGTAGAAACCTTCAGGCGCCTGCCGATCGCCCTCACGGACCTTGGGCCCAAGATCTCCTGACCAGCGGCAAATCGGATAGGTCTTCAGCAGCGCGAATCGGCCCGAGCGGTCCTGCTTCCAGACTTCGAGCTCGGCCTCCTGCTTGAACAGCCGAACAAGGATCGGCGACTGCAGGTCCATGTCCTTGGCGACCATCTCGGCAAGGAGCTTCGGCGGGACCGGCTGGTTGGCCTTTGCGTTACTGGCGAGCGAAATTTCGTCGCTGTTGCAACCGGCCAGCAAAGCAGCAGCCGCGAGCGCGACAGATGCGGTGAGCGCGCGAACCAGCGAGCGATAGATCAATGCAAAGCTCCACACCCAACGGGCAATTTTCGCACCCCAAACCAGCGTCCATGCCCTGAAGCCGTTAACTAAAATCTTATCCTTTAGCCCCCTTGGTCGCAAGCCAAGGCGTGGATCGCGGCCGATCACGGCCTTGGGCATGGTGAACGAAGCTTAAAAGCGGATGACGGGCTTAATTGGGGCCAAAATGGTCCCAATTCTCGGAAAGTGCGGGTCGAATGGCTAATTCAGCCCAACTTCCGGCCGATATCGAGGAATTTCTGCCGCCGATGCTTGCGAATTGCCTCGGCATCGAGATGGCTCAGGTCGCTCAGCGTCTGCGCGATAGCCTCACCCGTTGAGGCGATCATGGCGGCGGGCTCGCGGTGCGCGCCGCCCACCGGCTCCTTCAGAATCCGGTCGATCACGCCAAAACGCAGCATGTCCTGCGCCGTGATTTTCATGCTGGTGGCAGCTTCCTGCGCCTTGGTCCCGTCCCGCCACAGGATGGAGGAGGCGGCTTCCGGCGAGATCACGCTGTAGATCGCGTGCTCGAACATCAGCACCCGGTTGGCCGTCGTGATGGCGATCGCCCCGCCCGACATGCCCTCTCCAGTGATGATCGCAATGTTGGGCACGCCGAGGGACAGGCAGGCATCGGTCGAGCGCGCAATGGCCTCGGCCTGTCCTCGCTCCTCGGCGCCGATGCCGGGATAGGCGCCCGCCGAATCAACGATCGACAGCACGGGAATGCCGAATCGGTCGGCCATCTCCATCAGGCGGACCGCCTTGCGGTAGCCTTCCGGGCGCGCCATGCCGAAATTGTGCTTGATGCGCGATTCGGTGGTGGCGCCTTTTTCCTGGCCCATCACGCAAATGCTTTCGCCGCGGAAGCGGCCGAAACCGCCGACCAGCGCGGCATCCTCACCGAACTTGCGATCGCCTGCCAGCGGCGTGAATTCCGTGATCAGGCCTTCGATGAAATCGGAGAAATGCGGTCGCTGCGGATGACGCGCCACCAGGGTTTTCTGCCAGGGGGTCAGGTTGGCGTAGAGATCGCTCAGCGCTTGCCCGGCCTTTTCCTCGATTCGCGCGATCTCCTCGCCAATGTCGCTGCCGGAAGCGGCGAGAACGCGCAATTCATCGACCTTGGAGTCGAGCTCGGCGACCGATTTTTCGAAATCCAGGTAACTGCGCATATGGTCCGGCATCAGATCAATCCGGCATCAGATCAATATAGGGACGAAGCCGTTTTCGGGCGAAGCGGCCTTCGGTTTGAGAAGAAAACGCACATCATCAGTCATTTAATGCCCGATCGGCAAAACAGGGAACCGGTTTTTGCGCAAAGATCATGCTCAATCAATAACCTGCACCGCAACGGGCACCTCTTTAACCCATCGTTTGAGTGGCCCGGGGCCGGGGGCGGGAATGGCTCTTTCGGGGTAGAAGGCGCCGAAGTCAAGATCGCTGTCCAGGCAGGCAAGCGTGGGAAAAACCAGCCTACTTCTCCGCCAACGGATGCAGGTCCCGCACCAGGCTTTTCAGGCGCTCCTCGACCACATGGGTATAGATCTGCGTGGTCGAAATATCGCTGTGGCCGAGCAGCGTCTGCACGATGCGCAAGTCGGCGCCGTTATGCAGAAGATGACTGGCAAAGGCGTGACGCAGCACGTGCGGACTGACCAGCCGCGGCGCCAGGCCTGCGGAAGCCGCGAGTTCCTTGAGGTCGCGCGCAAAGTGTTGCCGCGTCAGATGACCGCTTTCGCCGAATGAGGGAAACAGCCATTTCGAGCCTGCGGCGTTTCTGCTCCGTGTCTCTTTCAGCGTGTCCATTGCCGCGAGATAAGCGCTCATCGCCTGGCGCGAAGCCTCGTTCAGCGGTACCAGTCTTTCCTTGTTTCCTTTGCCGCGCACCACAATCATGCGGGCGTCGCGACGCGATGCCGACAGCGGCAGCGCCACCAGCTCGGACACCCGCAAACCGGTGGCATAGAGAACTTCAAGCAGACAATAGAGCCGCAGCGCGCGGAGCCGCTGCAAGGGAGAGAATTCCGCGGCGTCGCCGAGCGCTTTCGCGCGGGTGAGCAGACGATCGACCTCGGCAATCGAGAGTACTTTTGGCAGACCCCGGCCTCGCTTGGGACCGGACAGAATGGCAGCCGGGTCGTCGGAGCGAATTCGCTCGTTCACAAGGAATCGAAAAAGGTGCCGCGTCGCCGACAGCCGGCGCGCCACGCTCGACGATTTGAAGCCGCGGGAATCAAGGTCGGCAAGATAATCCCGAAGCACCTCGGTTCCGGCATTGGTGAAGCTTTTGCCGGATGAGGCGAGAAATCCGCAGAGATCGCCGAGGTCGCGACGATAGGCATCAAGCGTGTTCGAGCCGGCTCCCTGTTCCGCCGCGAGCATATCCAGGAACAGGTTGATGAGTTTGGCGTCTGAGGGCTTGGCGGGCATCAGCCGATCCTAGCGCCGAATTCTTGACGAAGCCTGTTGCGCTATTTCCTGAGGAACCTGTCTGCGGGGATCGTAACCGTCATTTCCCGCGGCTTGGGATTGACGAAATTCGCCAGCGCGAAGATCGCGCCGTAGACGACGCCTGCAATGACCGCGACAACCGTCAGGAAGCGGAACAGGCTGGGCATGATTAACGAATCGATTCATCCTGGATTGGCCCGATCCGACTACCAGCATGTTAGCTATTCCGTGGCAAGGGCCGCTTCCGCGCCGGAACGGCCACTAGCAACGGTATCGGTGGCGGTAGTATGGTCGTCGGGACCGCCGCATTGCTTGCGGCTTTTGAGCGGTAAAATGTCCGAAACTGACTCACCGGCAAACACCAGCATGAGCCAGGAGGCCCAAATCAAGGCGGCTCTTGGCGGCCGCTCGGTCGTGCTGGTGGGCATGATGGGAGCCGGCAAGTCGACGATCGGTCGGCGGTTATCAGCGCGGCTGGGATTGCCATTTTTCGACGCCGATGCCGAGATCGAGCTGGCAGCCGGCATGTCGATCCCGGACATTTTCGAATCCCGCGGCGAGGCGGATTTCAGGGATGGCGAGGCGCGGGTGATAGCCCGCCTTCTCGACAGCGGACCGGCGGTGCTCGCAACTGGCGGCGGCGCGTTGATGAGGAAAGAGACCCGTGACCGCATCCGCGACAAGGCCGTCTCGGTCTGGCTCAAGGCCGATGCCGACGTCATCATGCGCCGCGTGAAGCGCCGTTCCGATCGTCCGCTGCTGCAAACCGCCGATCCGGAGGCGACGGTGGGGCGGCTGATGCGCGAGCGGGAGCCCGTATACCAGGAGGCCGACCTGACGATCTGGTCGCGTGACGTGCCGCACGAGAAGATCGTCGAGGAATGCATCGAGGCGTTGCATCGAAGCCTGTGCAGTCGCGTAACGGAAGCTCCGGGCAAGATGGGCATCACGCCATGACGACGCCGCCGGAACAACCCGATCCGATCACGGTCGATGTTGGGCTTGACGAGCGCGCCTATGACATCATCATCGGCCGCGACGTGCTCCAGTCGCTTGGCTCGCGCATCGCGGCACTGCGGCCCGGCGCGCGAAGCGCAGTGGTCACCGACCGCAATGTCGCAAGATACTGGCTCGAGAAAACCGAAACCTCGCTGAGGGATTCCGGAATTGCGGTTTCGCATGTCGTTGTCGAAGAGGGCGAGGGTTCCAAGACATATGCCGGCCTCCAGCGGGTCTGCGAAGCGCTGATCGCGGCGAAGATCGAGCGAAATGACCTGGTGATCGCGCTCGGCGGCGGCGTTGTCGGCGACCTTGCGGGCTTTGCGGCCGCGATCCTGCGTCGCGGGGTGGACTACGTGCAGGTCCCCACCACACTATTGGCGCAGGTCGAACTCCTCGGTCGGCGGCAAGACCGGCATCAATTCGCCTCAGGGCAAGAACCTGGTCGGATCGTTTCACCAGCCCTTGGTGGTGGTGGCCGACACCGCTGTGCTTGACACCTTGCCGCCGCGTCAGTTCCGCGCCGGCTATGCGGAAGTCGTCAAATATGGCGTGCTGGGCGACCAAGCCTTCTTTACCTGGCTGGAAGCCAACCAGGCCGATATTTTCGCTGGCGGCAGCGCGCGCGAACACGCCATAGCAACCTCCTGCCGGGCCAAAGCCACGATCGTGGCGCGCGACGAGCGTGAAACCGGCGACCGGGCTCTGCTCAATCTCGGCCACACGTTCGGCCACGCGCTCGAAGCCGCGACCGGCTTTTCCGACCGGCTTTTTCATGGCGAGGGCGTTTCCGTCGGCATGGCGCTGGCTGCAGAGCTGTCCGCACAACTCGGGATGATCGCCGCATCGGATGCGGCGCGCATCAAGAACCACCTTGCAACGGTTGGCCTGCCGACCCATTTGCAGGACATAGCCGGATTTTCCCAGGAAGGCCTCGCCGATGCCGACGCGCTGATGGCGCTGATGGCCCAGGACAAGAAGGTCAGGCGCGGACGACTCACCTTCATCCTGCTCAAGGCGATCGGCAGCGCCGTGATCGCGCCGGATGTCGATCCGTCCGTTGTTCGCGACTTTCTCCGCGGCAAGCTGCAACAGGCGGCATGATCCGGGAAGATTAAGGGATCATCCGGGTCGACACAGATGATACAGATGAAGTGAACTTCGCGCCATGGAATGGGTTACGTTTGCCGTAGTGGTTGTCTGTCTCCTGATCTCCGCATTCTTCGCGGCGAGCGAGACCGCGCTTACCGGCGCCTCTCGTGCCAGCATGTTGCGGCTGTCGAAGCTCGGCAATCAGGATGCCAGCATCGTCTCGAGCCTTTCCGACATGCGCGAGCGGATGATCGGCGCGCTCCTGCTCGGCAACAATATGGCCAACATCGGCGCTTCGGCTCTCGCAACCGGCATCTTCACGATATGGTTCGGTGAAGTCGGCGTGCTCTATGCGACCGCCATCATGACGGTTCTGGTCGTGATCTTCGCCGAGGTGCTGCCGAAGACGATCGCCATCAACGCGCCGGACCGGGTCGCGCTTCTCGTCGCCCGACCGATGAAATTCATGGTGTTCGTGCTGGGGCCTCTGCTCACCGTCGTCGAGACCATTGTTCGCATGCTGCTGCGGCTGGTCGGCATCAATACCGGCCACAACCAGCCTATATTGTCGCCCTTCGAACGGCTGCGCGGCGCGGTCGATCTGCTTCACCACGAAGGCAAGGTCGAAAAGCAGGACCGCGACATGTTGGGTGGTCTGCTGGATCTCCGCGAGCTTCAGGTTTCGGACGTGATGGTTCACCGCACCGAAATGGTGATGATCAATGCGGACCTGCCGCCGGAAGAATTGGTGCGAGAGGTCCTGTCCACCGAATATACGAGGATCCCGTTGTGGCGCGAAAAGCCCGAAAACATCATAGGCGTGCTGCACGCCAAGGATCTCTTGCGCGCAATCCGTGCCTCCGATGGGGACACCTCGAAGATCGACGTCACCACGATCATGCTCCCGCCCTGGTTCGTGCCGGAGATGCGCCCCGTCTCCGAACAGTTGAAGGCGTTTCGGCGCCGCAAGACTCACTTCGCGCTGGTCGTCGACGAGTACGGCGAGGTCGAGGGCATGGTGACGCTGGAGGACATCCTGGAAGAGATCGTCGGCGACATTTCCGACGAGCACGATGTGGTTGTGGCCGGCGTTCGGGCCCAGCCGGACGGGTCCGTCGTGGTCGACGGCTCGGTACCGATCCGCGACCTCAATCGCGCCATGGACTGGCACCTTCCCGATGAGGAAGCCACAACCGTTGCGGGCCTCGTGATCCACGAGGCGCGCTCGATCCCTGAGCGCGGCCAGAGTTTCACCTTCCATGGCTTCCGTTTCCGCGTGCTGCGGCGCGAGCGGAACCGCATTACGGCGCTGCGGATCGTGGCCGTGCCGCGCGAATCCGACGTCGCAGAAACGAGGCGGAGACGAGCCGGCAAATCGTTCTAGCCAAGCAGCTCTGGGGGACTCGACCGCGGCGAATACCGCTTCGCGTCAGGAGCGCCCCGGCACATAGTCTCAATCACCGCGAGAGATCCAGCTCACCCTGCTTCCCCTGGCGCCTGCGCCTTGATGGCGAGGGCATGAACGGCGCCGGCGAGCTCCTCAGCCAGCGTCGAATTGACCATGCGATGGCGCTCGATTCGGGTCTTTCCTTTGAAGGCGGGAGATACGATATACACCCGGAAGTGCGTTTCGCCGCCCGGCCTGTGGCCGGCATGGCCTTCATGAAGGTGCGATTCGTCCACGACATCGAGGCTTTCGGGCGAGAAAGCTTCGCGCAACTTGTTTGTGATAGCGTCTTTGGTGCTCATGGCGGCGGCAATACGCACCCGCCTGCCTTTCGTCAATGGCACATCGAGAAAGCGAGGGTTTAGCAATGTCAAGACTTGAAGCTTTCCGCATAGCGTAGTCATAGTCTGTCATGCCGATTGATCCGTCCAAAATCTTCGATTCCATTCGCATCAAGCCGAACAAGCCCGGCGCGAAGCAGCAGGCGCAGGCGCGTGAGGCTGCCGTGATGTGCCAATGGCCCGATTGCAAGAGCAAGGGAGCTCACCGCGCGCCCAAGGGCCGGACCAACGACCGGGAGTATTGGCACTTCTGCCTCGAGCACGTGCGCGAGTACAACCAGTCCTACAATTTCTTCCAGGGCATGAATCCGGAAGCGGTCGCACGCTATCAAAAGGATGCGCTGACGGGCCATCGTCCCACCTGGAAGATGGGCGCCAACACCAGCGCCAAGCGCGGCAAGGGCAGCGCGGAGGCCGATCTCGAAGGCGCCTTCGATCCATTCAGTATGTTCAGCGAGCTCAATGGCCGCGGCCGCTGGCGGACCGGGCCTGGAGCCGGTGGTGAGACCAAGGCCGAAACCCGGAAGGTCTTCAACGCGGAACGCAAGGCGCTGCAAGTGATGGGACTTGGTTCCGATGCGACGCTCGAGACCGTCAAGGCCAAATACAAGGCGCTGGTGAAGCAGCATCATCCGGATGCCAATGGCGGCGACCGCTCCACCGAAGATCGCCTGATCGAGATCATCAAGGCGTATAATTATCTGAAGACGGTCGTGCGCGCGTAAGGGGCCCGCTACGCGGCGGGCTTGACTGGCTCGTCGCTGTTCCTGCGGCGGATTGCCCAGGTCACGAGCGTGACGATAATGGCACCGCCGATCACGGCCAGGATCCAGTAGTGCTTGGCCAGTCCGGCATGGTGTGCAAATCCCTCATACCGATGCAGCACCGATACCGCGAGCACTCCCGGCAGCACATGCGCGGGCGCCCAGAGCAGGATCGCGGGGATGTTGACGGCGTAGAACAATGGCGGCGACATGCCCAATGCGCCCGCAGTGATCGGTACGAACGCGCGTACCGGGGGTACGAAGCGTGCGAGGAATACCGCGAGCGTGCCCCAGCGGCGGAAAAAGGCTTCGCTCTTTTCGATCAGGCGCGGATAATTGGACAATGGCCAGCTATTGAGGATTTCGCTCTGGGAGCGATAGCCGAACCAGAAGGCCGATCCATCGCCGAGCAGCGCGCCGGCAATCGCTGCGGCCAGCACCCATTGCAGCCGCAGCTCTCCGCCGGGAACCAGTCCGCTCAGGGCGAAAATGATGGTCGAGCCCGGAATTACCGAGCCTACGATCGGAACCGCCTCCAGGAGTGCCGCCAGGAACAGCGTAACGTAGGCAAGCTCCGCATGCGCCGAGACGAACGCAATCAATTGGTCGATCAACGAAGTCACGGAAATCCTGTAGCTGGCGCGCCGGTTTGTGTCCGGCAGGGGACCTAACACAATTCCCGGCGGGGATGGAAAGTGCCCGGCCGAGCGTCTTTGAACGAAAAAGCATGGCATGATTCGCAGGGCAGCCTTCCAAAAACTCCGGCCAATGCCTATCTCAATGAAAACTCAACGGAACTTTGATCAGCCGGCGGGCTTCTGCCAATCGGCGCTCTCTGATAGGTTCCGCACAGCACCCATCCGCAGCCACGCCGCAAATTTGGTTTCGGGAACGCCCGGGACCTCGGAGGATTGATGACGACCGCCGCCATGACCAAAATTGAGGAGCCCGCCGGCTTGCCCGACATGAAGGTTTCGGTGCGGCAGGTATTCGGCATCGACAGCGATCTCGAGGTGCCGGCCTATTCCGAAGTCGATCCGCATGTGCCGGATGTCGATGCGGATTACCGTTTCGACCGCGCCACAACGCTCGCCATACTTGCCGGCTTTGCCAAGAACCGGCGCGTGATGGTGACCGGCTATCACGGCACCGGCAAGTCCACCCATATCGAGCAGGTCGCGGCGCGGCTCAATTGGCCATGCGTGCGCGTCAATCTCGACAGTCACATCAGCCGTATCGATCTGGTCGGCAAGGATTCCATCGTCATCAGGGACGGCAAGCAGGTTACTGAATTCCGTGACGGCATCCTGCCATGGGCGCTCCAGCATAATGTTGCGCTCGTGTTCGACGAATATGACGCTGGCCGTCCCGACGTGATGTTCGTGATTCAGCGCGTACTCGAGGTCTCCGGCCGTTTGACGCTGCTCGACCAGAACAAGGTGATCAAGCCGCATCCGGCGTTCCGGCTGTTTGCGACCGCCAACACCGTGGGCCTCGGCGATACTTCGGGCCTTTATCATGGCACCCAGCAGATCAACCAGGGCCAGATGGACCGCTGGTCGATCGTCACCACGCTCAATTATCTCGCCCACGACGAAGAAGTGGAGATCGTGCTGGCGAAGGCCCATCACTACCGCACCCAGGAGGGCCGCGACATCGTCAACAAGATGGTGCGCCTGGCCGATCTCACCCGTAATGCGTTTGCCAACGGCGACCTGTCGACCGTGATGAGCCCGCGCACCGTGATCACCTGGGCAGAGAATGCCGAGATCTTCGGCGACATCGGCTTTGCGTTCCGCGTTACCTTCCTCAACAAGTGCGACGAACTGGAGCGACCGCTGGTAGCCGAGTTCTATCAGCGCTGCTTCAACACGGAGCTCGCCGAATTTGCCGTAAACGTGGCCCTGAGCTGATGCCATGCCGGCGATCGCCGTGGAGCGTACGATTGGCGAGACCAAGCGCGCCGTTTTCCGCGGACTGATCCGCTATAACGAACAGAAAGTGGGGAAGCAGAAATATCGCCGCTTCGCCGTCTCGCTGAAGGAAAAGGGCAAGATCGTGGGCGGAATCGTCGGCGAAGTCTGGATGACCGTTTTGTTCATTCAGCTGTTCTGGATCGAGGAACGATTTCGCGGCAAGGGCCACGGCAGGGCGTTGATCGGGAAGATCGAGGAAGAAGCCCGGCGCTTCGGCGCGACGCGGTCCTATGTTGATACGATGAGCGTTCAGGCCCCGGATTTCTATCGGGCGTGCGGCTATGAAGCGTTCGGTGCAATCGATGGTTATCCGGGCGGCGTGACACGTCACTGGCTCACCAAGGCGTTGTAAGGGCGATGACGACAAATTCAAAATTCCGCACCGGGCAGAAGGAAGCGCCTACCGAACCGTTCAAGCGCGCGGTGACGGCATGCCTGCGTGCCATAGCCAAAAAGCCTGAGCTTGAAGTGACGTTTGCCGCCGAGCGGCCCGGCCTCTCGCCGGGAAAGGCGCGGTTGCCGGAGCCGGCACGCAAGATGAGCCGGCGGGATGCCGCGATCGTGCGTGGACACGCCGATTCGATCGCGCTGAAGCTCGCCTGTCACGATCCGAAAGTCCATCGCAAGCTGATGCCGGGAAATCCACAAGCACGCGGCGTCTTCGAGGCGGTCGAGCAGGCTCGCGTCGAGGCGCTCGGTTCCCGGCGAATGGCAGGCGTCGCGAAGAACCTCACTGCGATGCTCGACGACCATTTCCATCGCGGTAAATTCGACGAGATCACCGATCGGGCCGATGCGCCCTTGCCTGACGCTCTTGCGATGCTGGTGCGCGAGCGGCTGACCGGGCTCGCGCCGCCGGCCGCGGCCCGCAAGATGGTCGACCTGTGGCGGCCGATTCTGGAGGACAAGATCGGCACGCGGCTCGACCGGCTCGATCGCGTGGCCGAGGACCAGGCGAAATTCGGCGACGCGGTGCATGATCTGTTGTCCGCGCTCGATCTTGGCGATGATCGCAACGCAGAAGCCGACGAGGACGAAAACCAGGACGACAATCGCGATGGCGAAAACGACCAGTCCGGCGCGGAAGGTTCGCCCGATTCCGATGCCGCGCAGGAGATGAGCGCCGATCAGGCGGACGCCACGAGCGACGAAACCGCGGAAAGCGCGATGGAAAGCGCGCAGGCCTCCACGAGCGACACCATCGACGATGGCGAACTTGGCGACGACGAGACGCCGGGTGAGGCGACGCGGCCGAATGCGCGCGGCGCCAACGAACCGCGCGGTCCCGAATATCACGCTTTTGCGCCGCGATTCGACGAGGTTATCGCTGCCGAAGACCTCTGCGACCACGACGAACTGGAACGATTGCGAAGCTACCTCGACAAGCAGCTCGCGCATCTGCAAGGCATCGTCGCGCGGCTCGCCAATCGACTGCAGCGACGCCTGATGGCGCAGCAGAATCGCGCCTGGGAATTCGATCTCGAGGAAGGCATTCTCGACCCCGCACGACTGTCGCGGGTAGTGACCGATCCCTATCATCCGCTGTCCTTCATGCGCGAGAAGGAAGCGACCTTCCGCGATACGGTCGTGACATTGCTGCTGGACAATTCGGGCTCGATGCGCGGACGTCCCATTACGGTGGCCGCGACCTGCGCGGACATCCTGGCGCGCACGCTGGAACGCTGCGGGGTCAAGGTCGAGATTCTCGGCTTCACGACCCGCGCCTGGAAGGGCGGCCAATCGCGTGAGGCGTGGCTGGCCGCCGGCAAGCCGCCCAATCCCGGCCGGCTCAACGATCTCCGCCATATCATCTACAAGTCGGCCGACGCGCCGTGGCGACGGTCGCGAAAGAACCTGGGCCTGATGATGCGCGAGGGTCTGCTGAAGGAAAACATCGACGGTGAAGCCCTGGACTGGGCGCACAAACGCCTGCTCGGCCGCGCCGAGCAGCGCAAGATCCTGATGATGATTTCCGACGGTGCGCCGGTCGACGATTCGACGCTGTCGGTCAATCCGGGCAACTATCTGGAGCGGCATTTGCGCCATGTCATCGAGGAGATCGAGACCCGTTCGCCGGTCGAACTGATCGCGATCGGGATCGGTCACGACGTCACGCGCTACTATCGCCGCGCTGTCACCATAGTGGACGCCGAAGAACTCGGTGGTGCCATTACCGAAAAGCTCGCCGAACTTTTCAGCGAGACCCATGGGGCTGCGCCTGCAAACAATGCCAGGCGGCGGAGCTTGCATTAGCGGTCTGCTTCCAGCCGGGACGCGTGTCAAAATCCGCACCACTACCAACCCAGTGAGACGACCCATCACGGACAAGCAGGCGGATTTTTCGCGCCGCCGTTTTCTCGAATCAATGGCGGCCGGGCTTTCGGCGATCGCGATGCCGGAAGTCGCGTGGGCGCAAGCCACGACGCGGCCGTCGGCATCGCCGATCAGACCGGAAGAAATTTCGGTGCTCGCTCCGGTGCCGATCGATGTCAACGCCCGACCTATTGTCTCATTCGATCGAAACGACCGCTCGCGGGTGCGGTTCGGCGCCCTCGAATATCGCAGCGGACTTGTCCTCACTTCTCGTTTCGCTGGATTTGGCGGCCTGTCGGGCATACGCCTGGACGCCAAAGGCGAACGCTTCATTTCATTCAGCGACAAGGGAAACTGGTTCACCGGCCGCATCGTCTATGAGGGTCGCCGGATGACCGGACTGGCCGACGTGGAGGCGGCGCCGATGATCGGGCCCGACGGCAGGCCGATTTAGACGCGCGGCTGGTATGATTCTGAATCGATCGCGCTCGACGGCTCCATCGTCTACATCGGCCTGGAACGCGCCAACCTGGTGCTCCGCTTCGATTTCGCCAAGGGCTTTACGCGCTCCCGCGGCGAGGTTGTGCCGCTGCCTCCGGCGGCAAGCCGGCTGCCGACCAACAAGGGGTTGGAGGCGCTGGTCTTCGTGCCAAAGGATATGCCGCTTGCGGGGACGCTGATCGCGATTTCCGAACGCGGCCTCGACGCGAATGGCAATCTCATTGGCTTTCTCGTCGGCGGCGCCACGCCCGGGCAGTTCAGCGTCCGTCGTACCGAAAATTTCGATGTCAGCGATGCGGTGCTGCTCGTCACGGGCGATCTGCTGGTATTGGAGCGAAAGTTTTCGTGGGTAACCGGGCTCGGCATCCGCATCCGGCGCATCCCGCTCAAAACGCTCGCACCCGGCGCCGTGGTCGACGGCCCCTCGATCTTCGCGGCCGATCTCGGCAACGATGTCGACAACATGGAAGGCATCGACGCCCACGTCACGCCGGAAGGCGAGACCGTGCTGACGATGGTTTCCGACGACAATTTCTCGCCGATCCAGCGCACCTTGATCCTGCAATTCACGCTCGTAGAGTGAGGTGCTCCGACATTGCGTGTTCACAGCGTCGATATTTGTCAAACCCGGCCGCTCCTGCTAGCTGCTCGCCGCGACGCCTCGGGCAAGGTACAAACGCGAGCGGAGGGGATGATGCGCCGGTCGATGCGATGGACGATTGTTCTGGGATTGGTTTTCGCGGCCGCCGCGGCGCGCGCGGAAAACTGGCCCTCGCGCCTGATCAAGGCGACGGTCCCGTTCGGGGCCGGAAGTGCCGCCGATGTCGTGCCGCGCCTGGTGTTCGACCGCCTCTCGGCGGAACTTGGACAATCCATCGTGGTTGAAAATCGGCCCGGCGCGGGCGGCACGCTTGGCACGGCGCTTGTCGTGAAGGCGGACCCGGACGGTTACAACATTCTCGCTCAATCTTCGGCGCTCGCGATCTCGCCGGCGATCTATCCCGAACTGACCTTCGATGTCACGAGGGATCTCGCTTCGGTGCTGATGATCGGCGTCAGCGCCAATGTGATGATCGTGCCGGTGACGCGACCCTGGAAAACCGTGCAGGACTTCATTGCCGGTGCCAGGGCAAGGCCTAACTCGATTGCGTTCGGCTCGGTCGGCGTCGGCAGTGCCACCCATATCAGTGCGGAGAAATTTCGCCTTGCCGCAGGAATTGAAACCACGCATGTGCCGTATCGTGGCGGCGCGGAGGTAATCGCGGACATTCTCGGCGGCCGCATCGACTTCTATTTCTGCCCGGTCGCGACGGCGCTTCCCCTGATCAGAGAGGGCCGCGTGCGCGCGCTGGTGGTGTCGACCGCAAAGCGCGTCGCCGATCTGCCGGACGTGCCGACGCCGGGCGAGGCGGGCTTGAAAAACGCCGAGAGCGCGTTCTGGCTCGGCGTGTTCATGCCGTCGAAAACGCCGCGCGACATCGTCGAGAAATTTCATGCCGCTGGAATGAAGCTGCTCGCCGAGCCGTCGATGCGGGAAAGCATGACGAAGCTCGGCATTGAGCCGCTGCCGATGACCCCAGCGGAAATGGATGCGTTCGTCGCGCGCGAAACGGCTGAAAATCTCGAAGTGATCAAGGCGGCAGGGATCAAGCCCTGAATATCGATGGTGTGCCTTGCGATTTCCGGAGTTCGACCTCTGGCGAAGGGCGAGGTATAGATCTGCCGGCCGGTCCATCTCATTTCCCGGGACATCGCCATGAGTAGCCTGTTTTCTCCGATCCGCCTGCGCGACCTCGCGCTTCCCAACCGCATCATGGTGGCGCCGATGTGTCAGTATTCGGCCGAGGATGGCGAAGCCAATGACTGGCATTTTACCCATATCAACACGCTTGCGCTCTCGGGCGCGGCGATGTTCTGCATCGAGGCCACGCATGTCGAGCCGATCGGCCGCATCACGCCGGGATGCCTCGGCCTGTGGAACGATGCCACCGAAGCCGCGCTGAGGCCGATCCTCGCCTCGGTTCGCAAGCATTCGAAAGTCGCGGTCGCGATGCAGCTCGCCCATGCGGGCCGCAAGGGATCGAGCCACAAGCCCTGGCATGGTGGCCAGCAGATTCCGCTCGCCGAGGGCGGATGGCAGACCGAGGGACCGTCCGAGGTGCCGCACAAGGAAGGCGAATTGCCGCCCCGCGCACTTGATGCGCAGGGCCTCAAGCGCGTGCGCAATGCCTTTGTCGAAGCGGCGAAACGCGCGATGCGGCTCGGCATCGACGCCATCGAGGTGCACTGCGCGCACGGCTACCTGCTGCATCAGTTCCTGTCGCCGATCGCCAACAGGCGCACCGATCAATATGGCGGCTCCCTGCAAAACCGGATGCGCTATCCGCTCGAAGTGTTCGATGCGATGCGCGAGGCGGTCCCCCACAACAAACCCGTCGGCATCAAGGTTTCCGCCACCGATTGGGTGGAGGGCGGCTGGGATCTCGAACAGACAATCGAATTCGCGCGCGAATTGAAAAAGCGTGGTGTCGACTGGATCGACGCGTCCTCCGCCGGAGTATCGCCATTGCAGAAGATTCCGCTTTCGCCGGGCTATCAGGTGCCGTTCGCGGAAGCGATCAGGAAGGCTGCCGGCGTCACCACGATTGCGGTCGGCCTGATCACCGAAGCCAAACAGGCGGAAGAAATCGTGGCGTCCGGCAAGGCGGACATGGTCGCGCTGGCGCGCGGCATGCTCTACGATCCGCGCTGGGCCTGGCACGCCGCGGCCGAACTCGGCGGGCAGGTATATGCGCCGCCGCAATATTGGCGCTCGCAGCCGTCGACGCAAAAGGAACTGTTCGGCAAGACGACGTTCGGCGCAAGGTGAGGAGCGTAGATCGCGTCGCGGAGGATCGCTCATGGCCATCGTCCATCGCGTCGCGATTGCAGCGCTCTGCCTCCTGATCGGCGGAAAGGTCATGAGCGGGGAAGCTGACAACATCGGCCTGGCCTTCGATATCGAAGCCCATCGCGGCGGACGCGCGCTGTTTCCGGAAAACACGCTGGTGTCATTTGCCAACGCGCTTTCGATGGGGGTCGACACGCTGGAGCTCGATGTCGGCGTGACGGGCGATGGCATGATCGTCATCTCCCATGAGCGCGGTCTCAACCCGGATCTTGCCCGCGGACCGGACGGCGAATATGTGGCCGCGCCGGGCACGCCTTTCGTTCGGCTGACGCTCGATGAGATAAGGAAATTCGATGTCGGCCAGATTCGCCCCGGCAGCAAATACGCGGCGCAGTTTCCGGACCAGCGCGCGGTGCCGGGAACGAAAATCCCGACACTGAAGGAACTCATCGAGCTCGTTCGCAAATCCGGCGACGGCCATGTACGGCTGAACATCGAAACCAAGATCGATCCCAACCATCCCGAGGAGTCGCCGGGGCCCGAACGCTTTGTCGCGCTGCTGCTCGACCTCTTGCGGGCGGAAAAATTCGAGCATCGCGCCATGGTGCAGTCGTTCGACTGGCGCACGTTGCAAGTCGTGCAGAAACTCGCCCCCGAGATTCCGACCGTATACCTGACCATTCAGGCAGGTTCGGAGCCGACGGTCGCGTTGGACAAGGCGACCGCATGGAGTGCGGGCTTTGATCCGCAGCAACATGGAAACTCGCTTCCGCGCACGATCAAGGCCGCGGGCGGGGCGATCTGGTCGCCCTATTTCGGTGACGTCACGCCTGCGCTTGTTTCCGAATCCCACGCGCTTGGCCTTCAGGTCGTGGTCTGGACCGTGAACCGGCCCGCCGACATGGCCCGCATGATCGAGATGGGTGTCGACGGAATCATTTCAGATCATCCAGATGTCCTGCGCCAGGTGGCCGCCGGGAAGGGCATCGCTCTGCCGAAGGGGTCGCCCGTGACGCCATAGAATTGGTCGGCCTTCATCCTTCGAGACGGCGCTTCGCGCCTCCTCAGGACGAGGTGAAACGCAGTTCCTCGTGGTGAGGAGAGCGGCAAGGCCGCGCGCCTCCAACCGTGAGGCCACTGAAAATGATCCACGCTTGCAGCTCATCCTTTTTTCGGCATCTCGGCGAGCGCCTTCATGGCGGCGATGTAGCCATAAGGCCCCAGGCCGCAAATCACGCCGGTTGCCGCGTGAGAAATCTTGGAATGCCGATGATATTCGTCGCGGGCGTGGATGTTGGAAATATGCACCTCCATCACCGGACCTTCGAACGCCTTGATCGCATCGACGATGGCGATCGAGGTGAAGGAACAGGCGGCCGGGTTGATGATGATGGCATCGGCGTCCTGACGCGCCGACTGGATCAGATCGACCAGCTCGCCCTCGTGGTTCGACTGGTGGAACGAGATCGTGAATGCGAGCTTTGCTGCCTCGCGTTCGCAGCTTTCCCTGATCTGGGCGAGCGTCGTGGTGCCGTAGATATGCGGCTCGCGCACGCCGAGAAGATTGAGATTGGGTCCGTTCAGGATCATCACTCGTTTCATGACATGCCCTCTGGTTTGCTTCACCTCTCCCCTTGCGGGAGAGGTCGGATCGCATCGATAGATGCGATCCGGGTGAGGGGTTGCGCACCTACGACCATAAATTTGAACCCCTCACCCCAACCCTCTCCCGCAAGGGGAGAGGGGGCCCACTACCAATGCGGCGACAGATAAACGAAATTCCATGAAGCCTGTTTCGCTTTGAACGATCCTCACAACCCGAACACCGCCACTGCACGGATTGGCGAGGCTGTGCCGCCGCGCCACTTCAACGGCAGGCCGATGAAGGTGAACGGGCCCGCGCCGAGCAGCGTTTCGAGATTGCACAGGCTCTCGATATGGGTAATGCCGAGATCGAAGCAGGCCTTGTGCACCAGCAAATTTTCTTTTCCCTCGGGTCCGGGCCGCATCGAGTCGATGCCGAAATGCACCGCGCCCCGTTCGGCGAGCCATTGGGTGGCCGCGACGTTTACGCCTGAATTCTCGGTCGCGTATTCCTTGCGCGGAAAGGTGCGTTCGTGGTGACCGGTGCAGAGCAGGACCGTGCCGTCCCTCGGCACCGGATGGCCGGACTTCTTCACGGCCGCTTCCAGATCGCCCGGCGTGATCTCGGCGCGCGGCGCGATATGGCGGAGATCGACGCAAATCCCGGGCACGATGCATTTTTCCAGCGGATATTCGTCGATCCCCTGGCCGCGCTTGTCGAAATGCAGCGGCGCGTCGATGTGGGTACCGCCGTGGTCGGGCATCGAGAAATACATTGAAGCGAGCCCATGCACGTTGCCCCCATCGGCGAAGGACTCCTCGTGGGTCTTCCACACGCCGTGGATGATCGCGGAATGGCCCGGATAGTTCGGACTGCGGTGATAGAGCTCTCGGCTCAAGTCGACGATCTTCACGCGGGGTCCTTTCCTTCAGATTTCTGCTTTGACCAACATCACACCGGCTTGATGCCGGCCTTGGCGATGATGTCGTGCCATTTCGGAATTTCGATCACAATGCGTTTCTTCAATGCCGCACTGCCGGCGGCGGTCACCTCATAACCGTTGACGCGCAATTGCTCGACGACTTCCACCGTCTTGAGCACTTGCATCGATTTCGCCGACAATTTTTCCACGATGTCGGACGGCGTTCCGGCTGGCGCGAAAAAGAACTGCGCCGTCTCTGCGATGAAATCCCTGTATCCAAGCTCGACCATGGTGGGCACGTTTGGCAGGTCGGGCCAGCGGTTGACGCCGGTGATGGCCAGAACCTTGATCTCGCCGGAGTGCGCGAAGGGAAGCACCGGCGGAAGCGCCGACACCGCCACCTCCGTGGTGCCGGCAAGCAACGCCTGGATCGCAGGAGCTGCGCCGTTGAATGGCACGTGCGTCATCTCGATCCCGCCGACGATCTTCAGAAATTCGCCGGAAAGATGCGGCGTGGTGCCCGCGCCGGGGCTTGCATAATTGAGTTCGCCGGGCTTCGCCTTGGCGCGTGCGATCAATTCCGCAATCGAGTTGATGCCGAGCTTCGGCGTCACCAGGATCGAATTCGGCGTGGAGCCGAGTTCGGTGATCGGCGCGAAGTCCTTGTAGGGGTCGTAAGGGATTTTGGTGTAAAGACCGGGATTGACGATATAGGCGGAGGAGACGACGAGCAGCGTGTAGCCGTCGGCTGCCGCGTGCGCGGCATATCCGATCCCGATATTGCCTCCGGCGCCGGGCCTGTTTTCCACGATCAGATTGCCGTCAAGCGCCGTCCCAAGGCTCTGCGCAAGAATGCGCGCCATGATGTCGGTGGGGCCGGCCGCCGCGAACGGCACGATGATCCTGACCGGCCGTTCCGGATAGGTCGCCGCCTCTGCCGTGTCGATGCCGAGACCGGAGGCCGCCGCCGCGCCCGCGCCGAAGCCCACCGTCTTCAGAATCTGGCGACGTGAGGGCCGGGCGTTTCCTGTCTTGGCCATTGTTTTTCTCCCACGGGCATTTTTTCGGCTTTTGCCATCTCACCATAGTCCGGTGCTTTGTTCGAGGGATTAGAATGCGCATTTTTGTTTTTGACCTGTCCCCTGCCGCGATTTCGTCATCGCGAGCCAACGGGTCGCGCGAGTGCGCGCCCATCGCAATGACGTGTCCCTGCGATCCCGCGACGCGTCGCGCCCGGGCTGTGCCAAGGTTTTCGCCCCTCGATCATAAAGGGCGCAGGGAATGCCGGGCGCTCGCCGCACCCATAGCCTCGCGTGCGAGTAAAAAAAGCACACGAGTAAGTCCACCACAGGTCCGCCGAAACATTCCGGCACTCCCTGCGCGATTGGTTTTAACGGCTTACTCCGAGTTCTCCCCGGCGATCGGGCTTTCTTGTCACCGTCGCAGGCCACGATGCGCAGAGCATCGTCGCCAACTTGATGCCAGCGTCGAGGCATCAGGACGACACGGCTTCACCGTCCGCGAAGCGCGCCTTCGTCAGTGGTGCGCCACGCGTCCATCGCATCCCGCGCCCAACGTTCGTGACGATCGCGAAACGCCCCTTTTGATGAGGTCGGGACGGCAGCGGATATGCCGCTGATTTGGGAAAACGACAAAGCCGAATATTTTTTCGCTTCGGACTGGACAGGTGGAATCACGTTGAGGCGGCTGATGTTTTTGCTTTATGGGCGCGACGCCGGCTGCACGTTGCCCCGCGAATATTCCGCCAGCCGTCGCCACTTCGCATCGGTGTAAAGGCGGTTGTACTGAGCAATATCCCACCCCGCCGCTCCATCAAGAAAACCGCCGCGGTAGATATAGGTCTTCAGGAAGGCCGCCCATCCGCGCAAGGTCGCTTTCAGTGGCGATCCGCGGACGCCGCGCGCGGCGAGCTGGCGCGCGGCAGCGGCGGAATAGCGTTCGATCTTGTCCTCCGCGTCCGCCCACGAGGTTATGCTGTCATGCTCGATCCGCATGTCGAGCCTAGCAATCGGACCATCCACGATGAGGCGTTCGTGGACCAGATCGTCCGAAAACCGCGCTCGCCCACGCCGAAACAGCCGAACGACATAATCGGGCGACCAGCCGCTATGCCGGATGATCTGGCCGTTGAACCGCGAGCGCCGCGACATCCGGTAGGCGGCCGGCGCGTTCGTGTCGGAGATAGCGTTCTTGATGACGGCGATGAAGCCCGGCTCAATCCATTCGTCGGCATCGAGCGAGATCACCCAATCGCCCCGTGCCAGGTCCAGCGCACGAGACTTCTGTGGCCCGAACCCCGGCCAGTCGGTTGTCGAGACGACACGCGCGCCATGGGCGCTGGCAATTTCCAGCGTGCGATCGGTGCTGCCGCTGTCGACCACGATCTTTTCGTCGGCAAAATTCAGCGAGTCCAGGCAGCGCCCGATCGACGCCTCTTCGTTCCTGGTAATGACGATCAGCGAGAGACCTGTCGTGTCCGAAACCGATGGGCTCATCTGGTCCAGATCACATCTATCTGTTGTTCGATCCGGCGCAAATCATCCCTTTCAATTTCGGCAATCTCCCCATCGTCCCGGAGCAAATGCGGAATAAAGCCGCCGGCAATCAGCGTGCTCGTCATTTCATCGACGGACAAGTTACCCGATCGGCTCAACGAGGGCGAATATTCGGTGATCAGCATGTCGGTACGCTGAAGCGTCCGCAACGCTCCGGCAACGACCAATGGTTCGAAACCTTCGACGTCGATCTTGACCAGCAACACGCGACGATCGGAAAGGCCAAGGGATTCGATCGCGGAATCGATGTCGACCACGGGGACAAGCCGCGAGCCGAGACCGTAGTCTTTCAGAAGCGAATGCCGCCCCTTGTTGGAAGGCTTGTAGCGATAGAGCCGGGCCAAACCACGCTCCTTCCCGACCGCACAGGCCTCGACGATCACCTTGTCGATCAGGTTGATCGCGAGATTGCGCTCAAGCAGCCAGGCATTGAAGGCGTCCGGCTCGAAAGCGACGACGTTCTCGACTGTTTCATATTTTGCCGCATGGACAGAGTGCCAGCCGAGATTTGCGCCGACGTCGATGACAATTCCCTTCGGCGATTGCCGAAGGTGCGAACCGATCCATGCCGTCAATCGGGGTTCGATGCCGCCATACTTGGCCACCTGACGCCCGATCCCGTCGCGATGCGAAACAAAGAATTGAAGCTTCGACGGTTCGGCCCGGGTCAGGAATGCAGGACGCCACGGCACGAGCCAAGCGCCAAGAAACTTCACTGTCGGCCAAACGCGAAGGGAGCGATCTTTCGGCAAATGTGAATACTCGTGGGCGTCTGACCGACAATAGCCAAAGCCGGGCTGGCCGCCAATTGCGCCAAACGAGCGGCCAAGCAGAATGGCCGGATCTCTCGATCCGGCCATTGAGACTCAAACTTACGAAAAGCTCAGCTCGCCTTCGCCACCGGCGCGCCAACCTTCTTCTGGATCTGGCGCTTCAGCTCGAGTGCGCGCGGCGAAAGCTCGTTGTCGCGCGCTTTCAGCAGAAAGGCATCGAGGCCGCCGCGGTGATCGACGCTCTTGATGGCGTTGGTCGAAACCCGCAGGCGCACGTTGCGGCCGAGCGCATCGGAAATGAAGGTTACGTTGCACAGGTTCGGCAGGAATCGCCGCTTGGTCTTGATATTGGAGTGGCTTACCTTGTGGCCCACTTGCGGGGCCTTTGCGGTCAGTTCACAGCGCCGCGACATCTCAAGAAATCCTCTTCGGTCCCGGCTCCGGTCCGCGTGATGAGGGGCGGCGCCAAGGGGTCAAAACACGTCCATCCAGGGAACCGCGGACGTATAGGGGCAGATGCCCCGATCGTCAAGGTTTTGGGCGCCAGGCGCGGTGTAAACTGACCCCGAAAGAGCCGGTTCTGGCGGTGGTTTAGCCTTCTTTTTCCGATCACATAAACGGCGTATTCACCGCCGAGATTGCGGTTCCATCGATTGGCGCGCGGTCACCTCAGCATTCCGGTTTACCAAGAAAAGGCGCAAGTCGTTGTTGGCCGGCTTTTTTTGCTTAAATGACACATCGATCCTGCAGCCCTGAGGACGGTCCTTTCGTGATCACGCCCAGAATGACTTCGCCCCGGCTCGCCTTTCGGGTGTTGCCGGCGATGGCCGGCCTGTGGGTCCTTGTTTGCTGGCTAGCCACTCCGCAAGCCGCCCAGGCGCAGGGCCGGCTGGAAGCGCAATATGTGGCGACACTTTCGGGCATTCCGGTCGGCAGGGGCGCCTGGAACATCGACATTTCCGACGACCAATATTCGGCTGCCGCCGTCGGCGGCACCGCCGGTCTGCTCAAGGCCTTCACCTCCGGCAGCGGCACCGCGTCCGCGCAGGGGCGTGTGGTCAACGGCGCGCTGGTCGCGACCAATTACAGCGCCAGCACCACGACGCCGAAATACACCCAGGCCATTCACATGATCCTGTCGAACGGCAACATCAAGGAATTTACCTTCGACCCGGAGTGGCCGACCGATCCCAATCGAATTCCGGTAACGGAGGCCCATCGCCGCGGCGTGCTCGATCCGATGACGGGAGCAATGCTTCGCGTTCCAGGCAACGCGGACCCGCTTGGCCCGGATGCCTGCCGCAACAGCTCGGCGATTTTTGACGGTCGCATGCGTTACGACCTCAAGCTCGAATTCAAGCGCATGGAATCGGTGAGATCCGAAAAGGGCTATCAGGGCCCGGTCGTGGTCTGCTCGATCTATTTTTCGCCAGTCGCCGGCTATATCCCCGATCGCCCCGTGATCAAATACCTCGCCGGCGCGCGCGATATGGAGATCGCGTTTGCGCCACTGCTGGGAACCCGCGTGCTGATTCCGTACCGCCTGGTAATACCCACCCCGTTGGGCGTTGCCATGCTGCAGGCCACGCAATTCATCACGACCGCGTCCCCGCCGCGTGTCGCCAAGACGAACTGAGGCTTTCCGGTTTCCGATTGGCAGCATGTGTGCCAGAACCGGAACTCGAGGTTCTCGCGCGCAATTGCGCGCCATGGGTTCAATGTGCCGATTCGCCCCGCCGATTTTGTCGAATCCTGTTGACTCTTGACCGCTTCTGATTCAACTCCGGGTACCCTCCTGTCTTAAGAGATTTGCCGCCAAAACCGCTGCCTATCGGCCCGCATCAAACTTGATCTAGTGTCGAAAGGCGCCATCTGCGCGATATGTTGCGTGAACGAAGCAGGACGACGACATGAGTCAGCGATTCGGGCGCGATTCGTTCCGCAACCGTTCCGAAACTTAAACCGCGACCTGACAAGCGTCGCATTGTGAGACACTTCTAACCGCCAGCCGCGCGCCTTTCGCCCACAAGCCGTTCCTTGCCGCCGCGCAAGATGCGCCAAAGCCGATCGCCGCAGAAACCTTTTAAAACGATGGCCTTTTCGTCACCTCCGCCCTCGCTTGCCAACGGACGGGCTCCCGGCTCAGGGGTCACCGCCGTGCTGGGACCGACCAACACCGGCAAGACGCATCTGGCGATAGAGCGGATGCTCGCGCATTCCTCCGGACTGATCGGCCTGCCGCTGCGGCTGCTCGCGCGCGAGGTCTACAACAAGATTGCGGACCGCGCGGGTCCGGATTCGGTGGCCCTCATCACCGGCGAAGAGAAGATCAAGCCGCCGCGGCCGCGCTTCTGGGTCTCGACGGTAGAGGCCATGCCGCGCGATCTTGACGTATCGTTTCTGGCGGTCGACGAGATCCAGATCGCGGCCGATCTCGAACGCGGCCACGTTTTCACCGACCGCATCCTCAACCGGCGCGGTCGCGACGAAACCCTGCTGCTTGGCGCAGCCACGATGCGGCCAATCATCGAACGGCTGTTGCCTGGCGCCAATATCCTGACGAGGCCGCGGCTCTCGCAGCTCGAATTCGCAGGCGACCGCAAGATTACCCGGCAAGCCCGGCGCACCGCGATCGTGGCGTTTTCGGCCGATGAGGTCTACGCGATCGCCGAATTGATCCGCCGTCAGCACGGCGGTGCGGCAGTCGTGCTGGGCTCGCTGTCGCCACGCACCCGCAATGCGCAGGTTGCGATGTTCCAGAACGGCGATGTCGACTATCTGGTCGCCACCGATGCCATAGGCATGGGACTTAATCTCGATGTCGATCACGTCGCCTTTGCCTCCGACCGCAAATATGACGGCTATCAGTTCCGTCGCCTCAATCCGGCGGAATTTGCCCAGATCGCGGGCCGTGCCGGCCGCGCCACCCGCGATGGTACCTTTGGCACGACCGGCCGTTGTGCGCCGTTCGAGGCGGAACTCGTCAACGCGCTGCAGAACCACACTTTCGAAAGCGTGAAAGTGCTGCAGTGGCGCAATTCGAAGCTCGATTTTTCCTCACTCGGCGCGCTGCAGGTGTCGCTGGCGCTCGCGCCCAATCACGATGCCCTGACCCGCGCACCGATTGCCGAAGATTTGCGCGTTCTCGATCACGCCGCGCGCGATGCCGAAGTACGGAGCATGGCGCACGGCTCTTCCGCCGTGGAGCGGCTCTGGGACGCCTGCCAGATACCGGACTATCGCAAGATTGCGCCGGCGGCGCATGCCGAACTTGTGACGGGCCTGTTCGGATTCCTGATGCAAAAAGGGCGGATCCCGGACGCCTGGTTTGCCTCCCAGGTCGATCAGGCGGATCGGGTGGACGGCGATATCGACACCTTATCGGGCCGGATCGCACAGATCCGTACCTGGACATTCGTCGCCAATCGCCCGGACTGGCTTGCCGATCCCGAGCATTGGCAGGGAATTACTCGTGAGGTCGAAAATAAATTGTCCGATGCGCTGCATGAACGGCTTACGGAGCGTTTCGTTGATCGTCGTACCAGTGTATTGATGCGCCGCCTGCGGGAAAACACGATGCTGAATACCGAAATCGGCAAGACCGGCGAAGTGATCGTAGAAGGCCATGTGATCGGCCGTCTCGACGGGTTCACCTTTGCTCCGGATGCGGCAGAAGCCGGCTCCGACGCCAAGGCCTTGCAGGCGGCCGCGCAAAAGGCGCTTGCCGGCGAAATCGACGCGCGCGCCGAAAAACTGGCGGCCGCGCCTGACGATCATTTCGTGCTGACCTCGGAGGGGGCCATCCGCTGGACCGGGGACGCGGTGGCCAGGCTGACGGCCGCCGAGGACGCGCTGCATCCGCGGATCCGCATCATTTCCGACGAGCGCTTGAGCGGGGCGCCGCGCGAAGCCGTGCAGGCGAGGCTTGATCTGTGGCTCAAGACCCATGTCGAGAAACTGCTGGGGCCGCTGTTCGAACTCGGCAAGGCCGAGGAAGTCACGGGCATCGCGCGCGGCATCGCCTTCCAGCTGATCGAGGCTCTAGGAGTGCTGGAGCGCTCGAAGATCGCTTCCGAAATGAAGGATCTCGACCAGCCGTCGCGAGCCTCTTTGCGCAAATACGGCGTGCGCTTTGGCGCCTATCACATCTACATCCCGCCACTGCTCAAGCCCGCAGCGCGCGCGCTCGCCTCGCTGCTGTGGGCGCTGAAGCAGGACAATGTTGATTTGTCGTCGCTGTCGGGCGCGCAGCATCTTGCTGCGTCAGGCCGCACTTCGTTTCCGGTCGACAAGGCGCTTCCCCGCGATGCCTATCGCATGCTCGGCTATCGCCAATGCGGCGAGCGCGCGGTGCGGGTCGATATTCTGGAACGGCTCGCCGATCTCATTCGCCCCGCGCTGGCGTGGCGGGAGACCTCGGCCGGGCAGAAGCCCGCCGGTGCGTTCGACGGGCGCGGGTTTGTGGTGACACAGGCCATGACGTCGCTGACAGGTTCGGCCGGCGAGGATTTCGCCTCTATCCTGCGCGCCCTCGGCTATCGCATGGAGCGCCGGCCGCCGCTGCCGCCGAAGCCCGCCGCGGTCGAAACGCCGTCGGCCGCCGAAGGAGCGCCAGCCGAAGTCACGCCGGAAGCTTCCTCCGAAGCCACCTCGGGCGTTCTGCAAGATGTCGGCGCTGAAACGACGGCTGCCGCCGAAGTTGCAAACGAGGTGAGCCATGACGTCACCCCTGAGGTCGCGGACGGTGAAATCGCCCATGCCGAAGCCATCCACGAGGCGTCGTCTTCCAGCGAGGCGCCGCGCCCGCTCGACCAGCCGGTTTCATCGGCAACGCTCCTGCCCGAGGTTTCGTTCTCTGATCAAACGGGCGCGGCTGAACCTGCTGGCGACGGCACTGCCGCAGCGGTCGAAGCGAAGGCCGAACCGGAGGCCGCCATCGAAGCACCAGCCGAACCAACTGCGGAGAATTCGGCTGCAAGCGAGGTGGCGCCGGCGGAGGCAATTGCTGCCGTGAGCGCAGCCGCCGAGCCTCAACTGGTCGAGGTCTGGCGGCCGGGTGGCCGGTCCGACGAGCGGCGTCCGCACCGTCACGATCGCAACCGACATCGCCGTCAGCATCGCCCCGCCGAGGCGGCCCAGGCCCCGCAAGCAGGCGAAGTTGCGGCGACAGAGCAGGGACAAGCATCAAGAGAAGGTCCGAGGCGAGAACGGCGGCACGGGCGGCGCGACCGTCATCAGGATTTTCGCACGGCTCGCTCCGATGCGCCGGGCGCGGCAACAGCGGTCGAGGCAGCGCCAACCCAGGAACCGCGCGAGGAAAAAGGCGACCGGCGCGATCGCATCGAAGGTAAAGACCGAGGCGAGAACAGGAATAGAGGCAAATTCCGCGGCGATCGCGATCACGGCGGACGCGAGGGCGGGTTCCGCGACAAAGGCGGCCGTGAAAAACGCGATCGGGACAAGAACGGCAGGGAGAGCGGACCATCGCACCGGCAATATGCGACCAGCGCAAACCCGCGCGAACGCGACCGTTCGATCGATCCCAACTCGCCCTTTGCCAAGCTGGCGGCGTTGAAAGAACAACTCACCGCCAACCGCAAGGATTAGTTTGGCGGTTCGGGACACCGGAATCTGAGGGGCGAAAGTGTCCTTGACCTTGTTCCCGGATCTGATTCTGGATTCTTGGACCTGATCGTTGGAGCGCCAACGTCTCGACAAATGGTTGTGGCACGCGCGGGTGGTCAAGGCCCGCGCCAGCGCCGCCGCGCTGGTCGAAGCCGGCCATGTCCGCATCAATGGTGTGCGTGAGAAATCGCCCGGCCACGGGGTGAAGGTTGGCGACGTGTTGACGATTGCTCTCGACCGCAGCGTGCGAATTCTCGAGGTCATCGGATTTTCGCAGCGGCGGGGAGACGCGTCCTCGGCGCGCTCGCTCTATGTCGATTTGCAGGATCGGCAGGAATGACTATCTCCTTGCTGTCCTTGCGGAGGGACGAAAAAGCGCCTTGCTTCACTTGCGGCTGATGAGTTCCTGCGCTACGCAAACCCGCGGAAAATGGACCGTTTCGGAGCCCTGGATGACTTACGTCGTCACTGAAGCCTGCATCAAATGCAAATATACCGACTGCGTCGAGGTCTGCCCCGTCGATTGTTTCTACGAGGGCGAAAACATGCTGGTCATCCATCCGGAAGAGTGCATCGATTGCGGCGTGTGTGAACCGGAGTGCCCGGCCGACGCCATCAAGCCGGACACGGAACCCGGCCTCGAAAAATGGCTCGAGGTGAATACGGAATACGCCAAGACCTGGCCCAATATCACCCAGAAGAAGGAATCGCCCCCCGACGCCAAGGAATTCGAGGGGGTCGAGGGCAAGTTTGCAAAATACTTTTCTCCGGCTCCGGGGGCCGGAGACTGATCCAAGGTTGTATTTTAATTTCAAGGGTTGGCTTCGTTCCCGTTTTTTGTTTCGCGACGATTTAACCCTGACCTCCTTCAGACAGCCAAAAAGCACCCCAAAAGGTCACTGAGGGGTCATAAATCATTGATTTTCGCGGGAAATGTGCTATATTTGCGAAATTCGCTAGCCGAACCCGTCAGCCCGCTTAATGGCCCCTATGGGTTCCCGTGAAACATTGAACAGGGGCGTGGCAGTTCCGCGCGCAGGCTGTGTCACAGAAAACGCGTAAAAAGAGTACCTCAAAGGCTTCCAAGAAAGCCGCCGCGGCCAGCCGTGGCGCAACCAAGGGTCGTGCCCGGGCGTCCGATACAAGGAAGGCCACCAAGGCTTCGGCTGCAAAGTCCTCAAAAAACAAAAGAAGCTCAATGCCAAACAAGACTGCAAAAACTGCCGCGAAAGCGACGGGTTCGAAGGCCTCTGCTTCGAAGGTTGCTTCGTCCAAGACTGCCGCGAAAACTGCAAGCCACAAAGCCGCCGCCAGGGCACCGGTCGCCAGCAAGCCCGTCCCAGGCAAGCCCGTTGCCGCTGCCAAGCCCGCCGCCAAGCCGATGGCGGCTGCCCCGCGTGTCGAGGAGCCCAAGAAGCCCTTGACCCAGCGCCAGGGTTTCAAGACCAACGAATTCGTCGTTTATCCCGCGCATGGCGTTGGCCAGATCCTGGCCATCGAAGAGCAGGAGATCGCCGGCGCGAAGCTCGAACTGTTCGTCATCAATTTCATAAAGGACAAGATGACGCTGCGGGTGCCGACCGCCAAGGTCACCAATGTCGGCATGCGCAAGCTGTCGGAGCCGGCGCTGGTCAAGCGCGCGCTCGAAACCCTGAAGGGCCGCGCCCGCGTCAAGCGCACGATGTGGTCGCGCCGGGCGCAGGAATACGAAGCCAAGATCAATTCGGGTGACATCGTCGCGATCGCCGAGGTGGTGCGCGATCTCTATCGCTCCGAATCGCAGCCCGAGCAGTCCTATAGCGAACGTCAGCTTTATGAAGCCGCGCTCGATCGTCTGTCGCGCGAGATCGCCGTCGTGCAGCATGTGACGGAAACCGAGGCGGTAAAGGAAATCGAAAGTCAGCTCGCCAAGAGCCCACGCCGCGGCGCCAAGACCGAGGCGGAAGCCGAGGGCGATGGTGAAGGCGATGCCGATTCCGATGCGGATATCGACGGCGACGATGCGGCTGTCGCTGACGAAGCCGCGTGAGCCGATCCAATCATTGAATTGAAAAAGCCCGGTCCTTGCGGCCGGGCTTTTTGCTGTATCGAGTGCGGCGTTTCTGCTCGTTCCCTCCCGCAGGAAGAGCGTCAATCCACCACGATTTTCACGCGGTCGCGCGCCCTGACCTGGGCATGGACGTCGAGCCCGTTGAGGATGCGGAAACGCTCGGCCGGGCGGTCGACGCCGGCCATGCGGTGGGACAGAGAATCGACGGTGTCGCCGGGCTGCACGTTGATCACCTTGATGCGGAGCGGGCGCGCCGACTGAATCTCCTCGAGCGTCAGGCGGCGGAACGAGTTGACGGTTTCGCGGGCATTGCGATCGCTCTCGGTGGACTTCTGCTTGGTGGCAAAGATGAAGCGGTAGACGTCGCTGCCGAAGCGCAGCGCATAGACCTTGAATTGCCACTGGTCGCCCTGGGCGGTGGCGGACGCCGCCGGGAAACCGTTGATGGTCAGATCCTCTGTCGAGGATTTGTCGACATTTTCCATCCAGCCGGAATTCAGGTAATCGCCGAGCGACTGTTCCGCCGGCACCCGCACGACGTCGAACCGCATCGCCTGGGTACCGCCGTCGCGCACTCCGATCACGGCCTGCGCCGTATTATCGAGTGTGAAGTTTTCGGGCGCCAGGAAGGTAAAGCCGAGCTTGGGATGCAGGAAGCGGCGTCCGCGAACGAAGCCCTCGCTGGGGTCCTCGCCGTAGACGATATTGTCGATCGCGGCGAGATACGCGTCGCGATCGCGATCGTTGGATTCGGGAGAGGTGTACTGCCTTGCGGTGCTCTGCGCGTTCGAAACGCGGTCCGGGGTTGCCGGGTGGGAGGACAGGAAGTCCTGCGCGCGGGGATCGACCGAAGTCTTGCCCGCTCTCAGTTCGGCGTTGCGCTCCATCGCCGAGAGGAACCGCGCCGCGCCATAGGGGTCAAAATGGGCCCGCGCCGAGATGCCGACGCCGATGCCGTCGGCCTCGAATTCCTGGGATCGCGAGAAGCTTGCCATCGTCAGCTTGGTCTTGGCGAGCGCAAGCGCCGTCAAATCGGGATCGGTGCCCATCTCCGTGACGACGCGGGTGGCGACGGCGGTCTGGCGCGCCCGGTCCTCCCGGATGGATGCGTGCTTGGCCAGCACGTGGGCCATCTCATGGCTCAGCACGGAGGACAATTCGGATGTATCGCAGGCGAGCGCGATCAGCCCGCGCGTCACGTAGAGCTGCCCTGTCGGCAGCGCGAACGCGTTCACCGCGCCGGAATTGAGGATCGTCACCTTGTAGGCCTGATCGGGCCGGTCGGAAGCTGCAACGAGCCGATCGACCGTCTTGCCGATCAGGGCTTCCAGCTTCGGATCGTCATAGGTCCCGCCATAGGAGGACAGGATGCGCTCATGCTCTTTTTCGGCGGCGGGGCTCTGGATGATCGCGCGATTGGGCTTGGAAGGGCTTGGCGACGTCTGGGTCGCGGTCTGAAACCGGCTGATTTCGCCGCAGGCGGCGAGCGCAAAAGCCGCGCACAGGCCCAGCGCCGGCGCAACCCAAAGCCGGCGGCTCATCCACTTTCCGGGCCGTCCCACACCCTCGACCACCACGACTACTCTTGTCCCCGCGGGCTAATTCCCGCCAAGCAGCTCAATCTGCTCCACCCGGAGCACTTCGATCCGCGGCCCGCCATGCGCCTCAACGAAACCCCGAACGCGAATCCTGCGATTTTCAAACGACTTAGGTTGAATGCCGGCCGCCTCGAACACGGCCGACCCCCGCTTTGAAATAGTCGCCGCGAAGTCCCGTGTCCAGTTTCGTCCGAAATTCAGATAAGTAGTTGTTCCCGCCTGCCGGACGGACAAAACCTTGCCCTCGACCAGCGCAAACCGCCCGATCCCTGTCAAAATATCGCCCGCACTTTCGGCGTTTTTTATGACCGCGCGGTCGGCCCAGATACCTCTTTTTGCACGGCGGGCCGCATCCTCAGCGGCTGTGAGAGCCGAGGCACATTCCCTGTTTGTCACCGTGGCCGAAGCCAGGCCCATTCCCTCGCTCAGAAGTTCCTCCTGTGCCGAGGTTCCAGCGGCCTGCGGGAACACGAACGCCGGCTGGCGTCCGTAGCGGTCCGGCGTGTCGTCTTCGCCACGTAAAATCACATCCCGATCGGTCAAAAGCCTGGCCAGTGCCTGCCCCGTCGCGGCACTCTCGGAAATCGGCTCGATGCCGGCCAGCCGGACCTCCCGGCCGTCCCGCAGCCGAAAGCTGCGCGCATCGATGATTTCAGCGACGCGACCCTGGCCTTGCGGCTCGAAGGCGCAGGGCGCGGCGATCGCTGGACCTGCCGTGTTGGAAAGAAGCGCGCCCGCGCCAAGGGCTGCTGCCAACAGCCGCGCGCACCGAAGCTTCCTCGAAATTTCGCAAGCGCGCATCGCGTTGTATTCACTCAGGACTGTTCGTTCTGCCCGGTAGCCGCGGCTTGCCGCTGCCGGATGCTTACGGCATGATCGTGACATCTGAAATAGCTGACGCAACCTCAAAAAAGCGGCAGGCCGAAAGGGAGGCTTCCATGAGACGGATTTTATCCGCAGCTCTCGCTGCGGTGCTGACGCTTGCGACGACCGCGGCGCTCGCGCAGGGCAAGCCTCCGCTCAAACTCGGCGGCATTCTCGATATGTCCGGGCTTTACGCCGATATTACCGGCCCCGGGGCAGAGACGGCCGCAAGGATGGCGGCGGAAGATTTCGGCGGCGAGGTGCTCGGGCGCAAGATCGAAATCCTTGCGGCGGACCATCTCAACAAGGCCGATCTTGCCGCCAACATCGCCCGCGACATGATCGACAACCAGGGCGTCGAGATGATCTATGACGTCGCTGCCTCGGCAACCGCGCTCGCCGCGGGCGAGATTGCCAAGGCGCGCAACAAGATCGTCATTTTCAACGGGCCCGGATCGATCCGGCTGAGCAACGAGGCCTGCGGTCCCTACACCGTGCATTATGTATTCGACACCTACGCGCAGGCGAACGTCACAGGGCTTGCGGCCGTCAAACAGGGGCTCGACACGTGGTTCTTCATCACTGTCGATTATGCGTTCGGTCAGGATCTGGAGAAGGACACCGTCAACGTCGTGCTGAAGTCGGGCGGCAAGGTGCTGGGCAATGTCAGGCACCCGCTCAACACTTCGGATTTCTCCTCATACCTCCTGCAGGCGCAGGCCTCGAAGGCCAAGGTGATCGGGCTCGCCAATGCGGGCGGCGACACCATCAACACCATCAAGCAGGCGGCCGAATTCGGCATCATGAAGGCCGGCCAGAAGCTTTCGCCGCTCCTGGTCTTCGTGACCGATATCGACAGCGTCGGACTTGAGACCGCGCAGGGATTGCTGCTTTCCGAAGCGTTCTACTGGGACCTCAATGACCAGACCCGTGCCTTTTCGAAGCGCTTCATGGACCGTGTCGGCCGGGTGCCGAGCGCGGCGCAGGCCGGCGTCTATTCGTCCGTCACGCATTATCTCAAGGCGGTGAAAGCTGCAGGGACCACGGACTCCGCTGCCGTCATGAAGATCATGAAGGAGACCCCGATCAACGACATGTTCGCGAAGAACGGCCGGATCCGCGAGGACGGACGCATGGTGCACGACATGTATCTTTTCGAGGTCAAGAAGCCGTCGGAGTCGAAAGGCCGCTGGGATGATTACAAGTTGATCGCGACCATTCCGGGCAATGAGGCATTCCAGCCGCTCGAGCTTTCACGCTGCCCGCTGGTAAAGAAATAGCCCGGTGAACCGCGGTCCGTCATTGCGAGCGTGAGCGCAGCTATCCATCTTCAGAGGTGAGTGTGGATTGCCGTGGAACTCACGCCCCTCGCAAATGACGAACAGAGCACACAACAACGAAGGCGCCACATATGAGCAACGACATCGTCCTGCAAAATCTCGAATCCGGCCTGCTGACCATCACGATGAACCGCCCGGAGCGGCGCAACGCGCTCAATCCCGACATGACGCTGGCACTCGTCGCGGCGGCGCGCCGTGCCGCGGAAGATCATGAGGTCCGCTCCGTTCTGCTCAAGGGCGCGGGCGGAACGTTCTGCGTGGGTGGCGACGTCAAGTCGATGGCGGAGGGGCGGGCGCCGATGCCGTTCGAAGCCAAGATGACCAACCTGCGGCGCGCCATGGAGGTTTCCCGCATTCTGCACGAGATGTCCAAGCCCGTGGTGGCACAGCTCGATGGCGCAGCCGCCGGCGCCGGCCTTTCGATCGCGCTCGCCTGCGATCTTCGCATCGCCTCGGAATCGGTCAAGATCACGACCGCCTTCGCCAAGGTCGGGCTGTCAGGCGACTATGGCGGGACCTATTTCCTCACCCAGATGCTTGGCAGCGCCAAGGCGCGCGAGCTCTATCTGTTGTCGCCCGTGCTGACAGCCCGCGAAGCGCTGGCGCTGGGCATTGTGACGCGGGTCGTTCCCGATGCCGAGGTCGATGCGGCGGCGCGCGAGCTTGCGATGTCGCTGGCGCAGGGCCCCTCGATAACACTCGGCTACATCAAACGTAACATCAACAATGCCGAGCGATTGCCGCTCGAAACCTGCTTCGATGCGGAGGCCTTCCATCATTCGCGCGCCGGCGAGACCGCCGACCACAAGGAGGCCGCCAGGGCTTTCGTCGAAAAGCGCAAGCCGGTTTTTCACGGCCATTGAGAAGAACGCCCGTCTCTCCATCAGCTCGCATGCTGGCCTCATGGCTCGAGACGCCGTGCAAGCGGCGCGGCTCCTCACCACGAGGGTCCGAACTCAGGCCCAGATCGAAGACCTCATCCCGAGGAGGCGCGCAAGCGCCGTCTCGAGGGATGTTGGAAATCTCGCCGGCACGCTTCACCGTCCCCTGAAATTCGGCACACGCCGCTCCTCGGTGGCCCTGACGCCCTCCTTGAAATCCTCGGTCGCGCGCAGCCGCGTTTGTTCGGCGAGTTCATGATGGGTGGCAGCCATGACGCGGTCGGCGAGCCCGGCGCGCATGGTGGCGCGGGTCGAGAGTAGCCCGAGCGGCGAACATTCGGCGATCTCCTGCGCGAGCTTCATGGCGGCGCTGCGCACCTGGTCCTGCGGCACACATTCATTGGCAAGGCCCATTCGGCAGGCCTCCTCGCCGGTCACGCGTCGGCTGGTATAGAAAATCAGTTCCGCATTGTTCCTTCCAACCAGTTCGGGGAGCGTCACGGTCAGCCCGAACCCGGGATGAAAGCCGAGCTTGGTGAAATTGGCGGCGAAGCGTGCTTCGGGGCAGGTGATGCGGAAATCCGCCGAAACGGCAAGCCCGAGGCCGCCGCCGATCGCCGCACCATGGACGGCGGCGACTATCGGCTTCTTGCAGCGGAAGATGCGCACGGCCTGGATATACAGATGACTGATCTGGCCGAGGCCCGACGCGGGATCGGCCTTCTCGCGCGCCTCCTGTTCCCGCCGGGCCGGATCGTTGAAGTTGGCGCCAGCGCAGAACGCCTTGCCTTGGGCAGCGAGCACCGAGGAGCGGATTTCAATGTCGGAATCGAATTCTTCCAGCGCATCGGCGATCTGGTTGATCAGCGAAATATCGAAGAAATTGAGCGGCGGCCTGCGGATCTCGATGAGGCCGACATGTCCGATCTTTTCGACGCCGATATCCCTAAAATTGCTCATTACGCCATGTCTCCTTCCAGCCTCTGCCGTCGCAGGCCCCTCGCATATGGGCCTCATGGTTCGAGACGCCGCGATCAAACGCGGCTCCTCACCATGAGGGTGCAGCCTTGTGGCCATCCTCATCCCGAGGAGGCGCGTAAGCGCCGTCTCGAGGGATGGGCCGAAAACTATCGCAAGCCAAGACCGCGCGCGATGATGCCCCGCAGCACTTCGGTGGTGCCGCCCTGAATGGTGAGTTTCGGCGCGGTCTTGATCGCGAATGCCAATTGTTTCTCCAGCGTCTCGTGGTTGGTAGCGTTTTCGTCGACGAAAGCCGCGAGGTCGCGCACCCGGTGCGGCAATTGCTGTTCCCAGATGGTGCCGATGTCCTTGACGATCGCGGCCTCCACGACCGGCTCCTTGCCGGCCTGCAACATGCCCGCTACCGAGACCGACATCCGCCGCATGGTGTGGAGCTGTGCCACGAGCCGTCCGACCCCTTCCGCCGTTCGCGCGTCCGGCGAGGGCCCCAGCGCGCGGACCAGTTCGGTCAGCACGTAATAGGTTTCCAGGAAGCGCTCTGGCCCGCTGCGCTCATAGGCGAGTTCACTCGTCGCCTGCTTCCAGGCGCCGTCAATCTCGCCCAGCAGGTGATCGTCCGGCATGAACGCGTCGGTAAAAACCACCTCGTTGAACTCGAACTGCCCGGTGATCTGACCGATCGGATTGACCTTGATGCCCGGCGTCTTCATGTCGACCAGAAATTGCGTCAGGCCGTGGCGGCGGTTCTCTTTGGTCGGCGGCGAGGTGCGGAATATCGCGATCATGTAGTCGGCGATGTGCGCCGACGAGGTCCAGATCTTGGTGCCGTTGATCAGCCATCCGCCGTCGGTTTTGGTCGCCTTGGTCCTGGCCGCGAACAGATCGGAGCCGGAATTCGGCTCGCTCATGCCGATCGCGAAACAGACTTCGCCCCGGCAAATCCGCGGCAGGATATCGGTCTTGATGCGCTCGGCGGCGTATTTCAGAAGCACCGGACCGCTTTGCCGGTCGGCGACGAAGAAACGCCGGGTCGGCGCATTGGCGACCCGCATTTCCTCGGTCACCACGTAACGTTCGAGGAAGCTACGTTCGTGGCCGCCATATTTCTTCGGCCATGTCATGCCGATCCAGCCGCGCGCGCCGACGCGGCGGGAGAACTCCCGTGCGTCGCTGTCCTCGCGGCTCGGTTTGTGCGGATCGAAGGTGCCCGCGGCGATTTCCTCGGCGAGAAAGGCGCGCACTTCCTTGCGCAGCTCGACGCATTCGCTGGGGAGACGGATCGGATCGAAATGAAGGGCTACGGTCATTTTTGATCTCGTCGGGAGCGCGCATAGAATTTCGGGCGCGAAGGCCGGAATGATACGGCAATGCAGGTGGGCTCCCTCTCCCGTCGGGAGAGGGCAGGGGTGAGGGGGTAATGCCCCGCGATAAACCGCAACTCCTCACCCGGCGCTTCGCGCCGACCTCTCCCGATGGGAGAGGTAAGAGGAGTGTCGCCGCGTTCCAGTCGGTGTTTCATTGGCGTGCTCAGCGCGAGGCCACGAGCGGCCACAATTCATCGGCGCCGCGCGCCGCGACGCGCTTGCCGAGTTCGGTCGCCCAGTGGGTCTCCGAGCCGAAATCGTCACGCCAGGCCAGCGCGCGCAGCGAGTATCGATGCAGGATGTGCTCGATGGTGAAACCGATCGCGCCGTGCACCTGATGCGCGATTGCCGCGCCTTTCTCGGCGGCCTCCGCGCAGCGGATCTTCGCCGCCGCCGCTTCGAGGAAGGCGGCTTCCTCGCCTGCCGTCCCGCTCGCAAGCGTATCGGCGGCCGACGTCGCGGCGGCAAGCGCTGCCGCGGACTCGCCGGCGAGCCTTGCGAGATTGTGCTGCACGGCCTGGAATTTCGAGATCTTCTTTTCGAACGCGACTCGCTCGTTGGAGTACCGCACGCTGACGTCGAGCATCGATTCAAGCGCGCCCGCAATCTGCAGGCTCCGCGCAACCGCACCCATCAGGAGCAGCGAGGTTTGATCGAATCCCTTCGGCGCCGGATTGATGGCGAGGGGAGCAACCTGGCTGAACGTCACCGTGTCGCTGTCATCGCCGCCAAGGTTGAGGCCGGGCTCGATCCGGCATGCACCGGCCTTGACCAGCGCGATCGAAAGACCGGTAACGCCGTGCGCAAGTACCGCGAGGTGCCTGGCTTCTCTGGCAAACGGAATGCCGCGCACGCGCCCCGACAAGGTGCCGTCCGCGCCAAGCGTGATGCGATCCTTCGGACTTGCGGGGACGACTGTCATTTCTCCTTCTGGAGAGCTGATCCTTGCCTGAGACAAAAGCCACCCGGCGAGCATCGTCTCGGCAAGCGGTACACCGATCGCGAAACGCCCCGAGGCGTTCAACACGCCAAAACCCTCAGCCAGGCTCGCGCCCGAGCCGCCGCAATCTTCCGCGACCCACGACAAAGGCAGGCCGGCTTCGCTCAGCGCCTGCCAGAGTGGTGCTTTCCAGCTGCCGTTCCTGTCATGGTTGATGGTTTGCGGGTCGGCGAGATCCGCAAATATCCGCTCCGCGGTCTCCACGACGATATTCCCGGCTTCCGTCACGGCGTTCCTCGTCCTGGCCGGCACCGATGAAAGCGCCAAAGCTGGGCTCACCGTATCGAGTGCGGCTCTTGTTGTGATCCATGATGAGGAAAACCGGCAGCTCTGACAAGCGCCGATGTCCGCAAGGGCCTCTGCAAAGGGGGCAAATCCGTGCAGCGGATTTTGCGCGCAATCTGTCGCGGGCTATGCTAGATCGCCGCGGCCGTAGGAAGGTTTGACAAATCAAGACGAGGAAACGCGATGTCCAAGGATGGTCTGTGCGTGATCGTAACGGGTGCTGCTTCTGGTCTGGGTGCGGCGACCGCGGCAATCCTGGCGAAAGGCGGCGCGCGCATCATCATCAATTATTCCTCGAGCCAGAAGGAAGCCGAGCAGACCGCTGATCTCTGCCGCAGCGCCGGCGGCGAGGTGATCGTCGTTCAGGGCGATGTTTCCCGCGACGAGGATTGCCGGAAGATCGTCGCGGCGGCGGCATCCTGGGGACGGCTCGATGCCCTCATCAACAATGCCGGCACCACCAAGCATATGCCGCACGACAATCTGGACGGCCTGTCGGCAGAGGATTTTCAGCGCCTTTTCGGCGTCAATACGATCGGCCCGTTCCAGATGGTTCGCGCCGCGCGCCCCCTGCTGGAAGCTGCCGCAAAAGAACGCGGACGCGCGTCCTCGGTCGTGAACGTATCTTCGGTCGCCGGTATCAGCGGCATCGGCTCTTCCGTCGCCTATGCCGCAAGCAAGGGCGCGTTGAACACGATTACGCTTTCGCTGGCGCGGGCGCTCGCGCCGCTGATCCGTGTCAACGCGGTATGCCCCGGCTATATCGACACGCCCTGGTTCACCAAGGGCCGGGGCGTCGAAGGCGCCGCCAAGGTTCGGGACGCCGTGGTGGCGAAAGTGCCGCTCAAGCGGGCCTCGAGCGCCGAAGATGTCGCCGACGTCGTATGCTTTCTTGCCACGCCGCAATCCAGCAACATGACCGGCGAAGTGATCCGGATCGACGCCGGCGCGCATCTGATCACGTGAGCTGGCCGGTTACCTGCTGCCGGGATCGGAAATCACCTTGGCTGCCACCAGGCGGTTCCAGATGAACAGCACCACCAGCGCGCCGATCGTCGCCGTGATGAAGCCCGCGCCCTGGTCCGGGCCATAATGGCCGATGGCCTGGCCGATAAAGGTGGCGAGAAACGCACCTACGATGCCGAGCACGGTGGTCAGAATGAATCCGCTTGGATTGTTCGGACCCGGTGAGAGTAGCCGCGCGATGATGCCGGCGATGAAGCCAACGATGATGACATAGAGAATGCCGCTCATGACTGTTACCCCTCCCTGTTGAGAGCAGTATTTTGAACTTCGAGGATATCGCCTCCCCGAAAACCACGATCCCTTTGCAACGCGATACGATACGGATGTTGGAACCGGGACGTCAGATCCGGCCCGCCATTTCGCGTTCGGTCGGCAGTCGTCCCTCGGGCGTCAAATGGTCGACGACTTTGGGCAGTTGCTGGGCGAGCCCTTCGAGCAGTTCCTGGCGCGACAGGCCGCTTTGCGACATCAATCCGCTGATCTGATCGGAGCCAAGAGCCTTGGCGAGATCGTCAGCCGAGATCGATTTGTTCGGGCCCTGGCCTACCCAGGAATTGGCGGCCTCGCCATGACCGCTTTGCTGGAATTGTTTGAGGAGGTCGTTCAGGCCGCCGCTGATCACGCTGCCCGCCGCGCCGCCCGCGAGCAGGCCGCCCAATCCGCCCTTGAGAACGTCGCCGAGATTTCCGCCTGCCTCGCCGGCGGCGCCGGCGTTCACCGTCTTGGGCGAGGGCGCCTGCTGTGGACTGGTGCCGGGCTGGCTGCCGGTGAAATGCTTGACGGCCTTGTAGGCGAGCAGCCCGAGGATCGCCATGGTCAATGGCGACATGCTCCCTTTATCTTGCTGCGCGCTTGGAGAGCTGGGGCCGCGCGGGCCCTGCTGCATTCCGTTGATTACGTCGAGTAAGCCCATCGTCATCTCCTGCCGAGTGCCTGCCCCGCCTGAACGAACCATAACGGCGCGTCATGACGGTTACAAGGCGAGCGCGGCTGCGTCGCACGCATGGACCAGTTTCGAGCGGCGGCGGGTGGTAAACTCTGCTACCGAACCTTGAGGCAGAGGTATTTCGGGATGGAACCGGACAAGTCAATCGTCGTCGCCGGGGCGGGCAATATCGGCTGCTTTGTCGGCGGCATGCTTGCGGCTGCCGGCCGCCGCGTGGCGTTATTGGCGCGGTCGCGTGTGATCGGCGAGATCGAGAGCAACGGGCTCACCGTGACGAGTTTCGATGGAATGGCGCGACGGGTTGCGCCCCGCCAGCTGTTGCTGTCCGGCGATCCCGAAATTCTTGCCGATGCCGGCGTGGTGCTGGTCACCGTCAAGAGCGCCGATACGGGAGAAATCGCCGAGGCAATCGGACGACATTCGCCGCGCGATGCCGTCATCGTCAGTTTGCAGAATGGCGTCGGCAACGTGCCGCTCCTGCGCGGCCGGTTGCCGGGGCGGCTCGTGCTCGCAGGTATGGTGCCGTTCAACGTGATCGCAGGCGGAGAGGGACGATTTCATCGCGCAACCTCGGGCGATATCGCGATCGAGCGGCACGATGGATTCTCCGCGAGCCGGCTTTCGGTACCCGGACTGACGATGCGCCCTACCTCCGAAATCGTGGGCGTGCAATGGGGCAAACTGCTCGTCAATCTCAATAACGCGATCAACGCGCTGTCCGGCCTGCCGCTGCGAGAGCAGCTTGCGCAGCGTTCCTGGCGCCTGCTGTTGGCCGATCAGTTCGCCGAGGGCCTGGCCGCGGTGAGGGCTGAAGGCATCGCTCCGGTGTCTTCAACGCCGGTTCCCGCAAGCTGGACGCCGCATCTGCTCCGCCTGCCTGACGCTCTGTTTGCGCTGATCCTGGGAAGCACCATGAAGATCGACCCGCAGGCGCGCTCGTCGATGTCAGAAGATCTGCAGCGCGGCCGCGGCACCGAGATCGACTATCTGCAGGGCGTCATAACGGAAATAGCCGATCGGCACCGGCTTCAGGTTCCGCTGTCGCGCCGCATCGTCGCGCTGATCAAGGACGCGCAGGCCTCACGGCGTGGCTTGCCAGGCCTGACGCCGGAACAGATCCGGTCTGGTTCATGAGAGCGTTAGCTGCTTCGCCCGGGCTTGGCTGAAGGGGAGCCGAACAGCAATTTCTTCAGGTCGTTGATGCCCTCGGAAAGCCGCGGCCATTCGCAGGAGAAGGAATTGCGTGCGCATTCCGTCGTCCTGCCGGACCTGACGTCCTCCGCCGCCGTTCGCGGCCTGCCGATACCGGGTTTTTTCTGACGTGCCCTTTCGGGCTCGGTCTTGAGCGCGGTCTGCTGCAATTGCAGCTGCCTTGCGGCAAAGGCGGCAGCAATGCTGCTTCGCCGCTGATCGTCGAGCCAGTCGGTGTATTTCTGGTCGATGAGCTTTTGCTCTTCCGGCGTGGGATTTGGACCGGCAATATCGAAGTTCCGGTTCTGCATGAAATCGAAATAGGTATAGCCGCCACCGGGCTTGCGCCGCCCGGCGAATTTTGCGTTGCACTCCGAAAGCGCGGCGGACTTCGCCTCGCGGGTCGCTGCCTTCTCGGCGAGGTCGGCGCATTCCTCGAAATCGGCGGGCCCGCGCGACCCCCACCACTGCGCCTGCGCGCGGGATGCCCCCAGCAGGGGGATGGCTGTCGCAGCCAAGACAAGCGCGAAGATGCGTGGCGCCGTCACCGCTAGAATTTCCCAACGCGAACCTGAGTGATACGGAATTCGGCCCGATTGTCGCCATGACGGGGCGCCTTGTCACTCCCGGAAACGGTCTTTTCCCCGGGAACGGTGCGTTGTCGTGGATAACATCGGCTTGCCTGTCGACCGATTTGTCGATTGCCAAACCGATCATGTGCCGGCCGCACACGGCTGGCGATCCCTCGACCGCTCTGGTATTTTGCGGCGAAGGGCCATTTTGCTCCGAGAAGACGCCGGCAACGGCGCTCGCTCCGTCGAGTTCACAGGGAGGGCAGGCGGGAATGTTTCTCGTGTTTCTTCGTCACGGCAGCGTTGCTGCACTGCTCGCCGGTGTGGCGATCGAGGCTGTGGCCTTTCTGCTCGGCTGGATCACGTTCGCCCCTGTCCTGGTCCTGCTCGGCGCGCTGCTGTTTTACTTGAGCGAATACGGCATGCACCGGTTTGCCTTCCATGCACCTCCTTTGGCGTGGCCGCCCGCGCGCAAGCTGCAGCACCGCCTTCACTACGATCACCATGTCGAGCCGAGCCGGCTCGACCTCCTGTTCCTGCCGATCTGGTTTCTGGTGCCCAACCTCGCGGTTGCTACCGGCTTGTTTGCGATTGTGTTCGGAGTGGAAGCCTCGGCCTCCGCGCTGTTCGGGATGATGCTGGCGATCCTGCACTATGAATGGGTGCATTACGTCGCCCACATTCCCTATCAGCCGCGAACGCGGTTCGGTCGCTGGATCAAGCAATACCATTTGCGTCATCACTTCATCAGCGAGAAGCACTGGTTTGGCGTCAGCAATCCGTCGCTGGATGGCGTGTTCGGTACGTTTCGCGGACCTGATGCCGCAGAGAAGAGCACAACTACCCGCAAGCTCTATTCCTGAAGGTGCCGCGAAGGCGAGGGAAGAAGCCGTCGGCCGTACGGAAGCCGGGGCCTTGGCTCGATCTCGAGCGTGATCTCGGGTTGGTCTTGGGTTGGTCTTGGGGCGATCCCTGGGGGCGGTCCGAGACTGGCGATCCCGCGTCGGCTCTGCTATGTAAATCCCAAGGCGCCCACTTCGAGAAGGGCGGCGCTTCGGTCCCGTAGCTCAGCTGGATAGAGCGGCGGTTTCCTAAACCGTAGGTCGCATGTTCGAGTCATGCCGGGATCGCCATTCTTTCAGGTAAGCCTGAATTGCCGCATCGCCGAATTCGTAGCGAATTCGGATTCGAGCAACGGACAGCGTTGACGGCGACTTGATCGGATCAGGCTCGGAGCGGCCTCGATTTGAAGCGCGGTTATCGCGGGGGCCCTGTCCAATCCGGGTCACAAAGGTCCGCTTTGCAGCGCAACCCGATCGCAGGTCAGGCTAAATAACAGTTTCCGCAAAACAGCCCGATGCCACATCGGCCTGGCTTATTCGAGCAAGGCCATTGCGGCGATAAGCAAAAAGCCCATCGTGCTGGCGGCGATGTAAAATCGCTCCATAAGGTCCATGGGAATAGCCCCCGGGTGCTCTGTTTGAGCATGATCTTGTCGAAAAGCCGGTTTCCACCATTTCGGATCATGCTCTAACGCCCACGGACATCCAAATGCAATGATGCGATCCGCGCACTGACGCGCAT
This sequence comes from uncultured Alphaproteobacteria bacterium, assembly GCA_963820275.1. GTDB lineage: Bacteria > Pseudomonadota > Alphaproteobacteria > Rhizobiales > Xanthobacteraceae > Bradyrhizobium. The sequence goes on from CAWFZL010000006.1 coordinate 117,823, forward strand.
CAAACTTCACTGGAAACCTTCACGGTGACAGAAATGCCGAAATCATCATGTTCTAAAGCCCGATGAACGAAGATGGGTTGCAGAAGCTGAGCATCGAAATTGCCGGGAAGGGTTCGGTTTCCGCCCTCCTGCTGCGTGCCGATCGCGCTCGCGCCTGCTTTGTCTTCGCCCATGGCGCCGGCGCCGGGATGACGCATCGTTTCATGGAGGGATTTGCCGAAGGGCTTTGCAAGCGCGGTATTGCGAGCCTGCGCTATCAGTTTCCCTACATGGAGAAAGGCAGCAGGCGACCCGACTCGCCGGCGATCGCGCAGGAAACCGTGCGCGCCGCGGTCGCGGAAGCCGCTCGATGTTGTCCGGGCCTGCCTTTGATCGCGGGTGGAAAATCATTCGGCGGTCGCATGACCTCGCAGGCGCAGGCGGCAGCGCCGTTGCAGGCAGTTCGCGGCCTGGCATTTCTCGGCTTTCCGCTGCACCCGGCAGGCAAGCCGTCGAGCGATCGCGCCAAGCATCTCGCTGACGTCCATATCCCGATGCTGTTCCTGCAGGGCACACGGGACAGCCTCGCGGAGGTTGCGCTGATCGAACCTGTGGTCAAACGTCTCGGTTCATCTGCGACATTGCACCTTGTCGACGGCGCCGATCATTCCTTTCATGTGCTGGCGCGGTCCGGACGCAATGACGGTGACGTCATGCATGAAATCCTGGATCTGTTCGCGGGATGGGCCGGCACGATATGAGGTTGATCGAAGCGAGCTCTTCTTTTCACTCTCCAGGCAGGGCTATCGCATTTGACGCTTGAGGGTGACGGACCTCCCCCTCCCCCTGAAAGGGGGAGGGTCGGGGAGGGGGGTCAATTCGGCTAGTCGAAGTGCAGAAACAGCAATACCGGCATGAAGCGTGTGACCCCCTCCCGGCTCGCTTCGCTCGCCGACCTCCCCCTTTTAGGGGGAGGTGAAGAGTGCACCTCCCCCTCCAGGGGAGGGTGGCCGCTTCAGCAACCGCGGCAGATGCTGTGCAGCTGCCGGTTCAGCGCCTCGTCCTCGTGCTTCATCTGCTCGAGCGAATCCATGAACTTCGATTCGGGCGCTATTTTCGGTTTCCGCTTCTCCGCGAGTTCCGCTTCCTGTCGCTGGTAACAGGCTTCCCGCTCCGGCTTGGCCTGGATGAACCGGCACTGCTCCACAGCAAGCGCCGGCCAGCCGTTGAACAGCAGCGCGAGCATGACGGGCGCGAAAATCTTCAGGCGCATGGCGCGGCCTTCGGTCTGGTGGCGTGTGAGACTCGTCATACCCGGGCTCGTCCCGGGTATCCACGTCTTTCGTTACACCTGCAAAGATGCAGATGCCCGGGTGGCGCGGTGGCTCGCAACGACTTGAATCGCGTTGCGTCCCTCACGCATTCCCGCGATCTTCGCGGAACAGATCGAGCTTCTGCTGCACCGGGCGGTCGGAGAAGCTGAACAGCACCGAATCCATATTGGCCTCGTGGGTCACCCAATGCCAGCTCGGCACCACGAACAGGTCGCGCGGTCCCCATTCGAAGGTCTGCTCGCCGATCCGAGTTCGTCCCCTGCCTTCGATCGCTGCGAACACGGTCGCGTCGGTAGAGCGATAGCGCGCCGTCTTGAAACCCTTGGGCAGCAGCTGGATGAAGGTGCCAATCGTCGGCATCGCATAGTCGCCGGTCTCGGGATTGGAGAACTTCAGCTTCAAGCCGTGGCAGGCGTCCCATTCATTGCGCAACCGCGCGGTCTCCAACGCCTCGCGCGTGTAGGAATAGGGATAGTTGAAGATCGGCGATGTCTTCGAGGTGCGCTTTTCATCCACAGGGAGCAAATTGTGGCCATAGCGGGCAAAACTGTCGCCGACGGTTCGGGTGATCTTCTGCTGGTCTTGCTTCGAGCCTTCCGCAAAGGATGCGTCGAAGAATTGCACCATCGGAATATCAAGGCCGTCGAGCCAGAACATCGGCTCGGAGGTTTCGTTGGAATGGTCGTGCCATGTCATCGACGGGGTGATCACGAAATCGCCGGGCGACATTGCGGTGCGCTCGCCGTCGACCGAGGTATAGGCGCCCTTGCCCTCGAGCACGAAGCGCAGGGCCGACTGGCTGTGGCGGTGCGCAGGTGCCACGTCGCCCGGAATCACCATCTGCACGCCGGCGAACAAGGAGGTCGTGACCTTGGATTGTCCGCGCAGGCCTGGATTCTCAAGCACCAGCACGCGCCGTTCGGCTTCCTTGGCGGTGATCAGCTTGCCAGCCTCGGTCATATAATCGCGGATCGCGTCGAATTTCCAAAGATGCGGCCGGCAGGCGCTCTTCGGCTCGGGCGTGATCAGGTCGCCGAGCACGTTCCAAAGCGCGGAAAGATTGTCGCCGTCGATCTTCTTGTAGAAAGCCTCGCGCTCCGGCGTCCTGGTTACGGCTTCCATGGCCGACCTCCCTTTGTGTTCGTTCGATAGATTGACAGTATACTTACAATATGGCTATCGTCAATGACGGCCGGTCGAGGTGAGCGAGAAGAAAAAATTCGAGGGAGGCCAAATCATGAAGCTGCACGGCTATTTCCGCAGCAGCGCATCCTATCGGGTCAGAATAGCATTGAACCTGAAGGGGTTAAGCGCGGAGCAACTCACCCACCATTTGCGCAAGGGCGAGCAGCGCGATCCCGCCTATCTTGCGATCAATCCGCAAGGGCTGGTTCCCGCCCTGCAGGACGACAGCGGCGCGATCCTGACCCAGTCGCTTGCCATCATCGAATGGCTCGACGAACTTCATCCTCAGCAACCGCTTCTGCCAAGAGACCCGCTGCGCCGCGCGCAGGTGCGCGCCTTTGCCCAGGCGATCGCCTGCGACACGCATCCCGTCCAGAATCTCAAGGTGCTTGCGCGGCTGCGCGAGCTTGGTCTCTCCGAAGAGCAGGTGACGGGCTGGGCGGCGTGGGCCAACCGCGAAGGCCTGTCGGCTTGCGAGAGACTTGTCGCAGGGGAAGGCGGTCCTTTCTGCTTCGGCGAGCAACCATCGCTCGCCGATCTCTGTCTCGTGCCGCAACTGGCCAACGCCCGGCGCTTCGGCGTCGACGTCGCGGCCTTTCCGCGCCTGCTCAAGGCGGAAGCCGCCGCCAAGAACCTCAAGGCGTTCGCCGACGCCGCACCGGAGCGGCAGCCCGATGCCGAATAAGCCGGCCAATGTCACGATGGACGCAGTCTATACGGCGCCGGGCTATCTGTTTCGCCGGATGCAGCAGATCGCGGTGGCGCTCTTCATGGAGGAGTGCAAGGCCTTTGATCTCACGCCCGTGCAATATGCGGCGCTGATTGCTATCCGCACCCATCCCGGCATCGATGCGACGCGGCTTTCCGCCGTCATCGCCTTCGACCGTTCGACGCTCGGCAGCGTGATCGAGCGGCTGGAAGCCAAGAAATTCGTCGAGCGCAAGCCCGCAGCCGAGGACAAGCGCGTCAAGCTTCTTTATCTCACCCGGAGTGGCGCAGGCGTCTTGCGTGAAATCATGCCGTCGGTCGATCGTGCGCAGGCGCGGATGCTGCAGCCTTTGAAGCCGGCCGACCGCAAGACGCTGCTGGCACTGCTTGCGCAACTGGTCGATCTCAACAACGAAGCGTCCCGGGTGCCGCTGCGCGCCGAAGACGCGCTCGAACATTTGGGAAGGGCAGCCGAATGACGGATTCTCCCGCGCGGGCAGTCTTGATCGCCGGCGGCGGCATCGGCGGCCTTGCCGCGGCGCTGGGGCTGGCGCAAAAGGGCATCCGTTCGATCCTGCTTGAAAAGGCCGCAAGCCTGGGCGAGATCGGCGCCGGCATCCAGCTTGGTCCCAATGCCTTTCACGCCTTCGACTATCTCGGCGTGGGCGAGGCGGCCCGCCGCATGGCGGTCTATATCGACAAGCTCCGGTTGATGGATGCACTGACGGCCGAAGAGATCACCCATGTCGATCTGGGTGATGCGTTCCGTTCACGCTTCGGCAATCCGTACGGCGTCGTGCATCGCGGCGACCTGCACGGCGTTTTCCTGAAAGCCTGCCGTGAAAGCGATTTGATCGATCTGCGCGTCAGTTCCGAGGTCTCAGGCTACGACCAGGATGGTTCGTCGGTCACCGCGCGTCTCGCCTCGGGCGATCGCGTCACCGGTTCGCTGCTGATCGGCGCGGATGGGCTATGGTCGAATATCCGCAAGCAGGTCACCGCCGACGGTCCGCCGCGGGTCTCGGGCCACACCACCTATCGCTCGGTGATCCCGACGGAAGAGATGCCGGAAGACCTGCGCTGGAATGCGGCTACGCTGTGGGCCGGGCCGAAATGCCATCTGGTTCATTATCCCTTGTCGGGCTGGAAGGTGTTCAACCTCGTCGTCACCTATCACAACGACGCGCCCGAGCCGGTCGCCGGCAAGCCGGTATCGGACGGCGAGGTGCTCCAGGGCTTCACGCATATTCACCAGCGCGCGCAGAACATCATCCGCCACGGCAAGAACTGGAAATTATGGGTGCTGTGCGACCGCGATCCGACCGAACGCTGGGTCGACGGCCGTGTCGCGCTGCTCGGCGACGCCGCCCACCCGATGCTGCAATATTTCGCGCAGGGCGCCTGCCAGGCGATGGAGGACGCGGTCTGCCTTTCGCACATGCTGGGCAGCCATCCCGGCGACTACGCGGTCGCGCTGGAAAAATACCGGCAGCAGCGTTTTCCGCGTACAGCGCGGGTTCAGCTGCTCTCTCGCGCCATCGGCGAGCACATCTACCATCCTGCCGGCGAACACGCGCGACTGCGCAACGCCATCATGAGCGCAAAATCATCGGAGGACTGGTACAGGGATCTCGCCTGGCTCTACGGCGGGACGGGGTTGGCAGGATAGGGGCCAAGCTCCCCGGCAAATGCGATGTTCAACGCCGTGCCGCGCTCCGGCCGGCTTCAGGCCGCGGCCTTTGCCAGGAATTGATCGACGGAGGACCGCAGCACCGCGGCCTGCGTCGACAATTCCTGTGCGGTTGCAAGAACGAGATCGGCCGAGCGATTGGTACTCTCGCTCGCCGCAGCGGTTCCGGCGATGCTTTGCGCGACGCTTGCCGTTCCGGAGGCGGCGTGACGGATGTTTTCCGATATTTCGAGCGCCGCAGCGCTTTGCCTACTCATGGCGCGCGCGATCGAAGCGGTGAAACTGTCGATGTCGCTCATTACGGCGGTGATAGCTCCGACATTGTCGACGGCACGCTTCGTCGCGAGCTGCACTTCGGCGATTTGCGACGAGATCTCCTCGGTCGCCTTCGCGGTCTGGATCGCGAGTGCCTTGACTTCCGATGCAACGACCGCAAAGCCTCGTCCGGCCTCGCCGGCGCGCGCCGCCTCGATGGTGGCATTGAGCGCCAACAGGTTGGTCTGACCTGCGATGCTCCGGATAAAACCCACGACTTCGTCGATATGCTGGGCGGCACTGGCGAGTGCGCCGATGGTCTCGTTGGCTTCTCCTGCCATGAGGGAGGCGCGCTGGACCACGCCAGTGGCGTCCTGAAGCTGTGTGGTAATCGTTTGGGCGGATTCACCGAGCTGGTCGGCTGCCGCCGCAACTGTCTGAACGTTACCGGACGTTTCGTCGGCGGTAGATGCCATCCGGCTCGATTGCTCCCCCGCCGCGCGCGCGATCGATGACAACGTACGCGCGGTCTCCGTGAGCTTGCCCGTCATCGCATCGGCATTGGCCAGCGCTGAGGTAATGGCGGAACGGAACGCCGCAACCTCGCCCTCGATCCGTTGCCGTCGGCCGGTCTGCTCCGAGTTCATCTCGTCCTTGGCGGCGATCAGCGCAACGCTCTCGTCGGCGCGCGTCTTGAGATTGCCCTGCATCTCGGCAAGAGACTTCAGTAGACGGCCGAGTTCGTCCCGCCGGCGAACTACGATCCGGTCCGCGAGATTGCCGGCAGCCACGCGCTCGGCAACTTTCATCGCGGCAAAGATAGCCGTACTCATGGAGTAGGCAAAGGCAGCCGCGAACAACAGAGCGATCAATGCGGTGCCGATGGTCAGCTTGATCATGGCGCCGCGTGCAGCGACGACCGCCGCTTCCGCTTCCGTCCTGAAGCCGAAGCCGTAGGCAGCGACCACTTCCACCAGATCGTCAAGCGCGGCCGCTGCTTCGTCGGCTTGTTGGGTGACGGCAAAGGTCGCCGGCAACTCGGTCAAGCCGCCAGCCGGCGGCTTGATGAACTTCAGTGCGGCTTCCGACCAGGTGCGAAGGAGTTTTTCCGAGCGGTCAAGCGCCGTGACCACATCCGTGTTGTCGACGCGCTCCCGGACGACTTTCAAGTCATCCGAAATGCCCGTGATCAGTTTCTGGAACTCGGCCACCATGTCCTTTGTCGCGCCCTCGTTCAGGCTTCTGTGCATGAGAAGGCGGGCTTCATTCATCGCGGCATGCGCCGAGCGCGCATAGTTGATGCCCATCAACGGCCCGTCATAGAGCCGAACCACCATGTCGCCTGATGACGAGATTCCCCGGATGCCGAAAAAGGCGAGCCCGCAGGTGAGGCTGATGACAATGCAAAAAATCCCGAAAAGCTTGTAGCGGACCGACATCAAAGTCCTCCCGGTGGCAGCCGTGGGAAGCTAATCAGTAACTTTCACCGTCATCTTCATCCGCGGGTGGATCGCGCAGATGACCAGGACCTCACCCGCGTCCTTGAAGGTCACGTCCGTCGACGCGCCGGGCGGCACGGAGCCGAGATTGAATTCATTGCCCGGACTGGTCGACATGATGTTGTGAGGAACGCTGTCGTCGTTCAGGAAGGTCAACGTTTCGCCCTTCCTGATGCTGACGCTCTCGGACGAAAACATGCGGCCCTTCTGTGCGATCGTAAGGTTGGCGGCGAGTGCCCCAACCGACAGGCCCATGAACATTACGAAAGTGAGAGTTGGCAGTCGCATGGTCTTTCCTTCGGCTTTCATCGATTGTTTCAGCGGGGGAGAACCGGCACAGCGGTTGGACCGAGTTCACTGGTCAACGTCCTCAGGAACGCCACGAGATCGGATCTTTCCTGCGGCGAGAGGCTGAGCGGCTTCATCAGGTCCGCGCGGCTCGGGCGCTCGACGCCGCCCCTGTCGTAATGTTCGACTACCTGTTCGAGGGTTGCGAGCGAACCATCGTGCATGTAGGGGCTTCGGCGGCTAATTTCTCGCAGACCCGGTGTCTTGAAAGCGTACTGCATTTTGACCACACCGGGCATGAACTTGCCGCGGCCGACATCGTCGCTCGGCAAGCCGATGTCCTGAAAGCCGTCATTGGTGAAGTTCCAGCCTTCATGGCAGGAAGAGCACTGGGCCTTGGTATTGAAGAGGGCAAAGCCGCGCTTGGCTTCCTCGGAGATGGCCCCCTCGTTTCCGTCGATCCAGTCGTCGAAGGGCGCGCGTTGTGAAACGACCGTCCGCTCATAGGTTGCGATCGCTTTTGCGAGTGTCCTGGAGTCCATCGCTTCGCCGGGAAAGGCCGCCGCAAACAGCGGCTTGTATTCCGGAATGGTATCGAGCCGCTTCAGAAGTTGATCGATCGGCATGTTCATTTCGCCGGGCGATTGAATCGGACCCAGCGCCTGCTCCTCGAGGTTGGCAAGCCGCCCGTCCCACATGAAGATCGCCCCCCATGCCGCGTTGACGATGGTCGGCGAGTGCCGGCCCAATTGGGCCATGCCGAAACCTACGCCGACCGGCAATCCGTCGGCAAAGCCGAAGGCGGGGCTATGACAGCTGGCGCAGGACTGCGCCGACGATGCCGAGATGCGCGTATCGAAATAGAGCTTCTTGCCGAGCGCCAACTTCTCCGGCGTGTAGGGGTTGTCCTTGGGAAAAGGGATCGACGTCGGTCGGCGGTACTGCGATTTCATCGCATCGAGGCCGGCAACAACTTTCTGCTCGACATCGAGATGGCGTGTCTCTCCGATGATGGCCGCGCCGAACCCTGCGCTTGCAAAGCCGAACAGACCGAGCGCGGTTGCTGCGACAGCGGTTCCAAAAAAAGCCGGCAGACCGACGCCGGGTCGAAGCATTCTGGCATCCTCGAAGAAGGAATCCGAAGTGACTGACCTCGCGTTGGCGAGGGGGTCGCGGACGACGGCGGCTACCTTAATACCCATAAGTTAACGAAATCAGAGCCGCTTCGTTGAATAGAAAAAATTGCGAGTTGTTCGTTCTAGGTTCTGCAACCGGTGAGAGAAAGCTACATCCGCATCACGGCCTGCCGGTCGATCTTGCCGGTGCCGGTCTTCGGCAGTTCGTCTATAAATCTGATCTCGCGCGGATATTTGTAAGGCAGGAGCTTTGCCTTCACAAAATCCTGCAGCGTCCTTGCCGTTTCACTCTCATCGAATGCGCGGTTGTTCATGACGACCACGGCCTTGAGCGTCATCCGCCGATCGGGCAACTCGGCCGCGAAGACCGCGCATTCGCGCACCTCTGGGTGTTGTGCAAGGCAAAGCTCGACCTCGAGCGGGTAGACCCACTGACCTGAGATCTTGACCAGATCATCGGCGCGGCCGCGGAAGAAATGGAAGCCCTCGCTGTCGCGCACAAAGCGGTCGCCAGTGTAGATCCAGCCACCGTCGCGGATCGTTTCCAAGGACTTGTCCGGCCGGTTCCAGTACAGCGGCGTGCTGGAATCGCCGCGCACCCACAATATGCCTTCCTCGTTGTCGCCGACATCGCGGCCGTCGCTGTCTTTCAGCGCGATCTCATAGCCCGGCACACGAAGGCCCGCCGCACCTGGCTTCTTCCTGTCCGTGCGGTTGCACAGATAAATATGCAGCACCTCGGTCGAGCCGAGACCTTCGACGATCTCAAGCCCGGTGAGCGTCTTCCAGGCGTTGAAGACATCGGCGGAAAGCACTTCCGCTGCGGAAATCGCCATGCGCAGTGAGGAAAAATCCCGCGTGCCCGCGTCATCGGCGTTGGTCAGGGACGTGTAGAGCGTCGGCAGGCCGAAGAAAACGCTCGGGCGATATCGCTCGATAGCGTCGAAAATCGCCTGGGGCCTCGGTTGACCGGGCAGCAACAGACTGGCCGCGCCCGCCGAGAACGGAAAGGTGATGGAGTTGCCGAAGCCGTAGGCGAAGAACATCTTCGGTACGGAGAAGCAGATATCTTCGCACGTCAGCTTCAGGACGTTCTGCGCGAAGGCGACATCGCTATAGGCCATGTCATGCTGAAGATGGACGATGCCCTTCGGCCTGCCGGTCGAACCGGACGAATACATCCAGAACGCCATCTCGTTGCGATGGGTCCGGGCTTCGGAAAGCGTGGCTGGAAAATCGGCCAGCCATTGCGTCGCGCTCACCTGGTTCGGCACGGCGTGACCTGAAGCCTCGCCATTGACCGCGACCAGGGTGCGCAAGGACGTGCCCTTGCAGGCCACGGCGTCGAAGCGCTGGCAAAATTCCGCATCCGCTACCGCAACGGTAGCGCCGGAGTCCGAGAGATAGAACTGCAAAAGATCCGGCGGCGTCAGCGTATTGATCAGGAGCGGCACGAAGCCGGCACGGACCGCGCCGAAGAACGCCGCCGGATAGGCGGCCGTGTCGTCAAGGAACATCAGGACGCGGTCACCGCGGTTCAGGCCGAGGGAGACAAAACCGTGGCCCCACCGCGAGGCTTCGGCGCAAAGTTGCGAATAACTGCGCGTACCCGACGGACCGGTCACAGCCGGCCGGTCGCCGAAACCCTTGCCGAGATTGTCGAAGAGAATGCGACTGGCATTGTAAGTGGCAGGACAGACAAATCCGATCTCGCGTGCGCCCGCACTGTCGGACCCAACCTGATCGGCGATCTCGAACGACCTCGGCGAGATCATGGCTTGTCCCCGCTTGCCGTGTATCGTCGCGATGCCTCGTAGCGCGCCATGAAGGCCGGCGACATCGCGCGCAGCCGCGCATCGTCAATCCGGCCCGAACGAGTGATGTAGCTGTGGGCGAAATCCAGAAGGCCAAGCTTCATATGCTCGGGGAATTTTGCGTACCAGTCGGCGCTGGTGCGTGCCGCGGTCACGAGCTTCTTCACGATCGGCTGGCGTTCGTGCTGGTAACGGGCGAGCGCCGTGGCCAGATTGCTTTCCGCTTCCATCGCCTTGGCAAGCGCGATCGCGTCCTCGATTGCAAGCCGCGTTCCCGATCCGATCGAGAAATGCGCCGAATGCAATGCGTCGCCGATCAGCACCATGTTCCCGAACGACCAGCGCTCGTTCCAGATCCAGGGGAAATTGCGCCACACCGATTTGTTGGAGACGAGGGAGTTCCCGTCGAGGGTGGCAGCGAAAACCTGCTCGCAAATCGCCTTGGACTCCTCGATTGTTTTGTCGGCAAAACCGCGGGCCTGCCAGGTGGGCAGGTCGCACTCGACCAGGAATGTGCTCATGGCGGGCGAATATCGATAGTGGTGGGCATTGAATGTGCCGAGATCCGTCTTCACGAAGGTCTGCGACAGCGTCTCGAACCGCCTGGTGGTGCCATACCAGGCGAACTTGTTGTCGGAATAGGACAGTGAGGTGCCGAAATCGCCTTCGAATGAGCGGCGCACCAGCGAGTTCAGGCCGTCGGCGGCGACGATCAGATCGTAGCCCGTCAGCAGGTCGAGGGATGTGACCGGCGCACCGTAATGCAGCCTGACGCCGACGGACGATGCCCGCGCCTGCAAGATGCCTAGCAGATCGAGCCGGCCGATCGAGGAAAACCCGACGCCATCGATCTCCACGCTCTCGCCGCGCAGATTGAGCGTGATGTTCTTCCAGCTCTCCATCCGCGGCGCGATCGCTTCCACGGTGTCGGGATCGTCGGCGCGCAGGAACTCAAGCGCCTGCTCGGAAAACACCACGCCGAAGCCCCAGGTGGCGCCGGCGGGATTCTGTTCGAACAGATCGATGTGGGCGGCCGGGTGGCGCTTCTTCCAGAAATAGCTGAAGTAAAGGCCGCCCGGGCCTCCGCCGATGACGGCGATACGCACGAAAACCCTCCCTAATCCGCACGCGTCACAGATAGTTATTTCCGAATTCGGGAGACCGCGAACCGGGACGCTCTCAAAACGAGCCTGACCTAAAACGCCGCTGGCGGCAAGCCGTCACCGTGCCGCGAACTCCGACAGCACGCCGCGGCAATCCGGTGAGAGCGAAGCCGACTGCACGACGAGGCACTGGATGATCCGGCCTCCGCCGGGGGCGACGCCCGCGCAAAGTGCGCGAACATCGGCGCCACATGCCGAGCGCAGAACGAACAGCTGTTCGCGCGGCAGCATCGGCCGCAGCACCAGCACAGGCGGCGGGGCAACAGCAGGCGCTGCAGCGGCCGTGCCGGCGCCCGACGAGGTGCCGGCCGCCGTCGTCGCGGCCCCGCCGGAAGCGGCAGCAACAGCTCTCTCGCAGTTGGCCGACAATTTTGCCTTGTTGGTCGCAAGGCACTGCAAGGCAGCCGCGCCACCGGTCGGTACACCGGCACAGACCTTTGGATAATCGGCGCGGCAGGCACTGCGGATCGCGCCGATCTGGGCGCTGCTCGGCTTTTTGGCTGGCGGATTTGCCGCCGCCTTCGGCGGCGCTGTCGCGCCTTCCGCTGGTGGATTTGCCGGCGCAGGTTCTGCTTTCGGTGCAGCCGCCGGTTCGGACTCAGCCTTTTCGGGCGCAGCCGAAGGCGAGGGCTCGCTCTTCGATTCAACCGGGGCCTCGACCGCGCGCACCGCGCTCTGGCAGCCCGGCGAGAGGCTCGACATGTTTTTCTGCAGGCACTGCAGCGAGGCCATTCCGCCCGGTGGGACGCTGGCGCAATGGGCTTCATAGTCGGAGCGGCATTGGGCGCGGATGGCGCTCCGCTGCGCGTCGGTTGGCGCCTGCGAGAAGGCCGGCGAAGCTGCCGCGAATGTTGCAGCCGCCATCGACGCGCAAATCATCGCTATGCATTTCGACGTGTCGATCATCTGAATCAATCCTTATCGGTTCTGCGCAAAGGCGCCGCTTCAAGCGATAATAGTGGCCTGACGCCCTGTCACACCTTGATCATCCGCTTGCCGCGGTTGTCGCCGGCGAGCAGTCCGATCAGCGCTCTCGGCGTGTTCTGAAGACCCTCGATGACATCCTCCTGGACCTTGAGCTTGCCGGAGGCGACCCAGGATTGCAGGTCGCGGAGCGCCTCGTTGCGCCGCTCCATGAAGTCGGTGACGATAAAGCCTCTCATGGTCAGACGCTTGATGACGATGAGACCGGGCACGCCGCGCGGGCCGGCGGCTGACGGCGGGCCGTCATATTGCGATATCGCGCCGCAGCAGGCGATACGGCCATGATTGTTCATCTGCGCCAGGCAAGCTTCGAGGATGTCGCCGCCGACATTGTCGAAGTAGACGTCGATACCGTCGGATGCCGCCTCCTTGAGGGCCTTGAAGACTGCGCCTTCCTTGTAATCGACCGCGGCATCGAAGCCGAGTTCGGAAGTGAGCCAATGGCATTTATCCTTGCCGCCGGCGATACCGACGACGCGGCAATCCTTGATCTTCGCGATCTGGCCGACGATCGAACCCACCGAGCCGGCGGCCGCGGAAACCACCACGGTCTCGCCGGCCTTCGGCTTGCCGACCTCGAGCAGCCCGAAATAGGCGGTGAGACCGGCGATGCCGTAGACGCTGAGCAGATAGGTCATCGGCTCGATCTTCGGCAATTTGGTCAGATGCTTTGCCGGGACGGCGGCATAATCCTGCCAGCCGGTGTCGCCGAAGACGATGTCGCCCGGCACAAGGCCCGGTGCCCTGGACGAAACGACCTCGGCAACGCCGCCGCCGGCCATCACCGTGTTGGCTTCGACCGCAGCACGATAGGTCGCGCCATGCATCCACGCCCGGTTGGCGGCATCGAGCGATATATAGCGCACGCGCAGCAGGGCCTCGCCCTCGCGCGGTTCCGGAATACTGCCTTCGGACATCTTGAAATGCTGCGGCCCGAGTTTCCCGGTCGGCTTTTCTACCAGCAGGATCTGGCGATTGATCCGATCTTCCATGGCATTCCTCCTGTCGAGTTGGCTGTTCTTGATGCAGCCGCCGCGCAAGAAACGCGCAACTTGCTGGATTTCAGCATTTGCGTGAATGCCAAATCCAACTCGCCGGCAGCATTGTGCGTTGCATATGAGGCTAATCGGCAAGCGCCCATTCTACAACCGGAACATTTGTGGCACCGCGATTTGAATGAACCGGGCGCCGCCCTGAAGCGTGTTGCGTCGGCGCCGAAATCTGCCAAACTCGACAGCGCCGGAAACCGACGGGGGTTGCGCGATGTCGAACAGGTTTACGCAGTACATTCTGATCGCGATGGTGCTGGGCATCGTGATGGGAACATTGGTGTTCAACTATCTGCCGGACATCCGGGGCGACATAGCCTCGAGCGTGAACCTGATCGCGATGCTGTTCCTGCGCCTGATCAAGATGATCATCGCACCGCTGGTGTTCGCGACGCTGGTTGGTGGCATCGCCCATATGGGGAGCGGCGCCAAGCTCGGGCGGATCTTCGCCAAGACCATGGGCTGGTTTATCAGCGCCTCCTTTGTTTCCCTGCTGCTCGGACTGGTAATGGTGAACTTCCTGCATCCGGGGGACAATTTCCCGGGCACCCTGCCAGACAGGGCGCAATCGACGGGGCTGCCGGTGTCGGCATTCTCGCTCGAGAAATTCCTCACCCATCTGATTCCGACCTCGATCGCGGATGCGATGGCGCAGAACGAGATTCTGCAGATCGTGGTGTTCGCGGTATTCTTCTCGGTCGCGATGGGTGCGATGCCTGAGCGCTCCAAGCAGATACTCTCGCTGATCGACGACCTCGGTCACATCATGCTGAAGGTCACGGCGTATGTCATGCTGTTTGCGCCGATCGCGGTCTGGGCCGCCATCATGGCCACGGTATCCAAGAACGGCCTTGCCGTCTTGTGGAAGCTTATCGTCTTCATGGGCGGCTTCTACGTCTCGCTCCTCATCCTGTGGAGCATCCTCGTCGTGGTCGGCTTCGTGGTAATCGGGCCAAGATACGCCCATCTGCTGCGGTTGATCCGCGAGCCCCTGATGATTGCGTTCTCCACCGCAAGTTCCGAGGCTGCCTATCCCAAGACGCTCGAGGGCCTCAACCGCTTCGGCGCCTCGTCCCGGATTTCCAGTTTCGTGCTGCCGCTCGGCTATTCGTTCAACCTCGACGGCACGATGATGTACTGCACCTTCGCCAGCATTTTCATCGCGCAGACCTACAAGATTGACATGTCGCTCGGCACGCAGCTCGCGATGCTGGCGACCTTGATGATCACCTCGAAAGGCGTCGCGGGCGTTCCGCGCGCGTCGCTTGTCGTGATTGCCTCGACGCTCAGCCAGTTCGGCATCCCCGAGGCAGGGCTTTTGATGATCATGGGCATCGATACCTTCCTCGACATGGGGCGCAGCGCCACCAATGTGATCGGCAACTCGCTCGCCACCGCCGTGGTGGCGAAATGGGAGGGCGAACTGGCGCCTGAACACGCGCTGGGGCCTGATGATGTGGTGCCACCGGACATGATTCCCGGCGAAATCCCGGCGATGGCCGGTCATTGACGGGAGCAGCGCATGCGCCAGACGGTGGTCAGGTCGATTGGAGCGTGCATCCTGTTGACGGGATGCCTGCTGTCGGTGGCGGCAGCCGCCCAGACCGGCGGCGAGGGGCTCAGCCCGACGCTCGCCGCCATCAAGAACAGGCACGTAGTGCATCTCGGCTATCGCGAGAGCTCACCGCCATTCTCGTTCCTCGATCAGGCCAACCGGCCGATCGGCTACAGCCTCGAGCTCTGCGAGGCGATCGTCGATGAGATCGGCGTCGAGGTCGACGACCCCGATCTCAGGATCGAATACGTCAAGGTTACCTCGGACGACCGCATTCCGGCGGTGGTGCAGGGCAAGGTCGACCTCGAATGCGGATCGACCACGGCCAACGCGGAGCGCGGGAAGCAGGTGGCGTTCTCGCCGCTGATATTCGTGGCGGGCACCAAGCTGATGGTGCCGAAGGAGACGGTGATCGCGGCACCGAAGGACCTGCAGGGCAAGACCGTCGTGGTCACCAAGGGCACCACCAACGAGCAGGCGATGCACGCGCTCGACAGGAAGTTCGCGCTGGGTCTCAAGATCATAACGGCGTCCGACCACGAACAGTCCTATCAGATGCTCGTGGACGGCAAGGTCGATGCGTTCGCGACCGACGACATCCTGTTGTACGGCCTGATCGCGCGTCACAAGTCACAGGACAGGTTTCACGTCACGGGAGACTATCTGTCTTACGACCCCTACGGCATCATGTTCCGCAAGGGCGAGCCGCAGCTAACCGCGGTCGTGGAGCGAACCTTTCGCAAACTGGGTTCGAATCATGATTTGATTCCGCTCTACAACAAATGGTTCGTCTCCCGCCTGCCCACGGGCGAGAGACTGAACGTTGCGATCTCGCCGCAACTCGAGGACGCGTTCAAGGCGCTCGACGATACCGAGGGCGTGAGCAATTGAAATCCGGTCGCGGGCGGCGGCTCCGGCATGCTCAGAAAAAAGCAAGCTCGGTTGCGCGACCGTGGCGGGCGATCGCTGCGTATTCGATCGCCGTGAACAATCCGCCCGCCACATAGATCCGGCGATGAAGCGAGGCCGCCATCGCGCGGCTCTTGTCGAACGCGTCCTCGATGCTTGCGGCGATGAGGATATCGGCCTTCGAATTGATGCTGCGTACGACGGCAGCGAGGGCGGACGGATCGCCACCCTTATGATGGGCGCTGGTGCAGATGATGGTGTCGAAGGAAGGCGCGAGTGTGCCTGCGATCTCGTCGATCTTCTTGTCGAGGGAAACGCCGAGGACCAGAATCCAGTCCTGCACGCCATGAGCTTGCTGCAGGCCTGCGAGCGCCTGCCTGACGCCGTCGGGCGTGTGACCGACATCGATGACGGTCAGCGGGGTCCGATCAATGACTTCGAGCCGGCCCGGCCATCGTGCTTCGCGCAAGCCGGATCGCACAGCCGCTTCGATCCGTCCGGAAGACATTGCGTCGCGCATCCGGCCGTTGCTGAGCAGAAACAGTGCGATGGCGATTGCGGCGTTGTTGAGCTGGAATGCCCCGGGCAACGCGATCTCGAGCGAACGATATTCGATATCGCCAAAAGCAAAATCGAAACACTGGCCTGATGCGGAGACGTTTTCGCGGCCGATCCCGATCTCGTCGCGGACAAACAGGCTCGCGACGGCGCGATTGCGATTATGTTCGAGGATATGCGGCCGCAAGCGCCGGCAGTTCTCACCGTAGATGATGGTGCCGCCATTCGCACAGGCATCGCTCTTGTCCGAGACGATCAACGGCAGCGAATTCCCAAGCAGGTCGACGTGTTCGTAATCGACCGAAGTCACGCAAGCCGTCATGCTGCCGACCAGGCGAACCGGATCGTAGCGGCCGCCGATGCCCGCCTCGAACACGGCGAATTCGCAATTCCTCTCCTGGAAATACAGGCAGGCAAGCGCGAACATGGCTTCGAAGGCGCCGAATTTCTCGCCGCTGCGCCCTGAGACGTCGGCAATGGCTTTCTCGACCCGGCCATGGAGTTGACTGAGAAAATCGTCGGCGATCAGGGCGCCGTCGACCTGAAAGCGCTCGTTGACGCGAAACAAATGAGGCGAGGTGAACAACCCCGTGCGCAATCCGTATGCCCGCGCGATGGCGGCGCAGAATGCAGCGGTCGATCCCTTGCCGTTCGAACCCGTCACTACAACGGATGTTCGCGCGAGCCTGGTGCGGTCGATCGCAAGAAGGTCGAGCAGCGCCGCCATCCGGGCGAGACAAATTCCATCGCCGAATTTTGGCAGGTCAAACATCCAACAGGCCCATCGCGGAGAACGTATGGTGCCAGATTTTTCCGATCAGGTCGGCCCGGCTGGATTCCTCCAGGAAGCGGATCGAGGGATTGGAGTTCACCTCGATGATCCGCATCGCGTGCGGCTCGCTGCCGATTTCAGTGAACATGTCGACGGCGGCGACGCGCAAGCCGAGCGCCCCTACAGCTTTTCTTGCCAATGCGAGAGCGTTCTCATCGCGGGGTTGTTCAAACTTCATTCCGCCCCCCGCGCTCAAATTCTTACGCCCCGGAATCTCCCAGCGCGCTTCTGACGCCAGCACGGTATCGAGCGAGGCTTCATCGATCGTTGCGGCGATCGGGGAAAGACCCCGCGCCTGCAAATCGGCGTCGTGCTCCTTCAGGAGATCGCGGATCGAGCGTCTGCCATCACCCAGCAGGAACGGCGCGAATTTTCGCGCGCAATAGACGATCTCGTCGTCGAGCAGGAAGATGCGGTATTCGCGGCCCGTGGCGATCGGCTGGACCAACACCGAGTCGTAATATCCCGAAATTTCCCGCATGTATCGATCGAACGTGGCCTCGCCGTGAACGGCTTGCGCGAAATCGCCGCGCGAACCCGTCAGGGGCTTGATGAAGGCGGCTGAGTTCAGACTCTTGAAATAGGCCAGCGCATCCTGACGCTCGTGGCCCGGGGGGCGATGGGCACGATGCCGCCCGCTGAGAAAGAAATACTCACCGCCAAGCGTCGCGACGCCGGCGTCCTCGAGAATCTTGCTGGCGAAATATTTGTCGGTCGCAAGCGTCGCCGCGGTGGAATTGTTTTGCGGATACCACGAGCATCGGCCGGCAGCAAAGTGGATGGTCTTGGTCCTGGACGCCACGCTGAACATCAACCCCGTTCCGCCGTCGAGGTCTCGAAACGCAAGCCCGAAGCGGTCGCAGGCATATTCGGCGTAGACCGCCTGGTCCGGATAGAAGGCGGGCTTTCCCGCTCGAATGTCGCGCAAATCTCGCATGCATTATCCGGTGATCTGGCATTCCCGATATTTGATGATCTATCTCTTAACGAAATCCGGCACCCGGCGCGGCAACTTACTGCTGGATCGGCGCTGGTTTGGGCAAGTTAATTGCGTGCAGCGTGGCTTGCGGAGAAGGTTCGTAACGAGCGCCTGTGGCGCCGTTTGGCGTTGCGTTTTTGTGATCCCAAGGGCGCGGCCGCCCTTGTTGACTATCCCTGATATTGGGTTAGTTGAAGCGCAATTCCTCAATTGCAACAGGGGTTTTCGCCTCTCCTGAGGCCGATGGACCCGTTTGTTCTATCGCCAGCCAAATCGGAAAAACAGAGCACATGAGCGCGTTTTATCGAGAGAAGGTTCTTTCCGTCCGACACTGGACCGATACGCTTTTCAGCTTTACCGCCACCCGCAATACCGGGTTCCGATTTCAGAACGGGCAATTCGCGATGATAGGCCTTGAGATCGAGGGCCGCCCCTTGATGCGCGCCTATTCGATGGCAAGCGCCAATCACGAGGATGCGCTTGAGTTCTTCTCGATCAAGGTCGCCGATGGGCCGCTGACATCGCGGCTGCAGAAGATCAGGGAAGGCGACACCATCCTGGTAGGGCGCAAGGCGACCGGCACGCTGGTTGCTGACAATCTGCTTCCGGGAAAACGCCTGCTGTTGCTTTCGACAGGCACGGGGCTGGCCCCGTTCGCAAGCCTGATCAAGGACCCGGACGTGTACGACAGGTTCGAAAGCATCGTCCTGGTACATGGCTGCCGGCAGGTCTCCGAACTCGCCTATGGCGAAGAACTGGTGGCGAAGTTGCGGGACGACGAATTGTTCGGGCCTCTCCTGGAAGAAAAGCTCGTCTACTATCCGACCGTCACCCGCGAACCGTTCCGCAACCGCGGCCGCATCACCGACCTCATCACTTCCGAACAGCTGTTCAACGATATCGGCCAGTCGCCGCTGGATATCGCCGAGGATCGGATCATGATGTGCGGCAGTCCCGCCATGCTGGAAGAATTGCGCCAGATGTTCGAGGCCCGCGGCTTTGCCGAGGGCAGCCATGGCGAACCCGGTCATTTCGTGATCGAGAAGGCGTTCGTCGAGCGCTGACCTCCCGAGGCCAGCGCCGGGCGGAGCCGCGCCTGGCGAGTCCTTCAACAAATGATGAACGGCGCCCTCGCCGGTCCCTACTCGTGGCGATAGCCGCGTGGCGTCGGTCGCGCCAGTGACACTGCATTACCGCCAGCTGATCGGAACTCGGGCAAGGCAGGTTGCGCTGCGAAAGCGGCCTGTCCGGCTGGGCGATGGATTGGTTATTCACGGAATAATTCGATAGTCTCTATGGTCATTTGTCATATCCGCTGACCTTACTGGCGATATCCTGTAGCGCCATTTCCGAAACAAGGCTGCGACGACAAAAAGAACAAGACGGCCGAAACTGCCTGAGGGTCTCATGGAAACGCTGATGCTACCGTTCTCGCCGCGCTTCATCGTTCTCACGACTTGCGCCGTGGTGACCGCGCTGCTTCTGGGTGTCGGGATCGTCGACCACAAGGCGTTCGATATCGTTCTCATTCCGCTCCTTGTCTTCGGCGCACTCACCCTGCTCGGCGTTCGCGATCTCGTGCAGAAGAGTCACGCGGTGCTGCGGAACTACCCGATATCGGCTCATCTGCGCTTCCTGCTCGAAGAAATACGGCCCGAGATGCGGCAGTACTTCTTCGAGAGCGAGAAGGACGGCATGCCGTTTTCCCGCGACACCCGCGCAGTGATCTATCAGCGGGCCAAGATGCAGCTCGACAAGCGTCCCTTCGGCACGCAGGAGGATGTCTACCGTGAAGGCTATGAATGGATCCACCATTCGGTGGCGCCGAAGGTTCGCTCCGGCGAGAAGTTCCGCGTCCTTGTCGGTGGACCGGACTGCACAAAGCCGTACTCGGCCTCGGTCTTCAACATCTCGGCCATGAGCTTCGGTGCGCTCAGTCCCAATGCGGTGCGCGCGCTCAATGCGGGCGCGAAAAAAGGCGGCTTCGCGCATGACACCGGCGAAGGCGGCGTCAGTCCCTATCATCGCGAAAAGGGCGGCGACCTGATCTGGGAAATCGGTTCGGGGTATTTCGGTTGCCGCAATCGCGACGGCTCCTTCAATCCCGAAGAGTTCGCCCGCGTCGCCTGCGACGATCAGATCAAGATGGTCGAGCTCAAGGTCAGCCAGGGCGCCAAGCCCGGCCATGGCGGAGTGCTGCCGGCGGCAAAGGTGTCCGAAGAGATCTCGAGAATCCGGGGCGTGCCGATGGATGAGGACTGCATCTCGCCGGCGACGCATCGGGCTTTTTCGACACCGCTCGAGATGATGGCCTTCATCGACCAGATGCGAAGGCTGTCCGGCGGCAAGCCTGCCGGCTTCAAGCTTTGCATCGGTCATCCCTGGGAGTTTCTGGCGATCTGCAAGGCGATGCTGGAGAGCGGAATCTACCCCGACTTCATCGTGGTGGACGGCAATGAGGGCGGCACGGGCGCCGCGCCGCTCGAATTCATGGACCACATGGGCATGCCGATGCGCGAGGGCGTCAATTTCGTCCACAATGCCCTTGTCGGCATCAATGCGCGCGAACGAGTTCGCATCGGCGCCTCCGGCAAGATCGCCACCGCCTTCGACATGGCGCGCGCTATGGCGATCGGCGCCGACTGGTGCAATTCGGCGAGAGGCTTCATGTTCGCACTCGGCTGCATCCAGTCGCTGAGCTGCCACACCGACCGCTGTCCGACCGGCGTGACCACGCAGGATCCGACCCGCAATCGGGCGCTGGTGGTGCCGCACAAGATCGAGCGGGTTTACAACTATCACCACGCCACCCTGCATGCGCTGGCGGAACTTCTCGCCGCCGCGGGCCTTGAGCACCCGCAGCAATTGCGGCCGATCCATTTCTCGCAGCGGAGTTCCACCACCGAGGTGCAGACATTCGCCAGGCTCTACCCGTCGCTTCGGCCGGGCGAGTTGATCGATGGCACCGACGACCCGCGTTTCCGTGACGCCTGGGCCATGGCGCGGGCGGATACGTTCGCGGCGGCCGGCTGAGGTTGACGCTTGGCAGGCTGGTTCAGTTCACCTCTCCCGCTTGCGGGGGAGGTCGCCGCGTTCGCAGAGTGCGGCGGGTGGGGGCCATACTACAGTTAGACCTGACTTCATTGCGCTTCAGTGCGGATTTTCCAGGCTGAAGGTTTCCGACTGCTCGTCATAGGCAAACAGCTCGGCGTAACGTGCCCATGACACGATGGTCTTGAGCGTTTCGTCCGCCGCATCTTCGGACATGTAATCTTCGAGTTCGTTGCGGAAGCGCGCCGCGGGCGCCGTATGCGAGGGCCGTTCGTCAAGCACCCGGCGGATCAAGCCCATCACCGGGACATAGTTCATCAGGTGTTCGGCAAACAGTTTCTTGCGCGCATCGGTTTCGAGGTTGGCGAAGCGCCTGCCCGCATCGGTCAGCACGAGATCGCCCTCGCTTAACTGGGCGAACCTCAGAAGTTGCAGGGACTCGCCGAGATGAAAGATTTCGTCGGCCTCGAGCTGGAGATTGCCTGCGAGAACGGGCAGGTCGGCGTGGCCGTTATATGGCGGCCCCGCCAGGGTCTCGATGAGACCCGAAAGCACGTTGGACGAGACGTGCTGCAGGACCATGCCAACGCCGCTGCCCGGGATACCTTCGATCGTCGGTGCCTTGACTTCGGGCCGCTGGGTCATGCGGGCATATATGCTGTCCACGAGCTGGCGGAAATGCGGATCGAGACGATTGCGCGGATGCGGCATGTCGATCTTGATCTCGGCCGCCACGCGGCCGGGATTGGATGAAAACACCAGAATGCGGTCGCACATCAGAACCGCCTCTTCGATGTTGTGGGTCACCATCAGGACCGATTTGATCGGCAGGCGGCCTTCGATCCAGAGATCGATCAGGTCGGTACGCAAGGTCTCGGCCGTCAGCACGTCGAGTGCGGAAAACGGCTCGTCCATCAGCAACAGATCCGGATGCACGACCAGGGCGCGCGCAAATCCGACGCGCTGGCGCATGCCGCCCGACAATTCCTTCGGATAGGCGGACTCAAATCCGTCAAGACCGATCAGGTCGATCGCCGCCAGCGCCCGGGTGCGGCGCTCGGTACTCTCCACGCCAAGCGCTTCCAGGCCCAGTTCGACGTTCTGCAGCACCGTCAACCATGGGAACAAGGCGAAGGATTGAAACACCATCGAGACGCCGTTTGGCGGCCCCACGATCGTCTCGCCGCGGCATTTCGCGTCGCCCGAGCTTGGCGCGATCAGGCCGGCGATGATGCGCAACAGCGTCGATTTGCCCGAACCGGACCGGCCGAGCAGGCCGACGATTTCGCCGGAATGGATCGTCAGGTCGACCTTTTCGAGAACCAGAAGTTCCTCGCCGCTGCCTTTTGGAAACGAGCGGCAGACGCTGCGGATATCGAGCAGGTTGGTCTCTTTGCTGACGTCGAGCATGCGCTTGTCCTATTAGGCTATCCGAGGCGAAGGCGACGCTCCCCGAAGGCGTAGAGCGGCCTCCAGAGCAGACGGTTGAAGAGCGTCACCAAAATGCACATTATGGTGATGCCAAGCACTACCCTCGGGAAATCTCCGGCTTCGGTCGCCAAGGCTATATAGGCGCCCAATCCGTTCGCCGTCAGGTGGGTCTCGCCCCAGCTGGCGACTTCCGCGACGATGGAAGCGTTCCATGATCCGCCCGAGGCGGTGATGGCGCCGGTGATGTAATAGGGGAAAATGCCGGGCAGGATCACCTTGGTCCACCAGCGCCAGCCCTTGAGATGAAAGCTGCCGGCGGCTTCGCGAAGGTCGGTGGGAAAGGCACTGGCGCCGGCGATGACGTTGAACAGGATGTACCACTGCGTGCCCAGGATCATCAGCGGGCTCAGCCAGATATTCGGGTCGAGGCTGTAGCGAACGATGATCACCACAAACACCGGAAACGCGAGGTTCGCCGGAAACGCGGCGAGAAATTGCGCAAGCGGCTGAACCCGTTCGGCAAGTTTCGGCCGAAGCCCGATCCACACGCCAATAGGCACCCAGATCAGCGTTGCCAGCGAGATCAAAACAATCACGCGCAACAGCGTCATGAGACCGTAGCCTACGGCGGTCAGCAGGTCCGGAAATCCCAGCGTTGCCGACATGTACCGATAGGCCTTCCAGCCGGCGTAGGCGGTGCCCGAAAGAACGAGCGCGAGCCAGATCGCATCGACGACGCGCGACGGTGGACCGGGCCTGATCGGTATCCGCAAGAGCTTCGGGATCGCCAGATGCAGGTTCGAAAAGGTCCTGTTCAGTGCCGCGAACGGATATGTCGTCGCACGCAGTGCCCGCGTGCTGCGGAAGAGGTCGAGCATCCATGACGTCGGTGCGATTCCGGAAGCGGTCTGTTCGAACCGGAACTTGTCGGCCCAGGCCACCACCGGGCGAAACAGCAGCTGGTCATAGGCAATGATCACCAGCAGCATGGTGAGGATGGCGTAGCCGATCGCCGGCAGGTTCTGCTTTTGAATGGCCAGCGCAACGTAGGAGCCGACGCCAGGCAGCGTGATCGTCGTGTTGCCGACCGTGATTGCCTCCGACGCCACCACGAAGAACCAGCCGCCGGACATCGACATCATCGTGTTCCAGATCAGGCCTGGCATGGCGAAAGGCACGTCCAGTCGCCAGAAGCGCTGCCATCCGCTGAGATGAAAGCTCTGCGAGGCTTCGTCGAGATCTTTCGGCACGTTGCGGATCGACTGGTACATGCTGAAAGTCATGTTCCAGGCCTGGCTGGTGAAGATCGCGAATACGCAGGCGAGTTCAGCGCCGAACACCTGGCCGGGAAAGAGATTCAGGAAGAAGACCACGGTGAAAGTGAGAAAGCCGAGGATCGGTACCGACTGCAGGATGTCGAGCAGCGGGATCATCACCATCTCGGCCCGCCGGCTCTTGGCCGCAAGCGTGGCGTAGACGAGCGTGAAGATGATCGAGCAGACGATGGCGAGCAGCATTCGCATCGTCGTCCGCAGCGCGTAGAACGGCAGATGAACCGGGTCGAGCGATACCGGAGAAGTATCAAGGGCCGACAGGGGAAGCGTGGTCTGCTCGCCGCCATAGACGATCAGCACCATGGCGCCGATCACGAGCACGAGCGCGACGGCGTCCCAGATGTTCGGCCGCAGCGCCTGGCCCAGTCTCGGTGTCAGGATATCGTCAAGCGTCATGCGTACCGCCGTGTTTCGTCGCGGTTTAGAACTGCCAGTGCGCGCGCGCAGCAAGAATGTTCACCGGGCCGCGGTCGGCGTTGTAGCCTGGGTTGGCGAGGAATTGATAGTCGAACGTCAGCCGCGTCGAGGCGGTCAGTGCGTAGCTGTAATAAGCCTCGAGGATCTTTTCCGTCCGGTAGTTCGGCAACTGGCCGTCGCCGATCAGGATGCCGAGGCCGCCGGCGTTGAGGAAGGCGACGTGGGCGCTGGAGATGCCGTTGACGACGCCGGCAATCCCGATGGTGTCGTCGGGGCGGCCCCATGACTTGCCGTTGATCGAGACACCGCCCGACACTGTGCGATCGATGTCGGTAAAATCCCAAGGCTCGATATTGCCATCGGCCCAGCCGGCGCGGAAGAATGCGCCCAGCGTCTCCGTGACCTGCTGCTCGATATTGAGGCTGACGCCGGGGCGGCTGGTATAGGAGCGCACCGCGTTGATGTCGGCGGGCATTCCGGTGACTTGCGCGAGCGCAACCGCGTTGGAGAAATCACCGGCGCTGCCGCGGCTCAAAAAGCCCGTGAGCTTGATCTTGCCTGGCTGGCCCCACAGTTCATGGCGCTCCTCGATCTCGCCCACCATCTGGAATTGCTGGAAGGTTGGATCGAGTGCGTAGCCCAGGGGACTGACCCCGCCCGCAGGCGTCACCGAAAGATCGAACATTCCCCCGCGCAATGTCCAGCGCCCGGTGTACCATTCGGCGGCGGCACCGTAGGTGTAGCCCCAGCCGTCGCCTGCGTAATCGAAAGTGCCGGCATTCACCACCGACCAGTTGAGGAAATCGGCCTTCGGATTGTTGGCGTAGCGGTTGGTATCGAAGATATCGATGATGCCGAAGCGGCCGACGGTGAACACCAGGCGGTCGGTCGAGCGCGTTTCCTTGAACTGATAGAAATCGTCGGGCACCTCTTCGGTCTCGCCGCCGAGGTTGATGGTCTGGCGCAGGAAGGCGCGTTGCAGGCGCGCATAGGGCGTGGACGAACCGATCTTGTAGGCTTCGGCGCTCGGAAAGCCGGCCGCGCCATGGGTATTGTCAAAACCAAAGCCCTGGTCGATTTCCGGATTGGCCCAGAACTCCGCGCCTTGCCACAGCTTGATACCGGTGGAGAGCGTGACGTCGAAGGTTTGCTTGGACTGCGCGCCGCCGGCGAGGCTGTTCGTTCCCTCATAAGGCGAGCGGAAGGCGGGGTAGCTCTGCTGCACGTATGTCGCCTGTCCATGCACCGCGAAAACGTCGGCGGTCGGTACGAACCGCGACGGCGCCAAAGCTGCGGGCGTCGATGGATCGTCGAAGCGGTAGTTGAGGGCGAGGCGGAGCTGATGTTCCGAAAGACCGGAGCTGACGCGCTGACCTGACAGCGGGAAGTTCTCGGTCACGGATGGAAAATCGGTCCAGAGATATTCGCCGCGGACCGTCCAGTGTGGGGCGATCGGCGTTTCGACGCCGACGCCGGCCGCCCAGCCGATGCGCCAGAGGAACCGATCTTCCGTATTGCCGCTCGCGTTTTGCGTCAGGGTCTGGCGATCGTAGGTCCAGGCCAGACCGCCGGTCGCGTAGAACAGCCATTGGCCGGGCGCATATCCGATGCGGCCACGCAGCGTGCCCGATGACAGCACGGTCTCGCTGAAGCTCCCGGCGCCAAAAGTCGGCGAGGTAAAATTCGAGACGCCACCGATGGTGAGGCCGTCGGGATCAGGAAAAGCGGGAAACGAGCCGTCGCCTTCGATGCCCAGCACCAAGCGGTTGCGAAGCATGACATTGTAGCCGGCCTGCACGCCCTCGAACCAGCTGCCGCCTTCGGTGAATCCATTGGGCGACCGGAAGAGTCCAAATGAACCTGCGACCGGCATGCCGCCGCCAACCGAATCGAGCGTCCAGTTCGAACGCCCGCCCGCGAGTCCGGTGTTGCCGCCGACATAGAATCCGGTCCAGTCGTAGTTGGCGATCGCGGCGGGCTGTGCCTTCACCGGCATTGGGGAAGAAAGGTCGCCGGCAAACGCAACGGGACTCGTCGCGAGCACGAGCGCCGCGCCGGCACCGCCGCCGAATTTGCAGATCCCCCTCATCCAGCGCCCCGCGATTCCCGACATCAGATGCTAGATCAAAAAAGATCGGCATCTATTCCCAGGTTCAACTTGTCCAACCCTTGTTGCAACCCCTTCGCAATTGCAAGCTCAGGATCGTTCGATTGAGAGATATTCCAGAAGCGGCTTGGCAAGCTGCCCTGACCATCAGCCCGGCATCCCTGATAAGCCCGTCCGAAGACTGTATTGTGAAATCAGCCTCTGCCGTGATTGCCGTCAGGACACCGCAGTGATCTCCACCCTCAATCCGAATGATCCATCGTCGTGCGGTATCAGAGGTCCGTCCT
Organism: uncultured Alphaproteobacteria bacterium; assembly: GCA_963820275.1. GTDB lineage: Bacteria > Pseudomonadota > Alphaproteobacteria > Rhizobiales > Xanthobacteraceae > Bradyrhizobium. Next base: position 144,367 of record CAWFZL010000006.1, read on the forward strand.
CGATCGTGACGCCGTGGCCTTCGACCTGCCAGCGGCATTCAAGTCGGTTCCCGTCGCCAACAACCCAATGGCACACGAGCTTCGGCGGCGCAGACCGGTGTCGATCCGAAGGGCGACGAAGACCCCGCAGATTGTCATTGGCATGCGCTGCCACGGTCCCACGGAGCATCGCGTGCCATCGCGCGGGGCGTTTCAATCCTGCAATCCGGAATGCAGCGTGTCTTTTGAACATCGCTCACCTCCACTTCCGCTGGTTGGCGCGGCAGGCCGGTGAACGAAGGGGTCAGCTGGGCGCGACCACCAACCTCACGCGGCGAATGCCGGCGCGACCGATCTTGATGTTTTGCGGCAGCGCTGTTCCGGTCAAAATCGCCGGACCTGCGTTACCATTGACGGTACTGCCCATTATCTTTCGCCAGGTTGCTCTTCGTCGGGGTTGATTGCTGTCTGGACGGATGGCGCGAGACAGCAACCGCACATAAGCGTCGCTAGAGCCAGTGTCAAGTTTTTTTCGTATCCTCCCCGGAGGATCGCTGATATCCTCCTGGGAGGATAGGAGGAACATATGCCGGACCACCCGCATTCCGCGATTTCCCGACGTTTGAGGCGTGCAAACGGACATCTCGAAACCATCATCGAGATGATCGAGCGGGGCCGGTCCTGCGTCCAAATCGCCCAGCAATTGCAGGCCGTGGAGAGCGCGATCGAGAACGCCAAAAAGGCCCTGATCCACGATCACATCAGCCATAGTCTCGAGAAATCCTTCGAGGCGAGCGGCTCGAAAGGTCGTGCGGCGCTGCGAAACTTCAGGCTGGTCGCCAAATATCTCTAGGCGGCTTGCGATGAGCCATTTGAGCTGCCCAACGGCCGTCGTCGATGCGTCCGTCGATACGGTCTGGAGGCTTCTCATGGAACCCGCCGGATGGGAAGACGTGTTCGACATGCGCGTCCTCGATGTCGATCCGCCCGGACCGGCAAGCTCCGGACAAGAGGTCCGTGGCGAAACCGGCCCCAAGATATTTCATCTGAAGCTGACGTTTCGAATGTTGGAAATCGATCCCGTACACTATCGGCTTCGGATGGAGGTGAATCTGCCGTTTGGCCTCAATGTTCAGGAGGAAATCCGGTGTACGCCTCTCGACCCCTCCCATTGCCGGGTCGACTATCGCTGCGGCTTTGAATTCCCCAGGGGCTGGCGAGGCGCTGTTATGAGGGGTCTGTTGAAAGGCAGCCTCGACAGGGGTCCCGCCGATTCGCTCTCTCGCCTAAAACGCGCGGCCGAGCGGCGCTCTGCGGGCTGAGAGAGGGGAAGGTTCACGCGCTCGGCGAAAAGTGATGGACTTCAACAGTCACATGCGACAGGTCGGCAAATCGGGCGAGCCTCTTGCGGTAGTGTGCCGGCTCGCGCCCCGCTGACGTTGCGACCGAGACGATCGCGCCGAGATGCCCCGGCCCCAGCCGCCAGAGATGCAGGTCGGTTACCCGATCGCCTTCGCTTTCGATCGCGGTACGGACGTTTTCCGCCATGCGCGGATCCGGATTGCGGTCGAGCAGGATGGCTCCGGTGTCGCGGAGTAGCCCGATCGACCAATTGGCGATGACGAACGCGCCGATGAGACCCGCAAGCGGATCCATCCAGAGCCAGCCGAATGCCCGCGCCAGCAGGAGCCCGGCGATGACAAGTACCGAAACCGCGGCATCCGCCATGACGTGAACCACGGCAGCCCGCATGTTGTTGTCGCGGTGGTGCGCGCCATGCCCGTGCTCGTGCTCTTCGAACTCCAGTTCCCGCATCTCGGCCCGGCCCGCTCGCGTCAGGCGAATCCTGGCAAGAAAGGCATGCGGTTCCGGTATCTCGTTGCTTGATTCCAGGTATCCGGAGCGCGCCTCGAACGGAAATGACTGACGGCTGCCGTCCGGCCTCTCGGTTTCGATGCTGATGTCGGAGGCCGCAGGCAGGGCGCCGATCTCCGCCCTCACGCGAAAGCGCGGCGGCACGCCATCTTCGAAAACTTCGACACTCAACGTGCCTTGACGGAATTGAATGCGTCGAGGTTCGCCGTCGTGGTCATGACCACGCGAGTGACCATGCGAGTGACCATGCGAATGGTTGTGTCCATGCTCGTGGTGGTGGTGGCCGCCAGACAATAGCCACGCGCTCGCGATGTTGACGACGAGGCCCAGCACCGCGATCGGGATCGCCTCGGTGAAGGCGATGGGAACCGGCTCGATGAAGCGCGTTACCGCTTCGTAGCCGATCAGAAGTGCGATCATCGCCAGCACGATGGCACTGGAATATCCCGCGAGATCGCCGAATTTGCCGGTCCCGAAGGTAAAGCGGCGATCGGTTGCATATTTGCGCGCGTAAGTATAGGCGAGTGCGGCGAGCAGCAGGGCGCCTGCATGGGTCGACATGTGCAAGCCGTCGGCGATCAGGGCAAGCGAGCCGAACATGGCGCCGCCTATGATTTCCGCGACCATCATCACGGTGCAGAGGACGATCACGGCCCATGTCCGGCGCTCGGCCCGGTCGTGATCCTTGCCCAGAAAAATGTGCTCGTGCGGCGGAATCTGAAAGACCTGCTCGGCGTCCGTCATGATCTCACTCACTTCAGATAGGTGTGGACCACATCGATCAACTGGCCGGCCGCATCAACGTTCAAAGCGCCATGATTTCTTTTGGGATCGACGAGGTGGGTACGGATGTGGTCCTCGACCACCTCGGCCATCAGCCCGGCCACGCTGCCGCGAACGCCCGCGATCATATGCATGATGCGCTCGCATTCCGCCTCTTCGGTCAGGGCGCGCTCGATCGCCTCGACCTGTCCACGGATGCGGCCGACACGTGCCAGAAGCTTCTTTTTCGCCTTGATCGTATGAGACATGGCGCCAAGATAGGGTACCCCCCTATGCTATGTAAAGCATGAAGTTCAGGGACGGTCCCGTCAAACGCATGACCCGCCCGGAGGGACAGCCGGGCGGGTCGGGTGCGACACGGGGTGGATGAGGCGCCCGTGCCGGACGCTTTGATCCACGATCAGGACGCTTCAGGTGAAACGCGCCACCAGGGCGATGCGAATGTCACCTGGCCGCATCAGTAGTAATTGCAGGTGCGAACGGCACCCATGTAGTTGCCATAGGCATCGAACTGGCGCACCCAGCCGCAGCGGCGATAGCCGACATAATAGGGTTGGCTGGCAGCAACTGCGCTGCCGACAATCGCCGCGCCGACGATGCCGGCTCCGATGCCCCAACCCAAACCAAACGGCCTGGCTTCAGCCTGGGTGGTGGTGGAAGCGATGCTGCCGGTGACGGCGAGTATGGAAAGGGCGAAAGCTGCAATTTTCGTCTTGATCGACATTGAAGAACTCCATCCGGGTTTGGGACGGCCCGTGATCGGACCGCTGCCAGTTGGACGGGGCCTCTTCAAAACCGGTTCGAAACAGATCGACGAAATCCCGGCAAGGTTAATTCTGTCAGGGATTTCCTGGGGTTACCCGGTTGTCGTCAGATATGGGGGATATTCGACAGCATTTTCGGATCGAATTTGTCGACGTCGGCGAGCAGTTCGCAGAACGCGCGCGCGCCGGAATCGACCAAACGCTCGCCTTTCTCGGCCGACGCCTGCCTCGCATTGCCGACCGCGCCGGAGGCGTGAAGGTCCTGCGCCTGCCAGGCGAACGGCGCAGGGCGATGCGTGGAAAGCCGGCGATAGGTTTTCTGCATGTCGATTGCGGATGAGCGAAAATCGGCAATCGCCTCGGTGCGCACATGCTGGCCATATCGCGCCAGCATGATGGACGTTTCAGCGGCGCCGCCGTGGATGCCGTGCAGCAATTCTTCCGCGGAGAACAGGTCCGCCGCCGCACTCAGTCGCGACCAGCCGGTGGTGACGACGAGAAGCCCGTGTCGGGCGCGCAGATCCTGCGCGACAACACTCATGGCTGCGCTGTTGCCGCCGTGGCTCGTCACCATGACCAGCTTTTTCAGCCCGGCGCGGGCGACGCTTTCGCCGAGCGCGAACCAGGATTTCAGCGCCACTTCCGTCGGCAGCGTCAGGGTTCCCGGAAAGTCGATGTGCTCGGTGGAAAGGCCGACCGGCTGAAGCGGAAGAAACGTCACGGGCGCAGTGTCGGAAAGAAGTTCCCGCACCCGCGCCAGATAAGCCTGCGCAATCATCACGTCGGTGCCGAGAGGCAGATGCGGCCCGTGCTGCTCGGTGGCCGCCAGCGGTAGCACCGCAATCCATCGCTCGCATGCTGTGCCTGCAAAATCAGGCCAGTGGATGTCGGTCCAGTCGCGCGGAGGGACGGCGGATGTCATCGAGCGAATTTTCTTGTCCAGCGGATTTGCAAGATAGTTTCGTATTGGTTACGAGGACACCTTGGCGTCCACGGCTCCCATCATAGCGCCAAAACGACCTGCGGAGTCCAACATGAACCCGGCCCTTTTGCCACGAGCGTTAACGGTCTTTCTGGTAGCCATCGTCATGGCCGTCCCTACGGCGCGGGCCCAGACCAAGCTCGACAAGGTCTCGTTCGGGACCAACTGGGTTGCCGAGGCCGAGCACGGCGGCTTCTTTCAGTCGGTGGTCGACGGCACCTATGCGAAATACGGGCTCGACGTCACCATCGTGCCGGGCGGACCGAATGACAACAACCGCATGCTTCTGGTCGCCGGCAAGATCGATTTCTTCATGGCCGCGAACACGCTGATGTCGTTCGATGCAGTCGCCAACAATGTGCCGGTGGTCACCGTTGCAGCCATCTTCCAGAAGGATCCGCAGGTTCTGCTGACGCATCCGGAGACGAGGGTCACCAGGCTCGAGGACCTCAAGCCGCTGACGCTGTTCGTCTCGAAGGAAGGCATCTCGAGCTACTTCCAGTGGCTCAGGTCCGAATATGGGTTCAGCGAGGAGAAGGTCAGGCCATACACTTTCAACTCGCAGCCGTTTCTCGCCAACAAGCAAAGCGCAATGCAGGGTTATGTGACCTCGGAGCCCTACGCGATCGAAAAGAGCGCCGGCTTCAAGCCGGGAATCATCCTTTTGGCCGATTACGGCTTCAACAGCTATTCCACCCTGATCGAGACACGCCGCGATCTGATCGACAGGAAGCCGGACCTGGTCCAGCGTTTCGTGGATGCGTCCGTCATCGGCTGGTATCATTACCTCTATGGCGACAACAGCGCCGCCAATGCGATGATCAGGAAACTCAACCCGGAGATGACCGACGAACTGATTGCCTATTCGATCGCGCGGATGAAGGAGTATGGAATCGTCGATTCAGGCGACGCGCTGCGCGACGGCATAGGCGCAATGACGGACGCACGGATGACGAGTTTCTTCGAAAAAATGGTGCGCGCGCATGTCGTGCGCTCCGACATCGACTACCGCAAGGCCTACACGCTTCGCTTCGTCAACAAGGGGGTCGGCGTGGACTTGCGGCCGAAGAACTAGGACGTGATCCCACAGACAAGGGTTGCGCAAGCGCGAAAGCGGTAGCCGGTTTCTTCGAATGATCATGCTCAAACATAATTCAGGAAAACGACTTAGATGACCGAACCCGCAACTTCGACCGAAGAGGGACCGGATCGGAGGGGCCTCGCGGTCAGCCTGCGCGGTGTCACCAAGGTCTTTGATAATGGCTTGGTCGCGCTCGGACCCCTGGATCTCGATGTGCGCGAGGGCGAATTCGTCTCTCTGCTCGGGCCGTCCGGCTGCGGAAAATCGACGGCACTTCGCTTGATCGCCGGCCTCAACGCGCCGAGCTCCGGCTCGGTGAGCGTTTCGCGGCCGGCTGTTGGGGGGGACGGCACGCACCCGATCGGCTTTGTGTTTCAGGAGCCGACCTTGATGCCGTGGACCAGCGTGCGGGAAAATGTCCGCCTGCCCTTGAAGCTCGCGCATGTGAGCGCAGACGAATCGGATTCCCGCATCGAACATGCATTGGCCCAGATGGGGCTGGCAGAATTTGCCGGCGCATACCCCCGCGAATTGTCGGGCGGCATGAAGATGCGAGTGTCGCTGGCTCGCGCGCTCGTCACCGACCCGGATATCCTTCTGATGGATGAGCCCTTTGCCGCGCTGGATGAAATCACCCGTTTCCGCCTCAACAACGACCTGCTCGCGCTGTGGCGCGATCTCGGCAAGACCGTCATCTTCGTCACGCATTCGGTGTTCGAGTCGGTCTATCTGTCGCAGCGGGTGATCGTAATGACATCGCGACCCGGGCGCATTTCAAGCGAGATCGGCATCTCCACCACAGAGCCGCGTGGAGAGGACTTTCGCACCTCATCCGACTATGCCGCCTTCTGCCGCAAGGTTTCGAACGCGCTCGCACCCTCCTTTTCGGGACAATCCATCCCATGAATCCGCCAGACACCAGTTTGCCGGACACCCCGCCGCTGGCAGCCGTCGAAGCCGCACTGGATAACATAACGCTGCGCCTGCTTCGGGTCTTGCTGCCCGTTGCGGTGCTCGCCGCAGGGCTGGCGCTATGGGAACTCGTGGTGCGGATCAACGATATTCCGCCGTATGTATTACCGGCGCCATCGGCTGTGTTCGTGACCCTCGTTCAGGATTGGCCGGTGCTGTCGCAATCGCTTCTGACGACGCTGCTGACCACACTCGAAGGTTTCGTTGCGGCCGCGATCGGCGGCATCGCGCTGGCGCTGTTGTTCAATCAATCGAAATGGCTGGAATATTCGCTGTTCCCCTACGCCGTGATCCTGCAGGTGACCCCCGTCATCGCCATCGCGCCCCTGCTTCTGATTTATCTTCCGCAACATACGGCCGTCGTCGTCTGTGCCTGGATCGTCGGATTCTTCCCCGTGCTTTCGAACACCACGCTCGGCCTGAATTCGGTCGACCGCAATCTCGCCGGCCTGTTTCGCCTCTATGGCGCCTCGCCGCTGCAGACGCTTCGTTTCCTCAAACTGCCGGCCGCGCTGCCCTACATTCTAGGTGGTTTGCGGATCGCGGGCGGCCTGTCGTTGATCGGAGCGGTGGTGGCCGAAATCGCCGCGGGCTCGGCGGGCGCGGGTTCGGGCCTTGCGTATCGAATCGCGGAGTCCGGCTATCGTCTCAACATTCCCCGAATGTTCGCGGCGCTGCTGTTGCTCTCGGCGGCCGGAATTGTCATTTATGGGCTGCTCGCGCTAACCTCGCATTTGGTGCTGCGGCGCTGGCATGAGAGCGCGCTTGGAAAGGAAATCTGATGGTGGGCGGCAATATTTCATCGGAAAAGATCGACCTTTTGATTTACGGGCCGAACAAGCCGATCATCGACAAGGGTTTTTCCGATCAGTTCGTGCTGCACCCCTTTGAGAAGCGGGCCGACCTCGACCGGCTCAATCCCGCCGTGGCAGCAAAAATTCGCGGCGCCGCGGTCACTTACAGCACGGTCCGCTGCGACGGCGCCATGATGGCGCTGCTCCCGAAGCTCGAAATCGTCGCCTCCTTCGGCGTCGGGTACGATCACGTCGATGCCAATTACGCGCGTGAACATAACATTATCGTGACCAATACGCCGGATGTCCTGACCGAGGAGGTCGCGGATGTCGCCATGGGGCTATTGATCGCGACCTTGCGCGAATTCATCAAGGCGGACCGTTATTTGCGGTCCGGCCTATGGATGACGCAGCAGTTTCCGCTGAGCGTCGGCTCGCTGAGGGATCGCAAGGTCGGAATCGTCGGCATGGGCCGCATCGGCCAGGCGATCGGCCGCAGGCTCGAAGCTTCCCGTGTTCCTGTGGTCTATCATTCGCGCAATCCCGCGGCCGGCGTCAGCTATAAGCATTATCCCGATCTGATCGAGATGGCGAAAGCGGTCGACACGCTGGTGGTGATCGTGCCGGGCGGGCCTTCGACCGCCAAAATGATCAACGCCGATGTCATGAAGGCGCTCGGCCCGCGTGGAGTGATCGTCAACGTGGCGCGCGGTTCGGTGGTCGACGAGGAGGCGCTGATTGCAGCGTTGAAATCGGGAACTATCCTGGCGGCGGGCCTCGACGTGTTTGCCAATGAGCCCACGGTGCCGGAGGAATTGCGCGCGATGCAGAACGTCGTGCTGCTGCCGCATATCGGTTCGGCTTCGGTGGTGACGCGCAATGCCATGGATCAGCTCGTGGTCGACAATTTGAAGGCCTGGTTCGCCGGCAAGGCGCCACCGACGCCGATTGCCGAAACTCCTGTCAAGAGCCGCTGATGCGAGGCCGCTACGGCATCGCGGTCGCGGCGCTGGTGGCGATGCTCGCCGGCGCGCCGCCGGCCTTTTCGCAGGATACCACGGCGCTGAAGCGGGACATGATCGGTCAGTGGGAACTCGCCACCGCCGAGCGCAGCAAGACCTGTGTCGTGACCTTGAAAAGCGATTCGACGCCGCAAGGCCTCAAGCTCGAGCTGGAGCCCGCTTGCGCCAAGGCGCTGCCCTTCACGAAGGAGATCACGGCCTGGAACGTCAGGGGGCTCGATATCGTTCGGCTTCAGGATGCGGCCGGGCAGCCCGTGATTGATTTCACCGAGGTGGAGAGCGGAATCTTCGAGGGCATGAGGCAAGGCGAGGGCATCTACCTTTTGCAGAACCTCGCTGCCGCCCGTTCGCTCGCCAAGTCGATGGACCAGATGATAGGCGATTGGGCGATGGTGCGCGGCAACGGCCGTCCGGTCTGCGGGCTGACCCTGACCAACACGGAAGCAGCCGCCGACAATTTCAAGGTGTTCCTCAAGCCGAAATGTGATCCCGCGATCGAAGCCTTCAGGCCCGCGATGTGGAGGCTGGAGCGAGGCGAAATCCTGCTCATGTCGGAGAATGGCGAGGCCTGGCACTTCCAGGCGGACGACAATGCGCAGTGGCGGCTGGTGCCTGACAGCGCAGATCCCTTGATCATGGTGCGGCAATAAAACCTGTCCGATCCCTGGTGCCCGGCCGCTGCGATCCGTTTCAATCCGGCTGCGGACCCGGTAAGATCGCAGGCGTCACGGGTACAGGGAAAGCATCGCGGGGAGACAATCCATGTCCGACCATCCGCAGAACCTTGCTGAGATCGAAAGGCGCATCGCCGCGGTGAGACAGAATCTCATCGAGCTGGAAGAGCAGGCGACCGCCATTTCCGGCGCTGCCGTGGAGGAGCTCAACGCTCAGCGAATCGCCGACCAGGAGACGCAGCTGCAACTTCTGATCGGCCGTCGAGACGAGCTTCTGAAATCGGGATCGCCGGCAGCAAAGAAAAAGAAGGAATGAGAGTCATAGCCGCTGGATAAGCGTGAATGGGTCGGTGCTGACTTGTTTCAACGGCCATCTGACATCGAACCCGTCCAATAATAAGCCAAAGAACGATGGCGGTTCGACCGTGCCATCGCACTCTGGCGCCGGATCAATCGAACAGCACCTTGGTTCGCGCCTCGTTGCGGGCCAATCTGTCGATTTCAGCAAGCGCCATCGCGTCCCTCAGTTCTTCAAGCCAGTCCAGAAATTTGTCGACCAGGCGCCCCGGGCTCATCGAAAGAGCCGCCACCCCTATCCGCTCCGCCAGCTGATTCATCATCGATCCCCTCTCTTTCGAGAACGAGCTACCCTCCCATCCGATGAACCACTCTCTCACGCATTCGCAAAAGCGCGAAGCGGAGAGTTAACAGATGGTAAATGCAAGCGCCGTCAGATCAACCGCATGCCCTTCAGGCTCGCATGCCCGCCTTTGCCGACGATGATGTGGTCATGCACCGAAATCCCGAGCGGAGTAGCGATATCGATGATCGCCTTTGTCATCTGGATATCCGCACTCGAGGGCGTCGGGTCGCCGGAGGGATGGTTATGGACCAGGATCAGCGCGGTTGCGGACAATTCGAGCGCCCGCTTGATGACCTCGCGCGGATAGACCGGCGTATGGTCTACCGTGCCGGTCTGCTGCACTTCGTCGGAGATCAACTGGTTGCGCTTGTCGAGGAAAAGGAGGCGAAACTGCTCCTTGTCGGCAAAGGCCATGCTGGTTCGGCAATAGTCGAGCACATCGCTCCATGACGACAGCAGGGTGCGCCGGCGCAACTGGCCCTTGGCGATGCGCTGGGCAGTGGCCGCGATCAGTTTGATCTCGGTGATCGTCGCCTCGCCCACGCCATCGATCTCGCGCAACCGCGCCTCCGGCGCATGGATGGTTTCGGCGAACGAGCCGAATGCCTTGACGAGCGATTTGGCGAGCGGCTTGACGTCGCCGCGCGGGATGGCACGGAACAGCACCATCTCCAACAACTCGTAATCACTGAGTGCGTCTGCGCCGGCGCCGCGAAAACGCTCGCGCAAGCGATTGCGATGGCCATGATAGTGCGGCTTCTCGGCGGGCGCGTTGTCGGGGGCAGGGTTCTTGGCCGGCATCGGTATCAAGCATGCCCAGCCGCAAAATTTTTGCAACCAGGAAGTGTATCGGGGACCGCCCACTTTGGCGGCCCGCATCGTTCTTCGGGTCGCCCGATGATCGTCTTGTCAGGACGCCGCCGGCTTCTGTGTCGCGATCGACTTCGTCGCCTCGATGCCCGGCTCGAAGTCCTGGTATTCCGGCGGTCGATGCGCCAGACGGGCACGCTTGATTCCGGCCTTGACGAACTCCTCGATGTGGGCGGGCACAAGATGAAGCCGTCCGAGCTCGCGGGTCAACGTCTGTTGCAGCCGCCGGCGCGTAAAATCATCCTTCACTTCGAAACGGTCGAGATAGAGATCGAGAATACGCTGCTTGTCAGCCTCGCTAGGATAGCCCATTCGGATATGTGCATCAAAGCGCCCGGCTCTCTTCGCGAGCGCTTCATCGATGGCCTCGGGGTGGTTGGTGGTCGCGATCGTGACAATCTCGTCATAGGCAGACCCGCCGGACAAGACCTGCAGCAATTCGCCCGTGACGTCATCCTTGGCACCGTAAGCATAGGCATTTTGCCGAGTCTTGGTCATGAGATCGAGGTCTTCAAGAATAACGACCGCGGGAGCCAGCATCTGGGCAAGGTGGTAGACGGCTCTGATATGCTCGACGGCCTCAACGATGATGATGGTTGCCTCGCCAACAATGTCGTTGACAAAACATTCGATCGCCGTGGACTTGCCGTCACCGGGAGGACCCGACAGCAGGAGGCCGCGCCTGATGGTCAATCCCTCCGCCTTCAGCATTTCGCGGTTGCGGATCGAGGCTCTGATGAAATCAAGTTCAGTCCGCACCTGCTCATGCGGAATGACATCCTTCCAGGAGCGATCGGAAATCCGCGTGCGAATGGTGCGGAGATCACGATTGATCAGGACAACTCGGCCTTTGAACGGATTCGATTCCCGAAGCAGGCGACGGACCAGGGAAATAACGGCCAATTCGTCAGGCTCGTGATAAATCAGGCCGATACTGTCGAGCGAGGTGCCAAAAACCTTTTTATCGCCCACCTGGACGACCAGCATGAAGTTGGCGCCGGTCTCCGGTACGGTTCCGCGGAAAACCGTGCGCGGTCGAATCACCTGTAACTCGCCGTCGATATTGAGGGTGACATTGGCGGTCCGGTAACCCAGATCAGCAATAACGTTGCGCGCTGCTGAACCTGCGCCCGTCAGCTCCTTGAGCCACATCCAGCCGGGCATGTCCGATAGTTTACGGGACAGAAGCGCGATCGTGGCGTCCTCAGCGGCCAGCGTTAGCGTGCTGGGATTGGTGCCGCCGCAAAAGATTCGAAACAGCGCCGAATAGCTGATCTGAGGCGTCGTCGAGCGCTTGATCTGCTTATGCTGAGCCACGAAGTAGCCGAGCGCCGAAGCCATCGATGCGAAGCCCTTGATCACGTCTTCGGGGATGTCGGTGAGCAACTGATCCTTCAACTTGAGCGACGCTGCCGCCAATTCCGCAAAGAGTTTCTTGATCAGGGGATTGCTCGCATCGGCAGCTCCCTCGCGGGCCTCATAAACTCCGTAGACAAACTCGCCTTCGGCGTCCTTGCCGTAGACGGTCGCGGTCATGTTCAACGCTGATGCCAACATTTCGGCGGTCTTGCGTGCCTCGGCGACCCCCTTCGCTGTTCGTTCCTCCACCAGGGAGGTCCCTGCGATTTCGGAATCGCAGCGGACCAGATATTTTTGACCAATCGACGAGCGTTCCTGCTCAACCTTGAACCACATAACCAGACCTCTCCCGCGCCCACAAATCGGCGCAGGCGGTAGTCTCCTTATCAAACAACCTTTGCGTGTTCCAGACGATCTTGTTCCTGCCAGATCCTTCCATTTCTTGTTTGAACGAGATGTCCGCGCGAGCGCAGGAGCATGTGTCGCGAGAAAGAACTGGTTTGTGCCTTTGCGTTAATGCGGACCTTTGGTCGGCCCACACTTCGGCAATGAAGCGGCATCGCCGCGCCACTTCGAAAAGGGAAATTGCTTTATCGTGAGAAGAATCAGCTCGTGACCGGCGGCTTTTCGCCGTGACGTTCCGACAGGGTGAAGATCTCGACGCCGTTCGCAGTCACGCCGACCGAGTGCTCGAACTGCGCCGACAGCGAGCGATCGCGCGTCACGGCGGTCCATCCGTCGGACAGGATCTTCACATGCGGCTTGCCGAGATTGATCATCGGTTCGATGGTGAAGAACATGCCGGGCTTCAGCAACACGCCTTCGCCGGGCCGGCCGACATGAATGATGTTCGGCTCGTCGTGGAACATGCGGCCAAGCCCATGGCCGCAAAAATCACGCACCACGCTCATGCCTTGGGGTTCGACGAAGCTCTGGATCGCATGGCCGATGTCGCCGGTGGTCGCGCCGGGCTTGACAGCCGCGATGCCGCGCATCATCGCCTCATAGGTGACCTCGATCAGGCGCTGTGCCTTGCGCGCGATCTGGCCGATTGCATACATCCGGCTGGAATCGCCATACCAGCCGTCGACGATGAACGTCACGTCGATATTGACGATGTCGCCTTCCTTCAAGGCCCGGTCCCCGGGCATGCCGTGGCAGACCACGTGGTTGATCGAGGTACATGTCGAATAGCGGTAGCCGCGATACATCAGCGTGGCGGGATAGGCACCATGGCTGAAGGCGAATTCGCGGACGAACTCATCGATCCGCGAGGTCGGCACGCCCGGCTTGACGATGTCGGTCAGCTCATCGAGGCATCTGGCGACCAGAGCGCCTGCCTTGCGCATGCCGGCAAATCCGCTGGCGCCGTGCAGCTTGATCTGCCCGGTCTTGCGCAAGGACGTATCTGTGGCTTCGACATAGCTCATGGGTGGACGATATCTTCGGGAAAGGGGTGATTTGAAGGCTTAATTTAATGATTGGCGCGGTCAGTGCAAGTCAGGGATTGGCGTGCTGCGGCTTGCGGGCTCCGAGCTAGGTGGGTGGCCGTACCCCCGCAAGTGCAGCCTCGGGCTCGGGGTCAGTTCGAGACCTCTACCGTGGTGTCGACCGGCAGGGCGCCCCCACGGACGCGGATTTCCCGAACCGGATAGGGCACGCGAATGCCTTCGCGCTTGAACGTATCCCACAGGGACAGCATTACCTCGCTCTTCACATTGTCCATGCCGTCGGGGTCGGCAATCCAGAAGGTCAAGGAAAATTTCATCCCGGCTTCCGCAAATTCGACCAGAATGCAGTTCGGGGTCCTGGATTTTATGGCGCGCGGCGCTGCGGCCGCGATGTCGACGGCCAGCTTGCAGACCTGCCGCGGATCGGCGTCGTAGTTGGTGCCGAAATTGACCTTCACCAGCGTGTTCTTGTCGGTATAGGTCCAGTTGGTGACCTTCTGCGTCACCAGATCCTCGTTCGGAATCAGGAATTCGCGGCCGTCGCCGGCGGCTACAGAAATGTAGCGCGTCTTCATCGCGCTGATCCGCCCCGAACTGTCGCCGATTGTAACGAGGTCGCCCGGCTTCACCGATTTGTCCGCCAGCAGGATGATGCCGCTGATCAAGTTGGCCACGATCTTCTGCAGGCCGATGCCGATACCGACGCCGACAGCGCCCGAGAACACCGCCAGCGCCGAGAGATTGATGCCGACCGCGCTCAGCGCGATGGCGACGGCCACGACCATCAACCCCAGCCGGATCATCTTCACCAGTAATACCTGGATCGATGGCGTGAGGTCGGAGGACCTGTTGATCCGGCTCTCGGCGAAGTTGCTGGCGACGTTGGTCAGCCACAGCGCCACGATCAGGAGCAGCCCGAGCTTGATCACGACCAGCGGCGTCAGCCGCAACCCGCCGAGCACCACCGAGACCGAGTCGAGCGCGTCGATCGCCGGGTCGAGCTGGCCGATGATGCTCAGCGCTGCAACGAGCCAGGCCGACAGTGAGATCACCTTGACCAGGAAGGCGTTGCGGATGACGGAGGTGAAGAGCCGGATGATCAGCCAGGCGATCGCGAGCTTGGCCGCCACGACCAGAAGATAGCTTCGGCTCGGCCAGGTCGAGTGAGCCAATATGATGCGTGCTGCGATGATCAGCAGCGAAAAGACGACCGTGGAAAAACTGCCGATCAATACCCTCCCCAGCCGCCGCAACGGAACCGGCCGGCGCATCGCAAGTGAATCGGTGTCGAAGCGTGCGCGAAAGGCTGCCTCCGCCGCGTACGCAATCCCGGCAGCAGCCAGAATCAGGCCGAGCTGCAGATAGAACCAGGGCGAGGTGAATTGCGCTCCAACGAGCTGTGCCGCATTTTGCAGGAAATCGACGATTTCTTTCTGGTCCATCGCAAGCTCTCGGCTCATATCGCGCGTTGTGTTGGGATGATACGGACTTCCCAACCGTCGCACCAGTGGAGTGGCGCCTGTCGCAATGGATGGCGATTGTTGGGATCACACCTCTAGCCGCCGACACCATCGCCGTAGCACGCGATTGGGCCCGAGAAGGCCTCGAAACCGGGGCAGGCAGAAATCGGTTGGCGCGGAAGTGTGGCGACGATAAGGATGCGAAACCCAGGATTTTCGCCAATAGCCCCATGGCCTCTCTCAACTCGGTCAGTATAGCCATTTTGCTCGGTGCCGTGCTCCTCATGGCCGGTATTCTGTCGAGTCTTCTGGCGCTACGCTTCGGTGCGCCCTTATTGCTGGCTTTTTTGCTGATAGGCGTGCTTGCCGGCGATTCTGGTCCTGGAAAGCTGCAGTTCGACGATCTTCGCTCGACCTATCTGGTCGGGTCGGTTGCGCTTGCCCTGATCTTGTTCGACGGCGGCCTGAGAACGCCCTTTCAGAATATCCGCACCGTACTCGCGCCGTCGCTCGTGCTGGCAACGGTCGGCGTCCTGTTGACGGCGCTGATCACGGCACCGGTCGCCAGATACGTTCTCGACCTGAACTGGGCCGAGGCGCTGCTGGTTGGCGCCGTGGTCGCCTCCACCGATGCGGCTGCCGTGTTTCTGCTGGTGCATGCGCAAGGCTTGCGATTGCGCCCGCGCGTCGGCGCGACATTGGAGGCAGAATCTGCCACCAACGATCCGTTCGCGATATTCTTTACCTTGATGCTGGTCGAGCTGATTTCGGTTGGCGGAAGTTCGTTCACTCACGTCTTGCTGGAGTTCTGCCGCGAGGCCATTTTCGGCATGATTGCCGGCGTCTTCGGCGGCCGTCTGGTAGTGCTCGCGCTCAACCGGGTCGCTTTGCCGCAGGGCTTGCACGCGCCGTTCGTCACTACCGCGGCACTGGTGATTTTCGGCGTGGCGCAGATCGCGCACGCCTCGGGATTTCTCGCAGTCTATCTCGCCGGAATTATCATCGGCAACCGGCCGACGCGTGCGCATAGTTCGGTGGTGGCGTTCCTGGACGCGGCGACCTGGCTGGCGCAAATCGTGATGTTCGTCCTGCTTGGGCTTCTGGTCTCGCCGCAACGTCTTGTCGTCAGTACCTTGCCGGCATTCATCGTGGCGCTGGTTCTGATGCTCGTGGCGCGCCCGATCGCGGTGTTTCTATGTCTCGCGCCGTTTCCTTTCAATTGGCGGGAAAAAATTTTCATCGCCTGGACGGGTCTGCGCGGAGCAGTCGCAATCTTCCTCGCATCGATCCCGATGCTGGTCGGGCTCTCCAAGGCCTATCTTTATTTCGACGTCGCCTTTGTCGTCGTGCTCGTCTCGCTCGTGCTGCAGGGCTGGACGCTGACATGGGCGGCGCAGCGGCTGCATGTCGCGCTGCCGCGCGCAGATCGCGGTCCGCGACGCGTCGAACTCGACTTGCCGGGCCAGCTCGAGCAGCAATTGGTCGGTTATTCCGTGCGCCCGAAGAGCCTTTATTTCCGCCGCGGCCTGATTCCGTCCTGGTCGAAACCGACGCTGGTGATCCGCGACGAGCACATCCTTTCGCCGGCGGAGGCCGAGCCGGTGCGTCCCGGCGACTACATCTATCTGCTGGCACCGCCGGAAAAGGCCGAAGCGCTCGATCGTTTCTTTGTCGACATGCTGCCGAGTTCGGCACCTGACCCGCATCTGCTGGGCGATTTCACAGTTTCCGGCGAGCACACGCTCGGCGAACTGGCGGAGGTCTATGGCGTGGCGGTCGGTGAAGGGCAGGAAAAGATGACACTTGCCGATTATTTCGACATTCACCTCGACCACGCGCCGAAGGAGGGCGCCTCCCTGGACCTCGACCCCATCGTGCTGGTGGCGCGCAGCATCAGCGGAGGAAGGGTCAATGTCGTCGGCCTTCGCCTGCCCGAAGAACAGGAGGAGGAACGACAGACCACGCGCCTTGACGCGCTGAAACGCAAGCTCAAGACCTTCTGGTCCTCGGTCGCGGGAATTTGAGACAATTGGCTCGCGCCTCGCAGGTAGCCCTCCGGCAAATAAGTTCGGACGCGACGTTCAGCAGTTAAACCGAGGCGAGCGCCAGCGGCAATATCTCGGCGCCGCCGGACGCGACCACGCGTCCGCGCCGCAGAATCACCACATGGGTCGCGAGCTGACGCATCTCGGAGGCGTCATGGCTGACATAGACCATCGGGATGCCGGCTTCGTCACGCAGGCGGACAAGATAGGGCAGGATCTCTTCCTTGCGTTCCTCATCGAGCGATCCCAGCGGTTCATCCAGCAGCAGCAATCGCGGCTGCGACAGCAATGCCCGTCCGAGCGCCACGCGCTGGCGTTCGCCGCCTGACAGACGACCGGGGCGGCGGTCCATGAGATGACCGATATCGAGCAGATCGGTTACCCGTTTGCGCTGTGCGTCGTCCTCGGCAAGCCGGTTCATGCGCCGCCCGTAGTCCAGATTCTGGCGCACATCGAGATGAGGAAACAGCCGCGCCTCCTGAAAGACATAGCCGATCCGGCGGCGATGAACCGGGATGTGTACCCGCGCAGCCGTATCGTCCAGGGTCTCGCCGTCGATTGCGATGCTGCCGCGGTCAGGCCTCAACAACCCGGCGATCATGTTGATCAGCGAAGTCTTGCCGGCGCCCGAGGCGCCGAACAACCCAGTGACACGGCCTTCGCTTGCAAAGGAGGCCTCGATGGCGAATTCGCCGAGCCGCTTCGAGACGTGCACGCGCAGCATGATCAATTCCCGTGCAGACGTTTGAGGACGCGCCGGGCGAACCATTCGGAGCCGACCAGCGCGGCCATCGCGATGAGAATTGAAACCGACACCAGCCGCAGCGCCGCGCTGTCGCCGCCCGGCGTCTGGATCAGCGAATAGATCGCGGACGAAATGGTCTGGGTCTCGCCCGGGATATTCGACACGAATGTGATGGTCGCGCCGAATTCGCCGATTGCCTTGGCGAAGCCAAGCACCATCCCGGCCACCACGCCCGGCAGTGCCAGCGGCAACGTCACGGTGAGAAATACCTGCCAGGGCGCTGCACCGAGCGTTCCAGCCGCCTGCTCCAGCCTGCTGTCGACGGCCTCGATCGAAAGCCGGATCGGCCGCACCAGAAGCGGAAACGCCATGATGCCGCAAGCGAGCGCCGCGCCCGTCCAGCGAAATGCGAACACGATACCGAGATTGTCCGCAAGCCACTCGCCGATCAGACCGCGCCGGCCGAAGGTCAGGAGCAGCAGATAGCCGGTGACGACCGGGGGCAGCACCAGCGGCAAATGCACTAGCCCGTCCATCAGCGCCTTGCCCCAGAATTCACGGCGAGCCAGGAGCCAGGCCACTGCGATGCCAAGTGGCGTTGCCACCAGCGTGGCGACCGTTGCCACCCGCAGCGACAGCAGGATCGCCGTCAATTCCGTTGGCGAGAGTTCGAACACGAGGGGATTCAGGTGGTCGGAGTGACGAGGAACGAGAAACCGTATTTCTCGAAGATGGCTTTTGCCGCCGACGACCGCAAAAAGCCAAGGTAGGAAGTGGCATACGGTCCTGCCGCCGTCGTCGCCGCCACCGGATAGACGATCGGCGGATGGGAATCCGCGGGGAAAGTGCCGACCACTTTCACGCCAGGCTCAACTCGCGCATCGGTGGCGTAGACGATACCGAGCGCCGCTTCGCCGCGCCCCACCAGCGTCAACGCCGCGCGCACGCTTTCGGCCATGGCGAATTTTGGCTCGGCGGCCTGCCAGGACCCGAGTTTTTCCAGCGCCGCCCTGGCGTACTTGCCGACCGGAACGGAGCTAACGTCGCCGGTCGCGATCCTGCCCTGGCCTGCGAGTTTGGCGAGGTCGAAGCCAACACCGATTGCGACACTACCGATGCTGGAATCCTTCGGCGCGATTAGAACGATGCTGTTGCCGAGCAGGTTGGTCCGCGTGGCATTGTTGATGACGCCCCTGCTGGCGGCATAGCCCATCCAGTCGGTATCGGCGGACATGAAAATATCCGCGGGCGCGCCCTGTTCGATCTGCTTTGCCAGCACCGAACTTGCAGCATAGCTCGCGACAACTTTGATACCTGTCTTCGCCGTGAAGGCCGTGTCGACGTCGTCGAGCGCGTTCTTCATCGATGCCGCCGCAAACACCGTGATGCTCTTCTCCTGTGCCGCGGCAGGCAGAGAGGCCGAACCGCATAGCATCGTGAGGGCGATGAGAAATCCGGCAAGCCGATACATGGACGCGCTCCGTGCGCGAACGCAGCACGCTTTTTCGCGCGGAACGTCCGGCCTTGGTCAAGGTGAATGCGACAGGCGGAAGCGCCGTTCCACGGAGCCTGAGGACTTACGGTCGCCAGGGTGGTCGCGACCGAAAACATAACAGGCTGATGGCCCGGGTAAAAGTCCCCAAAGCACGGCAGACGCACGCGATTTTCCAGGTGAGGCACGGTACGCCCGCTCGCTTGCGCGAGCGGCGACCGAGCGTCAAGGCTGATCCGCGGATCACTCCGACGGCAGAATGGCGATCGAAACCGAATTCTCCTTGAGCCCGCTGAGCTGCAGCACGAACGGACTGGCCGAGATCTCGTATTTCATGGTCTTGCGGATGCCGTCGCAGTCGGTTGCGCCGCTAAAGGCCTTCGGTTTGACGGGATGGCCGTCCTGCAGCAGGTCGACCCAACCGCCAGCGGAAAGGCTTACCGTATAGATTCCGGACTTTGGTGGCGCCTTGAAGCTCAGGAAACCGGCAAAGGTACCTTCCTTCGGCACGCGTTCCGGAGGCGTGGGCAGCATGGCGTCGGCCGGCGGGCTGAGAGCGAGCGTCAACCCGGCCGACGGCAAGGCGGCAAGTTCGCTCGAGGAAGCAAGCTTCAGGCGGTCGGGGGATGTCAGCGCCGCGCGCTCACGATCGATATTCCACTTGAATTTGTCACAGCCGCTCGGCTCATCGGCTGCCCTTGCGGCGATGGTTCCAAGCATCATCCATGCGACAACGAGGAAGACGCGCATGATCAATCCACTGCTATCATGACGTCGGAAGCCTTCACCACCACGGTTACGTGATCGGCGACCTTGATGCCGAGTTCATCGACCGCTTCATTGGTGATCGCGGAAGTGACGATCTGCCCGTTGCCGATCTGGACGCGAACGTGGGAAGTGGTTGCGCCTTTCTTGACTTCGACGACGGTGCCCTTGATCTGGTTGCGTGCACTGATGCGCATGATGGTTCTCACGCTGGCGAGCCGCGCGGCTACGCCGCTGGCGTAACGGCTCTTCGATCGGATTGAGGGGTGGGGACCGTCGTCCCGGCTTGGCCGCGCGCTTGCGGCGGGGGCGGCATCCAGACACTAGCGCATTTTGTGGCCGCGGCGATAGTCCACAACTAAAATCATGGGCCATGCGTTTCAAATATTACTGCCTGGCGTCGGGCGCGGCCAGAACCTGGCGGCAGGCGGCGGGCAAGGCCGCCATCGTCATCGGCGGCTTCGGTTGCGGCGGCTCTGTCGGCGGCTTCGGATGAAGCACCTCGTCCTTGAACCAATAGGCGAGATCGGCCGCGCTGCAGCCCTCGCCCTCCGAAGGTTCCGGCTGGCTCTCGCAGTCGGTACTGCCCGGCGGGCATTTGATGCGAATATGGAAATGATAGTCGTGGCCGTACATCGGCCGTATCTTGGTGAGCCAGCTCCGGTCGCCTTTGGCGTCCCGGCACAGCGCCTTCTTGATCGCGGCGTTGACAAAAATGCGCTGAACGCTCGGTTCCTGCGCGGCATCACGGATCAATATCAGATGCCCCGGCGTCCACACATTCGGGTCGATGTCCAGCCGGTCGGCTCGCACCATCATCACCGCCGACATCTCCTCGCGCTCGTTGCGCGATAATTGCCGATCCGGCATCGGCGTCAGCCAGATGTCGGCGTCGAGCCCGACCTGATGGCTGGCATGCCCGGTAAACATGGGTCCGCCGCGCGGCTGCGACATGTCGCCGACCAATATGCCTGGCCAGCCTGCATCCTTGTGCGCCTTGGCCGACAGGCGTTCCACGAGTGCAATCAGGTCTGGATGGCCCCAGTAGCGATTGCGCGACAGACGCATCACCTGCCAGGTCTTGCCGTTGATCGGCAGCGCCTGCGCGCCTGCGATACAGCCATGCGCATAAAAGCCGAACACCCGGGTCGGCATCGCGGCCGGAAGCATTTTCCGGGCGAACAGCTCCTTGGCGCCGATCTTGGGATCGTTCGGCTTTGCGAGTGGCGGCAACGGCTTCGGATCGACGCTTCCCTTGTCCTGCGCCAGCGCAACCGGGCCGAGGATCAGGAGCAGAACAAGGAGACTTCCAGCGAGCTTCATCGAATCACTTTTGTCCGCGCCGGAACATATGAGCAGGATTCGGGACAGCATCGTGGCACAATGCGCGCCGCGTTAATCCTTCTATAACTCTGCTCAAAATTGGCGAAATTCATCGCGTCTGCCTTGAGTTCGTTATTTGCTTAGCAGAATCCGACATCTCGCGCTAAAGCCCAAAATTTTGCCTTACCGGTTTGCGGACGCGGAGCCAATCTACACGAGACAGCTGGGATTCGCCTGTTATTCGGGCAATTCCGCGCCAGCAGCAGCCATGGCCCACTAGCTGTCTAGTAGCAAGCTGATACCATTTTTTCAGAGACTTCGTCGTATCCGGAAACATCACATGCAGAAATGCGACGGGCGCAGCAATGCCGATCATCCGGTCACGGCCAGCAAAAAAGAAGAGGAGAAGGCGTGCGGCCAAGGCCGCCACTCGCGGCAGGTCTGCAAGGCCCCGCGTCGGGTTGTCCCGCAACAAGCGCCACAACGCGGTGGAATTCGATGAGGTGGCACGCATGCGCGCGGAGGCCGAGGCGGCCATTGCGGAAGCACGGAAATCGCATGAGCGGCTGTGTGAGGCGATCGACCTTCTGCCCCAGGGAATCGTTTTCCTCGATGCCGAGGGACGCTACATTCTTTGGAACAAGAAATATTCGGAAATCTACCACCGCAGTGCGGATCTCTTCCAGCCGGGCGCGCGTCTGCAGGACACGATCCGCATCGGCGTCGAACGTGGTGACTACCCCGACGCGATCGGCCGCGAGGAAGAATGGATTGCCGAGCGGATCGCAAGGCTCTACCAGCCTGGCGAACGCCACGAGCAGCGCCTTGCCGATGGTCGCTGCGTTCTGATCGAGGAACAGCTGACCGAGGATGGCGGCATTATCGGCTTGCGCATCGACATCACGGAACTAAGGCAGCGGGAGGAGTCATTTCGCCTGTTGTTCGACAGCAATCCTGTTCCGATGATTATCTGCGCGCTGGAAAATGAGCGCATCCTGGGGGTCAACGATGCTGCGGTTGCGCATTATGGGTATGGCCGTGCCGAGTTCGAGAAGCTCACCATTCGCAGCATACAGGCCTTCCAGACCGAACTGCCGTGGGCCATCGCACTTTCCAGCGACGAACTGACGGCGCGCACCTGGAAGCATGTCAGGGCCGACGGCACTTTGATCGATGTCGCGATCTACGCGCGCCGACTGGTCTACGATGGCCGCCCCGCCGTCCTGCTGGCGCTGATGGATATCACCGAGCGCAAGCGGGCCGAGGCGAGAATGATCTTCATGGCCCAGCACGATGATCTCACGGGGCTGCCGAACAGGAACCTGCTGCGCCAGCACATGGACGAAACCCTGGTCCACATGCGGCGCGGTGCGGAAAAGACGGCGGTCTTGATCCTTGGCCTCGACAACTTCAAGGCGGTGAATGATGCGCTCGGTCACGGCATAGGCGACAAGCTGCTTTGCAGCGTCGCCAAGCGCTTGCGGTCGATACTGCGCGAAGACGACATCCTCGCGCGGCTCAACTCCGACGAATTCGCAATCGTGCAGGGCGGTCTGATACGTCCTGACGATGCGGTGCTGCTGGCCAGGCGGCTGCTCGAGGCGATTGCCGACCCGTTTCTGCTCGACGGCCATTCCGTCATTACCAGCGCCACGATCGGTATCGCCATGGCTCCCGGCGATGGCGATGAATCAGAGCAGCTTCTGAAGAACGCGGCGATGGCCTTGTCCCGCGCCAAAAACGAGTCGCGTGGCACGTTTGCCTTCTTCGAGGCTGAAATGGACGCTCGCGCCCAAACGCGCCGCAAGATCGAGATCGACTTGCGCGCTGCGATCGAGGACGAGGTGCTGTGCCCACACTACCAGCCGCTTGTCGACATCGCGAGCGGACGCATCACCGGCTTCGAGGCGCTGGCGCGCTGGCCGCATCCTGATCGCGGCATGATCTCGCCGGCCGAGTTCATTCCGGTCGCCGAGGACACCGGCCTGATTACGGGACTCGGCGGGTTGATGCTGCGTCGTGCCTGCATGGATGCGGCGCAATGGCCGGACGACATTCGCATCGCCGTCAACCTCTCCCCACTTCAATTTCGCGTTGGCAATCTGTTTTCGGTCGTGATGGATGCGTTGAACAGATCGGGACTGCCGGCGAAGCGGCTCGAACTCGAAATCACCGAGACCTTGCTCCTGGAAAAGAGCGCCGAAGTGCTGGCCACGCTGCATGCCTTGCGGGCGCTCGGCGTTCGCTTCTCGATGGATGATTTCGGCACCGGCTATTCCAGCTTGAGCTATCTCAGGAGTTTTCCCTTCGACAAGATCAAGATCGACCAGTCATTTGTGCGTGATCTCGCCGGCAATCGCGACGCGCAGGCGATCGTGCGTTCGATTATCAGCCTCGGCGCGGGGCTCGGCGTGACCATCGCCGCCGAAGGCGTCGAGACCGAGGCCGAACTCAACTATTTGCGCGCGGAAGGCTGCCATGAAGGTCAGGGCTTCCTGTTCAGCGGCGCCCGCCCCGGTGCCGAGATCGTCGGACTGCTGGCGGCACAGAGCGAAGCGGGCAACACCGCATTGGCGGGCGGAAACGCCGCGCTGGTTGCCTAGCGCGTACGTACGACGACGCTGTTGACGCCGATCCCAACGGCAGGCGCAAATGCGCAGATTGAGATTTTCAAGTCAGGCGGCAATCGCGCATGGTCGGATGATCGTGACGCGGCGACAGGCTATCTGGTGAGAGCGCTTCTGCGTTTCCTCAGATGATAGGTCAGTGCCAAAGCCAGGCAGTGGCGTATCGCTGCATCGGGAATTTCGTCCTCGACCTTGAAGAGAATGCTTCGGTTGCCGCCATAGCTGAATTCGCGCGGATATAACTCGCGGAAGGTAGCAACCAGGTCGGTCTGACAATGAAAATACACCGCATACTGCTTGGCCGCGGATTTGACCTGGTCAATCCGAATGGTGCTGCCGCTCCCGGTCTCCGACGTGAGGTAGCTTGGCTGGCCCCATTTGAGGGTTTCCTCCAGCCGTCCGACCCCCTCGGTGGCCTTTGCGGTGTCGAAGATAAGACGCCGCAGCGCCAGTAATCTTGTCCTGAGGAGTTTTGGATAGGCCTTGAAGACTGCGTCGACGGCAGGACCTGAGGATCTGGCCGGCGTTCTTTTCACCGCTGTTTTTGTTTTTGCAGGCGTCTTCGACCCGGCCATTCGCAACCTTCCGAATCCTTGCGGTCAGCCCTTGCCCTTTGCCCTGCGCGATTTTCTCGAGCCGGTGCCGATGGAAGCACGTGCAAGCCCGCGCACATAGCCATTTCTATGCCGCGTTTCGCAATTCGGCCAAAAAGGTGTCGACGCTTTCGAACAGGGTGCGGGCCTGCTGGCTAAGCTGGCTCGAGGTGGAAAGGACGGTATCGGCGAGCGCGCGCGACTGGTCCGCGGCTCGGCTCGCGCCGGCCACGTTGACCGCGACCTCGCCGGTGCCCGCGGCGACCTGCTGGACGCTTCGCGCGATTTCGCGGGTCGCCGACCCCTGTTCCTCGACGGCGGCCGCGATGGTGGTGGCAATGCCGCTGATCTCCCTGATCGTGTCGCTGATGCCGCCGATTGCCGTGACGCATTCTCCGGTGGAGGATTGGATGGCGCTGACCTGTCCTGCGATTTCCTCGGTTGCCCTGGATGTCTGGTTGGCCAGTTCCTTCACCTCGGCAGCGACAACGGCGAACCCTTTGCCGGCTTCGCCGGCGCGTGCCGCCTCGATGGTCGCATTCAACGCCAGCAGATTGGTCTGGCTGGCGATCGCACTGATCAGGCGAAGCACGTCGCCGATCTTTTCGCCCGCGGCGGTGAGGCCGCCGACCAATTCGGTGGTTTTCCGCGCCTTGTCTACTGCGCCCTCGGCGACGCCGGTCGAATGGGTGACCTGGCGGCCGATCTCGGCGACCGAAGAGGCGAGCTCCTCAGTGGCAGAGGCGACGGTGTTGATGCTGGCGGAAGCTTCCTCGGAAGCAGCGGCGGCTGCTGCCGCCTGCGCCGAAGTCCCATTGACACTGGCTGTGATCTCCGAGGCAACACGCTGCATGTCCTCGGTTGCCCGTGCAACCGCGCTGACGAGGCTCTTGACGTCGGCCTCAAAACGATCGGCCATCTGGCGCTGCAATGCCTTCTTCTCGAGCTCGGCCTGCTGTTTGGCCGCTTCCTGCTCTTCGCGCAGCGTGCGCGCCTCGATCATGTTGCGGCGAAATACGTCGACGGCGCCAGCCATGGTGCCGAGCTCGTCCTTGCGGTCGCCGCCGGGAATCGTCACGTCGGTGTCGCCGCTGGAAAGGCGATTCATGACTTGGGTGATGGCGGTCAGGGGACGCGACATGCCGCGGCCGAGCAGGAGGGCCAGCAATGCAGCGACAGCCAGAATGGCGATCGTGCCCAAAATCTGGGTGCGTTGCGAGCGCGCCGAGGCCGCCTCATATTCGGTGATGTCCTTGACCAGCTCGAGCACGGCCACCGGTTGTCCTGCATAATTCTTGATCTGTCCGAGATAGAGAGCGGCCGGATGGCCGTTCAGGGTAGCATCCCGGCGCAACGTGCCGCCCTCGAAGACCCGTTTGAGTTCTTCCGGGGTAACGTCGGAATTGTCGGGCAGTGTCGATGCGATCCTCACAAAGCCCGCGCCGTCGTCGAAACGATGCACCGCGACGTCGACGCCAAAGCGCTGCTTGGCGCTGTCGGCGAATTGCTTGCCAAAGGAGACGCCGATATCGGCGACAGCGAGGCTCTTTCCGTCGCGCATGATCGGCGTCATGGCAAATACACCGAGCGAATCCCGCCCGGCTTCGACGCCTACGATAGGCTTGCCGGTCGAGTTCGATGCGACCACGGTAGCGCGCCGCCCGGAGATGTCTTCGCCGAATTGTTTGGGATTGTGGATGCGATAAAACGCGATGGCAGGCGGCGTATGGAAGCTGACCAGCGGCATGCCTTGCAATTTTATGGCCTCGAAAGGCGCCTGCAGGAGGGCCTGGAGCGCCTCGCGATCGCTTTTGGCAACGGCATCCACCACCGGGGGCAAATTGGCGATTACGGCGCTGACCGCAAGCCCGGCGCGGCCCTCGTAGTCGAGAGCGGCGATCACGCTGTCATATTGCAGCTTCAGCTGCTGGTCGAGCGCCAGGCGCATCAAGGCGCGCTCTTGAATGACAGAAAACGTGCCGAGAATTCCGCAAGCTGCTGCGACCGTCAGCGAAATCGCAAGCACCAGACGGGCCTGGATCGATCGAATCTGGAACATTTTATGGAACCGCGCGCTGTCCGACTTTAGCCCGGAAAGTCCCAGAAACTGCTTAACAACTGATTGCGATTGGGTGGCATGGCAGCCATTCTGCAACCGGCTGGCGACCGCTGCCGCCAGGCATCCGGGAGCTACGGCCGATGGCGGAGCTAGATGGTGGGTCCGCGCGGAATCGCGCTATTGGTCAGGATATTCCTGCCGACGTCCTCATAATGGGTGTCGCGGGCCTGGATTTGCTGCGCGATGGCATGCATGTCACGGAAACGTCGTTCGAACCCGTTTGCCCTGAACACGGCGGTCGCGCCAGCCATGTGATAGGCCGCATCGACCACGGAAGCCGCCTGATGAATAGTCCATGTCGCGGCGAGGCGAATGGCCGCCCGATGTTCTTCCGAGAGGTTTCCGGTCTGGTTCAGATCGTGCCAGGCCTGAGCGGCCGTAGAATAGATATAGGCGCGCGCCGCGCGCAGATTGCCTTCGGTGCGGCCGATCAATCCCTGCACCGCGCTGTTCTCGCGCATCGCGGTGATGCCTACCGAGTGTTTCCTGCGCGCCAGATCGACGGCTGCGTCAAGCGTGGCGCGGGCAACGCCGAGCGAGATCGCCGCAAAGCCCAGCCCGAACATGGTGTAGGTGGTGATCCGGTAGAGCAGGCCCTTTTCCCGCAGCGCCGTGAAATCGTCGCGCAGCGCCGCGAAATTTTCCGGGATGAACAAGTCCTCCACCGAATAGGAATCCGTGCCGGTACCGCATAACCCGATCACGTCCCAGACGTCGTGCATGGTGGCGCTTGTCGCGGGAAAGACGATGGTGCGGATTTCCGGCGTGCCGTTCGGCTTCAGCCGCTTCTTGCCGTCCGCTTCGATGACCTGGACATGGGCGCCGAGCCAGTTCGCCTGACGCGAACCGCTGGCAAAGTCCCAGCGCGCGGTGATGCGATAGCCGCCGGGAACGACCTGTACCTCGTTGGCAATCGCGCCCCAGGCCAGAATATCGTTGGGCTTGCCGAAAATCTCGCGTGCCACGTCTGCATCGAGATAGGCCGCCGTCATGGCGCAGACGGAGCATTGACCGAGACACCAGGCCGTTGAGGCATCGGCCTTTGCGACCTCCTCCAACATCTGCATGAACGCTTCCGGCGGCGCTTCCGCGCCGCCAAGGCTCTGGGGGAGAAGCGCCCGGTAGAGCCCGTTCTCGATCAGGGCTGAAACGACCGGCTGGGTGAGGCGGCGGGTCCGCTCGGTCTCGTCGGCCTCCTGTGCGATCAGGGGCGCCAGCGCCCTGGCGCGCTCGACAAGGCCGAAGGCTTCTGGCTTGTTCATGGGGTTTCCCTTGCCCTTATCGATTGATAATTAAGGGCATGTTCGTCCATCTCGCGACGCGGATCAAGATGGACGAGGTCGCGTCATGCCGGGTGTGCAAAGCTCGCCCGTTCTCAGCTGTCCACCTTGAGCGCGGCGATAAAGGCTTCCTGCGGGATGTCGACCTTGCCGAACTGGCGCATCCTCTTCTTGCCTTCTTTCTGCTTCTCCAGAAGCTTGCGTTTGCGCGTGACGTCGCCGCCATAGCATTTGGCGGTGACGTCCTTGCGCAGGGCGCGCACGGTTTCGCGCGCAATTACCTTGCCCCCGATCGCGGCCTGGATCGGAATCTGGAACATGTGCGGAGGGATCAGTTCCTTCATCTTCTCGACCATGGCGCGGCCGCGGCCTTCCGCCCGGGTGCGGTGAACCAGCATCGAGAGCGCGTCCACCGGCTCGCCGTTGACGAGGATCTGCATCTTGACCAGATCGGCCGGCTTGTAGTCGGTGAGATGATAGTCGAAGGAGGCGTAGCCCTTCGAGACCGACTTGAGGCGATCGTAGAAATCGAACACCACTTCGTTGAGCGGCAGTTCGTATTTCACCATGGCGCGGTTGCCCACATAGGTGAGCTCCTTCTGCGAGCCGCGGCGGTCCTGGCACAATTTCAGCACGCTGCCGAGATATTCGTCCGGGGTGAGGATCGTGGCTTCGATCCACGGCTCCTCGATCTCCGCTATCTTCACCACGTCGGGCATGTCGACGGGATTGTGGATCTCGATCATCTGCCCGTCGGTGAGGTGCATCCGGTAGATCACGGAAGGCGCGGTTGCGATCAGGTTGAGATCGAATTCGCGCTGCAGCCGCTCCTGGATGATTTCGAGATGCAACAGCCCGAGGAAACCGCAGCGGAAGCCGAAGCCGAGTGCGGCGGAGGTTTCCATCTCGAAGGAGAAGCTGGCGTCGTTGAGCCGCAACTTCCCCATCGCGGCGCGCAAGGTTTCGAAATCGTCGGCATCGACAGGGAACAGGCCGCAGAACACTACTGGA
This sequence comes from uncultured Alphaproteobacteria bacterium, assembly GCA_963820275.1. Classification (GTDB taxonomy): domain Bacteria; phylum Pseudomonadota; class Alphaproteobacteria; order Rhizobiales; family Xanthobacteraceae; genus Bradyrhizobium. Next base: position 173,076 of record CAWFZL010000006.1, read on the forward strand.
ATTGCCGGCTTGAACCCCGGCAACATCTCGGTCACGGGCTTGCGGTCGTCGGTGATGGTGTCGCCGACGCGGGTGTCGGCCACCTCCTTGATCGCGGCGGTAATAAAGCCGATTTCGCCGGGGCCGAGTTCCTCGATCTGCTGCATCTTCGGCGTAAAGAAGCCGACGCGCTCGACGTCGTAGGCCGCGTTGGTGCCCATCATCCGGATGCGCTGGCCTTTTTTGAGCACACCATCGACGATTCGGACCAGCACCACGACGCCGAGATAAACGTCATACCAGCTGTCGACCAGAAGCGCCTTGAGCGAAGCGTCACGGTCGCCTTTCGGCGGCGGCAGGCGGTGAACGATGGCTTCCAGCACCTCGTCGATGCCAAGGCCGGTCTTGGCCGAGATCAACACCGCGTCGGAGGCGTCGATCCCGATCACGTCCTCGATCTGTTGCTTGACCTGATCCGGTTCGGCGGCGGGCAGATCGATCTTGTTGAGAACCGGCACGATCTCGTGGCCGGCATCGATCGCATGGTAGACATTGGCAAGTGTCTGCGCCTCGACGCCCTGGCTGGCATCGACCACGAGCAGCGAGCCTTCGCACGCCGCAAGCGACCTGGACACTTCGTAGGCGAAGTCGACATGGCCGGGCGTGTCGATCAGGTTGAGGATGTAGGTCTTGCCATCCCTGGCCAGATAAGTCAGGCGCACGGTTTGCGCCTTGATCGTAATGCCGCGCTCGCGCTCGATATCCATGGAATCGAGCACCTGTTCCTTCATCTCGCGCGCCTGCAGCGCTCCTGTGGTCTGGATCAGACGGTCGGCCAGCGTCGATTTGCCATGGTCGATGTGCGCAACAATGGCGAAGTTGCGGATGTTCGAAACAGGGATGGATGTCATGGGCGCGGGATAGCATTCGCATTTCACTGCGGCAACCATATTAAGCCGCCACGACCGGGCTTCTTCACGCCAAGCTGATTTCACTCAACCGGAAAACGCGCTACCCAGACGCGTCAGGTCCGTCACAGGAACCTTCGAACCGGAAAGAGGCATGTCGACTGCATCTGTTTCGCGCGCAGCCCGCACTGGCCGCCGCCGCGCCAGAAGGCCAAGCCTTCGCCGGCTGGCGGCGTGGCTGGTGGCATCCGCCTCCGACCGCGACCTCGCTCCGGCGCTGGTGATCGGCTTTGCCGCGGCCCATGCCGTGCTCTGGACCTTCGTCCTGATCAATCTCAAGGCGGCGCAGGACATCCACATGGATGTTGCGGAAGCCTTCGCCTGGGGCCAGAAATTCCAGCTGGGCTATGGCAAGCACCCGCCGCTGGCGGGCTGGGTGGCAGGAATCTGGTTCAAATTGTTCCCGGTTACCGACTGGGCTACCTACGCGCTGGCGATGACGACGGTCGCGGTTGGCATGGTGATCTGCTGGTTGATCGCGTTGCGAGTCGTCGATTATCGACGCGCGTTCTTCGTCGTGGTGATGCTTGCGATCTATCCGATCTTCAATTTCAAGGGCTTCAAGTACAATCCCGATCTGCTGCAGCTCGTCACGCTGCCGCTCGTTGTGCTGGCCTATCTGAATGCGTTTGAGAAGCGCAATATCCTCGCGGGCGTCTGGCTCGGGCTTGCCGGCGCGCTGGCGCTGATGACGAAATACTGGGTGCTGACCATGATCGGCGCTGTAGGTCTCGCTGCGCTGATCCACCCGGACCGGCTGAAATTTCTCCTCTCGCCCGCGCCATGGGTTGCCATCGCGGTCGCTGCCGTGGCGATGATCCCACATCTGGTCTGGCTGAAGGAGGTGGACTTCGTGCCGCTGACCTATGCCGGCGACGTCTACGGGCTTTCGGACCGCACGCAGAGTGCAGCCTTCGTCCTGGGCTATATCGGCCATAATCTCGCGCTGCTCGCGCTCCCGATAGCGCTGGCCGCGCTCGCAATTGTCTGGACGCGTTTGCTGCATCCCCCCTCGCTTGCGGCGGCACGTATCTGGAGAAGCGGTGCGAATACAGGCGTGAATGAATCCCAGGCGCTCAATGTCTGGATCATTCAGCTTGTGGTCGCGATCGGTCCTCCGATCGGCGGCCTGATCTTCAAGGTCCTGATGAAGACCGACTGGGGCATTTCGCTGTTTTTTCTCGTTCCCCTGGCGCTCGTAGCCATTCCCGCGCTGCGCCTGCCGCGGATTGCGTTGTTTCGCCTTACCGTGATCTGGTTTGTCACCACGCTCGCCACGCTCGTCGCTTCGCCCTACATCGCGCTGCGCGAAATCGCGGACAATCCCAATCCATCTGCAAGCTATACGGCGCGCTCGCAGCTCGCCCACGAGCTGACCGACATGTGGCACAACCGTTTCCACACGCGCTGGGCAGTGGTCGCGGGGACAACGGAAGTCGGCGAGCCGATGACGTTCTATAGTCCGGATCATCCGGCGCCATTCACGCCGGGCGAATTATGGTCGTCAGGGCTGACGTCGCTGGACGAAGCGACGCGGCTCGGTTTTGTCGGGATCTGCGATACGTCGGACCCGCGACTTCCGGCCTGCGAAGCCTGGATGGCGGCCAACGGCAAGGACGCCGAGCAACTCGCCGTCGCTACCCAGCGCTTCTTCCACGGGCATCCCGGTCCTTCGACCACCTGGAAAGTCTACCTGGTGCCGCCGGCGAAGTAGGTCATCCAGACCTCGTCGGCCTCGGCTTCGCGCCTTGTGCGCCCCGCCGCCAGGCCAGGACTCTGGCTAAGACCCTTCCTCGTTGAATTTGCTCGCGACCAGTTCGGTGATGGCATCCAGTGCCGCCTGCGCCTCCGGTCCGGCGGCCGAGACGGTAATCGAAGTGCCCGGGCCCGCAGACAGCATCATGAGTCCCATGATCGAAGTGCCTCCAACAGTCTCGCTGCCCTTCGTCACCCAGACTTCGGCCTCGAAGCGCTCGACCATTTGCACGAACTTCGCGGAAGCGCGTGCGTGGAGTCCACGTTTGTTGACGATCGGCATTTCGCGGGAGATTGCGCCCGGCGGAATACTGGGCCCGGAAAGGTTTTCGGGCGACGCGTCGTCCTCGTCGCTCATTTCCCGGCGAGCACCCGGCTCGCAATGGTCACATATTTGCGGCCGGCTTCCTGAGCCATGGCGATGGCGTCGGGAAGCGAGCGCTCTTCGCGGACCTTGGCGAGCTTGACCAGCATGGGAAGATTGATCCCCGCGAGCACTTCAACCTTCGGACGGCTCATGCAGGAGATCGCGAGATTGGATGGTGTTCCACCGAACATATCGGTGAGGATGGCTACACCATCGCCGCTGTCGACGCGATTGACGGCCTCGATGATGTCGCTTCGACACAGATCGGAATCATCTTCTGCCCCGATCGTGACGGCTTCGATCTGCTTTTGCGGACCCATGACATGTTCGAGTGCGGCCTTGAACTCGTCAGCGAGCCGCCCATGAGTTACAAGTACTAGACCAATCATTGAAAACTCCTCGCGGGTGCTTTTGGTGCACCGCACGAACGCGCCACTTTGACCATCCAGCGCCCCCGCGCAAGAGGGGACCGTCGCGAATCTCCCGGAAATTATCCCCTTTAATTGTCCGCTGCGTAATTGTCCGTTGGGGGGAGGGAGGGAGCCTCGCACCGGTCTAATCGGTGGCGATAGTGGGGCTGATATGGTTACCAATTCCCTTCGGGCAATCTGGCGAAAGCCCAGCGGCAGATGAATTCGCGGCCATGGTGAGGGCGGCGATCACGAGAGGAAGGCCGGCAAAACCCCGTCCCACAGGTATTCGTGGTATCAAAATACCACAGATTTGCGTTCGAAGCGCTTCGCATGCCGGAAGTCGCGCGGCATCCGCCGCATCGAGATCGGCGACCAGGCCAACGACGGCTTCCCTGACGAACTCACAGCGGCGAATGCCGAGTCCGCGAATTTCGATCAGGCCGGCAAGCGCCGGCGCCGGCCGGACGACAAGCCCGCCCTGCGTCGGCAGAACATGAACGCGATCATCGCCGATCAACATGGCCGGCGCTATTTGCAGGGCGCGGCCGGCCAGAATGAGATCGAATGCAAGACGCGATTTGCCCGAGCCTGAGGGCCCCCGGATCAACACGGCACGATCTCCGACCAGCACCGCAGAAGCGTGGATGCTGGCGTCGCCGCCCTTCGTCATGGCGCGGGCAGCCTGACGACGAAGCGCGCGCCTGCGATTGTCGCCGCGCCATCGGGGCCCGGCGGGCCGGCGCGGTTCTCGGCCCATATCCGTCCGCCATGAGCCTCCACGATCTGCTTCGAGATCGACAGACCCAGGCCCGAATTCTGTCCAAACCCCTGATGCGGTCGGTCGGTGTAGAAGCGCTCGAAGATCCGTTCCAGCGCATCTTCGCGGATGCCCGGTCCGTCATCATCGACGACGATCTCGATGTCCGAGCGGGCGCGCCGGCAAGTGATCCGCACCTTGCCGCCGGGTTGCGAGAAGGACTGGGCATTGGACAGGAGGTTTGAGATCACCTGTCCGAGACGCGAGTCATGGCCGGGCACCGAGAAGGTGTCGTTGGGGCCGCGTCCTTCGAGGCGAAGCTCGACGGCGATGTTGTTGCTGCGCCGCGTTTCGTTCGCAACCGATGCCAGTGCCGTGAGCAGACGGCGCAGATCGACCGACGTCATGTCCTGCCGCTGCAATTCGGCATCGAGACGGCTTGCATCGGAAATGTCGGATATCAACCGGTCGAGCCGTTTCACGTCATGCTCGATCACCGCGAGCAACCGCGCGCGGCTATTGTCGTTGCGTGCCAGCGGCAGGGTTTCGACGGCGGAGCGCAGCGAGGTCAACGGATTCTTCAGCTCGTGCGCGACGTCGGCGGCAAACATTTCGATCGCCTCGATGCGATTATAGAGCGCATCCGTCATGTCGCGCAGCGCGCCGGACAAGTGCCCGATCTCGTCGCGGCGGCGGGTAAAATCGGGAATCTCGACACGGGTGCGGATACGGCGTCGGACGCGCTCGGCACTGTCGGCAAGCCGCCGCACCGGGCCCGCGATGGTGCTTGCCAGCAGCAGCGACAGGACGATCATGACGGCGGAAGCGACGCCGCCGACCTTGAGAATCGCGAGGCGCTCGGCGGTGACCATCTGGTCGATGTCGTCGCCCTGGGTCGAGAGCATCAGGGCGCCATGGATCGCGCGGAAGCGCTGCACCGGAACGGCGACCGATACGATCACCTCGCCGCGGTCGTTGACGCGCACCATGCTGCTCTTCAGGCCTTTCAGCGAGTGCGCGACCTCCTGGTAGCCGTTGCCGTTCTCCGGTCCCAGCTCTCGATAGAGCGGCAGGTCGCCGCGATTGAGCCAGGTTCGGATCGCGATCATCGTCCGCTCGGGAAGGCCAGGCTTTTCCACCGATGGCGGCGGCAATTCGAAACGCAGCACGTCGCCGCGGCCATAGAGGCTGCGGCTGTCGAGGATGAGGCCGCCGTCGCGGTCGTAAATGCGGGCGCGTGTCTTGGTCGGGGAAATCAGCCGGCGCAGGACCGGAGCGACGCGTTCCGGATTGATCGGAAAATCGAGTCCGGCAGATTCGTCCGGCGCGCCGTAGGTTTCGCCCGGTTTGAGATCCTGCAGACGATCGGGGTCGATGGTGATGGTGTTGGTTTCCACCGTTGCAGAGGCCGCGATAGCCCCGGCAATGATTTCAGCCTGAACAAGGAGACTTTGCGCGCGGGCGTCGATCAGGCCGGCGCGGAATTGCGAGAGATAAAGAATGCTCGCCACCAGCGCCACGAGCCCGGCGATATTGAGCGAAACGATGCGGCGCGTGAGGCTGGAGAAGCTGAGCGTAAAGAAGAACTGACCGACCCGGCTCAGCCAGGCGACCAGCCGCTCCCAGCCCGACAAAGGCGGGCTCTCGGTTGCAACAGTATCCAGAACGACGGGCGGCGAGGCGACGTCGGCATTCAGGCCAGCATCAGGTTGCGTTCGATCAAGCAATAGCCAAGCCTGCCCGGTTGTTTCCAAACGTCCCGCAATACGCGGTTCCGCATTTTACCTGTCAAATCCAAAACCGCACTAGAAACCTATATTTGCTGGTGTCCCTTTGGTTCTGACATTCGCAGGAGAAGTCACTGCGACACGGTACGAATGTCAGAACCGGGACACCAGTGCGGTGGATTTGAAATTCGCGTCAGTTTCGCCGCGAGCTCTCTTAGCGAGTGGATTGGACATGCGCCGCGGAGGCGCAATGCGAATGTCAAAACGCGCTTGCCCCGTCAGGTTTCCTTGAAGCGATATCCGACGCCGTAAAGAGTTTCGATCATCTCGAAATCGTCATCGACGACTTTGAACTTCTTGCGGAGCCGCTTGATGTGGCTGTCGATGGTGCGATCGTCGACATAGACCTGATCGTCGTAGGCGGCATCCATCAGTGCATTGCGGCTCTTCACGACGCCGGGGCGCGTGGCCAGTGCCTGGAGAATGAGAAACTCGGTTACGGTGAGGGTCACCGGCTCGTTTTTCCAGGTGCAGGTGTGGCGCTCCGGATCCATGCGCAAAAGGCCCCGATCCAGCGCCTTGGCGTCGGTCTCCTTCGGCGCGGCGGTCGGATCCTTGGGTGCCGCGCGGCGCAGCACCGCCTTCACGCGCTCGACCAGAAGGCGCTGCGAGAACGGCTTGCGGATGAAATCGTCGGCGCCCATCTTGAGGCCGAACAATTCGTCGATTTCCTCATCCTTGGAGGTCAGGAAAATCACCGGGAGGTCGGATTTCTGGCGCAGCCTGCGCAGCGTCTCCATTCCGTCCATGCGCGGCATCTTGATGTCGAGTATCGCAAGATCCGGCGGACTGGTGCGAAAGCCGTCAAGGGCGGACGCGCCATCCGTATAGGTCATAATGCGATAACCTTCGGCCTCCAGGGCAATCGATACGGACGTAAGAATGTTGCGGTCATCGTCGACCAAAGCGATTGTGGGCATGAGCCTGCTTTCAGATATTGGTACGTAAGGTTGCTGAAACGGCGGCTAATACGGTGATGCGCCGCATAAAATGGGCTTCGAAGTGTTCAGCGAGCAATGCAAGCTGGGCTGAAGTGTGACCGAATTCCTTGAAAGCGCCTCGTCCGACGAAACGCCCCGACCCATCTGGAATCCCTTTACCCGAAAAAAGGGCCTCCTTGCAACAGCTTGACAAGGGAATATCGATGCAATTGACCCCCGATTTCGACCCCTCGAAGCTCGCCCGGTCGCTGCTTCGCCGCCGCCGCGAGGGGGCCCTGGCCACCCTGATGGTCGGCAACGGTGACCCCTATTGCTCGCTCGTGAATCTCGCAAGCCATGCCGATGGCTCGCCGATCCTGCTGATTTCCCGTCTGGCCGTGCATACAAAAAACATCCTCGCCGACAGCAGGGTCTCCTTGATGCTGGACGAGCGCGGGCAGGGCGATCCGCTGGAAGGCGCACGGATCATGCTCATGGGCCGGGCCGAGAAAGCCGAAGCCCCCGATCTGGACGCGGTGCGCAGGCGCTATCTCAACGCGCATCCATCCGCGGAAGCCTTTGTCGATTTTAAGGATTTCTCCTTCTTCCGGATCCGTCCAAGCGGGACCCATCTGGTCGCCGGCTTCGGGCGGATCGTGGATCTCAAGCCGGAGCAGTTTCTGATCGATATTTCCGATGCTGACGCGCTCCTGGAAGCCGAACAAGACGCAGTCGACCACATGAATGTCGATCATCGCGACGCGCTCAATCTCTATGCAACGAGGCTGCTTGGCGCGGAGGCGGCCGACTGGCGCTGTACCGGCTGCGACCCCGGCGGGATCGACCTTCAGGCCGGGACGAAAGTCCTGCGGCTCGATTTTCCGGAGCGAGTGACCGGTCCTGGTCAGCTGCGCGGGATGCTGGTCAAGCTGGCAGATGAGGCGAGGGCGAAGGGTTAGAGCGCAGCCATTGAACGCAAGTCTTGCCCGCTGCGACTTAACCTGGGTTGTGCGGCGCGCCATGCCGCACCGCCGGCCACCGTCAAATACAGAAGTTGAGCATCATGAAACCAGGCGATCGATCGAGGCCGACAATCGCCATCGGCCTGATTGTAATCTTGTGCTGCGGCGTACCGGCATCGGCGCAGAGCCCGGCGGCGCAAAGCGCAAAGGCGGCCGAACTCAGCCGCGCCGGGAAATATTCCGAGGCACTCCCGCTGGCTCAGGCGGCCGTGGCTGCGCTGGAAAAGACAGGACCCAACAGCCGCGATTTCGCAGGCGCGCTTAACAATCTGGCGCAGCTTTACGGAGATCTCGGTCGGGACGACCAGGCAGAGCCGCTTTACAAGCGCGCTCTTCCCATCATGGAGCGGGCAGTAGGAACCGATTCGTCCGATATCGCGCCCGAGATGAACAATCTCGCCGCGCTTTACGAACGGCAAGGACGCTTTGCCGAGGCCGAGCCGCTGTTCAAACGGGCGCTGGCGAATTGTGAGAGGGCGCTCGGGCCGAACCACCCGGATGTCGGCCGGCAGCTGAACAATCTCGCCACGCTCTATGAGCGTCAGGACCGACATGCCGATTCGGAGCCCTTGTTCAGGCGCGCGCTTGCGATCTACGAGAAGGCCGCCGGGCCCGAGCACCCCGCGGTTGCGACGCTTCTGAGCAATCTTGGCCAGGTCCTGAAGGTCGAGGAACGCTACGGCGAGGCCGAACCGCTGATCAGACGCTCGCTCGCGATCCACGAGAAGGCGCAGGGGCGCGACCATCCGGACGTTGCCAGGTCGCTGAACAATCTGGCCGACCTCTATCAGCGACAGCATCGATACGACGACGCCGAGCCTTTGTTCAGGCGTGCGTTGTCAATCCGCGAACGGGCAGTCGGTGCCGATCACCCCGACACGGCTGCTTCCGTCAACAATCTCGCCGCGCTCTACCAGGATCAGGGGCGGATCGGCGACGCCTTGCCGCTCGTCGAACGGATGATAGCAGGCAAACGCGCGCAGTTGCGCGTTGCGCTGGCCGTGCTGCTTGCCGCGTCCCGGCAGCAATTGCTGCCGAACGCAAAGGCACTGGACGATGCTCTCGATGTCATCCAACGCGGCTCTCAGTCGTCGGCTGCCGCCGCGGTGAACAAGCTCGCGGTCCGGCTCGCTGCCGGCAGCGATCGTCTCGCCGAACTGGTCCGGAAGGACCAGGACCTCGCCGCGGAGGTCGACGCGCTCGACAAAGCCATCATCGTCGCGGTTTCGGGTGCGGCTGCGAAACATGATGCCGCATCCGAAGGCCGCAACAGGGCGCGGCTTGCCGCTGTCGCGGCCGAACGGGCGGCGCTGCAGAAGACGCTTGCGGTCGAATTTCCCGACTATGCCGCGCTGTCGAACCCGCTGCCGGCCAGGACTGGCGAAATCCAGACGCTGTTGTCCGACGATGAGGCGCTCGTCGCGTTCTCGGTTGTCGACAGGCAAAGTTACGTGATGGCGATAACGCGCGCCGGCTTTGACTGGAAGCCGATTCCGCTTGGAGCCGATGAGATTGCGAAAAAAGTCGCGGCATTCCGTCGTGGCCTCGATGTTGGTCGTGCCAGCGACGCCACCGGCAAGTCCGGACTCTTCGATCTGGCCTTCGCGAACGAGCTTTACGTGACGCTGCTCGGCCCGGTCGAGGCCCTGACAAGGGACAAGCGCAGTCTTCTGATCGTGCCTTCGGGCGCGCTCACGGCCTTGCCGTTCCATTTGCTGGTGACGGAGAAGCCTGCGGCAGCCATTCCCGAGACCTTCGCCGGATATCGCGACGCGGCCTGGCTGATCAAGCGGCAGGCCGTTTCGGTGTTGCCTTCGGTAGCGAGCTTGAAAGCGTTGCGCACCTTTGCCCGCCCGGATCATGGCGCGAAGCCGATGACGGGTTTCGGCAATCCCGTGTTCGATCCGGCGCAGGAGGATGGCAACCGGCGCGCCGCTGGCCCGCTCAAGGTGGCAGCCGCGCGCAGCGTGACCACCGCGGCCTATTCCGATTTCTGGCAAGGCGCGGGCGTCGATCGCGCAAGGCTCGCGGCCGCCTTGCCGCAGCTTCCGGACACCGCCGACGAATTGAAAGCGGTGGCCCGCGACCTCGGAAGCGCCACGGCCGATATTCATCTGGGAGAGGATGCCAGCGAAACCACAGTCAAGCGCGCGCCGCTTGCCGACTACGCCATCGTCTACTTCGCAACCCACGGCCTTGTGGCCGGCGACGTCAAGGGGATTGCCGAACCTTCGCTGGCGCTGAGCATGCCGAAGCAACCGTCGGAGCTGGACGACGGCCTGTTGACTGCGAGCGAAGTCGCGCAGCTCAAGCTCAACGCCGATTGGGTTGTGCTTTCGGCTTGCAACACGATCGCCGGCGACAAGCCCGGTGCGGAAGCCTTGTCGGGGCTCGCGCGCGCGTTCTTTTATGCCGGCGCGAAGGCGCTGCTGGTGACGCATTGGGCCGTCGCTTCCGACGCCGCGACCCGGCTGACGACGTCGACATTCGATCGCCTGAAGGCCGATCCCGGATTGTCGCGCGCGGAGGCGCTGCGACAGGCGATGTTGGCCTATCTCAACGACACCTCGTCGCTCAGGAATGCCTACCCCGCCTTCTGGGGGCCTTTTGCCCTCGTCGGGGAGGGAGCTGCCATCCAGCCATTCAAGCCGAATTGACCGACCACCGGCCGTGCCCAAGGTGAGAGGATTGTGCGTCGCAAAAAGGTGTATTCTGCCCGAAATCGCGGCCATTTGTCGCTATCCGAGGCGGCGTCCCGGGCGCGCCATCGGAGTCCTGCGGTGTCCCGTGAAATCAGGCCCGGTCGATGCGCCGCCCAGGAATAAACCAAGTGCAAGGGATCGGCTTGGCAATCACCGCGTTCCTCACTAATAGGTCGCCGGACCCGGGCCGGAAGGCTATATTTGTGGGACGAGAGGCGTCTAGCGAGCTTCGCGCTGCGGGTTAGTTGGGTTCGAGGAGGATTTCCGTGCAAGAGACTGGTATTCGCAACGCCGCGTTTGGCGCCGACAAATTCGGTTTGAAAAATCTCAAACGCGTGCACTGGAATCTCGGAGCCCCGCAGCTCTACCAGTACTCTCTCTCGGCAGGCGAAGCGGTGCTGTCCGCCGACGGCGCCTTGTGCGCTGACACCGGCGATTTCACCGGCCGCAGCCCGAAGGACAAGTTCACCGTTCGCGATGCGACCACTGACAAGAAGATGTGGTGGGCCGGCAACCAGTCGATCACCTCGGAACAGTTCGAGGCACTCTATGCCGACTTCATCAAGCACGCCGAGGGCATGACGCTGTTCGCGCAGGATCTCTATGGCGGCGCCGATCCGAATTTCCAGATCAAGACCCGCGTCTTCACCGAGCTTGCCTGGCATTCGCTGTTCATCCGCACGCTGTTGATCCGTCCGCAGCAATCCGAGCTTCGGCATTTCGTGCCCGAACTGACCATCATCGACATGCCGAGTTTCCGCGCCGATCCGAAACGTCACGGCGTGCGCTCGGAGAACGTGGTTGCGATCGATTTCGCCCGCAAGATCGTCCTGATCGGCGGGTCTTATTATGCCGGCGAAATGAAGAAATCGGTCTTCACCACGCTCAACTACTATCTGCCCGAAAGGGGCGTGATGCCGATGCACTGCTCTGCCAATGTCGGGCCCAAAGGCGACAGCGCGGTTTTCTTCGGCCTGTCCGGAACCGGAAAGACCACCCTGTCCGCCGATCCCATGCGCACGCTGATCGGCGACGACGAGCACGGCTGGGGCAGCGACGGCATCTTCAATTTCGAAGGCGGCTGCTACGCCAAATGCATCAAGCTGTCGAAAGAAGCCGAGCCCGAGATCTACGCCGCCAGCAAGCGCTTCGGCGCGGTGCTCGAGAACGTGGTGCTCGACGAGGATACCAGGGTGCCGGATTTCGACGACGGCGCCAAGACCGAGAACACCCGCTCCGCCTATCCACTCGACTTCATCCCCAACGCCTCGCGTACCGGCCGTGCCGGCCACCCGAAGAACGTTGTGATGCTCGCAGCCGACGCGTTCGGCGTGCTGCCGCCGATCGCGAAGCTCTCTCCGGCACAGGCGATGTATCACTTCCTTTCCGGCTATACCGCGAAGGTGGCGGGCACCGAACGGGGTTTAGGTTCCGAGCCGCAACCGGAATTCTCGACCTGTTTCGGCTCGCCCTTCCTGCCGCTCGACCCCTCGGTCTACGGCAACATGCTGCGCGAACTGATCGCCCGCCATAACGTCGATTGCTGGCTGGTCAACACCGGCTGGACCGGCGGCAAGTTCGGCACAGGCAGCCGCATGCCGATCAAGGTGACCCGCGCGCTGCTGACAGCCGCGCTCGATGGCAGCTTGCGCAACGTGGAATTCCGCACCGACAAATATTTCGGCTTTGCCGTCCCGACCGCATTGCCGGGTGTGCCGAGCGAAATCCTCAATCCGGTCAATACCTGGAGAGACAAGGACGAATTCGACAAGACGGCGCGGGCGCTGGTCGGAATGTTCCAGAAGAACTTCGCCAAGTTCGAAGCCCAGGTCGATGCCGACGTTCGCGCAGCGGCACCCGATGTGAAGCTGGCCGCGGAATAAGATCGTCTCTGTAACCGTCAATCAAGAGGGCGGCCGCAGGGCCGCCCTTTTTCGTGCTTGCCTGCTCGTCGTTATGCCTTGAAATAAGCGATCTGGATTGTGGTCGCGAGCAGGCGCCCCGACGGCGACCATAATTCGCCGGACTGGTCGCCATAGCTTTTATGGAAGATTCTCGCGTCGGCTGCGGCGAGAACGCGGGTTATGTCTTCGCCCGCGAGGTCGTCGGCATCCACATGGAAATAGGTCGTCAGCGATACCGTGCCTATGGGCACGAGTTCGCGCCGCACATGAAAGATACGGGCAAAGAACGCGTCCGACATTGCCATCAGCGACAGGTAATCGATTTTCCTCGGCACGCGATCGCCGATCCAGAGTTTCGAGAATGCGCTTTGGGGCTTCTCGGGCTTCCTGCCGCGAAAATCTGCAAAACCCTCGATGAAGCGAAAATCATATTGGTTGATCCAGGACGCCGCGACTTCCGGATAGGGTCGGATCTCTTCGAACGGAGGCGCTTGCGGCATTTGCGCCGCCTGGTGCGACCAGGAGGACCTGCGCTCCGCAAACACGGCGGTGGCAAGCGTTGCGACCTCGCCCGTGCCCTGGCTGAGCTCGACGCACCAGTGCTGCGTCGATCGGTTGGCTTTCACAAGGCGCACATCAAGATCGAAAGCTCCCTCGGCGATCGGCGCGCAATAGTTCACCGTCAACGCCAACGGGGTACCGGATCGTTGCGGGTGCTCGATCAGCGCGCGCAGAACCGTGGCCGCGGTCGCACCGCCAAATGGACCGACAAAGGCCCAGTAGTCGGGGCTGGTATTTCCCTGCCAGCAACTGTCGCCGGCGGTCACGCGCGTGGCATCGTCGAAAAGGTGGCGGGGTTCTGTCGGCATGGATCGTCCGGTTCCTGTTCGGGCCATGCCAATATCATTGCCGCCGCGAGCGAATGCAACGACGTCGGAGGTGACGGGATTTCCCCGTCCGCCCGAAGTTAGCGCGTCGCGCCGCGCTGGGCCTGGGTAGCCGGCGATGAAGCGCCTTCCACCGGCACGTTCCAGATGTCCTCGGCGTATTCGCGGATGGTGCGGTCGGAAGAAAACCATGCCATTCGCGCGACGTTGAGGATCGAAGCACGGGTCCATGCCGGAACGACTTGCCAGCGGGCATCGATACCGCGCTGGGCCTCGTAGTAGGAATCGAAATCGGCGCTCACCATGTAGTGGTCGAGATGGCGCAAGGCGTGAGCAACCAATTCGAACCGGCCGGCGTCGCCGGGCGAGAATTCACTGCTGCCGATCGCGTTGATGGCACGTGAAAGCGCAGGCGAGCGCCGGATCACGTCGGTGGCATCCAGCCCCTGCTTGCGCCGCACCACCACATCCATCGCTTCCATGCCGAAGATCGCGATGTTCTCCGCACCTACATGGTCGCGGATTTCAATGTTGGCGCCATCGAGGGTGCCGATTGTCACCGCGCCGTTGAGCGCGAGCTTCATGTTGCCGGTGCCCGATGCTTCCATGCCCGCGGTCGAAATCTGCTCGGAAAGATCGGCGGCGGGAATGATCACTTCCGCCAGGCTGACATTGTAGTCGGGAAGGAACGCGATCTTCAGGCGCCCGGCGATCACCGGGTCGTTGTTGACGATTTCGGCGACGTCGTTGATCAGCTTGATGATCAGCTTGGCATAGCGATAGCTCGCTGCGGCCTTGCCGGCGAAAATCTTCACGCGCGGAACCCAGTTGCCCTGCGGGTTGTCCTTGATGGCGTGGTAGAGCGCGATGGCTTCGAGGATATTGAGCAATTGGCGCTTGTATTCGTGGATGCGCTTGATCTGGACGTCGAACAACGCGGATGGATCGACCTTGATGCCGAGGCGTTCGCCGATCACGCGCGCCAGCGCGACCTTGTTGTGGTGCTTGACGTTGCGGAAGCTTTCCTGGAAGGCGTTGTCGCCGGCACGGGCTTCGAGATGGCTAAGCCGGGTGGGATCGTCGAGCACCGTCTCGCCGCAGGCCTCGCGCAAAAGCTCGGTCAGTTTCGGATTGGCGAGCATCAGCCAGCGGCGGAAGGTGATGCCGTTGGTCTTGTTGGTGATGCGGCCGGGATAGAGATGGTTGAGATCGTGAAAGACGGTCTCCTTCATCAGGTCGGAATGCATCGCCGAGACGCCGTTGATGCGGTGCGATCCGACGAACGCCAATTGTCCCATCCGTACTCTTCGGCCTGATTTCTCGTCGATCAGGGAGACCGACGCGCGGAAATCGACGTCGCCGGGACAGCGTTCCTCGGCGAGCGCGAGATGGCCGACATTGATGCGGTAGATGATCTCCAGATGGCGCGGCAGCATGCGCTGGAACAGCTCCACCGGCCAGGTTTCGAGCGCTTCCGGCAGCAACGTGTGATTGGTGTAGGAGAGCGTGGCGACCGTAATCTTCCACGCCTCGTCCCAGCGGAAATTGTGCAGGTCGACCAGGATGCGCATCAGCTCGGTGACGGCCAGGCTGGGATGGGTATCGTTGAGTTGCACCGCGACCTTTTGGGCGAGGCTGCGCAACTGGCCGTCGGCCGCAAGGTGGCGTTTGACCAGATCCTGCAGTGAGGCCGAGACGAAGAAATATTCCTGGCGCAGCCTGAGCTCGCGCCCGGCCGGACTCTCGTCGTTCGGATAGAGGAACTTGCAGATGGATTCGGCCCGAGCCTCCTCAGCGACGGCGCCGATATAGTCGCCGGTGTTGAAGACGTCGAGTTTGAGCGGGTCTGGCGAACGCGCCGACCACAGCCGCAGCGCATTGACGTGCTGGCCGCGCCACCCGACGATCGGGGTGTCGTAGGCGACCGCCTGAACCGTTTGAGCCGGGTGCCAGATCGCGCGATCGCGCCCCTTTTCCTCGATGTGCTCGACGCCGCCGCCGAAATGCACGTGATAGATCACTTCCGGCCGCTGGAATTCCCAGGGGTTGCCGAAGCTCAGCCATTCGTCCGGATATTCCTGCTGCCAGCCATGGTTGATGATCTGGCGGAACAGGCCGAAATCGTAACGGATGCCGTATCCGGTCGCGGGGATGCCGAGCGTCGCCATGCTCTCCATGAAGCATGCCGCGAGCCGCCCGAGGCCGCCATTTCCCAGCGCCGCGTCCGGCTCGCATTTGCGCAGATCGGACAAGCCAACGCCGAGGTCGCCAAGGGCGGCCTCGAAAACCGCGAGCAGCCCCATATTGTTCAGGGCGTCGGTGAAGAGGCGGCCAATCAGGAATTCGAGCGAGAGATAATAGACCCGCTTGCGGCCGGCATCGTAGCTCTGCTTTTCGGCCGTGAGCCAGCGGTGCACGATGCGGTCGCGAAGCGCGAGCGCCGCGGCGTGATACCAGTCCTGCCTGGTCGCCATCCCGGCGTCCTTGCCGATGGCAAGCCTGAGCTTGGCGAGAATGGCGCTCTTGATCTCGGCCAGCGCCAGTTCATCGACGGGCTGACCCGGCGCCGGAAAATTCGCGGGGAATAGTGGCTCTGGCAAAGTTTTCCATCCTGCAAAAACTTGAAGGAATCATACGCGCCTGATGCCACGATCGAAACCCGCCGGAGCCTCGGGTGCAATACCTGCATGATTTTTATGCAAGGTTCGGGCCGATTTTGACGGGAATTTAACGTGCCCGGCGGGGTGGTTCAGCCTGATTTGAAGTGCCGTGATTATCGAGGAGCGAGCGAACGTGCCGTGCGCCTGTCGTTCGCCGTGGCTTTTGCGTCGCTGTTGACGGCAGGGGCCCGCGCCGCATGCGTCTGCCGCTGTATCGACGGGCAAACGCAGCCGCTCTGTGAGGGCTCGATCGATCTGCCGCCGATCTGTCCGACAGCGCTCCGTGCGCTGCCTCTGCCTTCGATAAAGCCCATCCAGCCGCCCGAGCTGCAGCCGGTCGGCGCAACCAGATGCTCTCCGCGCCAGGTCCTCGACCCGGCTACCGGGCGATACGGGTGGCAGAGCGTTTGCAGCTAGTGGTCGCTGCAACCGAACAAATTAAGAACACTTTAGCAAGTGTTTGATATATCATGGTGATTCGACGCGTCTGCCACACAATATCTATGGTCTATCCGCCCTTGCGAGGACTACATGTCCACCATCGCCTTTGATCAATTCGCGCTCACGCGCATTGCCGACTTCGCCCGTTCGCTCTCGCGGCTGCACCGGGCCTCACGCCGCCAGCCTGTCGACGACGACGCCATCGACCGGGAATTCAACGCGGTCTGCGTGTCGGTGTGGGGTTACTCGACCGACGACATCAGCGACGATCTGTTTTCCGACGCCGACCACGCCTTTCTGGATTCGCTGGATGAAGCGCATGCGCGCATCTTCGCCGCCGAACACGGTTACGATCTTGTCGACGACGAGGGCATGCTGACGGACTGGTGGGGCTATTGCTGGATGATCCTCGCCGAAAAGCGCGGGTTGCTGACACCCGACAATCGTGCCGCGGCGCGGGCGCAGATCGAGGAAAAATACCGCTCCGCCCCGAACGTGATCGGCGTGATCGTGGGAAGGTGAGGTTTTCATAAATTGTCCTCGTCCTGAGGAGCCGCGCGCTTCGCGCGGCGTCTCGAAGGACGGCCACGACCTCTGCGGCCCATGGTTCGAGACGCACGCATTCTGCGTGCTCCTCACCATGAGGTCCGACAAATCGGTCAGTTCGCTTCGGCGTGCCTGTTCGGCTTCGAAACTGTCTTCGGCGCAGCAACCGCCGGCTGGACCAGCGCGCGGTCGCTATCCAGCAGCGTTTCATGGTCGAAAGCTTCAGCGGGCGGCGCGACCTTCATTTCGCCGAGCCGCGCGCGCAGGTCAGCGTTGAGACCGGGATAGGAGGTGACCGGCGTGAAATCCGCAATCTGGTCGTTGCCGATCCTGATGCCCGAATAGGCGACCAGCCCGTCCGTGGTGGCCACGATGTCGCCTGCACGCAGCGAGGTATCGAGCGTCAGATCGACCGGGGCAAGGCCCGCGGCGTCCTTGCCGTTGCAGGTGCAGTCGGCGCGGAGCGCCTTTCGATAGGCAAACGCGTTCTCGCTCTCTGCATAACGTTCGCCGGCCGTGGTCATCGCGCTGTCGATGCTGCCGCCAAAGAACACCTTGGTCGCACTCGCCGGGCAAAAGGCCTGGCACATCTGCACCGGCGTGGCGGAGCCGCGCGCCAGCGGAAAATACTTGCCATCGCAGCTTCGCACGCAAAATGCGCCTCCGTTCCCTGAGGCGACTGGTCGCGGCGGCGGAACTGCCGGCTGGTTCTGGCCGAAAGGGTCGGCGAAAAAGTTTGCCTGTGATGGCGCCTGACGGTGCTGTTTGAGAAAGCCGCCAAAAAACCGGTCGAACAGGTTTTCGGCGCAAGCTCCGCGCGGGCAGAGCGCGATGGCGCCGGCAAGGCATGCGGTCGCAACGAGCATCGTGCGCCGCCGCATGCGCCGATCGGACAACTCACTACGCAACGCCTACTCCACCCACGCCGTAAAGCCGCCGCGGGCCGTGTTCCGCGGCAATCTTCACCTTAGTTCGGGATGGTAAACGAGCTGTGAGCGAAGTTGCTGCTCAGAAAAGAATTGTCGTCGGGATCGGTGAGGACGTCCCGCCTGGTCGCATCGCTCGTCGCCTCAATCCTTCAGAAATTCACCGGCCCTGTAGAGCCAGCGAAACGGAAGCCCCGCCTTCGCGAAGGTTTCGTCGGCGCCCTCTTCGCGGTCGACCATGGTCAGGACGAGCGCAACCTCTGCTCCGGCATCGCGCGCCGCCTCCACCGCCTTGAGCGCGGAGTCCCCCGTCGTGGTGACGTCCTCGATGATCACCACGCGCTTGCCCTTGAGGCTCTCGTTTTTCGCCAAGCCCTCGATCGCAAGCCGCGCGCCGTGCTCCTTCGGTTTCTTGCGCACGAAGAACGCCGCGATCGGATGGCCCTTGATCCAGGAGAGTTGCGCGACCGCGCCCGCGAGCGGCACCGCGCCCATTTCCAGTCCGCCGACATAATCGAGGCCATCGTCCTTGAGCGCCTCATAGGTCAGTTCCGCAAGCAACGTGGCGCCTTCGGGATCCAGCATGGTCGGCTTCAGGTTGAAATAGAAATTGCTCTTGCGGCCCGAGGCGAGCGTGATTTCACCGCGCCCGAATGAGCGCTTGCGGATGATTTCGGCGAGGCGGGCGCGGGAGGCTGATTTGGACAAGGCGATCACTCGGATAAGGAGGCGCAATCTATGCACAGACGGCGTCACATTCCAGAGCGGAAGGCGCGCCGTCAACAGTGAGAAGGAGGAACAAAAATCCCTCTTCGTTCCTTGCGGCCCGTCGCCCGACGTCAGCGGCGCGTGGCCCGCGGAAAGCACGGTTGTACCATCGTCACGTTCCGCGCTAGGGATGCCTGTTATAGCCAATTGCCAGGGAAATGACGGTAAATGACCATCGAACTCCACACCTGGAACACGCCGAACGGCCGCAAGATCAGCGTCGCGCTGGAGGAGATGGGCCTGCCCTACAAGGTCTTTCCGGTCGACATCACCAAGGGCGAGCAGATGAGACCCGAGTTCCTCGCGATCAGCCCCAACAACAAGATTCCCGCGATCGTCGATCCGGACGGGCCTGGCGGAAAGCGTGTCAGCGTGTTCGAGTCCGGCGCTATCCTGCTCTATCTCGGCGAGAAGACCGGAAAATTCCTTCCCGTCCCGTTGATCGAACGCATCCCGGTCTATGAATGGCTGATGTGGCAGATGGGTGGCTTCGGCCCGATGCCGGGGCAGGTGCATCATTTCATTGCGCTGGAGAACGAGCAGGACCGCGCCTACGGTCTCAAGCGCTTCATGGCGGAGACGCGCAGGCTCTACGAGGTGCTCGATCGGCGTCTTGCAAATCACGGATTCGTTGCGGGCACGCTGTCGGTCGCCGATTTTGCCATTCTCGGCTGGGCCTGGCGGCATCCGCGTCACAAGGTGGAGCTTTCCGATTTTCCGAACGTCAAACGCTGGTATGAGGCGATGATGGCGCGGCCCGGCGTCAAACGCGGGATGGAAGCCAAGCTGGATTGAGCCCGTTCGCCGGCGCGGACTTTTGTCCGCGCCACCTTCTCCCGCAAGGGCGAGAAGAATCGGAGTTCGCGGCTCGACCAATTCATCCAAAAAACATCGCGCTCTATGGCATCAAGGGGTATCGGAACGAGGCTCAATGCGCCTCGTCCCAGTTGTCCGCGGCGCGTGCATCGACATGCAGCGGCACGGAAAGCAGCACGGCCGGGAACGGCGCGTCCTGCATCACATGCTGCACGACCGGCAAGGTGGCGACGACTTCTTCCTCGGGCACCTCGAAGATCAGTTCGTCATGAACCTGCAACAGCATCTGTGCCGAAAGTTTCTTCTCGGCGAGCGCATCTTCCATGCGGGTCATGGCGCGGCGGATGATGTCGGCGGCGGTGCCCTGCAGCCTTGCGTTGATCGCGGCGCGCTCGTTGAAGGCGCGGATCGAGGCGTTGGAGGCCTTGATGTCCGGATAGTGGCACTTTCTGCCGAACAGCGTCTCGACATAGCCGTGAGCGCGGCAGAAATCACGCGTCGAATCCATGTAAGCGCGAATGCCCGGAAAACGTTCGAAATATTTCTTGATATAGGCCGAGGCTTCTTCGCGGGCGATACCGAGCTGGTTGGCGAGCCCGAACGCCGAGATGCCGTAGATAATGCCGAAATTGATCGCCTTCGCGCGGCGGCGCACCTCGCCCGGCATGTCCTTGACGGGAACGCCGAACATCTCGGACGCTGTCATGGCATGGATGTCGAGCCCGTCGCGGAATGCCTGCTTGAGCACGGGAATGTCGGCGATTTCGGCAAGCAGGCGCAATTCGATCTGCGAGTAGTCCGCCGACACCAGCTTGTGGCCGGGCGTCGCAATGAAGGCGCGGCGGATTTTCCTGCCGTCCTCGGTGCGCACCGGGATGTTCTGAAGGTTCGGCTCGTTCGATGACAGCCGACCGGTCGTGGTCGCAGCCAGAGCGTAGGTCGTATGCACGCGATGGGTGTCGGGATGCACATAGGCCGGCAGCGCATCCGTGTAGGTCGATTTCAGTTTCGAAACCTGCCGCCACTCCAGGATCTTCTTCGGAAATTCGTGGCCCTGTTCGGCGAGCTCATCGAGGATCTGCGCCGAGGTCGACCATGCTCCGGTCTTGGTCTTGGTGCCGCCGGGAATGGCCATTTTTCCGAACAGGATGTCGCCGATTTGCTTGGGGCTCCCGACATTGACCGGTTCGCCGGCGATCTCCTGTATCTCGGCTTCGACGCGCGCCGCAGTCTGCGCGAACTCGCCCGACAGTCGCGACAGCACTTGCCCGTCGATCGAGATGCCGCGCCGCTCCATCCGCGCCAGCACGGAGACCAGCGGACGCTCCAGCGTCTCGTAGACCGACGTCATGCGCTCGGCGACCAGGCGGGGCCTGAGCACGCGCCACAGCCGCAGGATCACATCGGCATCTTCCGCCGAAAATGCGGTCGCCTTGTCGATTGCGACCTGATCGAAACTGAGTTTGCTCTTGCCGCTGCCGGTCAACTCGCCATGGGAAATGGTGGCATGCCCAAGCCATGTCTCGGCCAGCGCGTCGAGACCATGGGCGTTGCGGCCAGCGTCGAGCGCGTAGCTCATCAGCTGGACGTCGTCGTGGTTGCGTAGCGTGACGCCGACTTGCGCGAACAGCACGGCAGCGAATTTCACATTGAAGCCGATCTTGAGGATGCCGGCAAATTCGAGGATCGGGCGAAGCACTTCGATCGCCTCGCCGGCCTTGATCTGGTCCGGCGCGAGGCCTGCCGCGAATAGCCCTGAACCATCCCCGGATTGCCTGTGGGCAAGCGGAACGTAGCAGGCCTCGTTGGGTTTCAAAGCCAGCGCAATGCCGCAGATCTCAGCCCGCATCGGGTCGATCGAATTCGCCTTGGCTTCCATGACGAACTGACCGGCATCATGCACTCGCGCGATCCAGGCCTTGAGGTCGGCAAGATTGCGGATGGTCTGGTATTTGCTGCGATCGACCGGCGTCTTTCGCGCTTCCTCGGCACGCGCCGTGGCAAGTGCCTGAGGTGTGCCCTTCAGGCCCGAGGATTTGTCTGACTTGCCTGGTACGCTCCCTGTCCCCTTTGGGGAAGGCAGCGTGCCTGACGTATCGAACAGTGTCCCTGCCTCCCGGACGGCTTCGCCGTCCGACTTCCCCCTCGAGGGGGAAGGTGACGAATTGGCCGCGTCCGCTTCCACATTCGCCGGATCGATCTGCGAATATTCCGCGACACGGCGCGTGAGCGACGAGAATTCCATCGCCTTGAGGAATGCGATCAGCCGGCGCGGGTCGGGTTCGTGCACTGCGAGGTCGTCGAGTGGCACCTCGAGCTTGACCTTGTCGTCGAGCAGCACCAGTTGCCGCGAGACGCGCGCCTTCTCGGCATTCTCGATCAGCGCCTCGCGCCGCTTTGGCTGCTTGATCTCTCCGGCCCGCTTGAGCAGCGTTTCGAGGTCGCCATATTCGACGATCAGTTGCGCCGCGGTCTTGATTCCTATGCCGGGCACGCCGGGCACGTTATCGGTGGAATCCCCGGCGAGCGCCTGCACCTCGACCACCTTTTCCGGCGGTACGCCGAACTTTTCGATTACTTCGGCCACGCCGATACGGCGGTCCTTCATCGTGTCGAACATCGTCACCTTGTCTGTGACAAGCTGCATGAGGTCCTTGTCTGAAGAAACGATGGTAGTGGTCGCGCCCCGCTCGCCGGCTTCCCGCGCGTATGTCGCGATCAGGTCGTCGGCCTCGAATCCCGCCTGTTCGAGACAGGGAAGATCGAAGGCGCGCACCGCCTCGCGGATAAACGCGAATTGCGGGATCAGATCGTCGGGGGCCGGCGGCCGGTGCGATTTGTAGTCGGGATAGATCTTGTTGCGAAAGGTGACCTCCGACTTGTCGAACACGATGGCGAGATGGGTCGGCCGGTTGTCTGTCGGCATGTCGCGCAACAGTTTCCACAGCATGTTGCAGAAGCCGAGCACCGCGTTGACCTGCAATCCGTCGGATTTGCGGTTTAGCGGAGGCAGCGCGTGGTAGGCGCGAAAAATATAGGAGGAACCGTCGACCAGAAACACGTGGTCGCCCTTTGCAAGGGCCTTGGCGGCAACGGGCTTGGGGGCGGCCTTGGCGGATGTCGCCGGGGATGTCTTTTGAGATGTCTTGGGCATGGCGGCAATGTAGGGATTTTTATCGGCATTGGCACGGGTTCCGGCCACGCCGAGCACGGGATTTTTGCAGTCAACGCCGCCTGAGACAATCCACCAGAAATGCCATTACGGCGCGGACCGCCGGCGCGCGGCGAAGGTCGCGGTGAACCACCAGCCAGACGTCGCGACCGACCTCCCTTCCCTGTAACTCGTGTCGCTCGAGGCCCGCATCGCCGTCAGCAAGGAAGTGCGGCAGGGCCGCGAGGCCGAGGCCCGCGCGCGCCGCCGCGGCCTGGTTCTCCAGATCGCTGCTGCGCAGGACGATTTCGCGGCCATTTGCGACGGCTTCGAGCCATTGCTGCTGCGGCGCTTCCTTCATGCTGTCGTCATAGGCGATGAAGGCGAAGGCGTGTGGCGGCGTCTCCTTGAGGTAGGAGGGCGCGCCGTAAAGACCGAAGCCGAAACGGCCTATCCTGCGAGAGACGAGCCCGGGTTCTGTCGGCCGTGAAAGGCGAAGCGCGAGATCGGCCTCGCGGCGGCTCAGCGAAGCGCTACGCTTTTCCCCGATCAGCTTGATGAAAATGCCGGGGTGCTGGCGCTTCAGATGCACAAGTCTCGGCGCCACCAGAGCATTGGCAAGGGCCGGCGGCGCGCTGACCGCGACCTCGCCGCGAACAAGTGAATCTGCCGCCCGGGTGGCGCGCTCGACCGCGAAAGCGGCTTCCTCCATTGGTGCGGCGGCCGCGGCAATACGCCTGCCATCCGCGGTCAGCGCATAGCTGCGAGCACGCCGGTCCACGAGCTTCAGCGCGGTAGCCGCCTCCAGCGCGGCGACCCGCCGCGCGACGGTCGCATGATCGACGCGAAGGGTGCGTGCCGCCGCCGACAGCGTGCCCTCGCGCGCCAGCACCACGAAGTGGCGCAAGTCGTTCCAGTCAAGCATTGTGCGAAATCTCACAATGAGAGTGCAGCCTTGGGCAGTTTCGCATATCCGCGCTCATTATCATAGTGCTGGCTGAAAGAAGCCGGGAGTGACGAGAATGGCTGAAGTGATAAGGCTGAAGGCGCCCGGAAGCGCCGAGCAGCTCGAATTGACGAATATGGAGTTGCTGCCGCCTTCGGCGGACGAAATCCGGCTGAAGCAGACCGCGATAGGCGTCAACTTCATCGACATCTATCAGCGGCTGGGGCTTTACGGCCTACCGCCGGCCGGTATCCCGGGCGTCGAGGCCGTGGGCACAGTAAGCGCGGTCGGCTCGAACGTGACGTCAGTGAAGCCCGGCGACCGGATCGCCTATGCGGGTGCGCCGATTGGAGCCTACGCATCGGAACGAAATCTTCCGGCGTGGCGGGCGCTGAAGCTGCCGGACAGGCTGTCCGACGATCTCGTGGCGTCGTGCTTGGTCAAGGGAATTACTGCGCACATGCTTCTCAACCGGGTTTACCCGGTGCGTTCCGGCACGATCGTCCTCGTCCACAGCGCGGCTGGCGGTCTTGGCCAGGTGCTGACCCGCTGGGCCGCCCGATTGGGCGCCCGCGTGATCGGAACAGTCGGCTCGCCCGAAAAGGCGGATATCGCGCGAAATGCCGGCGCCAATGACGTCATTGTCGGGCGGGATGCGGATTTCGCGCGTGCCGTCGAAGAGCTGACGGCAGAGCGTGGCGTCGACGTCGCCTATGACGGTGTGGGCGGGACAACGCTGCAGAAGACGTTGGCTTGTGTTCGTCCATTCGGCGTAGTGGCCAGCATCGGTCGGTCGGGCGGGCCGATCCCGCCACTCGATGTCGAGGATCTCGGCCCCCGTCGCAGCATCATGCTGGCCAGGCCGAGCGTCATGGCGTACATGAACGACCGCGAAGACTATCGCCACGCGGCCGACGCCGTACTGACCGAACTGGGGCAGGGCGAACTCGGAAGCGTCGGAAAGCCCTATCGCTTGAGTGACGCCGCACTTGCGCATGCCGATCTCGAGGCCGGCCGCAGCCATGGCGCGATCTACCTCAAGCCTTGATGGAGGGCCAGATTACTCCGCGGGCTGCAGCGAGGGCCGGTGTGCCGTTTGACTTCATCGCTGTTCCTTTTTGGAGCGGAATTGGCCCAGGAAGAGGCAAGCTCAGCCGGACGCGCTTCATTGCCCCCTGTTCATTCAAAGGACATGCCGATTTGAACGTTTTTCAGGTTTCCACTTCGTGCCAAAATGCTTTAAGACCCGCCCCAAGAATCGCCTCGTTAACCACTATCGACAGGTTGCCAAATGCATATCGCCATGATCGGCACGGGCTATGTGGGTCTGGTTTCAGGCGCCTGCTTTGCGGATTTCGGCCACCAGGTCATCTGCGTGGACAAGGACGAGGGCAAGATCGCCGCCTTGCGCCGTGGCGAAATTCCGATTTTCGAACCCGGCCTTGATTCGCTCGTCGCAACCAATATCAAAGCCGGGCGGCTGAGTTTCGCGACCGATCTTGCCGCACCCGTCGCCGAAGCCGATGCCGTATTCATTGCGGTCGGTACGCCGTCCCGCCGCGGCGATGGTCACGCCGACCTCACCTATGTGCATGCCGCTGCCCGCGAGATTGCCACGGCACTAAAGGGATTCACCGTTGTCGTCACCAAGTCGACCGTGCCGGTCGGCACTGGCGACGAGGTCGAACGCATCATTCGCGAGACCAACCCCGCGGCCGATGTCGAGGTCGCTTCCAATCCGGAATTTCTGCGCGAGGGAGCGGCGATCCGTGATTTCAAGTTTCCGGACCGGATCGTGATCGGCGCATCCGACGAACGCGCCCGCAAGGTGCTTGGCGATATCTACCGGCCGTTGTCTCTCAACCAGGGGCCGCTGATGTTCACCGCCCGGCGCACCGCGGAACTGATCAAATACGCGGCCAATGCGTTCCTCGCCACCAAGATCACCTTCATCAACGAGATCGCCGATCTTTCCGAGAAAGTCGGCGCCGACGTGCAGGAGGTCGCGCGCGGCATCGGACTCGACAACCGCATCGGGACGAAATTTCTGCATGCGGGGCCCGGCTTCGGCGGATCATGTTTCCCGAAGGATACGCGCGCGCTGGTCAAGATCGCACTCGATCACGATTTGAACCTGCGCATCGTCGAGGCGGTGCTTGCGGTGAACGACAATCGCAAGCGCGCGATGGCGCGCAAGGTATCGAATGCCGCCGGCGGCAGTCTGCGTGGCAAGACGGTCGCGGTTCTCGGCCTCACGTTCAAGCCTGATACCGACGACATGCGCGAAGCGCCTTCGATTCCGCTCGTGACCGGGCTGCTTGACATGGGCGCGAGAGTGCGTGCGCACGATCCGGCCGGCATGGGAGCCGCGCGCCGTGAGCTGCCCGATATCGAATATTGCGATGATCCCTATCTTTGTGCGCGGGGCGCGGACGCGTTGGTGGTGGTGACCGAGTGGGCGCAATATCGCGCGCTCGATCTGGAGCGCCTGAAGGGCGAACTGGCTCGTCCGGTGCTTGTCGACCTGCGCAATATCTATCGCCCGGAGGACATGGCTGCGCACGGCTTCACCTATGAAAGCGTGGGGCGCCCCTCCGGCCTGTCGAAGTAACGCGCTCTACGACTTAAGCGCCGCCGTCGAATTCGTCATGACCGGGGTACAGGCGGACGGAAGCGAAGCCATTCTTTGGACGGCCGTGCAGGGCCGCGACGGTTGGTGAAATCTTGCCCCGCTCCTTCGACCCGCCCCTTCCGATCGACGCGGTGCTGGACGACCTGGCGCGCGCGCTTCAAAGCCATACGAGCGCCGTGCTTGTCGCGCCGCCGGGAGCCGGCAAGACGACACGGGTGCCATTGGCACTCCTGGATGCGTCATGGGTGGAAAAGCGGAAAATCATCGTTCTGGAGCCGAGACGGATCGCGGCCCGCGCCAGCGCCGAACGCATGGCGCGTACCCTTGGCGAGCGGGTCGGCGACACTGTTGGCTACCGCGTGCGGTTCGGCTCGAAAGTTTCGCGCGCGACGCGTATCGAAGTCGTCACCGAGGG
Organism: uncultured Alphaproteobacteria bacterium; assembly: GCA_963820275.1. Taxonomy (GTDB): domain Bacteria; phylum Pseudomonadota; class Alphaproteobacteria; order Rhizobiales; family Xanthobacteraceae; genus Bradyrhizobium. Next base: position 199,838 of record CAWFZL010000006.1, read on the forward strand.
GATTTTCTCGCGCATGATTCTCGACAATCCGGAACTGCCCGATGTTGCTGCTGTCCTGTTCGACGAGTTTCACGAGCGCTCCCTCGACGCCGATCTCGGCCTGGCGCTCGCGCGCGATGCGCAGGCTGGTCTGCGCGATGATCTGCGTCTGCTGGTGATGTCGGCGACGCTTGACAGCGCGCGTGTGGCCAGACTGCTCGGCGAGGCACCCGTGATTGCGAGCGAAGGCCGCGCCTTTCCCGTCGAGACAACTTATCTCGGCAGAAAGCCGGACGCGCCGCTGGAGCGGCAGATGTCGGATGCCATTGCCAAGGCGCTGCGAACCGATGCCGGTTCGGTGCTCGCTTTTCTGCCGGGCGCGGCCGAAATTCGCCGCACCCAGAATTTCCTTGGCGAGCGCGTCAACGACGCCTCGATCGAGATCGTGCCGCTGTTCGGCGCGCTCGATGCGTCCGTTCAGGACCGCGCCATCGCGCCGGCTCCAAAGGGTCGCCGCAAGGTGGTGCTGGCAACCTCGATCGCCGAGACGTCGCTGACCATTGAAGGCGTGCGCATTGTCGTCGATAGCGGACTTTCGCGCATGCCCAGATACGAGCCCGATATCGGCCTGACCAGGCTCGAAACCGTGCGCGCCTCGCGCGCCGCCGTCGATCAGCGCCGTGGCCGTGCCGGGCGCACCGAGCCCGGCGTGTGTTACCGGCTCTGGGACGAGCCGCAGACTGCTTCCTTCGCCGCCTATACCCAGCCGGAAATCCTCAGCGCGGATCTGTCGTCGCTGGTTCTCGATCTCGCGCAATGGGGCGTAAGCGATCCCGCAACTCTCTCTTTTCTCGATCCGCCGCCGGCCCCGGCACTCAAGGAGGCGCGCGAATTGCTGCGTGAACTGGGCGCGCTCGATGGTGATGGGCGGATCACGGAAGAAGGCAGGAGCCTGCGAGCGCTGGCTCTGCCGCCGCGGCTGGCGCGCATGATCTTGGACTCGCACCGGCTGGGTTCGGGGCGTGCCGCCGCCGAGATCGCCGCCGTTCTCACCGAGCGTGGGCTCGGCGGCGACAACGTCGACCTCGATGTGAGGCTTGACGCCTTTCGGCGCGACCGCTCGCCGCGCGCCGAAAGCGCCCGCGCTTTGGCACAGCGCTGGGCCTCGCAAGTCGCGGCGAGCGAAAAGCCAGCCGCGCGAGGTGACGGAGGGCCGCCCTCGAGCGGAATCATGCTGGCGCTTGCCTTTCCCGATCGCATCGCGCGCAATCGCGGCAACGGCAGCTTCGTTCTGGCCAACGGCCGAGGCGCTGCCATCGATCAGGCGTCCGCGCTGTCGCGCGCCCCCTTTTTTGCCGTTGCCGAACTCACCGGCACGGCCGCGCAAGCCCGCATTCTGCTGGCGGCTCCGGTCACGCGAGAAGAGATCGAAGCGCACTTCGCCGATCAGATCGAAACGACCGATGAGATATCCTTCGATCGCGGCGCGATGGCGCTGCGGGCCCGGCGCAGGAAGACGTTGCACGCGATGACGCTATCGGAAGCGCCGTTGGCGCTGCAGCCCTCTGTCGAAACGGCACGCATTCTGGCCGAGGGCCTGGTCTCGGCCGGACTTGACAAATTGCCTTGGTCGAAAGCGGCCACGCAGTGGCGCGACCGCGTCATGTTCCTGCGAAAGGCGGAAGGCGCTGGCGTGCAAAATCCGTGGCCCGACGTCTCAGATGATGCGCTCGCATCGCAACGCGAGGCGTGGCTGGTGCCGCTCCTTTACGACAAGACTTCGCTGAAGGATATTTCGCCCGCCGAGCTGTCGGATGGATTGATGACGCTTTTGCCCTGGGAATTGCGCGCGCGGCTCGACCGCGAGGCGCCTACGCATTTCGAAGCGCCGACCGGCACCCAGCTTGCGATCGACTATGAGGCGGAGCAAGGGCCGACGATCGCCGTCCGCTTGCAGGAATTGTTTGGGCTCGCCACCCATCCTTCGATCGCCAGGGGAAAGATTCCGCTGGTCCTGGAATTGCTGTCGCCCGCGCATCGACCGGTGCAAGTCACGCGAGACCTGCCGGGCTTCTGGCGCGGCAGCTACGCTTCTGTCCGCTCGGACATGCGCGGGCGCTACCCGCGACATCCCTGGCCCGAAGACCCGGCAAACGCGCTGCCGACGCGGCGCGCCAAGCCCAAGGGAACGTGACAGGGCAAGCGCGTTAACACTTCACTCATCCTCTTCGGCAAAATCGCAACCTTCGCCCGGCGCCGTCGGTCGAACTTTTCCCGCGGGCATGATGAAATCGGCAAAATTCCTCCGATCGGGCCTGGCGCAATGCGCAACATAATGATCTTTGCCGCGATCATGATCGGCCTCGGTACCGTCATGGCGCAGATGGCGGACAAGATGGCGCCAGTGCCGGCGGCGGCCACTACCGCGGCGCGAAAAACACCTGTCCCTGAAACGGTGTCACAAGCCGCAGGCCGCAGCCTCAGCATTCCGCGCGACGCCCGCGGTCATTTCGAGACCGAGGGCCGGATCGACGGCCAGAGGATCGCGTTCATGGTCGACACGGGCGCCTCGGTCGTCGCGCTGAATGAAAGTTCCGCCGCGCGGTTCGGCTTGCGTCCGTCGCGCGGCGACTATCGGGCGACGGTGACGACCGCCAACGGTACCGTCAAGGCGGCGCCGACGCGGCTTGCCGTCGTCGATGTCGGCGGTCTCGTCGTGCGCGATGTCGATGCGATGGTTCTGCCGGACGAGGCGCTTTCGGAAAACCTGCTTGGCCTGTCCTTCCTGTCGAAGCTGAGGCGCTTCGAATACGCCAACGGCAGGATGATACTCGAACAATGACCGGTCCGCTTTCGCGGATGACGGTTCGATTGCACAAATTTCGCTGCAATTTACCTTAACAAAGCGGCCGGTCAGCCCTTCCGCCAGGGCTGCACATTCGCTATGGCTGCGCTGTCCTCCCGTTATTCGTCACAAGGCCAATTGAATGTTCCCGAAGCCGAAATCCGCGCTTGTTCCGAACACCTATGCTTTTGAATCCGAGCCGATGGTCAAGCCGACGGGCTTTCGCGAATACGACGCCCGCTGGCTGTTCGGCAAGGAGATCAACCTGATGGGCGTCCAGGCACTCGGTATGGGGCTCGGCGCGCTGATTGCCGAACTCGGCGTCAAACAGGAAGTGGTCACGGGGCATGATTTCCGCGGTTATTCGGCCTCGATCAAATACGCACTGATTTCGGGGCTCCAGGCCGCCGGCTGCAAGGTCCACGACATCGGCCTTGCCATGACGCCGATGGCCTATTTCGCGCAATTCGAACTCGACGTGCCCTGCGTGGCGATGGTGACGGCGTCGCACAACGACAATGGCTGGACGGGCGTCAAGATGGGAGCAAACCGGCCGCTGACTTTCGGCCCCGATGAGATGACCCGGTTGAAGGAGATCGTGCTCAATGCCGATTTCAGGAACGGGGCAGGGGGCTCGTACCAGTTTCACGAGAATTTTCCGGCGCGTTACATCGCCGATCTGACGAGGCGGCCGAAACTCAAACGCCGGCTGAAGGTGGTGGTCGCCTGCGGAAACGGCACCGCGGGCGCGTTTGCGCCGCAGGTGATGGGAGCAATCGGATGCGAAGTGGTGCCGCTCGACACCGAACTCGACCATACCTTTCCGAAATACAATCCCAATCCCGAAGACATGGAAATGCTGCACGCGATCCGCGATGCGGTGCTGGAGCACAAGGCTGACGTCGGCCTCGGCTTCGACGGCGACGGAGACCGTTGCGGCGTCGTCGACAACACCGGCGAGGAGATTTTCGCCGACAAGGTCGGCGTCATGCTGGCGCGTGACATGTCGGCGATCCACAAGAACGCGCAGTTCGTTGTCGACGTCAAATCGACGGGGCTTTTCGTGACCGATCCCGTGCTGCAAAGCCAGGGCGCGACGACAGTCTACTGGAAAACCGGCCATTCCTACATGAAACGTCGCACTAACGAACTGGGCGCGCTGGCGGGCTTCGAGAAATCCGGCCACTTTTTCTTCAACAAGCCGTTCGGCCGCGGCTATGACGACGGTCTGGTTTCGGCGATCGCGATTTGCGAGATGCTCGACCGCGCGCCGGACAAGTCGATGGCGGACCTGAAAAATGCACTGCCGAAAACCTGGTCATCGCCGACCATGTCGCCGCATTGCGCCGACGAGACCAAGTATGGCGTGGTCGACAAGGTGGTGAAGCATTTCGAGTCCGGCCGGAAGAAGGGCGAGAAGGTCGCGGGACAAAACATCCGCGATCTCGTGACCGTCAATGGCGTCCGCGTCACGGTTGAGGACGGCAGCTGGGGATTGGTGCGGGCTTCTTCCAACAAGCCGGAACTGGTGGTGGTGGTGGAAAGCCCGGTGTCGGAACGGCGGATGCGCGACATGTTCGAGGCGATGGATTCGGTGCTGCGCACCCATCCCGAGGTCGGCGAGTACAATCAGAAGATCTGAAATGCCGGACGAAGCATCTCGATGCTGTCACTCGCTTTCGCGGGCGACGAAAGTCTGTCTCGCTTCTCGCCGGCTAAGCTACCCTCAGCGATCCCAGGAAACTGTCGACCTCCGATTTCAGCCGTGAGGACTGCGACGATAATCCGTTGGCGGCATCGAGCAGCCTGGAGGTTGCCGCCTGGGCCTGGTCGGACGCGCGGGTGACGCTGAGAATATTTTCGCTCACGTGTTTGGTGCCGTCCGCTGCCTGTTGCACGTTGCCGGCGATTTCGCGCGTCGCCGCCCCCTGCTGATCGACCGCAGTCGCAATCTGGCTGGAAATCTGGTCGATCTCCGCGATCGTTCCGCCGATCGCCTGGATAGCACTGACGGCCTCGCCGGTTGCGGTCTGGATGCTCTGGACCTGCGCGGAAATCTCTTCTGTCGCCTTTGCGGTCTGATTTGCCAGCGCCTTGACCTCACTCGCCACCACCGCGAATCCCCGGCCATGTTCTCCGGCGCGCGCCGCTTCGATCGTGGCGTTCAACGCCAGCAGGTTGGTCTGGCTGGCGATATTCTGAATCAGGGTCACGACCTCGCCGATCTTCTGCGTACCGCTCGCAAGGCCTTCCACCACGGAGTTCGTCCGGCGCGCCTCCTCGGCGGCCTTGCCGGCGATCTCGGCCGATCGCGTCACTTGCTTGGAAATCTCGCCGATCGACGCGGAGAGTTCTTCAGTCGCAGAAGCGACCGTGCCGACGTTTGCCGACGCGCGCGTCGATGCATCGGCCGCCGCTGCCGATTGCTGCGTCGTTGCCTGGCTGTTGCTGCTGATCGAGGTAGACAGTCCGTGGATTTCGCTGGAGGCCACCGCGACCGCTTCCACGATGTGTCCGATCTTGCGCTCGAAGCCGGAGGCGAGCTCGCGCATCGCTGTCTCGCGCTCCCGCTTGGCCCGGTGCTCGGCTTCAGTGCGCTCGGCATTGGCACGCGACTCCGCCGCGTTTGCCGCCTCCACCTCGGCGCTCTTTCGGGCTGTGGTCTCGAACAGGGACGAAAGCTTATGGGCAAGCCAGATCAGCACGCCGGCCTCGATGACGAGAATCACCGCATGAAGCACCACGCGCCCGAAGTCGGCGCCGCCGGGATAAATCGCTGCAGGCAGGATGAAGTTGAGAACGAGGTGGTGCAGCGCGACGGCGACGGTAGCAGCGATGATCGGCCGGTAGTCGCAATAAGAGACGAGGCAGGCGAGCGCCGCGAAGAAATACATGTGCATGTCGATCTGCCAGCGATGCCCGGCGAGCTGGAACGTCAAAACCGACACATCGCCCATCAGCGCGACCGCGAATACCAGTCGGGTCGAGAGTTCGTTCCCCGAGGCGCGCCATGACAGCGTAGCAGCAATGGCCATCGCCGCGGTGAGCAGGGCGGGCAGCATCCAGTCCACTCCTCGCCCCAGGCTGACGGCGAGGCAGAGCGGCACGTGCAACCAGAGGACCGCGAGCAACACCCTGCTGGTCGTCTCGCGCAATTGCTTCAGATCACCATTGTCCATCGTCATCCTCGGTTTCCCCCGCCTTCAAATGTCAAGCAGGCCGCAATTGCGTGCGGATCTGCGGCAAACCAGGCACCGGCCTCACGCAACCGATCCACTCCACCGCGCTCATCGGGCCGAACGATCAGAACGCTTGGAATGGCCGTCGTCCTCACAATTGTTGCGTTGGCGGAAGCCGCGGCCTGGAATGCCCGCTGTGCGTCCCACCAGGGCGGGAAAGCGACTGCCACGACCTCAGCATCGGTGCGAATCTGAAGGGAAAGTGCAGTGATTGCGATCCAACTCGAAATCAGCAGGGCGGTCGCGTTCAGCCACGCAGGCCAGCGGCTCGCCGCGATACTGTTTTCGTGCCCCATCGCTGCAGGCTATGGGGTCAATGCTAATTAGTGGTAAAACCGGCCCCTGCCGGTCGAAAAAAGTGCTGAAACTACAAGTAGTTGCGTCGACGGAAGTCGTAACGCCTGGGTTGCCGCCAGGCGAGCTCGCTCAACCGCCAACGCGGAGCGTGATCAGCGAAGAACAATATGTCGGCTAGGTCGCAGCCGGTACCGGCAACGCCGTCACCGACTTGATCTTCTCCATCGCAAAGCGCGACGTGACATTCTTCAGTGGTACCGCGCCGATCAGCTTCTTGTAGAATACGTCATAGCTCTGCATGTCCGCGACCACGACGCGCAGCATATAATCGACGTCGCCGGCCATCCGGTAGAACTCCATCACCTCCGGCATCGCGCTGACCGCGTCGGCAAATTTGCGCAGCCACGCTTCGGAATGGTCCGAGCTCTCGACCGACACAAAGACCGTGATACCAAGTCCGATCTTGTTTTGGTCGACCAGAGCGACCCGGCGAAGGATCACGCCGTCGGCCTCCAGTCGCTGGATGCGTTTCCAGCAGGGGGTCGAAGACAGCCCCACGCGGTCGCCGATCTCGGCGACCGACAGTGACGCATCCTGTTGCAGGACGGTCAGTATCTTGCGGTCGATGGCATCGAGCTTTCGGCCGGGCTCGATGGCGTGAGCGGCGAGTTCGGTCATGAGAAGAACTTTCTTCTATCAAGCAAGCTAATGGCCCTGATATAGAGAAAATCATTCTAATTCAAGTCCATTATTGTCCTGCGGATGCTGTTCCCGCCGTACGGTCCTCTTCCAAAAGGGCTTGAACTTCAGCACGTTGCGGCGCGGCAAAGGCGCCTCCAAAACGGGTGCATTTCAGGGCAGCGGCGGCAGAAGCAAATTTGAGCGCCGTGCGCAAATCCTGGTTCTCGGTAATCGCCAGCGCAAACGCACCGTGGAACACGTCACCCGCGCCCAGCGTATCCACGGTGTGGACCGGGAAGGCCGGCGTCTGCTGCAGAGTTCCGTGCTCGTCGAGCCAGATCGTGCCTTGCGCGCCGCGCGTTCCCGCAAGAAATGATGGCGTTAGTTTCGCGATCTTCTTGAGCGCCTCGCCGTCGTCGGCAATACCGGCGGTCTCCTGCAAGGGTTCGCTTGAAAACACCAGATGCGACGATGCGGTCAAGAGTCCCTCGCGCAGCGACATGGCGCGATCGACATCGACGATAACGGGAATGCCGCGGCGTGTCGCCTCGGCGCAGAGGTCGGTGCAGAACGCCGCGCAACGGCTCTCGGTCAGGATGGCGTCGCAATCCTCCAGCAGCGTGCTGGCATCTGGCAGGTGCACCTTCCAGAGTTCCGGGTCGCGGAACGTGACGATTGTGCGCTCGCCGCTGGGGTCGATCATGATGTTGGAAATCGGCGTCACCAGCCCCGGCATGTGAACGATGTGCCTGGTCTCGATGCCTTCCTCCGCCATTTTCTCGAAGATGTATCGGGAACTCGTTTCGCGCGCATCGCCCATCGGTCCGCAGATCGAGGCGCGACCGCCGAGCCGCACGATTCCGATCGCGGCATTGAGTGCGTTGCCGCCGCAGATTTCCTCAAAATGCGTTGCGTGTTCCTTGGAGCCGCGCGCCGGCAGTCCGGGCACGCGAAACGTCAGGTCGCGCACCGGCATGCCGATGCACAGAATCCGCGGAGATGGTTTTCGTGGCGCGCGGTGCGAAGCCGTCTGGCCTTCCTTCATGTCGAATCCAGTCCTGCAGGAAAAACAATCCTAACAGACGCGGCCATCACCCGGTTCCCCCCTTGTTGCCGATTATGTCTGCTGGTCCGGACCATTCTGCAGCCAGCGTCCGAGCAGGTGATGGGCGATCGCAAACGGATGCGGCCCTGCAAGTCCGTCAGGATGTTGGCGCCTGATCATCAGGGTCGCTTCATCGCGTTCGAACCAGCGCGCGTCCTCGAGCTCCGTACGGTCCACGACGATGTCTTCGTTGAGCGCGCGCGCCGTGCATCCGATCATCAGGGACGACGGATAAGGCCAGGGCTGGGTCATGTAATAATTTATGTCGGTGCAGCGGATCCCGGATTCCTCGAAAATCTCGCGGCGAACCGCGTCCTCGATGGTTTCGGCGACTTCGACAAAACCGGCAAGGCACGAATACATTCCGCGCAGGAAATGCTTTTGCCGGCCCATCAGGACCTTGTCGCCGGAGGTCACGAGCATGATCACGACGGGGTCGGTGCGCGGAAAATGCTCCGCCTTGCAAGTCGGGCAGTCGCGCTTCCAGCCGCCTTCCTTCATCGCCGAGCGCGTGCCGCAATTGGCGCAATAGCCGTGGCGCTGATGCCAGTTCACCAGCGATTTCGCCATTGCAATGGCTGAAAGCTGGCTGGCCGGGACGATGCCCTGCATTGCCATGCCGCGCAGTTCGCTCACCGCGGCGTCGTCGCGGGTCAGGAGCTGTTCCACGGCCGCGGGCGAGATGCCCATGCCGAACACCGGTGCGCCCTCGCGCAACCCAAGGAAAATCGTGCCGGGGTTGGCGCCGAATTGCCTTGCCTCGTCAAGGCTGAGCAACGCGCGGGGACCCGTAGCCTCGCGCCTTACGACCAGCGAATCGCGATAGACGACGTAGGCTCTGGCATCGGCTCGTGATTCCAGCGCCAGCAGTTTTTCACCGTCGCCGCGCAGATGCGCCGCGCGATCGAGGATGTGCGAGATGAAGCCCGGTTGTCCCAATGGAAACGAATCGAATGATGTCATGTGTTCAACCAAGCCAGATTTTGCGGCGAAGCGCGCTGATAAATCTCTGGACTTCTTCCGCGTCGTGCGCAAGCGGCGGCAATGCGCCCCAGACCGGTCGCGGCCAGGCGGCGTCGCCGGCACGGCGCGCGATGATGTGAACGTGCAGTTGCGGCACCATGTTGCCGAGCGCTGCGACGTTCAGCTTGTCGCATCTGGTGGTCTCCTTGAGGGCCCGGGACACGCGGGAGATTTCGGTCATCAATTGGGCCTGTTCGACTTCATCCAGATCGATGATCTCGACGATTTCCGCCCGGCGCGGGACCAGCAACAGCCAGGGATAGTTCGCGTCCTTGATGACGAGCACCCGGCTCAGCGGCAGGTCGCCGATATCGATCGTGTCCTGCTTGAGGCGCGGGTGCAGCGACCAGGCGGATTCGGACATGAGGCTCCCGGATGCTCCACGAAAGGCAGTGACAAGGCTTCATACCAAGACGTCACCGCGGGTGAAATCCCCCGGAATACGCCGGCGACCCATGGTCGGTGGCCCGCTGGGTACGCTCCTTTCGGCGGCCATGTCCGCCGATACCCGGCTTGCTTTCCTTTGGTTTTAGCCCCAAATAGGGCCCGGGAGATTGGCGGTGGACGAGCCACTCGCCAACCGGGTCAGGTCCGGAAGGAAGCAGCCCTAACGAGGTCCGGATCGGGTCGCTCGTCAGTCTCCCACCTGTTTTTCGAGCGATTCTTTCGAGCTGCAGCCTGACGTCTCGTCAGATTGTGCTCATGTTACTCCGCAAAGCCGGCTTCGAGAGATAATCAATTGCGGATCGATCGATGACCGACGCTGGCGCACCTTTGATGCCCCTTAACCACCCCGAAAGCCCCAACCAGAGCGGTTTTGATACCGGCGGCGCGCCCGCAGCGGGCAAGCCATATCGCGTGCTGGCGCGGAAATACCGTCCTTCGAATTTCGATGATTTGATCGGGCAGGATGCCGTGGTGCGCACGGTATCGAATGCGTTCGAAACCGGGCGTATCCCCCAAGCCTGGATCCTGACCGGTGTCCGCGGGGTTGGAAAGACCACTACGGCGCGCATCCTGGCCCGCGCGCTGAACTACGAATTGCCTGACGGCTCGGTGAAGGGACCCACCGTCCACATGCCCGTGATGGGGGTGCACTGCCAGGCCATCATGGAGAGCCGGCACATGGACGTCCTGGAAATGGACGCCGCCTCCCATACTGGCGTCGACGACGTACGCCAGATAAACGACAGCGTACGATATGCGCCGGCGAGCGCGCGCTACAAGGTCTACATCATCGACGAAGTCCACATGCTTTCGACGGCGGCGTTCAATGCCTTCCTGAAAACGCTGGAGGAGCCGCCGGAACACGCCAAATTCGTCTTCGCTACCACCGAAATCCGCAAGGTTCCGATCACGGTGCTGTCGCGCTGCCAGCGCTTCGATCTGCGCCGTGTCGAAGCCGATGTGCTGATGGCGCATCTGGCCAACATCGCGGCCAGGGAAGGCGTGGAGGTCGAGCCGGAGGCGCTCGGCATTATCGCGCGGGCCGCCGAAGGCTCGGTGCGCGATTCGCTCTCGCTGCTGGATCAGGCGATCGCTCATGCTGCGGGCGCTGTGCGGGCCGAAGCTGTCCGGCAGATGCTCGGTCTTGCCGACCGCACCCGCGTGATCGACCTTTTCGAGCATCTTGTTCGTGGAGACATCGCCGGCGCATTCAAGGAATTTCGCGAACAGTATGACACCGGCGCGGATCCGGTCGTCGTGCTTTCCGATGTCGCCGAATTCGTGAACTTCGTCACCCGCGTCAAGATCGTGCCGGCGACCGCCGACAACGTTGCCTTCGGCGAAACCGAGCGGCGGCGTGCACGCGAGTTCGCGGCGACGATTTCGATGCGGGTGCTGTCGCGGATGTGGCAGATGCTGCTCAAGGGCATCACCGAGGTGCAAGGCTCGACCAGGCCCGCAGCGGCTGCGGAGATGGTGCTGGTGCGCATTGCCTATGTCGCCGACATGCCGACGCCGGACGAGGCGATCCGCATGATCGAGCGGAATGGCGGGACAACGACCGCAGCCGGCGGGAACGTGTCGCGCAGCGCGCCGGTCGCATCGATGCCGGTCGCCTCCATGCCGCCGGTGCCGGTGCGACAATCGCCCGCACCTCGCTCCAATGCGGAAACCTCGGCGCGGCCGCAAATGACGGCGCCATCGACCGAAGTTCAGTCCGCGCCCGCGCGCCGGATTGCAAGCTTTCCGGATCTGGTGGCGCTTGCGGCCGAAAAGCGCGATTTGCTGACCAAGGCCGCGCTGGAGGCCGATGTTCGGCTGGTCCGCATCGAAGACGGACGGCTGGAGGTGGCGCTGGAGCGCAGTGCGGCGCGGACGCTCGTCAACGATCTCTCCCGCAAACTGGAACAATGGACCGGACGGCGCTGGACCGTGATCGTGTCGAACGAAACCGGGCAGCCGACGTTGCGCTCACAGAACGAAGTGGTGCGAAACCAGCGCGAGCGCGCGGCGGAATCCGACCCGCGGGTGCAGGAGGTGCTGGCGCGGTTTCCAGGTGCCAGGGTGGTCGAAGTGCGCAAGCTTGCCCCCGAGCCGCCGGAATCCCACAGTAGCGGGGAGGACCTTGCTGAGAGCTCCGAGGGCGATGACCAGTAACCTGGAAGGAACTTTTCATGGCTGACTTTCTCGGCATGATGAAACAGGCCGCGCAGCTGCAGGCGAAAATGCAGGCGATGCAGGAAGAGCTCGGAAACCTCGAAGTGGAGGGCATTTCGGGTGGCGGTCTTGTCAGCGTGCGGATGACCGCAAAAATGGAAGTCAAGGCCATCAAGATCGACCCGTCCCTGATGAAGGCGGATGAGCGCGAGATTCTCGAGGATCTGCTGGTGACCGCCCATAACGACGCGAAACGCAAGGCGGAAGCCGCGATGGCCGAGAAGATGCAGGCGCTGACCGGCGGGCTTGGCCTGCCGCCCGGCCTGGGTCTTGGTTGACACATGGCGGTTGCGGTTGCCGGCCCCGAAATCGAACGCCTGATCCAGCTCCTGGCGCGGCTGCCCGGGCTTGGACCGCGCTCGGCGCGGCGCGCGGCGCTGCATCTGATCAAGAAACGGGAAGCCTTGATGACGCCGCTTGCCGCGGCGCTTCAGGTGGCGATCGACAAGATCCAGGTATGCAAGATCTGCGGCAATATCGATACCCAAAGCCCCTGCACCGTGTGCACCGACCCGCGGCGGGATCGTTCCATCATCGTCGTAGTCGCCGACGTATCCGACCTCTGGGCGCTGGAACGCGCGCATGCGACCAATGGTCTTTATCACGTGCTCGGTGCGACGCTCTCACCGCTCGATGGCGTCGGTCCGCAGGATCTGACCATCGACGCGCTGATCAAGCGCGCCCACGATCCTTTGGTGACTGAGATCATCCTGGCTCTGAATGCGACCGTCGACGGGCAGACCACGGCCCACTACATCACCGATCTGCTGCAGGACGCGAACGTCAGGGTCACGCGGCTCGCTCACGGCGTGCCGGTCGGTGGCGAACTCGACTATCTCGATGAGGGCACGCTATCGGCGGCGATGCGGCAGCGAACCCTGTTCTAGCAACACAAACCTGGAAACGATCGAATGACGAAACGAGGATTCGGCAGGCAATTCGTATTGGGCGGCATCATCGCCGCCGTGTTGGCGGCATCGCCCGCGCCAGCGCAGCAGGCCGAGCCCGTGCCCAAAGAAGCCAACAAGGCCGGCAAGCTGATCAAGTCCGGTGACGTGCTGTCGGGCGAACTCAACGCCTTGCGTGTGCGCGGCGGCAAGAAGGGCAAGCGCGTGGCCACCTACCAGCTCACCAGCGAGCCGCATAGGTTGCCGCCGCCAAACGATCTTTGTGGACTAGAAACCGGACCGGAGACGTTTCAGATCGTCACCAACAGCGAGGCCCAGGCGGCGCAGCTGAAAGGTTTCATCGGCAAGGAAGTCTCGCTCCGGGTCGAGGAGGTCGCCTGCGCGCAGGATGCCGGGCAGATGAGCGAAGCCATCGTCACCAAATGGAGCGTGGTGACGAAGCACTGAGCTTACACGTGCTCTTTAGTCCTTTGCCGTCTCCAGCGCCGCAAAGTGCCCGCGCCGTTGCAAGTGAGCGAGCAGGATCAGGCTCGGTATCGCGAGCGCGACACAGATGACGAAAAACAGCGGCCAGCCGGTCGCTTTCGCGATAAAGCCGGCGCCGGACGAGAGGTACGTTCGTCCGACCGCTGCGAGTGCGGTGAGCAGTGCATATTGGGTCGCGGTATGCAGCGGATTCTGACACAGCGCTGACAAATAGGCGACGAAGATCACGGTGCCGATGGCGCTGGTGAAATTTTCGGCCGTAATCGCAAAGGCAAGCGCCCATTGGTTGAGGCCGACCAAGGCGAGCCATGAGAACGACAGATTGGCTACAGCCTGGAGCACGCCTCCGATCCAGAGGCTTGCCGCGAGCGAATAGCGCTTCGCGACAAACCCGCCGGCGAAGCCCCCGATCAGCGTCGCGGCAAGCCCGACGCCCTTGACGATTGCGGCATAGTCGTTTCGGGAGAAGCCGAGGTCGATCACGAAAGGCGCGGTCATGGTGCCGGAGAAGGCGTCGGTAAATTTGAACAGCACGACGAAGGCTAGGGCCGCAAGCGCATCCTTGCGAACGAGAAATTCCGAGAACGCGCCCCACGCGGCATGAACGACCCGCACGAACGCGGTTTCGGTGCTGGTTGCCGCTTCGGCCCGCATGGATGGTTCGGGTTCGGTGGCCGATAGCGCCGTGACGGTGCCGATCAGCACCATCGCCGCCATCGTGACGTAGCCCCACATCCATGCCGAAGAGCGGGCGATGCCGGTGCCTTCATACGCGCTCACCAGAAACAATGCGCCGGCGGTAGAGACCAGCATGCCCACGCGGTAGGCTGCGACATAGGAGGCCATGCCGGCGGCCTGTTCGCTTTCGGGCAGGCTCTCGACGCGAAAGGCGTCGACCACAATGTCCTGTGTCGAGGAAGTCGTCGCCACCAGGAGCGCGCCGATCGCCATGAACGCGGGCGAGCGCGCGGGGTCGGCCAAGGCAAGGATCAGAATGGTGGCAATCAGCAGCAATTGCGAAAACAGCAGCCAGCCGCGCCGGCGGCCGAAACGATGCGTGAAGAATGGCACGTGCAGCGCGTCGACCAGCGGGGCCCAGAGGAATTTCAGCGTGTAAGGCGTTCCCACCAGCGCAAAAAGCCCGATGGTGCCGAGATCGACGCCGGCCTCGCGCATCCAGACCAGCAGCGTCGATCCTGACAGCGCCAGCGGCAGACCGGAGGAAAAGCCGAGGAACATGACGATGAGCACCCGGCGCTGCAGATAGACCGCAATCGCATCGCGCCAGGTGGGGGCTGGTGCGATTTCGAGAGCTTGATCAGTTCCGGACATGGGCAAGGTCATGAGAGGGTGTTAGCAGATTTCCGCGACTGCCTCTCCTTCTCTTCGCAAAACCTGCGGCTCAGGCGTTTCCGGGATGAGCGGCGCTCACTCCCCCGCCTGCAGCTTGCGCGGCAACGGGAACAGCTCGGGCGTGGCCGGCTTGACGAGGCGCGGCGTTTCCGCTGGCGTCTCGGCCTTGCTGAAGTCGAGTTCCTCGATGCGCCCGGCACGCTTTTCGATCTTGTCGGCGGAAATCAGGATCTGGCGAACGTCTTCATTGGCATCGGCAAAATGCCTCTGCAATTTGAGCACCCGCTCCCGCAATCTCCCGAGATCGTCGCCGAGGTTGAGCACTTCGGTGCGGATCAGGTCGGCGGCGTCGCGCATCCGCGCGTCCTTGAGGATCTGCTGCATCACCTGGATCGCCAGCATCAGAAGTGAGGGAGACACCAGGACGACGCGGGCGCGATAGGCCTTCTGGATCACATCGTCAAAGCGATCGTGGATCTCTGCATAGACCGATTCGGAAGGAACAAACATCAGCGCGGTGTCCTGGGTTTCGCCCGCGATCAGGTATTTCTCAGCGATATCGCTGACGTGCCTCATGACGTCGGCGCGCAGCCGCTGCGTGGCGATCCGCTTTTCCTCGTCGGTGCGCGCGTCGTGCAGCGCCGTTATCGCCTCGAGCGGGAATTTCGCGTCGATGCAGAGCGGCCGCTGGTCGGGCAAAAACACGACGCAATCGGGGCGCTTGCCGGTCGAGAGCGTGTGCTGGAATTCGTATGTGCCCTTTGGCATGCCGTCCTGGACGATCGCCTCCATCCGTGCCTGACCGAACGCGCCGCGCGATTGCTTGTTGGCCAGCACGTCGCGAAGCGTCGTCACCTGCGAGGTGAGATCGGTGAGATTCTTGTGCGCGTTGTCGATGATGCCGAGCCGTTCATGCAGCACGCGCAGCGAGTCCATCGTGTGGCGCGTGGTCTGCTCCATCGACTGGCCGACGCGGTGGGTGACCGAGTTCGAGCCGCTCGGTCACGGCGCGCGCCATTTCGGCCTGGCGCCCCGCCAATGCCTGCCCCATCGCATCGACGCGGCCGCTGGCCTCGCTCTGCGCGCGCAGCACCTCGCTCAGGCGTTCTTCGAATTCATCGGCACGCGCGGCCTGCGCTGCTGCCAATTCGAACCCGCGGCGCCCGGAACGTGCGACCACGATGGCGATGGCCAGGAGAAGGAAAAGGGTGAGTACGCCGAACCCGATCAGCGCTTCGCTGGCGTGGACCGGCAGCTCGCCGATCCTGAAAAGGATCTCATTCATTGCATCCTTCTAGCCAATTCGTCCCTGAATAGGAACGAAGAGGGAACATTAATGGTAAACGGTTCGTAAATTTTTATGGTTAATACTTACCTAAAAATCATGGTTAAGCGCGGGTAAACGACGCCCTGCCGCCGCATTGACCCCCGCAAATCACGAGCTTAAATCGCGCGACATGGCATTAAGAGAAATCATCATCCTTCCGGACAAGCAGCTGCGGCTCGTCTCCAAGCCCATCGAGAAGGTCACGACGGAGATCCGAAAGCTCGCCGACGACATGTTCGAGACCATGTACGACGCGCCCGGAATCGGACTCGCCGCGATCCAGGTTGCTCAGCCATTTCGCCTGATCACCATGGATCTCGCCAGGAAGAACGAGGAAGGCGAGATCACGCCGCAGCCGCGCGTGTTCATCAATCCGGAGATCTTGTCGTCGTCGGAAGAAACGTCGGTGTACGAGGAAGGGTGCCTGTCGATCCCCGAATATTACGAGGAGGTCGAGCGGCCGGCGAAGGTGCGGGTGCGGTTCACCGATCTCGACGGCAAGGTGCATGAGGAAGACGCCGAGGGACTGTTTGCCACCTGCATCCAGCACGAGATCGACCATCTCAACGGCGTGCTGTTTGTGGATTACCTGTCGAAGCTCAAACGCGACCGCGTGATCAAGAAATTTGCCAAGGCCGCCAAGCGGGCCGGGGAATAGTGGAAATGTTCAGAGCCATTCGCTCGATCTGCTCTCTTCCCCCTTGCGGTGGAGAGGTGGAGAGGGGGGTATTACAGCCAGAGCGCTTGAGACTTACCCCCCTCCCTGACCCTCCCCCGCAAGGGGGGAGGGAATCTGGAGAGCGCGGACAATGCCACTTCGTCTGATCTTCATGGGTACGCCGGAATTCGCGGTGCCGACGCTGCTTGAGCTCGTGGCCCACGGCCATGACATCACTGCCGTCTATACCCGCGCGGCAAAACCCGCCGGTCGCGGCATGAAGCTGCAGATGAGCCCCGTCGAGCAGGAGGCGCGGCGTCTCGGCATTCCCGTTCTGACGCCCGCGACCTTGAAGACACCGGAAGCGCAGGAGGATTTCCGCGCTCACGAGGCCGACGCCGCCGTGGTCGTGGCCTATGGCATGATACTGCCGCAGGCGATTCTGGAGGCGCCGAAGCTCGGCTGTTTCAATCTGCACGCCTCGCTGCTGCCGCGCTGGCGGGGCGCCGCGCCTATCAATCGCGCCATCATGGCCGGCGACATCGTGACCGGCGTGATGGTGATGAAGATGGATGCCGGGCTCGACACCGGCGACATTGCGATGGCCGAGCGCATCGCCATTACCGATGCGATGACGGCTTCAGACCTGCATGACGCGCTCGCGGTGCTGGGCGGCGACCTGATGGTGCGCGCTGTTGCCGCGCTCGAACGCGGCATGCTGCAGCTCAAGCCGCAAGGCAGCGAAGGCGTGACCTATGCCGCCAAGATCGAGAAGGCCGAGGCCCGCATCGATTGGAACAGGCCGGCGCGCGAAGTGCTTCGCCATATTCACGGGCTGTCGCCGTTTCCCGGGGGATGGTGCGAGATGACGCTCGAAGGCGCGGCTCAAAGGGTCAAGATTCTGCGCTGCGAGGTCGCCGACAAATCCGGCGCGCCGGGCGAATTGCTCGACGAACGTCTGACCATTGCCTGCGAACAGGGCGCCATTCGCATCCTCGAATTGCAGCGTGCCGGAAAGCAGCCCATGAAGGCGGAGGAGTTCCTGCGCGGCACGCCGCTCACGCCGCCGGCGCGACTGAGCTGATGCCCCGCTATAAGCTCACGATCGAATATGACGGTGCACCGTTCAGCGGCTGGCAGGTGCAGGATAACGGCCCTTCGGTCCAGGGTGCGCTGGAAAATGCAGTCAAGGCAATCTGCGGCGAAGTCGTCCGCGTTCACGGCGCGGGCCGCACGGACGCAGGTGTGCATGCGCTCGGGCAGGTCGCGCATTGCGACATTGCCAGGCACTTCGTCCCCGGCCGATTTCGCGACGGTCTGAACGCGCATTTGCGGCCGCTTCCGATCGGCGTGCTCAGCGCAGACATCGTGCCCGACAGTTTCGAGGCGCGATTTTCCGCAAAAAAACGGCATTATCTCTACCGGATCGCCAATCGCCGCGCCAATCTCGCGCTCGACATCGGCCGTGCCTGGCGGCTGCCGCGGCCGCTCGACTCGGACGCCATGCATTCGGCCGCGCAGCGTCTCGTCGGCAAGCACGACTTCACGACATTCCGCGATACCGAGTGCCAGGCGAAATCGCCGGAGAAAACGCTCGACCAGCTCGACGTCGTCAGAGACGGCGATGCCGTCAATATCCTGACCTCGGCGCGCTCCTTCCTGCACAGCCAGGTGCGTTCGATGGTGGGCTCGCTGGTTTGGGTGGGCGAGGGCCGCTGGAATGCCGACGATCTTTCCGCCGCGCTGGCTGCCCGCGATCGCGCCGCCTGCGGTCCCGTCGCGCCGCCGGAAGGGCTTTACCTCGTGCGGGTCGACTATTGAACGAAATACCTGTCGAGGATTCCGCGGTAGATCTTCGTCAGCTTCTCGATGTCTGCGACGGAGGCGCGCTCGTCGATCTGATGCATGGTCTGGCCGACGAGACCGAACTCGATTACCGGGCAATAGCTCGCGATGAAACGCGCGTCCGAAGTTCCGCCGCTCGTGCTCAACTCCGGCCTGCGGCCAGTGATATCCTCGATCGCCGCGACCGCAAGATCGGTGAAGGCGCCGGGCTTTGTCACGAATACGTTGGAGTTGGAAGGCTCCCACACGATTCTGGCGCGTATCCGGTTTCCGGCCGCATTGGCGAGGCGCTGCTCGACAAGGTCGCGCAGCGTAGCCTGCGTGTGCAGATCATTGAAGCGGATGTTGAATTTCGCCCGCGCCTGCCCCGGGATTACGTTGCTCGCGGGATTGCCGACGTCCACTGACGTGAATTCGAGGTTTGAGGCCTGGAATTGCGCGCTGCCGCGGTCGAGCGGTTCGTCGGAAAGCGCCACGATCAATCGCGCGATAGCCGGCACCGGATTGGCGGCACGATGCGGGTAAGCGACGTGCCCCTGGATGCCTTCGACATAAAGCGTGCCGGATAGCGAGCCGCGCCGGCCGATCTTGATGCAATCGCCGAGCGCCTCGACATTGGATGGTTCGCCAAGCACGCAGTGGTCGAATTTTTCGCCGCGACTTGCCGCCCATTGCAACAGCTTGATGGTGCCGTTGACGGAAATGTCTTCCTCATCGCCCGTGATCAAAAACGAGATCGACCCGGTGCCGTCGTCCCTCGGCTTGCCGCCACGGTCGGCGAGATATTGCAATACCGCTGCGACGCTGCACGCGATGCCGCCCTTCATGTCGACGGCGCCACGGCCATACAGGAAACCATCCTTGATTTCGCCCGAGAACGCTGCGTGTGTCCACGCGCTCTCATCGCCCGGCGGCACCACGTCGGTGTGGCCGGCAAAGGTGATGTGCGGCGGCAAGCTTCCGATCCGCGCATAGAGGTTCTGGACATCGGCGGTCCCGGGTTCGCCGAAGGTGAGTCGATGAACGTCGAAGCCGGCGGCTTTGAGGATTTGTTCGAGAACGCCAAGCGCACCGGCGTCGGCAGGCGTTACCGAGCGGCAGCGAACGAGATCGCGGGCAATCGAAAGGGCGTCGTCAGTCATGCTCCCGCATAACATGCAACTCGGCAGGCGGGCTAGCCTTATGGGGAATGGGTTCGATCTCGCTTTGCTGGTCCCAGCGCGGTCGCGTGCCGACCGGCGCCAGGGGATCTGCGCCGAATCGGTTGGGTCCTCTGCTTCCTCTCAGAATCAGCAGTTCGATGACGCCCCAGAAGTAGAGAACGACCGCGATCAGAGCGAGGAGAGCGGCGATATTTGACTCGCCGAGCCATTCGGCGAAATTGACGAGCAGCACCGGGGCGACGCAAAATATCATGATCCACCAGCCGGCCCTGTTGCGGTCATGAAGCCGCTTGACCGTGCCGGCCGCCAGAATCCACAGGCTGAAGATGAAGACAGGCGTTCCCAGCACATGGAAGAAGATCTGCATGAGGTCGGCGGAGTGCGGGTCGGTGCCGCGGAAGGCTGCGCCGAAGGGCCATGACGGCGAGTTGCCGAAAAAGTAGACTTCGAGATTGACGGATACGACTCTGGCGCCAAAAAATTTCGCAATGACGAACGCCAGAACCAGCAGGAAAACGAGGCCGCAGCTCAGACTGGCAAATACGGCATAGAGATATCTGGCGCGGTTGATGCGCCCTTCGAAGCCGAAGAGAAACCTGTTGTCGGTCAGTTTGAGCATTTGCGTTATCCGCGCAAAGTGTATCCCCGTCCGCAGGTTGGTCGCGAGCGACGGAATTTGGTTCGATTTGTTTCGCTATCGGCCGGAGTCAGCGAAGCAGGGCTCTGTTTCACGCGTTTTCTTTACGCGAACCGGTCCCACTTCCCTCGAAAACGCTTCAATCCCGCAGCAATTCGTTAATGCTTGTCTTGGCGCGGGTTCGCTCGTCGACACGCTTGACGATGACGGCGCAAGCCGTCGCGGGGCCGGGTGCGCCGCTCTTTAGGGGGCGCGACGGCAGAGTGCCGGGCACGACGACGGCATATTCCGGTACTTCGCCAACGAAGGTCTCGCCGGTGTCGCGATCGACGATCTTGGTGGAAGCGCCGAGGAAGACGCCCATTGCAAGCACCGCGCCCTTGCGCACGATGACGCCTTCGGCCACTTCCGAGCGCGCGCCGATGAAGCAATCATCCTCGACGATCACGGGTTCGGCCTGCAAAGGCTCCAGCACGCCGCCGATGCCGACGCCGCCCGAGATGTGCACGCGTTTGCCGATCTGCGCGCAGGAGCCGACGGTCGACCAGGTGTCGATCATCGTGCTCTCATCGACATAGGCGCCCAGATTGACGAAGGACGGCATCAGAACGACGTTCCTTGCGATAAAGGCCGAGCGGCGGACGATGGCGCCCGGGACGGCGCGAAAACCTGCCTCGCGGAAGCGGTTCTCGCCCCAGCCATCGAATTTCGAGGGCACCTTGTCCCACCACGACGCCTTGCCCGGGCCGCCGGAAACCGCGGTCATGTCGTTGAGGCGAAACGACAGCAGCACCGCCTTCTTCAGCCATTGATGGACCTTCCATTTGCCGCTCGCCTCGCGTTCGGCTACCCGCGCTTCGCCCTTGTCGAGCAACTCGAGCGCGTGGTCCACTGCGTCCCGCACTTCACCCCTGGTTGCGACAGAGATGCTGTCGCGGGCGTCGAACGCGCTGTTAATAGTGGATTCCAGAGCGGACAAAGGCATCGGAGCATCCCCGGCTCGTTTGGGAGGGGATGCTTTTTCGAGATTTGGGAGGGGAGAGTCAAGACCGCTCTGGGCCCGGCAAGTGCATGGCATGGGACAGGCGGGGCATCGAAGCAGACGTCATGGCTGCCGGCTCAGGCTCTGCAAGAACCCCGTCAGATCGTCGGTGACATAGTCGACATAAGGATCGTCGCGGCCTTCCAGTTCCCAGTCCTCGCGCACGACTTGCTGGCTGCCATCGGGCACAACCAGCACTGTGGTCATTCCCAGTTGATGCGGAATGACGAGGTTGCGCGCCAGATCCTCGAACATTGCTGCCTTCAGCGGATCGACGTCGTGGTCTCTCAGAAATTTCTGATAGGTTTGCGGCGCCGGCTTCGGTTCAAGATCGGCGGCGATAATGTCGAAGACCGCCTCGAAATGCGCGTCGATCCCGAGCCGCTGCAAGACCTTGTCGGCGTGATCGGTCGAGCCGTTGGTCAGTACCAGCTTTCGTCCCGGAAGCCTTGCGATCGCCGCTCCCATTGCGGGGTTCGGCTGCAGCGGCGAATGATCGATCTGGTGCACATAGGTCAGAAAATCATCGGCATGCACACCATGCTCGGTCATCATTCCGCGCATGCTGGTGCCGTAGCGACGGTAATAGTCCTTTTGAATCCGGCGCGCTTCATCCGGCGGCACCTTGAGCCAGGCGCCGATGAACTCGCCGATCCGCTTGTCGACCTGTTGCCACAGGTTCACGTGATGCGGATAAAGCGTGTTGTCGAGATCGAACACCCAGGTGTCGATATGCGCGAACCGGCGTTTCTCGCCGCTTGAAGGTGTGATCGTCATTGCTCCTTCGGCATCGCAAAGCGGAGAGTTTTGCCTCCGCTTCCCATATCGACCGCGGCAAAGCCGGTCGAGGCAAAACCCCTGGTGCTGCAGTCGCCCTGCTCACTGATTTCGAATTTGTTATCGCGCGTGCAAAGTGCAATCGTGCCGCCCCAATTCAATGACCGCTCCTTGAATTTTACCGTGCGGTTTTCGGCGTCCACGGCCTCGGCAAAGCTGAAGATACGCTTGGGCTGACCGATCACGTCGGGGTGCAGGCATTTGCCGGGATCGATCCGATACCAGCCGCGGCTGACCACGGTCTTGCCGTCGTCGATTCCGACCGCGGCCATGACCTTGTGCGGCGTGTCATTGCACCAGGTGAGTCCTGTGGGGGAAGGTGACTGAACCGTGTCGATCATGGTCGCGAAGAAGCCCGGCGATTGCACGAAATCCGGCGTCAACCCGCGGCTCTTCAGGAACGCGCCCAATGCGGCCTGCGTTTTCGGACCGTCGACTCCATCGATCGGGGATGCGTCGAAGCCGGCAATCACCAGCAACCGCTGAATGCCGGCAAGCCTCGCCTGCTCGTCATCATATTCGCTGTCTTCCGCGAGATAGGCCACCAGATTGCCGTCATCGGCTTTCGTCGGAATGATCTGCGTGAAGGGTGCGGGGGTCTGTCCGGCGCGGCACTGGCGGGCGGCTGCGATCACGAAGTTGTCGGCGGCGACGCACAGCTTATCGCTGCCGTTCTGCGGCATCGGCGATGCGCCGTAGACGGCAAGCGCGCGCGCGTGGAGCAGGATGCGATCGGCCGTGAGCGCGCCCTGCAGGACCACCCGGCAGGCGGCCGGATCGATGCGAAACCATCCGCGGGTGGCGGTGGCGGATTTTTCGTCGATGCCGATCGCCGTCTCGATCACATAGCTCATGCGGTTGCAGAGCTTGAGATCGGCATGGGCGGGCGCAGCGCTCGCCAATAGAGCGATGGCCGGAACCAGTCCGGCCAGGACGGCTCTCGCATGCCTGACCGCGCTCATCATCACTTGTGGATCAGCGTGCCGGTGCCCTGGTTGGTGAACAGTTCGAGCAGAACCGCGTGCGGCGTCTTGCCGTCGATGATGACGACGCCCTGAACGCCCTGCTCGAGCGCATAGATGCAGGTTTCCACCTTCGGGATCATCCCGCCGGAAATGGTTCCGTCGGCGATCAGCCTGTGCGCGTCCTTGATCGACAATTCCGGTATCAGCTTCTTCGATTTGTCGAGCACGCCCGGCACGTCGGTCAGCAGCAACAGCCGTTTGGCCTTCAGCGCACCGGCCACCGCACCGGCAAAGGTGTCTGCGTTGACGTTGAAGGTCTGCCCCGTTCGCGACGTCGCCAGCGGCGCCAGCACCGGAATCAGCTCATAGCCGATCAGCTGATTGAGCAATGTCAGATCGACTTTCTCGGGTTCGCCGACAAAGCCGAGATCCACGACCTTCTCGATATTCGAATCCGGATCGACCATGGTGCGCGTCGCCTTCGCTGCCATCACCATGTTGCCGTCCTTGCCGCACAGGCCCACGGCCTTGCCGCCGGCCTCGTTGATATATCCGACCAGTTGCTTGTTGATCGAACCTGCGAGCACCATTTCGACGATCTCGATGGTCGCGGCATCGGTGATGCGCAACCCCGCGGCAAATTCGGACTGGATGCCGAGCCGCTTCAGCATGCTCGCAATTTGGGGACCGCCGCCATGAACCACCACCGGATTGATGGCGGTCTGCTCCAGAAGCACGATGTCGCGGGCGAACGCTTTGGCAACTTCTTCCGCGCCCATGGCATGGCCGCCATATTTGATGACGATGGTTTCATCGTCATATTGCTGCATGTGCGGCAGTGCCTCGGACAGGATGCGGGCCTGATCGAGCGGACTGATATGGGGCGCGTCGGTCATGAAGCGGATCTCACGGTCTTCAGATTGAGCATGATCTTTTCGGAAAACCGGTTCCCACTTTTCCGGATCATGCTGTAGCTCGGGCGGTTTCTATCCGATTGGCGCCCACCGCGCAAAGGATCGCGCTCGAGCCACCTTCATTTTCGCCCGGGCCATGCGGCGGACAACGCGAGCACCAGCCAGCTTGCGATCAGGAGCGTGCCGCCGGCGGGCGCGGCAAAGGGAAACAGGCTGTGGTCGGCAAAGTGCCGTAAAGCCAGATCGCCGGCAAACAAGGCGGCCGCGACGACGAAGCCGAAAGCGGCCAACAGGCCGCCTGTCACGTGAACAACGCCACGCTCGATGAGGGAAACCGTCGCGAGCACGGCGGTGGCGTGAAACAGGAGCATCGAAGAGGCAGGTCCAAGCCGAGCCGCGTCTCCCTGATGGGTCGAGACCGCCGCCAGAATGACGCCATCGGCGCCCATCACGCCGGCCAGGACGATCAGGATTCGTAACACACGCAATTCTCTCATCGCCGACGCTCCTCAAGCAGACGCGCCATCGCGGCGCGGAGCTCCGGCATGCCGGCGCCGCTTTGCGAGGACGTCGCAATCACTTCAGGGAAGGCGGCTGGATGCCGTGAAAGCACATCTCTGATTTCGGAGATGCGTAGATCCAGTTCGACCGGCTTGATCTGATCCGTCTTGGTGAGAACGATCTGGTAGCTCACCGCGGATCGATCCAGGGTCTTCAGAACGTCGAGATCGACCTCCTTGAGGCCATGCCGGGAATCGATCAGCACATAGACCCGCGCCAGATTGCTGCGGCCTTGCAGGTATTTGTGGATCAGCGCGGTCCAGGACGCCACCTTGGTTTTTGACGCCGAGGCGTAGCCGTAGCCCGGCATGTCGACCAGCCGGAAAGCGGCGTGTTCGGGACCCTCGAAGAAGACCAGTTCCTGGGTTCGGCCGGGCGTATTCGACGTCCGCGCCAGCGCATTGCGGCCGGTCAGCGCATTGATCAGGCTCGACTTGCCGACGTTGGAGCGGCCGGCAAAGGCGACCTCCAGGCCCGCCATCGGCGGCAGCGCATCGGTGGAGGGTGAGGCCCAGATAAACCTGAATTCGCCTGCGAATAATTTGCGGCCCTGCTCGATCAGCTTCGCATCGGGTTTTGTCGTCATGCGAAGGGGTTCCGGTTGCAAACGCTCATGGTGAGGAGGCGCCGCTTCAGCGCCGCCTGGAACCATGAGGCCCGCGGCCTGTCCCTCGAGACGCGCGCAAGCGTGCGCTCCTCGGGATGAGCACCTTGAGTCAGGTCTTTGACTCGGCCTTCTTCGAGGCGAACGTCGCCTTCAGATTGTCGAACAGCTCAACCTTCACGCCGTTGCGGTGCATGATGAAACTCTGCTGCGCCACCGACAGCAGGTTGTTCCACGCCCAGTAGATCACAAGACCTGCGGGGAAGCCCGCGAGCATGAAGGTGAAGATCAGCGGCATCCAGCCGAATACCATCTGCTGCGTCGGGTCGGGCGGCGTCGGGTTCAGTTTGAACTGCAGCCACATCGTGATGCCCATGATGATCGGCCAGACCCCGAGCGCGAGGTATTGCCCGAACACCGGCAGCTGTGTCGGATCGACGTGAAGGAGACCGAAAAGGTTGAACAGGTTGGTCGGGTCGGGCGCCGACAGGTCCTTGATCCAGCCATAGAACGGCGCGTGCCGCATTTCGATGGTGACGAACAGCACCTTGTAAAGCGAGAAGAAGACCGGGATCTGCAGCGCGACCGGAAGACAGCCGGCGATCGGATTGATCTTCTCCTTCCTGTAGATCTCCATCATCTCCTGCTGCTGCTTCACCTTGTCATCGGGATAGCGCTCCTTCAGTGCAGCCAGTTGCGGCTGCACCGATTTCATCTTCGCCATCGAGACGTAGGACTTGTTTGCAAGCGGGAAGAACAGGAGTTTCACCAGCACGGTCACCAGAAGGATCGAGATGCCGAAATTGCCGAACAGGTGATAGAAGAAGTCCAGCGCCAGGAACATCGGCTTGGTGATGAAGTAGAACCAGCCCCAGTCGATCAGAAGATCGAAATGGTTGAGGTCGAGCTCCTTGTTGTAACCGCCGAGTCCTCCGATCGGAAAATTGATGCCGACGACGCTGGCTTCCTTGGCGCCCGCGAACAGCCGCGCATTGGCGATGCCCGTGCCTCCGATCGCAATGGTCTGGGGATCCTCCAGATAGTCTGTCTGGTAGGTCCTGACCGCGCCGACCAGGTTGGAGGAGAAGCGCGCCTGCAACTGCGCGCGGGTGTCGGGCAACAGCGCCGAGGCCCAGTATTTGTCAGTGATGCCGAGCCAGCCATTGGTCACCTTGAAGCTGACCGCTTTGGCCTCGTCGATCTTCTTGTAAGTATATTCCTGGAGACCCTGATCGCCGAGATAGCCGATCAGACCCTCATGCAGGATGTAGTAGCCGGAGACTTTCGGGGCGCCGTGGCGCGAGATCAGTGCGAAAGGATAAAGCGTAACCGGCGCGTTGCCGACATTGGTCACCTCATCCTTGATCGTGAAAAGATAGCGATCGTCGATGGAAATGGTGCGGTGGAAGGTGAGGCCGTCGCCATTGTCGTATTTCAGCGTCACCGGGTGGCTCGGCGTGAGACTGCCGATGGTCTCCTGTTGCCAGACCGTGTTCTGGTCGGGAATTCGCGCGGTCGAACCACTGGCGGCCACCCAGCCGAACTCGGCATAATAGGGGTGCTCGCTGCCCGAAGGCGAATACAGCACGATCGGGGGCGACTTGGGGTCGACGGTCTCGCGGAACTGTACGAGCGAGAGATCGTCGATACGGGCGCCCTTAAGCGAGATGCTGCCGGTGAGGCGGGGCGTTTCGATGTTGACCCGCTGTGTCGCGGCGATCGCGTCCTCTCGGTTCACCAGGGTCGCGGAGGCAGGCTGATTGTTGGAAGGTGCGGCGGCGGACGGCGCCGGCGCGGTTCCGCCCTGAGGCGAGGTGGCGGGCTGCGCAGGCTTGGTTACCTGGCTCTGGGCGAGTTGGGCCGCGCGCTGCTTTTCCATCTGCGGAATGTTGAAGAAAAATTGCCAGGCCAGGAGCACGAGCCCGGACAGAACGATGGCGAGGATGGTGTTGCGATTGTCGGTCATCGTTCAGGTCTCGTCATTCATTCGGTGGCCCGCAAGGCGCGGCTTCAAGGCTTGGCGGTCGAGGCGATCAAGCGCCGTGCGCAGATCCTCGAGCATGCTCGAAAAATCGCGGGTCAGGGCGGCGCGACGGCCGATTACCACATAATCGCTGTGGGGCCGGAGCGATACCGCATCCATCCGTTTCACCAATTCGCGAAGACGGCGCCGGATGCGGTTGCGTTCGGCGGCGGTGCCGTTTTTTTTGGAAACGGTGAAACCCACCCGGATCGGGCCACCATCGTCGCGACGGCGGCTTTGCACCACGAAGGCGGCCGCGCCGGCCCGCGCGCCATTGGCAACGGCGAGGAAGTCCGCCCGCTGCCTTAGCCGATCCATGATGGGATTCTCCGGAAGAGCCCGGTTTTGGGGCTCAGGCGCTCAGACGCTTGCGGCCACGGGCGCGACGTGCGGCAAGGACCTTCCGGCCGCCGGTCGTGGCAGTGCGCGCGCGGAAACCATGACGGCGCTTGCGCACCAGTTTGCTGGGTTGATAAGTCCGCTTCACGGTCGTTCTCCCGCTGACACTTTGCCCGCTGAGGGCCGGCAATCTGCCTGGTAAATGAAGATAGGTCCGCCAATGCTGGCTGGCCCGAGCAGGCCATTTTCCGGCCAAAACAAGCCGGCCCGGTGAAACCGGGATCATTGCGGACGGTTGGCGCGGCTTATACGGGAGCGACCCCTTTTCGTCAATTGCGAGGTCTTTCGGATCAGGTCCGCTGAAACGGCACAAATTTCCGCGAATAATTCGGTAGTTGCGGTGTATTATTAGGCGGATCGGCCGCGCACGGACCGAGACGAAGGGTGGCTGAAACCGGCACGGGGCGGTTACGGCCACGCAGGTTCCGGGAACAGGCTGTCATTAAACCTTAATTTGACCGGTACCCAGCCTGGACGCATCCTGAAAATGTGAGGCCCCGAAGGCAGTTATGGTGCTAGCGAACGACGAACAGGTGACGGAAAGGCCGCAGCCGAGGTCGCCGCGACGGCTTGGTCTGTCCGGCAAGCTGCTGCTGCTTACGATTCCGCTGGTCATGATCGCGGAGATCCTGATCTACGTGCCTTCGATCGCGAATTTCTGGATGAACCGGCTCAATGGCAAGCTGGCGGCTGCGAATACGGCGGCGCTGGTGCTGGATGCCGCTCCCTCCGGCATGGTCCCTGACTCGCTGGCGCGGGAAATTCTCGACAGCATCGGCGCGCGTGCGGTCGCGATCAAGATGGGTCAGCAGCGGCGGCTGCTCGCCTCGACCGGTTTGCCGCAGGCGATCGACCACGACGTCGACATGCGCTCGCTGACGGCCTGGTCGTCGATTGTCGATTCCTTCCAGATGATGCTCGAGAGGGACAATCAGGCGATCCGCGTGATCGGTCCACCGCCGGGCGGCGGACAATTCATCGAGGTCGTGATCGACGAGGCGCCGCTGCGTCGGGCGATGTACGCGTTTTCCCGCAACCTGCTGCTGGTTTCGCTTGCGATAGCGATCCTGACCGCGGCGCTGGTCTATCTCGCGCTGCACTTCCTGTTCGTGCGGCCGATGCGGCGGCTGACCGAGAGCCTCGTCGGATTCCACGAGAACCCCGAAAGCTCGGCGCGAATCATCGTTCCGTCGAATCGCGGCGACGAGATCGGCGTTGCCGAGCGAGAATTGTCGGACATGCAGCACGATCTGGTGTCGATGCTCCACCAGAAGAGCCGGCTCGCGGCTCTCGGGCTGGCGGTGTCCAAGATCAATCACGATCTGCGTAACCTGCTCGCATCTTCGCAATTGCTGTCGGACCAGCTCGCAAGCGTTCCCGACCCGCGAGTGCAGCGCTTCGCCCCCAAGCTGATGCGCTCGCTGGAGCGCGCCATCGCGTTCTGCCAGTCGACACTGTCCTATGGCCGCGTGCAGGAAGCCGCTCCCGACCGCCGAATGATCCTGATCGAGCCGGTCGTGGCCGAGGTTCGCGAATCCGCGGGGCTGGCCGCGGATGCCTCGTTCACTTGGATCAGCGCGATCGAACGGGGGCTGATGATCGATGCCGATCCCGATCAGTTGTTCCGGGTGCTGCTCAATCTGGTGCGCAACGCGGCGCAAGCGCTGGAAACCCTGCCGCGCGACGCCTCCGCCATGCAGATCCGCATCACCGGACGGCGCGAAGGCGCGGTTGCGATCGTCGAAATCTCCGACACCGGTCCCGGCGTCCCCACCAAGACCCGCGAGCACCTGTTCGAGGCGTTCCAGACCTCGGGGCGCCCGGGCGGCAGCGGGCTGGGGCTTGCAATCGCCGCCGAACTGGTGCGTGCCCATGGCGGTGACATTCATCTGGTGGAAGGGACCATCGGAGCCACCTTCCGGATCGCGATACCGGATCGGCCGGTGGAGCTCTTGAGCGTGCGCAACGAGCGGGCGAGGGCCTGAAGGGCTGCCGGTTTTTCGCCATCGCCGGACTTGGCACCAGGCGGCTGGATCGGAAATCGGTCAAGATTACAATAGATTATAGCGCTGCCGCCGGCTTGACCCCTCCGGGAGGCGGCATTGTGCGTCGGGAGGCGCAAAGCGGAGACGCGAGCGTGTCGCGGAGCTTGCCAATCCCCCCGGGAGCCGGTAGCAATGGCGCGCTTTCGCGACCTGCAGACAATGTAATCCGAATGCACGCGGCATGACTCGGGCTTTTACGGCCTGAATGCCCATCGCAAAACGCGCCCGTAGCTCAGCTGGATAGAGCACCAGACTACGAATCTGGGGGTCGGACGTTCGAATCGTTCCGGGCGCGCCAGCTCAAATTATTGTTTCGCATCGCGTTTCCTCTTTTTGCCCGCCGCGGGAAGGTCGCCGGTTTGCAGTTGGTTTGCAAACTTTGTTCGCGGGGAGTTCTCGAAATTGAAGAATTGCGTGCATCGGCACAGATGCCGGGTGCGCGCCAAATACGTTCTCGATGATCGGTGTACGGTGCGGAGTGAGTGACCGGTCACGGTCGCAATCTGCTGCGGCGTGCATCCCGGCTTCCGACAGCATGGTGATCGCAGTGCCCCTCAAATCGTGGAAGTGAATGATCGGAAGGCAGTCCTGACGTCGACCGCTCGATCATCGCCTCGCCACAAATCGGCAAAATAGCGTTTCTTGAAAGGCTGCCCTGTCTTGGTGGTCAGTATCACCAGGGACATGCGATCGGCATGGCATCCAGCATACGGCGCAAAGTCGCCGTGCAGCGAATGGTGATCACGGGGCCTTCGCGCCGCTCACGGCTGGCCTTGCCTTGCCTCAAGGTGATGCGTTGTGCCGTCGTATGCCGACCAAGGCAACCGAAGCAAGTCGCCCTGGCGCTGCCCGCTGTGAAGCGCCAGGATCAACGCGCGCTGCATCTCAATGGGCGCGACCTTCATAAATGCGTCGATATGCTCGGCAGCCAGATGATTTTCGGACCGATCGACGTGAGTACAGCCTCTTGAATCCCTTCAGGTGGTTGGCAGTGATCTTGCCGCGGTCCGCGGCCCATGTGAGCATGGCTGATATAGCGGACAGCCTATTATCGGCTTCCCGTCGTCCCGATGCACGCGCAATCTTCTCGCGCCAGTCCAGGAAGTCACGCTTGACGCGCGGATCTTCGAGCGCGGCGATCGGCATGTTACCGAACACGGTCTCGGCCTTCGTCAGCATGCGCCGGTATTCCGCCTGTGTGCTGGGCGCCAACTTTTCATCGAATTCAACGGAAAGCGTGTAGGCGCGGATCAGACTGTTCAACGTTCCGGCGTGCCGGTCCCGCAATCAACTTCTCCGCTGCGGCATAGTCGGCGATGAATTCCGCAGAACCAGGGTTGCCGTGCAGACGCGCGCCAGTGGCGCGGTGGTACCAGTAGGTCCGGCGTGAGCCATTCCTCAACGTCTTGTAGGTCGGAAATACGCCCGCGAGTCTAGCTCTGACCACGCTCCGATCTCCATGCGTCGTAAGCCGACGGCTCTGAAGCCGTAACGTCCGCCGGTTCAAAAATTGCGGCGCCATTCGGCTGGAGTGTCACGCGAAACGGAACCTTCTCGCGTCGGCAGGCGCGGATAAGGCGCTGAACGTCCGCTTGGTTCACATTGGCAGGACGGCGGGGCATGGGCTTCCCTCGAATTACGCTATAGAATCGTTCCTGAAAAAGATATATATCATTTTTTACGACAGTACTAGGGGGGCGTATGGGCAAAAAATTGGTCAGGAAAATTGCCGCCAAAGACGCCGATCAATACATGCTACGGCTGCCCCCAGGCTTGAGAGACCGGATCGCTCATCGGGCCGCAGAAAACGGCAGGTCCATGAATACGGAGATCGTGGAGGCTATCCGGAAGCACTTGGAGGGCGCCGATCGTATGACACGCCTGTGGGAGTTCATTGAAAAGCACCGTGAGAACGTGGAGGCACTCGATAGATTTTGGGACGCCATCGAATACCTCGAACATAGGGTCGAAAGGATGGATGGCCAAGGAAGCGGTGTTCTAACGCAGTGGCGCTATGAGAAGGAAGAAGAGGCTCGGCGTCGCCGAGAAAAAGAACCGCCGGCGTGACCTAGGTTCGACGGCCTCGTCGGGGCCGTTTTGGCTTTTTCGATCGCACCCTTATCTTCGGCACATGTTTGAGCTCTGCCTCCCCACCAGATCGACCAGCGTCCCGTCCAGCTCCGACTGGCTGCACGAGGTGAAGTACGACGGCTACCGGCTAAGACTGGAGCGCGACGGCGACCGCGTGCGCCTGATCACGCGCGGCGGCTACAACCGGACCGACCGCTATATCCGCTGATCAGCGGCCGCGCGCAAGCTGAAGGGCGCCATCCTTCGCGCAAGCTGAAGGGCGCCATCCTTCGTAATCGATGGCGAAGTAGTGTGGCTCGACCTCATGGCCAACCTTGATCCAAATCAACGAACTGATCTGGATCGTGTACCTACGATGTAGTTTAATTTAGCTGGAGGAGAAATCCCATGGGAGACGCAGCGAATCCGTTCGAAGCAGTTCGAGCCATGATGCTTGAAAATCTCGAAAAGGTGCAAAGCGCGACGCAGAGCTACATGGACACGGTTGAAAAGGCCATGCGAGGCTTTCCGGGCGCCAACGAAGATCAAATAACCACTTTCAAGGCATACCTTGAGCGGAAAGTTGCAGCAAACCGGGATTTCGTGGAAAAGCTTCTGCGTGCAAAGGATTTCCAAGAAGCGGCCCGCATTCAGCTCGAATACTTTCAGTCTCAACTGAAGGCCGCCGCCGAAGACGCAAGCCAAATCGGCACCAAAATGGCGAGCTCGTTCAACCGCTCAACAGGCTGACCGTTCGCGCGTTTCGCCGCTATCGGGTTGGACGGGTCTTCGTCGTTGCCCCTCGGCGCAGCGAGGCGGCGGACAGGCGTTTGGCGCGGTCGCCCCACTGCTTGTAAAATCAAGGCAACGAAAGCGCGCCTGTGCTTGATCGTGATGCAGCACCCATTGGATGGGAGTGCTGGATGAAGCGCGACACTCTGTACTTCCAGCTTTCGCTGGTCTGGCTGGTTGTCGTGGCCGGTGGTCTCGCATTTTTGTGGCTCGGGTAAAGGCGCTCTCAGATCGATGGCGCGATTTGGTCAGCGGATCCCTTCAAAAGGAAGCCTGTCCCTTCAAGAGGAAGTTTGATCCGAAACGTCGCGCCCCCAGGTTCATTTTCAGCCCATATCCGCCCGTTGTGGGCTTCCACAATGGTGCGCGCGATGGACAGTCCCATGCCCATGCCTTCCGCCTTGCTGGTGAAGAACGGCTCGAAGACCTCTTTAATTTTGTCTTCGGGAATGCCCGGTCCGCAATCCGACACGGATAGCTCGGCAAACTTTTCGACCCGCGAAGTCCGAATGCTGATGACCCGGTCTTCGTCAGGAGTATCCTTCATCGCGTCGATCCCGTTCGTGACAAGGTTCAGAATGACTTGTTGAAGTTGAACGCGGTCGCCGAGGATCGGAAGCGGATCCGGTGTGATCACACTAACCAGTTCGACCTTTCGCCCAACGGCGACAACAAGTTTGACGGTCTCTCGAACGAGGTCATTGAAGTCGAGGCTTTTCAGTTCAAAGGGTGTTTTTTTCAACAGACTGCGCATCCTCCGGACGACTTCACCAGCGCCTTTCATTGAGTTCTCCGGCCCGCGCGGTGCTGGTCGAAATCGCACGCTGCCGCAAAGCGGGCGCTTGAAGAACTTCAGAACCGCGGATTTATTGACTGTGTCACTAAGGGAGCCTTCAGCCGAAATACGGCACACGCGAGCGAGTGGCGTCTGACATGGTGGCCTTGCGACGTAACCGGTGCGCCGGCTGCGAAAACGTTCATGAGTTGGGGGCGAGAAAAACAAAACACGGTGCTAAAATATTCGCCCACGGTATCAATCCATACACACTCTCAGCTTCAGAAGTCCGCATAAACAGCATCACGGCGCCACCGATTGATACCGTGAACGCTCTTTCGCCAATCCTCACGGTGTCAATCTAGGGCACACATATAGTATACCATAGGGCATGGCCCGTGATTGGATTGCTTGAAGTTCGAGGTTCGGGATGGCGTCGGCTTCGACTGGCGAGCAGGCTTTGCCCCGACAGGCCGTCGTCAGCACGTTCATTTGGGCGGGTTGATTTTCTGCAGTCCCTAAAAAGGCGAGGCGTAATGGGTACAAAAAGAATGCAGCCAGCGCGATGCCGAGGCGGGCATGTGGATCGCGTTCGAGGATTTCGTGATCGATGGTAATCTGCTCTGGTTCACCGACCACGCCGGCATCGATCTTCGGGGCGTAAGGGCAGAACAGGTCTGGGACAAATTTTTGGCTCATTATAAGCGAGATGGCCGGATCGACATGGACCGCTTCCTGAAAGACTTCTCAACTTGGGGGCCGATCGCCTCCCGGATTGTCGAACTGCAGCTGGAGCGCGATGCCAAGGCCAGCACATAAGCGAGGTCGCCAAAATCGAGCAGATCGTATGGAATTGAACACGAACAGTGGAGGCAAGCTAATGAAGTACAGCGACCAAGCCTATAATAATAAGCGGATGGATGAACGCCGCGCCGCCGGCAAATTGATCGATCCGGCAATGGCGGAGATCGAATGGTGCTGGGGTTTGACGCTCGACCCCTACTACGATGGGTTCGAAATGCCCCCAGAGTGTCGGCAGATCGGTCGCGTATATTTCGCACGCGCCCCCGGCTCCGACATCCGGGTCCATTTCGGCGATCTTCCAGACGCGACGCGAGACGCGATTTGGAATTGCATCGACAAGGGCGAGATCTCAGACGACACCCTCGAGTGGTTTTTCGGATGAGCGACGTCGATAGCGGTTTAGAGAGCGCCTGACTATACGAGATCGGCGATCGATTGCTTGACGGCCCCCGGGAAAATTCATCGTCGCGGCTTTCTGAGGGCCCATCACCTTGCGTTGCCGACGCAGGCGGAGGCCTTCATAGGGTCAACTTGAAATGGACCCTCGCTCAATATGACTGGCTCTCGAATTCGAAGTGCAACTGTTAAAACAGTGCCAAAGCAGTTGAAGCCGTTCCGACCTGGGCAATCGGGCAACCCAAACGGTCGCCCGAAGGGGTCACGCAACGCGACCACATTGGCGGTCGAATCGCGACGGGATGGTCAGGCGAAGGCCTTGACGCAAAAGGCCATCGACCTTGCCTTGTCAGGCGACCTGATCGCGCTTCGGATCTGCCTCGATCGTATCCTGCCTCCCCGCAAAAACCGGCCGATTGAATTCGTTATGCCGCCAATAGAAACCATTGCAGACGCTCCAAGGGCGATCGGCGCAATCACATCGGCGGTGGCACGCGGTGAGATTACCGCGACCGAGGCGGCTGATGTTTCCCGGTTGGTCGAAATCTACGTGCGCGCCGTAGAGGCAAGTGATCTCGATAGGAGGCTAAGGGACGTAGAGGAGGCGATAAAATGCGAGCGAGGGACATGATGAAGCGGTTGGATCGGCTTCCCAAAAGAAACGGTGGGGTGCAAAAGGTGCCGGATCTGAGTTTACTCTCTCCAGAAAAACAGGACCGGTTCGACGAGCTCTTCAAAGTAATGCTGGATTCGAAGGACATTTCCTCCGAAACTTTCGATACTGCTTTTGCCGAGTTCGACAAGCTGGTGCGAGACTTGCCCCTTCTTGGGCCCAATGACCCTGAACAGGGCCCGTCGATTGAAGTGCCAGGAACGCTGGTTCGTTATTGGGAATGGCGGTGGCAGCATCCTGCTTCGAGTTGGCGCTCCCATGATTTTCGCAAGTGGGGCAAGGTCCAAACACTTCGCTTTGTGGAGTTGTGCGAGCAATATGGTTTCAAACGCGGGGCCGACACCCCAGTGAAGGCGCAGATGCTTCCGTTGCATGAATGGGCGGCGGGAGATCGGAGCGAACTGCAAGAAATGCTGGGTATAGCGGCATCATAATGCCGTGATTATTTCAGGATCCCGGGGGCATAAACCGCCTTTCACTGGCACGGTGCAGCGCGTACTGATGGAGCAGCCGCGCCCTTTCGACGTCGGCGCAAGCGTGTGAGGTGGATTCCGCCGATTAAGTCGGCTCTGATCTATGGCACCGTTGACGAGCGAGACTGCGGATCTTATTCGCGAAGGTCAAATTG
The DNA here is from genome assembly GCA_963820275.1 of uncultured Alphaproteobacteria bacterium. Taxonomy (GTDB): domain Bacteria; phylum Pseudomonadota; class Alphaproteobacteria; order Rhizobiales; family Xanthobacteraceae; genus Bradyrhizobium. Next base: position 235,576 of record CAWFZL010000006.1, read on the forward strand.
GACCCTCAGATATCGAGCGATTTCCTCTGCTCGCCTTTGGAATCCGATAGCGCCCGCTGGTGCCGACAGAACGGTCGGCGTCTGGTGCCGACAGAACGGTCGGCGTCCATCCGAAGGCATGGTCTTTACGAACTGCAATCTCCACACCTGCCACATTGATCTTTCTGGCGATCATGTCCGCGAGCTGCTCAGCACCCACGCGCTCCTTGAGCATAGGCAAACTCCGAAATGAAAATTCCTCCGATAAACCTTGGGCCAAACTGTTGAATGATTTGTCAAGAAATATGGTTGATGGGGAAAGCTGATGCCGCGGAAACGCACCTGCCATATGAACTAGGCGGCAAGTCAGTCCAGAACCTCAATCATGGTTTCGCTCCCCGCCCGCAAACCAGCACCCTACGCTCCATCGAACACCCTCCCACCTCCGTCACCCAGACGAAGGGGATCCTTTCTGGCCGGGTGGGGTCGCTCCAGTGGCTTGATCCTGCAAAGGTGGCTCGCTGCTTTCGGTTACCGGAACGCTGCTTCTAAGCTGGTCTGCCGCCGGCAGACGAGTCACCGGCCCAAAGCTTAGTACCCCCGAAAAATCGGACCAGCGATCATTTCGTCGCCAGAGTCGCTACGGTGTGTTTTTCGAGGTTAGAGCCGACCTTGCATGGGTCGCCCCGCTCTATGTCTGGCGGCGGATGTTGTAATCCTGCCATTGCATGCCAGACACCGACATAGGCGGCACGCAGGGAGCTGTCTTCAACACCGTCCTTGAAGTTCGGGTAATCGATATGGTCGATCATTGCGGCTACGGCCTGTTTCACCGCAGCACGGGATACGATGGCTCGGAGGTTCGCAAAACCTGCGACAAAACGCTCCTCAGCTTACAGGACCTTGGACAAGGCTCTGTCACACATCTTCGCGAAACGCTGGGCCACTACGGCGATAAATAGGCCTCGCCGCAGCAGCGGACAGTTGGCCGAATGACATTCGGCTGTCTGATCTCGAGCCGAGGTTTATTTGCTCAGCTTGCGGTCGCCGGGGCAGCGGATGTGCGGCTGGATTTCGATTGGGACAAGCGGGCCGTTCGCGAGACGGGCGACCTTCCATCAAAAAGTTTTGCAGACAGCACCGTAATTCGGGCGTATCGTAACCGTGGGCCTTGGGGAACTCCAATGGACATTGCGGAGCGATTTTATATCGCAGCCGCAGCGTTGGGCTTCTTGCTCATCGCCGCAATGGCCTTGCTCGGATGAGCTAGGCCGGCTGCAGCATTGATTTTAGTATTTGCGTGACCGACACCGGCCCAACGCCAAGGTTGGGTTGTGCCAGTAGTGGCGCCGCACTGCGCTCCCCTTCAGGCAGATCTTTGTTTGCACCGCAGATTGACTGACGCCCCGCACAAGGCGTGAGACAGGCCGTCGTTTCGGAGCGTGGGAGACTGGCGCAATGCAGCATTATCGGGCCTATTTCCTGGATGAAGATGGGCATATTTCGAACGCCATCGATATGGAATGCACCGACGACGAACAAGCGAAGGAATGCGCTAAGAAGTTCGTGTCTGGCCGCAATGCCGAGCTTTGGCAGGAGGATCGGCTAATAGCGACCTACACCGCGTGAGGGATTGGTTTCAAAGCATCGCGATCGACCATACCGCGGCGGTTTTCACCCAGGCCCTTCGGCGCAGGTTCTGAAATGGTCGAGCACGAACACGCGGATGGCAGAAGAAAGGTTGATGTTCTGACGCTTGCGGTCGATCTCGCCGATCAGTTCGTATAACGCTTTGCCACGCTCCTCAGCGCTGATCGCACACATGCTGCCGAGCTCGCGGCCAGCGTGCCCCGGATGTGAGCACAATTGGGTAAGCCTCAGGCAACAAAAAAGCCCCGGCGGCGGGGCATTAGTTTGTGGGGTATTGCCAGAAGAGCTTAAGATACTCTGCT
>CAWFZL010000007.1:0-95345 GCA_963820275.1 uncultured Alphaproteobacteria bacterium
CTTCGTCCTCGTCCTTGCGGCCGAGGATCGCGTAGGAGCCCGACAGCCAGCGGTTGAGGTCAACATTCCTGCAGCGGTCCGAACAGAAGGGCCGGCTGGCCTTGCTGGAAGGCTTGCCGCAGATCGGGCACGGCCTCGTGCCGGCCTTGCCGGAAGGCGCCTCGCCCTTCGGCTCAGCTGGCATTCAACCAGCCGAAGCGCACCGGAAACCCTTCGCCGCCGAGAAGCGTGACCGTCTCATACAGCGGGAGGCCCACGATATTGGTGTAGGAGCCGACCATCTTGACCACGAACGATCCCGCAATGCCCTGCACGGCATAGCCGCCCGCCTTGCCGCGCCATTCGCCCGAACCGATATAGGCCTGGATATCGTCCTCGCTCAAGCGCTTGAAGCGCACGCGGGTCTCGATCAGGCGCTGACGAAACGCCTCCCTCGGCGTGACCAGGCAGATCGCGGTGTAGACCCGATGATTGCGTCCCGACAACAGCCGCAGGCATTGCGAGGCTTCGTCGACCAGATTGGCCTTCGGCAGGATGCGACGGCCAACCGCGACCACGGTATCGGCCGCAAGAATGAATGAACCGCGCAGTTCGTCGTCCAGATGCACCGATTTGAGCGCGGCATCGGCCTTGGCGCGGGCAAGCCGGTTGGCGCAGGCGCGCGGCAATTCGCCCCGCTTGGGCGTTTCGTCGACGTCGGCGGGTCGCAGCGCATCGGGCTCGATGCCGGCCTGGTTGAGCAGGCCAAGGCGTCGCGGCGAACCTGAGGCAAGAACCAGTTTGGGGCGGCCAAGCATGCGGATTATCGGCGGGGAGATTCGGGAGCGGAACGCGCGCGGAACGTATCGGAAGCATTCGGCCGAGACAACCACGCAATCGCCATTGCCCTCGCCTGCGATCGGCGCTCTAACCGCCCGTCAGCGTTGGAGAAAACGGCAGGTTGCCGCTGACATCTCTTCGTCATCGAACCGCAACAAGTGCGCTTCCCAAAGCTTGTTCGGTCCTGATGGAATCAGAACCGCGGCTCCAAGGTACGGCTTTGACGCGTTTTCTTCACGCGAACCGGTTCCCGCTTCGCTCGAAAACGGTTTCGCCTTTACCCGCTCGCCGCGCCGACTTTCGAAAATCGCTTGCGGATACGCAGCAGCAATCCGTCGCAAACCTCGCGATAGGCCTGCAGCTTCTGTTCGCGGCTGCCTTCGGTTCCGACTGGATCCGGCGTCGGCCAATATTCCACGTCGGCCGCCATCGTGCGCGTCAGTTCCAGCGCCTTGTGATGCGCCTCGGGCGACAGCGTGATGATGAGGTCGAAATTGAGCCCTTCCCAGTCGTCGAGCTCCTCGAAGGTCATCGGCTTGTGATGTGAGATGTCCTGGCCGAGTTCGGCCATCACGGCGACCGCGAACGGATCGAGCTCGCCCTTCTTCACGCCTGCGGATCTCACGTAAAGCGCCTGCGGAAACATCCGCTGCAACAGGCTGGCCGCCATGGGCGAGCGCACGCTGTTCAGGCCGCACGCGAACAGCACGGCTTGAGGAGCGCGCAGGCCCGGAAGCGCCATGTCTTCAGGCTTCCCTTTGTTTGCGCATGATCTGCGCGCAAACACGCTCCGCATTTGTCGCGCCCGGAAACCGATGCCCACTTTTCGGGATCATGCGCTAGCCCTTCCAATGCAGCACGCAGATCAGCGTGAACAGGCGTCGGGCCGTTTCGAAATCGACCTGTACCTTGCCTTTGAGCCGCTCCTGCAGCGTGCGCGAGCCCTCGTCGTGGATGCCCCGCCGGCCCATGTCGATGGCTTCGATCTTGTCCGGGGTCGCGGTGCGGATCGCCTCATAGTAACTGTCACAGATCATGAAGTAGTCCTTCACGATCCGCCGGAACGGGGTCAACGACAGCAGATGCGCCACGACCGGCGTGCCATCCTCCCGCCGAATATCGAACACGAGCCGGTTGCCCGTGATGCTCAGATGCAGCGTGAACGGGCCGTCGCTGACGCCTTCCGGCGCGAACAAATTCTGTTCGATCAGGTCGTAGATGGCGATCGCCCGCTCGTGCTCGATATCGGGACCGGAACGTCCGATCAATTCCTCGTCGAGCGTCACCGCGACGATGCGATTTTTCGAATCATCCCCTGGCGGCGGCTTGGTCATGACAGGTTGAGGCGCAATCCGACCGAGCGCGAGTGGGCGTCGAGGCCCTCGGCCTTGCCGAGCGTCATTGCGGCCGGTCCGAGCGCGCGCAACTGGTCCGGCCCGCATTTGAGGATCGAGGTCCGCTTCATGAAGTCGAGCACACCCAGTCCGGAGGAGAAACGCGCCGAACGCGCCGTCGGCAGCACGTGGTTGGAGCCGCCGACATAGTCGCCGATCGCTTCCGGCGTGTGGGCCCCGAGAAAGATCGCGCCGGCGTTGCGGATTTGCACCGCAAGCGCGTCGGGATCGGCCGTCATGATCTCCAGATGCTCGGCTGCGACTGCGTTCGCCAGTTCGACCGACTGGCCGATATCGTCGATGCGAATGATGGCGCCGAAATCGTTCCACGACGCGCGCGCGATATCGGCGCGCGGCAGGGTCGAAAGCTGCGCCTCGATCGCGCGTTCTACCTCGCCTGCAAGCACAGCATCGTCGGTGATCAATATCGACTGGGCGTTGACGTCGTGCTCGGCCTGCGCCAGCAGGTCGGCGGCGATCCAGGCGGCGTTGCCGGTGCGATCGGCGATAACGAGCACTTCGGAAGGGCCGGCGATCATGTCGATGCCGACCTTGCCGAACACGATTCGCTTGGCAGCCGCCACATACGCATTGCCGGGACCGACGATCTTGGCGACCGGCGCGATGGTCGCGGTGCCATAGGCGAGCGCCGCGACGGCCTGCGCGCCGCCGACACGATAGATCTCGGATACGCCACCAAGATGGGCAGCCGCAAGCACCAGCGGGTTGAGCCTGCCCTCCGGCGACGGCACCACCATGACCACGCGGGCAACGCCCGCGACTCTGGCCGGAATCGCGTTCATCAATACGGAGGATGGATAGGCGGCGGTGCCGCCAGGAACGTAGAGGCCGACCAATTCGACCGCGCTCCAGCGCCAGCCGAGTTCGACACCGAGCGGATCGGTAAAGCGCTCGTCCTTTGGCAACTGGCGGCGGTGGAAACTCTCGATCCGGTCGCGGGCCAATTCGAGTGCCTCGATCGTGGCGGGATCGCAAGCCTTCACGGCCCGCTCGACCTCATCCGCGCCAATGCGCAAACTCTGCGCATCGAGTTCAAGCCGATCGAACCTGCGTGTCGCCTCGATCAGCGCGACGTCCCCGCGATCGCGCACGTCGTCGACGATCAGCCGGGTGGCGGCCTCGATGTCGGCCGAGACCTCGCGCTTCATTGCGAGAAATTCGCCGAATTCACGCGCAAAATCGGCACTGTTTCTGTCTAGTCGAACAGGCATGGTGGCTTTCCGGCGAATGTCCTGAAGGCAAAGGCCCTCTGCTCAATGGCGCGGCGGCCAATCGCCGTCAACCCTTCTTCGCTTTCAATGAATTCTCGCCCCTGCCGGAGGCGGAGGTCGCTGCAACGGGTATAGAATCACGCCATTAGTGGAGTGGACATTTGCCAACCCACCTGGCCGCGAGCACGCAAAGCGAATGTTAGAATCAGACTTCCAGCTCGTCACCCCCAGACAGCTCGTCGCCGCCGAAATCGCACAGCTCGCATTCCAGGCACTCGACATCGAGCCGCAGCGCCTCGCCGCGGCTGAACACCAGTATGGCGCTGCCGCCCGGTGCCTCGGCAGGATGAAACTCGATCCCGACCAGTTCCAGCACCTGGTCCGGCGCAGCCGGGTCGATATTGCGCGACTTGCACGCCAAAACGCGGTCGAAGCGCAGCGCCGCGATCAGGCGGCGGGGCGAGGCCTCTCCCGCCAGCGTCTGTTCCCAATCCAGCCGGTTCATGCCAATGACCAGCCGCTTCTCTCCCTGCCGCCAGATGATGTCGGAGGTCTGGACGCGCGCGTCCTGCACATGCGCGGAAATGACGGCGAGGTCTTCCGCATCGAGGGCGATCAATTTGAGCTGGGGCGACACCGAAATTACCGCTGTGATTGGCGCGCATTCTGATCGCAAAATCCGGATCTCTTGGTTCCAACATTTCTAAAAGTGCCGCCGCGATATGATACGAATGTCGGAACCGGACGCCAGTTTCGCGGAATGCACGGATAATTTCAATCGCTGATGCGCTCGATCGAAGCGCCGCACGCCGACAGCTTCTCCTCCAGCCGCTCAAATCCGCGATCGAGATGGTAGACGCGGTTGACCATGGTCTCGCCCTCGGCGGCAAGGCCCGCGATGACCAGGGATACCGATGCCCGCAAATCGGTGGCCATCACCGGCGCCCCGCGCAGCCTTTCGATGCCGTGAATGGTTGCGGTCTCGCCATCGAGCTGAATCCGGGCGCCGAACCGCGCCAGTTCCTGCACATGCATGAAACGATTTTCGAAAATCGTTTCGGTGATGGTTGAGGAGCCCTGGGCGCAGACCATCAGCGCCATCAACTGCGCCTGCAGATCGGTGGGAAAGCCCGGAAACGGTGCGGTCGAGATCTTCACCGGATTGATGCCCGCACCGTTGCGGACAACGCGGATGCCTTCGTTGTCGACACTGACCTCGGCGCCGGCCTGCGTCAGCACGTCAAGCGCAGATTGCAACAGGTGCGGACGCGCGCCACTGAGCAAGACATCGCCGCCGGTCATCGCTGCCGCAATGGCATAAGTGCCGGTTTCGATTCGATCGGGAAGCACGGTATGTCGCGCGCCGTGGAGTTTGCTAACGCCTTCGACCACGACGCGGGAAGTGCCGGCACCGGTGATGCGCGCGCCCATCTTGTTCAGGCAGTCGGCGACATCGGAAATCTCCGGCTCGCAGGCGGCGTTGGTGATCACGGTGGTGCCCCTGGCGAGCGTTGCCGCCATCACGGCAACATGCGTGCCGCTCACCGTCACCTTGGGAAAATCGATTTCGGCCCCCTTGAGGCCGCCGGGCGCCCTGGCGACCACGTAGCCGCCGTCGATCACGATTTCGGCGCCGAGCTTTTCCAGCGCCATGATGAGGAGGTCGACCGGCCTCGTACCGATGGCGCAACCGCCGGGCAGCGACACCCTGGCCTCGTGCATGCGCGCGAGCAGCGGCGCGATCACCCAGAAACTGGCCCGCATCCGCGACACGAGTTCATAGGGCGCGGTGGTATCGATCACGTTGGCCGCCGAAATATGCAGGGTCTGTCCCTGATATTGGCGATCGCCGGGCCGCTTTCCCGCCGACATGATATCGACGCCGTGATTGCCGAGAATGCGCTGCAACTGGGCGACATCGGCAAGGCGCGGCACGTTGTCGAGGATCAGCGTCTCGTCAGTCAAAAGGCCTGCGATCATCAGCGGCAGCGCCGCGTTTTTGGCACCCGAAATCGCAATGGTGCCATTGAGCCTGTTGCCGCCGACGATGCGAATGCGATCCATGCCGAAACCTGCTTTTTGCGATGCAGATAAAGTACAGGACGAAAGCCTGCCCCGATAGCAGAAGCTTCGAGGTTTGCGGCTATTTGATGGGAACGAAGGGAGACAGCCATGCCGGCAGACGCTTTCGCCGGCAAGGCGAGATTTCCGCTACATGGCACCCAGCCCGGCTTACGTCGGCCGAAATCGCCGTACCGCACCGGTGATCGCGACCACGAAGAACAAAAGAACGACCACTTGGGTGATGGCGAAGGGCGGCTCGGCGGAGGGCACGTTGGGCGCGAGCGCATGCAACGGGCCGATCTTCAGGAAGCTCTGGATAACAAGCACGAACACGTTGAGATAAAGCGCGATCAACGCCGTCAGCGTGTAGACCCAGCGCCATGCACCCGAGAGCTTCATGACATAGAGTGCAAAACACGCGATCGCGAGCACGATCAGCGAGACAATGCCGACCATGTGCGAGGGCAGCAATTGGGTCACCGGAAACAGAAAGCCGGTGGCGCTGGTCAGTATCGTGGTGAGCAGGAACAATGCGGTCATGGCGGGCAGCCGATGCGAGCCGAAAAGCCCAAACATAACCATGAAGCCGGAGACAATTGCGATCAGGCTGATGACGACATGCACCATCGTAAAGGCAGGCAGGCTCATACCCAGAACCATGACGCGCTCCCTCTATTTGTTGCCGATCGAAATGTTACGGCCGGGAATGGAGAAAGGCCAGAGGTGCCGATCGGGTATACGGCAATCGATACGTGCATGGCTCCGATGCACTTGCAAACGGCGACGGCATTGCCCGCCCAGCTACAGAGCAGGCTTTGCGGTGTCGCCGAGATAGCCGTGCAAGGCGGCAACCACCTGGGCGCCTTCGCCGATCGCGCCACCCACCCGCTTGACCGAGCCTGAGCGTACGTCGCCGACGGCAAACACTCCGGGCACCGAGGTTTCCAGCGCCGAGGCGAGCCGCCCCTCACCCTCGCTCTTTCCACCGGCGGACCCGGTAACCACGAAGCCGGCGCGATCGACCCTCACGCCGCACCCTTCGAGCCAGCCTGTGGCCGGATCGGCGCCGACGAAGAGAAAGAGATTGTGAATATCGAAGGAGCTTTCTTCGCCCGAGAGGCGGCTGCGCCAGCGCACCCGCTCCAGCGAGCCGTCCTTGCCTCCCTGAAGACCGACAATCTCGGCGTTGAATATCAGGTCGATATTGGCTGCCGCCTCGATGCGCTCGATGAGATAGCGCGACATGCTGGCGCCAAGACCGCCGCCGCGGATCATCATGCGGACCTGGCGAGCATGGCCCGAGAGGAAAACCGCGGCCTGGCCGGCAGAGTTGCCGCCCCCGACCAGCACGACATCCTGGTTGGCGCAGAGCCGCGCCTCGATCGGCGAGGCCCAGTACCAGACGCCGCGGCCCTCGAAACTGGCGAGATTTTCAATCTCCGGCCGCCGGTAACGCGCGCCGCTGGCGACCACGACCGATCGCGACCGCAACACGTCGCCATTATCGAGTTCGAGCCCGAAGGCTCCATCGCCTTTCGAACAATCGAGCGACTTCACCTCGACCGGAATCATCACCTCGGCGCCGAATTTTTGGGCCTGGTTGAAGGCGCGGGCGGTGAGCGCGTGTCCGGAAATTCCCGTCGGGAAGCCCAGGTAGTTCTCTATTCTGGCACTGGCGCCGGCCTGTCCTCCGAAAGACCGCGTGTCGCACACTGCCACGGACAGCCCTTCGGACGCGGCATAGACCGCGGTCGCAAGGCCAGCGGGACCGCTGCCGACGACGGCCACGTCATAGACCTTGTCCTTCGGCAGGGTTCGTATCATGCCCATGGCACGCGCGAGTTCGGATTCGGTCGGGTTGCGAAGCACGGTGCCGTCGGGTGCCACGACCAGGGGCCAGTCGGCATGCGAGGGCGCGTGGCGCGCGATCAGCCCGGCGGCGTCGGGATCGGCGTCCGGATCGAGAAGCTTGTGCGGATAGCCGTTGCGGGTGAGAAATCCCTGCAGCCGAACCACGCCGGCCGAATCGGAAGGTCCGATCAGAACCGGTCCGCCGGCGCCACCACGGATCAGGCTGACCCGACGAAGAATGAGCGCGCGCATGATGCGCTCGCCGAGATCGGCTTCCGCGATCAGAAGCGCGCGCAGACGCTCCGGCGGAATCAGCAGTGTTTCCACCTCGCCCTCGGCATGCCCATCGACCAGCGCGTTGCGGCCGGAGAGTTGACCGAGCTCGGCGAGGAATTGACCAGGCCCCTGCTCGATGACAGGCGTGACGTGGCCAAGACCATCGCGCCGGGTGATCGCCACGTGGCCGGACAACAGGACAAACATGCCCGGTCCGACCTTGCCGGTCTCGAACAAGGCTTCGCCATGGGCGTAGCGTCGCACCTCGCCGAACCGGCGCATCCGCTCGATCTCGTCTGCCGTCAAGGCCGGGAACGTCTGCTCAAAACGCGGAAAGGCGGTTGCTGCCGGGATGTTCTGATCTGCCTCGTCCGCCATCGCGTTTCCTTCGACGGTTCGCGCTCGCCTCAATCCTGCGAAATCCGAAAGATCAAGGATATTGATCCGCGAGCCAACAGGCTATTTGCCCGGGTGTTTTTCGCTTGCTTGCCCTGTTTCGATCTCATCAGAACCAGAGGGCGAAATCGTGAAATCGCCCCTCTCCCGGAGCTGCGACTTTCTGCGCTTGAGATTTTCGCGCAGCGCCTGCTTCAAACGCTCCTGGCGCAGGTCCTTCGCTCCCCTCCCGGATCGCGGGCGGGATTTGTTCTCGTCATCCTTCATCGTCGACCTGCTCAATACGCAAAGGCGTTGAATGACATCGGCCCGAGGCCGCGCGGAAGGTTCCATGACCGGCACCGCTTCACTCGGATCCGAAGACCCCGAAACTGCCGGCGTCCGTTCCGTCAGAGGATACCGCATTTTGCCCGGCTGACGCGCCAGCGCCGAATTCTGGCTAATGGCGACTGGATCGGGGCGCAACCCGATGTCTCTTGAAAGGTTTTCCCGGCCATGCCGCCCTGATTCCAGCGATTTTTCGCAGCCTTCGCGGTGTGCTATTCCCCACGCTTGCGCGCCTGCGGACCTTGTGGCAAGGATCGGCCGCCCTTGTGGGCTTTTTTCAGCCAATTCTCGCATCCAGCGCCTGCTGCCGTAGCTCAGTGGTAGAGCACTCCCTTGGTAAGGGAGAGGTCGACAGTTCAATCCTGTCCGGCAGCACCAGCCAGGCTGACGTCGAGCCGCAGATGCGGTTCGCTCATTTCTCTCCGCCCAGCACCATGATGGTCGAAGTGCCGTGCGCAAGCACCTTCCCGGCGCGATCGAGAACGCGAGCTTCGGAAGAAATGATCCGGCGACCCTGCGCCACAACGCGAGCCTCGGCACGAATGCGGCCGGTATCTGCCGTGATCGGTCTCGCAAAATTCGCCTTGGTCTCGACCGTCGTGTAGGCCGATCCGGCAGGAAGACGAGAGTGGCCCGCACATCCGCCGGCGCTGTCGATCAAGGTCAAGGCCCAGCCGCCATGCACCCAACCCATCGGGTTGAGCAGGTGTTGGCCCGGATCACCCGCGAACGCGGCAAAGCCGTCGCCGACCTCGGTAATCCAGAATGTCATGGCTTTTGCAATCGGCGGCTGCGGCAGGGCGCCGTCAATGATGGCCTGCAGGATCTCCCTGCCGGTCATGTTCGCGACATCGGCCGGAGCGGCCAGACCGATCTTCATGTCCTCCATCGGGAAGCCTCTCGCCAGAGATACGACCTTGCATGTAGATACAAACTTTGTATATACATATATCAATGGCGATCCGTCCACAAGCCCGAAAGACCCTCCGCTCCGATGCCGTGGAGCTCGTCGCAGAATGCGCCGGCTGCAACTTGAGGCTGGCCGCGCGGCTGGTTTCCCAGTTTCTTGACCGGGAGCTGGCCCCGGCCGGATTGACGATCGCCCAGCTCGGCCTGATGGCGCAGATCGCCTCCCTGTCCGATGACACGCTCGGCGCGCTGGCACGCCGCACCGGTCTCGATCAGTCGACGCTGTCGCGGAACTTGCGAACTCTCGAAGGCGATGGCCTTGTCGAGATTGCAACGGTCGATGGCGACCTTCGACGGCGCATGGTCTGGCTCACCGAAGCCGGCGCGCGGCGCCTGGAGGCGGCGATCCCGGTCTGGCGCAAGGCGCACGGAAAGCTCGCAAGACAGGTCCCGGCAATGCTGGCGCGGAAGCTCGCCACCGCCGCGCAAAATCTGGTGGACGCCTGATTCCACCCATACCGGACGACAAAAATTAAGGCTTCCTTCAGGTCTGATTAGGGTCCGGTTAAGTACAAAAACACGTTATTCCACAACAGGTTGGGTTATCCGCAGGTGTGGCCGGGGAGTGACAGCCTTTTCCGCAAAAGCCGTCTATGTGCGCGGCTTCGGCGCAGGACGCGTCGGTTTTCAAAAAAGGCAAAAAGGCCAAGAACAAGCTGGAGAAAACCAATGAAGAAGTTCCTTCTGACCACTGTGGCTCTCGTCGCCCTCGGCGCGACCGCGCCAGCACTTGCAGCCGATCTGCCCGCGCGCGGCTACACAAAGGCTCCGCCTTACGTTGCGCCGCTCTACAACTGGACCGGCTTCTACATCGGCGGTCACATCGGCGGTGCGTTCAGCACCGACAGCAATTTCGGCGGACTGACCACGGGCAACAACAACAACGCCCGCTTCCTCGGCGGTTTGCAGGCCGGCGGCGACTATCAATTCGCCCCCAACTGGGTCATCGGTGGCGAATTCCAGTACAGCTGGCTTGGCAGCAACAACAGCGGGATCATCTTCCCCGGCGGCTTCATCTACACCAACAATCAGCGGGCGCTGGGTTCGGTGACCGGCCGCGTCGGATACGCCTGGGGTCCGGCCCTGTTCTACGTGAAGGGCGGCTATGCCTTCTCCGACAACGGCGAATCGCTGATGAACGGCGGCGTTCCTGTCCCCTTCGCCTTCAACAGCGGCCACACCAACGGCTACACGGTCGGCGCCGGTCTGGAATACCTGTTCACCCAGAACTGGTCGGCCAAGGTCGAGTACCAGTATTACAATTTCGGCAATTCAAGCTTCACCGCGCCTGCCGCGCTCGCTCCGTTCGGCAGCTTCCGCACCGACGACCATGTCGTGAAGGTCGGCTTGAATTATCGCTTCAACTGGGGTGCCCCGGTGTCAGCAAGGTACTGATCAACGGCTGATAGGATTGGTCTGAAAAGGCCGGCTTCGCGCCGGCCTTTTTGCTTCCACCTTTTTGCTTCAACCTTTTTTGCTTCTCCTGGAGCCGACGTCAGGTCTCCTCGCAAAAAGCGGCGAAATCATCCAGAAACTTGCGCATTCCGGCCCTGTGGCGGTCCCCGGAAAGGACCTTGCTGATCTCTTCCTGTGAGAGCTTCATCAAATCAAACCGAAGAAACAAATCCTCATTGAAGCGCTCGCTGACCGTGCCGAGCACGATCCGCAGCTGCCGCAGCATGTCGTCTCCCCTGTGGGATGCATGCGCAAGCACGATGGGTTTCCCGGTCAGTTCATTGCGCGATACGAGCCAGTCCAGGGCGTTTTTCAATCCACCCGGAATTGAACGCACATATTCCGGGCTGGCGAAGATCAACCCGTCTGCGTCCTCAATCGCCTTGGCGAATTCAGCGACTTGCTTCGGCGGGTTCGGATATTCCAGATCGGGCGAAAATACCGGCAATTCGCCGATGCAGTCATATATCGTGACGGCGTGCACGGAACCACCTGCCGATTGCAGCGCACGGAGCATCGCGGTGTTGGTGGAGGCCAGGCGGGCGCTTCCGGAAACGGCCAGGAAATTCATGCCCGGATGCGTTTCTTAGCCGCGTCCGAATGTCAACGCCGGCATCGTCCGCATCCCGGTCAATTTTCGCCATGAACAAATCCCGATTGTCTTCCGCCGGCCGCGCGCCGATAGTGTTCTGCGATTTCATTGGGCCATTTGAACGATGCATTCAAAAGCAGAAGCAGCTGGGTCCTCGGCAGAGGCACTGCGTTACCCCTGGGAAAATCATCCCGGCCCCGATCAGGTCGTGGAGGTGATGCCTGGAGTTCTGTGGGTCCGCCTGAAGCTGCCGTTCCGTCTCAATCACGTAAACATCTATCTGCTCGCCGATGGCGATGGCTGGACGATGGTTGACTCCGGTTTCGGCAATGAGGAATCGATCGCGGCCTGGAGCGCGCTGTTCGACGGACCGCTGGCCCATGTCAGGATTACGCGGCTGATCGTCACCCACTCGCATCCCGATCATGTAGGGCTGGCCGGCTGGGTGGTGGAACGTTTCAAATGTCCGCTCTTCATGTCGCAGGTCGAGTATCTGCAGTCGGTCTTTTTCCAGAACCGCGGCACCGAGGAACGCAAGCAGGCGCAGCGCCTGTTCTTCCGACGTCACGGCATGGACGAGAGCCTGACCGACAAGCTGCTCGGCCGCGGCCAGGAATATCTGAAGCGGGTTTCGGTCCTGCCGCCCTCCTATCGCCGCATCTCGCATGGCGACGAGATTTCCATCGGCTCGCGTCGCTTCAAGGTGATCACCGGCGGCGGCCACGCGCTCGACCAGGTGATGCTCTATTGCGCGGCCGACAAGCTGTTCTTCTCCGCCGATCAGGTGCTGAGCAGGATTTCCCCCAATGTCAGCGTCTGGGCGGTCGAGCCCGACCAGAACTCGCTGGGTGAATATCTGGCTTCGCTGGCGAGTCTCACGACCACCCTGCCCTACGACCTGCTGGTGCTGCCCGGCCATGGCGTGCCGTTCTACGGATTGAAGAAGCGGATCAAGCAGCTGGCCGATCACCACGAGGAGCGTTGCAGGTTGATCGCGGAGGCATGCCGAGAAAGCTCGAAGACCTCAAAAGAGCTGGTACCGGTGGTGTTCCACAGGCACGATCTGGACGCGCATCAGATGGGCTTTGCCGCGGGCGAGTTGATCGCCCATGTCAATTACATGCTGGTCGAAGGCCGTCTCACATTCGAGGAGGTCGACGGCGTGCTTCGCTTCCGCACTAGCGTGACTGTTTGTCGATCGACTACGCCTCCAGATTGAAAAGCTTCGCCGCTGTACGGCCGAGGATGTCGGCCTTCTCGTCGTCGCTGAACGAAGTGGCGGCGAAGATGTGGTCCACCGGACTGAGCTGCCAGGGATAGGGATAGTCGCTGCCCAGCACGATCCTGCCTGCGCCGACCTGCGCGGCCAGATGACGGATCGCCTCGGGCGTGAACACCAGCGAATCGAAATAGATCTGCTTGAGATATTCCGAAGGCGCTTTCGTGAGCTTGATGTCGGGATTGCAACCCTTCGGCCCGACCAAGCAGGCATGGTCGGAACGATCGGCATAGGACGGCAAATAACCGCCGCCATGGGCGGCGATCACCTTCAGTCCGGGAAAGCGGTCGAGCGTGCCCTCGAAGATGAGGTGCGAGAGTGCAATCGTCGTGTCGAGCGGATTGCCGATGGTGTTGTCGAGCCAGCCATTGCCGGACAGCCGCTTGTTCAGTTCGGGCACGCCGCGCGGGTGGATGAACAGGGGAACGCCGAGTTCTTCGGCCTTGGCCCACACGGGATGAAATCTTTTATCTGAGAAATCGACGCCGTTGACCGAGCCGCCGATCGCCGCGCCCTTCAGGCCCTGCTTCTTCACGGCGGTCTCGAGTTCCTGCACGGCAAGATCGGGCGCCTGCAAGGTTAGCGAGGCGAACGCTGCGAAACGGGTGGAATTCGCGGCGCAGAATTCGGCGAGCTTTTCGTTCTGAAGCTTCACGATTTGTCCGGCAAGATCGCGCTCGCGGTTGTACCAGAACGGATTGATCGAGAGGATCTCCATGTCGACAGCCTGGGCGTCCATGGCCGCGATCCGCCGGCCGATGTCGATATAGGTCTCCTCCGCGCCGTTGATGTGGGAGATCTGGCTCCACTTGCCCTCCCTCCCGAGCAGCGCGCCCGCTTCAAGGAAATTGCAATGCGCGTGCACGTCGATCGTCTTGATCCGCTTGCCATCGATCGTGACGGGCAATTTCTGACGCGGGCCTTGCTGGGCGTGCGCGCCCTTCAGCAGGCCGCAGCCGCAAAAGACGATGCCGGTCGCGGCGGCCCTGGCGCCGATTTTGAGAAAATGGCGGCGCGTGGTCACGGCTATTTCCCCCAATGTCTCCTCCAGGGATCTTGTCAAGGCTCTTTTTTTGCCGGCGCGGTCTGCCGCGGCCGTACCGGCTTCATAAGACTTTTCTGAAAACACCGCAAAAAACAATGAAACGCCTTTAGGAGCAGCCTGCTTCGATCGGCGTGGCTTTCCGAACCGCTTAAGGCGCAAGGCAGATTTGATCCTGATCAAGACCTCAATTCGTGCTCGACATTATTCCTAGAAAAGCTCTAAAAAGGGCCCGCCCCGCTTCGACCGCAGCCCCCCAATTCCAGGTTTTTGCGATGGACTACAACGAATTCTTCCGCGCCGCCCTCAACCGCCTCCACGATGAGCGCCGGTACCGGGTTTTCGCCGATCTCGAACGCATCGCGGGCCGGTTTCCGCACGCCGTTTGGCATTCCCCGAAGGGCAAGCGCAACGTCGTGATCTGGTGCTCCAACGACTATCTCGGCATGGGGCAGCACCCGAAGGTGGTGGGAGCGATGGTCGAAACAGCGACCCGCGTCGGCACGGGCGCCGGCGGCACTCGCAACATCGCCGGAACCCATCACCCCCTCGTGCAGCTCGAAGAGGAACTGGCGGATCTGCACGGCAAGGAAGCGGCCTTGCTGTTCACCTCGGGCTACGTCTCCAACCAGACCGGCATTGCCACCATCGCCAGGCTCATTCCGAACTGCCTGATCCTTTCGGACGCGCTCAATCACAATTCGATGATCGAGGGCATCCGCCAATCGGGCTGCGAGCGGATCGTGTTCCGCCACAGCGACATGGCCCATCTGGAGGAATTGTTGCGCGCAGCAGGTCCGGATCGACCGAAGCTGATTGCCTGCGAGAGCCTTTATTCGATGGACGGCGACATCGCGCCGCTTGCCAGGATCTGCGATCTCGCCGAGCGCTATGGTGCGATGACTTATGTCGATGAGGTCCATGCGGTCGGCATGTATGGACCGCGCGGCGGCGGCATTGCCGAGCGCGACGGCGTCATGCACCGCATCGACGTTCTGGAGGGCACGCTCGCCAAGGCTTTCGGTTGTCTCGGCGGCTACATCGCCGGCAGCGCGGAGATGATCGATGCGGTCCGCTCCTATGCGCCGGGCTTCATCTTCACCACGGCGCTGCCGCCGGCGATCTGCTCGGCCGCGACCGCCGCCATCCGGCACCTCAAGACTTCCAACTGGGAGCGTGAGCGCCACCAGGACCGCGCCGCCCGCGTCAAGGCGATCCTGACCGCCGCCGGGCTGCCGGTGATGTCGAGCGACACTCACATCGTTCCGCTGTTCGTCGGCGACCCCGAAAAATGCAAGCGGGCCTCCGATCTCCTGCTCGAAGAGCACGGCATCTACATCCAGCCGATCAACTACCCGACGGTCGCCAAGGGCACCGAGCGGCTGCGCATCACGCCCTCGCCCTATCACGACGACGGCCTGATCGATCGGCTCGCCGAAGCGCTGGTGCAGGTCTGGGAGCGACTTGGTCTGCCGCTGAACCAAAAATCACTCGCCGCGGAATAGCGTTAACCTCCAGCCGCAAGGTTAAGATCCGCCTTTAGCGGCGGATGAGAAGCGTGCCTTGCCGGCGCATTCCGGCTATATTTCCCTGCAGAACAAAGGCCACCTGCGGTGGCTTGGAACCCGCCAGGGTTCCGATCCCTCGCCGCACGCCAAATCTTGGGAGTAAAGCAGCCATGCTGCACGACTGGGGCGTGATCGCAGCCGCCTTCGGCTACATCAGCTTCCTGTTTTTCGTGGCGAGCTACGGCGATCGCCTGTCACCCACGCAGCGCGGACGCGCCAGCGCGCTGATCTATCCGCTGTCGCTCGCAATCTATTGCACCTCCTGGACCTTCTTCGGCTCGGTCGGATTCGCCACCCGCACGAGCGTGGACTTTCTCGCCATCTATATCGGCCCGATCCTGATGATCGGCCTCTGCACGCCGCTGCTGCGCCGCGTGATCCGGTTGGCAAAATCACAAAACATCACCTCGATCGCGGACTTCATCGCCGCGCGCTACGGCAAGAGTCAGGCCGTGGCAGCAACCGTCGCCCTCATCGCCATCATCGGTTCGGTTCCCTACATTGCCCTTCAGCTGAAGGCGGTGGCCTCCTCGCTCGAGACCATTCTGGGCGAGGACCAGGCGTTTTCCTCAATCCCGGTTCTCGGCGACATCGCTTTGATGGTTACGCTGGCGATGGCGGCATTCGCGGTGCTGTTCGGAACCCGCCAGGCGGACGCTACCGAACATCAGCACGGGCTGATGCTGGCGGTTGCCACCGAATCCACTATCAAGCTGGTCGCCTTCATCGCCGTCGGCGCGTTCGTGACGTTCTGGATGTTCACGCCCGTCGAACTTGTCGAACGGTCGATGAAGACTCCCGAAGCAGTGCGCGCCATCCATTACGCGCCGTCGATCGGAAATTTCCTCACGATGGTGCTGCTGTCGTTTTGCGCCATCATGCTGCTGCCGCGCCAGTTCCACGTCAGCGTGGTGGAGAATGCCAGCGACAGCGAGGTAGGCCGCGCGCGCTGGCTTTTCCCGCTCTATCTGGTCGCGATCAACCTGTTCGTGATTCCGATCGCGCTCGCCGGGCTCGTGATCTTTCCCTTCGGCGCCGTCGATAGCGACATGTACGTGCTGGCGCTGCCCATGGAGGGAAACGCGCCGTTGCTCAGCGTCGCCGTCTTCGTCGGCGGGCTGTCGGCCGCGACTGCGATGGTGATCGTGGAATGCGTCGCACTTTCCATCATGGTCTCCAACGACATCGTCATTCCTCTGGTGTTGCAGCGCCGGCGCGAATCCCGGGCCGGCCAGAGGAATTTCGGCCCCTTCCTGCTGGGGGTCCGCCGCTTCGCGATCTTCGCGATCATGGCGATGGCGTATTTCTACTATCGCGCGCTCGGCAACGCGCAGCTGGCTGCAATCGGCCTGTTGTCCTTTGCCGCCATCGCGCAGCTTGCCCCTGCTTTTTTCGGCGGTCTGTTCTGGCAGCGCGCGACCGCCAGTGGCGCGATGGGTGGCATGCTGGTCGGCTTCGCAGCCTGGGGTTACACGCTGTTCCTGCCGAGCTTCCTCGACAGCTCAAGCACGGGGCTGGCGTTGCTCAATCATGGTCCGTTCGGAATCGGAGCACTGCGACCCCAGGCCCTGCTCGGGGCCGATTTGCCGCCGCTGCTTCATGGCGTGCTGTGGTCGCTTTCGCTCAACATTTTGACCTACGTCGTGCTGTCGCTGGCGCGTCAGCCATCCTCGATCGAACGGCTGCAGGCAGATCTGTTCGCGCCTCAGGCGCTAGCGCCGATGACGCCGACCTTCCGGCGCTGGCGCACCACGGTAACGGTGCAGGACATCCTGAGCACGGTGGCGCAATATCTGGGGCCCGACCGCGCGCGCGATTCCTTTGACGCCTTTGCCACAACCCACAAGCTGACCCTGGATCCCGCGGCAGCAGCCGATTTCGAGTTGCTGCGACACGCCGAACATCTCATCGCGTCCTCGATCGGAGCGGCGTCTTCGCGACTCGTGATGTCGCTGTTGCTGCGCAAGCGGGCGGTCTCCGCCAAGGCAGCGCTCAAGCTGCTGGACGACTCCCATGCCGCGCTCCACTTCAACCGCGAGATATTGCAGACCGCGCTCAACCATGTGCGGCAGGGCATCGCGGTTTTCGATGCCGACCTGCAGCTGATTTGCTCGAACCGGCAGTTCGGTGAAATCCTGTCGTTGCCGCTGCACCTCGTTCAGATCGGTATTCCGTTGAAGGAAATTCTCGAATTCATGGCTTCCGTCGCGCCCTCGGAACGCGGCGACATGGACCTGGTGACGGAACAGCGGCTGGCCGCGTACACGACCGAAGGTGCGCCCTATCTGGAGCGACTGACGGACCGGCACATGGTCGTCGAGGTCCGCTCCAATCGGATGCCTGGCGGCGGTCTCGTCATCACATTCTCCGACGTCACGCCATCCTTCGAGGCCGCCGAAGCGCTGGAGCGCGCCAATGCCAATCTGGAAAAACGCGTGCGGGACCGGACCGAGGAACTGACGCGGCTGAATTCGGAACTGGCACTGGCGAAAAGCGCCGCGGAGGACGCCAACATCTCGAAGACGCGTTTCCTGGCGGCGGCAAGCCACGACATCCTCCAGCCGCTGAACGCGGCGCGGCTATATGTGACGAGCCTCGTCGAACGAAAGACCGGCGGGGAAGATACGAGGCTGGTTGAAAACATCGACAATTCGCTGGAGGCGATCGAGGAGATTCTCGGAGCGCTGCTGGATATTTCGCGGCTCGACGCCGGCGCGATATCGACGTCGATCACGAGTTTCAAGATCGGCGACCTGATGCGCTCGCTGGAGATCGAATTTGCCCCGATCGCGCGGGCGAAGGGATTGATACTGACCTTCGTGCCGTGCTCGCTGCCGGTGGAGTCCGATCGTCTGCTGCTGCGGCGGCTGTTGCAGAACCTGATCTCCAACGCCATCAAATATACGCCGCGCGGAAGGGTGCTTGTCGGATGCCGGCGCCGCGGCCAATCGCTGCAGATCGGCATCTACGACACCGGGGTCGGTATTCCGGTTCTCAAGCGCGGAGAGATCTTCAAGGAGTTTCACCGCCTCGAACAGGGCGCGCGGATCGCGCGCGGGCTCGGCCTCGGTCTGTCGATCGTCGAGCGGCTCGCACGCGTCCTCAACCACGGCATTGCAATCGATGCCAATGCCAGCGGAGGCTCGTTCTTTTCGGTGACGGTACCGACCGCCAAGGCCGTCAACCACACCGCAGCCGTCACCAGCGCGACCCCGCTGTCCAGGACGCCGATGAGCGGC
Organism: uncultured Alphaproteobacteria bacterium; assembly: GCA_963820275.1. Taxonomy (GTDB): domain Bacteria; phylum Pseudomonadota; class Alphaproteobacteria; order Rhizobiales; family Xanthobacteraceae; genus Bradyrhizobium. Next base: position 18,504 of record CAWFZL010000007.1, read on the forward strand.
TCACTGATCGTATGCATCGAAAACGACGCAGCCATCCTGGATGGAATGAAAACGCTGCTGACCGCCTGGGACGCCGAGGTCATCGCGGTCGCCGATCCGGAAGCCGCCATCCAGGCGATCGAGGCCGCGGGCAGGCGGGTCACCGGCCTGCTCGTCGACTATCATCTCGATCGCGGCAACGGTATCGCTGCGATCCGGGAAATTCGCCGGCGGTTTGGAGAGGCCATTCCGGCGATCCTGATCACCGCCGATCGCAGCCCGCATGTGCGACTAGCCGCGCGGGAAGAGAACGTGGCGGTGCTCAACAAGCCGGTGAAACCGGCCTCCCTGCGGGCACTCCTCGGGCAATGGCGTACCCAGCAGATGATGGCGGCCGAGTAGGTTCTCGAACGTCGGTTGAAGTTATTGCGGCGAGGCCGTTCCCTGGCGCCACTGGTCGCCCGCGATTTTCGCAGCTGCAATGACCGCCTGCGTACGGCTCTCGACACCGAGCTTTTGCAGGATCGCCGACACATGCGCCTTGATCGTCGCTTCCGATACACCGAGCTCGTAGGCGATCTGCTTGTTGAGCAGGCCTTCCGACAACATCATCAGCACCCGCACCTGCTGCGGCGTCAGCGTCACCAGCCGGTCGCGAAGTCGCGACAGCTCCGGGTCGGTGGCGGACGACAGGTCGGTATCCGGCGGTACCCAGACTTCGCCATCCATGACCTTCGTGATCGCGTCGTGCAGCGTATCGACGCCGAAACGTTTCGGAATGAAACCGGAGGCGCCGAAATCCAGCGATCTTCGGATCGTGCCACCATCGTCGCTGGCAGAGACAATCACCACAGGGATGGCGGGATATTGCGCGCGCAGATAGATCAGGCCGGAAAAGCCGGAGATTCCCGGCATGGTCAGATCGAGCAAGACGAGGTCGACATCGGAATCCTGCTCCAGCAGCGCGGTCAGTTCCTCGAATGAACCGGCTTCATCGATCTTCGCCGCAGTGACGACGCTCGCCACCGCCTGCCGCAGGGCATCGCGGAACAGCGGGTGGTCGTCGGCGATCACAAGATGGGTATTGGCAGCGGCAGTCATCTACTTCTTTGCAAGAGGCTTTGCGGCTGGCGGCCCCGAGGCTTGCCGTTTTCAGACAAATTCTCCCCCGGTGAACTGCCGCATGCAAGCGCACAATATTGTCATGCGTATTGGAGGTTAATTGACATCGTCGTTGTGCGCCGCAATAGGGCAATTAAGCGCAGGTGATCCGCTACCCTGGATCACGAGCAATGCGGCAGTTCTTTTGGTGCAGAGGGCCGAAAGTCTTATTGGGCGAGGTTTCACGGCGATGTTACCGTGACCGCAATCTCGTGCTCCAGGTCGAGGCCTGGGACGGGTTGTAAATCAACGGTTCGGGGAGCGAACAAATGGCAATGGCAGCTACCGCGGACGATGTCCGCACCGGAGGAATGACGGCGGAAGAGCGAAAGGTCATTTTCGCTTCCTCATTGGGTACTGTGTTCGAGTGGTATGACTTCTACATCTACGGAACGCTCGGCGCCTTCCTCGCCAAATACTTTTTCTCCAACGTGCCGCCCAATGTCGGCTTCATCTTTGCGCTGCTTGCGTTCGCCGCCGGCTTTGCCGTTCGGCCGTTCGGAGCCCTGATCTTCGGCCGTCTCGGCGACATGATCGGCCGTAAATACACCTTCCTGATCACCATGAGTTTGATGGGCGTCGGCACCTTCTTTATCGGCCTGCTCCCGGGCTTTGCCACCTGGGGGATCGCTGCCCCCATCGTGCTGATCGGCTTGCGTCTGGTGCAAGGTCTTGCGCTCGGTGGCGAGTATGGCGGTGCGGCAATCTACGTGGCCGAGCACGCGCCAAGGAACAAGCGCGGTTACTACACATCCTGGATCCAGACCACTGCGACGCTTGGGCTGTTTCTGGCGTTGCTGCTCATCCTGGGCATTCGGACCGCGATGGGCGAAGCATCCTTTGGCGATTGGGGCTGGCGCATTCCGTTCCTTCTCTCCGGCATCCTGCTGGTCGTTTCTATCTGGATCCGCTTGAGCCTGAACGAGTCGCCGATCTTCAAGAAAATGAAGGAAGAAGGCAAAACCTCCAAGCGGCCGCTGAGCGAAGCCTTTACCGAGTGGGCGAACGCCAAGATCGCGATCCTGGCCCTTTTCGGAGCCACGGCGGGCGAAGCCGTGGTGTGGTACGGCGGACAGTTCTATGCGCTGTTCTTCCTGACCCAAACCCTCAAGGTTCCTGGCGTCACCGCGCAGATCATGATCGTCATCGCGCTGACGCTTGGCACGCCGGGCTTCATTATCTTCGGCTGGCTTTCGGACAAAATCGGCCGCAAGCCGATCATCCTGGCCGGCTTCCTGCTTGCGGCGCTGACCTATTTCCCGATCTTCAAGGGTATCACCCACTTCGCCAACCCCAGGCTCGAAGCCGCACTGGCGGCCGCACCGGTGACTGTCATCGCCGACCCTTCGGAATGCTCGTTCCAGTTCAAGGCTACCGGCACCGAGAAATTCACCACCGGCTGCGACATAGCGAAGTCCGCGCTGGTCAATCTGTCGGTGAATTATCGCAACGAAGATGCCCCGAAGGGAACACCGGCGCAGGTCAAGATCGGCGAGCAGACTTTGACGTCCACTTCGGCGGGTTTCGCCAAGGCATTGGCCGACGCCATCAAGAACCACGGCTATCCAGCCTCGGCGAATCCCGACGAAATCAACCACGTGATGACCGTGGTGCTGCTCTGGATACTGGTGATTTACGTGACGCTGGTCTATGCGCCGATCGCGGCATGGCTGGTTGAACTGTTCCCGAGCCGGATCCGTTACAGCGGCATGTCGCTGCCTTACCACATCGGCAACGGCTGGTTCGGTGGCTTCCTGCCGGCCACCGTGTTCGCGATCGTCGCCGCCACCGGAAACATCTATTCCGGCCTCTGGTATCCGGTTGCTATCGCCCTGATGAGCCTCGTCGTCGGCTTCCTGTTCCTCCCCGAGACCAAGGATGTCGACATAAGAACCAACTGATCGGCGCGGCACGACAACGGCCGCATCGACAATACTGCAACAGACAAGCCGGCCGCGGATCACTCCGCGGCCGGCTTCGTTTTGGACCCGCTATTTCGATCCCGCCGACCCGACAAACTGCAACACGATCTCCCGCCGGTGCGGACGCCGCCGATGCTCGATCAGGTAAACCGCCTGCCACGTTCCGAGTCCGAGTTTACCCTTCAGCACAGGGATCTGCAGCGAGGTCGTCGTCAGCATGCTCTTGACATGGGCAGGCATGTCGTCAGGCCCTTCGCTATCGTGGCTCCATCCGGCGTTTTCCGGCGCAAGCCGGTCAAGCGCGGTCGTCAGATCCGCGAGCACCGACGGGTCGGCGTTTTCCTGTATCGTGAGCGAGGCTGACGTATGACGGACGAACGCCGTCACCAGTCCATCGCCGGCAGCGGCGTCCTTCACGAAGCCGGCGACCTCGCCGGTCAAGTCGACAAACCCGCGCCCCGAAGTCTGCACCGTCAGGAGTGAACTCACGATCGCAGCTGCGCTGACCGCGGAATTCGGGGTACGGGAGAGCGATCGCGGCGGTGTCATGAAAGAAGGGCTCCCCGTCGCTCAGCCCGCAAGCCGCGACGATCCTGCGGGCCAAGACGAACTCTGCGGAACTCAAATCTTGCCGTTCACGTCTTTCTGCATCTGATTTGCCATTTCGATCAGCCGCCGCCACGCGCGTTCGAGAAACGACATCACGCGATCCATGTCGCGATCGCTCGGCAGTGGAATTTCGATTTTCCGTTCACCCTCGGCCGCCTTTGGCTCCGATTTCTTCAGCGAGTCCGATTTCGGCATGGCCTCGTCGATCTTGCCGTTGACCGTGGGCTCGCGCGCGGCCAATTCGGTCTTGAGCTTTTCCAACTCCGCCCTGGATTTTTCGTTCTCAGCCTGAAGGCGGCCGATCTCCGCATCGAGCGCCGCCCGCTCGTCTGGCACGGCATAACAGGCCCAGCCGTTACCGCTATTGTTGCAAATCGAAACGGCGCCGGTTCGGGTATCCAGCCTGATCACGCCATCGACTACCGTCGACATCGTGTAGCGCCCATTCTCGCCATCGGGCATAGATTGCGCGGCAACACCGATCATTCCGCCAATGAACAATGCCGCGGCGGCGATGGCGATATTGGAAGGCGATGTCGCTGCATTCATGGGATACTCCCACCTGGCCGATCGGGTCTTCCCGGTTTCGTGCCCGCTCCTAGACCTGCGGGCGGTAAGGTGCGCGACCGGACCTCAACGCGTCCACCAGCAATTCGATCCGATCCTGCCCCCAGAATACCTCGCCGTCCAGCACATAGGCCGGCGAGCCGAAGACGTCGGCTGCCAGCGCATCCTGGCGGTTCTGCTCATAGGCCTTGCCGATTTCATCGCTGCCTGAGCGGTCCACCAGTTGCTTGCCGGGAAGTCCGGAATCGTCGGCAAGTTTGATCAGCGTAAGGGGATCCGCCAGATTGAGTTGGTCCACCCACACCGCCGCAAAGGCCCGCCGCAGGAATGAATCGGGATCATGGCCGGCCTCGGTCGCCGCGATCACGACACCGTCGGCGAGGCGCGCGTTGAAAGGCCAGTTCGCAGGTTGAAGATGAAAATCCAGGCCCCGCTTGTCGCGCCAGCGCTGCAGTTCGACCAGGCGATAGCGTTGCCGCACTGGATGACGCTTCAGCAGCGGCAGTCCGCCGGTCTCCGAAAACAAATCTACCAGCACGACAGGCTTGTGATTGACCTTGAGATCATAGGCGCTAACGACCTCGCGGAACGATTTGTGCCCGATATAGGCCCACGGGGATTGAAGCGAGAAGTAGTAGTCGATATGGCGCGCCATGAGCTCTCCTGCGAAATCCGACTCTCAATCGCATCCCAACAGACCCGCCAACACGATGCAAGATCGATGGTCGGCGGTGCTTTTTCCCTGAGGCGATGCCGCGCAATCGCGAGAACTTGCCCGCGACTAGCTTTTTTTGCGAACGCAATCGGCAGGTCCAGGCAGTCGCCGTCAGACGCGGGTCTGCCGAGCGCGCGCCAGCGCCGGGCGGGGAACCGGATGTGCGAGCAGGATTTGGCGCATTCGGCATTTGATCGATCGTTGCAGGAGCGGCGGGCGTCCCGCCGGTTCGAAATCGGCCCAGCCTCGCCTATGCGGTTGCAATGCGGCGATTGGTCCATCTCCGAGTCGAGGTAATCTGGATAAAACAAAGCTAAATCAATGGGATATCGCGCGGTGACGTAATCTTGACTTGATTAGGTGCGCTAAGTATGGTCCGCGCGGCTTTTGAGGGTGACGGGGCGCAGTTTTCATTCAACGCAGCATCGTTTCGGGTCTCCGCAGCATGGCGCAAGGCACGAATGACGGCGAAGAAGGAAACGGCAACAAATCGTCCTCCGACGAGGCCGCGCTTTCCGCAAGGCTCGGAAGTCTGGATCACCGGTTGTCCGAAATCCGGGACAGTCGAAGAACCAGGATTGAGCAACCCGGGGATGGAAGTGAAGACGGCGCCGCCAGGGCTTCGGCGATGGCGCGCGGTTTCAAGCTTTCTTCGGAGTTGATCGCCGGCGTTGTCGTTGGAGCGCTGATCGGCTGGGGTTTCGACCGTCTGCTGTCGACATCACCTTTTGGGCTTATCGTGTTCTTCCTGCTTGGCTTTGCTGCCGGCGTGCTGAATGTGATCAGATCGGCAGGTGTTGGTCCGGGCAGGACCGTTCGCTGACGGAAAGAGCCCCGACAACCTGACTGCAGAACGCCGGCGTGGCCGGCGGTACCGAGAGACGCCGCGCGGATGATCGATCCGATCCATCAATTCAACATCGACAAGATTTTCACGATTGGCCATATCGGCAATCAGGAAATCGCCTTCACCAATTCGTCGGCCTATATGTTCGGCACGGTGGCGCTGATCTCGCTGCTGATGATCGGCACCGGCCGCAGGCTGGTGCCGGGCCGTTTGCAATCGATGGCCGAAATTTCCTACGAATTCGTGGCGAACACGATCCGAACCAGCGCGGGCCCGGAAGGAATGAAGTTCTTCCCGCTCGTGTTTTCGATTTTCATGTTCATCTGCGTTTCGAACATAGTCGGGATCATCCCCTACGCGTTCACGATATCCAGCCACATCATCGTCACCGCGGCGCTGGCGCTGTTGGTCTTCTTCACCGTGCTGGTTTACGGCTTCTACAGGAACGGCCTGAAATTCTTCAAACTGTTCGTGCCGTCGGGCATACCGATCGTGATCCTGCCGCTGGTAGTCATGATCGAGATCATTTCCTTCCTCTCGCGGCCGATCTCCCACAGCGTGCGCCTGTTCGCCAACATGCTCGCCGGCCACATCACGCTGAAGGTGTTTGCGAGCTTCGTCACCATGCTGGGCGCGATGGGCATCGCCGGCTGGTTCGGCGCCGTGCTCCCGCTCGCCCTGACGGTCGCGCTGACCGCGCTGGAACTGCTGGTCGCGTTCCTTCAGGCCTACGTCTTCACCATCCTCACCTGCATCTATCTCAACGATGCTATCCATCCGGGCCACTGATCAGGCCCTCACCACCAAACCTCAAGAAGGAGTTCGTTTCATGGATCCGATTGCCGCGAAGTACATTGGCGCTGGTATTGCCTGCATAGGCATGGGTGGCGCCGGCGCCGGCGTGGGCATCATCTTCGGCAACTACCTTGCCGCCGCGGTGCGTAATCCTTCGGCCGCGCAGGGCCAGTTCGGCAACCTGATTTTCGGCTTCGCCGTGACCGAAGCGCTCGGCATCTTCTCGCTGCTGATCGCGCTGCTCTTGCTGTTTGCGCTCTGATTCGGCGAGTCTCAACTAGCCAGACAGGAGAAGCCTGTGGCTGAAACTCATGGCGACGCCAAGGGCGCGACGGCCCATACCGAGGCAGAGGGCGGCCACAAGGCCCCCTTCCCGCCGTTCGAGAGGAATACGTTCGCCTCACAGCTGGTATCGCTCCTGATCGCGTTCGTCGCGTTGTACCTGATCGTCTCGCGCGTCGCCCTGCCACGCGTCGGCAAGACGATCGACGACCGTCAGAACGCGGTCGAACGAGACCTGGCCGAGGCCCAGAAGCTGAAGGACGATTCCGATCAAGCGCTGAGAGCCTATGAAACCGAGCTGGCTGAAGCGCGTTCCCGCGCGCAGGCGATCGGCGCCGAGACCCGCGAGAAGCTGAACGCGGCTTCTGAAGTCGAGCGGAAGGCGCTGGAGGAGCGCTTGTCGCGCAAACTGGCCGATGCCGAAAAGACCATCGCATCCACCCGCCAGAAGGCGATGAGCAATGTCCGCGGCATCGCGGCGGACGCGGCCACAGCCATCGTACAGCGGCTTACCGGCGTTGCGCCCGACAGCGCGTCGGTGCAGCGCGCCGTCGACGGGTCCTTGAAGGGATAAACTCTGATGTTCGCCGAACCGGAATTCTGGGTCGCCGTTGCCTTCGTCATCCTGATGGGCGTGTTCGCCTATTTCGGCATTCATCGCACGGCGCTGAAGGCGCTGGACCACCGCAGCGAGCGCATCAAGGCTGAACTCGATGATGCGCGGCGGCTGAAGGAGGATGCTGCAAAACTCCTCGCCGAATACAAGGCGCGGCGCGCCACCGCCGAACGCGAGGCGGAGGACATCATCGCCTCGGCGAAAGCCGAAGCCGAACGCATCGCCTCCGAGGCAAAGGCCAAAATGGAGGACTTTGTTGCGCGACGCACCAAGACCGCCGAAGGCAAGATCGCGCTCGCAGAGGCGCAGGCGCTGGCAGACGTCCGGGCGGCCGCAGCCGATGCAGCCGTGACGGCCGCCTCCACCATTCTGTCGCAAACGGTGAAAGGTGAGGTTGCCGAAGATCTGCTGGCGAAGGGCATCGCCGAGGCTCGCGAGAAGCTGAACTGACGATTTGCCAACCTTGAAGCAAAAGAGGCCGGCGCGAGATGATCGCGGCCGGCCTTTTCGCATTCACCGGCTGCCCCTCCCGCTCTGTGCGGGCATGTTTCCCCAGCACGTCGGCGTAACCAGTAGAAGCGGCTGCTACTTCCTGCGCGAGGATTTCGGCTCCGGCGTGACCGCCTGCGGATCGAACCCGACATAGAAGACGATGTTGTCGCTGGTCAGACCTGGCGGCATCGTGTAGGCGAGATCTTCCCCGACCAGGCTGAACGGCACGCCCGTATCCTCCGACATGGACACCGTGGTCCGGTAAACCTTGGTGGAGATCACCTTCTCATTGACGCCGGTCTGCACTACCGCGACACGAAGCGGTATTTCGATGGTTGCCGGAGCACCGGCGGGACCAGCGATAACGCGGCCCTGAATACCGATCCGGGCGATGATCTGTCCGCTCACCCTCCTGCAATCCCGCGCAGTCCGCGTGATGGTCGCCTGATAGCGCAGTTCGCTCGCAACAGGCTCCTTGCCCGGCGGCGCCACCGCATAGGTGGAAGCTCCAGCGCGAATCTTCACGAGCGGGCAATCCAGCTCCGTGCCATCCGATGCCGGGGCCGCCTCGCCGACGGCCTGCGATTTCTTGCCGAACAGCTGGCTGAACCTGTCACCGATCGTCGGGAGTTCCTCGTCGGGAAGGCTCGTCTGGGTGTTGAAGGGGTTGTTCATTCCGCCGCATCCGGTGAGCACGGCGCCCCCGAAGACAAGCACAAAGGCTACACCCAGATGAGCTGCCCGGCCAGCAACTGCCACCTGCCTGTTCAGCCCCGGTCGCATGACATGAATCCGATTTTCTCCAGGCAATCCACACACTTACCTGCCGCATATTCGGGGAGGCAGGGCATGCCGGTGCTTATATCAGCGCAATGGCGGCAAACCCAAGGCGTGCGTCAAAATCTTGTAACAAGGTTAGCCGCGGAAATCTTCATGCAGCAAGCCGAACAACAGGTGGTCCTGCCAGACCCCGTTGATGCACAGATAGCGCCGCGCCAGGCCCTCGCGGGTGAACCCGCATTTCTCCAGCACGCGGATTGACGGTGCATTGGTGGGAATGCAGGCAGCCTCGACACGGTGCAGATTGAGCTCGCCGAACAGCACGGGAAGGAGCGCGCGCAAAGCAGCCGTCATGTAGCCGCGATGCGCATAGGGCTCGCCAACCCAGTAGCCGATCGTGCCCGCCTGAACTATGCCGCGGCGAACGTTCGCCAGCGTCACGCCGCCGATCATTGCGCCGTCCAATTCCCTGAATACGATGAACGGATAGGATCTGTCGGCAGCGACATCTTCCGCATAGCGGCGCAACCGCCGCCGAAAGCCGGAGCGCGTGAGATCGTCCGACGGCCAGATCGGCTCCCACGGCGTCAGATAATTCCTGCTGGTTTCGCGCAAATGCGCCCACTGCAGAAAGTCGGACATCTGCGGGGCGCGCAGCAGCAGGCCATTACCGCGCGGAGCAAGCGCGCCCGGTCCGCTCGATGTCAATCGAAACAGGGCCATACGTGACAATCCCCCGATGCTTGAACCTGCCGCCCGGCGCTGGATTTCAGTGAAGGCTGGCCTTTGATCTGGTCAATCCTTCCGCAAAAGCCACGGCCGTGTCCAGCCCCCTTCCGCTGCCGAGTGCGACTACCGCCGGCCGGCTGCGCGACAGCAGAGCACGGGCGGCGTCCCGCGTCGTCTCCACGTTCACGGCATCGATCCTGGTTACAAGTTCTTCGACCGTCAGAGGACGCCCATAAGCCAATATATGGCGAGCAAGCTGTTCGGCGCGAGAGCTGCAGCTTTCGAGCGCCATCAGGAGCCCTGCCTTCATTTGCGCCTTGGCGCGCGCAATCTCGCTCTCGGTCAGCGTCTCGACGGCATCGTTCATGACGTCGACGATAACTTCCATCATCTCGGGCGCATCGGCAGGATCGGTGCCGGTGTAAAGCCCGAAAAGCCCGGTATCGGCATAGGGCGCATGAAACGCGTAGATCGAATAGCACAAGCCGCGCTTTTCCCGAACCTCCTGGAACAGTCGCGAGGACATTCCGCCGCCGAGCGTGTTGGTGAACACCTGCAGGGAAAACAGCGACAGGTCGGTTTGCGGGACCCCCTCGAGCGCCAGCGTGAGATGCGCCTGCTCGAGTTCGCGGTGCACCACGCGCGAGCCGCCCTTGCCGAACATCGCGGGCAGCGGCCGTGGCGCAGGCTGACTGTCGAAACCCGCAAACCGTTCCGCCACTTCCTCGACGACCCGTTTGTGGTCGACCGCACCGGCGGCTGCAACCACCATGTCGGGTGCCCGATAATGCGTCGCGAGGTAGCCCTGCAGCATGTCGCGGTTGAAGGTCTTCAACGTCTTTGCCGTTCCCAGCAACGAACGGCCCATCGGCTGATCCGGGTAACACAGTTCGTTGAGATGCTCGAACACGACGTCATCGGGCGTATCCTGGGCCGCGCCGATCTCCTGCACGATCACGCTTTTCTCTCGCTCCAGCTCGTCCGGCACGAATGAGGGATTGGCAAGAATGTCCGAGAGCACGTCGAGCGCCAGCGGCACGTCGGCCTTCATGACGCGCGCATAATATGCGGTCGTCTCCGTCGAAGTGCCGGCGTTGAGGTCCCCGCCAACCGCCTCGATTTCCTCGACGATCTCGCGCGAGGAACGCCGCGTCGTACCCTTGAAGGCCATGTGCTCGAGGAGATGCGAGATGCCATGCTCATTCGGCCGTTCGTCACGACCACCAACTCCAGCCCATACTCCGAGCGCTGCAGTCTCGAGATGGGGCATGTTGTCGGTAATGACAGTAAGGCCGGAGGGAAGCTTGGAAACGTCGACGCTCATCCGGCAACTCCTCGCGCGGTGGATTTGACATTCGCTACGGTGGTTGCGCCGGCCTGGATAGCGAATGTCAAATCCAGTTCGCGCGAAGAATTGAGCTTTGCGAGCTTTCCTCCGGGTCCGACCTTCGTAAGAGAGCCATGCTGCGACATCATGCGAATGTCAGGCCCCCGAGACCTGTTTCGCGGCGCGGCTGACCGAGCGAACAAACCGCGCCACTTCCGCCTTGTCGTTCTTCATGACTTCAATGCGCTCGGGCCTGGTCATCAAACCTTCCAGCCAGACCGGCAGTTCCGGTCGTACGCCGCAGGCTGCCTCCACCGCATCGGGAAATTTCGCCGGATGCGCGGTCGACAGCACGATGTTCGGAATCTTCGAAACCGGCGTATCGCGATCGGCTACCGCCAGCGCCACCGCGGTGTGCGGATCCACGAGATCGCCGGCTTCGCGCCAGATTGCGCGGATGGCGGCGCTGGTCTCGGTTTCATCCGCCCGTCCGGCATCAAATTCCTCCCTGATTGCGGCGAGGACCGCGCCGGGAAGCACGAATCGCCCCGATTGTTTCAGCGATTCCATCAGCCTGCGGACGACGGCTGCATCCCGGCCGCTCGCCTCGAACAACAACCGTTCGAAATTCGAGGAGACCTGGATATCCATCGACGGCGAAGTCGATGCGTGGACCTCGCGCACTTCGTAGATTCCCGTCTTGAGCGTCCGCGGCAGGATATCGTTGACGTTGGAGGCAATTCGCAGCCATCTCACCGGCAAGCCCATTCGCTTGGCGACAAAGCCTGCGAAAATATCGCCGAAATTTCCGGTCGGCACGGTGAAATCCACCGCGCGCGCCGGCGCCCCGAGAGCCACGGCGGAGGTGAAATAATAGACCACCTGGGCCACGATGCGGGCCCAGTTGATGGAATTGACTCCCGACAGCGCAACCGCATCGCGAAAACGATGGTCGTTGAACATCTCCTTTACGATTGCCTGGCAATCGTCGAAGGTGCCTTCGACAGCGAGCGCATGAACATTGCCTGCGCCAGTCGTGGTCATCATCCTGCGCTGCACGTCGGAGATGCGACCGTGTGGAAACAGGACGATCAGATCGACGTTGTCGAGACCTGCAAAGGCTTCGACCGCGGCGCCGCCGGTGTCGCCCGAGGTTGCAACCACGATGGTGGTGCGCTGCGCCCGCTTCGCCAAAACATGATCCATCAGCCGTGAAATCAGCTGCATGGCGACGTCCTTGAACGCGAGTGTGGGGCCGTGAAACAGTTCCAGCAGGAACTGGTTGGGCCCGATCTGGTCGAGAGGGACCACTGCGGGATGACGGAATGTCGCATAAGCCTCGTTGGCCATGCGTCCAAGATCGGCATCGGAAATTTCGCCGCCGACAAACGGGCTGATGACCTCGACCGCGACTTCCCAATAAGGCCGACCGAAAAATTCCGCGATCGCCTCGGACGAAAGCTGCGGCCAGATTTCAGGCAAATAAAGACCGCCGTCGCGGGCAAGCCCCGTCAGCATCACGTCTGAAAAACCCAGAACCGGGGCCTCCCCCCGGGTCGAAACGTATCGCGTCAAAGCGTCCTCCAAAGGACCCGATACCCTATCAAGCCTTTGATTTAAATACATAATGTACTTTGCCCGAGGGCAAAGCCGCGCGGCACCATAGAGCGTTTTCCGATGAAGTGGAAACCGCTTCTTCTTCACCTTATCGCCAGACCGGCGATGTTTGGCCGAAGAACAACAGATCGAACCGCTGCCGGCCGCTCGAAAAAACTCGCCTCAGTGGAGGCGCTTTCCGCGCCGCCACACCAGGAAAGCAATCGCGACGGCGCCGGCGAGAGTGAACCAGGTGATGGCGTATTGCAGGTGATCGTCCTTCAGATGCACCTCGAGCGGACCGGGTTTCGGAATGCCGTTTGGAGGCATCGGCTGCTCAAGGTCGATATAGAACGGCGCGACCTCTCCCCAGCCGAGCGACTTCGCCATCGCCAGATGATCGCGGGCAAACCACAATCGTTTGGCGATATTTTGCGAAGGCGTCAGCACGCTCGCGGTCTCGGGAAAGCGGATGTAGCCGGTCATCGTCACCGGCTCGCCGGTGACGAGCGGCTTCACCACGCGATCCTGAAACGCTCGATCCTGCATCGTGTTCTGCACGAAGCCCGTATCGATCACGAGCGTTTCGCCACTCGCCAGCCGCGCCGGCATGAACGCCCAGGTGCCGGGTCCCGAAACGTCGCCACGCACCGCCGAACCGGAACTGTAGACCATGGCATCCGGCGCGGATCTGTACGTCGCCTCGAAACTGACGCGGCGAAATTCGTCCCTCCCCGGTTGCAGTGCATTCCAGCGCGAAGGCGGCGGCAGCGGCTGGGGCGCGGCGGCGAGCCGTTCCGTCAGTGCCGCTATCAGCGCGTGTTTCTCGATCCGGCGCTGCAGCTGCCAGAAGCCGAGACCCACAAACACAGCGACCATCAGCAGCGTGAAAACGCCAAAGCCCCGGCTTTGCCGTCCGGCCAGCGCGGTCATTTTGGTTCGCGATTGACGAGGCGACCCGGCGCAGCCTTGTGATGAAATTGCAGCGCGATCAGAAGCGCCTTCATCGATCGCAGCGGCAGCAAGGTGGTGGCCAGGATCAGCGGCAGCCAGAGCACCGCGTGCAGCCAGAACGGCGGCTGATATTTGACTTCGACGATCAGCGCGCAGGCGACGACGATCGCGCCGGCAAGCATGATGATGAAGATGGCGGGTCCGTCACCCGTATCGATGAAGGCATAGTCAAGTCCGCAAACCTCGCATTTTGGCCGCAGCGTAAGGAAGCCGGCAAAGAGCTTGCCGTTCCCGCACCGCGGGCACTTGCAGGCCAGCCCGCGCAGCGCGCTCTGAAAGACCGTCGGTGTACCCCATGACTGGTCGTCGGATTGGTTCATGATGACAGAGTTTATCACAGCGAAGGCGGTTCGTTCTGTTAAACCAGAACAGTAATCGGAGAAATCAGGGATTCGTGAGCTTCATGCGTGGTCGGTACGGCTCTGCACCGGTGATGCACGATGGCTCTTGACGATCGCCCATCTGCACTCGCCGATTCTTCCTGAACCTGTCGGCGCGGACCAAACAATAAGGGCGGCCCTTCGGCCGCCCTTTTGCAACTTCCGCCGATCGACTACTCCACGCCAAGCCTGCCGCCGCCGGTGCCCCAGACATAGATGCAGGCGAACAGGAACAGCCAGACCACGTCGACGAAATGCCAGTACCAGGCGGCGAATTCGAAGCCGAGGTGCTGCTTGGGCGTGAAATGCCCGGCATAGGCGCGGCCCAGGCATACGATCAGGAAGATCGTGCCGACCAGCACGTGGAAGCCGTGGAAGCCGGTCGCCATGAAGAAGGTGGCGCCGTAGATATTGCCGGAGAAGCCGAAAGCGGCGTGCGCATACTCATAAGCCTGCACGCAGGTGAAACTCGCGCCGAGCAGGATCGTGAGTATCAGACCGTATTTCAGACCCTGACGGTCATTCTCCAGCAGCGCATGGTGGGCCCAGGTCACCGTGGTGCCCGATGTCAGGAGCAGGAGCGTGTTGAGCAACGGCAGGTGCCAGGGATTGAACGCCTCGATTCCCTTGGGGGGCCAGGTGCCGGGCACGCTGCAGGCGCCTTCGGCGGTGCCGAGGCCGCAGCCGAAAATCGCGTCGCGAGCTGCATGAACGGCATCGGCGGGAAAGAGCGCGGAATTGAAGAACGCCCAGAACCAGGCGACGAAGAACATCACCTCCGAGGCGATGAACAGAATCATGCCGTAGCGATGGCTGATCTGCACCACGCGGGTGTGATCGCCCTTGTACTGCGCCTCGCGGATCACGTCCGCCCACCAGCTCGCCATCGTGTAGAGCACACCGATGGTACCTAGTCCGAACACGATCCACGGGGACGGGTAGAGGTGCTTCATCCAGCCGATTGCACCGACCGCCATGATGAAAACCGAAATGGAGCCGACGATCGGCCACGGGCTCGGATCGACGAGGTGGTAGTCGTGCTGCTTGACTTGCGCCGTAGCCATTTTGCGGTCTCTCCGTTAGCGGTGCCTGTTCGGCCCTTTTCGTCCCAAAAAATCAGATCCGAGCTTCAGGGATTTCCCTTTAAGGGTTTCCCTTTACAAATTTCCCTTGGGTTTCTCCGGCTCCCCCGCGGCCAGCGGCTTTGTCGCGGAATCGCGCACGGGATAGAAGGTGTAGGATAACGTGATGGTGTTCAGATCGTCATTGTCGCTGTCCTTGACGATCGAGGGATCGACGTAGAACACCACGGGCATCTCGCGTTTCTCGCCGGGAGCCATTGTCTGTTCGGTGAAACAGAAACAGTTGATCTTCTGAAAATAGGCCCCGACCGTGAGTGGCGCGACATTATAGGCGGCCTGCCCGGTGGTGGTTCGCGCCGATTGGTTGGTCACGGTGTAGAACACGGTGACCACTTCACCAATCTTGACCTCGATTTCAGTCTGTTCGGGGGTGAACTTCCAGGGCAGCCCAGGCGCGACGTTTGAATCGAAACGTATCGCGACCTTGCGTGCCAGTGGCGCGCCCGCGGGCGCCGAGGTCGCAACCTGCGTCGTACCGTTGAAGCCGGTGGCGCGGCAGAACCAGTTGTAGAAGGGAACCGCCGCATAGGAGGCGCCGACCATCAAGACCACCACAAAGCCGCAGACCGCGGCCACCAGGGCATCACGCGTCAGACCGCGGCGCGAAGCCATTTTCGGGCTTTCGTCGGACGCCTGGTGTCTGGTCGGCTGGTTGCTCATGCCTGCTACATCGGCCGCATCAGGACGGCCGGCCCCTTGACGATAGTGACCGCGAAAAACAACACGACCAGGACACCAAGCGCCAGCGCAATGGCAATAGAACGCTCACGCCGGCTTTTCTTCTGGGCCTCCGTGAGGACAATTCCATCTCGCTCCTGCTTGTCGTCCATTGGCTTGCCATGCGCCCCCTACCCGACCGACGGCGCGATGGCGCGAACGATGACCTCGATCAGCAACGTCGCAAACAGCGCAAACAGGTAAACGATCGAAAACGCGAACAGCCGGCGCGTGGCGCGCGACGCCTCGCGGCCCTCGCGCAGGCGGTAGACGTTGATGGCAAGAGCCAGCATGGCGCAACCGAGAACAAGCGAGGTCACGCCATATACGGCATCGAAATAGCCGAGCGGCCACGGCGCAACAGCAACCGCGACCAGCACGATCGTATAGAGCAGGATCTGCAGCCGCGTCGCATCGGGACCGGCGACGACAGGCAGCATCGGCACGCCCGCTCGGGCATAATCGTCGCAGCGGAACAAGGCGAGCGCCCAGAAATGCGGCGGGGTCCAGAAGAAGATGATCAAAAACAACAGGAGCGGCTCGACCGAGACCGAGCCGGTCGCCGCCGCCCACGCCACTACCGGAGGCAACGCGCCCGCCGCGCCGCCGATCACGATGTTCTGCGCCGTCCAGCGCTTGAGTGCGATCGTATAGATCACGACGTAGAAGAAAATGGTGAAGGCAAGCAAGGCACCGGCGATCCAGTTGACGAGTATGCCGAGCGTCATCACCGAGAAGAAGGCCAGCGTCATGCCAAAGGCCAGTGCCTCGGGTGGCGCGACGCGTCCGCGCGGGATCGGCCGGTTGGCGGTACGCGACATCAGGGCATCGATATCGCTTTCGTACCACATGTTCAGTGCACCGGAGGCGCCGGCACCGACCGCGATGCAGAGAATGGACGTGAACGCCAACACCGGATGGACATGCACCGGCGCGATCACAAGTCCCACCAGCGCGGTAAAGATCACCAGCGACATCACCCGCGGCTTGAGCAGCGCGACGTAGTCGGAAACAGCGGCCTCCGAAATCCGGGGCGACAGCTCTATTGCGTTGTGATCGACAACCGACAAGTCAGGTCTCGCTTCCTTCAAGGACGCGGCGCGTTCGACGCGCCGCGCGCCTCATCACTGCACGCGCGGCAGAACCTCGAATTGATGGAACGGCGGCGGCGAAGGCAGCGTCCACTCCAGCGTGGTTGCGCCGGCTCCCCACGGATTGTCGGCGGCCTGCTGCTTGCGAACGAACGCGTCGACGACACCATAGATGAAGATGAGCACTCCGAATCCCGAGATATACGAGCCGATCGACGACACGAAATTCCAGCCGGCGAAGGCGTCCGGATAGTCGACATAGCGGCGCGGCATGCCCGAAAGACCAAGGAAGTGCTGCGGGAAGAACACGAGGTTGACGCCGATGAAGGTGAACCAGAAGTGCGCCTTGCCGATGGTCTCGTTGTACATGTAGCCCGACATTTTCGGGAACCAGTAGTACCAGCCGGCGAAGATCGCGAAGACCGCGCCGAGCGAAAGCACATAGTGGAAGTGCGCGACGACGTAGTAGGTGTCCTGCAACACCCGGTCGACACCGGCGTTGGCCAGCACCACGCCTGTCACACCGCCAACGGTGAAGAGGAAGATGAAGCCGATCGCCCACAGCATCGGCGTCTTGAACTCGATCGAGCCGCCCCACATCGTGGCGATCCAGGAGAAAATCTTCACGCCAGTCGGTACCGCGATCACCATGGTGGCGGCGACGAAATAGGCCTGCGTCGCCGAGGACATGCCGACCGTGTACATGTGGTGGGCCCACACCACGAAGCCGATGCCGCCGATCGCCACCATCGCATAGGCCATGCCGAGATAGCCGAACACCGGCTTGCGCGAGAAGGTCGAGACGATCTGGCTGATCATTCCGAAGCCCGGCAGGATCAGGATGTAGACTTCGGGATGGCCAAAGAACCAGAACAGGTGCTGGAACAGTACGGGATCGCCGCCCCCATCGGCCGAGAAGAAGGTGGTGCCGAAATTGCGGTCGGTGAGCAGCATGGTGATCGCACCGGCAAGGACCGGCAGCGACAACAGGAGCAGGAACACGGTGACCAGGATCGACCACACGAACAGCGGCATCTTGTGCAGCGTCATGCCCGGCGCGCGCATGTTGAAGATGGTGGTGATGAAGTTGATGGCGCCCAGAATCGACGAAGCGCCGGCCAGATGCAGCGCCAAGATCGCAAAATCGACCGCCGGTCCCGGATGGCCCGTGGTCGACAGCGGCGCGTAGATCGTCCAGCCCGCGCCGACGCCATTGGCGCCCGGTTCACCCTCGACGAAGCTCGAGATCAACAGCAGCGTAAAGGACGCCGGCAGCAGCCAGAACGAGATGTTGTTCATGCGGGGGAACGCCATGTCGGGCGCGCCGATCATCAAGGGCACGAACCAGTTGCCGAAACCGCCGATCATCGCCGGCATCACCATGAAGAAGATCATGATCAGGCCGTGCGACGTCACGAAGACGTTGTAGGTGTGGGTCTCGTGGAAGAGCTGCACCCCGGGATACATCAGCTCGATCCGGATCGCGATCGACATCGCGGCGCCGATGATCCCGGCGATGACCGCAAACACCAGGTACATCGTGCCGATGTCCTTGTGATTGGTCGAGAAGACCCAACGCCGCCATCCGGTCGGATGGTCGTGCGCGTGATCGTCATGGGCGTGATCGGTATGAGCTGCGGTGGTTGCCATTTTCAAATCCTGCCTTGCAATCCTTCAAGAGACCTGCCTGGTCCTGTCGCCCTTGTCATTTTCGACGACGCCTACTGCGCCGCCGCGCCCGCCGAGGCGAACGAGTTCGCCGGGTTGGCGCTGAACTGCTTCTTCGCAGTCTCGACCCAGGCTACGAATTCCTGATCGCTCACGACCTTGACCGCGATCGGCATGAAGGCGTGGTCCTTGCCGCACAATTCCGAGCACTGACCGTAATACATGCCGGTCTTGGTGGCCTTGAACCAGGTTTCGTTGAGGCGTCCGGGGATGGCATCGATCTTGATACCGAAAGCCGGCACCGCGAAGGAATGGATCACATCCGCGCCGGTGGTCTGCACCCGTATCACCTTGTTGACCGGCACGACCATCTCATTGTCGACGCCGAGCAGGCGGGGCTGCTTCTCCTGGGACATCAGGGAGTCGAATTCGAACTTGCCATTATCGGGATAGGCGTAGCTCCAGTACCACTGCTTGCCGGTCGCCTTGATGGTCAGGTCGGCCTTGGGAATGTCGAGTTCCAGGAACAGCAGCCGGAACGAGGGCACGGCGATGCCGACCAGGATCAGCACGGGAATGAGCGTCCAGGCCACTTCGATCAGGGTGTTGTGCGTCGTCCTGGACGGGACCGGGTTGGCCCTGGCGTTGAACTTGATGACCACGATGATCAAGAGCGCCAGCACGAACAGCGTGATGCAGGTGATCAGCACGAACAGGAAGTTGTGAAACCAGGTGATGTTGTCCATCACTGGCGAGCCAGATGGCTGGAGCCTGAACTCCCACGGCGCCGGCTGCCCCAGTTCGGCAAATGCCGATCCGCACGTGATCGATGCAATGCCCGCCACCGCCAACCCCAGCAGCCGCTGGCCTATTCGGCCCTTCGACATCTTCATGCCGCTTGCGCTCCCTTGAATAAATCCCAAAAGCATTCCCGCCGGATAGCGAGGAATGCTGCACGGTCCGCCCACGCGCCCTAAATCCAGCCTCTCAAATCATAATTCGCGGGCTCTCGCAATGCGGTCGTAGGGCGAAAAGGAGCGCTTGGTCGGCTATTTGGCCGATGTCGCATTTTCCGTGATAATCAGGCAAAGCGAGCGCCCGGCGACCTGACGTGGCTTGACAGGCGGATTACCCGTTGTAGGCACAGGCGGCTCGCTGCGGCAGGGCCTGATTCGCGAACCCGGGAACCGCCTGAAAAGAATCGGCTCATGGTGGCGGGAACGCCTTGAAGTGGTCCGATTCTCACATTCGCTTCCCGTCGCAGCGAAAGGCTGTATCAGTCAAAATCTCGACGGTTTAGCCGAGGGAATATTCCCAGGGAAAATTGAAGGAACCGACCCTGATGGCGCATTCCAAAAACCCGGCTCGTGCCGCCGGCCCAACCTCCGTGGTCCGCTCGCGCGCGCTGGGTGGCGGCCTGGCAGGCCTGGCCAGTCTTTTCTGGCTCGCGCTCACGGCGGCGGCGGCTGCCCAGGGAGCGGTGAAGTCGGTTCACGGCGACTGGCAGATCCGCTGCGATACCCCGCCAGGCGCCCAAGGTGAGCAATGCGCCCTGATCCAGAGCGTGGTAGCTGAGGACCGCTCCAATGCCGGCCTTACCGTCATCATACTGAAGACCGCCGACCAGAAGAGCCAACTCATGCGGGTGGTGGCGCCGCTCGGGGTGCTCCTGCCGTCGGGGCTTGGCCTGAAACTCGACAATGTCGATGTCGGCCGGGCTGGTTTCGTCCGGTGCCTGCCCAATGGCTGCGTGGCGGAGGTGGTGATGGACGACAAGCTGTTGGGTCAGCTGCGGACGGCCAAGACGGCGACCTTCATCATTTTCGAGACCCCCGAGGAAGGCATCGGATTCCCGCTCAGTCTGAACGGTCTGGGCGAAGGATATGACAAATTGCCGTGAGGCAATCTGCCTCGCTGCCTAATTGCTTGCCGGGCCTCCCTTTTTTCTGGCCTCGCAACTATCTTGAAGACGCGCTCGGAAGCCGACCCACAGGTTACAGTGATGTAAGGCGACCGTTCCGCGCCTTTCTGCTTAGGTTGCGGGTCTGAGGCGACCGGTATCCGCGGTGAAGGAGGATGGGTCTTTCGGCCCGCCAAACGACAGGTATTTGGAGCATTCATGACCCCCACGACCTCGCTTCTCGACCGCGCCAATCTCGAACGTGATTCTGTCCGTGAACAGGTTTTGCGGGGTCTTGCCGGCGCCGACGATGGCGAGCTGTTCCTGGAGTACAGCCAGACCGAAGCGCTGATGTTCGACAACGGCCGGTTGAAACAGGCGACTTACGATACCTCCCAGGGTTTCGGGCTGCGAGCCGTGAAGGATGATGCGGTCGGCTATGCGCACTCCTCCGACGTCTCGCTGCCGGCATTGATTCGCGCCGCCGATGCGGTCGCCGCCGTGCGCGGCGGCTACAGCGGGACCTTCGCGGCGGCACCACCGCACACCAATGTGAGGCTCTATGGCGACGATAATCCGCTGGATGCACCCGGCTTCGAATCCAAGGTAAAATTGCTGGCCGAGATCGACGCCTATGTGCGCGACAAGGACCCGCGGGTGCGGCAGGTGACCGTCAGCCTGGGGGCGACCTGGCAGGTCGTCGAGATCCTGCGCCCGGACGGCGAGAGCTACCGCGACATCCGCCCGCTGGTGCGGGTGAATATTTCCGTAGTCGCCGGGCAGGGCGACCGTCAGGAAAGCGGCAGCAAGGGCTATGGCGGCCGCGAGGGCTATGCCCGCTTCATCGACACCAAGGCGTGGCGCGAGGCGGCGGACGGCGCGATCCGCGAGGCGCTGGTCAATCTCGAATCGATTCCGGCACCTGCCGGCGAAATGGATGTGGTGCTTGGGGCGGGGTGGCCCGGCGTCATGCTGCACGAAGCCGTCGGCCACGGGCTGGAGGGTGATTTCAACCGCAAAAAGACCTCCGCTTTCGCGGGCCTGATGGGCCAGCAAGTGGCCGCCCGGGGCGTGACGGTGGTCGATGACGGCACGATGGCCTCGCGCCGCGGTTCTCTGTCGATCGACGATGAGGGCACGCCGACCAATCGCACGGTGCTGATCGAGGACGGCATTCTGGTCGGCTATATGCAGGATCGCCAGAATGCCCGGTTGATGAACATGAAGCCGACCGGCAACGGTCGTCGGCAGGGATATGCGCATGTGCCGATGCCCCGCATGACCAACACCTACATGCTGGCCGGCGGACGCGACCCCGCCGAAATCATCGCGTCGGTCAAGAATGGCGTTTACGCCGCCAATTTCGGGGGCGGCCAGGTCGATATCACCTCCGGCAAATACGTGTTCCAGTGCACCGAGGCCTACAAGATTGAAAACGGCAAGGTGGGCGCGCCGCTCAAGGGCGCGATGCTGATCGGCAACGGACCGACCGACCTGCATCGGATCACCATGGTCGGCAACGATCTGGCGCTCGACACCGGCATCGGCACCTGCGGCAAGCATGGTCAGGGCGTGCCGGTTGGCGTCGGCCAGCCGACGCTGAGGATGGAGCGCATTACGGTAGGAGGAACCGGCGGATGAGTACGAATCGCGAGCTCGTTGCCGCGAAGGCGCGCGGCTGGGGTGTTCAGATCGTTCAGTTCGTGGCGGCGGTGGCAATCGTCTTCCTGGCCAAGGGGGCGATCGCGGAACCCTTCTACGTACCGTCGGGGTCGATGGAGCCGACGCTGTTGATCGGCGATGCCTTGCTGGCGTCGAAATACCCTTACGGCTACGGAACCGCCTCGCTGCCGATCCAGATCAACCTGCCCGAAACCGGACGGGTATTCGGCGAAATGCCCAAGCGTGGCGATGTCGTGGTATTTCGCTGGCCGGGCGACAGCTCGCAAGCCTGGGTGAAGCGCGTCGTGGGCCTCCCCGGCGACCGCATCCAGATGCGGCAGGGCCAGCTCTTCATCAATGATCGTGCGGCGTCTCTGAGAGCCGACGGGATCGGCGAAGCGGAAGAGGACAGCGGTCGCTCCGAGCCAGCCTTTCGCTATGTCGAGACCTTGCCGGGAGGGGTAAGCCACGCGATCTTCAAGCTTCGCGAGAATGGCCGGCTCGACAACACGCCGGAAGTGAAGGTGCCGCCGGGACATCTGTTCGTGCTGGGCGACAACCGCGACAATTCCGCCGACAGTCGCGTTCCTGTTCGCGAAGGCGGTGTTGGATTGTTGCCCGTGGACAATCTGATTGGCCGCGCCGACGCGGTGATCGGATCATGGGATCTCGGCATGCGCCGCCAGCCCGTATGGACCTGGCTGTCGGGCTTCCGCCTTGCGCGGTTCTTTACCTCGGTGCAGTGAGCACCGCGCTCGCGCACGCGAACCGGTATCCACTTCGCTCGAAAACGCTCTAGCTGCAGCACGAGCCCTTGCCATCCCTTTGGACGGGAGGGCAAGGCACCGAGCCATAAGAGCAGAACACACAACAATCGCCGGGCCGCGGCTTGAGCTTTGCACCGCAGCCTTTGCAGACGTAGAAGAACTGGCAGGCGTCTGTGGGCATTGTTTCGGTGGCTTGAAAGCCGCATTTCGGACACGTCAGGATCGATTCCAGTTGCATGCCGTGGCCCCTCTCTCAGCTAAAACGCGATGGGATCAGGCAGAATCACCATCGCGCTTCAGGTTTTGTTTTCGCACGATCTTTTCGGAAAACCGCTACACACTTTTCCGGATCATGCTTTAGAAAGACGTCGTCAAATCCGTGAGCCATTGCGGTGAGGCTGCGACGAGCGCGGCCTCGATCCTCTTGTCGGCACCGCTGACGATCGCAGTGCCTATCAAGATGAAGGCCGCGCCAAGCAGGCCCTTGCCGAATTTTCCCGCCGACATCAGGCCCGTGCGAAGGCGCACCAAACTCGCCCGCGACAAGAGCCCGAACAGCACCAGCGGCAACCCCGCGCCAACGCCGAAAATCGCCATCGTCAGCGTCACTCTGGGCAGGTCTTTTCCTTGCGACGCCAGGAGCGAGGCTGCACCGAGCGTGGGGCCGACACAAGGCGACCATACCGCGCCGAGCAGGAGGCCGATCGCGAACTGGCCTGCGAGCCCCGACGAGGCGAAGCCGCCGAAATGCCGGTCAGCCCAGCCGGACACGGGACCGCCAGCCGCCGAGAGCCGCGCCTGCCAGGACGGAACCATCAGAAATGTGCCCAGCACCACCATGATCAACGCCGCCACGAGGCGAAACATGGCGGCATCAATGCCGATCCCAAATCCCGCCAATGCCAGCAGGAGGCCAAGCCCGGTAAAGGACAGGGCAAGACCTCCTGCCAGGGCGAATGCGCCGAAGGGGATGAGCGGCAACAGCTGCGCCCAATACGATCGGGACGAGCGGCAGAACGCAAGGCGACAGAATTGACAGCACGCCTGCGACAAACGCCAGCGCGAGAGTTGCCACCGAGACTCAGAGGCTCTTGTCGAGGAGCGCGGCGATCGAAGCTTCCTTGGTGTCGCCGACCGAGCGGCCCTGCTCGTTGGCTCCCTTGAAGACGATCAGGGTTGACTGCATCTGGGCACCGAACTCCTTCACCGCCGGCTTCATCGAATCGAAATCGACACGGAAAATTTTCAGATTCTTGAATTTCGGTTCAGCGGTCAGCTTGTCGAGGATAGGCTTCTGGGCCTTGCAGGTTGGGCACCAGTCGGCGTGGATTTCGACCAGGATCGGGCTGCCCTGCTCCTGAGCCGCCTTGAAGGCTTCCGCCGAAAACGGCACGACGGTATTGGCCCATGCCGGAGCAAGCCGCGTCACCAAGGCGGCCGCAACAATTGTCCCGTTGAAAACCCTGCGCGTTAACATCATCGTGAGCTCCGTGTTTGAAATGGTGCCAGCCTCACGCCATCGGACATGACTGGGCGCCCACCCTATTACGATCCGGATATTACAGATGTTACCTCACTACGCCCGAGGTGAATCCCGGCTTGCGACGCGGCGGCTTGATCTCTTTCTTCAAAAAGCAGTGAGCGTCCCGACCGACATATCCGGGCCGGGCAAAGGTCCATGCCCGGCATTTATTATCCGCCGCGCAGGCGGCCTTGCAGATCTCGTCGCCCTCGCCCCGCTTGAGCTCGAAGCTGCGGTAGTCTCCACCATAGCGGTCGATCGACGTCTCAATCCCCCCATTGCGCGGTTCGACCACGCCTGCGCCGCGCACGCCGGAGACGCAGCAGTCATCCTTCGCGCGTGGGGGAACGCTGCTCTTCAGCCAGCAAATCGCACTGTGCGAAGTGTCGCTCGGATAGTTGAAACTCCATGCGCGGCAACGCCGGTCCCGCTCGCATAGCAGGGCGCATTCCGCCGGATCGCCCGAGGGCACCACCGAACTCATGTAGTCGGCGCCCGGCCGGTCAAAATTGGTCTGGGCATGGGCCGCTCGCATGACGCCGGCTGTGGCGGCAAGAAGAACGAACGTCACCAAACAGGCCCCGGGCAGCCGGCCTCCCCACATTCGCGAAGCTTTCAACTGGTTGGACTTAACCGCATTTTGCGTCTCGCCATTTGATCGCCACGAACCTGTACGGCAGATGAACGACGCTCATGCAACTATTTCGAAATATTTCCCCTTGGCACGGCGCGTTCGGCTCAGGGGCATCCGGATGGCGCCTTAGAAGGCGTACTCGTCATAGGCAGGTTCTACCGAACCCCGCCACGGTCCATCGAATTTCGCCAGCATTTCCTCGGCTGGCGTCTGTCCGGAATCGATGATCCGGTCCAGCGGCTCCAGATGGCGCGTCTCGTCGCGTCCCGAATGATCGATATGGCCGCGCCGGTGCAGACCGGCATGCGCCAATGCCAGGCATTCCTTGGCGATTTCGAACATGTAGCGGTCCTTGATCCGGGCCTTGAAACCAAGGCGCGGCACATCATCACGCAGCGACTGACGTTCGCGTGCGGTCCAGGATTTGACAAGATCCCACGCCGCATCCAGGCTTGTATTATCGTACAGCAATCCGACCCAGAAAGCCGGCAGGGCCGGCAGCCTCCCCCACGGCACACCGTCGGCGCCGCGCATTTCCAGATAGCGCTTCAGGCGCACTTCGGGAAAAATCGTCGAGAGATGATTGGCCCAATCTGAAAGCGTCGGACGCTCGCCTGGAAGCGCGGGGTTTTTCCCATCGAAGAAATCGCGGAACGACGATCCGGCCACATCGATATAGGCGTCACCGCGCTTGACGAAATACATCGGGACGTCCAGCGCGTAATCGACCCAGCGTTCGAACCCCATGCCGGCCTCGAATACCCATGGCAGCGTGCCGGCGCGCGCATTGTCGGTGTCGCGCCAGATTTCGGAGCGGAATGAGAGAAAACCGTTTGGCTTGCCTTCGGTGAACGGCGAATTGGCAAACAGAGTGGTTGCGACGGGCTGCAGCGCGAGCGACACCCGAAGCTTCTTGACCATGTCCTCCTCGGAGGAGAAGTCGAGATTGGTCTGTACCGTGCACGTGCGGTACATCATGTCGAGGCCGTAGCGACCGACCTTCGGCATGTAATTGGTCATGATCTTGTATCGCCCCTTGGGCATCATCGGAATTTGCGCCCGCGACCACGACGGCGTCATGCCGAGTCCGAGAAAGCCGATACCCAGGGGGGCTGCGATTTCGCGAACCTGGGCAAGATGGGCCATCAATTCGCTTTGGGTCTGATGCACGGTCTCGACGGGAGCACCGGATAATTCGAATTGCCCGCCCGGTTCCAGCGAAATGGCTCCGCCGCCGGTGACATCATAGAGCCCGATGATGTTGCCGCGCTCCACGATCGGCTCCCAGCCGAGCAGAAGCTTCATGCCTTCCAGCAGCGCGCCGATGCCCCGCGCGCCCTCGTAAGGCACCGGATGGTGCCCCGCCAGCGTGAAAGGCGTCTTTTCATGCTCCGTGCCGATCCGGAATTCCGAAGGCGGCTTCACGCCCGCTTCCAGCCACGCGACCAGTTCGGAGCGCGTTTGCAGGGGCGTCATATCGATCTGGTCACGCGCCATGCCAATTCCTGATGTGGAGCGTTTCGACCAAACGCGGGCGGTTTCGGGAATATCCGCGAACCCTGCGATCCGCGGATATGAAGGTGAGGGGCGATGTCATCGGGCAGGCGCGCCGTCTCTTGCGGCAAGAGATTGCGCCTCGCCGCAGGAGCAGCCCAGCCGGTCGAGCAGACCACTGAGCTTTGCGGCATCCGCATCCGACAGTTTCGAACCGACGTGCTTTTCGATCGCCGCGGAATACGCGCCCCACATCTTCTTCTGCAGTTCACGTCCTGTCTCGGTAATCTCGACGAACTGGCCGCGCTTGTCGACCTTGCATTCGCGGCGCGCCGCCAATCCCTCATCCACCAGCCGGTCGATCAACCGCGAGGTCGAGTATTGCGGCAGCAGCATCTGTCTTTCCAGTTCCACCGGCCGCAATTCGCCGGACGGGGCACGCGACAGCTCGAGCAGAGCGTCATACCAGGCCAGCGGCGGGAATCCCGCCTTTTTCAACTCCTGCTCGACGGCGTCAAGCACCCGGCTCTGGACTCGCATCAGGCGAATCCAGGCGGCGGTCGCCTCGGTCGATGGTTTGCGTTTCATGGCAGTATCCATACGTGACGAAACAAGTGTAGCGCACTTGATGCAGCTGCATCAATGTTGACTATTTCATGCAAATGCATTTAGTTGATCGTTGCCGTTTGTCATGATCCCCAAGGGAAGGAAAACCCCGATGAAGCTGTATTTCTCGCCCGGAGCGTGCTCGCTTTCGCCACATATCGTGCTTCTGGAAGCCGGTCTGCCCTACGATCTGGAAAAGGTCGACCTGCGCGCCAAGAAACTGGAGAGTGGTGACGACTATTTGAAAATCAATCCCAAGGGCCAGGTGCCGGCGGTCGCGCTGGACAATGGCGAACTCGTGACCGAGGGCCCGGTAATCGTGCAGATGATAGCCGACAAGGTCCCGGCCAAGAACCTCGCGCCCGCCCGGGACACCGCCGAGCGCTACAAGCTCCAGGAGTGGCTCAATTACATCACCGGCGAACTGCACAAGAACATCGGTCCGATGTTCAGCCCGGTGCTTTCGGACGACGCCAAGGCCTTCTTCAAGGACCGCGCGATGGGCAAGTTCAGATATCTCGACGGCAAGCTCGCCGGTCACGACTACCTGATGGGCAAGCAGTTCACCGTCGCCGATGCCTATCTGTACGTCATGCTGCGCTGGGCCGAGGGGATGAAATTCGATCTTTCCGGACTGCCCAACCTGATGGCCTACAAGGCCCGCGTCGCCGCGCGTCCGAAGGTACAGGAGGCGCTCGTGAAGGAAGGCCTCGTCAAGGCGGCGTGAGCCTTGACAATGACCCTCTCCCTTTTTGGAGAGGGTCAAATTCTTGCCTACGCCGCGGCCTGTTTTTTCGGCGGGAAGCGGCCGTAGAAGGTCTCGCCTTTTTCCGCCATCTCGAGCAGGAGCTTCGGCGGGGCGAAGCGCGGGCCGTATTTCGCCTCGAACCTGCGGCACAATTCAACGAACTTCTTCGTTCCCATGAAGTCGATATAGGACAGCGCGCCGCCGGTGAACGGTGCAAAGCCGAAGCCGAGGATCGAACCGACATCGGCCTCGCGCGGATCGGTGATGACGTGATCCTCCACCGTGCGCGCGGCTTCTACCGCCTGCACCACGAGAAAGCGCTGCTTGAGTTCCTCGATGTCGAGCGTATCCGGATCGAGATGCTTCGGTTGCAGGCCGCTCAAGGCGGGCCACAGGCTCTTCTGGCCCTTGCCCTTCTCGGGATAGTCGTAAAAGCCCTTGCCGTTCTTGCGACCGAAGCGCCCCTGCTTCTCGACCATCTCGATCATGAGCTTTTTCTGGGCCTGGTCGACCGCCTTGGGACCGAGGTCGGCTTCCGTCGCCTTCATGATCTTGAGCACGAGATCGAGCGCCACCTCGTCCGACAATGACAACGGCCCGACCGGCATGCCCGCCATCTTCGCGGTGTTCTCGATCATCGCCGGCGGCACGCCTTCCATCAGCATCTCCAGCCCTTCGGCGGTGAAGCGCAGCACGCAGCGGTTGGCGAAGAAGCCGCGGGAATCATTGACCACGATCGGCGTCTTGCCGATCTGGCGCACGTAATCGAGCGCGGTGGCGAGCGCGACGTCGCCGGTGTTCCTGCCGACGATGATCTCCACAAGCATCATCTTTTCGACCGGCGAGAAGAAGTGGATGCCGATGAACTTCTTCTGGTCCTTGAATTCCTCGGCCAGCGAATTGATCGGCAGCGTCGAAGTGTTGGAGGCGAAGATCGCATCGCTCTTGATGAGCGGCTGTGCCTTGGCATAGGTCTCGGCCTTGACCTTTCTGTCCTCGAACACCGCCTCGATGACCAGATCGCAGTCCTTGCACGCGCCGTAATCCGCCGTCGCGGTGATCCGCGACAGAATGGCGTCGCGATCGGCCTCCTTGGCGCGCCCTTTCCTGACCAGATCATCGATCACCGATTTGGCGTGACCTTTGCCCTTGTCGGCGCTCTCCTGGTCGCGGTCGATCAGCACCACGTCGATGCCGGCGCGTGCCGAAACATAGCCGACGCTGGCGCCCATGAAGCCCGCGCCGATGACCGCCAGCTTCTTGACCTTCGTCGGCGGGACGTTTTGCGGACGCCGCGCTCCCTTGTTCAGTTCCTGCATCGACAGGAAAAGAGAGCGGATCATTGCGGCCGCTTCCTTGCTGCGCAGTACTTGCGCGAAGTAACGCAACTCCACGCGCAGCGCGGCATCGATCGGCAATTGCAGGCCCTCGTAGACACACTGCATGATCGCGCGCGCCGCCGGGTAGTTGTCGAAGGTTTCGCGGCGATAGATCGCGTTGCCGGCCGGGAACATCATCATGCCATTCTTGGAATAGACCGGCCCGCCCGGGAGCTTGAACGCCTTGTCGTCCCAGGGCGCCAGCGCCTTGCCGCCACCCTTGATCCAGTCCTTGGCCGCCTTGATGAGGTCGCTCGACGGTACGACGGCGTCGATCAGTTTCAGCGCCCTGGCCTTTTCGAGCGTGACCGCCTCGCCCTTGAGCAGCAACTGCATCGCATCCTGCGGCGGCACGATGCGCGGCACCCGCTGGGTGCCGCCGGCGCCCGGGAACAGCCCGACCTTGACTTCCGGCAAACCAAGACGCGTCTTCGGATTTTCCGCCGCGACACGATAATGGCACGACAGCGTGAGTTCGAACGCACCGCCGAGCGCAAGACCATTGATCGCGGCAGCCCATGGTTTGCCGCTCGTCTCGATGGCGCGAAACACGAGCGAAGATTTGCGGCTCTCGTCGAACAGCATCTGATTGGCGGCGACCTCGCCCTTGGCCTTGAGCAGATCCGCGTATCGACGATTCATGCCTTCGAGCATCGACAGATCGGCACCGGCCGAAAACGCCTCCTTGCCGGACGTGACCACCACGCCCTTGACCGCGGCATCGGCGGAAGTCTGCTTCACGATCTCTTCAAGCTCGATGATCGTGGTCTCGTCCAGCACGTTCATCGAACGGCCCGGAATGTCCCACGTCACCAGCGCAATGCCGTCGGCGTCCGTCTCAACCCTGAAATTCTTGAAGGCCATTTGTCGCTCCCAAAGTCCGAAGGCTATTCGTTATCGCCGGGCCGGCGATCTGCCCCCTCCCCATTGCGGGGAAGGGGAAGAAGCTGCGGCGCGGGCTTACACCCGCTCGATGATCGTGGCGGTACCCATGCCGCCGCCGATGCACAGCGTGACCAGCGCGGTCGACTTGTTGCTGCGCTCGAGTTCGTCGAGCACGGTACCGAGGATCATCGCGCCGGTTGCGCCGAGCGGATGGCCGAGCGCGATCGCGCCGCCATTGACGTTGATCTTGTCGTTGTCGATCTCGAACGCCTGCATGTAGCGCAGCACCACGGAAGCGAAGGCTTCGTTCAGTTCGAACAGGTCGATGTCCGATTTCTTCATCCCAGAGCGTTCGAAAAGTTTCTTCGTCACATCGACCGGACCGGTGAGCATCATCGCCGGCTCCGAGCCGATATTGGTGAAAGCGCGGATCTTTGCGCGCGGCTTCAGGCCGTGCCTGGCGCCGGCCTCCTTGCTGCCGAGCAGAACCGCGCCGGCGCCGTCGACGATGCCGGACGAATTGCCGGCGTGATGGACGTAGTTGATGCGCTCGACCTCCGGATGCGACTGGATCGCCACCGCGTCGAAGCCGCCCATTTGCGCCACCGTGGCAAAGGAAGGCTGCAATTGCGCCAGCGACTGCATGGTCGTGGTGGGACGCATGTGTTCGTCCTTGCCAAGGATCGTGAGGCCATTGACGTCCTTTACCGGGATCACCGAATTGTTGAAGCGGCCCTCATCCCAGGCTTTCGCGGCGCGCTGCTGACTCTGCACCGCATACGCGTCGACGTCATCGCGCGAAAAGCCGTATTTGGTCGCGATCAGATCTGCAGAAACTCCCTGCGGCATGAAATAAGCCGGCACCGCGATCGAGGGATCCATCGGCCAGGCGCCGCCGGATGCCCCGATGCCGACCCGGCTCATGGATTCGGCACCTCCACCAATGGCGAGTTGGTGCTGGCCGCTCATGATCTGGGCCGCGGCGAAATTCACCGCATCGAGGCCGGAAGCGCAGAAACGGCTGATCTGCACGCCCGGAACGGATTCGCCGAGTCCCGCCTTCAGCGCGGCAAAGCGCGCAATGTCGGAGCCGGCCTCGCCGACCGGATCGACCACGCCGAGCACCACGTCGTCGACGACATCTTCCGCCAGATTGTTGCGATCCTTGAGCGCTTTCAGCGGCGCGGTTGCCAGCGCCAGCGCGGTCACCTCGTGAAGCGCGCCGTCGGGCTTGCCGCGACCGCGCGGCGTGCGAACGTGATCGTAGATATATGCCTCAGGCATGATGCGCTCCCGGTATGAGGATCGTTATTTTATCGCGTCTTGAGATCAGGCCGCGGACAGTCAATGGCGCCGCGGCAAGCGGTTGCTCCGGTCAGAAGGCTTCGGCCGGCAATTCCATCATCGTCGCGCTTCCGCTCTGGATGCGCGCGAGGTACACGGCCGTTTCGGGCAGCATCCTTTCCATGAAAAAACGGCCCGTCACCAGCTTGGTCGTCAGATAGGGCGTGGCGCCACCGCCCGCAATCTTTTCATGAACGACTTTCGCCATCTTGGCCCACATGTAGCCCAGGGTAACGAAGCCGAACAAATGCAGGTAGTCGGTGGCGGCGGCACCGGCATTGTCCGGTTTCATCATGGCATTCTGCATCAGCCAGGTGGTCGCCTGCTGCAAATGGCCGAGCGCGGTGGAGAGCGGCGTCACGAAGGGCTTCATGGCCTCATCACCGCCCTGTTCCTTTGCAAATGAGCCCACTTCCTTGAAGAAAGCCATGACCGCACGGCCGCCATCGCGCGGCAGCTTTCGCCCGACAAGATCGAGTGCCTGGATACCGTTGGCGCCTTCATAGATCATCGCGATGCGCGCATCGCGCACGAACTGCTCCATGCCCTGCTCGGCGATGTAGCCGTGACCGCCATAGATCTGCTGGGCGGAAACCGCGTTGGCAAAGCCGACATCGGTAAGAAAGCCTTTCATCACCGGCGTCATCAGGCCCATGTGATCATCCGCCTCCTGGCGATCCCTGGGGTCGCTGGAGCGATGGGCGACGTCGCTCTTCAAGGCCGTCCAGACCACCATGGCGCGTGCCGCCTCGTTGAAGGCACGGATGGTCAATAAGGCGCGACGGATATCGGGATGCACGATGATCGGATCGGCCGGCTTGTCGGGCGCCTTTGGCCCCGAGAGCGAGCGGCCCTGAAGCCGCTCGCGGGCATAGGCAGCGGCGTTCTGGTAGGCCACCTCGGACTGCGCGAGCCCCTGCACCGCGACCCCAAGCCGCGCCTCGTTCATCATCACGAACATGCCTTGCATGCCCTTGTTTTCCTCGCCGACCAGCCAGCCCGTAGCGCTGTCGTAGTTCATCACGCAGGTGGAGTTGGCGTGGATGCCCATCTTGTGCTCGATCGAACCGCAGGTCACGCCGTTGCGCTGCCCCACCGATCCATCTGCGTTGACGAGGAACTTGGGTACCACGAACAGCGAGATGCCCTTGATGCCGGCCGGCGCGCCTTCAATCCGTGCGAGCACCAGGTGAATGATATTCTCGGTCAAGTCGTGCTCGCCTGCGGAGATGAAGATCTTGGTCCCGGTGATCTTGTAGCTGCCATCGGCCTGCTTGACCGCCTTGGTGCGCAACATGCCGAGATCGGTGCCGCACTGCGGTTCGGTGAGATTCATGGTGCCGGTCCATTCACCGGCGACCATTTTGGGCACAAACATCGCCTTCTGTTCGGGGCTGCCGTGCACGATGAGAGCAGCCGTCGCGCCCATGGTCAGGCCGCCATACATGGCAAAGGCCATGTTTGCCGAGCACTGGAATTCGTTGACCGCCTGGCTCAGCGTCACCGGCAGGCCCTGACCGCCATATTCCGTGGGCGCCGAAAGTCCGAGCCAGCCACCCTCCGCTACCTGCCGGAAAGCCTCCTTGAAGCCCTTGGGCGTCGCCACGCTGCCATCGTCGCGCCGGGTGCAGCCCTCAAGATCACCCGTGCGATTGAGCGGCTGCAGCACCTCTTCGCTCAGCTTTGCAGCTTCCGCAAGAACCGCCTCGCGCACATCCGCCGAGGCATCGCTGAAGCCGGGAAGATTGTCGTAGCGATCGATCTGAAAAACGTCGTTGAACAGGAAATTCACGTCCTCGACGGGGGCTTTGTAGATCGGCATGGGCGTCCTCTCGGCTTGTGAGCCACTCGTTTATGAAAGATTTCGCGACCTAAAAGATTTCGCGACCTAGAAGTCAAATACCAACGTTCGGGCTACCAGCGGCATCAGGATAAGCCCGCCGCGGACCAGGTGCGGCCAATCGACCCCAGA
Organism: uncultured Alphaproteobacteria bacterium; assembly: GCA_963820275.1. Lineage (GTDB taxonomy): Bacteria > Pseudomonadota > Alphaproteobacteria > Rhizobiales > Xanthobacteraceae > Bradyrhizobium. The sequence goes on from CAWFZL010000007.1 coordinate 51,846, forward strand.
GCGCAACTTTCCGCGTGAGCCGTCCGATTCCTTAACCGGTTTTTTACCGTAACACGAAAAAGTCAAATCCAGAGGCAGACGCCCCGCGCGAATTTCGATTGTCTCTCGTTTGGGACGCGCGGGGAGGCTGAAGGCGCAAGTAGCGCGCCGGATTCGGAACCGGACCAGACCATGAATTCGCGCGTATCCTGGAGTAATGAAGGCATCGATCCGTCCGTCCGGGAAAGGGCCGAAGCCGCCGCCCGCCGCGCCGGCATGTCGCTGAACGACTGGCTCAATTCCACCCTCGGCGATTTTGCGCCCCCGAGCTTTCGCCAGGCTTACGATCTGCGGGAAGCGATGCCTTCCCAGGAAAGCCGCGATGTCATCGATATTCACGAGCGGCTGGACGCGATTGCCCGGCAAATTGAGCAGATTTCGCAGGGAAGGCTCACAACGATACCTCACGTGGCGAAGTGCCGCGCACCGAACCGCCGGTCGCAAGGCAGCTGAACGACGCGATCGCGCGTCTCGACGCGCGCCTCTCGCAGATTTCAAATTCCAGCTCCGGTCGCCAGCCGCCGCAGATGCAGGACCGGCAGCGCCAGGCCGAGATGATCGAGCGGGCGGCCAGCCAGGTCTTTCGCCAATCACCTCCGCTGAGCCCGGCCTCGCTCGATTTCGCGGTCGCCGAGATCGCCGCGCGCCAGAATGAGCTCGACAACGGGTCATCCGATCGCCAAACGCCGCGCAACCGCCGCCATCGCCACCGGCCCCGCCAGCGCCGTCTCACGCTCCGCCGGCGCCGCCCGCCCTCCCCGCTGGCCCGGATTTCTCCTCGCTGGAGCAACATCTCCTCAAGATCACGAGCCAGATCGAGGCTTTGCAACGTCCCGATCACGTCGACCAATCGATCGCCGCCTTCCGCCGTGAATTGTCGGAAATTCGTCTTGCAATCACCGAAGCGATGCCGCGCCGGGCCATTGAATTGATCGAAAACGACATCCGCTCCCTGGCACGCCGCATCGACGATACTCGCCAGACCGGGATCGACAGCCAGGCGCTCGCCGGCATCGAACGCGCATTGAGCGAGATCCGCGAGGTTTTGCGTTCCCTGACGCCGGCCGAACAACTGGCCGGCTATGACGAGGCGATCCGCAATCTGACCGCCAAACTCGACCAGATCCTGCGCGCCAATGATGATCCTTCAACCGTCCAGCAGCTCGAAAGCGCGATTGCCGCGCTTCGCGCCATCGTCGCCAATGTCGCCTCCAATGAGGCGCTGGCACGGTTGAGCGAGGACGTGCACCTCTTGTCCTCAAAGGTCGATCTGCTTGCGCGGGCAGACAATCGCGGCGATTCATTCGCGATTCTCGAACAGCGGATCGCGGCCCTGACCGCCTCGCTCGAGAGCCGCGAGCAGCCGGCACCCGCGCACGAAAACCTCGAGCATATCGAGAACGCGCTGCGAGGGCTGTCTGAGCGTCTCGACCGCATGCCGGTCGGCAATGACAACGCCGCCGCCTTCGCCCATCTCGAACAGCGCGTGTCCTATCTGCTCGAACGGCTGGAGGCGACCGCCGATCATCGCGCCGGCAATCTTGGACAGGTCGAGGAAGGGCTGCAGGACATCCTGCACCAGCTGGAACGCCAGCATGCGAGCATTGCAGCGTTCGCCACAAACGGCCAGAGCGACTCCACTGCTTCGGACAGCGGTCTTGCCGATCTCTTCAAGCGCGAATTGTCGGATATACGCTTCAGCCAGGCGGAAACCGACCGCCATACGCAGGATGCGCTTGAAGCTGTTCACAACACGCTCGGCCATGTGGTCGACCGGTTGGCGATGATCGAAGGCGATCTTCGCGCCGCTCGCGATCAGACCCCCGCTCCGCAGCCAGAGGCGCGGGCGGAATCCGTTTTCGAGGCGCCGCTGGCACCCGAATTTACTTCGATGCCGGCTTCCTCGTTCGAAGCGCCGCCGCCCCCCTTGCCCGCCCCGGAGGAGGACGAGCCGCGGGTCACGATGGCGCCGCAACCCAAGCCCGAATTGCAAAACCCGGCGGCGATGCAGGAGCATTTCGACGCGGCGCCACGGGATTTCCATTCCGTTTCCGCGGCGCCGCCGCCTGCTGCCGCGGTCGTAACGCGGGCGATCAGCGAGATCCTGGAGCCGCAGGCGGCGCCGCCGCGCCTCGCAATGGAGCCTGCTCTGCCGCCGGACCATCCGCTCGAACCGGGAACGCGGCCCGGCGGACGCACGGCTTCCGCCTCGGAGCGTATCGCTGCGTCCGAGAGTGCGATCAGCGAAATTCCGGCCGCTCCGCGCGAACCCGTCAGCACGTCGAGTTTCATCGCCGCTGCTCGGCGCGCCGCACAGGCGGCTGCGGCCGCGCCTCCGCCTGAAAAGGCCGGCCGCGGCGCGGCGAAAACAACCGGCGGCCGGGGCAAGGAGACATCCACCATCACCACCAAGATCCGCTCGCTGCTCGTCGGCGCAAGTGTGGTCGTGATCGTATTGGGCACGTTCAAGATGGCGATGACGCTGCTCGACGCCGGCACTGCGCCGCAGATGCCCGCGATGGAGAGTTCAGGTGGGACCCAGCCTTCCGGCCCGGCTGCCGATGACAACGCCAGCTCCGCAATGCCAGCCCAGATAGCGCCCTCGATGACGTCGCCTGTCCCGATTGGAAAGCAATCCCTCAACGGGCAGGCCACGGATGCGAATGAGGGCACCGCGTCGGTAGCGATCCCGCCTAACATCGCCACGCCCCCCGCTGCTTCCGCAGACGATATCACCGGAACGCTTCAGGTTCAGGATATCGTGTTGGGCAAGAGCAAACTTGCCTTGATACCAATTCCGCCATCCGAGCGACTGCCTGAGGCAATCGGCGGGCCGGTCCTGCGTGGCGCCGCTCTCAGGGGCGATCCCACGGCGGCCTATGAAGTCGGCGTGCGCTTCGCCGAAGGAAAAGGCATCACCGCCAACTTCGACGAAGCCGCAAAGTGGCTCGACCGCGCGGCCCAGGCCGGCGTGGTGCCGGCGATCTTCAGGCTCGGGACCCTCTACGAAAAGGGCCTCGCCGTGCAGAAGGACGTCGATATCGCCCGGCGTTATTACATCCGGGCCGCAGAGCGCGGCAACGCCAAGGCCATGCACAATCTCGCCGTGCTCGATGCCGACGGCGGCGGCAAAGGCGCCAACTACAAGAGCGCGGTGCAATGGTTCCGCAAGGCCGCCGATCGCGGGATTGCGGACAGCCAGTACAATCTCGGCATTCTTTATGCCCGCGGCATCGGCGTCGAGCAGAATTTCGCCGAATCCTACAAGTGGTTCAGCCTGGCTGCGGCTCAGGGTGACGTGGATGCGGGCCGCAAACGCGACGACATCGCAAAGCGGCTTGACGCCCAGTCGCTTGCGGCGGCAAAGCTCGCGATCCAGACCTTCACGCCCGAGCCTCAGCCTGACGACGCCATCAATGTTGCAAGCCCCGCCGGCGGATGGGACTCGGCGCCGGCCACCCCGGCAAAGCCAGCTGTGAAGCCGGCTGCGAGCAAGCGCACCGCCGCCGCGCATTGATTTGGCGATGCGGCCGCAAGGGGCGCATTCACGATAACGCCGAAAGCGATTTTCGCTTAACTCAAAGTAGCAAGCCGCCGCGCGGAATTGTGCTCACCGGAAGATGATGCGATTTCCTGGTGTCCGCAGGCCTGCCCGCATGTACCTCCGCGATGAAGCGGTTTAATAGAACATCGGCTCCTAACCTCCGCCAGGTTGCTCAAAGAGGTCCTCCTTGCCTTTCGGCGATCGTCAGAACGAAGCAGGTCACTTCCGCAACTCGCCGACGGGTCCCTCGGTGGCTCCGCAGCGCGTTGCAACGGTCAAGCCTTCTCCATCGCCGCGTCCGGCCGTCCTCAGGAGACGGCGGCCAATCTTGTCGGTCGCACTCTTCCTTCTGCTGATATCCGGCGTCGGGATCCGCGCCTACCGCGATCTCTCACGGCCCGAAGCCTGGTCCTATTGGAAAGAATCCTACCTTTCGCCGAGCATGACATCGTCATTGATCGCCAAAGCCGACCTCGACGGCTCGGGTCGCGGCCGGACGGTCCTGGCGATCAGCGGAACGATCGGCGCGGCAAGCGCATCCTGGTTGCGGGAAAAAATCGACGAAGCCCGTCTCGCCGAGGGCGACGCTATCCTGCTGTCCTCCCCAGGCGGCAATCTGAACCAGGCACTCATCATGGGCGAAATCATCCGCTCGCGCGGCCTCGCCACGGCGGTCGGCGTCGCTGATGCTTCGGGCCGGGTCACGCGATCGTACTGTGCCAGCGCATGCGTGCTGGTATACGCCGGTGGCAAGCCCCGATACGGCATCGAAGGCTCGGCGCTCGGCGTCCACCGCTTCGTAACCACCTTGCCCGGCCGCGACGCGGTTGCCGACGCACAGCGAACCACGGGCATGGTGCTGGGGTATATGACGAAGATGGGCATTTCCTCCTCCGTCGTGGAAGCCATGTCGGAAACCGGCGATGTCCGCTGGCTTGGTTCCAGGGAGGCGTCGGCGATGAACCTCGTTACCGATCCGATTCGAAGGCCCTGAGCCCGCTCATCCTGTCAATCGGCCGCGCGTTAATCTGAATTCTTCACCACGTCGGAAACTGCGCCGACGGAGCGCTCAAAAAAACAAGCTCCTGCGAGATTCTTTAGTCCCTCCGGGTGGAGATTTCGGCTATGCAGAGGCGCGGCATCCAATCCGCGCTTCCAGGCAACCATGCCATGAGCGGTTTCGGCCGACCTCACGGCTCATTTCCGAAGCGACGTGCGTGCAACTCTATCTCCCGATCGCCGACATTCCGGTCAATGTCTTTCTCATCCTCGCGATGGGAGCGGCGGTCGGATTCGTGTCAGGTATGTTCGGCATTGGCGGCGGCTTTCTGATGACGCCGCTGTTGATCTTCATCGGCATCGCGCCGGCGGTCGCGGTGGCCTCCGTCGCCAGCCACATCGCGGCCTCCTCCTTCTCGGGGGCGATAGCCTACTGGCGCCGCCGGGCGATCGATCCCGCGCTTGCGCTGGTGCTCTTGTGCGGCGGCACGATAGGCACCGCACTGGGCGTCTATACCTTCACGCTCCTGCGCGCGCTCGGCCAGCTCGATCTGATGATCGCGCTGTCCTACGTCGTGTTGCTGACCACCGTTGGCGGACTGATGTTCTGGGAAGGCTTGCGGTCGATGCTGCGCGTGCGGCGCGGCGTCGTCGTTCCGCTGCGTCGCTCGGGCAGCCACGGCTGGATCCACGGCCTGCCGCTGAAGATGCGCTTCAAGCGATCCAAGATATACCTCTCCGTGATCCCGGTCGTCGTGGTCGGCATCATTATCGGCTTCCTCGGCGCGGTGATGGGCATTGGTGGCGGCTTCATCCTGATTCCAATCATGATCTATCTTTTGCGGGTGCCGACCTCGACCGTGATCGGCACCTCGATGGTTCTGACGCTGGTCACCATGGTGTTCGCCACCATGCTGCACGCGGTTACCAACCATCTGGTTGACGCGGTTCTCGCACTGATCCTGATGACAGGCGGGGTGACCGGCGCGCAATTCGGCGCCCGGGCTGGCCAGAAAATTCGCGGCGAACACTTGCGGCTTTTGCTCGGGATTTTGATCCTCGCGGTCGGAATCCGTTTTGTCATCGAACTGGTGATCACGCCGGATGATCTCTTCACCATCCGGGAAATCGGGGACGCCGGATGATCGAACGCCGTTGGCTCGCCTTTGCCTCGTTGCTGCTGATTCTGGGCATGGCTCTCGCCGCCTCGCCCGCGCGCGCGGAACGGCTGATCGTGTCGGTTTCGAACCATCGCGTCACGGTGACGCCGAACTATTCCGGCGAGGAGCTGGTGCTGTTCGGCTCGGTGGAAAGGGACGCCAACACGCCCGCCACCCGCAACAGCTACGACCTTGTCGTCACCGTCATCGGCCCACGCGCCGATATGGTCACGCGCCGCAAGGAACGAAAATTCGGCATCTGGATCAACACCGATTATCGCGAGTTCATCAATGTGCCAACGTATCTGGCATTGTTCTCCAACCGGCCATTCGATGCCATCGCGTCTCCCGAAGTCGAACGGCGGCAGCAGCTCGGTCTCAACAGTGTACTGCTCACCCAGAAGGTAGGAACGGACTATGCCGACGTGGTACCGAACGATGCGTTCCGCAGCGCCTTCGTGCGGCTTCGCGAGGAACGGGGACTTTATCGCGAGGAAACCTCGGCGGTTACTTTCCTGACACCGACACTGTTCCGCACCGGCATTCCGCTGCCCGCCGAAGTCCCGATCGGCACCTACCAGGTCGAGATCAAGCTGTTTTCCGATGGCGCGCTGATTGCTCGCACCGACACCGCCTTTGACATCGTCAAGGTCGGCTTCGAGCAGTTTGTCGCGACGACCGCCCGCCAGGACGGTTTTTTCTATGGGCTTGTCACGGCCTTCATGGCGCTGATGACGGGCTGGATGGCCTCGATCGTGTTCCGCAAGGATTAGCTCGGCACATCTTCCAGCTTCAACGTCCCCGCTCAAGGCCGTGACGATGAGAGGTTTCTGATTCAGTTTTCAAAGAGCAGATGCAAGTCCGCGTTCCCGCGGCGCGAACGGCGCCCGAGTGATCCACGAACGTTGTCCCTCGAAATCAAGAGGGCGCAGGAAATGCCGGGTGCTACGCGCGCACCCGCAGCCTCGCATGCAAAAAGTGGAAAGCACACGAGTTAGTCACCACAGGTTCACCGGAACGTCCCGGCATTTCCTGCGCAATGGTTTTAACGGCTTCCTTCGCGCTCTTCCCGGCGATCGGGCTTTCTTGTCACCGTCACCGGCGCGATGCGCAAGCATCGTCGCCGATTTGATTCCAGCGTCGAGGAATCAGAACCACACGACTTCACCGTACGCGAATCAACGTCATTCGTCGCTTGACGTGACCACGTCCACCGCATCCCCCACCCAACGTCCGTGACGATCGCGAAACGCCCCTCTGACAGGTGCGGGACGGCAATCCCTCTATTGCTGTTTCTACCAGTTCGAGAAGAGAAATATTTTTGCAGGCGAGACTGGACGGGTAGAATCAGATTGATCTGGCTCGATAAATTCGTCGTTGCGCGCAAGGCCAAAAAGCGCTCCGTCGACGCCAAAGTGAGCGCACCAGATAGCCCGCATGAGCCAACGGGTCGCGCGAATGCGCGCCCGATGACAGGCTCCGCGATATGCGGGGAGAGGAATCATGAATTCCCGGATGTCGCTTCGCTCATCCGGGCTACGCTTGCTGCTTTCTCTATGGGATGTTAGTCAGCTCGTAGCTCGTAGAATGGTTTGAGCTCTTCGCGAACCCATCGCTTTCGCAGACGAGAACAGATGGGTATCGCTTCGCTCCACCCATCCTGCGCGTCTGAGTCCGCTTTTTCGAGAGGTAATGCGGAAGTCGCGATTTTGGCAGCGCCGGCTCACCACTCGGCGCTAGTGAGTGCGATGCGAAGACCTTGATCTGTGGACGGCGCCCCGCGAACTCTGAGCCGGCATCGAAGCGCCTAGGCCGTGGTTGTCGCTTGGATTGGCAGAATAGGGGAGCGCGTGCAGGGCGAGGTTAGCACGATAGGCTCGCTTCAAGTCGGCCAGATGCATGGCGGAGTGGCGAGCTTGCGGATTGACGAGAACGCAAGCGAGGGTCAGAGACAATGGACCGCGCAAAGGTGTTGCAAAGATCGTCGAGTAGAGTTGACCGGACCCTGTGCCCTGGTCGGGATGAAGCGATGAGTCCGTCCGCGCATCATCTGGGGCCGGACTGAAGCGCTTGGTCGACACGGTCAGACTGATACCGCCCGGAGCTACGGCACTGTGAAGCGGCCACCTCAAACGCAGAAGAACGACTTCAGCAAACGATGCGCCGCTTGCTTCTCGAGGCCGAGGTCACGGACGGCCGTCGATGCGGTTCGTCCCGATCAAGCAAAGGAGCAGCAGACTGCCTTGATGCTGCACCGGAGCAGGCAGTTGCTGGTGCGTCAGCGCACGATGTTGAGCAATGCCCTGCGCGGAGCACTTGGCCGCAACTGCGGCATCGTGTCGGTCAAGGGCCGCAACGGAACAGCGGAGCTGCTCAATGATGCATCGAGCGGATAGCTGGTGCGGATAGCGCAGGATTTCCGCGAGCCGTCGCGCGGGCATCCTCGGATGTGCTGGCACGGCAGTATGAGCGCGATCGGAACCGAGATCGCGTCCATCGACAAGAGCATCGCTGGCCCTGCACCGCGCCTGTGAGGCGAGCCGTCGGCTGGCGGTACCGCAGATCGCCCGGCATCGGCCCGGTCGGCAGCAGGAGCATCGAAGCAAAATGGCCTGCGGATCGTCTGGGCAGGCGCTACCGCTATTGGCGTGTTGCCGAGATCGGCGACTGGAACACATTGTACGCTCCTCCGGGCGTGAGCGGTCTTGCGGCGTGGATCGGGCTGGTGCCGGCAGCGGCAGCAGCTCACCACACGGGCGGCAGCCGACGCAGGCTCGGTACGTGCCATCAGCCCAAGCAGCCGCAGCAATCGCATGATTGCGGTGAGTTACTCGTGGCTCGGCAGCAATCGGCCGTCATCCGCTGACGCGCGTAAGCACGGATCGCGCTCAGAAGCGTGGCTCGCACGACTAATGGATCGCCAAGGTGGCGGCATCGTCGCGACTGCCGACAAGACTGCGCGGGCCATCAGGTGCCGGCGTCAGCAGATACAAGAAGCCGACTGTTGCTGGCGGTGTAAGGCAGGCAGGCCAGCAGATAGAGCGGCAACACCATGGCAGGGCATGACGACGTAATGCAGTACGGTGTTCCGGGGATCGGGAGAACTCGCTGTCAACGACCACTTCTAAAGTGCGCGTTTTTGTTTAGACCCGATCCGCGCAGACTTCGGCCAGCGGCCACACCTGCCGCATCAACAGGCCGCACGTGACCGCACCCGACCAATGCTGCAAAACGTCAGAGCTTGCAGGGCGCCGTCCACACGTGACCTAGCGGTCATCAACGACAATGCGAGCCGTTCCGTGACCTGTACAAGCTCGAAAACGTAGACGACAATGGAGATAAGCAGCGAACGGTCTTCGAAATGTTTGGACTTTTTTGATCATCTTGGCGAGTGTCGGCATTTACGTTTACCTGCACTTGATGCGGGATCGCCCGACAGATCGACCCGCAATTGAACGTTTATGCGAAGCACAATGGCCTGCGGATCGTCTCGTGACACGCTCACCAACTTGAAACGCCGTTCTGCGGGGTGGATCTGTCGAAGTGAACCGCGGTGCAGGCCAACACGCACGACGATTGACTCAGATCTGGCTATTCTATCGTCGCTCGGCGCTCCTGAAGCTTCGCGCGCACAGTCGATGAAGCGGTTCGACTGGGCCGATTGCCTTGCCGAGATGGATTTCCGTACCGGGCAAATCCTCGATGCCATCAAGCAGGCCGGTATCGAAGACAACACGCTCGTCATCTTCACCAGCGACAACGGGCCGGAAGCGACCCACCCCTGGGAGGGCGACAGCGGACCTTGGCGCGGTACCTACTTCACGGCGATGGAAGCCTCTCTACGCACGCCGTTCATCATCCGCTGGCCGGGCAAGGTGCCAGCAGGCCGCGTCAGCAATGAGATTGTTCACATCGTGGACATGTTCACGACCCTTGCGCGCGTCGGCGGAGCAACGATCCCCAGGGATCGTCCGATTGACGGCGTGAACCAGTTGGATTTTTTCCTCGGCAAACAGGAAGCGTCTAACCGCGAAGGATTTCCGGCCTACGTGGCGGACCGGCTAACGGCGGTCAAATGGCGAAACTGGAAAGCACACTTCATCAAACAGGACAGCATGTACGACGTGCCGGAGAAGCTGCCATTGCCAAAGGTCATCAACCTGCTTACCGACCGCAAGGAGGAGCGCGACGTTGGCGCATATAACAGTTGGGTTGCTGACCCCGTTGTGAAGATCGTCGGCGAGTTCGAAGCCAGCCTGAAGAAGTATCCGCCGATCAAGGTTGGCACGCCTGGTCCGTACACGCCGCCGGAGCCGACAAGGTGATCGACAATTGTCGCGATGTCGCTTGTTGACACAACCAGGACCTCCGGAGGCGTCCGCTTTCGCGCGCCACTAGGGGATTGCGGACACCGATCGTAACCTGATCCACGCTCTGATTAATGAGTACGCGGCCTGGCGTCCCAGTTTCGCCATCCCTGTCGTCGCACTCTGCGAGCGCGGCCGCCGCGAGCAAGGCTCGCTCTCGAGGTCGACGCGAGAGCTCGCAGGATGGGTTGAGCCCTTCGCGAAACCCATCGCTTTCGTAGACGCAACAGATGGGTATCGCTTCGCTCCACCCATCCTACGCGCTGACGTTAGCTATACAGCATTTAGTGGTGGCTTTTGATCAAGGCTAGCTCGCTTGCCGTGCCAGCGGATGCCACAACAGCGCGCGAACAATGAGCGGAATTCCGACAGCAAGAGGTAACAGCCAATAGATGAAGTGGGGGAGTTCTTTCCAAACGGGCAACTGCTGTCCGTTGTCCACGTAGAAAGCGATCAGAAGCAAAACGTAAGATGTTCCCATGCCGGTGATGTGCAGTCTTGCCCAATTGCGCCAGCGTCGCCGTCTGGCTTGGCGGCCGAAATACGCTGCCGCAAACGACAGCGCGCCAAGAACGAACAAGTGATAATCCTCGGCCCAACGCGCCGCGGCGAGACCGGTTGCCGTTATGAAAACCCCGGCCAAACACCAAAAGTATATCGTGCCGTACCGGGGATGGCGCCCCGGACGTTTCTGACTCAGCATTGCGATGGCGCCGGTGACCGCGCAGGAGAGCCCCAGCAGGACATGAACACCCACCACGGCCAGAAAAATTGGATCGGTGGAGGGTATTTCAATTCCCGCCACGCTGGTAATCCCTTCGGTCATGCATTGTTTCCAGCATCTCAAGCATATCGACGATAGCTCGTAGGATGGGTTGAGCCCCTCGCGAAACCCATCGCATTCGTGGACTGGGTATCGCTTCGCTCCACCCATCCCACGCGCCAACTGACAACAGCGGGACACTGGTCGATTGAGCAGGACTTTCCAGGGCTTGCCGCGCCTGTTAACCACGAAACAAGTCTGGGGAGGAAAGATACGAAAATTTAAGATAAATTGAATCAATCGGCGGGTCGACGTGTGTTGCGAATTTTCATTCTACCGGCGCGGTAGAAAGAACACACATGGAGCGCCTTTTGTTGGCTGCCATCGTTGCGATGGCGGCGAGCGGCCCTGCATGGGCTCAATCATCGACGGCGACGGGGACGAGCGTCGGCATTGCCAAATCGACATCGGGATCGCAGGCGATCTCGGGGCAGGGCGGCTCGGCGACGATCACCACCAACAGCAGCGTGCCGGCCGATCAGACGGTCAAGAATGTGCCGAGCGTTTTCGCGCCGGGCCTGGCCGCGGCCGGGCTCGAAACGTGCCTCGGGTCGGTTTCCGGCGGAGGCGCGTTTGTCGGGACCGGATTCAGCTTCGGCACCTCGATCCCTGATCCCAGCTGCGCGGCGCGGCTCGATGCGCGGACGCTGTGGAGCATGGGCCTGAAGAAGGCCGCGGTGGCGCGGCTTTGCCTTAACGGCGACATCTACCGCGCGATGCCGGACGTTTGCGCGATCTATCTGCCGCGGGCTCCCGCGGCTCCCATCTACGCTCCCGCCCCGGTCGCCTACGCATCGGCGGCAACGACGGCCAGGGACGATCAGCCCTACGCGGGCGGCCCGATTCTGCTGGTCGAGGGCGATACCGGCAAGATCCGTCTTTGCAACGACTACGACGAGCCCGGCCAGCGCTGCCGTGTCTGGGCCCACGTCGAGCACCACACGTCTGCGCCGAAGAAGAAGCCGGCGGCCGGTGGTGGAGTGACGACCGCGGCAGCAAGCCAACCCGCCCCGGCGCCCGCCGTGGCGGAAACCGAAAAGAAGGAAAAGTCACAATGAAGAAGCTGTTGATGAGTGCTGCGTTCATCGCTCTGGTGGGAAGCATTGTGCCGGCTAACGCCGGCTCCACGCTCGCCATCGGCGGCGGTGCCAATCTTGGGAATGTGACCACGCTCACTGGCGCTGGAGCGTTGGGCAATGCTGCGGCTGCTTCGGCGGCCAATGGTGTCAATACCTCGGTGGGTAGCGGCGTCGCCGTTGCTACGCCTGCGGGGAGCCTCAGCGCGGGCATCGGCACGTCCATCGGTCAGTCAACCGGTCAGTCCGGTGCAGTTGCCGGTCCGGGTGGTGGCGCGGCCTTGAGCGGCGCCTTCTCCAACAATCTCGGTGTCGGAGTCGGCGGAGGCTTCACCAACGTGCTGCCCTGACGTAGACGACAGCAGCATGGTGGCAATCACCATGCTGCTGATCGGGTGGGGTGCGATGTCTCATCCGGTGGAGGTGTGAAGAGACTGTCAGCGGAGGCGCAGCGGTTTCCTTCGGATATAGCGCATGGTTCTGGCTCGCGGCCGCGGTCCGCAGCTCTTTCCTCGCGCTCATAGGCCTCTCGGATTTCGCGCAGGATATCTTCCATGGTGCGTTCTTGATCCATGCGGCGATGATAATCCGACGAAGTTTCGATTTTGTTTGTCGCCCCTGCGACACTTTAATCCGGATTGCGCGCGTCGACGGTTCTGTTCAAGGCTCACAAGCGTTCAGCTGCACCAAAAAGACCCGCACGGGGATGCTGACGGGTGGCGGGCGGCGGTCTGGGACAATGACTTGGGCACGAAAGGCAAGCCGTAGTGCGCCCAATGACGGCCAGAAACCGTCACGCTTTAATAGATGGGTATCGCTTGGCTCCACCCATCCTGCGGGCTGTACCTCCATGCTTCATGTTCCGGCGGAAATCGAACAATCTTGGCAAGATCTGAGTGACGACGTTCAGATCAGCGATCTCGCCGCAGAGATCCGCGCTAGTGAAGTCTGTGTTCGTGGCATGGTGTCTCGTCGTCGCTGGCATGGCGATGCATATCGCTAGATGCTAATGAGAGGCTTCCTTCACTGTTTTCAGCAACAGCGGATAGAAAGCAATGACACTGCGTCGGATAGCAATTTCGATATCCATACTAGGTCTGGCAATGACGTTACCGGTGGCGGATGCACTTGCCCAACCCATTTTGGGCGGTGCGGTGATTGGAGGGGCCTTAGGTGGTCGCCGAGGTGCAGCTATTGGCGCAGCAACCGGCGCCGCCGTACGAGCCCACAGAGCTCATTGGCATGGTCATTATGGTCATTGGCGCGGACATAATTTCTACTACTGGAGTCACGGCAGATGCTGGGTCCGTACTTCGAGTGGAAGATCACACCAGGTTTCAAGTCGGTATTGCCACTGAACCCGTTGACTTCCATTGGTTCGTAGCCCGCAGGATGGGTTGAGCCCTTCGCGAAAACCATCGCTTTCGCAGACGAAAACAGATGGGTATCGCTTCGCTCCACCCATCCTGCGCGCTCCGGCTCGCCGGCGACGTTCGTCTCGAATCAATGGCACCGCGACGCCGCGATGGCATGCAGCCTGAAATCGCCGAGCAGGTGGGCCACGAAGCCTGCGGTCTGAAATATTTTCGCGAATGCCGCGTCGCGAATGCTCAAGCCCCCGGTATAGGCGCCGAAGGCCGGCATGATGGCGCGCTCGCCGTCGCTGGCAAAACACCGTCGTTCCACCGATCGGGCGCGCGTGGCAACGCGGGCCTTGGGGTGGAGATGTCCGGCGATTTCGCCAGCCGCACCCGTCGGTTCGTGCCGAAACACGATCGGGCCGATGGCGACTTCGCTTGCAACGATGCCGCCGAGACTGGTCGGCAATGCGGGATCGTGATTGCCGGAAATCCAGATCCAGTCACGCCTGACCTGCAGCGAAGCGATGGCGTCGCGGTCCGGACGCGACAGCCTGTCATGCGCGCTGCGATCATGGAAACTGTCGCCGAGCGCGATCACCATCCTGGGATCGTGGCGGGCGATCACCACGGCCAACCGCCCGAGCGTCGCCACCGTGTCGTAAGGCGGCAACAGCACTCCGCGCGCCGCAAAGCTCGAGCCTTTTTCCAGGTGCAAATCCGAAACCACAAGCAGGCTTTGTTCTTCCCAGAACAACGCGCCGGAAAGGTCGGCCACGAGGGTGACGCCGGCGACATCCATCGTGGCAATGCGCGAGGCGGGCCGATCTTTGATGAGGGGTTGCGCGCGCGCCGTCACAGCCTATCCAGTCGCTTCCTTGACCAATTCGTCCGCGGCTTCCGCCAGCAACTCGTCCGATGCTTCGCCATAGACTGCTTCGCGGCCGATTTCCAGCATCACCGGCACGGCCAGCGGTGAAACGCGATCCAGTTCCCTGTGGACAATTCGTCCCCTGATTCGCAACAGCATATCACTCAATCGGCGAAGATCGAGCAATCCCGCCGCGGCATCGGCGCGCGCGGCGCGCAGCAGCACGTGATCGGCCTGGTGCTTGCGCAGCACGTCATAGATCAGGTCGGTCGAGAACAGAACCTGGCGGCGGGTTTTTTCCTCGCTGGTGAACCGGCGCGCGATCAGGCCCGAGATGAGCGCGCAGGTGCGGAAAGTGCGTTTCATCAGCGCCGATTCGGCCAGCCATGCTTCAAGATCGTCGCCCAGCATGTCCGCATCGAACAAGGCATCAAGATCAAGCCGGCCCTGCCGGATCATGAACGACATGTCGCCGAGCCCCCAGACCGCCAGCGCATATTCGTTGGCGATAAATCCGAGCGGCCGCGCGCGGGCTCGTTCCATGCGCCGCGTCAACAGCATGCCGAGCGTCTGATGGGCCAACCGTCCCTCGAAGGGATAACAGACCAGATAATGCTTGTTGCCACGCGGGAAGGTTTCCACCACGAGCTCGCGCGCGCCGGGAACGCGCGAGAAATGCGCCTGGAGCGACAACCAGTCGCGCACCTGGTCAGGCAAGCCGTTCCACGCCCGCTTGTCGGAAAGCAGCCTGCGAACCCGTTCGGCAAGATAGGTGGAGAGCGGAAACTTGCCGCCCATATAGGACGGCACTTTCGCGTCCTTGTCGTTGGCGCGCGAAACATAGACCTGGTCCTCGGCGAGATGCTCGTAGCGCACCACTTCGCCGCCAAAGACAAAGGTGTCGCCGACCACCAGGCCCTCGATGAAATATTCCTCGATCTCGCCCAGCACGCGTCCGCCGCGCCCGAGCGCGCCGGTCGATCCCGATCCGCCGGCGCGCGATCGCACCAGGCGCACTTTCAGCATCGCTTCTTCGACGATGGTCCCGACATTCAACCGATAGCTCTGCCGTACCTTCGGATTGGTCACGCGCCAGCGGCCATTCTTGTCCTGTTTGATGCGCGCGAAGCGCTCGTAGGTCTTGAGCGCGTAGCCGCCGGTAGCGACGAAATCGACCACGTCGTCGAAATCGGTACGGCTCAAGCCCGAATAGGGCGCTGCCGTCAGCACTTCCCGATAGAGCTGATCGGAAGTGAAGGGCTCGCCGCAGGCGCAGCCGAGCACATGCTGGGCCAGCACATCCAGCGCGCCGGTTCGCAGCGGCGGCGTATCCTGCGCATTTTCATTTACCGCGTCGATGGCGACACGGCATTCCAGCACCTCGAAGCGATTGGCGGGCACCAGCACCGCGCGCGAGGCCTCGTCGATACGATGATTGGCGCGGCCGATGCGCTGCATCAGGCGCGAGGCCCCCTTCGGCGCGCCGACATTGATGACGAGGTCTACGTCGCCCCAGTCGACGCCGAGATCGAGCGAGGAAGTGCAGACCACGCCACGCAATTTTCCCCGCGCCATGGCGTCCTCGACCTTGCGGCGTTGCGCCACGTCAAGCGAGCCGTGATGCAGCGCGATCGCAAGGCCGTCGTCGTTCATCCGCCACAGGTCCTGGAACAGCATCTCGGCCTGGCTGCGCGTGTTGACGAATACCAGCGTCGTCTTGTTGCGTTTGATCAGGTCGTAGATTTCCGCAAGCGCGTGCCGCGCGGTGTGCCCTGCCCAGGGCAGCCGCTCCCGCGTGTCGAGCATTTCGACGATCGGTGCAGCCGCGCCGCCCGCGGTCACGATGTCGGCGGCCTCGCTCATTCCGTCGCGCTGCGGCACCAGAAATCGCGCGAGTTGCTCCGGCTCGGCCACCGTGGCCGATAGCCCGATTGCGCGCGCCTGCGGCGCCAGCCGCCACAGCCGCGCAAGCCCGAGCGAGAGGAGATCGCCGCGCTTGGAGGTCACCAGCGCATGCAATTCGTCGAGCACGATGCGCCTCAGGGACGAGAACAGAAACGGCGCGTCGTCGGAGGACAGCAGAAGCGCCACCTGTTCGGGCGTGGTGAGCAGGATTTGCGGCGGGTAGCGCCGCTGCCGCTGCCGACGCGACACCGGCGTATCGCCGGTCCGGGTCTCGATCTTGATCGGCAGCCCCATTTCGGCGGTCGGCGCTTGCAGGTTGCGCGCGATATCGACGGCGAGCGCTTTCAACGGCGAGATGTAGAGGGTGTGCAACCCGCCGGTGCGCTTCACGCCACGCCCGGTGGAGGTGAAGGTCTTGTCCGCCGTGGGCGGCGCAGAGGCGCCACCGGACAATTCCACCAGTGTCGGCAGGAAACCCGCAAGCGTCTTGCCGGCACCCGTGGGGGCGATCAGCAAGGCCGGGCGGTCCTCGCGGGCTTTCTGAAGCAATGCCAGCTGGTGCTCGCGTGGAGACCAGCCGCGCGAGGCGAACCAGCGCAGGAAAATTTCAGGCAATAGCTGTGACGTGAAGAGGTCTGGTTCGGCGGCGGTCACGTCTCACAGGTTAAGCCGGTCCGACCGCGCCGGTCGAGGGTCTTGACGGCCGGATTTCTGCCTGGCCGAAGTCAGGATTTTCCGGCAACGACGACGAGACCCGGCACAGGCGTGTTGTCCTCGTTGCGTGCCGATAGTTCCTCGATCCCGGACAACGCAAGGCCTGCGGCTTCAAGCGCGTCGCGCACGTAAGGTCCGCCATGGGCATAACGCAGGCCTTCGCCGATGATGACGCCGTCGTCGCCATGCGTTTCGACCGTAAAGGCCAACAGCCCGCCCTGGACAAGCACGCGCCGCGATTCCTTCAGCACGGGCACGAGATCGGCGACATAGACAAGCGCGTCCGCGGCAATCACGAGCTCGGCGCTGGAGCAAGGCTTGCCGCGCAAGCCCTCCAGCATGTCGGCGACTTCAAGCTCGGCATAAAGGCCGGTGGAGCTGGCCTTCTCGATCATGCGCGGCGACAGGTCGATGCCGATGAAATAATCGACCTCGCTTGCGAAGGCTGAAGCCGCCAATCCCGTGCCGCAGCCGAGATCGATGGCGCGCTTGAAGAAGGCGGGCTTGCGGACCGCGTGGCGCGCGGCCAGCACCGCCTTGAACAGCAATGAGGGGCCGCGATAGCCGAGATCGTCGACCAGCGCGGCCTCGAATTTCGGCGCATATTGATCGAACAGCGCGCGTACATAGCCAGGGGGCAACTCCGACAAATCCTCGGCACCCAGCCTCATCAGCCGGACCCTTGCGCCATGCCGGTCGTCGGGATCGGATTCGCACGCTCTTCGAAACGCGGAGATCGCGGCGACTCGCTCGCCGAGCTTGTCGCGGATTTCTCCAAGCGTAAACCAGGCTGAAGCAAAGCCGGGCGCGATGTCGGTCGCCTGCTGCAACAGATCGGCGGCGGCGGCGAGGTCGCCCCTGATCTGAAGATCGCGCGCAAACTCATACCGGCGGTCGGCGACCAGATCGCCGGAAGACAGGAACAGGCGCGCGGGCATTTCTCCAAGACCAGCTTGTTCGGAACAGGGCTCGAATGAGCTTCAGCCAAGCCTATATAATCCGGACATGCGCCCGCAAGACATCCTGATGCCAGTGGCCGCCGGCCTGTGCTGCAGACCCGGCGGCTTTCACATCGATCCGGTACGGCCGGTCGACCGCGCCGTCATCACCCATGGCCATTCCGACCACGCGCGGGCGGGCCATGGCGCGGTGCTGGCGACTCAGGAGACGCTCGACATGATGCGGCTTCGCTACGGCGACAATTTCGCCCGCAGCACGCAGGCCGTTCGCTACGGCGAGGAACTGCGGCTCGGCGACGTCACCGTCAGGTTTCACCCGGCGGGCCATGTGCTGGGTTCAGCGCAGGTCGCGGTCTCCTGCAGGGAGACACGAATCGTCGCCTCCGGAGATTACAAGGACGCGGCCGACCCTACCTGCGCGCCTTTCGAGGTGGTGCCCTGTGACGTCTTCATCACCGAGGCCACCTTTGGCCTTCCGGTGTTCCGTCACGGTCACGCTGGCGATGAAGTTAAGAAGCTGCTTGCCTCGGTGGCGCTGTTTCCCGAGCGGGCGCATCTGGTTGGCGCCTATTCGCTCGGCAAGGCGCAGCGCGTGATCGCCCTGTTGCGCGCCGCCGGGTATGACGAACCGATCTATCTGCACGGCGCGATGGAGAAGATCACCCGCTATTACGAAAGTCGTGGCGTGGCGCTGGGCGATCTCCGCCCGGTCAGGGGCATGAAGAAGGCCGATCTTGCGGGCACCATCACGCTCGCGCCGCCGACCGCTACCTCCGACATCTGGACCCGGCGGTTTCCCGACCCGGTCACTGCATTCGCCTCCGGCTGGATGCGGGTGCGCGCCCGCGCCCGCCAGCGCGGCATCGAATTGCCGCTGGTCATTTCGGATCACGCCGACTGGGACGGCCTGACTGCAACCGTCGGCGCGACCGGCGCAGGTGAAGTCTGGGTCACCCATGGCCAGGAGGACGCGCTGGTCCATTGGTGCACGACGAAGGGCCTTTCCGCACGCCCTCTCGACCTTGTCGGCTATGGCGAAGAGGACGAAGGCGAAATTGATCCGGCGGAGGGTTCGCCAGCATGAACCGCTTCGCCGAAATGCTCGATCGCCTGGCCTATGAGCCCGGCCGCAACAACAAGCTGCGGCTGCTTGTCGGTTATTTCCGCGCGGTCGAGGACCCCGATCGCGGCTACGCGCTTGCGGCGCTGACCGGCGCGCTGTCCTTCAAGCATGCCAAGCCGGCGCTGATCCGCGACCTGATCACCGAGCGCGCCGATCCGACGCTGTTCGCGCTGTCGTATGACTATGTCGGCGACCTCTCCGAAACGGTCGCGCTGATGTGGCCGAAGCGGACGTCGGACCGACAACGCCACAACAATCCGCCGCCGACACTCACAGAAGTGGTCACGACCCTTCGCACGCTCGGCAAGGCCGAACTGCCGGCGCAGCTTGCCCGCTGGCTCGACGAACTCGACGAGACGGGACGCTGGGCGCTGTTGAAACTCGTGACCGGGGCGATGCGGATCGGGATTTCCGCCCGGCTCGCCAAGACCGCGGCGGCGGAGTTCGGGCATAAGGACCCTCACGAGATCGAACTAATGTGGCCGGGGCTCACGCCGCCCTATCTGGACATGTTCGCCTGGCTGGAGGGTCGTGGGGAGAAGCCCGTCAACCTAGATCCTGCACCATTCCGGCCCGTCATGCTGGCACATGCGCTCGAAGACGCCGATTTTGCCGATCTCGATCCGGCCGACTACATCGCGGAATGGAAGTGGGACGGCATTCGCGTGCAGGCCGTCAGCGGCCGGGACGCGCGCGGCCACATCATGGCGCGGCTCTACTCGCGCTCCGGCGAAGACATCACCAGGAGCTTTCCCGATCTGTTGCCGTCGCTGCATCTGCCCGGTGCGATCGACGGCGAATTGCTGGTGGTGCGCGACGGGAGGGTGCAGAGCTTCAATGTGCTGCAGCAGCGGCTCAACCGAAAGGTGGTCTCGCCGAAGCTTGTGAAGGATTATCCGATCCATCTGCGCGCCTACGACCTGCTCGGCGACGGCGATACCGATCTGCGCA
Organism: uncultured Alphaproteobacteria bacterium; assembly: GCA_963820275.1. GTDB lineage: Bacteria > Pseudomonadota > Alphaproteobacteria > Rhizobiales > Xanthobacteraceae > Bradyrhizobium. Next base: position 71,735 of record CAWFZL010000007.1, read on the forward strand.
CGCTGCCGTTTGCCGAACGCCGGACGCGGCTGGAGACTTTCGTGGCCAGGCTCGGCGAGGCCAGAATAGATCTCTCGCCGACGATTGCCTTCGACAGTTGGAATGCGCTGACATCGGCAAGACGCGATCCGGCCGGCGCCGGTGCCGGCCAGGATGCGGAGGCCGTCGAAGGCGTAATGCTGAAGCGCCGCGATGCGCTTTATCTTCCGGGCCGCCCAAGGGGCCAATGGTGGAAATGGAAACGCGATCCGCATGTCATCGATGCCGTTCTGATGTATGCCCAGCGCGGCCATGGCAAGCGTTCGTCGTATTATTCGGATTACACCTTTGGAGTTTGGACCGGCGCCGAAGAAGGCGAGCAGCTGGTGCCGGTCGGCAAGGCCTATTTCGGCTTCACCGACGAAGAATTGCTGCAGATCGATCGTTTCGTCCGCCGCAACACGACAGAGAAATTTGGCCCCGTCCGGCACGTGATCCACGAGCCGGACCAGGGCCTGGTGCTGGAAGTCGCCTTCGAGGGCCTGCAGCGCTCGTCCCGGCACAAATCAGGCGTGGCGATGCGGTTTCCGCGCATCAACCGGCTGCGCTGGGACAAACCGCCGCGCGAAGCCGACCGGCTTGAGACGCTGGAGCGGATGCTAGACAGTATGACGGTTCCAAGAAGGGCAGAAGCGGGTTAGCAAAAAGATCGTTCGCGGATAGCGCGGAGCACGCAGGCATTGACGCCAACAGCCGGGTTCCCCATCTGCCCTCGGCTGTATTAGAGTGAAAAAGCAAACACCTCGCGGGAGCCAACCATGCCGAACGATACAAGGGAATTGCCGGCCGCCAACGACCCCCTGTACCGCTTTCTTGGCGGCTCGCCCCTGGCGGTTGCCTTCCGCCTGATCCTGCTGTCGATCCTGGTCGGCGTGGTGCTCGCGGCGGTCGGCTTCGATCCCTGGAATATCCTCAAGAGCATCCAGTTGCTGTTTCGGCGGCTATGGGACCTCGGCTTTGATGCGATCAACTGGCTGTGGCGCTATTTCCTGCTCGGCGCCGTCATCGTCATCCCGATCTGGCTGGTGACGCGGATATTCGGCGCGCCTCGCGGACGATAGCGCACGATTGGCGGCGGGCGTTGGCGCGGGAATCATGGCCGACATAGAGACAATATCGCGGTCGGATTCCGCCGGATCGCCGCCTGACCGCGCCGGCCGGGTGCGGCCGATTTCCACGTCCAAAGTTACCACCGCACAGGTCTTCGCCATCGCGGGGCCCGCGATGGTCGCGAACCTGACCACGCCGTTGATCGGCATTGTCTCGACGATCGCGATCGGGCGGCTCGGCGATGCGGCGCTGCTCGGCGGAGTGGCGATCGCATCGGTCATCTTCGACTGCCTGTTCTGGCTGTTCGCCTTCCTGCGCATGAGCACGGTCGCCTTCACCGCGCAGGCACTTGGCGCGGGCGACGCGCAGGAAATTCGCGCGCTGCTGGTGCGGGGGCTGATCATTGCGGCACTAGCAGGTTGCGGCCTCATCCTGCTGCAGGCGCCCCTCGCCTCGATCCTGCTGGGCGCCATGGGCGGCAGCGAGGGCGTAACGCGCGCTGCGACAATCTACTTCGCCATACGAATCTGGTCCGCGCCGCTGGCACTCGCCAACTATGTCGTGCTCGGCTGGCTGATCGGTCAGGCGCATGCGGGGCTTGCGCTCGCGATTCAGATCGCCATCAACCTTGTCAACATGGCCGCGACGGTTGCTCTGGTGCTCGGGCTCGATGCCGGAATCGCGGGCGCGGCGACTGCCGCCGTGATCGCGGAGGCTGTCGGGCTCGTTCTCGGCGTTCTGATCGCCCGCCGCCTCAGCCATGAGCCGCTCAGCGTACCTCGCGCGGCCTTGTTCGATCGGACCCGGCTCTTGCGCATGCTGACGGTCAATCGCGACATCATGATCCGCACGGCGGCGCTGATCGCCGCGTTTTTGTTCTTCACCGCCCAGGGCGCGCGATCGGGCGACGTGGTGCTTGCGGCCAATGCGGTACTGAACAATTTCCTGCTGGTCAGCGCCTTCTTTCTCGACGGCCTCGCCAACGCTGCCCAGCAGCTTTGCGGCAGCGCCTATGGCGCCCGCGATCGCGTCGCGTTTTCGAGTGCGGTCCGGCTGGTGAAGATGTGGGGGTTCGGTTTCGCGCTTGTGGTTGCGGCGCTGTTCGCGCTGTTCGGGCCATGGGTCATTCACGCCATGACCACGAGCGAGGATGTCAGGCAGAGCGCGCAGGACTATCTGTGGTTCGTGGTGGTGTCGCCGCTGCTTGCGGTGTTTGCCTTTACCTATGACGGCATCTACATCGGCGCCACCTGGGCGCGCGACATGCGCAATCTGATGCTGCTTTCGCTTTTGATCTTTCTCGCCACATGGTTCGCGCTGCGTGTCTTCGGCAATGCGGGGCTCTGGACGGCCATGCTGGCGCATTACGCCGCGCGCGGGGGCTTGCAGGCCTTGCGCTATCCAGCCAATCTGCGGGCATCGTTCGGGCAGCCAGCGGCGATTGACCGAAGCTGAAGGAACCCTCGATGCGGGTACGTTTTGTCGGTAGCGGCGATGCGTTCGGTTCCGGCGGCAGGTACAATACCTGCTTTCACGTCACCGGCGAGCACATCAATTTCATGATCGATTGCGGCGCGTCGTCGCTGCCGGCGCTGAAGCGCAACGGCATCGATCGCGAGGCCATCGACCTCGTCCTGTTCACGCATTTCCACGGAGATCATTTCGGCGGCCTGCCGTTCCTGATGCTTGACGCGCAATTCACCCGCCGGACCAGGCCGCTCACCGTCGCGGGGCCGCAAGGAATCGACAAGCGACTCGAGCAGGTGATGGAGGCGCTGTTCGAAGGCTCTTCGAAGAGGGAAAGACGCTTCGACTTGAGGATTGCCACGCTCACACCGGAAGCGGTCGCGAGCTTCGGCGCAGTAAACGTCACGCCGTTTCCGGTCGTGCACGGCGAATCCGGCGGCCCATTCCTGGGTTATCGCATCGAGGCCGAAGGGTGCGTGATTGCCTATACCGGCGACACCGAATGGACCGAGGCCTTGATCCCGCTCGGCCGCGACGCCGACCTGTTCATTGCCGAGACTTACACCTATGACAAGGCGATCAGGAACCACCTCAGCCTGAAAACGCTGCAGGAGCATCTTGCCGAAATCCGGCCGAAACGACTGATCCTGACCCATATGAGCGATGACATGCTCGGGCGGCTCGAACTCGCTTCCTTACGAGACCGCTGCCGACGGCATGGTGGTCGAGATCTAGATCACTCGGGAAGGACTAAAGCGCGATGAGTCCTGGTTGAATCGCTTCGCCGGCAGGCTCGGTTCACCTCTCCCGCTTGCGGGGGAGGTCGCCGCATCCGCAGAATGCGGCGGGTGGGGGCCATGCTTCATTTATTGAGAATTGCGCGACATTCCCAGTGAATCCCCCTCCCCAACCCTCCCCCGCAAGCGGGAGAGGGAGCACACTTCCGTCGCGGTTACAGTTGAACCCGATTGCGTCCCGCCTCAGCTCGCGGGCCAATCCTCGGCCGTAATCGTCGCGGCATCGGCACCGACGATTTCGGACAATGAATCGCGCCCCGTGCGCAGAAGCGTGGAAGCAAGGTCGCTCTTGATATCCTCGACCAGACCAAGCCCCTTGTAGATCAGCGCCGAATAAAGCTGGATCAGGCTGGCACCGGCGCGGATCTTCGTCAGCGCGGCACCGCCTGAATCGATGCCGCCGGCGCCGACAAGTGGAAACGCGCCCTCGACCCGCACATAGGTCTCTGCCACCATCCGCGTCGACAGGCGAAACAGCGGCCTGCCCGACAATCCGCCGGATTCCTTGCCGCGGCTCTGCTCCCGCAGGGTCGAGGGGCGCGAGAGCGTCGTGTTGGTCACGATCATGCCGTCGACGCGGCGCGAGCGCGCGATCTGGACCACGTCATCGAGTTCGGCGAGACTCAAGTCGGGCGCAATCTTCAACAGCACGGGAAAGTCGCCGGCATTCTTGCGCACGCGTTCGCGCGTATCGATCACTCTCGCCAGGAGATCGTCCAGCTCGCCGGCCTGTTGAAGCTTCCGCAAGCCCGGCGTATTCGGCGACGACACATTGACGGCGAAATAGCTCGCCACCGGCGCCAAGGTCTCGATCAGCTTCACATAGTCGGCAGTCCGATCGGCGGAGTCCTTGTTGGCTCCCACATTGACGCCGACAATGCCGCCGAGATGCGCTCGCGCCGCCAGCCGCCGCAACACGATTTCCGCGCCGTCGCTGTTGAAGCCGAACCGGTTGATGACGGCCTCGTCGCGCTCCAGCCGGAACAGGCGCGGCCGCGGGTTGCCGGCTTGCGGCTTCGGCGTAACGGTTCCGACCTCCACAAAACCGAAGCCCAGGCGCAACAGTGCGTCCGGCACTTCCGCATTCTTGTCGAAGCCCGCGGCCATGCCGATCGGGTTGGGAAAATTCAGGCCGAAGGCGCGAACGGCCAGTTTCTGATCGTCCTGCCGCGGCCGCGTCGGCGGCAGCAGTTTCAGGGCATGGACCGCCAGGCGGTGCGCGTCCTCCGGATCGAACCAGCGCAGCACCTGCAGCGAAAAAGCGTCAAAGGCGCGGATCACGGCTCCAGCTCCGGAATTTCGTGAGATCCATCGGAACGAGCGCGCAGGCTGACAATGCCGGTGACGGCGCCGAGATCGAGTTCGCCGTAGAGATGAGGAAACAATTCATTGTTGCGCGAGCGCTCCCAGCGCAGCGCCTTTCCGAGCGCGTCGGGATCGACCGCGACCAGGAACAGGCCTGTCTGGCCGAAGAAGTGCTTGCGCGCGGTTTCCGCGACCTGCGAGGCCGTCGAGAAATGGATGAAGCCGTCGCGGATATCGTCGGGACTGCCCCGGAACACGCCTTGCCTCTCGGCCTCGCGCCAGGCCGAAGCAGGACAGATTTTGTAGATCGCGGGCAAGACTCTTCTTTTCCGGGTTTTGATCGGGTGCGACCGTATCGACGCGACCGGCGCACTTCAAGAGTGCGCATTTCTCCCCTTCCATGGACCGCGAAAATCGCGCTTTATCCGGGGAAAGTCGCGCGGGACCGCCGAAATCGGGCGCACGCGCCGGCAATCCTTGCCCGACCCCCGGGAGGAAGAAAAGACGCGGTTGCGCCCCATGGCTTACGTCGCGTAATCCGGCTCCTTGCGATCGAGGATGCGCTTTAGCGCATTGAAGTGCCGCTGCGCCGGGCTCAGTCCCTCGTAGAAACGAGACCCGCTGATTTCTCGCTTCGTCTTTTCCACCACGGCTGCGGGAAGTTTTTTCAGTGGCTGACCCGTCCACATCGCGTAGATCTGAACCTGCGCGGCACGCTCGATGTAATAGAGCCGGTCGTAGGCCTCGGCGATGGTCTCGCCTACCGTGCTGATGCCGTGATTGGCCATGAACAGTACGGTCTTGTCGCCGATGACGCCGGCAAGGCGCGCGCCTTCGGCCGGATCGAGCGCCGGACCGGTATAGAGATCGTCGTAGGCAATCTTGCCGGACATCCCGACTTCGGTCTGGCCGATCTCCTTGATGCGCGGATCTTCCAGCCGCGTCAGCGCGCTCGCATACGGCATGTGGGTATGGAAAACGGCCTTTGCCTGCGGCAGCGCCTTGTGGATCGGTGCGTGGATGCAATAGCAGGAGCGCTCGACGTCACCCTCGCCTCGCTTGACCTCGCCATCGTCGATGCCGACTTCCATGAAACACGAGGCGGTCACCTCGGACCAGTGCATGCCGAAGGGAATCTGGTAATAGCGGTCGCTGCGGCCCGGCACCACGAAGGTCAGGTGGTTGAAGATTCCCTCGTTGAAGCCGTGCATGAAGGCGAGCCGATGCGCGGCCGCAAGATCGACCCGCGCCTGCCACTCGGCGGCGCTGCATTCGTCGAGCTTGTGCGGCAAAACCCTGAACTGCATGAGCATTCTCCCGGATGAGATCGTTTCTTTGCAGCCATCCTAACGCAGTTTGCAGCCTGCGTCATGGCCGGGTTGAATGCGGGCACTCCACCCTGGAAAGCCTGTCCTGCAAATTTGGGATAGATGGCCGGTTCGGCCCGGCCATGCGAGTTGCGACCGTCAAACTGGCCACAACTTCTCCTATGCGCTACGCGCCAGCGCGCCGTCGATCATCGCTACCGCATTTTGCAGGCCATAGACCGCGACGAAGGAGCCGAAGCGTGGACCTTTTTCCTGCCCGAGCAGCACCTGATAGAGCATGTTGAACCAGTCGAGCGAAACGCCCGGCCGGCCGTCCTTGCCCTTCTTGTTCGCGTCGAGGAAAGGCTCGCGCCGTCCGATCTCGTAGACCACGTTCTGGATGTCTTCGGCGCTCGAATTCTCCGCCATATTGGAAAGCGCATCGCGCAAATCCATCAGCGCGGCGCGTTCGCCGTCGGTCGGCTCGCGGAATTTCTTGGTGGGCGCCACGAAGTCGCGGTAATAGTTGATCGCATAACCGACCATCGCATCGAGCCTGGGGTGGGTTTGCGGCGTGACGCCCGGGCGATAGCGCCCAATGAACCCCCACAGCGTCGAGGCATTCTCCGCGTTCGATGACGACACCAGCGTCAGCAGCAGCTGGAACGTGACGGGCATGTCGGCTTTGGGCGGATGGCCGGCATGGATATGCCAGACCGGATTGCCGAGCTGCTGCTTTATGTCCTGGCGGGGAAAGCCTTCGAGATACTGCTGGTAGTCATCGACGTTGCGCGGGATCACGTCGAAGTACAGACGCTTGGCCGATTTCGGCTCGCGGTACATGAACAGCGACAGCGATTCCGGCGAGGCGTAGCGCAGCCACTCGTCGATGGTGAGGCCGTTGCCCTTCGACTTGGAAATCTTCTGTCCCTTCTCGTCGAGGAACAGCTCGTAATTGAAGCCCTCCGGCGGCATACCGCCGAGCGCGGTGCAGATCTTTCCCGACAGCTTGACCGAGTCGATCAGGTCCTTGCCGGCCATTTCATAATCGACCCCGAGCGCGGCCCATCGCATCGCCCAGTCCGGCTTCCATTGCAGCTTGCATCGCCCGCCGGTGACCGGAAGGGTGACGCGTTCCTTCGTTTCCGGATCGTCATAGGAAATCGTCCCGCCCTTGGAATCATGCGCCACGATCGGCACATACAGCACCACGCCGGTGCGCGGACAGATCGGCAGGAACGGCGAATAGCTCGCCGCCCGTTCCTCGCGCAAGCTGGGCAGCATGATCGCCATCACCTTCTCGATCCGCTCCAGCATCAACAGCAGCGTCGCGTCGAATCGTCCAGAGGTGTAGTAGTCGGTGGAGCTTGCAAATTCATAGTCGAACCCGAACGCGTCGAGAAAGGCGCGCAGCCGCGCATTGTTGTGCGCGCCGAAACTCGGATGCGTGCCGAATGGATCCGGCACCCTCGTCAGCGGCTTGCCGAGATGCTCGGCCAGCATCTCCCTGTTCGGCACGTTGTCCGGCACTTTCCGCAAGCCGTCCATGTCATCCGAAAACGCGATCAGGCGGGTCCTGATCTTGTCCTCGGTGAGCACCCGAAACGCATGACGCACCATGGTGGTGCGCGCGACCTCGCCGAAGGTGCCGATATGCGGCAGGCCGGACGGACCGTAGCCGGTCTCGAACAACACTTCGTCCTTTGGTTTCTTTTTCAGCCGCGCGACAATCGCCCTCGCCTGCTCGAACGGCCAGGCACTGGATTGTTCGGCGACCGCGCGCAAATCGGCGGCGCTGGCGGCAGGTTCGCTCACGGACATCAAGGCAGGTCTCCGGGCCGTCAAATCGGCCTGATTTCATCGTATATTTGTCATTGCAAGCGAAGCGAAGCAATCCGGAAAAGAGCGCGGAAAATGCCGGACCATTTCCGAGCTCGGGCTCCATGTTCCAGCTACTGCGTCACAAGCGGCTGTATCCCCTCATCCTGAGGAGCTTGAGGAGCATGCGTCTCGAAGGATGAGGCCACGATCGGGGCCTCATGGTTCGAGACGCGCCTTCTGCGCTCCTCACCATGAGGGGTTTGACACAGTAAGCCTAACGCAGCGACTCCCGCGACGGGATACGAATGTCAGAGCCGCGACGCTAGAACGGACTGACCGAGAAATAGCGCAGCCAGAGATCGGTGTAGCGGCCCTTTTCCCAAAGCCGGAACAGCGCCCAGTTCAGGGCCTGCCGCAGCAAATCATTGCCCTTGCGCACGGCAATCCCAATTCCCTCGCCGAAATAGCGGCTTTCGACGAAGGGACCGCCGGAGAACGCGCAGCACTCTCCCGAATCGCTGCCATTGATCCAGAACCCAAGCGAGATCGCATCGCCGAAAATGAAATCGACCTCGCCACGCCGCAGCGCCGCGCGCAAGCCGTCGTCGTTGGGATAGGCGTGCAGCTCTGCATCGGTGAACATCGCCTTCAGATAGGCCTCGTGCGAAGAGCCGGCGATGACGCCGACCTTCCTGCCTTCGAGATATTCAGGGCGAACTTCCCGCATCACCTGGTCGCGCCGCGACACGAACCGCGCCGGCGCCCGGTAATAGGGATCACTGAAATCGACGCGCGCGCGAAGCTGCGGCGTTACCGCGAGCGAGGCGATGATCGCATCGCCCCGGTTGCTGGAGAGCGCATCGATCAGCGTTTCAAAGCGCCGCATCTGGATCGTGCAGGTGACCTTGATCTCTTCGCAGATCATCCGCGCGAGATCGACATTGAATCCGGCCGGATTTCCATCGGGGCCGGTGAAATTGAACGGCGGATAGTCCGTCTCGGTCAAGAAGCGAATCACCGTGATGCGCGACAGATCGGGCCGGTCCGGCCGTCGCCTTGGGTCCCAGAAGCCCGGCACGGCCTGGGGCGCTGCCTCCACGGCCGGCTTGGCCGCGCCCTGATTCGGGGGGGTTTGAGCGCGCGCGGCGGCACCGCCCAACACGAGGGCAAAGAGCAGGGCCGCCAGGACGGCGCCTGTGTACGGCGTGGCCGGGATCGACCGAGGCCGTGCCTGCAAGATGATGGAAGCTCTGGTGAAATGCATCGCCGCCGGATTTGATGATGTCGATGGTTTATAGATCATCCCGGCGACAAGGCGAACCTTGTTTGGGCCGGTCCGGACCCCAAGATCGCCCGAAAAGATCGCCCGAATGGCCGCGTGCGGCTCAAAGGTAGTGCTTGAGATCGGCCGCGGCTTCCTCGGGCTTGCGATTGAGATTGAATGGCGCGACGAACTTGCCGTCGCGATCCATCAGATAGATCAGCGCGGTGTGATCCATCGTGTAGTCGCCATCCTTGAGCGGAACCTTCTTGGCGTAGACGCGATACTCCGAAAGCACCTTCGCGATCTGATCAGGGCTGCCCGTGAGGCCCTTCAGGCGCGGGTCGAAGCTCGACAGATAGTCCTTCATCGCGGCCGTGGTGTCGCGCTCAGGATCGACCGAAATGTAATAGGCATTGACTCCGTCCGCGTCCTTGCCCATGGCCCGCAACACCTCGGACATCTCAAAGAGCGTCGTGGGGCACACATCCGGGCAATGGGTGAAGCCGAAGAAGATCAGCGTGGGATGACCCTGCATGCTCTTTTCGGTGACGGTCTGGCCGCTCTGGTCGGTCAGCTGGAATGGGCCGCCGATCGCGGCCGGGGCTGCCACATGTCGAAATCCGCCCAGAACCCACAGCATCAGCACGAGCCCGACAATCAGGCTTCCGCCGAATGCCGCGACAATCACCAGCGGACGAGTGGTCCGATCCATCACGAACTTCCCTGTTGCAGCGTCAGAAGCAGGCCGAGATGCCGGCGGCAATCATTTCGAAAAACACAGCCGTTCCGTAGTGGAACCACAACACCAGCGCTCCAAGCAGGATTATCGAGCCGAGCAAGGCCGCCCCAACCAGGATTCCTCGCGCGAGCCAGCGCGCCGGCGGCGCCGTTGTGCGCAGGGATTGCGGCGTTAAAGCGGGTTGAGCCATCCGGACCATCCGAAGGAGCCGGACGGACGTTGCCGCCGCTTACCGGCCTGATCCGAATGAGATAAGGCCAGCCGCGCGCCGGGGCAAGCGCCCATAGAGGGTATCACGTCATGCTGATTTCCGGGCCCGCCTGGCGAACGCGTTCAGGGACGGCGCGTTCAGCGCTGGGTGGAGGCCCGAGCGTCCAGAAAGCATGGATGGTACATGCTCATCAATTCCTTGCCGCGGAGATAGATCATGCGCGACGTCAGCCCGCCGCGCGCGTTGATCCACTTCTTCACCTGCGAGGGATACATCGAATAAAGCATGTGGGTGGCTTCGGGATTGGTGATGGCGTGGCCATCATCGTCAAGATCCCATGCCGCATGGAAGCCGAGGCTGGCGTGCGACGTAACGCATATCTTTTCGTGGGGAATGGCGCCGAGGACGATGGTGCAGGCCGAGGCGCATAAACCGTCGATGATGACCATCTCGCCCGAGCTGCGCATTTCCTGGTACCGGTCGACATAGGTGCCGATCCGACCGCCGCGGTCCTCGCCGATTCGCACGACCGCCTGACTAGCCCCCATGCCCGCCAGCAGAAGAACAGCGGCGAGCAGCCCCGTTATGAATTTCATTCCCCAGCCCCAGCTCAAACCTGTCAGAACCCGAATCCGACTGCTTTTTGTGATGCGCGGACACTAGGGTGTTTCGAGATCGGAATTTTGTCCAGATGCGCGACGGAGCTCAAGTTAAATTCCAATCAACTGTTGCAGCCGGGCTGCACCCCTTTCGGCCGGGTCCCATATTGGAACATGGCGTTCTCGTGGCGGAACGCGCCAGAGCGCCATTTGCGGTTGACCATGAACGATGCCACGCGCTTCAATCATTGCGACAAATGGGGGAAGCGCGATGGCTGAAGATGCCGATGTCATCGTAGTCGGCTGTGGTCTTGCAGGCCTTGTCGCGGCCACCGAGATTGCGGACGCCGGCAAAAGCGTCGTCATCGTCGATCAGGAGGGTGAACAGAGCCTCGGCGGCCAGGCCTTCTGGTCATTTGGCGGGCTTTTTCTGGTCGATTCTCCCGAACAGCGCCGGCTCGGCATCAAGGATTCTTACGAGCTCGCCCTGCAGGACTGGATGGGTTCGGCGGGCTTCGACCGGGATGAGGATCGATGGCCCAAACGCTGGGCGGAAGCCTATGTGTCATTCGCCGCTGGCGAGAAACGCGCCTGGTTGCGGGCCATGGGTCACCGCCTGTTTCCGGTGGTCGGCTGGGCCGAACGCGGCGGTTACGATGCCATGGGCCACGGCAACTCGGTTCCGCGGTTCCATGTCACATGGGGCACGGGGCCGGGCATTGTCGAGCCGTTCGAGCGACGGGCGCGCGAAGCCCAGAAAAGCGGCAGGCTGTCATTCAAATTTCGCCACCGGGTTGATGCACTTCTGAGCAGCAATGGCACGGTCAACGGCGTGAGCGGAGCAATTCTTGCGCCCGACAATGTCGAGCGGGGAAAAAGCAGCTCGCGCGAGCTTGCCGGTGACTTCACGCTGCATGCACAGGCCGTCATCGTCGCCTCCGGCGGAATCGGCGGCAATCACGATCTCGTGCGGCAGAACTGGCCCAGCCGCCTTGGGCGGGCCCCGGAAAACATGATTTCCGGCGTGCCCGAACATGTCGACGGCCGGATGATCGGCATTACCGAGGCTGCGGGCGCGCGGCTGATCAATCGGGACCGCATGTGGCATTATGTCGAGGGCATACGGAACTGGTCGCCGATCTGGCCCCGCCACGGCATCCGCATTCTGCCCGGACCGTCGTCGATGTGGTTCGACGCCAATGGCCGCCGGCTTCCGTCGCCGCTGTTTCCGGGATCCGACACGCTCGGCCAGCTCGAATACATCATGAGCACGGGGCACGATTATTCGTGGTTCGTGCTGACACAAAGCATCATCAAGAAGGAGTTCGCGCTTTCCGGCTCGGAACAAAATCCCGATCTCACCGGCAAGAACTGGATGATGACCGCACAGCGCGCCACCAACAGGGGCGCACCCGCACCTGTCGAAGCCTTCAAGAACAAGGGCGCCGACTTCATCGTGCGCGAAAATCTCGCCGATCTCGTTGCCGCCATGAATGGGCTGGTCGGCAACGACCTTCTGAAAGTGGAATCCCTGAAGTCGCAGATCGAGGCGCGCGATCGCGAGATCGCAAATCCCTACGCCAAGGATACGCAGATACTCAACATCCACAATGCGCGCCGCTATATCGGCGACCGCCTGATCCGCACCGCGCGACCGCACCGGATTCTCGATCCGGCCCATGGTCCCTTGATCGCGGTCAAGCTCAATATCCTGACGCGCAAGACATTGGGCGGGTTCGAGACCGATCTTGATTCACGCGTGTTCGGGCAAGACGGCAAGATCATGCCCGGACTTTACGCCGCCGGAGAGGCGGCGGGTTTCGGCGGCGGCGGCATGCATGGCTATCGCTCGCTGGAGGGCACGTTCCTTGGCGGCTGCCTGTTCTCGGGCCGCAATGCGGGTCGCGCCGCGGCGAAAGCGCTCGCCTGAATTTCAGATTGTCGCCTCGACAAGGCAGTGGCCGCCAGCCGATCAACAAGCTAATTAGCAGCGACATCCAAACGGAGAAAGACATGACCATTCAGCGTTTCGAGACCGGACCACGCATGAGCCAGGCGGTCGTCCACGGTGACACCGTCTATCTTGCCGGGATCGTCGCCAATACGGCGGCCGGAGAAAGCGTGACCAAGCAGACGCAGGAGGTGCTCTCGATAATCGATGGTCACCTCGCGAAAGCCGGAAGCAACAAATCGAAGTTGTTGACCGCCACGATCTATCTGACGGACATGAAGACCTTTGGCGAAATGAACGCGGTGTGGGACGCCTGGGTGTCGCCGGGCAATACGCCGGCACGCGCGACCGTGGAGGTCAAGCTCGCCGCGCCCAAATACAATGTCGAGATCATGGTGACCGCGGCGCGCTGACGCCTGCCGTCAAGTGAATTCGCCAACAGCGCGTTTCGGTTCGATCAGACGAGCCGCCAACCCATTTCCTTCTCCCCTTGCGGGAGAAGGTGGTGCGGACGAAAGTCCGCGCCGGATGAGCGGGTGCTCAGGTCGAACCGCCTGCTGCAAGCCGCGACGCGCCGATGATGCGGCCGTCTGGGGCTTCCAGCACGACGGCGACATCCTGCCCTTCCGGGAAGCGCTCGCTGATGTGGAGCCGCGCCCCCGACCATTGCCCGACCGAGCGAACCGATCTGACGACATTGGCTTCGGTCAGCGTTCGGCCAGAATTTTCCCCGCGGGGAATCGCGGTGGTGTGTTCTCGGTCGAAGCCGATCAGCAGGATGTTTGCGTTGCCGCTGCCCTCGCCGACCTCGATCGAAAGCTGCTCGCCGTTCTTCGTCACGCTGACGGACGCAGCGGTGCGGCTGCTGCGCTTTGCATTCTCGATGGCCCCGCCGACCTCGCCGCGGGCCGAGCCGACCATGCCGGCAGCGCCATCGACCACGATCTCGGGAGTGTAGGATCCATCCCCGAAACGGCGGCCATAGACGTCCTGGCGCCGCGTGGCGGCTTCCAGCGAGAACGGGTCCTTCCACCCCAGGCGATCCCAATAGGTGACATGGAAGGCGAGCGCCAGCACATCGCGCCGCTGCCTCGACAGCTCGTTCAGATATGCATTGGCCGGCGGACAGGAGGAGCATCCCTGCGACGTGAACAGTTCGACCACGACCGGCCGCTCGGCCGCAAGCGTGGCCACGGGAGACAGGCCGGCGATCAACGCAAGTGAGGTGATTAGACGCGAGAAGACAGGGCGCGAGAACATGACGATCCTCCTTCGGACGGTGCATGTTCTTCGCTCGCGGAGGGATATTTGTTACGCCCTCGCAAGGCATTTACCGGCGCAACAATCACACGATTTCTTGAAGGGGCGACTTCTTGAAGGGCCTGATTTTTTGAGGGGCCTGTCAGAGCCGAACCCGGATCACGGGACTGGAGCGGGCGAAGGGAATCGAACCCTCGTATGCAGCTTGGGAAGCTGCCGTTCTGCCATTGAACTACGCCCGCAAACTATTGATTTTGTATCGGAATTCTGATCCGCCGTCTCGATTTCCCCTGTCTTATCCCTGTCGATTTTGAGCCTCGCCACAATCTTACACCGCGATCCTGACGCCCGCCAATGCCCAACAAAGTCCTCCTCGTTATCTCATGCGCGGGTCTGCGAAGCAGCCTGCGGCGGCTCAAGACTAACTCGTCGATCTCTCCACTGACAGGACCGGCGAACGCCGCCCGAGAGACTAGCAAAATGGTAGCAAGATGTTCGGTATTCGTTCGGTGATCCCCCGCGGGGGAGGCGGTCGAACTTCCGCCAGCAGCCTCGGCAATTTCGTGACTTCGACCGTGTTACCTGAAGGATTGTGCACAACCTTGCCAAGGTCGGGGTCGAGGGTTCGAAATCCCTTCGCCCGCTCCAAAGATCTCCTTGCCCCGTAATCACTTCCGGGAACGGGTGTCCACACTCATCTGCACAAGTAGGCGACCGTGGTCCACCCGTGGTCCACCGAAGCAGAGGTTGAGGGGCTGCTTGACCTACCCGACATCGGCGGGACCAAGTCTGTACCAGAAAGCCAGGTATGCGCTGCTGGTGTCACGTCGTAAACGTCCCCAGGAACGCGACGAACTATCGCCGCTTCATTGCAACCAGCGACGCCACCCTCATCTGCATTCGGGACTCACTGCTGTCTCGACATGCCCCGGCTTCTGTAGATCGCGACTTTAGGGCATGAGCGGATCCGTTCGATCGGCGCAGAACAGCTCCGAGTTTTATAGCCCGTTCCGAACCGGGCGATCTAGCGCGCTATGCATCGAAAGCTCGGTAGTAAACTCGGCATTGCAGGGGGTCATGCGAATGCAATGACCGTGGCCAAGTTGCGCGGCGCCCGCGAGCGGAAGCGGCGTAAGACCGGCGGTAAGGTAGAGGGCCGCAAATCGTACGCGGAAGCCAACCCCAGTTGGTGGAGCTGGCCCTCAAGTTAAGCGAACAACGTCCGCGGTTGTCACTGCGGGAGATATCCGCTTCACTTGCATCCGAAGGCTTCAACACGCCGCGCGGTCAGCCCTATTCGGCATCAGCGGTCGCGTCGATGCTGGGGCGTTAGGCCGGGAGATTTTTTCGTAATAGTTTCAGACCAACGACGGGACCAGGCGTGAATCTAGCCCTCATCTCGCCCCGCCGGCGGGCGCGCGGCGGCCGCCCTAGAACCGGGTATCAAAACTCCGACTACTCGCCGGCCCCGACCCGTCGCAGCAATTTCCAAACGAAACATGTAGTTGGACGCCCCCAACTGCAAAACGGTTAGGCCGGCTCAGGCTCTGACGGCGGCTGTGGGTCACTGTCGGCGAAGGTCAAGGTGCTCACTTGCTTAAGCTCGAATAGCTTCTCGAAATCAGCGGGATCTAGCGTCCTTTCTTCCCAAGTGGCGCGGGCGAGAGACCAAGGTTATCTGCTGCACGAACCGGCCGATCGCTACCCGAAACCAAGCATGGCTTGGATCAGTCATATCGGCTGTGACTACACCGCTCGCGATTTCTCCTTGATGGGAACTACGCCACGCAATACCTCGCGCACCAATGCTGGTGCCGAACCTGATGAAGCCCTTCCGAGAAAGGTGATTCAAATCGAGCTTCAGCCCATCTTCCAGGCAGGCTCTGTATCGAGGACGAGGCATCGCTGTCTAACCAACATTCATCTCATTGCCGCGGAGTCGCTACAGAAAGTGTAGCATGGGTAGGCGCAAACTTCCACGACAGCGATGCCGCAACCGCGCCGCCTTTGCATTCTCCTTAAGCTCCGCATGCCGTCGGCAGAACCGATGCCCTCGCAGGCCGTTCGGGCCCCCATGTATTTCTAGAGGATGGATAGGAACTTCTTCATGCCGTCGTCTAACCTTGAGCGCATTAGCGGCTGCCCTCGCTGCCCGTCAGGTCCTTGCCTCGAACATCCAGTCCGCCAACCGCCGGCTTCCTTCCGCGGCAATCACCATCCCCGCCGCCACGGCGAGCGACTGCAGCGGCGGCCGACCCGGACACGATGCGACGATCGATTGCGCCAGCAGCCATGAGGCATGAAAGAACCCATAGAACGGCGCGATCCAGAAGAAGGCGAGAAGGATAAAGAGCGAGACGCGCTCTTCTGGTGCACGAAGCGCAACTGCCCTGGCCAGCCAGCCCATCGCAAAGGCGCCGAAGACCGCGATAGAGAATCGCCAGGGCACCAGCGGCTCGCATAGAAAGTCGCGGCTCGCTGGAAACAACGAAACTGCTCCCCGCAAGCCGATAGCGGCCACCGCAAAATCCACAGCGTGCTGCATCCCATCGCCTAGCCGGGTGAATCGTGCCCCCAGTGGAGTTGAAATTCGGAGCACTCCCGCGGCCCCGGCAACGATCAAGGTCGATGCCAGCGCGAGACCCAGAATGTTGGTCTGGCCAAGGCGCTGAAGGACGCCGACAACGATGACGGCGGCGACGAACGCCAGGGCCGAGGCCGCGCCTTCGATCAGACGAAATCTCATTGGCTCCTCTTAAATCACGCCTCGGGCTGGGCTATTTCGTATTTCGTCGATTGACGAATAAGATACCCGGATGGCGACTGTCAAACTGGAAACGGCCGATCGAGACAAGTCCGCCTTGCCAGGCGCAGCATCCGATCACGAGCAGATCGCCAAGATCGCCAAGGCGCTCGCTCATCCAGCGCGGGTGCAGATTGTCGAGACGCTGCTGCGACGCACGACCTGTATTGGCTGCGATCTCGTCGAAGAGATTGGGCTCGCCGCCTCGACCACGTCCGAGCATCTGCGGATCCTCAAGGAAGCCGGGCTCATCGTCGGCGAAATCGCCCGCCCGCGGATTTGCTATTCGCTCGATCCTCGGGCGGCTACCCCTCTCACAACCTTCCTTCAGGCCATTGAAGCCGGACACCCACCGGCACTGACGGAGTAATACATGTCCGCGTTCGAACGCTATCTGACTGTTTGGGTCGCGCTGTGCATCGCTGCCGGTGTCGCGCTCGGCCATTTCTTTCCCGCCTTCTTCCACGCCGTGGGCTCGGTGGAGATCGCCAAGGTCAACCTGCCGGTTGCAGTGCTGATCTGGCTGATGATCATTCCGATGCTGATCAAGATCGATTTCGCGGCGCTCGGGCAGGTGACGGAGCACTGGCGCGGGATCGGTGTAACGCTGTTCATCAACTGGGGCGTCAAGCCCTTCTCGATGGCGCTGCTCGGCTGGCTGTTTATCGGCTGGCTGTTCAAGGCTTATCTGCCGGCCGACCAGATCAATAGTTACATTGCCGGGCTCATCCTGCTTGCCGCCGCGCCCTGTACCGCGATGGTTTTCGTCTGGAGCAATCTGTCCGACGGCGAGCCACACTTCACACTAAGCCAGGTCGCGCTCAACGATCTCATCATGATCGTTGCCTTCGCGCCAATCGTCGGGCTCCTTCTTGGTTTATCCGCCATTACCGTGCCCTGGGAGACACTGCTTCTTTCGGTGGCCCTCTACATTGTCGCGCCCGTCATCATCGCCCAGCTTGTCCGGAGGTCGATGATGGCGCGCGGCGGCCAGCCCGCTCTGCTCGCTCTCCTCAAGACACTGCAGCCTCTGTCGCTGATTGCGCTTGCTTGCGACACTGGTGTTGCTGTTCGGATTTCCAGGGCGAGCAAATCCTGGCGCAACCCCTGATCATCGCAATGCTGGCGGTGCCGATCCTGATCCAGGTGTATTTCAACTCGGGTCTGGCCTATCTGCTCAACCGCACCGCCGGCGAGGCTCATTGCGTCGCTGCCCCGTCGGCACTCATCGGCGCCAGCAATTTTTTCGAGCTCGCCGTCGCGGCCGCCATCAGCCTGTTCGGGTTCAATTCCGGCGCTGCGTTGGCGACCGTGGTGGGCGTTCTGATCGAGGTTCCGGTGATGCTATCGGTCGTAAAGATCGTCAACGCCACGCGCGGTTGGTACGAGGCCGGCCCTGCCGTGAAACGCCGCGTTGCACGAGAACAAGTTCCCGGCGGGCCGATCAGCGATGCCACCCGAGGCTGACCATGAATGTCGTCATCCATCACAACCCCGACTGCGGCACGTCTCGCAACGTGCTCGCCATCATCAGCGCGGGCTATCAGCCGACCGTGATCGAGTACCTCAAGACGGTAAGGACCATCCCTCAGTTGCTCGGCCCTGTTTGTTGCGGCCGACCTGACGCCGCGCACCGCGCTCCGTGAGACGAAATCGCCCGCTGCCGAACTCGGTCTCCTCGATCCATCGATCGGTGATGAGACGTTGCTTGCCGCGATGGTCGAGCATCCCATCCTGGTTAATCGGCCGATCGTCTGCACGGCCAAGGGCGTGAAGCTGTGCCGGCCGAGCGAGACGGTACTCGATCTTCTCGATCGCCTGCCGCCCGGCCCCTTCCAAAAGGAGGACGGATCGCTGCTGATCGACGCGCAAGGACGCCGCGCGGTCTGATCGGCTTGCCGCTCCCGGGCAAACGCTTTAGATGGTCAACAGTTATTGTCAGGCCTATCTGACCAACTGATCATCTCTGATGGAGATGACACAGACGGACTTGCAAACCCACAGGGAGTTCTCAACGCTTGGGTTGACACATCGGCGACTGGGATTGGCAGGGCCACCACATCGAGGACAACACCCGGCGCGTTCTGGAACGCAAGCTTGGCGGCAAGCTCGACTGGAAGCGGATTGCGTTGACCGAAGAGCAGATCAGCCGCCACAGACGCGTCCAGATCATGAAGGCGGACCGCCGCCAGGCCCGTGCGCTATCATCCCGCCTTGCTGAGGGCAAGGGGATAGGCCGACAATGATTCGCCTGCTACGGGTGGAGACTTAACGTGGTGGCACAAACGGATTGGCTGAACTTTAAATGAGCAATAACCTAAATCAACAAGTGACGAGCAGCGCGGTGTATACGGAGCGCCATGTTGCCTTCATAGATATTCTTGGTTTCAGCAACCATGTACGTCGATCGGAACGCTCTCCAGCTGAGGCGCTCCGTTGACCTGCGTCAAATCCGCACCGGTCCCTTCGGCTAACAATTCGAGCGCGGCAAAAGCATGCGCACGTTCAGGCTGCCTTCTTTCGGAAGTTGATCTTTGAGACGTCGATAAATCCACAAATCTAGAAATCACGAGGCGTGCGGAGTACCATCATGCCGAAATCCTCAGTTCACCAAGCCATGGCACGGCGTTCCGCGCGAAAAGATCCAGTGGAACCCCAGTGTCATTGAAGATATCTGTATCGGTTGCGGTACTTGCGTCACTGGTTGCAGCCGACTGGTCTATCGTTTCGATTTCGAGCGCAAGAAGCCGGTCGTCGTAGACCCGCTCAATTGTATGGTGGGATGCACCACCTGTGCCAATACGTGTCCGGGCGCACGCCATCACTGCGCGCTGCCTGAAGAACTTGTGTCGATGCAGAGCCGGTTTCCACGGCTCCCAGATTAACCTTGGCGATACTCGAGGCGACCTCTACCGTGCCTCTCCCATCGCGTTTCTGCAAATAGGCCCTCAATTGCGGGATGACCCCGTATCTCATTTTCAGCCTGTTGGATATAATCGCTACCCTGCGAGGGTTGGTAGCAACGAAGTCAACTCCATCTTAACCAGGATTTCAGCAACTTTCTTGGTCGCGGAAAGAGAGGTAAGTCAGAATGGGATTTTGCTTCGCGTAATACGCATTACGGAATTGTTTCGAGCTACCCCCAAGAAGCGTGCCAAGTGACGACTTAACCATCGCGTCTACATTTAAAGGCATCCAATCTGCGAAGGCTTTGGACGATAGCGGCGTTATGCGCAGCGCCGCTAGCTTTTACGCCGCCTGCCAGTCCAATCTTTCCGTATAAAAACGCAGCCCTTGTTGGTATTTTTGTTGGTACACGATAGATCAACACTTGGTTAAGTTACTGGATTTTCTTGTAAAAAATCTATCCATATGGCCGCTGCCGGGCCCACCATCCTGCTATTTCGACGTTGATTTATACGGTAGTTATTTCCGGAATTGTCTCATGATCGATTTCGTCCCCGAAAGTGAGACACTTTTTCGGTTCCGGTACTCATCAAGCCGCGCGAAAGCGTTGGTGCTCATCCGTGATTTGTTCGCTTCGCGGATATAAATTTCGGCAGTATCCAGTTTCGACCAGCCGAAGATCGCGCACAGTTCAGGTGCTGATGCGCCAGCTCTCGGCCATTGCCACAGCGCTGGTCTTGCGAAGTCCATGGGCCGAGCAGTGCTTTAGTCCGGCAGCATCGCACCACTCGCGCATTTTGTTACCAAGACCGTTGATGCTGAACGGTTGGCTGGATTCTGTGACGAGGTAGATCATGTCCCCGGTCGGCGTGTTGGCCAAGGCCGCAGCAAGTTCAGAGCAGATCGGAACGTCGATCGTTCGGCGTGTCTTATCTTTATGGCGCCCTTTATGAGCAACAAACTTGAGCCGCCCGCTAACTTCATGCCCGCGACCAAGCCTGGCGGCATCTGAAATCCGGGCCCCGACATTCAGGAAAATCTCAAGAGCAAGGCGCGCTTTGGTCCCGATCGGATAGAACTGTCGGTACTGATCGACCTCTTCAGCCGTCCAAGTGTGCCAACCCTCTGTCTCGTGAATTCGCTCGACGCCCTTGGCAGGATTGAATGTCGCAAGCTCATTCTTGATTGCCCATGTGAAGAGGGCCCGCAGATACTTCACAAGTTTATCGGCCGCCCCTGGCGTGTCCCTGCGCTTGTCCTGGCTCGCCTCAATGTCCTTTTTCCTGACCGCGGCATAGGGCAGATCGCCGACAGTCTGGCAGTACCGATTAAGCACGCTGCGCTTATCTGCTTGCGTCCCCAGGTCGAAACCCTTGAACTTGTTCGAGCGATAATACTGATCCACGAGCCAGTAGAGCGTTTTTTCCCGCGGGGCCTTGGGAGGGGCTGGCGCCTTCCCTTCTGCTCTTTCCAGAGCCTCGAAATAGGCTTTCATGAACTCCGGCGTGATGCGCCCGTCGGCACCCTCGAACGTCTCGCGAATCCGTATCTTCTTATGACCCGGTTTTCTCACATAGTATCGCGGGTTCCCGTTTGGGTCTGGATCAAACACGCAATGCTTGAGCCGGGTCTTTATCATCCGACAACCTCATCAAATGGGTTCTTTGAATATCCCGCGTCACGAAGGCCCACCCATGCTTCGTAGATTTCGGCAACATCCCATTGAACGACGCCATCTATCTTCCTGCCCGGTGGCATCCGGCCATTCTTTACCCACTCGTCAAACTTTGTGGGAGATACCACGAGACCGATGCCGCAGCTTCTTCGCGCCTTCCGCAAAGCGGGGCGACGGACACATCGCGAGGGGAAAGAGCCGGACGGGACAACATCACGCCGCCTCGCTCGCCTGCTGCTGGGCCTTCATCCGCCCTTCTAGGAGATGCACGATCTCGCCGTTGCGGCTGCGTCGATTCCGCTTCGCCTCCGTGGAGACCCAGACCTTCAGCGTTTTTGGGATACTCAAAATTATTCGATCAACTTCCTCTGGGTAAATCATTCGACAATCTCCGAGATTTGGCGAACACATCAAATGCATGCGGCGTTTTGGACTCGGATGCAATGGGACGGCGCGACGTCGCGCGGCGCTTATCTTCGCCTTACCGCACCTTCGATGTTGCGGGATGCGAAGCAAGTTTTTGAATTACCGCGAGAATCGCCGCGTCATAAAACTCGCCGCACGTCCATAATAAATTCATAATTTAAAATCGTGCCCGCTGTAGCGGACAGCAAACATTGAGCAGCTTTGCTGACGAGGCGAGCGTCGACCGTGCTCTTGCTGCAGCCGACGCAGTGCCCACAGTTCCTCACCGCGACGTTGCCACGTGTCTGCACCATTGACCACTCGCCAAAGCCACGCGGTCGGGATGCCCCCCTTTCATTCAGCAGGCTGCCTGACCCCCAGGCTCGTTGCACCGACCGCCTGTGGGTCTGCGATGACAGGCGACCTCCCGCGGGGGGCGCGGGCCTGTAGCGCCGCCCCAAAGGCTTCCAGATCGCGCCTGGTCCACGCGCCTGCGGGCCGTCTGCCGCGCAGGTCTCCTCAGATCATCGCCCCACGCTGGCGTGGAATAGTCGAGGGCTCACGCCGCCTCCTGTACCATCCCCAATCGGATGCCTTGGGCTCGAAGGGGCAACCGTCTTCACCCAGCATGGCCTCCCTTTGCGGTCGCGATCAACCGAGTTCCAGGTGCAGTCTCCCGAAAATGGGAATATTCGCGACTACGGCCGGAGACTTTCGGCGATTCGCAAGGCCAAAGCGGCCAGATGGGAAGGTGGAGACCGAAGGCGAATTGGCGAAAGCCCGCCATTGGCGGCCATTTCTAGCTCCGCGCGAGGCGTCCCCATGAACGGCGGACTGTCGCCCACCGACCTCTCACCTAAGTTCATTCGACCTAGGTTCTCCCGTGCATCTACGGTGGTGTTGCTGAATTCACCGGTCGGGAACACGTTGCCTGGGAGCCACAGCTATTGAGGGAATAACGTCAACAAGGTCCATCATCATGGCGGTACTGGGGCTCGCAGCCTATTAGTAATTGATCGCATCTCGCGAGCGTTCAATCAACGATGACGGATCCATTGCGACATGAATTTAGAATTTACAAAAATCGATTCGATACCGCGGATCAATCTCATGAGAGGCAAGCCGATCTCTCGGTTCAATCTGACAGCAATTCGGCAGAGAGGCGCGATAATCCTCTTGGATTTCAGGCCAAGCGAGTTTGTCGTATACCCGGCCCACGGCGTCGGCCAAATATTGGCGATCGAAATTCAAACAGTTGCCGGAGCCTGTCTAGAGTACTTCGCCATCTACTTCGCAAAGAGCAAGATGAGGCTGCACGTACCTACGCGAAAAGCACCAAGCATTGGAATGCGCAAACTGTCCAGTTCCGCCACTATCGAACAAGCTCGACTGACCTTGAGCGAAGCGCCTCGGCGTGTGCGGGCTAATTGGTCTCGATTGGTCAACGAATACGAAGCCAAGATCAAATCGGGTGACATCCTCGCCTTAGCGGAAGCGACGCGCGATCTCTATCGGCGGTCTGCCAACTCGGAACAAAGCTATAGCGAACGGCAGCTTTATACTCGGTCGCGCTTCACCGGCTGGCTGAAGAGGTCGCCATGGTTGAGGGGATCACTGAAGAAAACGCCGTGTCAGAGCTTGAGGGCTTGTTGCTGAGTAGATTGAACAGAACACAATAGACTCAGTCAGAGCCGCGATTGAGATTTCTGGACGACTGACCGGTGCAGCCTGTCCTTGCGCTATTAGCCCCCGATCCTCCTGCCAAAGCTCGGCATCGCGGCCAGATACGAACTTCTTAGCGCATTCCTTTGCTTGTTCGTCGTCGGTGCATTCCATATCGATTTCGTTCGAAATATGCCCATCGTCATCAAGGAAATAGGCCAGTACAAATCGTCCAGCAAACTGCGATTGCGCACCGTGAGGCTGGCGATCCAAATAATCTCGCAGATGCCATACATGCGATTAGCGAGCATCTTGACGATTCTATCGTGGACTAGGCGCCACTCAAAGC
>CAWFZL010000008.1:0-69682 GCA_963820275.1 uncultured Alphaproteobacteria bacterium
CTCAAGGCTGAAACAGGGGTTCGATTCCCCTTGGGAGCGCCAAAACTCAAAATTCGATTTGATAACGCTCAGCTTTTGCTTCGGATTGGCAAGCCGCGAGAAGCTGGAATCCCACCTCACGGATTTGACGTTTTCGCTTGGTGTCGCTTGGTACACTTAAGACGCGCCTTTCCGCGATACGCCTATATCAGGATGCGTCTGGCTAGATTCACGATTCAGCCCGCAGGAGGCGGCGGATAGATCCCGTCGATCTGTTCGATAAGGTTCCTCAATTTTGCTTCAACATTTTCGCTCTCGTCGGCCGGAAAGCCCTCGAACTCGAAGAGAAGCGCAAAGCGAGCGCATATTGCTTGTAGCTCCTGAGGCACTCCGTCACGAGCAAGTCTACGGTTCAACAGCCTCCAACCAACCTTCGCCTCCTCGATTGCGGTCGCACGCCATTCGGGTTTATCGATACCCTCCTTCAGGCTATCGACAACGAAATTCACCAACCGCCGCGTGAACGTTTTTAGATCGGTTCGCACGTTGCTCTTACACCGCCTCGTAAGACGCAATCTTCTTGATCTGCGGCGCGAGCGTGTCTTCAGCGGTTTCGAGATCGAAGCGTGCCTGCATGTTCATCCAGAACGCAGCGCCGGTCTTGAAAAACTTGCCGAGCCGTAGCGCGGTGTCGGCGGTAACGGGCTTTTCTTCGCGCGCAATGCGCTCGATCCTGGTGCGCGGCACATTCAGCGCGGCCGCGACCGCGTAAGGGGTTAGCTTAAGCGGAATGAGAAATTCCTCCCGCAAGATTTCGCCGGGATGAATCGGCGGAAGTTTCTTTGCCATTTGCGATCTCCTGTTCGGTGGCCGCATTCGGCCGGTTTGGGGCTAGTGCCACTTTCCGAAGTTCGTGCTCCGCCTCGGCGCCTACCTTTCACGAACTTCGGAAAGTGATAGCCACTAGTAAATTAAATGATTCTAGTACCGCTTTTTGCTCTGAAGTCCCCTAAATGAACGCGCCGCTTATGGCGTAGGAACTTCAGATCGGGTCTAGTGATAGTCGACTATTTCCACATCTTCTGGGCCCGCATCGGTCCACCGAAACACGACCCGCCATTGATTGTTGATGCGGATCGAGTGCTTACCCGCCAAATCGGCCTTAAGAGCCTCAAGGCGGTTGCCGGGAGGCGAGTTCAGGGCCGCAAGGAAATCGGCGGAGTCCACCATAATTAGTTTTCGGCGAGCCACATTGGCGAGATTTGCCGGAAAACCTTTCGGGACCATGCGGCCCTGAAGGATCGCCTCGGCAAATTTCCCCTTGAAGCTCCTGATCATGGCAATACGTATCCTATCGAGATACGTTTTTCAAGACTTTCGTATCTCGATGAGATACTAGTGGCGAGAAAGGCGGCGCGTCGAAACAAGTGCGGGCAAACAATGAAAACCCGCGCTCATTGCTACGCAGCGAGGGGTTTGCCAACAGCCGAAATAAACGTTACGTATCAATGTGCCAATTTTGCTCCCGAAAACTGGCAACCCCGTTGATTTCACTGGGTTCTCGCTTTTCCCTTGGGAGCGCCAAGACCCTCACTGGCGTTTTTTTCAAGCGAAGTGCATTGCGGTTCGTATGAAGTAAACGCGTCGAAACAAAGAATTGGAGCCCGGGTTCTGATTCAATCAGAATTGAACGGCTCCAGGATCTGGTGGTCGCGCGGATGTCCATGATCTCCTGCAGATCGAGTTTCGCCTTCGCATTCATGTTGGCGGCGCTTTGTCTCGGCTCCCGCGTGGCCGATGCCCAAGCTCCTGCTCAGGCCCAGGGACAGGCAGCCCCTGTCGACCCCGTGCAGTATTGGACTGCGGGCTGGCAAACCGGCTTCGGCGGCGGCGCAAGCGCCGGTCTGGACTCCAATCCCTATGGCAGCCTGCTGGCGTTCGGCGGCGGCGGGAGCGCGGGCGGCAACTTCTCCTCACGCTATAATTTCGAGAACGGCTGGTTCATCGGCAGTGCCCGCGGCGGCGGCTTTGGCATGAACGGCTTCAGCCCAACTGGTGCGTGGGGCAATCTCGGCTCGCTCTCTTACGAAGGCACGCAGTTCGGCTACAATTTCTCAAGCGCTCCGGTCTCGGTCTATGCCGGTTTCGACACCCTGAGATACAATTCCGGAATCGGTAGCCCTCTCTCGGGCTTCAACTCCATGTCCTCGCCAACGTCGCCCGGCTATGGCGTGCATGCCGGCGTCGAAATCCGTCCCACCTCGAATCTCAGCCTGTCGCTCGGCGTCGGCTACGCCCAGCAGCCCACGGGCATCGACACCGGCATCAATTCCTTTGCGGTGCCGGGAGCCACGTCGTTCGCATTTGGTGCAAGGCGCTGACCCCACCTTCAGCCGCCAAGACTGGCGCTTATCGCCTCAGCACCCCGTATAGCGGGGATCGGGCTCCAGCATTTCTCTCAAGTAAGCCCTGCCGAAGGTCAGGAGCTTTTCGTCGGTGAGGCCGGTCGAGGCCAGCAGTCGAATGTAATTAAAGAGTTTTTCCTGCGCCGGTCGGCTGACCTCGGCTCCATACGAACTCACGACGCTGTCGACGATGTTCTGCAACCCGACACCGAAAATACTCTGACGCACTGCAATAGGCGCAGTGCAGCATTGGATTGCCGGGCAGTCAAGACGCGGAGCCCGCGCGATCCGCAAGTCCCCGGCTGACTGTGTCCGGATTGCACCTGACGATGCGGACCCCTCATCGGCGCCGCCCCTATCGAGACACCGCCGGGGTGTCCACTTTTTCGCGGCAGCAAGCGTAGCCCGGATGAGCGAAGCGACATTCGGAAGACATGCGGGGCTGAACGGGAGGTGGTTCGCCGAGGAAAATCCTTTAGGCGCGCATCCCAATCGCGGGCCGAAATGGCGGGCCGCCTCCCGGCGAAGGCGCCGGAGCATAGTGATCAAATTGCATTGTGAACACGGCCCGGCGCTCCGACATTGCGCCTAACTTACTCGCGTATCGGAACATGTTCATGAGCGGCACCACCGCAGCGATGACCATAGCATCGCCGCGAACCTCTTGACGCTGGATTTTTCCGCGTAGTGAATTGAGGTTGCCAATGATGGAATCGATATAATCCTTCGGCGTCACTACTTCCACCTTCATGATCGGCTCAAGCAGCACCGAGTCGCCGCGCAGCAGCGCTTCGCGGAAACAGGCCCGCGTCGCGATTTCGAAGGCCAGCGCCGATGAGTCGACGTCGTGGTACTTGCCGTCGATGAGCTGCACCTTGACGTCAATCACCGGGAAGCCCGCGACGACTCCTGAGCTCAAAACGCTCTTGAGGCCTTTTTCGACGCCAGGAATGTATTCCTTGGGCACGGCAGCGCCGACGATCTTGGATTCGAACTGGTAGCCCTTGCCGGGTTCGTTCGGTTCGACCACAAGCGTCACGACAGCGAACTGACCGGTACGGCCGTTCTGCTTCCTGTGGGTGTAGCTGTGCTCGACCCGTCGGGTGATGCGCTCGCGGAAGGCCACCTGCGGCGCGCCGACATTGGCATCGATCCCGGTGCGTTTGAGAATATCGATCTTCTCCTCGA
The DNA here is from genome assembly GCA_963820275.1 of uncultured Alphaproteobacteria bacterium. GTDB lineage: Bacteria > Pseudomonadota > Alphaproteobacteria > Rhizobiales > Xanthobacteraceae > Bradyrhizobium. Next base: position 3,573 of record CAWFZL010000008.1, read on the forward strand.
CATGGCTTTCGCTCGTCCCCTTCAAAATGGTCTGGCCGGACTCCGGATCGGACGAGAAGCTGAACGACATGTCTGCTGCCGCGAGTTTCGCGAGCTCAACACGGAGCTTTTCCTGGCTTGCTCTCGATTTCGGTTCCACCGCGATTTCGATGAGGGGCGGCTGCGTCTCGATGTCATCGGGCATTATGTTGAAGCCATCTGTTGAGGTCGTGGCCAACAATATCAATAAGACGAAGAATGGTCCGCAGACTACTTCCGATGAAACCGTCTTTTGATCGACCCATCACGAACTATGTTGCATCTCGCTTTGCCCCTCGGGCAAATCACTTGCGCGCCTCGCTTAACCCCTGTCCATACCTAAACCGAAAAATAATTCGCTTTCGCTGTCGGGCAAATCATCTTTAGAGCTTCGCGCCGTCCCGCGCCCGCTGAGAGGGGCGCTTCGCTATCGTCACGAACGTTGGCGCGGGATGCGATGGACGCGGCCATGTCGAGCGACGAACGACATGGCGCGGACGGCGAAGTCGTGCGGTCCTGATATCCCGACGCTGATATCAAGTTCCTGGGAAGCCGACGCTTCTCAGGGATGACGGAGACAAAAAAGCCCGGTCTCCGGGGAGAACTCGAAGGAAACCGTTAAAACCATCGCGCGGGGAATGCCGGAATGTCTCGGCGTACCTGTGGTGATATACGCTCGTATGCTTTTTTGTTTCGCATACGAGGCTGCGGGTGCGGCTGAGCACCCGGCATTCCCTGCGCCCTCTTCATCGAGGGAGTGAGGATTTCGCAACAGCCCCGGGCGCGTGAGCGCCGCGGGAATGCGGACTCATGTCGCTGTTTGAAAAGTCAATTCAGGGTGATGCAGCACCCTCTCACCCTGAAAGGGGGAGGGTTGGGGAGGGGGTCGATTCGGCTGGTCGAAGTAACAGAAACACCGGCACGAAACTTGTGACCCCCGCCCGGCTCGCTTCTCTCGCCGACCTCCCCCTTTCAGGGGGAGGTGAAGAGGCGGAGGGATCAAGGCGACGTCCACGTCTCGCACGGAAACGCCGCGCAGCTCTCGGCGTCGATGGATATCCCGACCTCGGTACCGACCGGCCAGCGCGACATCGCCTGATCGCCGGGCGAACGCACGAGCAACCGGTCGCGGGCGGAGGTTCGGCACTCGATCTGAAGATCGACATGACCGCCATGATAGACCTGCGCCACCACCTGGCCGGCGATGCTGCCGGGCTCGCCGGCAGCGACAATATGAAGATGCTCCGGCCGCACGAAGAGATCGACGGGTGCCTGGGGGCGCAACGCCGCCAGCGCCTCTCCTGGCACCTTGATATGAGCAGTGCCGAGCGCAATCACGGCCTCAGCCGCTGCGACGCTTAGAAGCTCGCCGCGCAAGCAATTGGTGTCACCGACAAAGGACGCGACGAAACGGTCGCTTGGCCGGCTATAGACCTCGAGCGGCGTGCCGAGCTGGCGGATTCGCCCCTCCGACATCACCGCCATCCGGTCTGAAAGGCTCAGAGCCTCGCTCTGGTCGTGGGTGACAAAGATCGTGGTCAGGGAAAGCTTGCGCTGGATCTCGCGCAGCTCGACCTGCATCGACGCACGCAGGTTCTTGTCCAGCGCTGAAAACGGCTCATCGAGCAGGAGCACGGCGGGATTGATGACGAGCGCGCGCGCCAGCGCCACGCGCTGCTGCTGGCCGCCCGACAATTGCCGGGGCTTGCGTTCCTCCATTCCCGTCAACTTGACCAGTGCCAGCGCCTCGCGCACCAGCTTTCGGCATTCATCGCGGGGCACGCGGCGCGATCGGAGGCCATAAGCGACGTTGTCCGCGATGTTCATGTGAGGAAACAGCGCATAGTTCTGGAACATCATTCCGATCTCGCGCCTGTAGGTCGGAACGTCGTTGACGCGCTTGCCATGGATCGCAATCGATCCGCCATCCAGTCCGAGGAAACCCGCGGCGAGTTTGAGCAGCGTGGTCTTGCCGCAGCCGGATGGCCCGAGCAGCGTCATGAACTCGCCGCGGCCGATCGCAAGTGACAAATTGTCGAGCGCAACCACATGGCCGAAGCGCTTGGTCACGGCGTCGAATTGCACCGCGTCGTCGTTGGTGCCTGTGCCCTGCTGCATAATCTCTGCTCTGCCTCTAAGCATGATCTTTTTCGGAAAACCGGTTCCCACTTTTCCGGATCATGCTCTCAGTCATGGCCGCTCTCGATGTTGAGCACCCTACCGAGACCAAGGAAGCGGTTGGCAAGCGCGATCAACGCGGCGGTAGCGACGATATAGATGACGGAAAGCGCGGCCATCGAAGGGTCGGCGAATTCGCGGACGTAGTTGTACATGGCCACCGGCAATGTCTGCGTACGCTGCGAGGTGACGAACAGCGATGCGGTGAATTCATTGAAGGACAGAATGGCGGCAAACAGCCAGCCGCTCACGAGGCCCGGCAGCAGCAGCGGAAGCGTGACGGTGAAGAGGACGCGCAAGGGGCTCGCCCCGAGGCTGGCGGCCGCCAGTTCATAGCTCTGATCGAGATTCTTCAGCGAGATGTAGACGCTGCGCAGCACGAAAGGAAGCACGAGGATGACATGGCAAGCGACAACGACGGCAAAGCCGCGGCTCCAGCCGATCTGGGCGGCTAGGATGAGGAAGCCGAGGCCAACGGTGAAATGCGGGATCACCAGCGGCGACATCAGCACGGTCTCGACCGTCCGCTTCAAGGGGAAGGCGTAGCGATCCATCACAAAGGCGAACATCGCGCCGACCACGAGCGCGATCGACGAACTGCACGCGGTCACGATCAGGCCGTTGTGGAATCCCACGCGGAAATCGGGGTATGCCAAGGCGCGCGCGAACCACCGCCACGACCATGCCTGCGGCGGGAACGAGAGGATGGCCTTTTCGTTGAAGGCAGCGATTGTCACGACCGCGGCCGGCAGGATCAAAAACCCGAGAATGAGGACCACGACGATCCGGCCGCCCCAGCCGAGCACGCGCTGATAGATTGATCGCGGTGTCATCTAATGGGTCTCGATGTTCTTGAACGGCCGCGACGCAAGCCCGAGTGCCGACAGCGCCACGATGGTCAGCGCAAGGCCCGCGACGCACAGCGCTGCGGCGAACGGAAAATTGAAGCTGGAGAAACCGAGCTGATAGACGAGGTTCGAGACCATGTTGACGCGCCCGCCCCCGATCAGCTGCGGCGTGGCGAAGGCCGAGAAAGTCCAGGCGAACGCCGTCGTCACCCCGGCGATGATGCCGGGCATCGAGAGCGGCAGGGTGATGGTCAGGAAGGCGCGGACCGGTCCGGCGCCGAGGCTCTCGGCCGCGCGGAGATAGTCGCGGTTGATATGCGACAGTCCGGCCGCAAGCATGATGACCATAACCGGCAGCGTCACATGCACGAGCGCGGCCACGACGCCGAAGGTCGTGAACATGAACTGCACCGGCTGCTCGACCAGGCCAAGGCCTCGCAGCGCCGAATTGATGAAGCCGTTGTTGCCGAGCACGATCACCCAGGAATAGGTGCGCACGACCTCGCCCAGAAACAGGGGAGTAATGACGATGACGAGCAGGGCCGATTTGAGAAGCGGATTTTCGATGCGCACCAAGGCATAGGCGATGGGGTAACCGAGCAGCAGCGTGGTCACCGCCGTCATCGCGCAGATCAGGACCGTATCCAGGAACACGCGCGCGTAAAGTGGCTTGAGCAGATCGGCGAAATTGGCCAGCGTGAAGCCGCCGGGCTCGAGCGAGCCGGGAATATAGGCGCGAAGACTATATTGCAGCACCGCGGCCATGGCGGCAGCAAAGCCGAGCGCGCAGAGCACGCCCGGCGTCGTGAAGGTCCGAAAGAACGGCCGCTGGTTCGTGAGACGGCGCAATCAGCGCCCCGCTCAGTTCATGATGTTCTCGGCAAACCATTTGCGCCATTCCGCGGTCTTTTCGGCGCGCAGCCTGGCGTCGATATTGATTTGCTGCTTCCATTGCTCGGCGGTGGTGAAGACGCCGGGAAGTTTCGCGATCTCGGGATCGAGCTTTGCATTGAGCACGGCCGGGCTGCCCTTCTTGAGCTTCGCAATCTCGGCCTGGATTTCCGGGTCATACAGGGTGTTGATGAACTTGTAAGCCAGCTCGGCCTTCTTCGATCCCTTCATGATGGCAACGGTGTCGATGCCGAGCACCGCTCCCTCCTTCGGCATCGCAAGCGTGATCGGAACGCCTTGCCCGATCATGTAATAGGCGTTCATGGAAAGCACGATCTGCAACGGCGTCTCGCCGCTTGCGAGCAGTTGCTGGCTGTTGGCATCGTTGGTGTAGAAGGCCTTGAAATTGGGTTTCAGCGCCTTGAGCTTGTCCTGGCCTTTCTCCCAATGCGCGGCGTCCGCGCCGGACAGCATGGCGGAAACGACGATGATGTGGCTCGGGTCGAAATCGGGTGCGGCGAGCTTTGCCTTCAATTCGGGTTTCCAGAGGTCGTTCCAGCTCTCGAATTTCACGTCTTTCAGCAGGTCTGCGCGATAGCCGATCGTGTAGACATAGGCCCAGGCGCCGAGGTGATAGGGGCTGATGCGAGCTTCGTCGGCGAGGTTCTTTGCGTTCGGGATTTTCGAGGTGTCGAGCGTCTCGAACAGCCCGTCATTGGCATAGAGCCAGCCCACATGCGAGGTGGTGAAGGTGATGTCGCTCTCGGGATTGCCCTTGGCGAGCTTTTCCTTGTTGAGCCGGTCGATCGTGCCGCCGGTGACGAAATCGACCGGCACGCCGGTCTCGGCCGTGAATTTCTTCGCAACCGTCTCCGCGACGAGGTCGCGCCAGCTGCCTCCCCAGATGCTGACGACGAGCTTGTCCTGCGCCTGCGCGGGCATGGAGACAAGCAAGGCAAGAAGCGCAAGCCAAAAGCGAATCATGTTCAAATCCCTCTCGCGACGCAGAGCGCGTCGTTCAGATTGCTTCCCGGCAGACGCAATAGTGCATCATTGTGCCGGCCTCGACAACAAGGGCAGCAGGCGTTCTTGTCGACAAGAGAAGCTGCAGCCGATAAGTTCGCGCCCGGCCGGAGAGCGGTTGGACCGCGTTCGCAAAACCGGGTGGGTTCGAGTTGTCTGCTGATGGTCAGGTGGGAGGCATTTGCTTGAGCAGGCTGCCTGCAGAGGGCGCAGATACGCATCGGCCGTCGGAAGTCCTGAACACGCTGAGGCGGCTCGGCTTCGGCGCCGTGGTTTCGGTGCCGGACGGCTGGCTTGGCGGGATGCTCGTTCGCATCGAGCGGGAGCCTGCCATGCGCCTGGTGCGCGCAACCCACGAAGAGGAAGCGCTGGCGATCGCCTGCGGAATAAGGCTCGGCGGCGTTCGCACGGCGCTCCTGGTCCAGAACGCCGGCGTGCTCAGCATGGGCGCCGGAATGGTCACGCTGGCGCAGCGTTATCAGTTCCCGCTCTTGATGCTGGTGTCTTACCGCGGCACGCCGCAAGACCCCGTCTTTTATCACGTGCCCAAGGGCCGCGTGACCGAGCCGGTGTTTCGCGGCATCGGGCTCAGCCATGCGCTCGTCGATCGCCACCGGCCGATCGGCCTCCAGGTCGAACAGGCTGCGACTTACGCGGAAGAGGCATCCTGTCCGTTTGCGCTGCTGTTGTCGCGGGAAGACATCCAATGGTGAAGACCCTTCGTCCGACCAGGGCCGACTATTACAGGGCGCTCGCCGACAGCCTGCCGCCGAAGGCGCTGGTCGTGACTTCGCTCGGCAACGCGTCATATCTTTGGGCCAAGCTGCATCATGCGCCGGAAAATTTTTACCTCGAGGATGCGATGGGGCTGGCGCTGCCGCTGGCGCTCGGCCTTTCCATTGCCCAGCCCGCGCGGCCCGTGGTCGTGGTCGAAGGCGACGGCGCGCTGTTGATGCATATGGGAGCGCTGGTGACGGTTGGCGCGATCAACCCCGCCAATCTCACGGTGCTCATCATCCAGAACGGCGTGCACGCCGCGTCCGGCGGCCAGGCGCTGACCAATGCGGAACTGGACCTGGCGCAACTCGCCCGCGCCTCGGGGATCGCGCACAGCGACAACATCGCAAAGCCTGAGGCGCTTGCCGAGCGGATGCTGGCCAGCACCGCGCGCGACGGCGCCGAATGCCTGGTGCTTTCGACCGAACCCGATCTCGATGTTGTCCCGCCGCCGGTCGCGCTTGATCCGGTCGTGACCAAGCAGCATTTCATGGCGGCGATCGGCGCGCCGCGCTATGTTCCGACGGTCTTTGGCGGCGGCAGGCTCGAGGGTGCCGGGACTCTTGCGAAGCCGACCGAGTGAAGCGAGCACCATGCGCGGCTACCGTCCCAGGACGCGCCGAATGCGCGTGCGCAAGAGGTCGATCAGCAGCGAAATTCCGTTCAGGCTTTGCGATCCCTCCGTCGGTCTGGCTGGTTGGTCGCCGGCAAGGAGGCGATCGAGATTGCGGGCAAAGTCGGCGGTCAGGCGGGAGGCAAGGTCGCGGACAATTCCGTCCCGCGCAATCTGCGCCAGCATTCCCCTCAAGGTGTAGCCGATCGAAAGCTCGACGCGGGTTGTCGCGCCCTCATCCGCTGGAACAAGTTGATAACGAATCTCACCCTGGGTGGAGGACTGGCTGCGTTGATCTCTGCCCATTCCAACGATGCGGCCCGAAAGTTTCTCCGCGTCGCGCTCGATGCGCGCCGCGCCGCGGAATTCGGCCAGGATCGGTCCGAGCTTTACGCGGATCGCTCCTTCCACGCGCTCCGGCGTCGGCACACCGCTCAGTGACGCGCCGGGCATGCAGGCGGCGATCTGCGTGATATCGCCGAGCATATCGAAAACCCTGGCAGGCGGGCTGTGGACCGTAAAACGATCGCCGAAAAGTTTCGCGGGCGTGAAGTCCGGGATGACAGTTATGCTGCCGGTTTCGTCGTCCCGCCTTTCGGCCGCGGCCGACGCCTGGCCGCCACCGGCAATGTTTTTCGCGTTGCCGGATCCGACGGGGCCGAGCGCCTGACGGCCTGCACCGGCTATCAGCGCCATGCCTCGTTTGCGCCGCTCGATCGATGACACTGCGCACCGCGCGCACGATCCCGACATAGCCGGTGCAACGGCAGAGATTGCCGGCGAGCCCGACACGGATCGCTCGCTCATCCGGAGTTTCGAGGCGAAGCACGAGATCGCGTGCGGTGATCAGCATTGCCGGGGTGCAGTAGCCGCACTGCAGCGCGTGCTCCCGGGTAAACGCTGCCCGGAGCTCCATCGCAATCTCGTCATCGTCCAGCCCTTCGATGGTGGTGACACGCGCGCCATCGCACGCTGCGGCAAAGGTGATGCACGAGCGTGCCGGCATATCGTCGAGCAGCAGCGTGCAGGCCCCGCACACGCCGTGTTCGCAGCCGAGATGGGTGCCTGTGAGGTTGAGGTGGTCGCGCAGGAAATCCGCAAGATGGGTGCGCGGCTCGACCGCCGTCGTGACCGCGCGCCCGTTGACGGTGATGCTGATCGTGGTCACGCTGCCGCCTCGTCGATCGCACGGCGCAGGACGGCGACATGGATGTGCCGGTCGGCCGCATTCGTCACGCCAGCCTTGACGAGGAGGGCGTCGGCCGCGCCCGCGTTGAATTCGCGCCTGAAATTGCCGGTTATGCGCCCGCCGAACAAGGACGACGCGTCGCGCAGAACGATGGGTCGGGCATCGATGGCGCCGATCGCGACTCGTCCGGAAGCTGCTTCCGGATCGATCAGCACGGCGGCGATTGCATGCGCGAATTCGCCGGGCTTCCGGCAGGCCTTGACATAGCCCCAGCGCGCCGACGACCGCATGATCGGCACGCGCACGGCCTCGACGAGTTCATCAGGCCGCAGTGCCGATTCCAGCGCGCCTGTGATGAAGTCCTCGACCGCAAGATCGCGAACCCCGGCAATGCCGCGCAGCCGCACCCTGGCGCCGAGTGCCGGCAATGCCGAAACCCAGTCCGCGGCCGGATCGGCGTGGCTGAGCGAGCCGCCGATCGTGCCGCGGTTGCGCACGGCGCGGTAGGCAATGGCGCTGGCGACCCTTCGCATCGCATTGCGCGTGACGTCGGGAATACGTCCATCCTCGATATCGCCATGCGTGATGCATGCGCCGATCACGAGTTCATCGCCGCCGCGCTCGGCATGCTTCAGCTCGGCAAGGCCCGCAATATCCACAATCATCTGCGGCTGGACCAGGCGCAAATTGAGCATCGGGCCGAGCGACTGGCCGCCCGCCATGATTCTCGCCGTCCCCTTGCTCTCGGCCATCAAGCCGATCGCGGTCTTGAGGTCGGAAGGCCGTTCATACGCAAACGGCGCGGCTTTCATGCGGGCCGTCCTTCCGGTTGCTTGCCCGCCAGAATGGCCTCGACAAGCCGGCGCGGCGAGATCGGCGAATGCAGGAGTTCGACACCGAGTGGCCGCAACGCGTCGTTCACCGCATTGGCGATCGCGGCCGGCGGCGCGATGGCGCCGCCTTCGCCGATCCCCTTCACGCCGAACATGGTGTATGGCGAGGGCGTCTCCATATGATCGAGCCGCGGCTCGGGCACTTCTGTCGGCCCGGGCAGAAGATAATCGGCAAGTGTCGTGGCGAGCGGCTGGGCTGCCACGTCAAACGGCATTTCCTCGTAAAGCGCTGTTCCGATGCCCTGGGCGAGACCACCATAGATCTGTCCATCGACGATCATCGGATTGACCAGCACGCCGCCGTCTTCGACGATGACGTAGTCGAGTATTTCGACTTCGCCGAGATCGGGATCGACGGCAACCGTCACGGCATGCACCGCATAGCTGAACGTGCCGCTGTCGCGCTTTGGCTTGTAGCCGCTGGTCGATTCCAGTCCGGCGGGATTGACGTCGGGCGGCAGGTCCTGTGGCCGCCGGTACCAGGTATGTGCGATCTCGGCGAGGCCGATGCTGCTGTTCGGGCCGCATACCCGACCGTCGCGCAAAGAGACCGACGAGGGATCAAGTTGAAGCAGCTTGGCGCCAATAAGCTTTGCGCGCTCCGCAATCTCCTCGCACGCGGTACCGACGGCGCCCCCCGCCATCACCATCGAGCGCGAGCCCCAGGTGCCGGTCGAGTAGGGGGTCATGGCCGTATCGCCGTGAATGACGCGCACGCTCGCCGTATCGATCCCGAGAATTTCATGCGCGACCTGCGCAAGCGTTGTCTCCAGGCCCTGGCCGTGGGAATGCACGCCGACCCGGATTTCCAGTCCCCCATCGGGCGTCAGGCGCGCGGTCGCCTGCTCGTGCCCTGGCACCATGGGAATGCCCCAGCCCGCGTAGACGGATGTGCCGTGCGCGGCCTGCTCGCAATAGACTGAAAGGCCGACGCCGATCAGACGTCCGTCCGCTTCCTTGATGCGCTGGCGCTCACGGACGGAGGCGATGTCGATCGCAGCGACCGCTCGTCGCATGGCTTGCGGATAATCGCCGCTGTCGAAATGCTTCTTCGTTATGTTCTCGAACGGCATCTCTTCGGGGCTGACCAGGTTGCGCAGCCGCACTTCGTGGGGCTCAAGGCCGGCTTCCGCGGCCACCGCATCCAGCATCAGCTCCAGCGCAAAGCAGACGCCGGTGCGGGCCACTCCGCGATAGGGAAGGATCGGGCACTTGTTGGTGGCCGCCGACCAGGTCCGGCAGCGATAGGCCGGCATCCGATAGGGGCCGGGCAGGATGCTCGCAACTTGAGCGGCCTCCAGACAGGCGGAGAAGGGATAGGAGGAATAGGCGCCGGAGTCGACGGTCGCCTCGCAGTCGATGCCGCGCAGCCGGCCGTCGCGGTCGGCATAAACGGTGATCTTGTAGTGGTGTTCGCGGCAGTTCGCGCTTGCACTCAGATGTTCGCGCCTGTCCTCGATCCAGCGGACGGCGAGGTTCTTGTGCAACGCAAGCCAGGAAAGGCAGACTTCTTCGGGCAGCAATATTCCCTTATGGCCAAAACCGCCGCCGATGTCGGGAGACACGATGCGAATGCGGCCCTGTTCGATGCCAAGACAGTCGGACAGGCCGTTGCGCACGATATGCGGCATCTGGGCGCCGGTATGGAGCGTGAGTTGATCGAGCCGGTGATCGAAGCTGGCGACCACGCCGCGGCCTTCGAGTGGCGACATGCACTGGCGTGCGGTCGAGATTTCACGTGTCACCTTGATGGGCGCGTCGAGCGCCGGCGTGATATCGACCTCGAATACGCTCTCAAGGAAGACGTTGTCGCCCCAGTGTTCGTGGACCAGCGCGGTGCCGGCTTCGCGCGCCTTGCGCATATCGTAGACCGCAGGAAGCGGTTCGAGGTCCAGCGTGACCGCGGCCGCGATATCCTCCGCCTCGGCTCGCGTCGGCGCCACGCACATCGCGACGAGTTCTCCGACATGGCGAACCTTGCCGGTCGCGAGCACCGGCTGCTCCGAAATCTTGAAACCCGGCAGGCCCGAGACGGCGCGGATCGGTTTCACATCGGCAAGATCAGCCGCCGTGAACACGACGTCGCGGCAGCGCTCCGGCACGTGAATGGTCCTGATGCGGGCATGCGCCAGCGGGCTGCGGACGAACGCGACGTCCATCAGTCCGGGCAGCCTGATGTCGGCGACATACTGGCCGCGACCGCGCATGAAGCGGTCATCCTCCTTGCGCGGGAGCCGTGCGCCGATTCCCTGACCGGTGCGGGCCACAGCGGCCGAAGCAGGTTCAACGTCGCGTTCGACAGCGGACATCCGGTTTGCCGTTCCGATAAAACAGGAGCGGGCAGTCAGGCAGCTACTGCCTGCGGCAGGATCGGGGCGATGGCATCATAACGCGTGCCCGTCCGCAAGCAGAACGCGGGCTGCAGCAGACCGTCCGCCACCACTTCCGTCTTCTCGTTGTCGCGCAGGATGAAGCGGCCCGGCATCAGGTTCAGCACCGTGACGTCGGCATCCATGCCGGGGCGCAATGCGCCGATGACGTCCGACAGTCCCAGCATCTCCGCCGGATGCGAGGTCACCATCGGCACCACCTGCTCCAGCGTCAGCCCGAGCGCCATCATCGAACTCATGGCCTGCACCAGGCTGAACTTGGCCTGGCCCGCAAAGGGATGGTTCTCGTCGTCTGCGTGCTGGTCCGGCGTTCCGGCGGGCGCCGGCACATGCGTGTTGTAACCGTGGATATCGGCTCCAAGCGTGGTCGGGATGACGCCTGCCTCAATGGCCTTGCGGGCAAGGCGGTAGGAGAAGTGACTGCCGTGGCCGACGTCGACCTTCAATCCCTTGTCGAGCGCCGCCTGGATGACGGGATGAACCTCGCCCCGGCGATTGACGAAGCCGCCCGGATGACGCGTAAACGGATGCGCCAGGATGTCGCCGGCACGCAGCAGCGGAATGACCCGTTCCAGAATCGTATCGACGTCCTCGCCATTGGTGCCGCTCGCGGGCAAGCCCCAGAGCTGTCCGAAATGCACATAGACCGGCAGATCGGCGCGGCGTCCGATCTCGGCGGCCATCTCGATCACGCGGATGCCCCAGCGCGCAAAGCCGCCGATTTCGGCATGGGCCTTGATGCCGCGAACGATATCGCGATTGGCCTTTGCGGCCTTCACCGTGGCGTCGATGTCGACGCAATCCGGGCTGTAGAGATTGGGATAGTAGTGTCCTTCCAGGCCTCCAACCAGATAGGCCGAGAGAAAGGCGTATGTCCGTGATTTCGCATTCTCTGCAATGAAGTGCCGGAAGCCGGGCAGCGTCATGCAGGATGGCCCGCCCTGGTCGACCAGTGCGGTGACGCCGGACTGGACACCTACCATGTCGGCGTTCACGCCGAAGCGGCCAGTCACATATTGATAGACATGAGCGTGCGTATCGATCAGGCCCGGCAGTACGATCCTGTCGGTGACGTCGATGACCTCCCTGGCGCTTGTCGGCAGGATATCGGATTGAACCGCGGCGATCTTGCCATTGCGGATCGCCACATCTCTCAGGCCGTCGACGCCCGAGGCGGGATCGATCACGCGTCCACCGCGCAGAAGCATGTCGAACGTGGTGCTTACAGACATGTCGGATCTCCTCCTGCGGCGCCGGCGTTTCGAGCCGGAGAAATGCGAAGCATGCTTCGTATTTTCCTACACCAATATCCGCGCCATAGACAGCATCAAATTGATGCAGGGATTTCGCACAGAATAATTCAAATGAGCGGAAGGTCTACGCCGAAAGCGATGGATATCAGGCCGTGGCAGCGGCGTCCGGTTCGGCTGATCCGGCTGTCGTAGTGGTTCCATGCCGCCTCTTACCTGAAAAAGTGCGTCGCCGTTGACGTCGCTCCGCTGCAGTACGGCATTCCTTCGCAGGCGCGGGGTGTGGTTTTGCGGGACCAAACCGACCCGACGCTCGGATCGCACCACCATCGCCGCTTAAGCGATTGCAGAAGTTGCAGGTTTGTCGGTCGTTCACACGACTGGATCGCTTATATTCTGTGCAGCCTGCCTTAAAAGCCGCCGCACGAGACGGTCCCGCGTCCGGGAGGCTTGGCAGCGACGGGTGCGATTACGAAGCATACTGCGCATTTTTCGCTAGTGCAGCAGCAAGGCTTGAAACCGGATTCGCTGCCAGACGGGGGTACTTGGCAAGATGAGGCGAGTGATCGCGGGATGGGAAGCCGCCCGTGACCCGGTTCTGACATTCGCACCGCCCTGCGCAGCGGGCGCTTTTACGGATGTCAGAACCAAAGGGACCACCAGCAACTATATGATTCCAGTGCAGCTTTGACTCCGACGTTCCTTCCTTGGAAATCGCGGCAAAACTGAGAGAAACGTCAGAACTCGCTGCACTGGTTCGGGTCGGCCGTGATTTGGCATGTCCTTTGCTCCGCATTTCGTCGTTGAGTTGGGGTTCCGCATCGCCTGGGAGGCCGTGCTGATGTCGGCGATTTCGGACACGATTGCGCGCCGCTTTGGCGACGGCGGCCCCTCGGGCGAGGGTGCGGAAGATAACGACTTCGTCCGCCGCGTTCTTTCGCGCAAGACCGTGCGGCGCTACAGCGACAGAATTCCCGGCGAGGAATTGCTTGATCTCTTGACCGCCTGCGCCTTGAGCGCATCCGCAAAATCGGACTTTCAGCAGGCCTCGATCTTGCGCGTCCGCGATCCGCAGAAGCGCGAGGCGATCGGCGCATTGTTTCCGGCCATGCCGTGGATTGCCAATGCGCCGGTGTTCTTCGTTTTTCTCGGCGATGCAAGGAGGCTGCAGCGCATCGGCGAGATGCGGGCCAAGCCGGTCCGTAACGGGACGCTCGAGGGCTTCTTCAACGCGAGCATCGATGCGGCTCTCGCCATGCAGACCATGATCCTCTGCGCGGAATCGAGCGGGCTTGGGGTCTGTCCGATCAGCGTCATCCGCAACGAAGTGCAAAAGGTGGCTGCCATTCTGGCGCTGCCGGACCTCGTTTTTCCGGTTGCGGGGCTTTGCCTCGGTTACCCGCAAGCGGAGGGCTTTATCAGCCTTCGCTTGCCCCGCCGCGCGACGACCCATAACGACCGCTACGACGACAGCGAGCTCGAACCTCTGATCGACGATTACGACCGGCGCCGTCATGCGCTTCACGCCATCCCGAAGGACCAGCAGCGCTCGAATGCCGAGTTCGGCGAAGCGGCGTTTTACGGCTGGTCGGAGGACAAGGCCCGGCAGGCTGCAAAGGCCGAAGGCGCGGCGTTCCCACCTTACCTGCGTTCGCACGGGTTCAGTTTTGATTGATCCGCCACCAACAGGAGTACCCTTATGACGATCGTTTCACTTGCTTGCCGAACCCCGGCGTCCAGGCGCCTCACGTTGATTCTTGCAGCAGCCCTGCTGGCCATGCCGATGCTTGCCGGCGGCGCCAGGGCCGCAGGCCTCGATGAGATCAAGAAGCGTGGGCTGATCGTTGCAACCGAAGACGATTTCCGTCCCTTCGAATTCGTCAAGGACGGCAAGCCGACGGGTTTCGATAACGAGCTGATCGAGGACCTGCGCAAATACGCGCCTTTCGAGATCAAGCAGCAGATCCTGCCCTGGACCGGTATCCTGGCCGGCGTCTCCACCGGCAAATATGATGTCGCCATCACGGCCGCGATCATCACCAAGGAACGAAAGCAGTCGCTTGATTTCACAAGCCCGATCGCGGACGCGACCCACTATTACGTCAAGCGCAAGGGCGACAAGAGCATCTCGTCGGTCAAGGATCTCAACGGCAAGACCGTCGGCGTCCAGGCCGGGAGCGCGCTCCTGGCGCGGCTTCCCGAATTGTCCGCCATGCTCGAGAAGGAGGGCGGAAAGCTCGGCAAGGTCGTGGAGTACACGTCCTATCCCGAGGCCTATCAGGATCTGGCGCTTGGCCGGGTCGATTATGTCGTCAACACCGTCATCAACCTGCAGACCCTGGTTGCCGAAAAGCCCGGCGTGTTTGAACTCGGCCAGGCCGTGTCCGGAAAATCGTTCCCGGCCTGGGCCGTCGCCAAGGGCAACACCGAGCTTCTGGATTTCCTGAACGGTTTCATCGCCAAGGAAAAGGAAACGGGCCGGTTCGCCGAACTGCAGAAGAAATGGTTTGGCGAGGCATTCCCCAATCTGCCGAAGTCCTGGGATCCCGAGTTCTAGTTCACGCCTTGGGTTAATCGGTCATGAGTGGTGCCGATCTGCTGGCCATCCTTCAGGGTGCCGTCGTGACGGTGACGCTGTCGCTGGCGGGCATCCTGATCGGCCTGCCGATCGGCCTCGCGCTGGCGATACTGCGCTGGGCCGATGTGCCGGTTGTGGCGCGCGCGGTTGCCATCTATGTGAGCTGTCTGCGCGCGACGCCGCTCGTGACGTTGCTGCTGCTGTTGTTCTTTGCGCTTCCCAACATAGGAATCGCGATCGGCCCGATCTCGGCGGCGATCCTTGCGCTGGTGATGAATACGGCCGCGTTCAACTGCGAGGTCTGGCGCGCGTCGCTGATGAATTTTCCAAAGGATCAGTATGAGGCCGCGCAGTCGGTCGGCATGAATGCGGCGCTCAGGTTTCGTCGCATTGTCCTGCCTCAGATCGTGCGGGGCAGTCTTCCCGGACTGGTCAACGAGATGTCGCTGCTCATCAAGGTGACGCCGGTTCTGGCGGTGGTCGGTGTCGTCGATATCACGCGGGCGGCCGTCCGTATCGGCGCGGAGACATACGATCCGCTGCCGCCCTTTTTGGTCGCGGTGGCGCTATATGCGCCGATCGTGTTCCTGCTGGTCTCGCTGCAGCGCTTCATTGAACGGCGCCAGATGATGGCCGAGGTGGCGGCATGATCCACGATTTCGGCGTTGTCTGGAGCGAGCGTGACCTCTTGCTGAGCGGGCTCGGCAACACCACCATTCTGTCGGTGCTGTCGGCAGCCGCGGCCCTGATGATAGGATTTGCCCTGACGCCGGCGCTCATGTCGAAGCAGCGCTGGCTGGCGCAGGGCGCGCGCGGCTTCGTCGACGGTATGCGCTGCGTGCCATTCCTGCTGTTTGCCTACATCGTCTATTACGGCTTTCCGTCGCTTGGCGTTCGGCTGGACAACTGGACGTCGGGGCTGCTCGCGCTGACGATCTACAATGCGGCCTATATGGCGGAGATCCTGCGCGGCGCCTGGGCGGCGCAGCCGCCTGAGCCGATCGAGGCCGGAACAGCCTTCGGTTTTTCGAGCCTCGCGCTGTTTCGACGTATCGTTCTGCCGCCGCTGCTGCTTGCGGCAGGGCCGGTGATCGGCAACCAGATGATCCAGATCATCAAGGACAGCGCTTTCCTCACCATCATCGCGTTGCCTGAACTTACCCATGCGGCAGCCTCCATACAATCGCGGCACTACGTTCCGTTCGCAGCCTTCATCACCGCCGTGTTTCTCTATTGGGGCCTGTGTCTTGTGATCGAGGCGGGCGTAGGCGCGGTCGATCGCATGGCTGCGCTCAGACGCTAGTGTTCGAAACCACCGTGCCAGGAGCGGCGATGAAAGACGACGCCAGGGTGCTCGACGTGGTCGGCGTCTCCAAGCGTTTCGGCGATCTGGAGGTGCTGCGCGATATCAGCTTCCAGGTCGAGAGGGGCGAGACCGTCTGCGTGCTCGGCCCGTCGGGCTCCGGCAAGTCGACCTTGCTGCGCTGTATCAATTGGCTCGAACGACCCGACGCCGGCCAGATTTACTTGAACGGAAAGGAGATTGGCGTCAGCGGGGCAGGCATCGTCATGAGCGACCGCGAATTGTCGCAGATCCGAACCCATATCGGCATGGTGTTTCAGCATTTCGCGCTTTGGCCGCATCTGACAGTGCTGCAAAACCTGATGGAGGCGCCGGTCCAGGTGCAGAAGCGGCGCAAGGACGAGGTCCGCAGCGAGGCGCTTGCGCTGCTCGCAAAGGTTGGCCTCAGCGACAAGCGCGATGTGTATCCGGCAAAGCTGTCCGGCGGGCAGAAGCAGCGGGTCGGCATCGCACGGGCGTTGGCGATGCGGCCCGACCTCCTGCTGTTCGACGAGCCGACCAGCGCGCTTGATCCCGAACTTGTCGGTGAGGTGCTGGTCGTGATGCGGGAGCTTGCCCGCGAGGGCATGACCATGGTGGTCGTGACCCACGAAATGGGCTTTGCGCGCGAGGCTGCGACGCGCGTTCTGTTTCTCGATCGAGGGCGGGTGGTCGAGACCGGAACGCCGGAGCGCTTCTTCTCCACTCCCGACACCGAGCGCGCACGCCAGTTCATCCAGCGATACGCTGGCGAGGCCGTAAGCGGCCGGCGCCGAACATAACCAGCAGGGAGAGACCGCGATGGATCCGATTTTTCACCTCTTGCCCGACGCGCCGAAGCCGGTCGCGCCATACAGCCATGCCGTCGAGGCGGGGCCGTTCGTTTTCGTCACGGGCCAGCTTGCCACCGACCCGGACGAGGATTCGCGGCCGATCCCGCCCGGGATCGAGGCGCAGACGCGCAAGGTGATGGACAACCTGGCGCGTGTTCTCCGGGGCTGCCGGATGACCTTTGCCAATGTCGTCTTTGTCCGGATTTATCTCACGGATTTCAAGCGCGACTATGCACCCATGAATGCGATCTTCTCGACCTATTTCGACGACAGCCGGCGTCCTGGCCGAACGACGGTCGGCGTAACTGATCTGGCGCGCGGCGGCATCATCGAAATCGACATGATTGCCTTCAGACCCTGAGAGACCGGCATGGAGAGCGCGATCGAAATCCCTGCGCGGCGCGGCAAGGCGGCCTTCGTCTCGGCCGGACAGATCGTCACCGTCATCAATACCCATGGTGAACAGGTGGTCGATACCTGGGCCTTCAACCGCGCCGATCTCGGCGAGTTCATGTCGAACGAGCACACGCGCGCCCACAGCCTTCACCTTGTCCCGAAGCCCGGCGACGTGATGCGCACCAACCGGCGCCGGCCGATCCTGACCCTCATCGAAGACACCTCGGGCGGAGTCCACGATACGCTCATCGCAGCCTGCGACCGCTATCGCTACGCCTTCCTCGGGGTCGAAGGCCATCACGACAATTGCACCGACAATCTTTTCGCCGGAATGGCTGAGCTCGGTCTCGTGCCGGGCGAAGTGCCAAGCCCGCTCAATTTGTTCATGAATATTCCCTGGGACACTGAGGGAACACTTGGCTTCGCCGCTCCGCCGCGGCCGGTGCCGGGTGGCTTCGTGCGCCTGCGCGCGGAGATGGATCTCGTCATCGCGTTCTCGGCCTGTCCCCAAGATATTTTGCCGATTAACGGCAACGCTGGAAAGCCGGTGGAGGCCCACTTCACGGTGAGCGGATAGCAACTCGGAGGTGACAAGGATGGTCCAGACCAGGCAGGAAATCGCCGAGGCCAATCGGCGCCGCTACGAGGAGCTTCGCTCTGCTGGACAGGAGCTCACGCCAAAGGGATTGCCCGAGCCGACCGCGCTTGACGGTGCGCCGATTTCGCCTGAGGCCGTGATACATCGGGAACGGGTGCCGGGCGGCTGGTACACGACCTTGCGCCTGCGACGCGGCGAGGCCCTTCGGATCGTCGATGACGCCGGCCGCGCCAGCGTATCGCTGCTCGCGTGGCGCGAGGAGGATACCTCCGAGCGGATCAATTGCGCCGATACCGTCAAGGTGCAATGGAGCGCCGCGATTTCGAAGGGCCGCGTGATCTTCTCGGACATGGGGCGCGTCATGTTCTCGCTGATCGAGGATACCAGCGGCGCGCATGATCTTCTGGTCGGCGGCTCGACGCCGGCCTCGACGCTTGCTGCATCCGGCGAAACGACGCGCAACACGCGGGATAATTTTCTGGCGGCCGCTTCCAAGATCGGGCTCGATGTCAGGGATATTCCGCCCTGCATCACGTTCTTCGCGCCCGTATCGCTTGACGCCGGCGGTCGCTTCGCCTGGAAGGAGGCCCGCAAGCGGCCGGGCGATTTCGTCGACCTGCGCGCCGAGATGAATCTCATTGTTGTCGCGTCCAACTGTGCGCACCCGCTTGATCCGGCGGGACATGCGGCCTCGTCACAGCCTGTCACGCTGATCAGGCACCGCGTGCCACCTGCAACTCAGGACGATCTTTGCCGCACGGCTTCACCGGAGGCAGCGCGTGCCTTCGCCTTCACCGACCGGCTCTACGCCTGAGGAGAGATTCGCATGACCGATCCAGCCATCTCCGATATCGTGTACGCCTTCGATATCCCAGCGGAACGGCCGTGGTCGCGCGTGCTGAAGAAGGGCCAGACCCTGCGGATCATCGACAGCGAGGGACAGCAGGCGGTCGATGCCTTGCTCTATTGCGCCGACGATCCGGCCGAGCGTTACAGTTCGCAGGATACGCTGCGCGTCCAGGGTTCGGCCTATATCGAGCTTGGGACGCGACTCGTTTCCAACAAGGGCCGGGTTCTGGCGCGCATCACCGCCGATTCCTGCGGCCGCCACGACACCTCGGCGGGCTGTTGCTCCTGCGAAAGCAACGCCGTCCGTTTCGGTGAAGAGACCAAATACCAGCACGCCTGTCGCGAGAATTTCATTCTCGAACTGTCGAAGCACGGCCTGACCAAGCGCGACATCGTTGCAAACCTGAATTTCTTCATGAACGTGCCGATCGATCCTTCCGGCAATTTTACGGTGGTCGACGGCATCTCTGCGCCGGGCAATCATGTCGACGTGACCGCGGAGATGGACGTGCTGTTCGTGATTTCCAATTGCCCGCAGGTGAACAATCCCTGCAACGGCTTCAATCCGACTCCAATCCGCGTGGAGATCCGCGACGCGCCGGGATTGTGATTGCAGCTTGGGGAATCGCCTTTGGCACGCACAATCTTTGCGCAGCCGAGCGGAAAGTTGAGCAGGCTTTCGCCCCATATTGCACCGGGGGGTACCCCACCTCTTTTGACTTGCACGATTTCACGACGGATAATCGCCTTGCGCTCGCGCGGGCGCAAAGCCGGGTTCGCCGAGCACGCATCATGAAACCTGCTCCGTTCAAATATATCGCCGCGTCCTCGGTCGATGAGGCCCTTTCTCTGAAGGCCCAATACGGCGATGAGGCGCGATTCCTCGCCGGCGGCCAGAGCCTGATACCCGCGATGAATTTTCGCCTGGCGCGGCCCGCCGTGCTGATCGACATCAATGGCCTGACGGAGCTTGTGGGCATCGACCGCTCATCCGCGCAGCATATCCGTCTTGGCGCGCTGACGCGCTATCGCGCGATGGAACGGGACAAGGGCTTTCTGCAAGCCTGCCCGCTGTTCGCCGACGCCCTTCCTCATATTGCGCATCCGCAGATCCGCAACCGCGGGACCGTCGGCGGCAACCTCTCGCACGCCGATCCTGCCTCCGAGCTTCCGGCGATCGCCACCGCAATGCAGGCGCGGATGCGGATCAGATCGGCGCGGGGCGAACGGGAGCTTGCCGCGTCCGATTTCTTTGTTGGAACGCTCGCGACCGATCTGCAGGCCGATGAGATGCTGGTCGAGGTCGCCTTGCCGGCGGCAGGAGCCCGCTCGGGCAGCGCTTTCCTGGAAGTGGCGCGGCGACGCGGCGACTTTGCGCTGGCTGGCGTCGCGGTCACTCTGTCGCTGGACGAGGAAGGCCACTGCTCGTCGATCAGGCTGGCACTCTGCGGGGTGGGAGAGACGCCGGTTGACGCCAGCGCCGCCGCCGCCTCATTGATCGGGCAGCGCTGTACGGAAAAGGCGATCGAGGCGGTTGCGGCCGACGTCGGCAGAACAGTCGCGCCTACCGGCAATATCCATGCAAGTGCCGGGTACCAACGTCATATCGCCCGAATTCTCGCACGTCGCGCCATCGCGACGGCGCACAAGCGGGTCGCCCATGCAGCCTGACCGGCATGAAATCGGGCTTTCCGTCAATGGCACGCCGTATCGCTGCACTGTCGAATCGCGCATGCTTCTTTCCGATTTCCTGCGCCATGAACTGATGCTTGCCGGCACCCATGTCGGCTGCGAACACGGCGTTTGCGGAGCCTGCACCATCCTGCTCGACGGCGCGCCGGTTCGCTCCTGCCTGATGTTCGCGGTGCAGGCCAATCGCCACGAGCTCATCACTGTCGAAGGGCTGGCCTCGGCTTCCGGCGAACTCGATCCCTTCCAGCAGGCGATGCATGAGCATCACGGCCTGCAATGCGGCTACTGCACGCCTGGCATTCTGATGACCATGATCGCTTTCCTGGAGGAGAACCCCGAGCCGTCCGAGGCGGAGGTGCGCGAAGCCCTGTCGGGCAATCTCTGCCGCTGCACCGGTTATCAGAACATCGTCGACGCCGCGCTGAAAGCGGCGCAGATGATGCGGGCGGACGCGCCATGACAACGCGTTTTTTTGGCGCCCCGGTGAAACGCAACGAGGACAAAAAGCTCCTGACCGGGCAGGCGTTGTTCATCGATGACGTCGAACTGCCGGGCATGCTGCATGCCGCATTCCTGCGCAGCCAGGTCGCGCACGCAAAGGTTCGGCGCATCGATGTATCGGCGGCGCTGAAGCGGCCCGGCGTCGTGGCGATCTACACCGCGGACGATTTCGGTGCCTATTGGCAGGCGGGCCCGCTGCTGGTGCCCCCGCCGCCGATTCCGGGAATCGTCTTCAATGTCAGGACGCAGGTGCCGCTGGCAAAGGAAAAGGTGCGCTATGCCGGCGAGCCGCTCGCCGTCGTCGTCGCGGAGAGCCGCTATATCGCGGAAGATGCGCTCGACGACATCGTGGTCGATCTGGAAACGCTTCCAGCCGTCGTCGATCTCGAAGCCGCGGTGACGGCCGGTGCGCCCCGCGTTCACGACGATCTTCCCTCCAACGTCGCCTCTCACGTCCGCCAGAAAAAGGGCGATTATCGCAGCGCCGCGGCGAAGGCGGACCTCGTTCTCAAGCGCCGCTTTCGCTACGAGCATGGCATCTCTTCACCGATCGAGACGCGCGGGGTCGTGGCGCAATGGAACGCGCGCGCCCAGCAGATGACGATCTGGGATACGACGCAGGCGCCAGTCTTCGTACGCAACGGACTGGCCGCG
Organism: uncultured Alphaproteobacteria bacterium; assembly: GCA_963820275.1. Lineage (GTDB taxonomy): Bacteria > Pseudomonadota > Alphaproteobacteria > Rhizobiales > Xanthobacteraceae > Bradyrhizobium. The sequence goes on from CAWFZL010000008.1 coordinate 25,086, forward strand.
ATCCTCGGCCTGTCCGAGCGGCAAGTGCGGGTGATCGCGCCCTTTATCGGCGGTGGTTTCGGGCCGAAGATCATGATCTTCTATCCGGAAGAGGTGGCACTGCCGTGGATCTCGATGCGGCTCAACCGCCCGGTGAAGTGGATCGAGGATCGGCTCGAGCATTTCGTCGCGACCACGCATGAGCGCGGCCAGATCCATGATGCGGAAATCGCGCTGACAAGAGACGGCCGCATCCTCGGCCTCAAGGACGTCTTCCTGCACGACACCGGCGCCTACAATCCGTACGGTCTGACCGTACCGATCAACAGCCAGTGCACCATGCTCGGCCCGTATGTTGTCCCGGCCTATGACAGCACGTTCACCTCGGTCTTCACGAGCCTGCCGATCGTCACGCCCTATCGCGGCGCCGGCCGCCAACACGGCGTGTTCGTGATCGAACGTCTGCTCGATCTCGCGGCCCGCGAACTTGCCATCGATCCGGCTGAGATCAGGCGGCGCAACCTCATTCCGCCGGACGCATTCCCCTATCAGAACGAGATCATCTACCAGGACTTTCAGCCGCTCCAGTATGACAGCGGCAACTACGAACCGGTGCTCGACAAGGCACTGGCCACGATCGGATACGAGAAATTCGTCGGGGAGGAGCAGCCGAAGCTGCGCGCCCAGGGCCGCTGCGTCGGCATCGGCATCGCCTGTTACGTCGAGGGCACCGGCGTCGGACCGTATGAGGGCGCCCGGGTACAGGTGCAGTCCAATGGCAAGGTGAGCCTGGTCACCGGCATCGGGACGCAGGGGCAGGGACATTTCACGAGCTTCGCGCAGATCGTCGCCGATCAGCTCGGCGTTGATGTGACCGAGGTCGATGTCGTCACCGGCGATACCGACCAGTTCTACTGGGGCGCCGGCACCTTTGCGAGTCGCGGCGCGGTCGTGGCCGGCAACGCCGTCAGCGAGGCGTCGCAGGCCGTGCGCAAGAAAACCCTGAAGCTTGCGAGCGAGCTGTTCGAATGTTCGGAGGACGATCTCGTCATCGCCGACGGCAAGGTATCGATCGCCGGCATTCCCGGAAAATTTCTCTCCCTCGGCGAGTTGGCGCAGCGCGCCAATCCGATGCGCGGCGCGGTGAAGCCCGGAACCGAGCCCGGGCTGGAATCCACGCAATATTTCGGGCCGCCGAGCGGAACGACCGCCAACGGCGTGCATGCGATGATCGTGGAGGTCGATCCCGAGACATTCGATTTGCAGGTTCTGAAATACGTCGTGGTGCATGATTGCGGTACGGTCATCAATCCGATGATCCTGGCCGGTCAGATACACGGCGGTGTCGCGCAGGGGATTGGCAACGCATTCTACGAACAGCTCGTCTTCGACGAACAGGGCCAGCTGCTCAACGCCTCGCTCGCCGACTATCTCCTGCCGACCGCGCTCGATGTCCCGCGCATGGAACTCGGCCATACCTCGACTGCCTCGCCGCTTAATCCGCTTGGGATCAAGGGCGCTGGCGAGGCTGGTGCAATCCCGGTCGGAGCGCTGTTCGCGCAGGCGATCGAGAATGCGCTCGATCTTGCGCGAAAGAGGATCGAGCTCCTGGAAATTCCGCTCAGCCCAAGCAGGCTCTACGAGCTGATCGAAGAGGGTGGCGCATGAGGGTCGCACGCGTGTTTCGCCTTTCCATGTCGCATCCTGCAGACCTCTCCGCGCTCGAGCAGCTGATCGCCGACGGGACGATCCGCGCGGCCGAGGTAGTCGCGATCATCGGCAAGACCGAGGGAAATGGCGGCGTCAACGATTTTACCCGCGGCTACTTTACGCAAACGCTGATGGCGCTGTTGTCGAAATATCTCGGCAAGCCTGCCGCGCAATTGATCCGCGAAATTCCCTGCGTGCTTTCGGGCGGAACCGAAGGCGTGATGAGCCCGCATTACAGCGTGTTCTGCATCTCGGACGACGCGGCAGCCGTGCGGCAATATCCTTCGGCGCTGGCCATCGGCACCGCCTTCAGCGATTTCGTTCCGGCCGAAGACGTGGGCCGTCGCGCCCATGTTGAAGGCGTCGCCGCCGCCGTGCGCAAGGCGATCGCCAATGCCGGAATCGAACGGCTTGAAGACGTGCATTTCGTGCAGGTCAAATGCCCCTGCGTGACGGTGGCGCGGGCGGCCGCTGCGATCGCCGCCGGCAAGACGCCGCGGACCAACGATCCCAACCGCTCGATGGCCCTTGCCCGCGCCGCGGGCGCGTTCGGCGTTGCCCTTGCTCTGAATGAAATCGCGCAAGGCGATTTCGACGACGAATTGCTGTTGAGCGATTTTTCCATCCAGTCGCCACGCGCCAGCATTTCCTCCGGCGTCGAGGTCGAGTGCAACGAGGTGGTCGTGCTCGGCAACAGTTCCGCATGGGGCGGCTCTCTTCGCATCGCCTGTCGAGCGATGAGCGACGCGCTGGATATCGGCGCCATTGTCGGCGTGCTGGCCGATCTCGGTATCGACGCGCGCCCGCAGGTGTCGCCTGTGGATGCAAGCCGCATCGCCTGCGTGCTGGTGAAATGCGAGCCCGACCGTCGCGGCAATGTGCGGGGACACCGCCATACCATGCTGGACGATATCGACATCAACGCGCAGCGGCATATCCGCGGCGCGGTCGCGGGCCTCGTCGCCGGCGTCGTAGGTGACGGACGCCTGTTCGTTTCCGGCGGGGCCGAGCATCAGGGGCCGGACGGGGGCGGGCTGATCGCTGTCATTGCCTCGCAACAGCAGGGCGGCGGCGCCTGATGCGTATCGTGATCGTCGGAGCAGGCGTTGCCGGCTGCGTGATGGCGCGCAGGCTTTCGCTGCTTCCCGGCGCGGAGGTGATATGCCTTGAACGCGTTGCGCGCGACGATCATTCCGAAGCAGGCACCGGCCTGAATGTCGGGCCCAACGCGGTGAAAGCGCTGAAGCTGGTCGATCCGGAGCTCGTCGAGGCGATTACAGAGGCGAGCTTCCTTTGGGCGAGTTGGCGGATATCGCTGACGGACGGCACCGAACTGTTCGATCTCAGGCTTGCGGACGTCGCCGAAAATTCCGGTTGGCGCATCCGCTGGTCGGAACTCTACCGCGTGTTGCGCGAGGCGGCCGGACCTTCCGTGCAGTACGGCTGCGAGATCACGGACATCGGGCGCGACGCCTCCGATCCGCGCAAGACGAAGGTCGCGTGGACGAGGGACGGAAAGACATTCGGCATCGACGGCGTCGACCTCCTGATTGCCGCGGACGGCCGCTATTCCCGCGTCAGGCGCATGGTGTCCGGGGAGCCGAGGGTCAGGCACACGGGGGTTGCGATTTCCCGCGTGCTGGTAGCCGATACCTCGAACGGGCTGATCGACGATTACGAGCAATGGTTCAACGGCCCCAACCGACTCCTGGCGTTCCGTGTGCCGCCCGCGAATGTCTACATTGCCTGCGCCTTTCCGATCTCGCCGGCGGAGGATATCCCGCTGCATCTGAAAACTGCCGATGCCTTGCGCGCAGCCTATACGCCGCGTTCTTCATTGCCCGGCGCGCAGGCGCGCTGGCTGATCGACACTGTCTGCGCCAACGTGGCGGATACGCACTGGGCGCGCATGCAGGAGCATGACGTGCTCTACCGTGCTGGCGACTGCAACGTGCTCTATCTCGGCGACGCCGCCCATGGAATGGTGCCGACGCTCGGGCAGGGTGCGACTCAGGCCATCGAGGATGCCGCGACTGCCGCGAGCCTGATTAGCCAACGCTGCCAACAGGGACAGCGCGACATCCAGAGCTGGCTGATGGAGATCGAAAGCCTGCGGAAAGAGCGGATGCGATTCGTGATGGAGTTTTCGCTTGAGGCGACGGATACGATGCTGGAAGGCGGCGATCCCGTATCAGGAAGCCGGCGAAAGAACGAAGCGCCGTTTCGGAACAAGCTCAAGGCCCTTTACGGCGATGTCGGACTGCCGCTGCCATTAGACTAGAGAGGAGACGAAACCATGACCGCTGTCACCGAGGCCGGGAAGACAACCGGCACCACGCTGCCGCTTGCCACCGTTCACGGGCTTTTTCACATCGCGATCAAGACCGAGAATTTGGCCGCCACGCGCAGATTCTGGGTCGACATCATCGGCCTGCGTGAATTTCCGCGGCCCGATTTCGGCTATCCCGGCGCGTGGCTTGGCTGTACCCAGCCGGGCGGGCTCGCCATCATTCACGTTTATGCCGGCGGCCCGGCGCTGGGGCCGGAGGGCAAGGCGCCGGCGGGAACGGCTGCCATCGACCACGTCTCGCTGTCCTGTTCCGGTTATCGCTCCTATGTCTCACGCTTCAAGGCGGCCGGGCTCGACTGGCGCGAATTCATCGTGCCGGGCACTTCACTGTGGCAATTGTTCGTCTACGACCCGAGCGGCGTTCAGCTCGAATTGACCTTCGAGTGCGCTGGCGAAGGCGAGGAAAAACCGGACATGTCGCGGGAGCGCAAATACGTCGCAGGCTCGAGCTTTTTCGACAAGGCGACCTATCCAGGGCTTGCCTGATCGTCCCGCTTTCGACGAAGAACGGGTCCACGGCGGCCCGATTCTTGCTTGGAAAAGGCGAAGAACTCCAAGCCAGGGATCGCCGCTATGTCCATTGATCCAGCAAGTTTGACGGTTCGTCGCCAGCAAAATCATCGCGCAAACAACAAATGTTCCGGCACTCCCGTCGGCCGCATTCGCCCGCCACGCCTTTATGTCTACTTCGACGAAATCGTTCGCCACGGCTCGATCCGGAGCGCCGCGAAAGCCCTGGGGATTGCCTCTTCCGCTCTCAACCGGCGCGTCCTCGATCTGGAGCAGGAGATCGGAATCACTCTGTTCGACCGGCTGAAGAGCGGGGTTCGTCTCACTGCGGCGGGCGAAGCCTTCGCGGCTCATGTGCGCAGAACCCTCGGCGATCTCGAACGGTTCGGCGATCAACTCCGGGACCTACAGGGATTGATGCGCGGCCATGTTGCCATCGGTACCGCCGAATCGGCCGCCATCGATCTCGTGCCTGGGGTTGTTTCGGCGTTCCAGCGTCAGCACCCCGGCGTCCGTTTCACGGTCCTGGTCGGTACTCCGCGCACAATGCTGTCCGATCTGCTGGAAGACCGTATCGACATGGCGCTCACGCACGAACGCCCCGATCATCCCGACGTGCGCGTGCTTGCGGCGGCGCCGAAATCCTTCTGCGCGCTGATGCATCCGGATCATCCGCTCGCGCGGCATCCGCATCTGCAACTGCGCGACTGTCAGGACTTTCCAATCGTGCTTGCGGACGACACGCTCGCGGGCCGTTCGCTGATCGAATCCACGCTTGCGAAAACGTCGCTGCAGCTTGCACCCGTCCTCGTCACCAACATGGTGGAGGTGATGAAACAGTATGTCCGCATCAGCGATGCAATCTGCTTTCAGTTTCGTGTCGGGCCAGCCGCAAAAGCCGGCAGCGACCTGGTGGCGAAACCCCTTGTCGATCCCGAACTGTCGAAGGCCAGCCTGATGCTGGCGGTTCGTCGCTCGCGCGTGCTGTCACCAAGCGCGGCTTCGTTCTGCGAGAAAGTGCGGGCCCTTCTCAAGGAAACCGCCCCGCTCTGATTTTTGCATCATCGCGCACGTTTTTTTGCGCTATGTGGCCTGATGAGCGTTTGACTATCCTGCCGATGTCAGGTGAGCAGGGAGAGCTGTCATGCGGCCTTTCATCAAAGTCCTAGCGGCGATCGGAATATTGTTCTCCGGCTCCTGCGTCGTCCAGGCGGGCGAAGCGGTTACCCTGCGACTGAAGTGGCTCAACCAGGCGCAGTTCGCCGGCTACTATGTCGCAAAGGAAAAGGGCTATTACACCGCCGCCGGCCTTGACGTTTCCATTCAGCCTGGAGGGTCGGATTTTCCCTCGGTCCAGATGGTTGCCGGCGGTTCCGAGCAATTCGGCGTCACCGGCGCCGACCAGATCCTGATCGCGCGAAGCAAGGGCGTGCCCGTCGTCGCGATCGCCGTTATCTATCGCGAAAACCCTTTCGTGCTGTTCGCGCTCAAGAAGTCCGGCATCGCCAAAGCCGCCGATTTCACCGGACGCAACGTCGGGCTCAAGATCGGCGGCAGCGAGGAATTGATCTACCGGGCGGTCCTCAAGAGCGCCAAGGTCGACAAGGGTTCCCTTCATGAGGTGCCGGTGAAGTTCGATCTGTCGCCTCTGTTGACGGGTCAGGTCGATGTCTGGCCGGGATATGTCATCAACGAGGTGATCGCGGCGGAGGAAAAGGGTTTTGAGGTGGCGGTCATCAAGCCTGCCGACTACGGCGTTCGAATGTATGCGGACACGCTCTTCACCACTGAGAAGATGCTCAAGGAGCAGCCGGAACTGGTCAGAAAATTTGTCGCCGCGACCATCCACGGCTGGACCGATGCGGTCGCGGACCCCGAGGCGGCGGCGCATACTACGGTCAAGTTCGGCAACAAGCTCGAATATGCTCACGAGCTCGCGATGATGAAGGCGAGCATCCCGCTGATCAGCGCAGGAGGGGAGCCGGTCGGCCTCTCGAAAAAATCAAACTGGGACGAGCTGCAGAAAATGCTGGTCGATGCCGGATTCCAGAAGTCAGAGATCGATACCGGCAAGGCGTTCACCAACGAGCTGTTGTCGAAGTGAATATGCATGCCGTCAAGCTGCCGGAACGTTGCGATCTGACCGTCAAACAAGCTCCCCTTGTCGTCGCAAAGGACCTGCAGCTCCGGTTCGGTCAGCTCGAAGCGGCAGGACCGGTTTCGTTCATGGTGCGGAAAGGGGAGTTTGCTTCACTGCTCGGGCCCAGCGGGTGCGGAAAGTCCAGCATTCTTCGGGCAATCGCGGGGCTACTGCCCGTCTCCGGCGGAGAATTGACGGTAGCGGGTGAGCCGTCCGGTCCCGGCGCGGTGACCAATGTCGGCATGATGTTTCAGAAACCGCTGCTGCTGCCCTGGCGCACCACGCTGCAGAACGTCGTATTGCCGGCCGAGATCGCCATCCACAGCTCCGGAGCCATCGACCGTCCGGACCTCGCGAAGGCGATCGAACTGTTGCGGATCGTCGGCCTTTCCGAGTTTGCCGACGCCTATCCGCACCAGCTTTCCGGAGGAATGCAGCAGCGCGCAGCGCTAGCCAGAACATTGATGTCCGATCCGGATGTACTCTTGCTGGATGAGCCGTTCGGTGCATTGGATGAATTCACCCGGGAAGCGCTGAACGAACAGCTTCTGTCGATCTGGCACTCGCACACTTCACGGCTGAAGTCGATTCTGATGGTAACCCATTCGATCGCGGAAGCCGTTGCGATGTCGGATCGCATCCTGGTTCTGAGCGCGCGGCCTGCCCGTCTGATCGATACCATAGAGGTGGCATTGTGCCATCCGCGCGATCCTGCCGATCCGGAGTTTGCGCGCGTGCTGGGCATCGCCAGAAGCGCGGCGAGGCCAAAATGAATCGCGCCATTCTCGTGCCGATCGTCTTCTTCTCAGGTCTTGTGCTGGCCTGGCAGGCTTTCGTCGTGGCGGCCGATGTTCCGGAGTATTTGCTGCCGTCGCCGCTCGCGATCCTGCTCACGCTGGACGGATCGTTGTTGACTGAAATCGGATATACCGCAAGCGAAGCGCTTTGCGGATTTGTCATTGCCAGTGCATTGGCATTCGTCGGCGCCGCGCTGTTCGTCCGCTTCAGGACGATCGAGCAAGGCCTGTTTCCGTTTGCCATCACGCTCAAGACCACGCCCATCGTGGCGATCGCCCCGCTTCTGGTCTTGTGGTTGGGCACCGGCTGGTGGTCGAAGGTCGCAGCCGCAACCCTGATCTCCTTCTTTCCCGTCCTCGTCAACACGGTGAAGGGGTTGAAGGCGCCGGAAGCGGACTTCCAGGATCTGTTCCGCACGATGCGGGCGGACCAGTCGCAGATCTTCCGCAAGCTGCGAATTCCCTATTGCCTGCCGTATTTCTTTTCTGCGCTGAAGATTTCGTCGTCGCTGGCGATCGTGGGTGCCATCGTCGGCGAGTTCGTGGGGGCGGAGCACGGGCTCGGATATCTGATCGTGATCTCGTCCGCGCACCTCGAGACAGCCGTCGTGTTCCAGGCGATCGGCGCTGCCGCCCTGATCGGAATCACGATGTTCTATTTGCTCGAATTTCTCGAAAATCGCTTCGTCTTCTGGATTGAGCTCGAACCAGAGTGACTGACATGCCCTATCGCACAGACACTTTCCGCTTCGCCATGTCCGGTCCCGCCGATCTCACCGGGCTCGCTGGCTTGATCGGCAATGGCAGCCTTGATCCGCAGCAGATCATCGCGATCATGGTCAAGACCGAAGGCAATGGCGGAGTCAATGATTTCACCCGCGAATTTGCCACAAGTGTCATCGCCGCGACGCTGGCGCCTTATCTTCGGCTCACGCCTGCCGAAGTGGAGCATCGCGTTGCGATCGTGGTTTCCGGCGGGACCGAGGGCGTCCTGTCTCCGCACGCAACCGTGTTTGCGCGGGTGCCTCTGGCCCAGCATGCGATAGTGGGGGACAGCGGCAAGCGCCTCGCCATCGGCACGGCTGCCACGCGGGATTTCCTGCCGCACGAGATCGGGCGCGCGGCGCAGATCGAGGAGACGGCAAAGGCGGTGGAAGCGGCCATGCTTGACGCTGGCATCTCCTCGGTCGATGACGTGCACTGGGTGCAGGTGAAATGCCCGCTATTGACCGCCGAGCGCGTCGAGGCGGCGCGCCGTGCCGGCCACGAGCCTGTGACCGAAAACGCCTACAAGTCGATGGCCTATTCGCGCGGCGCCTCCTCGCTCGGAGTGGCGGTCGCCATGAAGGAAATCGCGGCATCCATCGAAGAGACGGCCGTGCTGGCGAACTGGTCGCTGTCCTCCGGCGTCGCCTCGGCGTCGGCTGGAATCGAACTGAAGAACAATATTGTCATCGTGCTCGGCAATTCCGGACAGGCGGTGGGCGATTGCGTCATCTCTCATGCGGTCATGCAGGATGCAATCGATGCTTCGGCGGTCACGGAGGCGATCGGCCGCGTACGCGGTCTTGCAGATTCGAGGATCGATACGTCGCGCATAGTCAACGTGCTTGCAAAGGCCGATCCGTCGCCGGACGGCAAGGTGCGCGGATGGCGCCACACCATGCTGGACGATACCGATATTTCCGCCACGCGCCATGCCCGCGCCGCCGTTGGCGGGCTCATAGCCGGAATCACGGGATGCCCTGCGGTGTTCGTCTCGGGAGGGGCCGAGCATCAGGGGCCGTCGGGGGGAGGTCCGGTCGCAGTGATTACACGAATTTAGAGCGGAGCGCCCATACGGCAGGATTCAAGAGCAGCCGAATTGGCGCTCCATGTGTTCGCCCAGTGCACGATCGAGATGTGGGAGCGCCGCCGCGAGGGACGCAGCGCTTGCCGCGCCCGCCTTCATCCTCGACAGGACCTCCCGGCGCGCCGCCGGCAGGTCGATGCCGAGCAGGCGCTGGCCGCGGACGATGGTGCGGCCCGCGACCATCACTTCGTGAATGTGGCGTGCCGTTGCTCTCGCGAAAAACAGGTCTGCCGGATCAAGATCGTCACGAAGAACGTCGTCATCGAGCGCGTCGTAGTCGAGCAGCAGAAGGTCGGCCGGTGCGCCCTGCGCGATCAGGCCGCCATCGGCGGAATTGGTGACGGACAATCGGCCGGTGCTCACGGCGGCGCGCAACATGTCGTTCTCGCGCGCGGAAGGTGCAAATCCCGACCCTGCATGGAGGAGGTGGGTGAGTCGGAGTTCGCGTAGCATGTCGTCGTCTTCATCCAGCGCGCTTCCATCGACCCCCAGCGCCAGGCGACAGCCGCAGCCGAGCATTCGCGCGGCGGGTGCAATCCCGGATCGCAGCCGCAGGTTCGAGCTTGAATTGGTGACGATCGTCGCGCCGCGCGCAGCAATCAGCTCCAGCTCGTCGGGCCGCGCCCACACGCAATGAGCAAGCGTGAGACGTGGGGTGAGCAGGCCGATAGAATCGAGGAATTTTACCACGTCGCCGCCGTAAAGCTGGTCGAGATAGGCGCGCTGATAACGCGTTTCCAGAAGGTGCATGTGAACCCGCCGTCCCGATAGAGCCGAGGCCTCGGCGATCGCCTCAAGCAGCGCGTCGCTGCACCACTGCACGCCGTTCGGACCGTATTGCACGGTGAAGCTTGGGCTGTCGGCGGCCGCGGCGACCGCCTCGACAAGTCTCACCTGTTCCTTTGGCGGGAGCGGCTGACGGAAGAAGCGGCTGGTGATTTCGTCGCGTGCGGCTTGCGGGAGCGCATCGAGCAGTGCATCCGGCGGGCCGTAGCCGACCGGATTGCGGTCCTTCATGGAAACCGCAAAGCCGACACGCACGCCGACATCGCGCGCCGCGCGCGCGACCTCGGCAGCTTCGGTCGGCAAATCCGTCAAGCCCTGGGCTCGCGTATAGTGCATCATCACGACACCGGCGCCGCCGAGCGCGCTGTTGCCGAGCGAGACGGCCGCGGCGAGATAGGGATCGACGGAGGGAAACAGCGCCAGATGTTGCAGCCATGCCTCGAGCGGCTTGCCGGCGGCCCCGATCGAAGTGGTGCGAACGGCCCGGCCGTGGTCATGGGCATTGACGAGCACGGGCATGCCGAGAAGACGGGGCTTCGACGCTTGCCCGCTGCGACGGAGCGAACTCACCCGATCGCCCTCGATCTCGATCGTTTGTCCGTGCTCGACACGGTCGCCGGTGAAGAGATGAGCGCAGTCGATCTGACGCATCTTAGGTCCTTGCGGGATTAGAGCATGATCCGAAAAAGTGGAAACCGGTTTTTCGAAAAGATCATGCTCAAAACATGATCTAGTGGCTGACGGCTGGAGGCAGGCGTTCGGCCCTGGCCGGCAGAAAACCGCGGTCGAAAACCTGGGCCGCGCCCGGTTGCCGCGGCAGCTGGAACGATGCGGTAACCGTCGCGATGGATGATTCCAGCCGATCGTTGCTGACGTCCCCGATACCGATCTGCTTTGCCTCGGGTGTGTCGATCAGCGTATCATAGACATAGTTGAGACGGCGCAACTCGATATCCCTTTTCAGCAAGGGCTCCTCCGTTGCCAGAAGATCGATGGCAGCCTGCGGTTCGCTCACGCTCTCGCGAAGCGCGCGATTGATCGCTCTCAGGAGACCCCTGACGGCGTCCGGTTTTTCCCTGGCCAATTGCTGCGAGACCATGATGCCGTTGGAGTACAGATCGACCCCGTTATCGGAATAGAAGAACCAGCGAAAGTCCTTGTCCGGATCGAGCTTCATTGACACCAGATTCATGTAGCTTGTGGCGCTGAAAACGGCGATCGAATCGACCTGGCCTGACAGCAGCATCTGCTCCTGCAGGTTCGGCGCGACCTGGGAGATGTCGAGGCGCGAATAGTCGACCTGATTTTTGCCGGCGAGGACGGGCAGCAGCTTGAGCGCGGCCGCGCCAGCGGGGGCCGCGATCCTGGTCCCGGGCAGGTCCCGCAAGGATTTCACACGTCCGTCCGCCCTGGTGAGCAGCGCGAACGGCGCCTTGCTGTAGATCATGTAGACCATCACCGGCGCCTCGGCGGGTTTTGTGGCGGCGTTCTGGATGATCGCGTTGATGTCGCCGAAGCCCGCATCATACGCGCCGGACATGATACGGGTGACAGTCGCCGCCGAGCCTTCGCCCTGGTCGATGCTGACATCAAGGTTTTCCGCCTTGAAGTAGCCCTTTGCCTTTGCCCAATAGAACCAGGCATGAATGCCCTGCAATTTCCAGTCCAGCGTAAACCTGACCTTGACGGAGTCCTGCGCTCGCGCCGGTGCGAGGATGAGACCGAGCGCCAGTGCCGCCATGGTCATGGTCCGCCACATGCCCATTCGTGCTCTCCTTCCGTTTACGAGTTAGCCGAGTGAAAAATTGTCCTGGCGCCTGGTCCAGCCGGTGACCCGGCTCTCGATCGCCGCGAAGATGGCGTACAGCGCAACGCCCATGACGGCGAGCACCAGAAGCCCGGCAAAAACCAGAGGGACGTCGAAGGAGGAACTCGCAATCATCATCAAATTGCCGATGCCGCGGTTCGAAGCAACCGTCTCCGATATGACCGTGCCGACAAATGCCAGCGTGACCGCGACCTTCAACGAAGCGAAGAAATAGGGCATCGCGCGCGGCAACCCGACATTGGTCAGTATATCGAGCCGGGTTGCGCGCAGCGTGCGCATCACGTCCTCGAGTTCAGGTTCCGTCGTCGCGAGCCCCGTCGCGACGTTCACGATGATCGGAAACACGCAGGTCACCGCGGCGGTGATGATCGCCGGGATCGTGCCCGCGCCGAACCACAGGACCAGGACGGGCACCACGGCAACCTTCGGGATCGAGGCGAAGCCGATCAGCAGCGGATAGGCAACGTCATAGGCGAGCTTCGAGGATCCAACGACGACGCCGAGCAACACGCCCCCGACAATGCCCAATGCGAATCCGACCAGTGTCGTATAGATGGTTTGCAGGGCGTGCGGCCAGATGCCGGGTGCGTCGATCCAGAGCGTATAGAGTATTTGCGAGGGCCGCGGCAGCACGATGTCGCGAACCCTGAATGCAATGCAGATGATTTCCCAGAGCACGAAGAAGCCCACGATCAACGATACGGAAGCCAGTCGGCGCCGGAGAGCTTCGTTCATGCGACGAGCTCTGATGGTACGCGGCCGGCGACGATTGCCTGACGCAGCCGATGCGTCAGCGCCACGAAATCCGGCGTGTAGGTCATCTCCACCGTGCGCGGCCGGGGAAAGGTGACGGGGCTGTCCTCGACGATCTGGCCCGGTCTGGCCTGCATGACGCAGATGCGATTGGCGAGATAACCTGCCTCCTTCAGGTCGTGGGTGACGAGCAGGACGGTCGGCCGGCGGGCCAGCCAAAGGGCCTGCATGATCGCCCACAATTCCTCGCGCGTGAATTGATCGAGCGCGCCGAACGGCTCGTCCAGCATCAACAACTCCGGCTCGTGAATGAGAGCGCGGCACAGCGAAGCGCGTTGCAGCATCCCACCCGAAAGCTGCCAGGGAAATTTGTCGGCAAAGCCCGCGAGGCCGACCTGCCGTAACAGGTCCTCGACCCGTTCGCGAAACTCGGTCTTGCGTTTGGAATAGAACTCCTCCCTGAACGGAGGCACGATCTTGAGCGGCAACATCACGTTTTCGCGGACCCGCAACCACGGCAGCATGGTCGGGTTCTGAAAGGCCATGCCGACCCGCACCGGCTCCGCGCCGATTTCGCGGCCGGCCACGAACACCCATCCGCTGGAAGGAGAAACGAGTCCGCTCACCAGCCTCAGGATCGTGGATTTTCCGCAGCCTGACGGGCCGACGAGAGCGACGAAATCGCCCTTCTCGATCTTCAGGTTCGTCTCGGCGAGTGCGGGCACGGCGCGCTGTCCGCTGCCATAGGTCAAGGTTGCCTGCTGCAATTCGACGAAGGTGTCGGCTCGAGCGGGCGAGGGCGTCATTCGCGCGGACCCTTCAGCGCCGCCGCGATGGTCTGGTCGAGGTTGCGCGGCCTTGGTACGGGCATGTCCTGAATGGCGTGAACGGATCGTCCCCAGCCCCTGGTTGCCTTTTCGAGCTGCCGGTTCTTCATCGCGAAGCGTCCGCGCACCAACGTGTGTACGGGAAGGCCGCAGACCTCACGACCGTGCCAGGGCGAAACCTTCGAGCGCGACTGCAGTCTGGCATCGTCGAGCGTCCAGCGCTTGCCAAGATCCACAAGGGCAATGTCGGCATCGGCGCCGACCTGAATGGCGCCCTTGCGCGGATAGAGGCCCCAGATCTTGGCCGGGTTCACCGCGCTCCAGCGTACATAGTCGCAAACGGATGCCCGCCCGCGTGCGACCTCGGTGAGCATGATCGGCATCTGCCATTCCACGCCGGGAAATCCGCAATCGACATCCCAGATGACCGGCCGGGTCTTCTCTTCCGGCGTGTGCGGGGCGTGATCGGTTGCGATCAGGTCGATCGTGCCGTCGACCAGCGCGTTCCAGATCGGAATCTGGTTTTCCTTCTCTCGGACCGGCGGGTTGACGCGGATAATGCCTCTCCAGCGCGCGTAGTCATCGGCGGACAGAAAGAGATAGTGAGGACATGTTTCGCCGGTGATATCGACGCCGCGTCGCTTCGCATCCGCAAGCGGAACAAGCTCGGCCGCCGATGAGATGTGCAGGATGTGGATGCGGGCGCCGGTCCATTCCGCAAGAATGCCGGCGCGCGCAACGGCTTCCGCCGCGACGACCGCGGGACGCGATGCAAGATGAGCCAGCGGATCGTTGCGACCGGCTTCGGCCAGACGCGCCTGGCGACGCTCCATGATCGAATTTGTCTCTGCATGCAGCGAAACCCGCTTTCCCGTCGGCGCCACGACTTCGAAAGCTTCGAGCATCGCGCCTGTCGACGGCGAGGGAATCTTGCCGAACGTATTTCCCATATACAGCTTGAAGCCGATCACGCCGCCCGCGACCAACTCGCCGACCCGCTCGATCGTGTCCTCGCCGAGAAGACCGTAGAGACCGTAATCGACATAGGCCTTGCTCGAGGCGATCGCGTGTTTGGCCGCAAGCAGTTCCGCATTCGCGGTCGGCGGAATCGTGTTCGGCATTTCGAAGACGGTCGTAACCCCGCCGAAGGCCGCAGCAGCGGTACCGCTCTCCCAGTCTTCCTTGTGCGGATAGCCCGGATCACGGAAATGCACATGCACGTCGATCGCGCCGGGCAACAGATGCAGACCGGCCGCGTCGAGGGTTTCCGTTGCGCTGGGCATCGCTTCGCCCCGACCGACGGCAAGGATCTTGCCGTCCTTGATAGCGACGCTTGAGGCGATCGCGGTATCGGGGCCGACGACCGTTCCGTTATGGATGACAAGATCGGCTTGCATCGTTCGGCTCACAGCATGGCCCAGCCGCCATCGACCGGCAGGTCGATGCCGGTCATCTGGCGCGAGACATCAGAGGCAAGAAAAAGACAGGCATTGGCGACGTCGGCGTCGGTGGTCACCCTTTTCAGGGCGTAGTCGGACGCGTGCCGCGCCATGGCTTCCTCGACGGTAATGCCGAGCTTTCTGGCCATGTCGGCGCATACCTTCTCACGGAAGCGCGGTCCGTCCACCATGCCGGGAGCAACGCAATTGACATTGATGTTGTGCTGGCCGACCTCGAGCGCGAAGCTCTTGGTGATGCCGCGCAATCCCCACTTCGAAGCCGAGTAGGCGACGCGGCCGGCGCGACCGCGCATTCCGAAAGTGCCGCCGACATTGACGATCTTGCCATAGCGCTGCGCCATCATGGCCGGAAGAACGGCGCGCATGGTGTGAAAGCAGCCGTTCATGTTCAACGTGACGATTTCGTCGAATTCCTCCGGCGTGGTCTCCGCACCGGTCTTTCCGATCGGTCCGGACCCGCCGGCGACGTTGACCAGGATGTCGATGCGGCCAAAAGCCGACATTGCGGCAGAAGCCGCGGCGCCGCATTGCTTCGCGTCGGTGAGGTCGCAAGGAACGACAACGACCGGCGCGCCGAGCGCCCGCGCCTCTGCCGCAACCGGCTCGATGGCGCCGATATCGCGACCGGTCAGCACGAGCTTGCAGCCCTCACCGGCAAACGCCTTTGTGATCGCGGCGCCCATGCCCTTTGCCGGACCGGTAATGAGGGCAACGCGCCCCTTCAGATGCAAATCCATCAAGAAATCCGTTTCGTCCGTTTGGATCAGAACAGCTTGCTCGCGAGTTCCGCCCGGGGAGGCAGGAACGCCGGAGTGAATATCTCATCGACCGCGGGCGTCCGCGGCAGAGCATTGACGGAGACGAGCAGGTCGATCGAGCGCTTCATCCGCTCCGGATCAATGTTGCCGAGCCCGATCCTGGCGATTTCCGGGTGATTCATCTCCGCCTTCAGCGTGGCATCGAAGCGCGCCTGCTCGACATCGCGCTTGATCAGCGGCTCTCGCTTGGCCACCGCCGCGACCGCAGCCGCTGGATCCTTCAACGCCGCCTGCAGTCCCTTGTTGATCGCCCGGACGAAGCCTCTGACGGCCTCGGGGTGGTTCTTCACGAGATCCCTCGAGACGATCAATGCATTGGAATAGAGGTCCATACCGTAGTCGCCGAAGTTGATGTAGCGGAGTTTGCTGTCGTCCACGCCCATCGCGAGCGCGGAGAAGCGGATGGTGTTGACGTAGCCAAATACGCCGTCGACCTGGCCCTGCATCAGCATCTGCTCGCGCAGGTTCGGCTGAAGACTGACGTTCTTGACAGTCGAACAGTCGATCTTGGTCAACTTGCAGAAGGCGGGAAAGAGTTTCAGCGCGCCGTCGTTCGGAGCGCCGCCGAGCGTCTTTCCGACGAGGTCCTGCGGGCTCTTGATCGCGCTGTCCGCCCTGACCGCAATCGTGAATGGCGGCTGGTTGAACATGACAAAGACGGCGAGCGGTGCGTCGTCCGGCTTCTTGGCCGCAAACTCGATCAGTGCATTGATGTCGCCAAACCCTGCGTCATATGTCCCGTTCGCAACCAGCGGTACCGCGGCGCCGGAGCCGTTGCCCTGATCGATGGTGACGTCGAGGTTCTCGTCGCGGAAATATCCGAGGTCCTGCGCCAGGAAGAACATTCCTTGCGGGCCCTGATATTTCCAGTTCAGGACCATCTTGATCCTGGTCTGCGCCGAGGACGGGCTCGGACCGGCAAGTGCGAGCAGGATGCCGGCCACGAGGGAAAGGAGGACGCTGAGACGTCTGGGAATGGTCATGTTCCGGGCCTCCCGGGCTTGCGGAGAGGGAAACGGGCGAAGAGAGGCGCTGCGGACGGCGTGCACAACTCGATCGCCTATCCAACGTCCTGAATTTACTGATATTTTATCTGGCATGGCTCTCCCCCGGGCCGCCGGCCTTGGTGGCAGGGCCTTTGCGGCTGAACAACCCCGTCAGAGGAGCCTAAGCCTCGCGAGTGCAGCGATCTATCGCCGATTTTATGGTGGTCCGTTGCCGAAAAGTATACGCTTGCACGCGAGGGGATTTTCGATGCGCCATCTTCGTTTCCTGAAATACGTCGATCAGGTCTCCCGTTCGGGTTCGATCCGCAAGGCCGCCGAATCGCTCAATGTCACCGCTTCGGCGCTCAACCGGCGGATCATGGATATCGAGGAAGAACTCGGCACACCGATATTCGAGCGTCAGGCGCGCGGCATGCGCCTGACTGCTGCCGGCGAGGTCTTTGCGCGCCATATCCGCAACCAGTTTGCCGACACCGAACGCATGCGGTCGCAGATCGAGGACTTGAAGGGCCTCCGGCGCGGCAACGTTTCCATCGCCTGCAGTCAGGCCCTGGCGCACGGGTTCCTGCCGAACAGGATCAACGCGTTTCGCAAGCTCTATCCCTTGATCACCTTCGAGGTGATCGTGTCCGACCATGAGCGCGCCATGCGGGCGCTGGCAAACTCGGAGGTCGATATCGTCCTGATCTTCCGGCCGCCGTTTCTGCCGAGCTTTCGGCCATTGTTCACGATCAAGCAGCGCCTCGTCGCGCTGATGGCCGAAGACCATCCACTCGCGGCCAAACCGAAACTGCGGCTTTCCGACTGCCGGCTTCATCCGCTGGCGCTGCCCGAGCAAAGCATCGGCGGACGCCAGTTGCTCGACGAGGTCACCGCACGCGCGGGCCTCAGCCTGACGCCCGTGATCCAGTCCAATTCGTTCGAGTTCCTGCGAGGCTGCGTCTCACGTGGCGAGGTAATCTCGTTCCAGATCGAGGTCGGCGCGCTCGCGGATTATCTGGCCGGTTCGGGCGTCGTCGCGCGCGCCATCGACGACCGCGATATTCCGGCTGCAAACCTGGTTCTGGGTCAGCTGCGCGGGCGCAACCTTCCGGTCGCAGCCGCGGTATTTTGTGAGCATATCAGGCAGGCGCTGGCGGAGATCTGAATTCGCAAGGAACTGTCCCGCTGCTCGCCCCGCACTTCACTGCCAGTGAAACGCGCTCTTGATTCCGTCCACGACGAACTGCGTGGCAAACGCGGCGAGCACGATCCCGAGCAGCCGCGCCAGCACGATATTGCCCGTGCGCCCGAGCACGCGCGCCAGATGGCCGGCGAGCAGGAAGGACAGGGCCGATGCGGACGAAAACTAAGCCTTGCGGCGCCGGGGGGACAATTGCGGAACAGCCGGGCACGCACGCCCTGGGGTAGGGATGAAGGCGAGGTGCCCGGCTGCCCGGCGGCGGGGGCAGGACTATTCGTCCGCTTACAGCGCCGCGACCGAATGCAAGGCGTTTCTGTGGAGTGCGACCGCGACAAGGCCGGTCAGCACGAGCACAGCACCGGCTGCAATAAAAAAATAAGCCAACGCGAATGCCATTCTGGCAATCCAAAGTGCGAGCGCGCGCTACGCGCGGGCTCTGGTCCGAGTCGTTCTGTCTGGATTGGTTTTCGGCGAGGCCGGCGGAGGCCCTACGGTTCTCCGCCGCCCCTGATCGAGCTGTGCATCGAGCCACCCGACTGCGATCAGGATAGCCGATAAAATTTTATCGACAATCGAAAGGGAAAATTAAGGTTACTACCGGCCGACGCCGCGCTGTCGCGCGTTGCTGCCGTTGCGAGCGCTCCGTATCACGCCGTTTCGAGTTCGGCGCCCGCGGCCATTTCCCTTGCGAGCTCTGTTGCCGCAACGTAGTCGGTCTTGCCGGAGCCGAGCAGGGGCACCTTGTCGACGACGCGAATGTCGGCAGGCACGGCGAGCTCGGATGCGCCGGTTGCCCTGGCCTGGCGTTGCAACGCCGCGCGATCGGCGTCCTTCTGCGTGGTGAGCAGGACTATGCGCTCGCCCTTTCGCTGATCCGGAATCGATACGGCGACCGACATCGCCTGTGGCCAGAGCGCGGCAGCCATGGCCTCCACCACCGACAGCGAGACCATTTCGCCGGCGATCTTGGCAAAGCGCTTGGCGCGGCCCTTGATGGTGATGAAGCCGTCCGGATCGATGGCGACAATATCGCCGGTATCGTGCCAGCCCTCCGGCAGCGGCTCCAGCACGCCGGGGTTCTCGGCCCGCAGATAGCCGAGCATGACGTTCGGACCGCGCACCGACAGTCGTCCGCCCTCCTCGATGCCGGGAACCGGATCGAGGCGATGCTGCATCAACGGCGAGAGCCGTCCGACTGTACCCTGGCGGTTCGCCATCGGCGTGTTCATCGCAAGCACCGGCGCCGTCTCGGTCACGCCGTAGCCCTCGAGAATTCGGACGCCGTAGCGCTCCATGTAGATCTGGCGCGTCCGTTCCTTCACCGCTTCCGCGCCCGCGAGCACCAGCCTCAGGCTGCGGAAGTCGTAGGCATGGGCGGAGCGCGCGTAGCCGGCAAGGAAAGTGTCGGTGCCGAACAGGATGGTGGCGCCGGTCTGGTAGATCAGCTCGGGCACGATCCGGTAATGCAGCGGTGTCGGATACATGAAGATCGGAATGCCCGCGAGAAGGGGCATCATCATGCCGCCGGTCAGGCCGAACGAATGAAACACCGGCAGGACGTTGAACACCTTGTCGTTGGCGTTGGCGTCGACCCTCGCGAGCGCCTGCGCGGCGTTGGCGAGGATGTTGCGATGGGAAAGCACGACGCCCTTTGGCGTGCCTTCGGAGCCCGACGTGAACAGCACGACGGCGGGATGGTCGGCCTCGCGCGCAACACGCGGCGCAACTCCTGCCAGCAGTCCCGCTATCTTGTCGGCGATGCCGATCGATGCGCGGATGTCCTCGAGATAGACGACATTCGCATCGCTTGCGATCGCGGAAACGAGCTTGTCGAGTTTGCCCTTCTCGATGAAGGCCCTCGACGTCAGGACGGTCTTGACCTGCGCGGCCTTCATGGCCGCCTGAACGTTGGAGGGGCCGGCGGAGAAATTCAGCATCGCCGGCACGCGGCCGATGGTCTGAAGCGCCATGAAGACCACCGCGACGCCGGCCGAGTTCGGCAGCAGCACGCCGATGTTCTCGCCGACGGATGTGCCTTGCTCGAGCTTGCGGCTCAAAACCTGCGCGCCGAGGATCAGCTTGCGGTAGGTCAGGCTCGTGCCCAGCGCATCCTGGATCACGGGCTTGCCGGTGTCGCGGTCGCGGTAGGCATGGGCCAGTCCCTGGAACAGGGTCTGGTCGAGCATCGCGTTCTTGACAAAGGCGTCGATCATCACGTCCTGCAAGGCTGCGCCGGCCGCGTTGCGCCGCGTCTTGCCCTTGAGCGATTGGGGAATCGACAGCTTCACCGGCGGCAGGATCGAAATCGTCACCTTGGGGAACAGGCTACGCTTGATCTCTCCATTCTTCAGATAACTCAGATAGGACCGCTGCGCGCCCTCGATCCGGACCGGGACTACAATCGCGTCGGCCTTGTCCGCGATCATCGCAGTGCCGTCGTAGACCTTCATCAGCGAGCCGGAGACGGTGAGGCGGCCTTCGGGGAAGATCACGACCGGCTCGCCGGCCGAGACCAGCTTGATCAGGTCGCGTGCCGCCAGCGGCTTGGACGGATCCATGGTGTAGTGACGAATCTGTTTCAGGAATGGCCGTGCCCACCACGCCTTTGCGATGCCGGTATCCACTGCAAAGCTTGCATCGATCGGCAGCGTCGCGTGCACCAGGGGGCCGTCGATCAGGCTGACATGATTGGGGGTGATGAGCATTCGGGTGCCGGGAGCGGGAAGATTTTCGAGCCCCCTCACTTCGACCCTGAAAAGGGCCCGAAACAACAGCGCGCCGAAATCGCGGACGCCCTCCTTCCCCCACTTGCCAAGGACGAACCAGACCGAGCCGAAACAGGCGACGGCAAGCCCGAAAAAGATCCACGAGATCGCCAATCCCGCCGTCTGCAACAGCGCGACGAACAGGGAGCCGACTACCATGAAGCCTGCCTGCAGGATGTTGCCGGCCGCGATCACGCGGGCGCGCTCGGAGACCGGGGACCACGCCTGTACCGCGGCAAAGGACGGCACGACAAACAGGCCGCCGCCGAAGGCAAAGATCACGAAGTCGGCGATCAGGCGCATGCCGGTGAGCGAGGCGATGAAAGCGGCCGGCGTGATGTCGGAACCCGAAACGGCGTGGCCGATGGCCCAGGCAATATCGAGCCCGGAAATTCCCATGACGATCGCGCCGATCGGCACCAGCGCCAGGTTCGGGCGCACGTGGGAAAGTTGGGCGGCAAACAGCGAGCCGGCGGCGATGCCGATGGCGAAGATCGCAAGGCACAGCGTCACGACGCCCTCGGTGCCGCCGACGATGCCCTTGATCAGCGCGGGCAGGAGCGACAGCACAACCGCGCCGGCAAGCCAGAACCAGGACACGATCAGCATGCCGTCAAAGAGCCGAGGCTCAGCATAAAGCGATTTCAGCAGGTGAACGGTCGAGACCCATGGATTTGCCGTCACGACGAGATCCGGCGCCGATGGTTCGGTTTGGGGAATGCGGGCGGCAAATGCCCAGGACAGGATCGCAAGCAGCAGGATCGCCGCGCACACCCACCCCATATGCGTCGATTGCGAGACGAGCAGGCCTCCGGCAATGGTGCCGATCAGGATCGCCATGAAGGTGGCGCCCTCCACCAGCGCGTTGCCGGTCGCCAATTCGCCGATCGACAGCTGGTCCGGCAGCATGGAGTACTTCACCGGACCGAACAGGGCCGCGACGATTCCAAACAGCGCAAGCGCTACGAACAGAAACGGGATCGAATGCAGCAGAAAGCCCAGCGCCGCGAAGGCCGCCGCGAAGATCTCGGCAAACTTCAATCGCCGCGCCACCACTGACTTGACGTATCGGTCGGCGAGTTCACCGCCGAGGCCCGAGAGGACGAAGAAGGGAAAGATGAAAACCGCGCCGGCGACCGTGACCAGGGCATCGCCGTGCCCGGTCGCAGCGCCATAGAGCAGGATTATGACAAGGCCGTTCTTTAATACGTTGTCGTTGAGCGCGGAGCAGAACTGAGCCCAAAACAGCGGCGCAAAACGACGCGACGACATCAATTCCTTGATCATGGATGCTTCCCGTTGTGGCTGAGCGTTGTAGCACTAATGGGTCTGGCTGGACGATAGGGTATGGCCGCCGCCAACGCCCGCTGTTCCAGATCATTGTTTCTTGCGACCAGGGTCGGGCGGCGTTCGGAGGTCTTGCGTCGCAGACTGCTCAGCAGGTCGAGCAAGCGGGCGGGGAATTCGCGCATGGGTCGCACTCACGTCAAATGGTTCAGGCAGCGAAACGAGAACAGGCATCGCCGCGATGGTTTAGTCGCATGTCTGTCCGAACGGGTTTTAAGGGAGGAGCGGGAATCCGAAAGCACGCCGGCGACATCGCAGGCCCTTGCCATTCGCTCGATCGGCGCCATGACGATGTTGGCGAGAATCCCGCCGAATCCCCTGACCAGTGCGTGGGCATCGCCGGCGAAGGTCAGGGCCAACTTTTCCACAAGGAGCATTTGCATGTTCAGGTCCTCCGGGTTAAATTGAACAATGTTCAAAATGGATACCGAAAAAATGAACAATGTTCAAGAAGAATCTTTGCGCGACCGAAAAAAAAACAGGAGGCGCGCGCTCATGCTCGACATCGCACGGCGCGTCATTTCCTCTAAAGGGCTGAGATCATTGAAGGTTCGGGACGTCGCCGAAGCCGCCGACTGCTCCATCGGAAGCGTCTATAATGAATTCGGCGACTTCGACGGCCTGATCCTGACCGTCAACCGGGAAACCATTCAGGCCCTCACTGAGAGGCTAAGCGCCGTTCCCGACCAGGACCCGCGCGCCCAGCTTCACGGCCTTGCGGCCGGCTACCTCGAATTCGCGAGCCGGCACACGAACCTGCTCAGGTCGTTGTTCGAGCACTGGATGGAGGACGACCGGCCCTTCCCCGAGGACATCCTGAACATGGTGATGCAGGCCTTCGCGCTGATGTATCCGCCGCTGTTCCGGCTGTTTCCGGATCGGGATCCGTCCGAAGTCGCCATGATTGCGAGGACGATGTTTTCGGCCGTGCACGGCATCATCTCGCTCGGGCTCGAGGACCGCATGGTGGCGGTGCCGCCGGAGCAATTGCGCCAGCAGCTTGCGCAATTCGTCGACACGCATCTGGCGGGACTTGGCGCCGAAACTGGACGCTAAGCGCGAGCGCTGAAGCTCATTACGGCTTCCTGCCATGTGTGTGGTGCCCTATAGAAGGGCCCAACAGCTTCGCTGGCGCAAAGTCCCGGACCCCGCTCAATGCCCGATTTCCACGGCGTCTTTCCCTATCTGGTCTCGCCGGCCGACGCTGACGGTAGGATCCGCGGCGACGTGCTCGGCCGCCTCTGCGACGATCTCATCAAGTCCGGCGTGCACGGGCTGACACCGCTCGGCTCGACCGGCGAATTCGCCTATCTGAACCATGCACAGCGCTCAAGCGTCGTGCAGGCGACGATCGAGGCCGCGAACGGTCGCGTGCCGGTCGTCGCCGGCGTCGCCTCGACCTCCACATCGGACGCGGTCGCGCAGGCGAAGGCGTATCAGAAGCTTGGTGCCGACGGGATTCTGGCAATCCTCGAGGCGTATTTCCCGCTCGCCGATGCGCAGGTCGAATCCTATTTTCGCGCGATCGCGGATGCGATCGATATTCCGGTCGTGATCTACACCAATCCGCAATTCCAGCGCTCGGATCTCTCGCTTTCCTGCATCGCGCGGCTATCGGCCCATCCGCGCATTCAATATATAAAGGACGCTTCCACCAATACCGGCAGGCTGTTGTCGATCATGAACAGCTGCGGCGACGCAATCCGCGTGTTCTCCGCGTCTGCTCATATTCCGGCGGCGGTCATGTTGATCGGCGGCGTCGGATGGATGGCGGGACCCGCCTGCATCATTCCGCGGCAAAGCGTCGAGCTCTACAACCTGTGCAAGGCCGCGTGCTGGGATGACGCGCTGGTGCTGCAGCGAAAGCTGTGGCGCGTCAACGAAGCCTTCGCGCGCTACAATCTCGCCGCCTGCATCAAGGCCGGGCTTGCGATCCAGGGCTACAACGTCGGCGACCCGATTCCGCCCCAGGCGGCCCTGACGGCGGACGAGCGCAAGGTGGTCGAGGCGGTGCTGCGGGAAGTGAGTTGACGCGCACCGGGGCTTGGCCTGTTCCTTGCCTGTCCGCTATGACATAACCGATCCAGAAAAGCTCGAAGGACCAGGCGATGAACATTCTTCCCGGCAACATGCGTTTCGGTGCGGGCAAGCCCGTCAAGCGTCTTGAAGACCAGCGATTGCTCACCGGAAAAGGGCATTTCATAGACGACAAGCCGGAAGACGGCGCGCTGTGGCTGCACATGCTGCGCTCGCCCCATGCGCATGCGAAGATCGTGTCCATCGACACCAGGACGGCTTCTGGCATGGCCGACGTCGTCGCGATCTACACCGGCGCGGATCTCGTCACCGACGACGTAGGCACGCTGCCGACGCTGATGATTTTCGTGCGGCCCGACGGCTCACCGATGACCGTGCCGCCGCGCCGCCTGCTCGCCCATGAGGTCGTGCGCTTCGCAGGCGAAGCGGTGGCGGCGGTGGTCGCGAAATCGCGCCTTGCAGCGCAGACTGCTGCGGAAGCAATCGACGTCGAATATGAAGTAATGCCCGCGGTCGTCGACCCCATCGCGGCCGTAAAGCCCGGTGCGCCGGTGGTGTGGACAGGGGCGCCCGACAATATCGTCGCGGCGATGAGCTATGGCGACGCGGCGGCCGTGGACGCGGCCTTCGCCAAGGCGGCCCATGTCGTCTCGCTCGACCTCGACAACCAGCGCCTCGTTCCCTCCGCCATGGAGCCGCGCTCGACCATCGCCGAAATCGAGAAGAAGACCGGCCGGCTGATTCTGCACGTCCAGTCGCAGACCCCCGGATCGACCCGCGACATCCTTGCGGATGCGGTGCTGAAGCGGCCGAAGGAGAGCATCCAGGTGCTGGTCGGCGACATCGGCGGCGGCTTCGGCCACAAGACGAGCCTTTATCCGGAAGACGGCATGGTGGCCTACGCCGCCGTCAAGCTGAATCGCAAGGTGCGCTGGCGCGGCGAGCGATCGGACGATTTCCTCGGCGGCACCCATGGCCGCGATCTGACCTCGACGGCTGAATTCGCCCTCGATGCCAAAGGCCGCGTGCAGGCCTATCGCGTACGTTCGGTCGGCGGCACCGGCGCCTACATCTCCGGCACCGGGGCCTTGATCCCGCTCATACTCGGTCCCTTCGTGCAGACCGGGGTGTATGACCTGCCGCTCGTTCATTACGACATCAAGGCCGTGATGACCCATACCGCGCCGGTCGCCGCCTATCGCGGCGCCGGGCGTCCGGAGGCCGTCTTCGTCGTCGAACGGCTGATGGATGCGGCAGCCCGCAAGACCGGAATGGACCCGCGCGCCATCCGCAAGGTGAACTACGTCAAGCCGGCGCAGATGCCCTACACCAACGCGGTCGGTCAGGTCTACGATTCCGGCGCGTTCGCGCATATGCTCGACCGCGCTACCAAGCTCGCCGACTGGGACGGCTTTGCCGCGCGCAAGAAGGCGGCCAAGAAAAAAGGCCTGCTCTACGGCCGCGGCCTGACCAGCTATATCGAGTGGACCGGCGGCACCGTGCATAACGAGAAGGTCAGCCTGCACGCGACCGCCGAGGGACGCATTCAGCTTCATGCCGGGACGCAGGCGATGGGGCAGGGGCTGCAGACGACCTACGCGCAGATGATCGCGGACGCGCTCGGCATCTCCATCGACAAGGTCGATGTGATTCAGGGCAACACCGATCTGGCGGTCGGATTCGGCAGCGTCGGCTCGCGTTCGCTGTTCGTCGGCGGCACGGCGGCCGTAGTGTCGGCGGCCGACCTGATTACAAAGGCGCGCGAGAAGGCTTCGCAGACGCTCGAAGCTGCGGTCGCGGATATCGAATATCGCGACGGCTGGCTCACCGTGGTCGGTACCGACAGGCGGATCGGCCTGTTCGACATTGCGAAGAATGAGAAGGACGCCAAGCTGAGCGTCGAAAGCGAAGGCCAGACCGACGGACCGACATGGCCCAACGGCACGCATATCTGCGAGGTCGAGATCGATCCGGAGACCGGCGTCACACGCGTGGTCCGCTACACCACGGTCGACGATGTCGGCGTCGCCATCAACCCGATGCTGGTGACGGGCCAGGTACATGGCGGCGTCGCCCAAGGCATTGGCCAGGCGCTGTATGAAGGCGTGACCTACAACGCCGAAGGCCAACTGCTGACCGCGAGCTATCAGGACTACTGTATTCCGCGTGCCGACGACATCCCGCCCATACAGGTCACGCTGGATGGTTCGGCGCCCTGCCGCACTAATCCGCTCGGCGCCAAGGGTTGCGGCGAATCCGGTGCCATCGGTGGCCCGCCCTGCATCGCCAACGGCGTGATGGATGCCTTGAGCGACCTTGGCATCACGTCGATCAATACCCCGCTGTCACCCATGAAGGTCTGGCAGGCCATACGGGAAGCCAAAGCGGCGCGGGTTTGAGGCTCGTCATCCGTGCCGGCGCAATCCACTACCGTCGCCAGCCGGCTTTCGGGCGCTAGCGGACGGTGTCCGCTGTCACAACCTTCTGATACTCTGCGTCCAGGAAAAGAAAAAGCAGGAGGGTTTAGATGCGCAGATTATGGATCGCGCTGGCGGCGATGGCGACGCTGAGCCTCACCAATTGCGGCTACAACACCATTCAATCCAATGACGAGCAGGTCAAGTCGGCCTGGTCGGAGGTGTTGAACCAGTACCAGCGTCGCGCCGATCTCGTGCCCAATCTCGTCAACTCCGTGAAGGGCTTCGCCCAGCAGGAGAAGGATGTGCTGCTGGGCGTGACCAATGCGCGCGCCAAGGTCGGCAGCATCCAGGCGACGCCTGAGACCATCAACGATCCCGGCGCTTTCGCCAAGTTCCAGGCTGCCCAGGGCGAGCTTTCGAGCGCGCTGTCGAGGCTTCTGGTCGTGACCGAGAACTATCCGCAGCTCAAGTCGGATGCGCTGTTTCACGATCTGATGTCACAGCTCGAAGGCACCGAAAACCGCATCACGGTAGCGCGCAATCGCTACATCAAGTCGGTGCAGGACTATAACGTCGGCATCCGCACTTTCCCCAACAACCTGACGGCAATGATGTTCGGCTACAAGGAGAAGGCCAATTTCACGGTCGACAACGAAAAGGAAATCTCGACCGCGCCGAAGGTCGATTTCAACCCCTCGCCGGCGCCAGCGAAATAGAACAGGCAACCGGACCGGCGGCCTGCGATGATCGCGGCAAGAACATCCCTGCTCGCGCTTCTTCTGTGCTGGGCTTTCGTGGCCCTGGCCGACGTCGCTGTGCCGCCATTGTCGGGTCGGGTGGTCGATCAGACCGGCACGTTGTCGGACAGCGACATCTCCTCGCTGACGCTGCAGCTCAAGAGCCTTGAACTGCGAAAGGGCAGCCAGGTCGCGGTACTGATCGTGCCGACCACAGAGCCGGAGACTATCGAGCAGTATTCGATCCGTGTGGCGGATGCCTGGAAGATCGGGCGCAGGAAGATCGACGACGGCGCGCTTCTCGTCGTTGCCAAGAACGACCACAAGCTGCGCATCGAGGTCGGCTACGGCCTCGAGGGCGCGCTTACGGACGTGACCGCGCGACGCATTATTGATGAGATCATCGTGCCGCGCTTTCGGAACGGCGATTTCGCCGGCGGAATTTCGGCCGGTGTCGGGCGCATCATCGGGGTGATCGACGGCGAACCGTTGCCTGCCCCGCAGCCGGAAGCTTCGCACACCGTTGATTCTGGGCTGCTGAACTTCATTTTCAGCCCGTTCGGCCTTCTCGCCTACGCTGCGATTGCTGCGATCATGCGCGGCCTTCTGGGCCGATTGCTTGGTTCCGGCGCCACTGCCGGCGTGGTCGGCCTCTTGATGTGGTATGTGGCAGGCTCGATCGCCCTGTCGGCCATCCTGGGCGTGGCCGCCTTCTTCGTCACGATGTTTGGCGACGCCATTCTCGCGGCGAGCCAGCAGGCCAGTCGCAGTGCGCGGCAAGGCGGCGGTGGTGGCGGCTGGGTTTCAGGCTCCTCCGGCGGTTCATGGTCCGGCGGCTCGAGCGGGAGCGACGGTGGATTTTCCGGCGGTGGCGGCAGTTTCGGCGGCGGCGGCGCGTCGGGAAGCTGGTAGGATAGGGTAAGGAAGGGCCATGGGCATCAAGCGCATCGGCAAGCATCTTGTCGAGCATCGCTGGCGGGTGCGACGGATCTTTCCGCCGCAAGTGCTGGCCATGATCGAGCAGGCGATCAAGTCAGGCGAGGCGACGCATTCGGGGCAGGTCCGCTTCGTGGTCGAAGGTGCGCTCGATGGCAAGCCGCTGTTCCGCGACCAGCCGGCGCGCGAACGCGCGCTCGATGTCTTTTCACAATTGCGTATCTGGGATACCGCCCACAACAATGGCGTTCTGATCTATCTGCTTCTGGCCGACCGCGACGTCGAGATCGTCGCCGATCGCGGCATCGATGCCAAGGTCGGCACCGCCGGCTGGCAGAAAATCTGCGCCGGGATGGAGGAAGATTTCAAGGCCGGCAATTTCTCGGGCGGCGTGATCCGGGGAATCCAGGCAGTGTCGCAGCAATTGGCCGCGCATTTCCCCAAACGTGGGAAGGGGCCGAACGAACTGCCGGATGCGCCGGTGGTAATGTGAGGCGATCCAGATTCCTGGAAGCAGGACAGACTGGATTGATTCGGAACTCCGCTCACCGCAGTGACGCCGTTACGCTTACGCCCATTCGGCAGGTCCCGATCTACGCATTCACCGATGCGCGCCTGCCGACACGCTCGAACCACGCCGCGATGTTGGTGTTGGCGGGATCGAGCGGCTGGCCGACCTTGTTGCCGAAATCGATCCAGCAATAGAGCAGGATGTCGGCGAGCGTGAAGCGGTCGCCGCAGACATATTGCTTGCCCGCCATCTGGCCATCGAGCCATTGCAGGCGATTGGCCGCGATCATCTTGAGGCCCGGCGAAGCTTCAGGGGCCACGGGAATGCGCTTCTCGAAAAACTTCAGCGCCTCGCCGAAGCGGTAGCCATTGGCGAGCGGCTCGCAGATGTTGAGGTCGACGCGGCGCGTCCACATCCGGCACTCGGCGCGCTCTTCCGCCGTGTGCCCGATCATCGCCGGTTCCGGCTTTTTCTCTTCCAGGTATTCGCAGATCGCGGTGATCTCGGAGAGATAGCTGCCGTCATCGAGTTCGAGCGTCGGCATCTGGCCATGGGGATTGCGCTCGAGATGCTCTGCCTGCCGGTTTTCGCCACCGCGCAGATCGACCGTCTGCTTCGGGATTTCGATACCCTTCTCCGCCATGAACATGCGGACAATGCGCGGGTTCGGTCCGATCGAGTCGTAGAGTTTCATGGCGCCCTCCCAATATCCTTATTGGCGCCATCTTTGAGCAGACCGATGAGGCTCCTGTCAAACCGCCGATTCGGCGCGACGGGTTTCTGAACGGCCCACCGGCAATTCCTTAAACGTCGGTAAGCGGGCGCCCCGGTAACGATTTGGCAAGAAATTCGGTTACCAAATGGTCAACCTGTTTGCGGAGATTCTGACCATGGACGAAGAAAAGGCCCAACAAATCAGCGTTGAACCCGCTTCCCCGGACACCGCTCCGGTCGCCTCCCACGTGTCGGAACCACAGAGCGAGCCAGTGGTTGCCGCAGCCGAAATGGCGCAGCCATCTGAACAGGAGCCGGTGAAGGCAGCGGAAGAAACGGCCGCGGCCGAGACGGTGAAACCCGTCGCCTCCGAAGCGGCAAGGGCCGATGGCGACGCGCTGAAGACCGAGGCCATCGCCGAGGCCTCCGAGCGAGAAAAAGCCGCAGCCCCGGAGATGGACGGCAAGCTGATTGTCCTGCCGTCCCGCGACCGTGAGTCAAACGACAACACGGGAATGTTCGGCAAGCGCCGGATTGCCGCAATCGCCGCGGTGGTGGCGCTGGCAATGGTCGCGGGCGCGATCGGCGGAGCGATGGCGACCGCGATGATGATCCATACTGCCGCCGGCGCCGACACCGCGATCAGCAATCACGCCTTCGGAGCGTCCGTGGCGAGGATCGATGCCGAAATTCTCGCCCTCAAGGCAGGCTTGGAAAACAGCGCCAAGCTCGGCACGAGCCAGTTCAGCAAGACAAGCGAGCGCCTCGACAGGATCGAGAAGGCGCAAGCCGAGCCCGCCGCGAAACTAGCGAAGCTCAGCGATGCCGTGGAGAAGCTGCGTGCCGCGCCCGTGCCCCTCCCGGCACCGCCAGCCATCGTGGCGTCCGCCACGACGAGCCTGCCAAAGGATACCACGGGATCAATTTCATCTCCGCCAGCCCAGCCCAAGGTGGACGCCAAGCCGGAAGTCGGAAGGCTGCCCACCGTCGAAGGCTGGGTGCTGCGCGATGTGGGCAATGGCGGCGCGTTGATCGAAGGCCGCCGCGGTGTCTACGAAGTGTATGCCGGTGATCCCGTTCCGGGCCTTGGCCGGATCGACGCCATCCGTCGCCAGGACGGGCGCTGGGTGGTCGTGACCAGCCGGGGCCTGATCGTCGCACGGTAAGACCCTCGCGCTTCACCGCGACGTGAAGCGCTGGGTCCCTGTTCAGGCAATTTTGATCGCGCAGCACCGAAAAGCACGCTTTTCGGCTATTTTCCTGGAACAGAAGTGCCGCCTGACCGGGGGCCGGAATGGCCACCCGCAGCGCGGTGTTGTTCAGGACATGGATCATCTGTTGCGATTCTTGCTCGTCAGTCTCGCTCTGCTCTGTGGGCTTCCGACGGCCGAGGTTCGGAGCGCGCCTGCGCTGGAACGCGGGGCCGCGATCACCGATCCTTTTGTCCTGCGTGAACTCGACCGCGGAAAATTAGGTCTCGGTCGCATGCTGGCACCGTCGCGATCAAACGACGCGCCGCTGAACGACAGCGAGCTGTTCGCATTGCCTTCGATGGGTCCTCTCCGCAAGGCGCTCGACGATGAGTTCGAGCGATACGTTGGAAGGCGCAAGGCCGCTTCTCGCGGTGAGACCATCGGTGTTGGAGATTCCTTCGACATTCAGCTGTTCGATCGCGAAAAACTCCATTCGCCATCGACCCGCTTTGTGCTGGCCGGAATCGTCAACCGGATGGACCGCGCATATCTCTCGAAGATCAATTGCGGAGAGGTCCGGCTGATCTATCGTCTCGTCGAGACGAACGCTCCACCTGTCGGCGATCACCAGGTTTCGCCGCGGCTGCCGATGACGCTCAATCTTGTGCTAAGGGCGAGGGATGATCGCGCCACTGACAAGAACGCAGCGCTCACCTGCGCCGAGATTGCACGGCGCTGGCTTGCCTCAGGCGACTATGAGCTGACCGGAGCCGCGTTGGCCGAAAAACTGACATCCCGCGGCGGGCCTCTTGAGTCGATCGCACCGGAAAACATCGACCGCATCGAGACCAATGTTCAGATCTCGCACATTTCGAGCACCGCGACACGCGAGTTTCGCACCGACTATCTCCTTAAAGTCTTCGACTACAACGACAAGACGCGAACGTTCGAGGAAGCGACGCTGGAGAACCAGATCGACCGCGAGCGTATTCTCGCCGACGACAAGCTCAGGCGCGATTTCAAGGCGTGGCTTTTGGATCAGGCGCATTTCGCCGAGTTTGATCGAGGCACGGTCCTTATCCCGAAGGAATTCCTCGCTGTCCGCGCGATTGCGCCGACGCCCCTCGGCTTTTCGTCCTCCGACCTCCAGCCGGCCTTCGGTCTGGTGGAAGGGGAGGCCGCCTCCGCCGAGCCCGTGTTCACGAAGGCGGACGTGGTCGCGGCGCTCGAGAAGGCGGCGGCGCGCGGCGTCAACCTGCAGAACATCCGTTCGGTCGCGGGCTTCGAGCGCCGTCTGAATGACATCACATGCGCCGGCTGCCACCAGACCCGGGCCATCGGTGGTTTCCATTTCCCGGGCGTCGACTGGATGGCGGCCAATCCATCCAACTCGACCGTCGTGCCGGGCTCGCCGCATTTCTTCGGAGACCAGGTTCGCCGCCGCGACATTCTGGCCGCATTGCGCGATGGCGAGCGGGTAGATTATTCGCGGGGTTTTTCAAGCCGGCCGCAATCGCGCGGCAGCAAGGAACTCGCCGGCACCGAATATGAGGACGGCTGGGGCGCACCCTGCTTTGTCCAGGGCGCCAGCTCTGCACAGAGCGACCGCAGTTTCAAATCATGGACCTGCGCCAGGGGGCTCGCCTGCCAGGTCATGAGCGATGTCTCGCGGATGGGAATGTGCTTCGTCGGCAGCCGGTAGGTCGGACCAGGATCAGACCTGATTTCGGCTTGCCGCATCATTACCGGGTGCAGCGGTGAATGTGCACCGTCGCGGCCTCATGGTTCGAGACGGTGCTTTGCACCTCCTCACCATGAGGATGGCGTTCGTCGCCTGTTGTGGCCTCATCCTGAGGAGGCCGCAGCGCGGCCGTCTCGAAGGATAGGGACAAGGCGCAGGCGGTGCGACGAAGAGCGCGTGTCCATCGCGCTCAACGTAAGATTGACAGTGGGCTCACTATTCGTTTTCATCGCCTACCGCCGCGTGCGTTGCGGGGAGGAAAATGGACGACATCATCATCGTGGGCGGCGGCATCGGCGGCCTGACGCTCGGCCTTTCGCTGCATGCGGCCGCAATTCCCTGTAGAATATTCGAATCCGCGCCGGAAATCCGCGCGGTCGGCGTCGGCATCAATCTGCTGCCGCATGCCACCAGGGAACTCGCAGCGCTCGGCCTTGAGGCCGATCTGGCTCGCCTTGCAATCGCCACGCAGGACGCGACCTTCTTCAACCGCTTCGGCCAGCTGATCTATCAGGAGCCGCTCGGCCGCGCCGCGGGCTACGATCATCCGCAATTCTCGATCCATCGAGGCGACCTGCAGTTGGTGTTGCTCGAGGCCTTCCGCAGCCGCGCCGGCGCGGAGCGCATCGTCACCAACCATCATTGCATCGGGATCGAGCAGGACAGTACCGGCGTCAGCGTGCATTTCTCGGCAGGTCCCGGAGGCAGCAGAATCAATACCGTGCGCGGCCGGGCGGCGATTGCCTGCGACGGCATCAACTCCATCGTACGCAAGCAGTTCTTTCCGGACGAGGGCGAGCCGCGTTATTCCGGTGTCAACATGTGGCGCGGCGTGACGCGCTGGAAACCGATTCTGTCGGGCGCGAGCCTGACACGGGCTGGATGGCTGTCGCACGGCAAGATGGTGATTTATCCGATCCGCGCCGCGGGCCACGACGGATTGCAGCTCGTCAACTGGGTTGCCGAAATCGAGACGCCCGTCTACCGCAAGCGCGACTGGAACCGCTCAGGCGCCATCGACGACTTCATCGGCGCCTTCGCCGACTGGCATTTCGACTGGCTGGACGTTCCAGCCTTCATTCGCGCCGCCGATCATGTGCTGGAATTTCCGATGGTCGATCAGGACCCGCTGCCGCGCTGGAGTTTTGGCCGCGTGACGCTGCTCGGCGATGCCGCCCACCCGATGGTGCCGCGCGGCTCCAATGGCGCCGGCCAGGCGATCCTCGACACGCGGGCGTTGACCTCGGCACTGCTCGAGAACGGCGATGTCGTTGCCGCCTTCGCAAGCTACGAGAAACAGCGCCTGGAAGCGACCGCGCGCGTAGTCCTGACCAACCGCACAAATCCGCCGGATGCGATCCTGCGCGAGGTCTATCAGCGCACCAACGACCGGCCGTTCGCTTCGATCGATGACGTCATCAGCCGCGACGAACTGGTTGCGTTATCCGATAGCTACAAGCAGATCGCCGGCTATTCGAAGGAAGCCTTGCGTGTTTAGTCGACGGTCCCTTCATCGCGAGCGCAAGCGAGATAGCAGGAAGTTCCGTCATTGCGAGCGCGAGCGAAGCAATCCAGCGTTTTCGGTGCGAAGGCAGCCTGGATCGCTTCGTCACGTCGGCTCCTCGCGGTGACGGAGAGTCAAGGGGAAGACGCGCGGCGCATGTCGGCAGAAGAAAATAATGCCCCGGCGATCGATGTCGCTGCCTTCATCGACGCGCAGCCGGTCGGCCGGTTTCAGCTCAGATTGCTGCTGACCTGCGCAATGGTGCTGTTTCTCGACGGCTTCGATACTCAGGCCATCGGTTTCGTCGCGCCCGCGCTCGCGAGGGAATGGGGCTTGAGCAAGGGCGCGCTCGGCCCGGTGTTCAGCGCCGGCCTTTTCGGGCTCATGATCGGGGCGTTGTTGTTCGGGCCGCTGGCGGACCGTGTCGGGCGCAGGAAGATCATCCTTCTGTCGACGCTTGCTTTCGGCCTTGGCGCGCTGGTCACCGCGCTTGTGCACGATGTCGGCGCTCTGATCGCCATCCGATTCCTTACCGGCCTTGGCCTTGGAGGCGCAATGCCGAACGCGATCGCGCTGACGTCCGAGTTCAATCCGCGCCGCCGCCGCGCCACCATGGTGATGATCATGTTTTGCGGGTTTTCGCTGGGTGCCGCGCTCGGCGGCTTTCTGGCGGCGGCATTGATTCCGCTATTCGGCTGGCGCTCGGTGTTTGTGGTTGGCGGCACGGCGCCTCTGCTGCTCGCTCCGGTCCTGGCGGTGACGTTGCCGGAATCGGTACGGTTCCTGGCGCTCACCAGCCGCGTGGATACGCGCGTCGCGCGGTTGCTCGCCCTGGTCAATCCGCGCGCCGTTTTTGCTCCTGCGACCCGGTTCGTCGTCGACGAGCCGGAACTTGCGGGAATTCCGGTCCTGCACCTTTTCAAGGGCGGGAGAACGCTCGCGACCCTCCTGTTGTGGGTCGTGTTCTTCATGAGCCTGCTGGATTTGTATCTCCTTTCGAACTGGCTGCCGACCGTGCTCAACGATCTCGGCGCATCGGTATCGGCAGCGGCCGCGATCGGATCGATGCTGCAAGTCGGCGGCGTCGTCGGCACCCTGGCGCTCGGCAGCATCATCGACCGCTTCTCGTTCCGCGCGCTGGCGCTGGTGTATTTCATTGCCGTGTTCGCGGCCGGTGCGATCGGCCAGCTCGGCCATTCCGCCGTGCTTGTGACGATAGCGATTTTCGCCGCCGGCTTTTGCATCGTCGGCGGCCAGATCGCGGCCAACGCGCTCGCCGCGGGGTTCTATCCGACCTCGGTCAGGGCCACTGGCGTCGGCTGGGCGCTCGGGGTGGGCCGGGTCGGTGCGATCGTCGGGCCGCTGGTTGCCGGTGCAACTCTGGAAATGCGGCTTTTCGGCCTGGGTCTTGGTATGGCTTCCATCTTCATCGTGGCGGCGGCCGCCGCCCTGTGCGCGTCGCTGGCGGCGTTCTCGTTGAGCCGTCTTGCAGGGCCTGGCGGAAGCGGCAAGGGCGCGGCCGATTCAGAGGAGCGTTTCGAGCGGGCGCTGCATCCGTCGGCGACAAAGGCGGGTTGATCGGCGATCAGCCGGTCTCTTCACGCCACCGCACCGGACTCGCGCAATTTCCGGATCGACGCCTCGTCATAGCCGGCTTCGCGCAGGATCTCATCGCTGTGTTCGCCGATGCCGGGCGCGCGGCGCGGGGTGACCTTGTTGCTGCCACTGATCCAGATCGGGCTGTTGATGGTGAGCATGGCTTCGTTCTCGAACGGCACCAGAACGTCGTTCTCGATCATCTGCCTGTCGTGCGGAATATCGTCGAGGATTCCGACCACGCCGAATACCAGGCCATTGCCGTCGAGGATCGCGCGCCATTCGGCAAGATCCTTCGTGGCGAAGATTTCGTCGAAAATCCGGATCAGCTCGAGCGAGCGCGCGTGGCGATCGGCACGGGTAGCGAATCTGGCATCGGTGATCAGGTCGCCGCGGCCCAGACAGCGGGCGAGCGTCGGCCATTGCCGTTCCTCGTTGAGCAGCGACAGGATGATCCAGCGTCCGTCCCTGCATCGGTAATGGTTGGTGACGGCGTTAAGGGCGCGCTCGCGCGGACGCCGCTCCTGGAATTTCGCGCCGCACAGCCTGGCCTGCGCCAGCACGCCGGCCGCCCAGACGCCGTTCGCCATCAGGTTGGAGCTTACATGCGAGCCCTTGCCGGTGCGTTCGCGCTTGAAGAGCGCGGTGACGATCGCGCCGTAAAGCGCTATCGCGCAGGGATGATCGCCCATGCCGGCAACCGAGCGGGCTGGCGTCGTGTTCTCGTCCGCTCTCACCAGATCCATCAGGCCAGAGCGCGCCCAATAGGCATTGCTGTCGAAGCCGGGCTTGTCGGCCTCATCGCCCTTTTCGCCATAGCCGGTGAATGACGCATAGACGAGGCGCGCGTTCTTCGGCTGCAGCTCCTCATAGGTGATGCCGAGCCGCCGGCGCACGGCGGGCGGAAAATTGGTGATGAAGACGTCGGCCTCGGCCACCAGCCGGTAGAGCACGTCGCGGCCGTCCGGCCGGGCGAGGTCCAGCGCCAGGCTTCGCTTGTTGCGGGAATCCAGGAGCCAGGCAAAATTGTGCGGACTGATCGGATATCCCGGCAGGTTCGGCAGGTTGCGGTAGGGATCGCCCAGCCCCGGCGGCTCGATCTTGATCACCTGCGCGCCGAAATCCGACAGAACGGTCGCAGCCGCGGGTGCTGCGATGAAGCTCGCGCAATCCACGACCTTGAGGCCTTCGAAGATACCCTCTTCCATGGCGAGTTTGTTCCCCTGTGGTTGCCGGCTCGTTCCGATAGGCCCGCATTTGACCGATCTTGCGGGGCGATGCAACCTTCAGAGCCTATCCGGTTCTGATTGCATCAGAACCGGGGCTCTAATCTTTTGGTTTGACGCGTTTTCTTCACGCGAACCGGTTCCCACTTCGCTCGAAAACGCTTTAGCCTGCGCCGGACATCAGCGCCGCATTGCCTCCGGCGGCGGCGGTGTTCACGGTCACGGTCTGCTCGGTCGCAAAGCGCGCGAGATAATGCGGCCCGCCAGCCTTGGGGCCCGTGCCTGACAGTCCCACTCCGCCGAACGGTTGCACGCCGACCACGGCGCCGATCATGTTGCGATTGACATAGACATTTCCCACAGGCAACCGCTCGACGACGGCGTCGATCCTGTCGTCGATCCGGGAATGGACGCCAAGGGTGAGGCCATAGCCGGAATTTTCGATTGCTCGCAGCACGTCATCGAAGCGCTCGGCGGCATAGCGCACCAGGTGCAGGACGGGTCCGAACACCTCTTCGGTCAGTTGATCGGCGCTCGCGAGTTCGAAAATATGCGGTGCCACGTAGAGGCCCGCGGGCGCATCCCCCTCGAAATGCAGGCGCGCCTGGCTCCTCATGCGCGCGATATGCGCATCGAGCCGCCTTTTTGCATCATCATCGATCACCGGCCCGATCTGGACGGAAGCATCGCGGGGGTCACCGATCTTCAATTCGCGCGCCGCGCCGGAAATCATCTCGATCATGCGCTCCGCCACGTCGTCCTGGACGAACAGCAGCCGCAGCGCCGAGCATCGCTGTCCGGCCGAGCGAAATGCCGAAGTCACGACGTCATCGGCGACCTGCTCGGGCAGGGCGGTCGCATCCACGATCATGGCGTTGATGCCGCCGGTTTCCGCAATCAGCGGCACGATCGGGCCGTCCTTGGCGGCAAGAGTCCGGTTGATCGATCGCGCGACTTCGCTCGATCCCGTGAAGACGACGCCCGCTAGTTTCGGATGCGCGGTAAGCGCGGCACCGATACTGCCGTCGCCGGGCACAAGATGCAGCGCGGAACGAGGCACGCCCGCTTCATGCAGCAGGCGAACGACTTCGAACGCGACAAGCGGCGTTTGCTCGGCGGGCTTTGCCACCACCGTATTGCCGGCCATCAACGCCGCCGTCACCTGGCCGGTGAAAATCGCGAGCGGGAAGTTCCACGGCGAGATCGCGGCGAATACGCCGCGGCCACGCAGGCACAGGACGTTGCTCTCGCCGGTCGGACCCGGCATGGGTTCGCCATTGCCGAACAGATCGCGACCTTGCGCGGCATAGTAGCGGCAGAAATCCGTGGCCTCCCGCACTTCGGAGACCGCGTCGTCCAGCGTCTTGCCGCCTTCGCGTTGCAACAGCGCGATGAAGTGCGCGGCGCGCTGCTCCAACAGATCGGCGGCCTTTTCGAGAATCGCGGCGCGGGCCCGCGCCGATGTCCGGCTCCAGCCTGCAAAACCTTCGCGCGCGGCTGCGATCGCCGCACAGGCATCCTCCGGAGTCGGCTCGACCACGCTACCGATCACGGTTTTCTGGTCGATCGGACTGCAGAGTTGTCGCGCCGCGCCGGCGAAAGCCATGCCATCGATGAGACTCGTTGCCGCGATGGAAGCGGCTTCGGCCGCGACCGCCGCGAGCAGCTTGTCGAGGGCAGCGCGGTCGCCGAATTCGATGCCGCACGAATTGCGCCGCCGCGGCATGAAGAGATCGCCGGGAAGAGGGATATTCGGATGACGCGCATTGTCGGCGTTCCCGACGATGTCGGCCGGGCGCTGCAGCAGCGTGGCAAGGGGCACGCTGTCGTCGGCGGCGAGCGCCACGAAGGAGGAATTCGCGCCATTCTCCAGAAGGCGCCGCACCAGATAGGCCAGCAGGTCGCGGTGGCTGCCGACCGGGGCATAGGTTCTGGTCGCAAGATCGGGATTATCCTTCGCAAGTTGCGCGTAGAGTGCCTCTCCCATGCCGTGCAGGCGCTGGAATTCGAAGCCGCTTTCGCCGCGCGCCAATTCGAGAAGGGTTGCGACCGTGAGCGCGTTATGGGTGGCAAATTGCGGGAACAGGCGAGGGCGCAGGCCCAACAGCTTGCGCGCGCAGGCAATGTAATTGAGGTCGGTCATCGCCTTGCGCGTGAACACCGGATAACCGGACAGGCCGCGCTCCTGCGCGCGCTTGATCTCGCTGTCCCAATAGGCGCCCTTGACCAGCCGCACCATCATGCGCCGGTTCAGCGCGCCTGCGAGTTCGCTGGCGTAGTCGATCACGGCGCCGGCGCGCTTTTGATAGGCCTGAACGGCAAGTCCAAAACCGTCCCAACCTGCGAGCGATGCATCGCTGAAAGCCGTGGCGATCACCTCCAGCGACAGTTCCAGCCGGTCCGCTTCCTCGGCGTCGACCGTGAAGTTCAAATTGTAGGTTCTGGCGCGTCTTGCGAGATCGATCAGCCGCGGCACCAGTTCGGCGATCACGCGTTGCCTGCTCAACGCCTCGAAGCGCGGATGCAGCGCCGAGAGCTTGACCGAAATGCCGGGTCGGTCGGGCAGGGGGGAATCGTCGGTGGTGGCACCGATGGCGTGTATGGCGCTGGCGTAGGCGTCGAAATAGCGTTCCGCGTCGGCAGCGGTCCGCGCGCCTTCTCCGAGCATGTCGAAGGAATAGCGCAGCGCGCCAGAGGAGCGCGCGCGCGACAACGCCGCCTCGATGGTCTCGCCGAGGACGAAATGGCTTCCCATCAGCCGCATCGCCTGGCGGGTAGCGGCCCGCACCGCCGGAACACCGATGCGCTTGGCGAGCCGTCCGATCGTCCCTTGCGGGGTTTCGCCTGGCTGAATGACCCGCGCCGACATGCCGAGCGCCCAGGCCGACGCGTTGACGAGAAATGCGCTCGACTTCGTCTCGTGGTGCAGGAAATCGCCCTCGCCGAGCTTGTCCTCGATAAAGCGGTCGGCGGTGCGGGCGTCGGGAACCCGCAGCAGTGCTTCCGCCAGCACCATCAGCGCGAGGCCTTCCTTGGTGGACAGCGCGAACTCCCGCAGCATGTCCTCGACGCCGCCAAGCCGGTCGTCGCTGGAACGGATGGCGCCGATCAGGCGGGTCGCGGTGCGATCGATTCGCGCGTCCTGTTCCGCGCTGAAGCCGGCCTGTTTCAGAAGCTCGGCGGCGATGGCGCCATCGTCCGGCGCGAAGGCGGCTGTGAATGGCGGCAAGAGCCGGGGATCGAACGTCATGGCGTGCCCTGGCGCAGGAATCGCTCGAGCATACAACCAAGCAGCGTTCAGATCATGTTCCGATTAGATGGAATCGGAACATGATCTCATCTTTTTTGCCTTGAGCATGATCTCCGCGCAAACACTCGTTTATCGCGAGGAAAAACCGGTTTCCGCTTTTTGGGATCGTGCTTCAAAGTAATCAGGGAGGGACACTTGCCCACTCCCGGAATGTCGTCGGGGAGTGCCCCAATGATCGCCCGCGCTTCCGCCTCAGACCCTGAGGTTTTCGGCGGACGTCCTGCCGCGATTGGCGACTTCTTCGTATTCGACCGTCTGTCCTTCGTTAAGTGTCGTCAGACCAGCCTTTTGAACCGCCGAAATGTGCACAAAAACGTCTTTGCCTCCCGTCGAGGGCTGGATGAAGCCAAAGCCCTTGGTCGGGTTGAACCATTTTACAGTACCTTTAGCCATTACGTCGTCTCCGCGGGATCAAAAAAAGAAACGGATGCCGGTCCCCGCCAAGCGGCATATCCGACCACGCTAGGATACGCGGTTTGGGCCCTGCCGCCAGCCCAAACAATAGGACCAGAGGGCGGAGGACGATGTTTTGAGGCCGCTCGACTGCAGTTTTTTGCCGGCTTCGACCGCTCAACCGACGTTAAGCGAAGGCATCCGGGCCATGCGGGCCGGAAGCGGGTGGTCCTGCCGCTTGGACCATGACACGTAGGTCGCAATCAGCGTCATGATCGCAATTCCGCACACGCTCACCAGGATCTGCAACGGCAGCGAACCCGAGCTCGTGACCAGGACAAGGCGGGCGGCAAAGGACAGGAAGACGCCTGCGCAGAACACGGCAAGAGTTTGCCGGCCGCAGATGATCAGCGGCGTGAGGATCAGCCATTTCAGGGGCGGCCAATCCTTCGGCACGAGACGCGCAACGAAGAGAGCGATCACGATGAAATGCACCAGGCGGTACGGCGCAAGGTTGGTCCTGTCGTTCGGAATGAAGGCGTCATGCAGCCATCGTGGGAGCGTATCGCCCAGTTCCGGGAAGCGACCTGCCATGGTCATGACCAGCGCAAAGGCGAGGAAGGCGATCCCGAACCAGGCCAGTATCCTCGATTTGAAAATCGCATGGCGCAGCCCGGCTCCGCCGAGCGCGCACCAGGCACCAAGAACGAAGAGCAGCTGCCAGCAGAACGGATTTAGCGACCAGCTCCCGTCGGGGAAGGACGGCAGATTCCATTCGAACTGTCGTGCGGCAATATAGAGCGCTACCGAACCCGCAATCGTCAGTCCGGGCCGGCGCAGCATCATCCACAGAACGAGCGGGAAGCAGGCCGTCAGCAGCACGAAGAGCTGCAGCATGTCGAGGTTCAGGGCCTTCGATTGCAGAAGCAGGCCGTGGGCGACGGTCCAGACCGGGTCATCGAGGAGGCCCGGAAGGTTGAAGTCATAGATGATGCCGGGTGCCGAATAGCGGGTAGCAACGTCGCCGATGGTCACGACATAGATCGCAAACAGGACGATGAAGGCGGCATAGAGCTGCCACGCGCGGCGCAGCACCCTGGTCGCGCCGACAATGAAGCCGCGTTCCAGCATGATCTTTGCGTAGGTGGCCGCGGCGACATATCCGGAAACGAAAACGAACATATCGGCGGCGCCGCTGAAACCGTAGTTTCGCAGCGTGATCCAGCTCGCGGAATTGTTCGGAATGTGGTCCAGAAAGAGGAACCAGTTCGCCATTCCAAGAAAGAGGTCGAATCGGCTGTCGCGCAGCTTTTGCGCGAGAAGTCTGTTATCCATGGTCTTCTTGTTCTGGAAGTTTTTGCTCTGCGTGCGTTCTACGAATCATCATTCGACCGTGCGTCGCACATATAGTGCTTCGCATTGTTGGGCCAAATGGATTGGATGATAGACTTAACGTGAACGAAGCGTTACCGCGGGCTGTGATCGGGCGCGCTCACCTCGTTAACGGCCAGCGAAAGGTTAACGCATTTGTGAATCATCGGCTTGCGCGCGCTGCTACTGGACTGAAAGCTCCCGCAAGGCATTCTTGATTTCCTTCAAATCGTTTAACGCCTTGCAATTTCTGAGAAGCGGAACGACTTCCTTGTCGCCTTGCGCCTTTACGGCTCGCAACATCATTGCGGTTGATTTTCGGGCGGCTTCTTCAATTTCCAGCCTCTTTTCCGATTGCAACGGTTTGGCAATCGTCGATTCAACTTCCATGGTCGCTATCTGGGATTGAACGTAGTTCTTCTTGGCTTCTGCATTGGATGCCAGGGTTGAAAGACCTCCATACATGAGCGAGCATTCGGAAAAGCGGCGCACCACCTTTTCGCGCAGTTCGACGCCTTCATTGCTTTCTTCGATGGCGCGATTTATCGCCGTGGTTACGTCGATCACGGCCCATCTGTTGGATTGCGCACAAGCGAAACGCGGCGCCGAGACCAGCAAGGCTGATAGCAC
The DNA here is from genome assembly GCA_963820275.1 of uncultured Alphaproteobacteria bacterium. Taxonomy (GTDB): domain Bacteria; phylum Pseudomonadota; class Alphaproteobacteria; order Rhizobiales; family Xanthobacteraceae; genus Bradyrhizobium. Next base: position 67,517 of record CAWFZL010000008.1, read on the forward strand.
GCCAAAGACGAGCAGCAAGTTCACCCTGGGACTGTCGGACATCAACTGGGCTCCCAACTTCAATGCACGAACTATACGCACGGAACGTTTTTCCCGTAAATTGTGCATGACCAATATCGCTCCTGAACGCTCAACCCAAGTCGTTTTCGGCCTTGCGATCTGAAGAATCCGATTCGGGTCGAGTCCGGATACGTGTCCGCATCCGCCTTCAAAGCGGGGACCGGCCGTATGAGGCGCGTATTCACAAATTTGTGTAGCCGCGCCCTCTCCATTGTCCTCGAAAGCAGATAGCGGAGCGGCGTCCGCCGTCACCGTTGACTATATCCGTTACGGATATATCATGAAAGCATGAGCAAGTCGAAAGCGCCACTGCCGCTGACGCCCGCCGTGTTCCACATCCTGCTTGCCCTGTTCGGCAAGGAGCGTCACGGCTACGACATCATGCAGCAGGTAAGGGCGGATTCGAAAGATGCGGTGAAAATGGGTCCGGGGACGCTCTACGGCTCGCTCGACCGCATGATCGAGGCAGGCCTGGTCACCAGGGCCAACACCGAGGACCCGCGCCGCATTTACTACAGGCTCACCGCGCTTGGCCAGGCGACCTTGCGCGCGGAAACGGAGCGGCTGTCGCACGTGGCCCGCGTTGCGCGCCGCCAGCTCGGCCCGGCATGACGGGCCCGGCGCGGCAGAAGGAGTCCTCGTCGTTGCGGTTCTATTCGCGACTGCTGGAACTCTACCCGCCGGCATTCCTGCAACGGCATCGCGCGGAAATGCTGCAGAACTTCGCCGACCTCGAAGACGCGACGGCGTCGAAGGCGGCACTTTGGCTGCTGATCGGAAAGGACCTGACCATGAGCCTGATTTCGCACTTCTTCGCGTCACGGCTTGGCAATTACGTAATCGCCGTCCTTGTCACATGGATATTGCTGTTCGTCATCGGGTATTTCTTCCACGGCCCGACGCCCGGCTATCCTGCCTTGCATGTTTTCGCAGGCTTTCTGCCGGGGATGGCGGCGATGTACGTCGCGACACGTCTCTATGGGACGCCGCAAGAGGGATTTTCGCAGTTCTTCGCGTCGCGGTTCGACCTGTACGCGGTCGGCGTCCTACCGGACGTCGCTCTCGCTGCCGGGCGACCAGAACGAGCTGATCAGCGCCGTCGCGACGGTGAACTCGCCGCACCACGTCGTCGTGCTCAACACGGGCGGCCCGGTGCTGATGCCGTGGCTCCACACGGTGAAGGGGGTGGTCGAGGCGTGGTCCCCGGGGGCAGACGTTCGGGAACGCGGTCACCGCGGTGCTGGTCGGTGCCGTCGATCCCTCGGGGCGCTTGCCGGTCACCTTCCCGCCGTGCGGCTCAGCCGCCGCCGGTTACGCAGCCCGTCGATTACCCGGGCGTCAACGGCGTCGGAGGTACGGGGAGGGCCTCGCCGTCGGCTATCGCCGGTACGACGCGACGGGCAGCGGCCACTGTTCCCGTTCGGCTACGGACTCTCCTACGAGAGTTTCGCGGTATCCGGCGTGCACGCGTCCTACAACTCGGCCAACGGCGTCGCGACCGTCGCCGCGCGGGTTACCAACACCTCCTCGCGGCCCGGCCCGGCCACGCTGGAGCTGTACCTCGCTGCTCCCACTGCCGCACAGGAGCCGTCTAAGCAGCTCAAGGGCTACGCTTCGGTCGACATCGCCCCCAGCGGCCGGGTCGTCGTGCTCCACCTGCGTCCCAGCGACCTCGCGTACTACAGCCAGAGCAGTAACAAGTTCACGGTCGCCCCGGGCTGCTATACCGTGCTCGTCGGCACCTCCTCGACCGAACTCGACCACGCCGCCCGCTTCACGGTAGGCCAGTGACCGCACAGGGGCAGCGCACGCGGCCTCCGCTAGCGCCCTTGAAGGTGTCGTTCACCGATTCGATGACCTGGCGCAGCGGCTTGAAGAACCGGGTACCTGCCCGCGGGGGCTCGCCCTTGCGGGGCCTCGGAGGTGAACCCGGCCAGGGCCTGCGGCGCGCCAAGGGTGACCAGCTCAGCGTCGCTCAGCTTCAGGACGGTGCCCACCGCAGGACGCCATGGCGCCAGCTGCGGCGATCCCTTCAGCAGGTCATCGGTTCTCACGTACAGTGCGGTAGCGAGGGTATCCAGTTCTGTCGTCACAAACGGATCTTGG
>CAWFZL010000009.1:0-41145 GCA_963820275.1 uncultured Alphaproteobacteria bacterium
GACCGACCGGCATTGCCGCGTGTTCCACCGTCTGATGACGCAGCGGGCCCGGCTCTATACGGAAATGCTGACAACGGGCGCCATTATTCATGGCGACCGGCGACGATTGCTCGCCTTCGATGCAAGCGAACACCCCCTTGCGCTTCAGCTTGGCGGCTCCGATCCGCGCGATCTCGCAACCGCCGCCCGGATCGGCGAGGATTTCGGCTATGACGAAATCAATCTCAATGTCGGCTGTCCATCCGACCGCGTGAAAGACGGTCGCTTCGGGGCCTGCTTGATGGCGGAGCCCCAGCTCGTTGCGACCTGCATCGAAGCGATGAAGCGCGAAGTGACGATTCCCGTCACCGTGAAATGCCGGATCGGCATCGACGATCAGGACCCGGAAACGGCGCTCGATGCGCTTGCCGGCGGCGTGATCGCGGCCGGCGCCGACGCGCTGATCGTCCATGCGCGCAAGGCCTGGCTGGATGGGCTGTCGCCAAAGGAAAATCGCGACATCCCGCCGCTCGACTATCACAGGGTCTACCGGCTGAAGGCTTCGATGCCTCATGTGCCCGTCGTCATCAATGGCGGAATTGCCGGCGTTGCCGAAGCCAGGCAGCATCTCTCCCAGGTCGATGGTGTCATGCTGGGTCGCGCCGCTTATCAGGAACCGTGGCGCCTGCTTGCGGTCGATCCCGAAATTTTCGGCGAGACCGCACCGCTTGCGAGCATGAAGGACGTGTTCGAGGCGATGATGCCCTATATCGAGCATGAGCTTCTTGCAAGGGGCACGCGGCTGCACGCGATCACGCGGCATTTCGTCGGCGCGTTTCACGGTGTACCCGGCGCGCGGGCCTTTCGCCGTCACCTCGCCGAAAGGGGCGTCAGGCCGGGCGCAGGCCTGGACGTCCTGCGTGATGCGATCGCGCTGGTCGAAGACCGCGGGCCTGCGGCAGTCGCCGCTTGAGATCCTTCAGGCGCGACGGCAAGTCGATCCGATGGCAAGTCGATCTGAAGCCGTCGCAACTCAGGGGTAGCCGCGCAGCATCAGCGTGTCGGCATGGACTTCCCAGCTTTCCAGCCTGTCCAGGAAGCTCATGCCGAGCAAATTTGTCTTCATCTTTCCGTGCGTCACCACAAGTGCTGGTACCGAACGCTCGACGAGTTTTCCGATCGCCAGCCGCCCGAGCGTCACGCGTGCCGCTTTGGTGTGTCCGCCGGCGGTTTCAAGATCGACGTCATAGTCGAGCAGCTCGAGGGGGAGACCGGCCGCCTTCGCCGTCTCATAGGTCAGCACGACCGAGGTCGCGCCGGTATCGACCACCATTGGAGCGGTCACCCCGTTGATCCTGGCTTGCAGGGCGAATTCACCACCCTGGCCACGCGAAATCTGCACCGCGCGCGTCGACGCGATCCGCCTGCCCAGGAGGTCTTCAACCGTGCTTCTGGCGCGTGCGACTTGACCGCGATAGCCATAGGCGACGACCGCGCCCGCAGTCCCGATCAATACGAAAAGTACCAGCAGAATGCGGCTCACAGCGGGCCTCGCCTCAGTCGCTCGTTGAAGGGCCGGCCGTCTCCGGCAACGCCAATCCCGCTTGCGCCATTCGCGCGCGCAACTGGGCCATCACCTCGCGCCGCTCTGCGTTGTCCATGCGGTGCCAGCGCGCGATTTCGCCAAGCGTGCGCCCGCAACCGAAACAAAGGCTGGTTCTGGGATCGATCATGCAGATTGCGATACACGGCGTTTCGATGCTCATGCGTTGATAGTGAAACGATTTCGGACGGCTGCCAAGCGGCTCCCTCTACAATCCGGTGCCGGCGCTCATGATCGGCTTGTGGCGGACCCTGCGCTTGTCGTCGCTGCTGCTCGTCCTGGCGCTTTCCGGTTGCAGCGGCGGGGATTCATCAGACATGGGCGCCAGCGCCGACATCACGCGCTCCGGCGGAAAGGTGACGATCACCTCGGTCCCGATACGAAGCCTCGACTTCAGCGTGAACGTGCCGCCATGCATGTCGATCAGACTCTTTGCAATCGGCAGTCCGAGGCCTGCGCCTTGTTCGGCTGACTTGATCGAATTGGAGCCCTGGCCGAAGGAGGCCAGCACGATCGGGATCTCATCCTCCGCAATGCCGGATCCGGTATCCTTGACGGTGAGATATTGCCCGCCCGAGGCCGTCCAGCCCACCTTCAACCAGATTTCACCGCCCTGGGGGGTGAATTTGATCGAGTTCGACAGGAGATTGAGCACGATCTGCCGCATCGCACGCTCGTCGCCCCAGACGCGCGGCATGTCATGCTCGAACACCTCGTGAATGGTGATGCCGCGGCTGGAGGCGCGCAGCTTCAGCAGGTGGTGACAGTCGGCGACCACATGCACGAGCGAGACCGCCTCCTCGTTGAGTTCGTAGCGGCCGGCCTCGATCCGCGACAGATCGAGAATTTCGTTGATGAGATTGAGAAGGTGGACGCCCGAATTGTGGATATCGGCGGAATATTCCTTGTAGACGGGAACGGCATGCGCGCCGAAGACTTCGCTTTTCATCACTTCGGAAAATCCCAGGATTGCATTCAGCGGGGTCCGCAGTTCGTGGCTCATCTGTGCCAGGAACCGCGACTTCGCGACGTTGGCCGCTTCCGCGCGGTGGCGCGCCTCATCCGAGATCGCCTTCGCCTGCTCGAGCTCCCCGATCAACGCATCCTTTTCGGCGCGTGCCTCCAGCGTTGCCAGCGTCGTCGAATGCAGGCGGCGTGCAAGCAGCGCGAAATATCCTTCGGCAGCGAACGCAAGCAATGCGAGCACGTAATTGTCGAATGTGCCGTTGAGGCTGAAATTCACGGCGATCGCCGTCGTCACCGGCGCGGTCGCGGCAAGCGCCGCGATCGGCAGGCTGGCCGCGAGCATGCTCGACACCGCGATGACCAGCAGCATCAGGAACATCATCACTGTGTTGGAGACCGCATCGAAGCTTGCGGGATAAATCAGAAGCGCGGTCCAGCACAGGCCGTAAAGCAGATCGAGCAGGACGAAGCGCGTTCGCCACTTGCGCGTTGCCGTGAGGGAAGGGGGCTCGGCGAGGAATTTGCTGCAGCTGCGGATAATGGCAATGTGAATGCAAAGCAGTCCGCAGGTCCATGCCGCCGCCGAGACGGGCGGCATCCAGAAACCGAACAGGAGGCCAATGGCCACCACCAGCAGCATGACGACATAGGATGCCGAGATGCGGGTCTGGGCGTATTGGCGAAGCAACTCGCGATCGAAGGCAGGACGGGTACCGCTCGTCGACGTTAACCGATCGCGCGCCTCGCGAACCCGCTGTGCGGCAGCGCGGCGATTGCCGGCCGGCGCTGCGACAGGAGGCTCAGCGGGAAGCTGCACAACCTCTGGCTTTTCAGCGGGATCACTCATCAACAACACAAATTCCGCCCGCGGCTAGGTTGCTCGCGAATGTCAAATCCGCTCCGCCAGCGCGAGCCTTTGCATTGTCTATCTCTGGCTCCAAATCATTAAGAGCTGCCTTAAAGAACTAAAGAATTACCTTAACGAGAGATTAACCGATCCTTTGGCGCTGCCGTACCGTCATGGCGAGCTGACGCGCCGCTTGGTCCGTCCTCGCGAGGAGCAAAGCGACGAAGCAATCCAGCCTTTCTTCGGCCGCTGGTCTGCTGGATTGCTTCGCTTGCGCTCGCGATGACGCTATTCGCTGGGTCAGGTTCCTCCCACTGCCGGGCGAATTTACCGCTCCAACCGCGCCAGCAGGCTCGAAGTGTCCCAGCGCTTGCCGCCCATCTTTTCGACCTCGGAATAGAACTGGTCGACCAGCGCGGTCACCGGCAGATGCGCCCCGTTGCGGCGGGATTCGGCGATGCAGATCGAGAGGTCCTTGCGCATCCATTCGACCGCGAAACCGAAATCGTACTTGCCCTCGTTCATGGTCTTGTAGCGGTTCTCCATCTGCCAGGACTGTGCGGCACCCTTGGAGATGGTGTCGATCACGGCGGCCACGTCGAGCCCGGACTTTTTCGCGAAATGGATGCCTTCGGAAAGGCCCTGAACGAGTCCTGCGATGCAGATCTGGTTGACCATCTTGGTCAACTGGCCCGAACCGGCCGCACCCAGCCGCTTGCACATCCTCGCATAGGCGGCGATCACGGGCTCGGCGCCCGCATAGGCATCCTCGCTGCCGCCGCACATCACCGTCAGCACGCCATTTTCGGCCCCGGCCTGACCGCCCGACACCGGCGCGTCGACGAACTTGAAGCCTCTCTTTGTCGCCTCTGCATCGAGTTCGCGCGCGATTTCGGCTGATGCGGTGGTGTGGTCGACAAAGGTTGCGCCTTTTTTCATTCCGGCGAATGCGCCGTCAGCGCCGAGCGTGACAGCGCGCAGGTCGTTGTCATTGCCGACGCAGGCCATCACGAAATCCTGGCCCTCCGCGGCGGCCTTCGGCGTCGGCGCGCTGCGGCCGCCGAATTTCTCCGCCCAAGCCTTGGCTTTGGCCGGCGTCCTGTTGAAGACGGTTACATCGTGGCCGCCCTTTTTGACCAGATGTCCTGCCATGGGGAACCCCATGACGCCGAGACCGAGAAAAGCGACTTTAGCCATGTGTGCAACCCTGAGGTTTCGCCGGCGCATTGGACCTGGCCGGACATTATGCTGAAGATGGACCGGTTCGGTTTCCGAAACAGGCTCCGCGGGAGCCCGCACCATAGAACGTGCCGCGTGAACGGCAACGGCGCTGTTTGGCGGGCAGGCGGGGTTTTATGCTAGGATTGGGCCATAGTCGAGATTTCAGGAACAAGGGAGTGAGACCATATGGGCATGAGCGTAGGCGTGCTTGACCATTTCAACATCCGGACCCGCAAGCTCGCCGAAACCGTTCGGTTTTATGAGGATGTCCTGGGCCTGGAAAACGGCGCCCGGCCCAATTTCGCCTTTCCCGGGGCATGGATGTACAGCGAGGGCAAACCGGTGGTCCATCTGGTGGATATTTCGCCAACGAATGAGCCACAAAAGCCCGATTCCGGCGTTGTCCACCACGTCGCGTTCGTCAGCCAGGGCTTTGCCGCCATGAAGGATCGGCTCAAGTCCAAGGGCATGGCCTTCGACGCAAGGCAGGTTCCGGGCGGCGATCTCTGGCAGATCTTCGTCAATGACCCTAACGGCGTCACGATCGAGCTGAACTACGAGGCCGCCAAGGAGCGGGACGCAGGCACAGCGCCCACCGAACGGGCGGATGACGTCGGCAGGAGGTAGCCTTTCGAGCGGGACCATTTTATTGCTCGCATCCGAAGAAGGGCTAAGGAGACGCGCCGTGGCTGTAACGCAGCAACAGGTTCTCGACGTTTTGGCAAAGGTGGCCTCGCCCCGCGGGGTCGCCTTGACCAATGCCGGCGTGCTGTCGCCGATCACGGTCAACGACGGCAAGGTGTTCTTCTCGATCAATGTCGATGCTGCTGAGGCGCGGGCCTGGGAAAGCGTTCGCGCATCCGCCGAGACGGCCGTGCGCGCGCTTCCTGGGGTCAGTGTCGCCATGGTTGCGCTGACTGCCGAACGGAAACCCGGCACCGCCGCGCCGCCGCCGCATCGACACGCGCAGGGTGTCCCGAACGTCTCGGCGCATCGGCCGCCGCAGGGGACGTCCTCGCCGATGTCGCGGCAGGCGGAAATTCCCGGCATTGCTGCAGTCATCGCGGTGGCCTCCGGCAAGGGCGGCGTCGGGAAATCGACCACCGCGCTCAATCTGGCGCTTGGCCTGCGCGACCTCGGTTTGCGCGTCGGATTGCTCGACGCCGATATTTACGGGCCGTCGGTGCCGAGACTGACCGGGATTCGCGAGAAGCCGCAGCTCGATGCCGAGCGGAAAATGATCCCGATCCGGCGCTTCGGTATTTCGATCATGTCGATCGGTTTCCTCGTTGAAGAGGACACCGCGATGATCTGGCGCGGGCCCATGGTGATGTCGGCCATCACCCAGATGCTGCGGGACGTGGCTTGGGGCGCCCTCGACGTTCTCGTCGTCGACATGCCGCCCGGCACCGGCGACGCCCAGCTTACGCTGGCGCAGAATGTGCCGCTCAAGGGCGCCATCATCATCTCGACCCCGCAAGATCTCTCCCTGATCGATGCCCGGCGGGGGCTCGCGATGTTTCGGAAGGTCAACGTGCCGGTGCTCGGCATCGTCGAGAATATGAGTTACTTCCAGTGTCCGCACTGCGGTACGAAATCGGACATTTTTGGTCATGGCGGAGCACGCGATGAGGCCGGTCGTCTCGGCGTACCATTTCTCGGCGAAATCCCGCTGCACATCTCGATCCGAACCACCTCGGACGCAGGGACACCTGTCGTCGAGAGCGAGCCCAGCGGGCCGCATGCGGCGATTTACCGGGCGATCGCTGCTGAGGTTCGCGACCAGCTCAAGGGCGCCATTGCCGCGGCTTGAGCAGCCACTGTGTTGGCATATGCGACTTTCGTTTAATCGGCGCACTGCCGGAAAGTCGGCACTGTCATGCCTTTGTCGCGTTTTCGCTTGCCACCTTCCGTGTTAAAGCCCCGCGAGTCCCCAGTCCGAAGTTTTACGCATCTGCGTTTCACGAAGTTCGGCTTCTAAAGGACACAGGACCAATTGAACCTTTAAACTGGAGCACATTCGGGTCAACAAGCAGTCAGCCTCCCGAATGAAAAGCTCCCATAAAGACGGGGAAACGTCCCTACAAGGAGATGGCCTTTATGAAGCGTCGTGATTTTTTGAAAGTTTCAGCGGCCGGAGCCGCGGCAACAGCGGTCGCCGCGCCGGCAATTGCCCAATCCTCGCCTGAGATCAAGTGGCGCCTGACGTCAAGTTTTCCAAAGTCGCTCGACACCATCTATGGCGGCGCCGCGGAGTTCGCCAGGAACGTCGCGGAAATGACCGACAACAAGTTTCAGATTCAGGTCTTTGCAGCCGGTGAAATCGTCCCGGGCCTGCAGGCGCTCGATGCCACTTCCAACGGCACCATCGAAATGTGCCACACCGTCTCGTATTACTACGTCGGCAAGGACCCGACCTTTGCAATCTATGCCTCGGTGCCGTTCGGCCTCAATGCGCGTCAGCAGAATTCCTGGTGGTACCAGGGCGGCGGGATAGAACTCGGAAACGAGTTTTTCAAGAAGTTCGGCGTGATCGGTTTTGCCTGCGGCAATACCGGCACCCAGATGGGCGGCTGGTTTCGCAAGGAGATCAAGAGCGTTGCCGATCTCTCCGGACTGAAATTCCGCATCGGCGGCATTGCCGGACAAGTGCTGCAAAAGGTCGGCGTCGTGCCGCAGCAGCTTGCGGGTGGCGATATTTATCCGGCGCTCGAAAAGGGGACCATCGACGCGGCCGAATGGGTCGGTCCGTACGACGACGAGAAGCTCGGATTCCAGAAGGTCGCCAAATATTATTATTACCCCGGCTTCTGGGAAGGCGGTCCGATGGTGCACGCCTTCTGCAATCTCGAGAAGTGGAATTCCCTGCCCAAGAACTACCAGGCGATCGTCCAGAATGCGGCCGCGAATGCCAACAGCTGGATGGCCGCGCGCTACGACATGCAGAATCCATCGGCATTGAAGCGGCTGGTCGCCAGCGGGACGCAGCTTCGTCCCTTCACCAACGAAGTGCTGGAAGCCTGCCTGAAGGCGACCAATGAATTGTGGGCCGAAATCTCCGCAAAGAATCCCGATTTCAAGAAATCGATCGATGCGATGCAGGCCTATCGTTCCGACCAGTATCTCTGGTGGCAGGTTGCCGAATACACCTTCGACAGCTTCATGATCCGCTCGCGCACCCGCGGCTGAGATATTCTTTCCCGGTTTGGCGCAAGTCCGGCCTCGGCTGGTCTGGCAACTCTGACGTTCCTTTCCGTTTCGCAGCGGCCTTTCAAAGGATCGTCAAAGTCAAAGCCGCACTAATATCCATGTTTTGCTGGCGTCCCTTTGGTTCTGACATTCGTAAGAATGCCCGCCGCGACATGATACGAATGTCAGAACCGGGACACTCGCGGCCGGGCTTTTTGCGTTGCAGTAAGTCCAATCGAGGCATGGAAATCGGGAAGTGGATGTTCCATGCTGGACCAAGGCCTCGAAAGAAGGCCGGTCCGAACGATCACATCACCAAGGGAAGGGAATTCAATGAAGCGCCGAGACTTTATCAAGGTCACCGGAATAGGCGTTGCGGGGGCAGCAACCATTGCCGCCCCGGCAGTTGCGCAGTCCATGCCGGAGATCAAATGGCGGATGACGACGAGCTGGCCGAAATCGCTCGATACGCTGCATGGTGGCGCCGAGATAATGGCCAAGGTCATCGGCGAAGCCACCGACAACAGGTTTCAGATCCAGACGTTTGCCGCCGGTGAGATCGTTCCGGGCCTGCAGGTGCTGGACGCCGTGCAGAACGCAACCGTCGAAATGGGACACACCGCGTCCTATTATTATTTTGGCAAGGACCCGACCTTCACCTTCGGCTCGTCGATCCCGTTCGGGCCCAATTCGCGCCTCAACCAGGCCTGGTACACCCTGGGCGGCGGCAGGGAAGTTCTCAACGAGTTCTACAAGAACTACAACGTCATTTCGCTTCTGGCCGGCAACACCGGCTGCCAGATGGGCGGCTGGTTTCGCAAGGAAATCACCGCCGTCGATGATCTCCGGGGATTGAAATTCCGCATAGGTGGCTTTGCCGGTCGCGTGCTTCAGAAGCTCGGCTGCGTCCCGCAGCAATTGGCCGGGGGCGACATCTATCCTGCGCTCGAAAAGGGTACGATCGACGCGGCAGAATGGGTCGGTCCCTATGACGATGAGAAGCTCGGCTTTTACAAGGTCGCGCCCCATTACTACTTTCCAGGCTGGTGGGAGGGCGGCCCCATGCTTCTGGCGATCGTCAATCTCGACAAGTGGAACGCGTTGCCGAAGCACTATCAAAGCGTACTCGAACAGGCGGGCCACTACGCCAATAACTGGATGATGGCCAAATACGATGCCCAGAATCCGACGGCGCTGCGCAAACTGCTCGCCAGCGGCACCAAGCTGCACGCCTTTCCCGCGCCGGTGATGGAGGCCTCCTTCAGGGCCGCCAAGGAATTGCACAGCGAGGTTTCGGCTACGAACCCCAATTTCAAAAAGGTCTACAACTCGTTGACCGCGTTTTCGAACAACGGCTACCAGTGGTTCCAGGTCGCCGAAGTCGGATACGACAACTTCATGGCGCGCCACTCGCAGAGCTGATGATGAGATGATTGTGGTCGAAGCGCTTTAGGTTTTTGGTTTCGCGTGATCTCCGCGCAAACGCGTCCCGCGTTTGTCGCGAGGGAAAACCGCTGCACACTCTTCCGGATCATGCTTTAGGCCACCTCCCGGCAGGCAAAAACCCCGAAGGATGAGCTTCGGGGTTTTTCAATTTGGAGGAGAGCGGCTCGCTACTGCTTCGGTGGAGGACCGAAATCGAGCGGCGGCAGATCGATCTGCGGTACTTCGATCTTGATCTTGTTCAGATCGACGTCGATTGGCTTGTCGAGCAGGCCGGTCACCGTGATCGGGAACGCGATCACGAGCGCGACCATCACCATCTGCAATCCGACCCAGGGTAGCGCCCCCCAATAGATGTCGGAGCTCTTGACCTCCTTTGGCGCCACGCCCCGAAGATAAAACAGCGCGAAACCGAAGGGCGGATGCATGAACGAGGTCTGCATGTTCACGCAGAGCATGACACCGAACCAGATCAGCGCGGCATCCGCTCCGACCACCGGCGTCAGGACCTTCTGCGCGATCGGCGCGATCATCGGCAGAATGATGAAGGCGATCTCGAAGAAGTCCAGAAAGAAGGCCAGAAAGAAGATGAAAAGATTGATGAAGATCAGAAAACCCCAGACGCCGCCGGGCAGCGACGTGAGCATGTGTTCGAGCCACACGCCGCCGGAAACGCCGAGGAACACCACCGAGAAACAGGTCGAGCCGATCAGGATGAACACGACCATGGTCGTGATGCGCATGGTCGTCTCATAGCCCTGCTTGATCAGGTCTCGCAGTTCGGGAATGCGCACGGCCTCCATGCAGATCCACACCACCGCAAGATAGGTCACGGCAAAGGCGGCCTTGAAGACCAGCCCTTCGGTGAAGAAGATTCCAACGATCGTGCCTATGCCGCCCGCAATGATGCCGATGATCAGCATCTTGCGGCCGGTCGTGGTGAAGTTCTTGTTGTGAATGGCCGCAAGCACGATTGCGCCGACCGCGCCCATCGCACCCGCCTCGGTCGGCGTGGCAAGGCCCATCATCATGGTGCCCAGAACGACAAAGATCAGGACGGCGGATGGAATGATGCCGAGCAGGCATTTCTTCCACAGCGCCCACCCCGCCAGTGTGCGAGCTTCCTTCGGCACCGGCGGCACGTCCTTCGGCCTGAAGATGCCCAGCAGGAAAGTGTAGCCCGCAAACAGCAGGATCTGGAAAACCGACGGCCCCCACGCGCCGAGATACATGTCGCCGACAGACTTGCCGAGCTGGTCGGCCAGCACGATCAAGACCAGCGACGGAGGTACCAGCTGGGTGATGGTGCCGGAAGCGGCCAGCACGCCCGTGATATAGCGCATGTTGTAGCCGTACCGGATCATCACCGGCATCGAGATCAGCGCCATGGCGATGACCTGTGCCGCGACAGTGCCGGTGATGGCGCCGAGAATGAAGCCGACGATGATGACCGAATAGCCAAGCCCGCCGCGGATCGGGCCGAACAGCTGGCCCATCGAATCCAGCATGTCTTCGGCGAGCCCACATCGCTCCAGGATCGCGCCCATGAAAGTGAAGAAGGGAATCGCGAGCAAAAGTTCGTTCGAAAGCACGCTGCCGAAGACGCGGCCCGGAATGGCCTGAAGGAAGTTCAGGTCGAAAAAGCCGAGATGGATCGCCAGAAAGCCGAAGGACAACCCGACCGCCGCAAGCGTGAAGGCCACGGGGAAGCCGATCAGCATGGATATCACCAGGCCGCCGAACATCAGCGGTGGCATTGTCTCCAGGCTTATCATTGCGTCGGCCTCTCGTATTTCGCATCGATCGTCAGCTCGCCTTGCAGCGCGGCGATGCGTTTGATCACCTCCGAGACGCCCTGGAATGCGAGCATGACGAAGCCGGCGGGAATCACGAACTTGATCGGCCAGCGGATCAGGCCGCCGGCATTGCCCGACATTTCGCCGACCGCATAAGCCTGCATGAAGAACGGCCAGGACAGATAGGCGAGCAGCAGGCAGGCCGGGATCAGGAAGAACAGCGTGCCGATCAGATCGAGCCAGAGCTGTCCGCGCTCGGAGAGAAACAGATAGAAGATTTCGACGCGGACATGTTCGTTGCGCTTGAACGTGTATGAGGCGCCGAACATCACGAGCACGGCGAACATGTACCATTGCAGTTCCAGCCAGCCGTTCGAGCTGTAGCCGAAGGCATAGCGGATCATGGCGTTGGCGGCGCTTACGATACAGGCGGCGAGCACCAGCAGGTTGCAGACGTAACCGATCTTTTCGTTGATCCTGTCGATGGCGGCGCTGACCACCAGTAACGGACGCATGATTTCCCCGCCCGCCGTCAAGCTGCGCCCGTTGCGGCAACGGGTATCGCCTGAGTTCCGCGCGCAAGCGCACGGCTCATTTCAATTAGCGATCGCAATAATTGTCCTCCCCCGTGACGCTCTTGCCGTCTTGACTGGCCGTATCGGCGCAGCGGCTTTTCGAGCGCGAAAAGTGAATGTGTCACCGCACCATTTCAGCGCGGTCTGGCGCCGTCAATCGGAAAATGGCCGGATAGACGCGAGATCAATCGGTTGCAAGTCGATTCGGCAGGCCGCGCTCAGCCGCCGGTGACGCTCATATGCCGGTTGACGCTCGGACGATTGTGCCTGCGATCGATGATGAAATCGTGCCCCTTCGGCTTCAGCCCGATGGCGCGGTCGATTGCCGCACTCAAAAGCTCGTTGTCGGCAGACGCCCGCAGCGGCCTGCGCAGATCGGAAGCGTCCTCGTGCCCAAGGCAGGTGTGCAGCGTGCCGGTGCAGGTGATGCGCACGCGATTGCAGGATTCGCAGAAGTTGTGCGTCATCGGCGTGATGAAGCCGAGCTTGCCGCCGGTTTCGTTGACGCGAACGTAGCGCGCCGGGCCGCCCGTGGTTTCCTCGAGGTCGGTCAGCGTGTAATGCTTGGCGAGGCGCGCACGGACCAGCGACAACGGCACATATTGGTCGATGCGGCCCGCGCCGATGTCGCCCATCGGCATCACCTCGATCAGCGTCAGCGCCATGCCGCTGCCGTGGGCCCACTCCATCAGCGAGGGGATTTCCTCCTCGTTCATGCCCTTCAGCGCCACCGCGTTGATCTTCACGGCAAGTCCCGCCGTCCGCGCGGCCTCGATGCCGGAGAGAACCTTGTCGAGATCGCCCCAGCGGGTGATGGCGCGGAATTTGGCGGGGTCGAGCGTATCCAGCGAAATGTTGATGCGGCGCACGCCGCAGTCCCGCAGTTCGGCTGCAAAGCGGGCAAGCTGGGAGCCGTTGGTCGTCAGCGTCAACTCGTTGAGCGCGCCGGTTTGAAGATGCCGCGAAAGCGAGCGCACCAGCGACATCACGTTTCGCCGCACCAGGGGTTCGCCGCCAGTCAAACGCAGCTTTCGCACACCCCTGGCGATGAAGGCCGAGCAGAGCCGGTCGAGTTCCTCGAGCGTCAGAAGATCGGCCTTGGGCAGAAAGGTCATGTCTTCGGACATGCAGTAGAAACAGCGCAGGTCGCAGCGATCCGTGACCGACACCCGCAAATAGCTGATGGTCCGCCCGAAGGGGTCGGTCATCGGGCGCGACAGCGAAACGGGGGAAGTCGATTCGGTAACGGTCATGTCAGGATTTGCCTTCGTGCGAGAGCCGTAGGAAACGGCCCGCAACAACCCCAATTTAGGCACGTTGAAGGGCGGGCACAATCGTGCAGTGCAAAGCCGTCAGCGGGGTGAGGCGGGGGGCGGCGGGCTGGCATCGGGGAATGCCACGGTGGCCGGTGCCGGGGCTGTCTCGGCCTGGGGCTTCTTCCTTTTCGGCCGCATCGGCTTGTTGGGCTTGGCTGGGGTGAGGGGCTGCAGTTCCGCGACCACGGGATTGGGATCGATCTTTGTGGTTCCGGAGGTCAGGAGATCGCCGGGGGTTTTGATGACCTGGACGGAAATCGTCGCCGGCTGGAACTTGTTCAAGGCATAGCTGACGGTGAACCCGCCCTCGGGGAGGGTGATGGTCACGGAGCAGGGGGTCTTGCAGCTTGGGCCGATCGAGGTACGCGCCTCGGCGCCAGGCGGTGTCGATTCAAGCTGCAGCTGCACGGTCGGCGGAGCCGACTTGAAGTAATCCATCGAAAAGCTGGAGCAACCGGCCAGGCTCAGTCCTGTCGCGGCAATCACGATGAAACGGTGCATGATCGACCCGTCGCTGCAAGTCATGACCCGCCGCCAAGCCCGATGGGATCAATATCCTTGGTCTGTTGCGAAAACATGATCTCTTGCCGCGGGCGGGCCCGCGTCATTCGCGGTCACCATTGGCGCCTCTCGATCATGTATCGCTTGCGGTCCCGCCGCCATATTCCCGTACCGACCATAAGAGCCTCTCAACCCTCACGCAACGGGTAGGGTTAATTGTTGGTTAACGCAATCGCGGATGAACATTTTATTATGTCAAATCAGTTACTTATACAGATGGACTGCGATCAACCATCAGGCTTTCGATAGCCCCCGGCAAATCACGCATATGGCCGATCAGGCGATCCGGCTTGAGTTCCGCGATCGGAACCTCGGTATAGCCGAACGCGACGCCGATCACGGGAATGCCGGCCCGGCGGGCCACGCCGATGTCGGTGCCGGCATCGCCGACCATGATTGCGCGCGAAATGTGTCCGCCTGCGCGTGCAACCGTCTGGTGCAGGATGGCGGGATCGGGTTTGGAGACGCCGAAAGTGTCGGCGCCGCAAATCGCCGAAAAGCGCGAGCTCAATCCGAGCCGATCCAGCAGAAGCTTCGACAGCCATTCGAGCTTGTTGGTGCAAACCGCGAAGCGGTAGCCGCGCGTGCCGAGATCATCGAGCGCGATTTCGAGACCTTCGAAAGGCCGCGACAGGTCGGCGATATGGTCGGCGTAGTAGACGATGAAGTCCTCGGTCAGGCGCGTGATGTCGGAGGGGCTCGCAGCGCGCCCCTCCAATTCCAGGCCGCGTTCGATCAGCTTTCGGGCGCCCGCGCCGATCATGTTTCGGGCCGAATGCAGCGGCACGGGCGGCAGGCCCTCGCGGTCGAGAACGAAGTTGAGCGCGTTGATCAGGTCGGGCGCCGTGTCGACGAGCGTGCCATCGAGGTCGAAGACGACGGTGGGGGGAAGGGCCATGGAAGACCGCTAGCCGGAGGCGGCCGATCATGCAAGTGGGGAGATTTGGGCAGGGAAGTGCGGCCCGATCAGGCCTTAACGCTGTTCCTCGCCCGAAAACGCAGCTAGAACCTCGCGGGTCACGCTTCCTTTGGGACTGTTTGCACGTGAGCATGGATGAACTGAAACGGCAGGCGGCGGCTCGCGCGCTCGATTTCGTGCAGAGCGGCATGCGGCTTGGGTTGGGCACCGGGTCCACGGCGAAACATTTCGTCGAGCTTCTGGGTGCGCGGATGCGCAACGGGCTCGATGTCATCTGTGTGCCGACCTCGGAAGCGACCCGCACCGATGCGCTGCGCTACGGCATTCGCCTGACGACGCTCGACGAGATCGACCGGCTCGATTTGACGGTGGACGGCGCCGACGAGGTCGATCCCGATCTCAATCTCATCAAGGGCGGCGGCGGCGCGCTGCTGCGCGAAAAGATCGTTGCTGCCGCATCCGACCGGATGATCGTGATCGCCGACGATTCCAAATGGGTCGAAGCGCTCGGACGTTATCCCCTGCCGATCGAGGTCGTTTCATTCGGCCTCGCAGCGACCATGCGCGCGATCGAAAATGCGATTGCGGAATGCGGAATTTCCGGGCAAATGGCGGTCAGAAAAGGCCGGGATGGTCACGTTTTCGTCACCGATAGTGGCCACTGGATCGTCGATGCCCATCTCGGCCGTATTACGGACGCGCCGCAACTTGCACAATCGCTGGCGCCAATTCCGGGTGTCGTCGAGCATGGGCTTTTCATCGGCCTTGCCAGCATGGCAATGCTCGCCGGCCGTGAGGGAATTCGCATTGTTGAGCGGCGATAACCGCCGATTGAGGAGAGATCGAAAAATGAAGGTTGCATCACGAATCCTGCTCGCCGCCGGTCTTGCGGCGGGGTTGGCGCTTCCGACCCTGCCGGCGAGTGCGCAGCAGCCCGCGCCGCAGCAGGGCGCGGCGCTCAAGCCGGTATCGCCGTCGGCGCTCGCGGCAGCAAGGGATCTGCTTGCCGTGAAGAACGTCAACCAGGTCTATGCCAACGCGGTGACCAATATCGTTCAGCGGGCCAAGGACGCCTTTCTCGCGAACAATCTGAGCTACCAGAAGGACCTCAACGAGGTCGCGGTGATCGTCGCCCAGGGGCTTGCCGGGCGCGAAAAGGAGATCGGCGAACAGATGGCGAAGATCTACGCCAACGACTTCACCGAGCAGGAACTGAAGGACCTCACCGCGTTCTACAAATCGCCGCTCGGCCAGAAGGTGCTCGCGCAGGAGCCGAAATCCATCCAGGCCAGCATGAACTACATGAGCCAGTGGGCGCAGGCCTTTTCCGAAACCGTGGCCAACGATTTTCGCACCGAAATGAAGAAGCGCGGCAAACCGCTGGGTTGATCTGAAGGGAGAGATGGCCGAGTTCGATACCGACCTGTTGGTCATCGGCGGAGGTTCGGGCGGCGTTCGCGCAGCCCGGATCGCGGCGCTTCATGGCGCGCGGGTCATGATCGCCGAGGAGTATCGAATGGGAGGCACCTGCGTGATCCGCGGGTGCGTGCCGAAGAAACTCCTGGTCTATGCCTCCCACATCCATCAGGAGATCGAGGATGCGGCGGGCTTCGGCTGGACCATCCCGCAAGCGAGCTTCGACTGGCCGACCCTGATCGCCAACAAGGACAAGGAGATCGCAAGGCTCGAGGCCGCCTATACCGCGAACGTGGAAAAATCCGGTGCCAGGGTTCTCAAGACGCGCGCGGTGTTCGAGGACGCTCACACGCTCTGCCTTGCGACCGGCGAGAAGGTGCGGGCGAAATACGTGCTGATCGCAACCGGTGGCGCGCCCAACCACGGGGAGGCGATCCCCGGCATCGAACACGTGATTTCCTCCAACGAGGCTTTCCATCTGCCGAAGCTGCCCAGGCGCATCCTGATCCAGGGCGGCGGCTATATCGCGCTCGAATTCGCCTGCATCTTTGCCGGGTTCGGTTCCGACGTGACCGTGGTCTATCGCGGCGACAACGTGCTGCGCGGCTTCGACGAGGACGTCCGCGCCCATGTCCGCAGCGAGATGGAAAAGGAAGGCATCACGATCTTGACCGGATGCACGGTCAGGAAGGTGGACAGGCACGGCAACGATTTCACCTCGCATCTGTCGAACGGCTCGAGCATCGGCTCGGACCAGGTGATGTTTGCGATCGGCCGCCATCCGAACGTCGCCAATCTCGGGCTTGAAAAAGCCGGCGTTTCCATCAATCCGAACAATGGCGGCATCGCGGTGGACAGCTTCTCGCGCTCCTCGGTGCCTCACATCTACGCGATCGGCGATGTCACCCACCGCCACAATCTGACGCCGGTCGCGATCCGCGAGGGGCATGCCTTTGCGGACACGGTGTTCGGCAAGCGGCAGGTTCGGGTCGATCACGCCGACATTCCGACCGCGGTGTTCTGCCAGCCTGAAGTGGGCACCGTGGGACTGACGGAAGCGCAGGCGCGCGCGGAATTTTCCCGCGTCGATATCTACAAGGCGACGTTTCGGCCGATGAAGGCGACGATGTCGGGTCGCGACACGCGGATGCTGATGAAGCTCGTCGTCGACGCTGCGACCGATCGCGTCGTCGGCTGTCACATTGTAGGCGACGGCGCTGCCGAAATGGTGCAGCTTCTCGGCATCGCCGTCAAAATGAAAGCGACCAAGGCCGATTTCGACGCGACCATGGCGCTGCATCCGACCGCAGCCGAAGAACTCGTGACCATGCGCACCCCGAGCGCGCGGCATGTGAGGCAGGCAGCGGAGTAGGGGGGCTGGTACAGTTCGGTGCGAACCAGGCACCGTCGCCTTCTCCATTGAATTATTTAATGCGTCTCGCTCCAAGCCAGATGGTTTTGTAGCGCGATCCCGTCAGTGCCGTGTATTGCCCCCTGCCAACCAAGCCTGACAGAGAAAGATCGACAGGATTGCGTGAAGCACGACGGCGGGCCACAGCAATACCCCGAGAAACTCTTCTGCAAAGCCGATATAGGCAAGGTACAGCGTTATGAGTGAGCTATAGGCGAACATTCCGATCAGCGGTTTGGCCGGCCAGCACGATATTCCCAGAGCGATCAGTGCGATCCCAGCTACGCGTGCGACTGGGGTTGCAACCCCGGCAAGTTGTTGACCGAGTAATACTTGCCCGACCAGTGACGGAGCGATCAACAACGCTAATCCGGTAGCGACTTCGGCGACAGCGGCGAAGATCAGCGCACTTTTCATTGTTTCCGCCGTTCCTTGCGAGGCACCTGCCTATGACTGGGGCTGTTAGGGCTTGGCCTTAGCCTCCTCCTCCTTCGTGAAGGGTTTGAGTTTAAAGGTCAGCTTGTCGATCTTGCCGGTGAACTTGAAGGGGACGTCGTAGCGATATTCCACCAGCGCGACTCCGGTGCGGGTGTCCTGGCCGACGTCGAAGGTTTCGTCCTCCGGGAACAAGATCGGGGTGGTGTGTTCCAGCGTATTCCTCGCCGCCTCCTTACCGTCCACCGACAATACGCCCGTGCCGCCCTTGCCCAGGCCCGGAGCGTCCGACTTGAAGTCGAACACGATGGTGTGCTTACCCGTTCCTAATTCGGGGCCCTCCCACATCGTACGCTTGAGGTCGAGCAGGTTATAGAGGAACACGACCTTGCCCCGGCCGACGCCGAAGTCGCCCTTGCTCAGGAAAAGGCCGTAGCCGCCGAAACGCCCGCCCTCCGTGACGATCATGCCTTCCGCACCACCGTCAGGAATTGTAACCTCGGCCGTGATGGTGTAGGACTTGTCCAGGATATTCGGAGCCGCGCTGTCCGGTACGCCGGAGAGTTCGCCCGAATAGGTGAAGACGGTTCGTCCTGCCGTGAGGCTCGGGCGCGGCGTAAGGAAGCGCGCGAGCGTCGAGTTGTCGAGCGGCAGCACGTTGTACTTCTTCGCCTCGGAGTAAAAGAGGTCCTGCATCTCCTTGAGCTTACTCGGCATCTTGGTGGCCAGGTCGTCATACTCGGTGGGGTCCTCCTGGACGTTGTAGAGTTCCCAGTTGTACCCGGTGATCACGTCCGGCGGCGTCTTGCTGCTCAGCTCCCACGGGAGAGTTACCGGCGTTGTCGCCGCCACCCACCCGTTGTTGTAGATGGCCCGATTGCCGAGCATCTCGAAGTATTGCGTTGTGTGTCGTGTGGGCGCGGCAGCATTCGCGTTGTCCCACGTGTACATCATGCTTGTCCCCTCCATGGGGATTTGCTTGATACCGTTGATCGCATCCGGCTGCGAAATGCCGGTCGCTTCCAGAATGGTCGGAGCAATGTCGATGACATGCGCGAACTGGCGGCGAAAGCCACCCAGATCAGTGATGTGGCCGGGCCAGGAAATCGCCATGCCCTGCGCCGTCCCACCGAAGTGCGATGCCACCTGCTTCGTCCACTTGAACGGGGTGTCCATCGCCCACGCCCACTCGGCCGCATAGTGTGGGAATGTCCGTTCCGATCCCCAGAACGGATACCAGAGAAACTGGTCCTTCACCGGTACTTCAACGCCATTGAACGTGGTGAACTCGTTCGGGGTGCCGTTGATCATGCCTTCGGCGCTCGCGCCGTTGTCGCCACCGATATAGATGATCAGGGTGTTGTTGAGCTCTCCAAGGTCTTCGACGGCCTGGATGACCCGGCCGATCTCATGGTCGGCATAGGCGAGATAAGCCCCATAGACATCCGCTTGCTTGATGAAGAGCTTCTTCTCATCCCAACTCAGGGAATCCCACTGCGGCAGTCCTTGCGGCCATGGCGTCAGCTTGGCGTTCTCAGGCATGATCCCCAACCGCTTCTGGTTGGCGAAGATGGTGTCGCGCACCTTGTTCCAGCCTTCGTCGAACAGGTGCATGTCGCTGATCTTCTTGATCCACTCCGGCGTAGGATGATGTGGTGCGTGGGTGGCACCGGGAACGTAGTAGACAAAGAACGGTTTATCCGGCGCAATCTCCTTGAGCTGCTTCATGTACTGGATGGCCTCGTCGGCCATCGCCGTCTCCAGGTTCCAGCCGGGATGGCCCTGGAATGGATAGATGGCCGTCGTATTGCGGAACAGGTTCGGTTGCCACTGGCTCGCGTCGCCGCCGACGAAGCCATAGAAATAATCAAATCCCATACCGTTGGGCCACTGATTGAACGGCCCGGCCTGGCTTGCCTGGTAAAAGGGCGTGTTGTGGTCCTTGCCGAACCACGAGGTTGCGTACCCGTTTTCCTTCAGGATGGTGCCGATGGTGCCTTTCTCAATCGGGATGATGAAGTCGTAACCCGGGAAGCCCGTCGCTGCTTCGCCGACCACTCCGAATCCGGCCGAGTGATGGTTGCGTCCGGTGATGATCGCCGCCCGCGTCGGCGAGCAGAGCGAAGTCGAATGGAAATTCGTATAGCGCAGCCCCTGCGCGGCAATGCGATCCATCGCGGGAGTGGGTATGACGCCGCCGAAGGTGCTTGGTGCTCCGAAACCCTGGTCATCCGTCATGATCAGCAGCACGTTGGGTGCGCCCTTCGGCGGCACGACGCGCGGAGGCCACCAGGCTTTCGACTCTGAGGCCTTCTCCTTGATCAACCCGCCGAACGCCGGATCAGGGGGTGGAAGCTGTTTGCCGGTAATCGTGGTTGTGGCCTCGGGCGAGCCTGGGACACCCGTGACTTGCTGAGCCGATACCGAAACGCAACTCAGGGCAAGAAGGCTCGCGGCTACCAAAATGCTGCGACTGATCTCCATGGCGAAAACTCCCCTTGGGATTGCCCACGCCTTGCGCGCGCAAGTCTACGAACATTGCTCGTATTGCGGAGGGCTACTTGACAGAGATCAACGGCGCTTATCGAGATACTGCAGGCACACGAATAACCCCCGTCATTGGGGGTTTGCCTAAAACCTAAATATCGCTGTCGCCCTTATCGCGCCGGGGCGCGCGGCATGTGAGGCGGGCGGCGGAGTAGGGGATTGGCCCGCTTTGATCAGCAATCGCATTTGACATTTCTATCGTCGTGGCCGGGCTTGCCCGCGACGAGCGCGGGCATGATGAGTCCGCGGTACCAATTGAGTGCCCAACTCGCCGCGCACCAATGGCGGCATCAGGGATCACCGCGTCGTCCCCGTGAGCGGCGAGCCCGCTCCCAGTGGCGGCGAGGCGTTGCCCTGGTCGGGGGAGTCCAGCCGTTGAAGCATTGCCTTCGCCTTGTCGTCGCCCAGGGCCGCTGCCTTCTCGAACCACTTGCGCGCCTGGGACCTGTCCTGGGCGACGCCTATTCCATCCCGGTAGGCAACGCCGAGATTGGCCATGCCCACGGCGTTACCCGCGGCCGCGGCCTTTTCGTACCATTTGCGGGCCGCGACAGGATCCCTGGGCACGCCGTTGCCCGTTTCGTAGATGTAGCCGATGTTCACCATGGCCTCGCTGTTGCCCAGGGCCGCCGCCTTATCGAACCATCTGCGCGCTTCGACCGGATCCTTGGCGACGCCTGATCCGTCGCGATACATGACGCCGAGATTGTCCATCCCGAAGGCGTTGCCGGCGGCGGCCGCCTTCTCATACCAGCTGCGGGCCGCGGTATGATCCTGGGCGACACCGTAGCCCTTGTCGTAGATGTAACCGAGGTTGACCATGGCGGTGGAGTTGCCTGCGGCTACCGCCTTTTCGAACCATTGGCGAGCGGCGGCGTAGTCCGGGACAGCGCCGTTTTTATTGATCTCCCAGGAAAGGCCAAGATACCTCATGGCGTCGGAATTGCCTGCGGCCGCCGCCTTCTCGAACCAGTTTCGGGCCGCTGCGTAGTCCGGCGGCGCGCCATAGCCATTTTCGAGGAACAGGCCGAGGCTGATCATGGCTTCGGGGTTGCCGGCGCCGGCGGCCTTCTCGAACCATCTGCGCGCTTCAGCGGGATTTTTTTCAACCCCAAGTCCATCGCGATACAGGACGGCGAGGTTTCTCATGCCGGTGGTGTTGCCGGCGTTGGCCGCCATCTCATACCACTTGCGGGCCTGGGTATCGTCCTGGGGGACGCTCCAGCCCTTGTCGTAGAAGAAACCGAGATTGACCATCGCGGCCGAATTGCCCGCGGCGGCACCCTTCTCGAACCATTTGCGGGCCGTGGCGTAGTCTGGCGGTGTGGCCGTCTCGAAGAGGAAGCCCAGACTGTTCATCGCTTCAGCGTTGCCGGCATTCGCCGCCTTTTCGAACCATTTCCGAGCCTCGGCGGGATTTTTTTCAACCCCAAGTCCGTCGCGATACAGGATACCGAGGTTTCTCATGCCGGCGGTGTTGCCCGCGATCGCCGCCTTCTCATACCATTTGCGGGCCTCGGCAAGATCGCGCGCTACGCCATTGCCTTTCTCATGCATGAAGCCGAGCCTGATCATGGCAGCGCTGTCGCCCGCGTTGGCAGCGCTCTCCAGCGACTTGCGCGCGTCGGCGGAAGAGTCCGACGCTCCCTGCGATTTCGGCGAATTCGCGTCCTGGGCAGGCGCGTCCGACTGACGCGCCGCCGCCGATGGCGGCGGTGGAACGAAGTAGAAAACGCCGTCGATCGGCGACGACGACACCCATGGCTCCTGCGTGCCGTTGGTCGCGCGCTTCACGGCAAGCCCGACCTGGTTGAAGGTCTGGAAGATGTCGAGCCCGGGGCGCCGTACCGTGCCGGCGAGCGCCCTTGTGTAGGGGCTGTTGCCTTCTCCATCCTGGGCAACGTTGCCGGGCTGGGTCGCATAGGCAATCAGGGTGCCTTCCGGCGCCCGCATCTGCGCCAGGCCGCCTCCCGCAGCCCGCAACCCGCTTCCGCCGAACGGATTGTTCCGGCAGGCATCGAGGATGACGAGATTGAGCCGGGTGCCTGAACCCTGCATCTGGCGCAGCACGACATTGACATCGACCATCTGAAAATCGACATCGGCCTCTCGCGTCGGGTTGGCGTTGACCGGCACGAGAAAGTTCGAACCGTTCACCTGAACGCCGTGACCGGCGTAGTAGAACAGGACCACGTCGGCGCCGCGGATCGCCTGCCCGAAGTTCTGTACCGCCTTGTCCAGGGCGGCCTTGTCCAGATCGAGTTGAGCGCCGCCGCCGACAAGGGCGAATCCGAGATCGCGCATCGTATTGGCGATGAGAACGGCATCGTTTTTCGGGTTATCGAGGCGCGCGACGTTCTGATAGGTGGAATTTCCGATGACAAGCGCGACGCGCCTCTCGGCGCAAGCGGGGCCGCAGGCCAAGGCCAGGGAAATTGCGGTCAGAACGATGAAGCAAAGCGCGCGCATCGAAATTCCCGGGATCAGCACAATCGGATCGTGCCCTCGAATATTTGCTAGTGGTCCTTTGATTCCAGCATTCGAAAACGTGGCTGCCGCAATGGGTAGCGAATGTCAGAATCGGACCACCAGTCTGTGAGAATCTTCACACTTATACATCCGTCCTGCGGCGATGCGAGAGGGAGCCGCGGGATTCGTGCCCGCCGATCATCGCCAAGACAGCCGAAAAAGAGTAAAAAAACCGCTCGACGGGAAGAGATTCGTGAAGACACCCCAGGACCGCAAGGCGCGCACGCGAACGGGAGTAGCGTTCGTTCTCCTGTTCGTCTTTCTTGGTGCGGGCGGTTATTTCGCCGCCACCTTCGGCAGTCTTCGCGAGCGCATTGGCGCCATTCAAACCCAGGCCGCGCTGCAGGAGATCGGTGACGCCAGGGATTTCAATGACGCGCTCAAGCGGCATCCGCAAAACAGGATTTTGCTGACCATCGACAGGATAGGCAAGGCGGCACAGCAGACCAGCCTTGCCGCCGACAAGTTGCTGAGCGAAATCGAGCCGCCATCGCTTTCAAGGAAGGTGGATTACGCCAAGGCCAGCCGCGGCGATCTTGACGCCCTGCGCAGCGATCTGAAGGCGGCGGAGGCAAAGGCGAACGCCTTCGGGCAAACCTATCCGGCGCTGCTGAAGACCGAACGCGACGAGGTCGAGCGCTACGCCTCCTCGCTGAACGTCGGCAAGGACACCCGGGCCAGGATGCTGGACTATCTCGACAAGCGGCAGGCGCTGGCCGCATCCGTGATGTCCAGGGTCGCCTCGGCGCGGGCCGATTATTATCGCGCTTACGAAAAATATGTCGCGATGCTGGAAGGCGAGCTGGGTTCCTTCAGAATCGAAAACGGCCAGTTCATATTCCCGATTCAGCGCACGGTGGATCGCTACAATGCCGCGGCACAGGCCATGACGGCTGCGGCAAAGGCTGTTGCCGAATCGGAAGAGGACCGGAAGAGGCTTGAGCAGTCGCCGCGGGAGGGCTGGCTTCAGCTCGTCAACGGCAAGTGAGTCAGGGCATCCCTGCGATTTGAAGCCGTCATCGCGAGCGCAGGCACGCCGCTCGCTTCGTGCCGAGGCGCGTGGTACGTTGTCTGGAGTAAGCACGGTGGGGGGCACGCATGCCGTGGATTGAAATCCTTCTGCTTGTGATCATCACGGTGCCCATTGGCCTATTGATACATGAATTGGGCCACTTCGTAGCAGCGCGAGCCTTGATGCTCGAAGTCGTGTCGTTTCAGGCGGGGCCGCTCTTGATTGACTGGAAGAACGGGGAAAGCACCTTTCGCTTTCGGCCGCACTTGTGGTTGTCGGCGGGAGGTGTGCGCGTAAAGGTACCGGTCGAGACACCGACGAAAAAGCGGATTTTGCTTACCGCTGCCGGACCTGCGGGCAGTCTTCTGTTTTCCGGTATCTATTGGCTGGCACCGGCAACACATATCGAAGCAATATATGAAATGGGTCCTCTACAGTGGTTGCTTTTGCTGCTTGCTGCAAATTCCTTCGTGATATTTCTTTTGACGGCGTTTCCCCTGCGAGCGCCACCCTGGAATATTCGTGGGGTGCCAACGGATGGTTACAAGATTCTCGCACTGATGAAGTCTGTGAACACCAAATAGGCGCCCCGTCAGTTCGCCGGAATTCCTTGCGACCCAACGGTCCGCCCCGATCGAGATGGAGCTAAAAGCAGCTTAAACCGTATAGGGGAGGTGTGTTCCCCGGATGCTGCGCGACGCGCCGCGCTTGCGGCGTGGTGCGCTGCTGATCCGGGGTCCAACATCTTGAATGGGTCCCGGCTCTGCGGAGCTGCGCTCTCGCGCTGCGCCGCGTCCGGGACAAGAGCGGCTCGGAACGACGGAACGGACTTGCACGCAAAATCGAAAATCGATTGTAACATCAACGCGATTCCACCAGTCCAGTCCTCGCGGAAAAAATATTTCGCTTCGCCGCCCACCCAAATCAAACCTATATCCAGCCCGTTCCATTCCTTGAACGAGGGGCGTATCGCGATCGTCACGAACGTTGGGATGGGATGCGGTGGACGTTGTGGCAGCGCGCTGACGAGCGTTGTCAAACGGACGGCGAAGCCGTGTGGTACCAGCGCCGCCGATTTGAAGTTCCTGCGGAGGTGCCGTGAGTTCGTAACAGGAACTTCAAATCGAAAGCGGCACTGGGAAATTTAATTTGCAAGTGCCCTTTGCCTTCCGAAGTTCGTTAAAGAAGGTGCTGCAACGGGGAACGAACTTCGGAAGGCGGGCACTTGATGTCTCGACGCTGGCGTCAAGTCGGCGACAATGCTTGCGCATTGCGCTGACGACGGTGACAAACAAGCCCGATCGCCGGGGAGAGCACGGAGTAAGCCGTTAAAACCATTCGCGTGCGGGAATGCCGGGTTTTCCGGTGGCTCTCGTGGTGACTAACTCGTGTGGTTTTTATTTTTCCGCGCGAGGCTGCGGGTGCAACGGGCACCCGGCATTCCCCACGCCCTCCGGGGCGGAAGGTTTCCTGCATCAGCTCGGGCGCGTCGCGCCGCGGGAAAGTAGAGGTGTGCGGTCGTGCCGTTATTGCCAGTCGAGATCGGCTCCCGGCGTCATCGCGAGCGCAAGCGAAGCGATCCAGGGCCATGCGAACCGCTCTGGATTGCTTCGTCGCCAGGGCTCCTCGCAATGACAATGGGCGCTCCGAGCTCGAATCGAACGACGCGCCACTTCGCGCATCGCGCACCTATCCTTCCGCCTCCAGCCATTCCGCCGCGCCCCGCCACAGCGTATCGCGGTGCTCGGGGCGGAAGAAGCCGAGATGGCCGATTGCGGTTGCGCCGGCATCGGCCGGGGCGATGGTCAGGATTTCCGCCTTCGTCGATGTGAATCCGGAACACAGAAGCTCGACCGCGGGAAGCGTCGCCCAGGGATCGTCGGAAAGGCAGAGCGCGCGCAACGGCCCCTTGTACCCGGCGAAGTTCGACAGCGCCTTGAGCGTGGGATCGTCGAACAGATAGCGCTTGCTCATCACCCAGCGCACCCACTGCTCGAAGACGCCTTTCGGCAGGTCTTCTCCCAATCCGCTCCAGGCGGGCGCATAGCCCAGCATCCGGGTCAGCGGCATGCCGATCAGGTTCAGGAGCGCAAATACGCGATAGCGCTCGGGCGAGGCCATCAGCCTCCAATATCCGGCCTGGGCCGCGATCAACAGCGCGCGGGAAACCTCGCCATTGTTTGGAAGCAGTCCCAGCGCCTGGCCGCCAAAGGAATGGCCGACATAGTTGAGCGGAAGGTTGGCGTAGCGCTCGCGCATCCAGGTAACCGCGGCGGTGACATCGAGCGCGGCCCAGTCCGACATCGAGGCCTTGAAGCCGGCCAGCGATTTCGGCTGGCCGGATCCGTTCACCGAACGAGGCCGGGAATCGCCAACGCCGCGATAGTCGTAAGTCAGAACCGCGCAGCCGCGACGCGCGAAGTAACCGGCGAAGCCCCGGTAGATCTTGCGCGGGACGGCGGTGGCCGAATTGATCAGGACGGCATGGTGCCTCGCCCCGGTGCGGGGCAGGAACAGCGTCGCGGCGAGCAGATAGCCGTCGGCGGCGGGAAATGTAATGTTGTCCTGGAAAACGTCGTCCAGCGCTGTCTCGCCCACCGCGATTTCCCCTGTGCTATCGCGCTGCGACAGCAAATGCGAATTCGGCTTTTACCGCAAGGGGTTGTCAACGGAGTTGTGGCAAAGGCTTGAAGAGCGCAGCAGCAACCGGCGCACTGGCGGTGGACCATCAGCCTGTGTATAACGCGACCCGTCGCTGCTTCCTCGGTTAAGTAGCGGTTTTTGCTCAGGAGTTGATTATCATGTCCGAGCGGTGGACACCCGACAGCTGGCGCACCAGGCCGGTGCTGCAAATGCCTGAATATCCCGATGCGAAGGCACTGGCAGATGTCGAGGCGCAGCTTGCGACTTTTCCGCCGCTGGTTTTTGCAGGTGAGGCGCGCAACCTGAAAAAGGCGCTGGCGCGCGTCGCAGCCGGCGAGGCTTTCCTTTTGCAGGGTGGCGATTGCGCCGAAAGCTTCGCCGAGCACGGCGCCAACAACATCCGCGACTTCTTCCGCGTGTTCCTGCAGATGGCGGTGGTCTTGACCTATGCCGGCGCGGTGCCGGTCGTCAAAGTCGGCCGCATCGCCGGGCAATTCGCAAAGCCGCGCTCCTCGCCGACCGAGAAGATCAACGGCGTCGAACTGCCGAGCTACCGGGGCGACATCGTCAACGACATCGCCTTCACGGCACAGGCGCGCACGCCCGATCCGCAACGCCAGCTGATGGCGTATCGCCAGTCCGCGGCGACGCTCAACCTGCTGCGGGCGTTTGCGACCGGCGGTTTCGCCAATCTCGGCAGCGTGCACCAGTGGATGCTCGGTTTCCTGAAGGATTCGCCGCAGTCGCGGCGCTACAAGGAACTGGCCGATCGCATTTCCGAGGCGCTGAACTTCATGCGCGCCTGCGGGCTCGATCTCGAAAGCCATCCGGAGCTTCGCTCGACCGATTTCTACACCAGCCACGAGGCGCTCCTGCTCGGCTACGAGCAGGCCTTTACGCGGGTCGATTCCACCACCGGCGACTGGTACGCGACCTCCGGCCATATGATCTGGATCGGCGACCGCACGCGCCAGCTCGACCACGCCCATGTGGAATATTTCCGCGGTATCAAGAACCCGATCGGGCTGAAATGCGGCCCCTCGCTCAAGCCGGAGGAATTGCTCAAGCTGATCGACGTGCTCAATCCGGACAACGAGCCCGGACGGCTTACGCTGATCAGCCGCTTCGGCGCCGACAAGGTGGGCGAGTTCCTGCCGTCCCTGATCCGCGCCGTGGAGCGCGAGGGCCGCGGGGTGGTCTGGTCGTGCGATCCGATGCACGGCAATACGATCACCTCGACCACCGGCTACAAGACCCGGCCGTTCGACCGCGTCCTGTCGGAGGTCAGATCGTTCTTCTCGATCCACGCCGCGGAGGGCACCCATGCCGGGGGCGTTCACCTCGAAATGACCGGGCAGGACGTCACCGAATGCATCGGCGGCGCGCGCGCGATCACCGATGAGGATCTCAACGATCGCTACCACACGGCTTGCGACCCGAGGCTCAACGCCGAGCAGTCGATCGACATGGCTTTCCTGATCGCGGAACTGCTCAAGCAGGAACGCGTCGGCAAGGCCAAGCCGATGCCGGCCGCGGCGGGGCTCTAAGGCCTTGCTGCGGCTCTGGCGGGCCACGATCAATACGCGCAACGGTCTTGCCTTTGCCATTCGCTCGGAGCAGGCGGTTCGCGAGGAGCTTTTCGCGCTTCTGCTTTCCGTGCCGCTGGCCTGGGTGATCGGCACGACGACGATGCGTCGCATCGAGCTGATCGCCGCCGTCGTCATGGTGCTGATCGTGGAACTGCTCAACACGGCGATCGAAAAGCTCGCCGACCGGCTCACCACCGATCATGATTTGCAGATCGGGCGGGTCAAGGATCTGGGCTCGGCTGCGGTCGGCGTCGCGCTGGTCACAGCGGGCCTGTTCTGGCTGTTTTCGATCGCCGAACGCATGGGCGCAATCTGAAGGATGCAATTGCAGTTTGACCACGCGCAAGGCACGATCCTCCCATGACCGAACGCGCCGACGAGTTCAAGATTACGCTGGCCCAGCTCAATCCCACCGTGGGCGATGTTGCCGGCAACGCCGAAAAGGCGCGGGCGGCGCGTAGGCAAGGCCGCGCCGATGGCGCCGATCTCGTCGTCCTGCCTGAACTCTTTCTTGCCGGTTATCCGCCGGAAGATCTGGTGCTGAAGCCTGCCTTCCAGGCGGCCTGCCGCGCCGGAATCGAGGAGCTGGCGCGGGATACGGCGGACGGCGGCCCGGCGCTCCTGATCGGGACGCCCTGGGTCGACGAGGGCAAGCTCTACAATGCTTGCGTGCTGCTCGACGAGGGCCGGATCGCGGCGATTCGCTTCAAGGTCAATCTGCCGAACTATGGCGTATTCGACGAAAAGCGCGTGTTTGCGCGAGGGCCCGTCACCGGCCCAGTGCCGATCCGTGGCGTGCGCGTGGGGGTACCGATCTGCGAGGATACCTGGCTGGAGGAATCCGAAGATTACGAGAACGTCGTCGAATGCCTCGCGGAGACTGGCGCGGAAATTCTCGTGGTGCCGAACGGCTCGCCCTACGCGCGCGACAAGGGCGACGTCCGCCTGTCGATTTCGGTGGCGCGGGTCACCGAGAGCGGGCTTCCGCTTGTTTATCTCAATCAGGTCGGCGGGCAGGACGAGCTCGTTTTCGACGGCGCCTCCTTTGTGCTGAACGCCGATCTTTCGGTGGCGGCGCAACTGCCCGCTTTCGAGGAAAGCATCACGACGTTGCGGTGGACGAGAGGCGAAAAAGGCTGGCACTGTGCCGGGCCGGTCGCGCCCGTCATCGACGGCGACAAGGCCGATTACGCCGCTTGCGTGCTGGGCTTGCGCGATTACGTCAACAAAAACCGGTTTCCGGCCGTCCTGCTCGGCATTTCCGGCGGCATCGATTCGGCGCTGTGCGCGGCAATCGCGGTCGATGCGCTGGGCGCCGATCGGGTGCGCGGGATCATGCTTCCGTTTCGCTTTACCGCGCAGGAATTGCTCGACGACGCGGCAAAGCTCACGGGAAATCTCGGCATTCGCTATGAGGTGCTGCCGATCGCAAAAGCGGTCAACGGCTTTGAGGAAATCCTGTCCGTACCTTTCGCCGGCCTGCCGCGCGACATCACGGAAGAAAATCTCCAGGCGCGCACGCGCGGCACGCTGCTGATGGCGATCTCCAACAAGACCGGCGCCATGGTGGTCACGACTGGCAACAAGTCGGAAATGTCGGTTGGTTACGCGACGCTTTATGGCGACATGAACGGCGGTTTCAATCCGATCAAGGATATCTACAAGACCGAGGTGTTTCGGCTGTCTGGCTTGCGCAACACGTGGAAGCCGGTTGGCGCGCTAGGGCCTTCGGGAGAGGTGATTCCACCCAGCATCATCAAGCGGCCACCGACGGCGGAGTTGCGCGAAAATCAGACCGATCAGGATTTTTGCCGCCGTACGACGTGCTCGATGCGATCCTGGAGCGGCTCGTCGAACGCGAGGAGCCGCTGGCAAGCATCGTTGCGGCGGGTTTCGATCGCGAGGTGGTTGCCCGCATCGATCACCTGCTCAATATTGCCGAATACAAGCGCCGGCAGGCGGCTCCCGGCGTCAAGGTGACGCGCCGGAATTTCGGACGCGATCGCCGCTACCCCATCACCAACAAGTTTCGCGATGACGGCGGACGGCTGCCCAGGCCCGACCAAACGTTGGTATCGCGTGCGGGGATGCGATCGCCCGAGCCGTTCGAGGGATAACGCTGCGGCAGAAATTAGCGCGCGGGAATAAAGGTGGGCCCAACTGAACGGATCGGTTTCTTGTCCGAGCCTCCGGTTGCGGTAGTGGTGCTTGAATCAGGAGCCGCGGGTGCCGGCACGGCATCGGGCGCGGGAGTTGCGGCAGCTGTCCCTTTCTTGCCGGCCGTGGGCGTCGGTTTCGCGATCGGCCGCGACATCTTCTTGGCGCTCTCCTCGGTGACGATGATGTCGCCTTGCTGTTCGGCCGCGGCCTTGTCGTCGATGCTCTTGAGCGCGTCCGACCAGGTCTGGCCTGCCGCCTTGCAGGAGCACGACGGATTGAACTCCTGACGGAAGCGGAAGGCATTCGGCGAGGAGGCATAGGGCTGACCGCCGATCGACACGGCCTGGTTCATGTCTTCGCCGGGGTTGCGATAGGCGTAAAGGCTGGCTTCCGCCGCCGGGCAAAGCGCCTTGCAGGTCTTTTCGTCATCAGGAAACCGCGCCGGCACGGTCGCAAACGAGATCGGAAAATAGGCGCCGTCGCATGAGCGCACGCAGACGGTGCGATAAGTGCCGGATTGCGAGCCCACATCCGCCGGCGGCGTCGTTGAGTTGTTGTTGAGGTTGTTGCCGAAGAGATTGCTCAGGAAGTTGCCCGGTCCTTGCTGCTGCACGGCATTGGCGTATTGCGGCCCGCAGTTGTTCTGCGCCAGCGCCACAAGAACCGAACGGCGCTGATTTTCCCGATCGCTGCCGCCAAGCCCGCCGCTGCGAAGCCGCTCGAGGCTGGTTGTGATCTGGTCCAGATTGGACCGCATCTGTTGAATCTGGTTGTTCACCGGAGCACACTTCTCCGACTGGCCGTTGAACAGGGAGAAGAAGCCTGAACTGTCGCAACCCATGCGCTTGGCCTGCTGGGTGATACGATCGAGCTCGGCCTGCTGCCTCGACGCGGCGTCCTGGTAACGGCGGATCTGTTCGTCCTTGGCAGGGTCGCCGCTGCCGCGATCGACCGCTGCGAGCTGCGCCTCGAGCCGGACACAGATCGGATTGGCTGCCGGCGCCTGGGACGGCGGCGGGGGATTGACCTGCGCGCGGCCGTCGACGCCAAGCATGACCATGCCGAGCAGCACGGCACAGGTCAGGATCGATCTGGAACGGTAGGCAATCAGATTTTCAGGCATGTCCAGCCATTGGGGGCGCTTCTGCGCAGGTTCCTGACACATCAAGCCGCGGCCCGTTGCCACGTTTTTTGGGGTTCCTGTACAAAGCAGCGCAAGCTCATCCCGTAACCGTTGTATCGAAAAGCGGCGTTAGAAAGAAGATAATTGCGACCGCTCCATTTCTTCAGGATCGTGTCATAAGCCGCTGCAATATATCACGAAGTTCGATCAACGGGATGGCTTTCGAGAAGTGAGCTTACCCGAGTTTCCAATACCTTCTTCTTCGGGCGGCGTCACGTCGCTTCTTCGGGCGCCGTTACGTCAATTCCACGGCGACGGTGTGGCAGCCTGGCGCTGGCTTAACGCTGGCAAGTAATCGCGATGTATTCCTTGCAGCCGGCGCGCCCGCAATTTTCCGCAACCTTGGGAACGGACCCCGTTATTTCATCCGGATCGACCCGGCGGTAGGCCGTGGCCTCGGCGAAATTCCTTGACCTGCAATAGGAGTGGGCGGCGTGAGCGCCACACGTCTCGCCCTTGGCCAGGCATTGGTCGACGCCATAGCCGTCCGCCTGGTTGGCAATGATGAACACGCGACTGTCAGCCCATGCCGCCGACCCCGCTAAAACAGAAATAGTGGCGAAAATCGCAGGAAGGAATTGCATGCGGCACCGGCGTCTGAGGGGATGGCTCTCATAAAGTAGGCGGGAAGGGTAAACAATGATTAACCACGGCCGTCGGGGCGGATTCATGGCCGAATTGGCCGCCAAGTGACATATGCCGCCCCTTGACGCGGTCGCCCATGCTGGCCCATGGTGATTCCATGTACGGTTTCCTCGCCATCTGCGGCATTTGCCGTGAGATTATGAGCTAGCGATTCGCTGGCTGAGGCCGTCTTTTCTCACATGAGATCATTGGACGCCCGGTCAGCAGGGTTCGGGTCCAATGGAATTGCGCCTTTACGATACGCTGACCAGGGAAAAGCGCGCTTTCACGCCGCTTAATTCCGCAAACGTCCGCATGTATGTATGCGGGCCGACCGTCTACGACTTCGCCCATATCGGCAATGCGCGCCCGGTCATCGTGT
Source organism: uncultured Alphaproteobacteria bacterium (assembly GCA_963820275.1). Lineage (GTDB taxonomy): Bacteria > Pseudomonadota > Alphaproteobacteria > Rhizobiales > Xanthobacteraceae > Bradyrhizobium. The sequence continues at coordinate 32,347 of CAWFZL010000009.1, forward strand.
TCGATGTGCTTTTTCGCCTGCTGCGGCATATCTACGGCGAGGGCCACGTCACCTACGTCCGCAACATCACCGACGTCGACGACAAGATCAACGATCGTGCCGCACGCGACTTTCCGGGGCGGCCGCTGAACGAGGCAATCCGCAAGGTCACCGAACAGACCGAAAAGCAATTCCACGACGACGTCGACGCGCTCGGCTGCCTGCGTCCGACGGTCGAGCCGCGCGCCACCGAACATATCGCGGAAATGCGCGCCATTATCGAGCGGCTGGTGCAGGGTGGCTTCGCCTATGTCGCCGAGGACCATGTGCTGTTCTCGCCGCAGGCGATGAATGAGGCAAATTCGATCTTGCCGCGCTACGGCGCGCTCGCCAACCGCTCGCTTGATGAAATGATTGCAGGCGCGCGTGTCGATGTCGCGCCCTACAAGCGCGACCCCACCGACTTCGTATTATGGAAGCCGTCGAAGCCGGGCGAGCCGTCGTGGCCGTCGCCATCCGGCATCAAGGCTGAGGGTCGGCCGGGCTGGCACATCGAGTGCTCGGCGATGGCCTGGAAACATCTCGGCGAACAGTTCGATATTCACGGCGGCGGCGTCGATCTCGTGTTTCCGCACCACGAGAACGAGCTCGCGCAGTCATGCTGCGCCTTCCACGAAAATCGCATGGCCAATTTCTGGATGCACAACGGCTTCCTGCAGGTCGAAGGCGACAAGATGTCGAAGAGCCTCGGCAATTTCGTCACGATCAGGGAATTGCTTGGGGATTGGCCGGGAGAGGTGCTGCGTCTCAACATGCTGAAAACGCATTATCGGTCGCCGATCGATTGGACATTGAAGGGAGTGGAGGAGAGCAAAAAGGTTCTCGACTCCTGGTACGATATCATTGGTGATGATGCTCAAACGCTGGGCGAAGTCGACGAAGGTGTCAGTTCAGCGCTGGGTGACGATCTCAACACGTCGGGTGCGATAACGCGTCTTCACGCAATTGCGTCAGGTCGAACAGGGGCCTCACGGCAGGCCCAGATCGATATCAGGCGGAAGCTGAAGGCCTCGGCGATGTTGCTCGGATTGTTGGCGAGAACGAGGAAGGAATATCTCGACAGCAACCCCAAGGCCATCGTGGTGAACAGGGACGTCGTTGAGACTCTCATAGCGAACCGCACCGCCGCCCGTGCCCGAAAGGATTTCAGGGAATCCGATCGCATTCGCGACGAGCTTGCGGCCATGGGAGTGATCATCAAGGATTCCAAGGACGGCACCACATGGGAGATCGCCCGATGACGGTGCAGCAGACGTCACCCTCTCCCGCAGGGGGAGAGCGTAAGAAAGGGGAGATCGCGCGATGAAGCGGCCCGACACGCCTTTTCCAAAACACTGGCGCTATTACATCGTGCTGAAATGGGTTTTGATCGCCGCCGCAGTGGTGATCGCGCTCAAGCTGTTCGGAGCATATTGATCAGATGGGACAGACCCTGCCCAAGGTCGCGCTGCGGCCCTATCTCGCTGAAGACATCCCCGTGCTGGCGGCGATTTTCGCGGCCAGCATCGAGGGGCTGACCGGCGATGACTACAGCGAGACGCAGCAGCAGGCCTGGGCGAGCGCGGCGGAAGACGAGGAACGGTTCGGCAAGCGCCTCGCTTCCGCGCTCACGCTCGTTGCCACGCTTCAGGGTTCGCCGGTGGGGTTTGCCTCGCTGAAGGGGGCCGATCACATCGACATGCTCTACGTGCATCCCGGTGCGGTCGGGCAGGGGGTGGCGGCGTCGCTTTGCGACGCACTGGAAAAGCTCGCAAAGGGACGCGGCGCCAAGAGCCTCACCGTCGATGCCAGCGACAACGCGGCGGAATTCTTCGCCAGGCGCGGCTACGAGGCGAGGCAGCGCAATACTGTCTCCCTAGGCGGCGAGTGGCTTGCCAACACCACGATGCAGAAAAGGTTGGACGATAGCGCCAGACCGGGGGTTCCGACATGACCCGCGAACGCCTTTATCTGTTCGACACCACGCTGCGCGATGGCGCCCAGACCAATGGCGTCGACTTCTCGCTTCACGACAAGCAATTGATCGCGAAAATGCTCGACGAACTCGGCCTCGATTATGTCGAGGGCGGCTATCCCGGGGCCAATCCGACCGACACCGAATTTTTCGCCAGGAAGCCGAAGCTTGCTCGCGCGCGCTTTACCGCGTTCGGCATGACCCGGCGTCCGGGTCGTTCGGCGTCAAACGATCCCGGTCTTGCGGCGCTTCTGGAAGCAAAAGCGGACGCAATCTGTCTTGTGGCGAAATCTTCGGCCTACCAGGTGCGCGTGGCGCTCGAGACCACCAACGAGGAAAATCTGGCCTCGATTCGTGACAGCGTGAAGGCCGCCAAAAAGGCCGGGCGCGAGGTGATGCTCGACTGTGAGCATTTCTTCGACGGGTACAAGGAAGATCCGCAATTTGCGCTCGCCTGTGCGAAAGCGGCTTACGATTCCGGCGCGCGCTGGGTGGTCTTGTGCGACACCAATGGCGGCACCATGCCGCACGAGATCGAGACGATCGTTGCCGATGTCATCAAGCACATTCCCGGCGACCACATTGGCATTCATGCCCATAACGATACCGAGCAGGCGGTCGCCAATACGCTCGCCGCGGTACGCGCGGGCGCGCGCCAGATCCAGGGCACACTTAATGGACTCGGCGAGCGCTGCGGCAATGCCAATCTATGCTCGCTGATTCCGACCTTGCGGCTCAAGAGCGAATTTTCCGATCGTTTCGAGATCGGCGTGACGGATGCCAGAATGGCGACCCTGATGAAGGTCTCGCGCACGCTCGACGACATGCTCAACCGCGCGTCGAACCGTCACGCGCCTTACGTCGGCGAAAGCGCATTCGTGACGAAGACCGGCATTCACGCCTCGGCGGTGCTGAAAGACCCGCAAACCTACGAGCATGTGCCGCCCGAAGCGGTGGGAAATCATCGCAAGGTACTGGTATCCGACCAGGCTGGCCGGTCGAACGTCATCGCCGAACTGGATCGGGCCGGTATTGCTCACGACAAGAATGACCCGAAGCTTGCGCGTCTGGTCGAGGAGATGAAGGAACGCGAGGCCGCAGGTTATGCCTATGAGTTGGCCGATGCGTCGTTTGAGCTTCTGGCGCGACGCACGTTGGGACGGGTTCCCGAATATTTCCGGGTCGAGCAATTCGACGTCAATGTAGAGCAGCGCTACAACGCCGTCGGTCAGCGCGTCACTGTGGCCATGGCCGTGGTCAAGGTCGACGTCGACGGCGAAAAGCTGATTTCGGCGGCTGAAGGCAATGGTCCGGTCAACGCGCTCGATGTGGCGTTGCGCAAGGATCTCGGAAAATACCAGAAGTACATCGAGGGGTTGAAGCTCATCGATTACCGTGTGCGCATCCTCAATGGCGGTACCGAAGCGGTGACGCGGGTGCTGATTGAAAGCGCCGACGAAAAAGGTGATCGCTGGACCACGGTCGGGGTATCGCCCAACATCATCGATGCCTCGTTTCAGGCACTGATGGATTCGATCATATATAAATTGGTGAAATCCGGCGCGCCGGCCTGAGGGATTTAAGATTGATCGACCACATTTCCATAGGCGTCAGTGATCTCGAACGTTCCGCGCGCTTTTACGAGATGGCGCTGGCGCCGCTGGGCTTTTCACGGCTGGTAACTCGGCCCGGCACGGTCGGTTTCGGCAAGAGCTATCCGGAATTCTGGATCAACCTGCGGCCTGCGATGCCGCCGGTACCGCCGGAGAGCGGATGTCATATCTGCCTTCGAGCGAAATCGGTCGGCGATGTCGACGCGTTTTACGCTTCGGCGCTCGATGCCGGAGCCAGTTCGGACGGTACGCCGGGCCTGCGGCCGCATGACCGGGTCCGATATTATGCGGCGTTCATCAGGGACCCCGACGGAAACCGCATCGAGGCGGTGACGTTTCCGAGCGACTGATGCCGCGGCTGCGCTTTGCGCTCGCTAGAGTCGGCGGGCGATTTCGGGCGCCATCTCGGCCGTACCTTCGAGCGCCCGGGCGGCGGCCTCCTGGAGCCGCGGAAGGATGTCTTCGACCCGTTCGGCCTTGAGAATTTCGACTGCAAGGCTTTGCCGTATGAACTGGGTCTCGCGCATATGGGCCAGAAGCGCGAGCAATGGCTCCCAGAAGCCCTCGACATTCGCGAGCAGGACCGGCTTGGAATGGCGCCCCAACTGTTGCCAGGTCAGTTGCTCCACCAGTTCCTCGAGCGTGCCGATGCCACCGGGCAGTGCCACGAATGCATCCGAATGCTCGAACATCAGCCGCTTGCGTTCGTGCATGTCGGGCGTGATGATCAGTTCCTGGGCGCGCTTGAGCGCGTTTTCCCGCGTGGTCAGAAAATCAGGGATAATGCCGGTCACGGTCCCGCCGTGGTCTAGCACCGAGGTGGCAACCGCACCCATCAGGCCGATGGAGCCGCCGCCATAGACGAGACGAATGCTGTTTTCGGCCAGGATTTTGCCAAATTCTTTTGCGGCTTCGACGAAGCGGGGATTTGTGCCGGGGCCGGAGCCGCAATAGACACAGACTGTCCTGATCTTGCTCATATGGTTCATGTGGCATTGCAGCGTAAAAGCCGTCAAGCCTTAATGGATTCGTTTGGCGAATGAAATCTTTCGGCGGAAATCCCAAAAAGGTTCCGGTGAGGGTGTACGCAAAGGCTAAACGCTCTATATGACTGCGGAATGCGAAAAAACCCGAAAAAGCGCGCGGTCCGGCCGATGCGCCATGTTTTGCCGGGCGTGGCTCGATGACTCACACTGATTCGGCCCGGACCGCCGGCGAACTGCCGGTTGCTGACAATCCTTTCGGACAGGCAACCCTGACCGGGACGCTCGTGCACCTGTGGCCGTATATCTGGCCCAGCGATCGCCTCGATCTGAAAATGCGCGTGGTCTGGTCGGTCGTGCTCTTGTTGCTCGCCAAGATCGCGACCCTGGCGGTGCCCTTCACCTTCAAATGGGCGATCGACGCCCTGACCGGCGCGGACACCGCTCCCGTACAAGCGTCGAACTGGGCGCTGTGGCTGATCGCCTCGCCGTTGATCATGACCTTGAGCTATGGCGCCTTGCGCGTGCTGATGGCGGTGCTGACCCAGTGGCGCGACGGAATTTTTGCCCGCGTCGCCATGCACGCGGTCCGCAAGCTCGCCTATCTCACTTTCATCCACATGCATGAGCTGTCGCTGCGCTTCCATCTCGAGCGCAAGACCGGCGGACTGACGCGCGTGCTGGAGCGCGGCCGTACCGGCATCGAAGTCATCGTGCGCATGGTAATTTTACAGCTCGTGCCGACCATCGTGGAGGTCGGGCTGCTGATGCTGGTGCTGCTGTGGAAGTTCGACTGGCGTTACGTGCTCTCGACCATGATCATGGTCGCGATCTACATGTACTACACGTATCTTGCGACCGAGTGGCGGATCGAGATCCGCCGCAAGATGAACGATTCCGACACCGAAGCGAACACCAAGGCGATCGACTCGCTTCTGAATTACGAAACGGTCAAATATTTCAACGCCGAAGAGCGGGAAGCTGCACGCTACGATCGCTCGATGGAGCGATACGAGCAGGCCAGCGTCAAGACCTACACCTCGCTTGCGGTCCTCAATACGGGCCAGGCGATCATCTTCACTGCGGGCCTCACCGCGACGATGCTGATGTGTGCGATCGGGGTCCGCCGGGGGCACAACACGGTCGGCGATTTCGTCATGGTCAACGCGATGATGATTCAGCTCTACCAGCCGCTGAACTTCATGGGCATGGTCTATCGCGAGATCAAGCAGGCGGTTATCGACATCGAGAAGATGTTCAATGTGCTGTCGCGCAATCCCGAGATCAAGGACAGCCCTGGTGCGAAGCCGTTGACCGTGACCTCGGGCACGGTGCGCTTCGAGAACGTCCAGTTCGCCTACGAGCCGGACCGGCCGATCCTTAAAGGCCTCAGTTTCGAGGTGCCGGCCGGCAAGACGGTCGCCATCGTCGGGCCATCCGGCGCCGGCAAGTCGACGATCTCGCGTCTCCTGTTCCGGCTCTATGACGTTTCGAGCGGAAGGATTCTGATCGACGGTCAGGACATCCGCAACGTCACGCAGGCGTCGTTGCGGGCATCGATCGGCATGGTTCCGCAAGACACCGTGCTGTTCAACGATACCATCCGCTACAACATCCGGTACGGCCGCTGGGATGCCAGCAATGCCGAGGTGGAAGAGGCGGCGCGCCTCGCGCAAATCGACGGCTTTATCCGGATGTCGCCGAAAGGCTACGAAACCCAGGTCGGTGAACGCGGACTGAAATTGTCCGGCGGCGAAAAACAGCGCGTCGCGATCGCGCGTACCGTTCTGAAGGCGCCGCCGATCCTGGTGCTCGACGAGGCCACGTCGGCGCTCGACAGTCATACCGAGCGGGAAATTCAGGACGCGCTCGAGCGGGTCTCGCGCAACCGCACCTCGCTCGTGATCGCGCACCGGTTGTCTACAATTGTAACTGCCGACGAAATCATCGTGCTCGATCAGGGTCGCATCGCAGAGCGCGGAACGCATGTTCAGCTTTTGGCAACCGGCGGCCTTTATGCCAGTATGTGGAACCGGCAGCGTGAAGCCCAGGAGGCGCGAGAGAAGCTCGCACGGATCGCCGACGAGAACGAGGCGCCGAACCGCGAGCCGCCTCCGGTCGAGGATACGCTGGTCGCTCCGGCCGCTGCCGAATAAACTGAAACGCAATGCCCTCCTTGCCCGGAGGGGAAGGTGACAGTGAGCCCTGATGTCGATCGCCAACTCCATCCGCGCGCAGATTCCGCCCATTCATCAGGAAGGCTATCCGTTCATCGGCGGCTTTGCGCTCGCGAGCCTGATCCTGTTCTGGATCTGGACGCCGCTTGGCTGGCTCGGCACTTTGCTGACGATCTGGTGTGCGCTTTTCTTCCGTGATCCGGTCAGGGTGACGCCCGTGCGGGACGGTATCGTGGTGGCGCCGGCCGACGGTCGCATCTCCATGGTGACGCAAGCCCTGCCGCCTGCCGAACTCGCACTCGGAGACCGGCCGCTGCCCCGGATCTCGATCTTCATGAGCGTGTTCAACTGCCATGTGAATCGCAGTCCGGTCGCCGGGCGGATCGATCGCATTGCCTATCGGCCCGGCACGTTCATCAATGCCGAACTCGACAAGGCGAGCGAGGACAATGAGCGCAATTCGCTGGTCATCTCGACGCCCAACGGACGCATCGGTGTGATCCAGATCGCGGGGCTCGTGGCGCGGCGTATCGTGTCGTTCGTTCGGGAAGGGCAGACGATAAGTGCGGGCGAGAGGTTCGGTCTGATCCGTTTCGGGTCGCGCCTGGATGTCTATCTGCCCGAGGGAACAATACCGCTGGTCGCGGAAGGTCAATCCGCGGTCGCCGGCGAGACCATTCTGGCCGATTTCAGGCTTGGCGATCACACGCGAACCTACCGCGCCGATTAACCATCGCCGCTTCTGACAGCAATGGCGGAATGGGCCCGCGATTGCTATATTTGGGTTATGCCGATGCCAATCGATCGCAATGGGCAGGAGATGCGCCGCCGCCGGTTTCGTCCGATCCCGGTGCGGATGCTCGTTCCCAATTTCATTACCTTGCTCGCGATCTGCGCCGGGCTGACCGCGATCCGGCTGTCCACGGAAGGGCGGATGGAATTGGCCGTGGCTGCGATCGTGTTCGCTGCTGTGCTCGACGGCATCGACGGTCGCGTGGCGCGCATGATCAAGGGTCAGTCGAAATTCGGGGCCGAGCTCGACAGCCTTGCCGATTTCGTCAATTTCGGTGTTGCGCCCGGTCTGATCCTTTACTTCTGGCAGCTCCACGAACTGCATAATGGCGGCTGGATCGCCGCGATGGTCTTTGCGATCAGCGGCGGCTTGCGGCTCGCCCGTTTCAACGCCACCATTGACGATCCCAACAAGCCGGCCTTTGCCGCGAATTTCTTCACGGGCGTTCCGGCGCCGGCCGGTGCGATCACGGTCCTGCTCCCGATCTATCTTGCCTTTCTCGGTCTGCCCAAGCCGCCCGCCATGTTGACGGCGCTCTACACGCTACTGATCGGCTTTCTGATGGTCTCGCGTCTGCCGGTATTCTCGGGCAAGACATGGCGCATGCGCGTGCCGCCGGAAATGGTGCTGCCGGTCTTCGTCTCCGTGGTGCTCTTCATTGCGCTCTTGATAGGCTATCCCTGGTATATTCTCTCGGCGGGCACCGTGCTTTACCTCCTCAGCCTGCCCGTCGGGTGGAAATCCTACCGCGACCACAAGCGCAAGGCTGCCGCGCAGGGGGCGACGCCTGCCGATTTCGCTCCTGTCGAATCGTCACAGCCCTACGTGTCGAAAGTCAGCGAAGCGCAACAGGACAACCGGCCGGTCCGCCTGAACTAGATTCTTCATCGAAATTGCATGTAGTGACGGCAAGCGAGGCCGCTTTTGGCGGCGAATAACGCTTTTGCCGAACGCGCGCCGGTCCGCTATATGGCTGGCGGATGAAAACCCGCACGTAAGATTCCGCAAGAGAAACCCCGTGTCGAATTCCCCAACCGCGCTGCCCGCCGCTCTGCTCGAAACACTGGCGCGGTACTATACGCCCACGATCTGCAATGCGATGGAAATCGTGGCGCCAGAGCGCCGCCTGATCGGCTACACCACCAGGCCGCTCGTTTGCCCGTTTCCCAACCTGCCGCCGATGGTCGGCTATGCCCGGACGGTCACCATCCGGTCGGTGCTGAAATCCTCGCTTCCAGCC
>CAWFZL010000010.1:0-18819 GCA_963820275.1 uncultured Alphaproteobacteria bacterium
GTTGCCGCCATACACTACCGGAAGTGTTCGGAATTCGTTCCAGTCTCGGACATCAACCTGGGGCGGGGAATTGGAGGGTGGCAATGGCGGGCTGCAGATCGAAGTTGCGCGTCGCGGTGCGGACACTCATCAAGACGCGCGGGCGTCCCCGGCGTCGCATTCGTCGGCGAGCTTTGCCGGCGCATCAATAACCAAGAGGAGCACAAAGGCACAATCCTCTATGTTGATTTTTATACCGAGCGGTCAGCGTCATCGGCGGATCGTCCGTTACGGTTGGCGGCGCGCCCTAAACTCCTAGGCACTCCAAGGCACCCCTCAGTAAAAAGGCTGCATCCGGCTACTCGACCCATACACAACTCGGGCACTTCCATGAAACCGAGGCCTAAGCATCGGTAACCAAGCGCATGGCCGCGCCCTCTGGGGCTTTGGGGGCTTTGTGGGCCATGCAGGTCGCGTAATCGGCGGATCGGCTTTCTGAAGCCATCCTTAGGGCGAAATCAGTCGCTGATCGCGACTTTTGTGGCGACGTTGTCAAGCTCCATAGACCGCGGGCTCACAGCGCCGAGCACTAGCGGAATCGTCTGCAACCATCGTTCAGTTGGTATCTCGACCGTGACGCGCATCGCAATCGCAGCAACGAGTGAAAGCCCTGCAGCCAACGCCACGAAGCTGTCGCCCTCCGGATGGCCAAGACGACTATAGGCCACGCCTATCACCAGGCCGTGGACGATGTAGAGCGGATAGGAGAGATCCCCGATCAGCCGATCAACGGCAACCTTCTTCGTTGAGCAGAAAATGAACGGGATTGCGACCGCGAACGCAACATAGGCAAACCAGAAACGCGGTTCATCGAGCGAGTTTGTGCCGTTCACCGGAATGACGATGCCATAGAGCCAGGTCATGGTTGCTAGAATATCTCTGAGGATAAAGACCAGGCCTGCCCGACCAGCATATACGCAGGGTTGAAGAAAGCCTCGCCGAAAAATTCCTTAACCGGGCCGCCCGCGATATGGTTCATCATCTCGTACAAATCCTGACCAACGATAAAGATGCTCATTAAGGCCAACAGGAGCTGATCGGCGAGCGAGATCGGGAGGCGCGAAGTGAAAGGGTTCGGATGGTGCGACCAGGCATACACGGCCACCATCACAACGCACATCGCGAGATACACCGGATATAGACGTAGCGCTCGCGCCTGGTAAAAGCGCTTCACCCATTCCGTCCCTGATGGCGCATATTTCTCGTTGATCACCAGCGCCATGTAAAAGCCTGATACCATGAAGAATGCCAACACGGCGACCGCTGCATTCAAAGCTCTCGTGTGTGCCCCCGGCACGTGCCAGATGACCACCGACAGAGCGAGCGCGATTCTAATTATCCCCATAGAGGAGCCGTAGACCGAGACGGTCGCTGATGTCTAGAACATCAACTTGTCGATCTTGCACTTATGAGGACCTTCGCGATTTCCCAGTGTCAATGGTTTCGACGGGCCGGCCTAGTTACGGCGCTTTGGAAGGCGGCCAGATTGAGAGCGATTGAGTCTCGATAGGCCCCCCGCCGCCGCGCCGCGCGCCTTGTGTGCCACGTGGCGAAGGCCCCAGTATCCAGCGCCTTCATTCTCAGCTTGGGCCGGCGCAATCATGAGGCATGCCAGCCCTAACCAGCCGCCCGCAAAAGATCACCTTTGCCGAACTCCGATCCCAAGGCACGCGCGGGCTCTTGGTCTACTGTCAGGACTATCGTTGCAGCCATAATGTCACGATGAGCGGAGATCGGTGGCCGGATCACATGCGGCTGTCGGATATCGAGAACCGCTTCATTTGCACCGTCTGCGGCAAGCGCGGAGCCGACATCCGGGGTGATCCCGACTGGGGCAAGAGCCGGTCGGCTACTGATCAGGTCGGGGCCTATTTCTCTTCGGGCGCGCCGTCCATTTTGCCACCATTGGCGACGCATCTCCTGAAAAACTCTCTTTTGTCTTGCCCCGAACCGTAGGCGCTACCAGCTGCCGGATTGCCGATCTGACGCGGTGGAAATTGCTTCGCCCGAAGAATCTTGCACTTTTTCGCCACTTCCGCGCTGATGGCTTTGGCGCTCGCGCCGGAGGGCGGCAAGGCCGCTACCGCAAAAAGAAGGACCAAGGTTCCCGCCTTTATTCTCTTACTGGTGCGCACGGCCCGGCCCCGCATCATGTCCACGCGGCATCCTATCATTGGCGTCGGTGTGAGCAAGGTGTGGCTTCAAAACTCAAGACCACGACATCATCACGATCAACTGCTGCCAGTCTCGGAGCATTTGCCGGTGATGTTCGGGGTATCTCGGTTCAATTGAGTCCTGACAAAAAATCAGGAGACCATGCACGCCCCTTACGTCACGAAATTGAAAGCAAATCTCAGACCACTATCGCCGGGTGGTGCCCCTTCCGACAGCGGCTGTGGTCGGCAGCTATAGGTACGATGGGACGAGCGCAAAGGTTCATGAGACTGGGTGCAGATGTCGTGGTCCGCCTTCGACGATCCGATTCCCTTGCCCGATGGTCGGAAGCTCGCCAACCCCAGATGATCAGCTACAGTCTGCGCGTATTGCGCAGGGACGATTGATCGGCGAGTTCCGATCAGCCTCAGCCATGGCCTAGACCTTTCTCCTTGGCTGAGGTGAGGTCCGACGTGGGAGTCATCCAGCCTTCCCGTCGGGCCGCCTTTTGCGGTCCTTGCGACGATCTGGCTCATCCGGCGCTACAGGAAATGAGTCCTGCACCATCACCTAAAGCCAGCGCTGTGATAGGATTATGGGCAAGCCTTCACATGCGGAGGAGTACAAATGAGAGGCATGGTTTTAGGCACGGCAGTATTTTTTGCCCTGGCAGCAGATCCCACGATGGCAAGGCAGGCCTCCACCGGAGAAAGCATCTATTGCGCTACCCGGCAACCGGGCAATCCGTACAGCAGATATTGCAACGCCCGTGCCTGGCGCGAATGGCGACGGCGAGGTAGATGGGACAGTCGGCTCGATAACGCTTGTCGGCGCAACCCTCAATATGTGCCACGAAATTGCCCTCCGCGATACGCGCGCTGATTGGGATGAAGCGCAGGGACGCTGGAGGCGCCCACATTTTTGCGGATCAGGACAAAGGATCAAACAAAGGATCAAAAAGCGTCGCTGCTTCCCTTCCCGCGCGTTCGGAGGAATCATAGGGCATGCCAACCCCAACAACAACGAGCCACCAGCGACGACCGCGAGCAACAAGGGACAATCGTGAGTGGGTGACCCCATGAGCGAAATCGAGGGCGAGCGGAACGAAGGTATTAAATCTTCGCCGACGCGTTCCGGCGTGGTTCATTTTCTGTGGCGGCAACTTCCCTATATCCTCGCGCTGGTGCTCGCCATCGCGGGCGTCGCATACACCAACGCTTCGCACCAGCCTCTCGTTCGCTACTGGGAGTTTCTGGCGCTTGCCATCGGCGTGGTCTGCGTCATCCATAAGTGGCCGGACATCGATGGCAAGGACGCCCAGTGGCGATTGATCTGGACCCAGGCGCTGCACTGGGTTGCTGTCCTGATCACGATGAACATCATGCTGATATCGGGTGTTCAGAAATTGCTTCCGACCCCGGCAACCAGCCTTGTCCTCCTGATCTTGCTTGCGCTCGGCACGTTCCTCGCGGGTGTCAGCCTTCTTTCGCTGCAAATCGCCTTCCTCGGCCTTGCGATGGGCCTTGCGGTTCCCGCGATTTCCTGGCTGCAGGAATCCGTCATCTTCTTCATGCTCGGCGCCGCGCTGCTGGTCGGCCTTGGCATCACGTTCTGGCTGAACCAGAATCGCAGGCCGGGATGAACTGAGGCAAATCCGATCTGGTCCCGCGTGGTTCCGGAGACGGTGGCACTTTGTGGTCTGGGTAGGTAGCGCGAACAGCTCTTCCAGCCCTCCCATCATTGTGGAACGAGAAGCCCACTGAGGGATAGACTCTTCGCTCCTCGGGAACGGCCCACAGCATTCCAGGCCCGAGGAGAAAACCTTACCCCCAAGGTTGGCGGCCTCGGCGTCCCCCTTCGCCGGGGCCGTTTTCCCGTAAGGAATCCTCTCCAGGATCGGAAACTGACAGAAGGGCGTGCCGTACCTCAAGTTCACCGACGCCGGTGTGGCGCCGGACGCGGGCGACGTGCGGTTAAGTCCCGGCGGCACCCGGCTGTGGAACAGAAAGTAGAGACAATCCGATTACGCGTGCAAAGACTTGTAACGGCCCGACACGCGACGATTTCCGGACGACACATGTCGGGCCGGACCACCCCACCTGCGCCAAGACGCTTGCGGCTGCAGCCGATCACTTAACCCACTGGCCCGGGCCGAGTTCCATCGCTGGAACCAATCTTCGCGCACCGGAACTGGGCCAAGGGCCACATGTCCCCTGCCCTGCCTGACCCGGAACGGTTTGCGCGGTCCCAAGGCGTGTTGTGGACGAACTGCGCCGACGCGTATTGATCCTGGAACGAATACCCCCGTGCGCTCGTTGGGTCCGCGTATCGTTCCCCCATCGATACACCCCCGCTACGGCCCCGACGCTTTCCCCCCTGGCGTCGGGGCCATTCGCGACCGCACGCTGCCCCGCGACCTCGTAGCAACATCTCCCGAATTCTGGTCCTTGATGCGGTTTGCGATGATCTGTGGCTTCCCGACAACCTCCGCCGTTAGCTCGTGGCTGATTGCCGACGGGGTCACGGGCCTTCGCTCGAGAAGCACGCTAACGAATGATCGACCTGAACGCGCGGTACGTCGTCCTCTCTTTCGGATACTCCGACCGCTGATCCCGGCGGGTCGACTCCAGCGCATTGCTGGGTTCAGTCCCCTTGAAGGAGACCGTGCAACGAACGCCGTCGGGTTCATAGATGACGTTCGCACTGGCTCCTTCCTGGGCGAACGCGGCCTTCAGAAGTCTCGAACCGAAGCCGGCCCGCGAAGGTTGGCCAACCGGAGGACCCAGTCGTTCCTTCCAGTCAATCGACACCTCGTGCGTTGCCGGCTCCTCAACCCATGAAATCCCAACTCGGCCAGCTGCGTTGGACAGCGCGCCGTATTTGGCTGCATTGGTCGCCAGTTCGTGGATCAAGAGAATAACGGAAAGTGCGAAGTCTTCCGGAACCATGACGGACGACGGACCAGCAAGCACGAAATGCTCCAGGTCGAAGGGCTCCAGCGCCGTCCTGACCAGGCGCTCCACACTGAGGTCCTTTGCTTCACTATTCTCCATCAGGTCGTGAGCACGTGCGAGTGCGGCAAGTCGGTCTGTGAGAACTCTCTGGGCCGCAGGGAGGTTGTCCGAATTTCGAAACGTCTGTCGAACAATCGCCTGAACCAGCGTCAAGTTGTTCTGGATACGGTGTTTCATCTCGGAAGCGACGGTCTTGGCGCGCGCCTCAGCAGTTGCCAGGCGATCCATGACGACATGTACGAAGGAAGTAACAAGAATCATCATGGCCGCCAGGGCCAAGAACGTGACCAGTCGAAAAATCCCCTCTCCGGTCAGGGCCACGGCAAACTTCGGCGGTATCCAGATGTAAGCCGAAAGCAAACCGCCCAGAAGCGCGACGGTGATTCCGGACCACATACCTCCGAAGAGACCCGCGACCAGAACAGCGGGAAACAGGAAGTTGAAGTAAAGCCCTCGTTCGATGAAAGGATCGATCGATGCCCGTGTCGCAAGCGCGACGATCACAGTAACCAGGGCAATGGCCTGCCCGCGCCAAAATGGCCGCTTGTACACAGGAAGGTAGCGTATCAACTCACGCATCGCCCCGCACCCAAAAGGAGCCGCACGTGCGATTTGTCTCGCAGCCAACGACGTACGCAGGGGTAACCAAAATCAGCAGAAATAGCAGCTGTCCGATTCACATACGTTTGTGGGCGCCTCCGCCCACATTGCCGGCCTGGCATGGGGACGGACGTGCGGCTGTCTGACAGCGGACTCTGAGGGTTTGGTTAGATAAAGGCAAGATGGGCAGGAGGCATGTAGGAGCGAATCCGCACCGCTGTGCCCGACTGAGCAGTTGGAACCCCGAACGATTTGGCCAGTTTGCTCCTTGTCGGGGCGCTTTTGGGCGCGCGAAATGGGCAGGACGGACAATGTCAGTCTCCGTTGCCGAGCAGGCCGACGGCCTCCCGCTCCCGCAGCGCTACTGGGCGATCCTCACGATCGCCCTTGGTATTATGATGTCTGTGGTGGACGGCGCGATAGCTAATATCGCATTGCCGACCATTGCGGGCGATCTCAATGCATCGCCATCGTTCTCGATCTGGATCGTCAACGGTTATCAGCTCGCGATTACAATCTCGTTATTGCCGCTGGCGTCGCTCGGCGAGATCGTCGGCTATCGCCGCGTCTATCTCGGGGGCCTTCTGCTCTTCACCCTCGCGTCGCTGTTTTGCGCGCTCGCCCACACCCTGGTCCTGCTTACCGTCGCGCGGATCGTTCAGGGGTTCGGCGCGGCCGGCATCATGAGCGTCAACGCGGCGCTGGTGCGGTTCACCTATCCACGCAACCAGCTTGGACGCGGCATTGGCATCAATGCAATCGTGGTTGCGATCTCGGCCGCGGTGGGTCCTACCGTGGCGGCCGGAATCCTGGCGGTAGCGAACTGGCCCTATTTGTTTGCCATCAATGTTCCTATCGGGATCGCTGCGCTCGGGTTCGGCTGGCACTTCCTTCCGCATACCCGCCCCGCGGGGCACGCCTTCGACTGGCAAAGCGCTGGCCTGAGCGCAATCGCCTTTGGCGTCGGGATCGCTGCAATCGACAGCGTCGGTCACGGCGTGCCCGCTGCCAACTATGCGCTCGAGTTCGCCGTCGCAATTTCTGCCGGCGTAGCGCTGGTCTATCGCGAAACGCACATGCCAACCCCGCCACTACTGCCGCTCGATCTGCTGCGCATACCCGTGTTTGCGCTGTCGATTGCAACTTCGATTGCATCGTTCTGTGCGCAGATGCTGGCGTTCGTCGCACTCCCTTTTTACCTCCAAAGCCGGTTCGGCTATTCGGCGGTGCAGATGGGGCTTTTGATCACACCCTGGCCGATCGCCGTCGCGATCGCCGCGCCCTTTGCCGCACGGCTCGTCGAGCGCCATCCGGCGGGCCTGCTTGGGGGGATCGGACTCGTCGTCTTTGCAGCCGGCCTCGCGGCGCTTGCCTTGCTTGGCGACCATCCGCTGCCGTCGGACATTGTCTGGCGCATGGCCGTGGCCGGATTCGGCTTCGGCTTGTTCCAGACACCCAACAACCGCACCATGATCGCGGCAGCCCCGCGCGAACGCTCCGGTGGCGCGAGCGGCATGCTCGGGACGGCGCGGCTGCTCGGGCAGACTATGGGTGCCTCTCTGGTCGCGCTGTTACTGGCGCGTTATCCGCTTCGAGGGACGCAACTGTCATTGGCGGCGGCCGTCGGCTTCGCGTTCGGAGGCGCAGCGCTCAGCATGCTGAGGCTGTCGTCGGCTGGAGGCCGCGGCGCCGAACATGTGCGGGTACATGATGATCAGCGTCTCAAGGGTGAGTGATTCTCGCCGCGTCCACAATCAACGGGGGAGAGACCCGTTGTTTGCATCTGCAAGGTGGCGCGTGCTCGGAGCCCCAGCGTCGACGCCCGGTAGCTGCCAATTTAAATCAGCGCGCCTGCGACCACTACAATGTTTCCAGCGCGCGCACATTCAAGCCCGTGTCGCCCGATTCATCCAATTGCTGGACTCCGGCATCGATGGCCATCAGGTCTTCTCGGATTTTACCGAGCGCAAGACTGAAATCGTAGTCTGAACCCGCCCGCAGCCGGTTCATATCGACGATCAGCCTTTGACGATGTGCCTTCAATTGCAGAAGGCCACGTCGGTCCCTCAGCTGAACATATGTGCTGACGATCTGCTCGATTGCCGTCGGCATGCCGAACGCTGCCCCTCACCCAAGGCGTTCCTGAAGCCAATCCGAACATGGAAACCGCGAACACTGAAACAACAAACATGAAACCGGAAATATGATGCAGCATCGGCGGCTCGGCACACCGCCCCCGCCGAAAAGTGTGCCGAGCCTAGCCAGTGCGCTGGTCAACCGGCTAGAATCAATCATGGCAACAAACGGGCGTTATGGGAACGTGCACGGCTGCAACACTGTCGAATTATCTCTCGCTTGGTAGTCGAGCCGACATTGAACAGCCGCTGCTTATCGATCCGGGCCTTGAGCCATGGAGCGACGTCATTCGCCCGTTTGTTTCGGATGGCCAACCGTTTGCGCAAAGGTTACGAACTGATCAGACCCCAGATGCATCGCTTTGGCCAGGGCTTGCTTGTCGACTGCACCGCGGAATACGGTTGCCAGCCCTTCTGACGCGCAGAACAGATAGACGTTTTGACCAATAAAGCAGGCGTCGGCTGACGCGTAGAGATGCCGTTCCTCCATCGAAACGTCCTGCATCCGCTCGCCATGCGCCACATAGACGAGGTTCAGCGGGGCTCCTGCGACGAAATCCTGAAGACCGGTCTGAGCGCGAAGATCGTCCTCCTGGTGCTGGACAAGCGCATGAAGCCCTGGATCATAAAGCCAAACACCGTCCGCCATGGCGGCGTAGACGTCGATGACCATGACATGCCGCCAATACGGCGCGGTGCGATCGCCGGTCGGACGATTGATGCCGAATGCACACCACATCAAATCGGACAGCAGTTGCGGTTCGAGCGGCTTGCCTGAATATTCGCGGGTCGATCGCCGAAGTTTCAGCGCATCGATCAGCGGCTTGCCGCCGCTTGCACGCGGCGGCGGCAACTGAACGCTCCGGGCTTGCGCGGTCCCACCGGCTGCGACTACCGAAGCTGCGGACACGAGGCCAAGAGTAGCTTGCCGGCGCGTCATCATGAGACCCTCCGATCAGTCAAATGAGAGTATTCGCCGGTTGGGGTGGGCATTCGTTGATCGAGGTCAAGCAGCGGATAATGCCGCAGAGGAGTATCCGGGTGGAACGCGGGCAGGCCTTTGACGATCAATATGTCACGAAAAATGTGCGGCTGTCCTGAGCACCGGTGTGCGGCCGTGAGAGAGCGGTAGCGGCGCCGGGGACAAGGACAGCCATGGAAGCACAGGTTCCGTTTGCCGTTCACCAGATAGAAAGAAACGCCATGAATCGACACAGCATACCGCTGGGCAGGATTTTCGGAATTCCTATCGCTCTGGATTACTCCTGGTTCGTGATCTTCGCGTTGCTCACCTGGATGTTGGCGGGGAGCTACTATCCCCAGGAATTCAAGAACTGGCCGCCGCTCCTGTATTGGGCGATGGGCGCAGTAACGGCCATCATGCTCTTTGTCAGCGTGCTGCTCCACGAACTCGGACACTCCGTGATCGCGCTGTCGTACAAGATTCCGGTGCGCAGCATTACCCTGTTCCTGTTCGGTGGGGTCGCTCAAATCGGCGCGGAACCGCCAAGCGCTATCGCCGAGTTTTTCATCGCTGTCGCCGGCCCGCTCGTCAGCCTCGCCCTGGCGATCCTCTTCCGTGCATTGCAGCCTTTGGCAGGCGGAGTAGAGCCGCTCCTGGGCCTGGCGAAATATCTCGCCTACATCAATCTGGCCCTGGTGCTATTCAACCTGATCCCGGGATATCCACTGGACGGCGGCCGGGTCTTGCGAGCCATCGTCTGGGCGATCACGGGAAATATGAGACGGTCGACTCTCATCGCGGCGAATGTCGGCCGATTTTTTGCATTCCTGCTCATCTTTACCGGCGTCTGGCAGATGTTTAACGGCAATTTTGGTGGCGGGCTTTGGATAGCGTTCATCGGCTGGTTCCTCGACAACGCGGCGTCCGTCCAGATCGGGCAAGTCGTGTTTCAGGGTCTTTTGACGGGCCATCCGGTTTCGCAAGCGATGAGCACGCAATACGCCATTATTCCGGAAGACCTGACGCTCCAGAAATTGGTGGACGAGCGGATTCTCGAAACCGCGCAGCGCAATTTCCTGGTTGAACGCGGCGATAAGACCGTGGGCCTTGTAACCCTGCATCGGATCAAGGAAGTGCCTCGGGGCCAATGGGCCAACACCCGGGCCGCTCAGATCATGCTGCCCCTGGAACAGCTCAAATGCGTCGATCCCAACACCGAACTGTCGTCCGCACTCGAAATGATGGACCGGAATGGCTTCAATCAGATGCCCGTCGTCCTGGATCGGCATATCGTCGGCATGCTGAGCCGGGAAGACGTCATCACCTTCCTGCGTACGCTTCTGGAATTTGGAGCCTCGCCGGCGCAGCAGCCAAAACCTTCAAGATGATCCCGAATTGGTTGCGATGCCGCGCGAGCGTTAGCCGATCGAAGCTGACACGAACCTTACAGGCCAGCCATTCTGGAGAGAGGACCAAACTGGATGTGATCGCCCAAACGGGCCGATTTTGCTGGGGAGTACCCGCAGCCAGCTTGCGTAATCTGTTTCCCCAACTCAGCGGATGATGGCATCTTCCAATCGGGGTAGGTCAAAGCGAGTACCCGCGATGACCAGCAAAGTGATAACTCTGGAATTTGTCGTTCCGACCATTTTTGCCATTGCGCTGGGATTCGCGCTGTCGATCAGTGCTGTCTACCTGACAGACAAATATCTCGGGCCGATCGACCAGTCGGAAGCCAGCTACTCCTACTCGGCGGTTGGCGACAAATGACTCGCACGTAATTTCACACCACGCCGGCCTATAGCAACTGCGCCAAGCTCGCGTGCTGGGCGGTCAACCTGACGGCCTCTCGGCCGGCCCCCGCCCGTCTTCCCGTTGGCTATCACGAAGTAGCCGAGCGCTAGCGCTCTCTGGGGTAGGTGAAAAGGGCGGCGCCCGGCTACTCGGCCGCGCGGCGGTGCGGCCTTTTTATAAAATCATTAATCGTTTAAGAATTCGTCTTCTCCCCGCGCGCGAGCCGTTCCCGGCAGAAAAATTGCCGCAGTCGCTGGACGACTGGCCGTTTTTCCGGCCATCGGCCGTTCCCGGACAATCATTTCTCAAGGGCGCTGACGTCCACCTTCTTCCAGGTTTGATCCGGATTGAACGAGGTCATGCGCTCGGCGATCCGCTCCGTACGTTCGCCAAGGTCCTTCTGGAAAACGGTGCCTGAGTAGTTGACGACGAAGGTCATCACGCCCGAATTGCCATACTCGGCAGGATAGGCCACCAGGGCAAAGCCGCCGATCATCTTGCCGTGCACGATGTAATCGACCTCGCCGCCGGCGGCCATCGGACCCTGCCGGGTCAGGATCTTGTAGTAATAGCCGTGGTAGGGAATCCGACCGGAGTCTACGGCATACCCTTCCGAAGTGGCATGCGCGACCAGCTCGCCAAGCGGGCTTTCTTCCTCGCCCGGGGCGGCCGGCCAATAGAGTCCATCCTTCTTGCCCGGCCGGCTGACGATGCGCTGCGCATAGGTGGCGACACCGGCGCCGGTGCGATCCTTGTCGGCGTATTCGTTCTGCGCGTCGACATAGGCAAGGCACGCCTTGATCGCATTGATTTCATTGCGGCCGATCCGCCGGTACAGGACTTCGAGTCGGCCGGCGGCGGTGTCGAACTTCCACGCGGCACCCTTGCGGGCAAGCGGGATCGGGAACGGATAATCGTCTTTCCCGATGATCATCACCGCCTTGTCGTCGCCTTCCTTCTTGATGTCATGCTTGGTCTCGTAGGCGGAGAGGAATTTCTCGCGCATGGTTTCGTCGGCAACCTTGTCGCCGGAGGAAACGATTTCATCGGCATCCGAACCGAGCACCTTGATCACGCCTTTGGGCCAATTGTCCTTGGTGGCGTTCGCAAGGGCCTCCGCCGCCTCCTCTGGCGACTTGAACGATTGCTGCGCGCTGGCAACCGATACCGACGCAAGGATCGCAACTGCGGCAGTCCAGCAGGTAAATTTTCGGCCAAACGAGGATTTCCGGGTCATGACGGTCTCACCGATTACTGGATTTGCACTTGCGCTGTCGAGGTCACGGACGGAATCCGCGCGCCTTCGGCAACCCAGCGGTCATAGGTCTGGAATTTGAGGCCGAGCTTCTCGTAGAAAACCCGCAAATACCCGTCCGGGCCGCGAACCACGGCGTCGGGCATCACGTTCTGCACTTCCTGCGCTATCACGCCGACATAGGCCTTTTCGCTTCCATTATAGGCGTAGCGATAGAAGCCAAGTCCGTTGCCGAGCACACCCAGCAGCACGATGTCGTGCTTGGCGTTGATATCCGAACGGCGTCCTCCGCCTCCGCCGCCGCCTCCACGACCGCCGCCTCCGCCGCCCCCGCCGCGCATTCCACCACCTCCACCGCCGGCGCTTACGCGAGCTCCTCCGCCGCCGCCACCGCGTGCAGCCGCGCCTCCGCCGCCACCGAGGCTTTCCCTGCCCCTTGAGGCCTGCGCATTGGCGACCCTGCCCGACGAGACATTCATGGCGCTGTCGCGTTTCGGAGTGCTCGCGGCGGGACGGTTCGCGCCAGCTGATGGTCGATTACCGGCCTCTGGCCGATTGCCACCGGATGGCCGGTTGCCGCCTCCCTGTGACGGCCGGTTGCCAGCGTCGGGCCGATTGCCCGGCGTACGGTCGGCGGTGCCTGGACGGTTGCCGGGCCCATTGCCGCCACCAAGATTGCCCGCGCCGCTTCCGGGCTTGAGAACCTGTTCGCCGCTGCGTCCGCGGAAATCCATGCGGTCCTGTCCGCCGGCGCGGATGTTATTGTTGCCGCCGAATTTCTGCTGCACGTTCGTATTGTTGTATCTCACGCCCTGGCGGTGTTCGGGATTGTGCTGCCAGCTGTTGCCGACATTGATGTTGCCGGTATTGATACGGTTCACGTTGATGTTGTTGCCGCCCCAATTGACGCCGCCGCCCCAATATCTACCGCCCGATGCCCAGCGACCGAGCGCATAGCCTGCGCCGAACGCGATGCCGGTGGCGAGAATCGCGCCGGGGACGTAGCCGTATGGCGGCGGGAAGTAGTATGGCGGATAGGACGCATAGGGCCACGCGCCGTACACCACGCCAGGATCATAGTAGGGCACGTAGATCGTGTCGGGCACGGTCGGTTCGATGACGATGACGTCCCTGCCCTGCTGCTGCGTGACCGTGACCTTCTGCTCCTTGGTGGACGTCAGTTTGTTGTTGGCCTGGGCCTTGGCGCGAAGGCGCTGAACCGCATCCATCACGTCTGGCTGCTGGGCGAGCACGGCGTCGCCGAGTTTCTGCGTCCAGTCGAGCTTCTGGCTCATCATCGACAGTACCGAGGGAGTGGCAACCAGCGACTTGACGCTGTCGTCCCAGCTTTGTTTTTCGACGGCGGCTTTTAACTGATCGCCCTTGAGGTTCTTGTTTTCGGTCGCCCAGCGGTCGGCCTGCACGACCTCCAGCGGATAGGTCGATGCCATCAGGATCTCGGCAAGAAGCGTATCCGGATATAGTGCGATCGGCGCGAGGAGTTGATCGAGTTCTTCGGGTTTCAGCAATTGTTGCGACTGATCGGGCGCGGGTGCGGCGGGTGTTGGCGCTGCTGGGGTCTGCGCGTGGGCTACCACTGTTTGCAGAACAATCAATAACAGTGCCGCGACGAATGATCGAGTCATTGACATATTCATATGCGTCTCTCTCCACACCCACAATCTTTTGAGGATTAGTAGCGAGGTGAGGCTCGCGTATTGATGGAGATCAATGGAAGGACGCACTTTGCTCCCGTTACCGACGGGGCTTCCAACGCAGCAGGAGGCTGTAAATCGATAAAAGCGCCGGATCGTGAGAATGCTGATAAGTGGGGCCGAGATCAAGCTTCCGAACACTGGCGTACTGATGAGCCGAACCGGCTCCGACCTGCCCGATTTGGCCGCCCAGAGGCCTAGCCCGGCCCCACCTCAAAAAGATTTGGGTTCGTTCTGCCAAACTGCGGTGCCTTGGGTTCGTTCTGCCAAAATGGCTTCTGTTCTACCTGAGACTGTATCTACTAAATAGCTTAATATTGAGACTGCACATGCAGTGTGGTATACCAAACCTCAAATTAATCGACCGATGTAGGCCCAATCGCGGAGCGCGATTGACATGAGCTTCCAGGGCTGGGCGATGAGAGTGTTCTAGGCGACACTGGGCGTTCAACTCCATCCGTGCCATCCGGCCTGATCGGATGACGATGGCGAGGGCACCAGAGCCGACCTTGGTAGCGATCTCGTCGAGATGAAGCTGCATGGCTTCGCTGTTGCAGAATGGCAGCACCAAAGCCGCCCCGGTTCCGAGCTCAGGGCACACGGCACCGAACAGGTACGCGGTCGCGATCCCTTTCTGGCCCAGCGATAGGTGAGCTTGTCCTTCTGCCCTACCCGCATCTGATCCTGAAACCACACCTCTACCGGCGTGTCCGGGGCTGCTGCGGATTTCCTCCACGCGGGCGTGAAAGTATTTTTTAAATGCCTCGATCGCCTCGGGATCATGCTTATAGGCTCTCGGCCGAGCGCTGACGTGGGAGAAGCCGAGGCCCTTGAGGGCTCGATAGACCGTATCGTCTGACACCGAGATGCCGAACTCATCGGGCAGCCGCATGATCAGGTCACAGGCCCGCCGCCACGCCATGGACGGCCGGGATCGGCCCTTCGTCCACGATCCGTGCCAGAAACGCCCGGTGCTCCTTGTTGAGCTTCGCCGGCGCACCTGCCGCGGGGACATTGATCAGACCATCAGGCCCTTTCTCGTTGAACCGGATCACCCAATCGCGGAGCGTCTGACGGTCCATCCCGCCGATCTTGGCGGCTTCAGCCCGCGATGAACCATCGAGCACCACAGCGATCGCCAGAAGGCGCCGGACCTCATCCCTGCGCCCGCCGTGCGAGCCGGCGCACCTCAACCGCTGTAAAATCCGTTCGAACCGCAATCGCCTGGCCCGTGGCAACTCCCTCCATTGCCATTTTGAATTATCGACCCCCTGATTTGAAATCCCCGGAGAGCCAGCACCTCAGCGGATCGGTATTACACGAGCCGCAGGGCGCGCTTGCGCCTGGAAAACGCACGGCGCTCGTACCTCTCCAGCTTGGCGAGCTTGTCGTTCAAGGCCGCCAGGCCGTCCGGGGCTGTGGTGTCGCCAAAGTAGGTCTCGAACAGTGAGGCGCGGATCTTTCGGATCCGCAACAGGTCGTGCTCTGCCTCGGCCGCTGCGCGAGCAAACTCGCTGACTTTTTGCATGCCGCTCGACGACGTTAGCAGTTTTGCCAATTTCTCGATGTCCTCGTGGAAAGCCGGATCACTCCCGATAGCGACGGCCAATCCATGGCGTAGCGCATTGCGGCGCGACGCCTCTCGGCCCGCGTTGGAACGCGGGCCGGTGCTTTTCTTCGCATTGTTGCGGTTGGCGGCGATTTTTCGATCCGAAGTCATGTAAGTTATTTCGTCACCTCGTTAAATTCGCCGTCGATAATATCGCGGCTAGCCTTTTCCAGCTTCCTCGCCGTGGTCTCACAGTGCCAGGCGAGCTCCCTCAAAGCGTTGTTGCGCCGCGCTTCAAAGAGTGCAATCTGCTTATCGAAAGCTTCGATGTCGTCCAGGCCGAGAAGGTATGCCTTCGACAGACTTGTCGCAGGGTCCTCCGGTTTCGGTTCCGGGTCCGGCTTCACATCTTCGATCTTCAGCTCGCCGTCTAGAATTTTTTCGGCTAACCGTCTCTGTTTCTCATACTCCGCCCTCGTCCATGCAAAACGAGCGTCTGCAACCTTCGTCAGCAATAGATTGATATAGGCGGCCTTGATCTTGCGCACACGCTGGATTTCCCACGTCAAATACACGACGTCATCGAAATACATCCACTGTATCGCGTCGGCAGGCTTTACGGCCGACGCGAGTATCGAAAACACGGCATTGTAGCTCTCACGCTGCTCGTCTCCGACCAGCGCCGGATCGTCGAAGAGCTGTTCAATGTCCTTTGGCACTCGGACAGGTTCTGTGGGCTTGAGAGGTTTCGTCATGATGGTTTCTTCTCCTCAAAATGAGTTGTTTCGAATCCGCCAGCTCTGAGCGAAGCGATCGCCCAACAGCGGCAGCTTGGTCGTGATGCTGACGCTCCTGATGGCCACATGGGTGGCGCACAGGATCGCGCATGCGATCGATACGGAGTACGGGGGTGCTGGCGTCTGGTCGCCTGCGCTGGTTACGGCGCTAGCCTGACCATGGACCAACTTCTGATGCGGAGGTGAATACAACCGCCAATCCGAAGCGTCGCGCGTTACGTCGCGCGGCCTCACGGCCCTAGGGCCGGTTCTTGGCATGGTCGCGTTTAGCGATGATCTTGTAGAGCACTAATTCTTTGGCTCAGGTAACTCGCTCTTGAACCTCTCCTACTGGAGATTGGCTTCACGGCGTGGTCACCACCAAAGTAGTGTTCTCTATCGAATCACCACCATAGCTATCATGTGCGTCTCGATCGTTTTTGGCAAGCCTTTTGGCTTTCCCAAAAGCGTCGCCGTGCCTATAGACCGTGACGGTCCATAATGATGGCTGTGACGAAGCAAACACTGCAGGCGACAAGCCCACCGAGTATCCCATATTCCGTCACGATCAAACGCGCGACCCAGTGCACCACCCACCATGTGGCAATCAGGGAAACGAGCATTGCGAATGTCATGAGTGTATCGCGCATGGCCTGCGAGCTCCTTGCGGCCGGTTGAGCATTCGATCTGCTCCGCCGCGGTCGATTTTTTTCAATTATCTTGGCCGCAATCGCGCACGAGACCTTCCACCGCCTCTCGTCGATGAACTCAAGGTCGACTTCTAAGATCTCATGCAGATCCGGAACCTCATCCGATACGCTGGGTCGAAACCCAGAGCGTCCGCGATGTAACGAGGGGATCGATCGCCCGTCGCTCCCACCAGGCGACCTCGTCTCCGTGGGTATGGACGTCACGGTGATGAATTCTGCACAGGGGCACCGTGAACTCGTCGCTTACCTTCAACCCCATCGCCCGCGGTTGGGTAAATCGGAGGTGGTGGGCGTCGGCGGGACTTCTTCCGCAGACCAGACACGGCTGCGACGCCACGAATTTGAGATGGGCTTTATTACGCAGCCGTCGCGGTTCGCCGAACGTCAGCTTGCTTTTGTCGATTTTGGCGGGAGTTGCGTCGGCTTGGTTGGGTGTCGAAGCTGACGGGCCATCGTCGATCGTGGATGGAGAGTTGGCCTGAAGGGCAGGGATTTTACTGCCCGTAACGTCGATCTTTCTCTGGCGCCCCCTCGGCCGCTTGAGGACTTCCGTTAGCACCGGGGTGGGCTGAACCAGCTTAGTTGGGGTTGAGGCGGGCGCCTCAGTCGCCGGAATTTCCGTGGACGCATCTTGCAGAGCCATCCTTGCCGCGAAGGCGGCCTCAACCAACTTGGCGTCGCCCGCTGATAGGCAATTCTTGGCCTTCAGGATGGAGATGGCCTGAGGCTGCAACTCGTTTTCGGAAAGAGTTTGGATTTCCTGGATGAGTTGCGCCCTGGCGACCGCGGAAGCTTCAGCGTTCAGCATTTCCTGTGCCGGCACTGTTGTTTGCGATCGAGATTGGCTTGTGCCCGCCGCCGGCCCAATGCCCCTTTTCGTCGCCAGGTCAATTTCTGCGGTCTTTTCTACTTTTGCGCCATCATTCGCCATGTCGGGGGCGTCGAGATCGTCTTCGCCGGCAATCCCCACCATTGTGAACAGAGCGTAGCGCCGCGCGTAAGTCAGCGCGGCACCCATTCGGCGCGGTGCTGAGGTTTCAGATATCTGGCAGACGGGCCAGTCTGAGGAGATCCATTCGCCTGAGGTGTGTAGGAGGAGCGTTGTCAGATTGACCGTGCCGCTGGCCCTGTCGATGTCGGTCGTCTGCGCGACGGCGATCTGCTGCGCGCCCAAGGCCTTTCTGATGATGTCCAGGCCGCTCGATAGCGAGGCATAGCGGAAGTTACGCTGGCTATCGGTCCGAGCATCATAGATCGCCCCGATCGTCGCCTTCTCGGGATTGGAGAGCTCGGTCTGGGCCTTGGCGAGCGCCGTTGCGATAGCGGCAACGTTTTCACTGGATCGATGCATGGGCAGCCTCCATCTCAACGAGATCAAAGCTGATCGCGCCCGACTTCGAGCGTTTCGCCCGGATGCCGTGCCCCCTCGCCTCCTTGGCGTCCTCCGGCATCAGTGCCCTAAGCTCGCTCTTCGCCCGCTCGTGGTCGGCATGAGCTTGTCGGGTTTCGCAAAACAGGCCGGCAAATTCCGCCCAGGAATTGGAGGCGTTCATGTCGACGATCCGGACCGTTTCGATCCGAGGTTTCGGCGGTTCGCAATCGAACAGTGCCGGGGTTTCGCCGGTTCTGACCGCGCGCCAGAAGGCCTTCTCTGCAGCGATCAGGATGGTCTGGTAGATCGGGTCGGCCTCGATCGACAGCTCAATCCAGTTGCCGCCGCCCGTGATGATCGAGAGCACGGATTTCCTGGTGCCGACGACCAGCATATTGTGCTGAAGCTGGGCCATGTGCTTCTCCGCGGCCGCTTCTTCCGAGAATGACCACGGCAGCATGAATTTGGCCTCGAACACGGCGCCGGTTTCCTTGACCAGCCCATCGAGTGTGGCGGCCATCCAGGGCAGCGTTCGGTGGACAGTATGGCGCTGGACGTCTGATACCCGGTGGCCCGAATTGAGCTCATACCAGCGCCGGTTGAGGTCCTCGGTGACGAGACCGAGCTGGACGACCAGGACATTCGAAAGGTCGAGCGGAGGCTGCTCCCCGCGCTTTTCCCGCCAGAGCCGCTGCAGGGCCTTCTCGTCTTTGCCCATGATGATCCGCGCGTCGGAGCCGCC
>CAWFZL010000011.1:0-16920 GCA_963820275.1 uncultured Alphaproteobacteria bacterium
GCCGCCGGGGTTCTTGCCGAGATCCCAGGGATTGCGGGTGAGGGGATGGAAACTCGAAAGGCCGGAGGAGAGCATGCCGTAATCCGGCATGGTGGTCTTGGAGAAAATCACCGCGCCCGCTTCGCGCAAGCGCGCGGCCGGTGGGGCGTCCGTGTCGGCCGGCACCAGTTTGGTGGTCGCAGCACCGAGTGGCATCGGCACGCCCCTGGTTGCGATATTGTCCTTGATCGTGACGGGTACGCCGTCGAGAGCGCCGAGCGGCTCGCCTTTTTGCCAGCGCTCGGTCGAGGCCCTTGCCGCCGAGCGCGCGCCTTCCGGATCGAAGGCGTACAGCGCCTTGATGTGCGGCTCCCATACCCGCGACATCCATCAGCACGTGCTCCAGCACCTACCACAGCAGATTGCCACTTCAGGCTCAGCGATCAGGTCAACGGCACAGAGATCGTGCATCCGCAACCATCTCTCGGAGGCCTCCCGCTCGCTACCGACCGGCAGTCGGGTCTCGATCATGCGGGCGAACATACTCGCGCCCACCGGCAGGTTCTGTAGTCCGGCAAGAAGCCCGGATTGTGCACCGGCACCGAACCGTCATGGCCGGCCGAAATCAGCGCCGGGAACGGCTTGCAGCATGTCGGCGAGATCCTCGCTGCCCATCTCGATCGGACCTCTTCTTGACGTCGTTCAGGCCGACGATCGTCCTGGCCACGTCAGCGACAACTGTGGAATTTTCCTCCTGGTTCACGAGCACGCTGAAAATATCGCGGATGTCGACCGCCATTTCCACGTGAACGCCGCCGCCATGCCGGACGGATCGCACGCATGCGCTCGCGGATCAGTGGCGCACCTGGTCGAAACGCCCGCACCGTGCCGGCGAGATTTCTTCGCCGGGATCACGTTATAGGCGGAGCCCACGTGAATCTGGGTGACCGACAGCACCGCAGCTTCCGTCGGCGGTACATTGCGGCTGACGACCGATCAGCGCCTTCACCACGGCCATCGCGATCACGATGGGTCCTTCGAGCGTTCCGGCATCGCACCATGGGCGCCGTAGCCGCTGATGGTGATGTCGAAGAAGTCCGCCCCCGCCATCGCAGGCCCAGCAGGATCGCCAGTTCGCCGTGATTGAGATCGGGCGCATTGTGCAGGCCATAGATTTCGTCGCAGGGAAACTTCTCGAACGATCCGTCCTTGATCATGGCGCGTGCGCCGCCAAGGCCTTCCTCTGCCGGCTGGAAGATGAAATGCACGGTTCCGTCGAAATTTCGGGTCTCGGCGAGGTAGCGGGCGGTGCCGAGCAGAATGGTGGTATGGCCGTCATGGCCGCAGCCGTGGAAGCGCCCGGGAATGGTCGAACGCCACTTCAGGTTGGTGTTTTCTTCCATCGGCAGCGCGTCCATGTCGGCGCGCAGTCCTATGCGTTTTGTGCCGTTGCCCTTGCCCCTGAGCACGCCGACCACGCCGGTGCCGCCGAGCCCGCGATGAACCTCGATGCCCCATTGCGCGAGCTTCTCGGCGACAATTCCCGACGTGCGGACTTCCTCGAAACCGATTTCGGGATGGGCGTGCAGATCCCTGCGGATGGCGGTGAGTTCGTCGGCAAAGGCGTCGATACGATCGATGTTGGGCATTTTCACTTATCCGATGACAGGGGAGGGAGAACGCGATTTGTCGGGAGCAAACGCCGGGCCGTTCGGCTTCAGACGAATGCCCGGGCGGAGTTTCGTCCAGGGAAGGCCAGCGGTGTCGGCCGGCATCGCACCGGGCGCGGCGCAGATCAGAAGCCGTTCCGCGATCGGCTCGAAATCGGCGCGGAAATGCACCGAACTCTTGTTGACCAGGATCGCCTGTTCGGCGGGCTCGATGCCGACATATCGAAACATCGACCTGTCGGCGAGCTGCGCCTTGTGCGAACTCACAACCACGCGCACATCGCCGATCCGCAGGCACGCCGAGGGCCCCATGTCCATGTCGCGACCGCCGTAGTAGGGCCCTGCTGCGACGAATTTTCCGTCCGACAGGTGTTCCACGACAAACGTTTCCTCGTAAGGCGCGTCGCCCTTGATTCCGGACTTGCCGCCGAGCGCGATCCTTATCGTTGCACCAATGCCGGCGGCATGGGCGGCCTTTGCAGAGACGGGATCATAGATCACGCCGATCGCGGCTCTGGTCGCCCCGTTGCGGACCAGCGCCCGCAACATGCCGGTCGTGTCGGAATCGCCGCCGGCGCCCGGATTGTCCTGGGTATCGGCGATGATGACCGGTTTTCTGGCGGTCCTGGCAAGCTCCATCGCAAGCTGCACGCCTTCGTCGGACGTATAGATGCGGCCGTCGAAATCGCTCTCATGACTTTCGATCAGAGCGGCAAGTCTGTCCGCTGCGCTTTCCGCGTCAGCCTGCGATCGGCCATAGGCGACGACGCTTGGCCCGCAATGGAAAAAATCCGCCGCGGGAAAGCCCGGGCAGAAAGACAGCGTCGGCACCGCCTCGCTCTCCAGCGCTGCCAGTTTTTCATAGATGCCCCTCGCGGGCTGATCATTGGTACATTGCCAGCTTATCGGAATAAGGAATGGCAATGGCCGGAACGCCTTGGCCAGACGCCGGCCGGTCGCGAGCAAAAGCGAAAGATGACGCGCGGCGGCGCGCCCCGTGTCGGCCATGTCGACATGCGGATAGGTGCGGTAGGCGATGAGTGCATCCGCCTGATCCACCATCTGCGGCGTGACGTTGGCGTGCAGGTCGAGGCTTGCCACCAGCGGCACGTCATCGCCGATCACCCGCCGCACCCGCGCAAGGATTTCGCCCTCGCCGTCATCGAGATGCTCGCTCACCATGGCGCCGTGAAGGTCGAGATAGACCGCATCGAGCGGAGGCGCATTCCTGATGCCGTCCACGATGACGGCGGCGATGCGCTCATAGGCATCTCTGGTCACGTGCGCACAAGGACTTGCCGCGGCAAAGATGGTCGGTACAAGTTCCCAGCCTTGCGCCTCTGCCTCGGTGACAAATCCGGCCAGCCCGACATTGATGTTGCGCATCACCTCGAGCACGTCGGCGCCTTTTGTCATCGAAGGCCAGCCGCCGCCATGCACGAAATCGGCATAGGCCGCCCTGGTCGGCGCGAAGGTGTTGGTCTCGTGCAAAAAGCCGCCAACGGCGATCCGGGGCATTCATTTCTCTCGAACGTTGCACGCAAACGTTAGACCCATGTCAACGAAGTGCGCAAGTAACGGAGCAATTCCGCGTTGCATACCGCGCCTTCCATCATTGCGCACGCAATGACGACAGGAAGGGTTTGTTCAAGGCTCAAACCGCACTCGCAACCGGGCGGAAATTGGCGAAATCCCACCCCCGTCCGGGTGCGGCGTCAAGCAGCGCGCGGGTATAGGCCTGTTGTGGATTTGTCAGGACGTCCGCCGCCGGACCCTGTTCGACGATGCGTCCCTGCTGCATGACCGCGACGTCGTCGCAGATTTGCGCGGCGACCCGCAAATCGTGGGTGATGAACAGAAGCGCGATGGCGAGCCTCGCCCGAATCTCTTCGAACAGTTCCAGCACCTGCGCCTGCACGGAAACGTCGAGCGCCGAGACCGCTTCGTCCGCTACCAGCACATTGGGATCGAGCGCGAGCGCCCGTGCAATCGCAATGCGCTGGCGCTGCCCGCCCGAGAACTGGTGCGGATAGCGTGAAATGGAATCGGCGGGCAGATCGACGAGTTCGAGGAGTTCGCGCGCCTTCGCCAGCGCATCCGCGCGACGCATGCCGTAATTGATCGGTCCTTCGGCGATCGTCTCGCCGACGGTGATGCGCGGATTGAGCGACCGGTAGGGATCCTGGAAGACGATCTGGATCTTCTTGCGGTGCGGCTGCAAAAGCCGGTGCGAGAGGTCTGAGATTTCGCGGCCCGCGAGCCGAACCCCGCCGGAGGTCGGGTCGATCAGACGGACCATGCAGCGCGCCACAGTCGACTTTCCGGAACCGCTTTCGCCGACGATGCCGAGCGTGCGGCCCTTTCGCAGCGTCAGCGTGACATTTTCGGCCGCGACTACCTCGCGGGTGCGGCCGAAGAACGAGCGCTCGCGATAGATCTTGCCGAGTTCGTTGGCCTCCAGCACGACGGGTTCTCTTGATTCCGCACGTCTGGCGCGCGGCACCAGGCTCGGTACCGACGCAAGCAGATTGCGCGTATATTCCATCGTGGGCGTGCGCAGGATCGTCGAAAGCGATCCGGTCTCGACCAGCTGGCCCTGGCGCATCACGGCAACGCGGTCGGCGATCTCGGCGACCACGCCCATATCGTGGGTGATGAAGAGGACGGCTGTGCCATGATCCCGCTGCAGGTCGCGGATCAGCGTCAGGATCTGCTTTTGGGTGGTGACATCGAGCGCCGTCG
This sequence comes from uncultured Alphaproteobacteria bacterium, assembly GCA_963820275.1. Taxonomy (GTDB): domain Bacteria; phylum Pseudomonadota; class Alphaproteobacteria; order Rhizobiales; family Xanthobacteraceae; genus Bradyrhizobium. The sequence goes on from CAWFZL010000011.1 coordinate 4,392, forward strand.
TCGGCTCGTCCGCGATCAGGAGTTTCGGTTCCAGCACCAGCGCCATCGCAATCATGATGCGCTGGCGCTGGCCGCCGGACAGCCGGTGCGGGTACGATGAAAAAATGCGGTCGACCTCGGGCAATCGCACCTGTTCCATCATGTCCAGGATGCGCTGGCGCCGCGCGCGCGCGTCGAGACCGGTGTGCGCGCGCAAGACCTCATCGATCTGGCGGCCGACCGGCACCACCGGATTGAGCGCCGTCATCGGCTCCTGAAATATCATCGCCATCCTGGTGGCGCGCAACTGCCGCAGGCGGCGGTCGCTTGCCATCAACAGCTCCTCGCCGACAAGCTTGATGCTGCCGCCCATCGGGCGAGCCCTTTTGCAGCAGCCCCATTATGGTCAGCGCAGTCACCGATTTGCCCGAGCCGCTCTCGCCGACAAGGCAAAGGGTTTCGCGCTCGCGCAGCTGGAGCGAAATGCCGTCGATCACCCGCGCGCTGGCCGGTGTCTTGCCGAGGCTGACGACGAGATCGCCGATATCGAGGACGGGGGTGGTCATGTTGGGCCTTCTCCGTCGTCATTGCGAGCCAGCGGGTCCGCGCGAAGCGCGGCCCGAGGACAGGCTCCGCGAAGCAATCCAGAGTTTCCATAGTTGCAATTCTGGATTGCTTCGTCGCTCACGCTCCTCGCAATGACGAGATTCCGGGCTCGATGCATCGCATAGCCCTGGAATGACGGTGCGCGATTGAAATTGCTTTTGCTCACCTTCCGCCCTCCCGCCGCTTCATGCGAGGGTCGAGCGCGTCGCGCGCGGCGTCGCCGATCAGATTGACGGAAAGGATCGCGATCGACAGCAATAGTCCCGGCCAGAAGATCAGCGTCGGCTTGATCTGGAAGTAGGCCCGGCCCTCGGCCATGATGTTGCCCCAGGTCGGAGTCTCCGGGCTGATGCCGGCGCCGAGGAACGACAGGATCGCTTCGGTCAGGATCGCAGACGCACAGACGTAAGTGCCTTGCACGATCAGTGGCGCGATCGTGTTCGGCACCAGGTGCCGCACCATGATCTTCGGCAAGGACGAGCCGACTGAAATGGCAGCTTCCACGTACGGCTCCTCGCGCGCCGAGAGCACCACCGATCGCACCAGCCGCGCCACGCGCGGAATCTCGGGGATGGTGATCGCCACCAGAACCGTCATCAGGCTTGCGCCGGAGAGCGAAACCACGGCGATCGCAAGCAGGATGCTCGGGATCGCCATCAAGCCATCCATCACGCGCATCATGATCGCGTCGAGCCACCTGAAGAAGCCGGATACGAGCCCGATCAAAAGCCCGATCGCGACGCTGAAGGTGGCGGCGCCAAGACCGATCAAGAGCGAAATTCGCCCCCCATAGAGAATTCGCGACAGCAGGTCGCGGCCATAGCCATCGGTGCCGAGCAGAAACTGCGCGCTTGCGGGCTTGAGCCGCTGGGCTGGCGCCAGCAGCAGGGGATCGTGCGGCGAAAGGAAGGGTGCCAGGACGGCGGAGGCGACGACCAGCGCAAGGCAGATCGTCGCCGCGGCGATGATCGGCGTCGCCGTGAGAAACCGCAGGCCCGGCCGCAACGGCGTGGTGATCGGGATTGAGGGTTCGGGGAGGGTCTCGACCGCCATCGCCAACCAAACCTCAATAACGGATTCTGGGATCGAGCAGCGTGTAGGCGACGTCGATCAGAAGATTGACGGCGACATAGATGCCCGAGGTCAAGAGGATCATCGCCTGGATGACGGGATAGTCGCGCGCCAGCACCGCATCGACGGTGAGACGGCCGACCCCTGGCAGGTTGAACACGCTTTCGGTGACGACGACGCCCGAGATCAGAAGCGTAAAGCCGGTGCCGATCACCGTGATGACGGGCACGGCAGCGTTGCGCAAGCCGTGGCGCAACAGCACGCCGATCTCGCCGATGCCCTTGGCGCGCGCGGTGCGCACATAATCCTCTCCCAGCACGTCAAGCATCGAGGCGCGGGTCATGCGCGCGATCAGCGCGACATAGATGAAGGACAGTGTGCAAGTCGGCAGAACAAGGCGTTCGAGAAAGGGGCCAAATCCAGATGCGATGCTGCGAAACCCCTGCACCGGCAGCCATCGCAGGTCGATGGCAAAGACCTGAATCAGGACGTAACCGATCACGAAGACAGGAACCGAGAAGCCGACCACGGACAATCCCATCACGAAACGGTCGATCCATGTGCCGTGTTTCCATGCCGCGATCACGCCGAGCGGCACGGCGATCAGGATGGAAAGGATGATGGTCGATAGCGCGATCGAGATCGACGGCTCCACGCGCTGGCCGATCATCCTCAGGACCGGCACGTTGGAAATCAGTGAGACGCCGAGATCGCCGTGCAGCAACCTGCCGATCCATGTGAAGAATTGCGTGTAGAGCGGCTGGTTGAGACCAAGCGAGGCACGGATGCGCTCCAGCTGTTCGGGAGTGGCATTGTCGCCGGCGAGAATCGCGGCGGGATCGCCGGGTGTCAGTCGCAACAACAGAAACACGAACAGCGCAACCACGCCCATCACGGGAATGGCAGCGAGCAAGCGGCGAAACAGATATCCAGCCATCAGCCCCACCCATTGCGTCGTGCCTGCGGAAGCAGGGACCCATATGCTGCAACTTGTCGTTTGAAAGTTCGACGGCTTTGGCGCAACAATTGATGGCTGCGGTTATGGGTCCCTGCTTCCGCAGGGACGATGGGTAAAGTTCGCGGAAAGCTGCAGAATTCCGTCATGAGGCCCACCCGAGCTTTGCAAACCCCGTGCCACCATGCGCGTCAAGCCGAGCGGTTTTCCCCGATCGACAGCGCGCAGATGCGCGATAGATGGACATAAGGCAGCCCCGTTTCGCTGGCCCATGCGTTGAACTGCGCCTGAACCCTGGCAAGGTCGCCCTTCGATTTGACTTCCTCCGCGACATCGAGGCCGGCCTCTCGCAGGCAGGCCACCACATCCTGCGACGTGACAAATCCGTCCCAGCCGACGAAGCGCAGGAACATCTGGCCGGTGTTGCCGCCGAGCCTGCTGCCCCGCTTGGCGAGCAGGTCTAGAAGTCCAACCTCGTCGGAGGAGGGCCACTCTGCCAGGAACCTGCCGAAGCTGCCATGCTCCTTTGATATCTCCTGCACGAAGACGGCATTTTCGCGTACCGAGGCGATCTTGGCGCCGTTGCGCACGATTGCCGTTTCGGACAATAGCCCATCCCAGAAATCATCGGGCTGAAAGACGAGCTTTGCCGGCCTGAAGCCGAGAAAGGCCTTCTCGAATCCCGGCCATTTCGTTTCGATCACGCTCCAGGCAAATCCGGCGGAGAATACGCGCCGGGTCATCTCCGCAAGAATGCGGTCGTCGGGAAGTCTTGCGAGCGCCTTCAATTCGGGTTTTGGCGGCAGCAGCCTTTCCAGCGCCTTCGGGCCGCCCTTGCGTTTCTCGGCCCTAGCGCGAATGGCTTTGAAGGACAGGTTGCGGGAACCGGCTTGTGCCTTGTCCATGGGAGATCTCATTCCAGCGTTGCCAGCAGGCCAGCCATCAGGCGGCCTCGCTCGGCGAGACTGTCGACTTCGATGTGCTCGTTGAGCGTATGTGCATCGGCGCCGCGCACGCCGAGCCCGTCAAGCGTCGGGATTCCCAGCGCGCCGGTAAAATTTCCGTCCGAGCCGCCGCCGGCGCTGCCATGCGGAAGGTCGACGCCCATTGCCTCCGCGACGCGGCACGCCTTGTCGTACAGCGCCAGGGTGCCGGCATCCGGCTCCCACACCGGCCGTGTCACGCCGCGCGTGACCCTGAAGGTCACATCATTGGCGGTGCCCGAAAGCGCCAGCATGCGTTCGACGCCGCGATCGAGATCGGCCTGGCGCTTGGCCATGCTCAGAGCTTCGCCGGTACACGTCGTGGCGACGCAATTGACCCATTGACCGCCATGCACGATGCCGACAGAGAAGGTGCAGTCTTCGCTCGTCATGCCGTCGATGAGGAGGATCTGGCGCGCCATCTCGCGAATGGCCGAACGTCCCGAGGACAGCGTAGCGCCGGCATGGCTTGGCTTGCCGATGGCTTCCAGATTGAACCGGGCGATCGCGTAACGCCCGGTGACGACGCCGTTGTTTGGCCGGCCGGGTTCCGGCACCAGCACATATTTGTTGCGGAGCGCTTCCGCCTCGATGATGTCGCGCGTCGATGGCGTGCCGACTTCCTCGTCCGGCGTGAACAGCACGGTGACCGGCAGCGGCGTCGCGACAGACGCCCGCGCCAGTTGCCGGATCGCTTCGAGGGCGAGGTAGTTGCCGCCCTTCATGTCGAAGATGCCGGGTCCGAAGCATTTGTTGCCCTCGCGCCGCCACTTCAGTTTCTCCAGCGTGCCGACGGGATGAACCGTGTCGAGATGGCCCGCGATCAGGATGCCGGGCTCGCCCTGTTTCGGATGCGGAAATTTCGCGCGGATACAGCCGCCAAAACCCTGTCGCCCGGCGATGCGTTCGATCGAGGCGCCCATGACCGCCAGCTCGCGCGCGGCGACATCGAGCATCCTGTTTACGGCTGCTGCATCGAAGGTCGGGCTTTCGCATTCAACCCATCCTCGCAACCCCTCCAGCATGGCTTCGGAATCAAAGGGAAGATTGGCAGGGTTCATTTTCAGGATGCTCTTGTGAGGGGAACCTTTCTCTTACGAGAAGGATTGGCGAACATTTTGTAAAGTGAAACATGCGCGATGACGGGGCGCATTGCTCTCTTCCGAAATCGCGATTGACGTGCCGCGTGCCCGGTGCAAGTCTCGAATATTCTGGAATTACAGCGTGTTATGTCGCCCAATTAGCGGGCCGCTTGCACAGCGAATGACCTGCCTTTGACCGGTTTCACGTCAGGAGACGATCATGTTGGAGACCTTGTGCCGGAAGCAGTTCGTGATGGCCTCGCGCATCGCGCTCGCGACGTTGTCGGTTATTCTTGCTGCTGCCCCCGCGGACGCCAAGACGATCACCGCGGTCATGCATTCGGACCTGCGCGTGATCGATCCCGGTTTCACCACGGCCTACATTACTCGCGATCACGGCTACATGGTCTATGACACGCTGCTTTCGGAAGACGCCAACTTCAAGATCCAGCCGCAGATGGCCGACTGGAAAGTCTCCGACGATAAGCTCACCTACACCTTTACCCTGCGCGACGGGCTGAAATGGCATGACGGCGCGCCGGTGTCGGCGGAAGATTGCGTCGCCTCGCTCAAGCGCTGGGGCCGCAATGATGGCATGGGCCAGAAGCTGATGGATTTTGTCGCAAGCCTGGAGGCCACCGACGCCAGAACCATCACGCTGAAACTGAAAGAGCCCTATGGCCTCGTGCTGGAGTTGATCGGCAAGCCGTCGTCGCTGGTGCCGTTCATGATGCCGAAGCGTCTCGCCGAGACGCCTCCAGGCCAGCAGATCAAGGAACAGATCGGATCGGGCCCGTTCAAGTTCGTGGCGGCCGAATTCCAGCCGGGAGTCAAGTCGGTCTATGTGAAGAACACCGACTACGTGCCGCGCAAGGAGCCGGCAAGCTGGACCTCCGGCGGCAAGGTGGTGAAGGTCGATCGCGTGGAGTGGATCACGATGCCGGATGCGCAGACCGCGGTAAACGCGCTGCAATCGGGTGACATCGATTTCATGGAGATTCCGCCCTTCGACCTGCTTCCTGTGCTCGCTGCCAATCCCGAAATCAAGGTCGACATCTCGAACAAGCTCGGCGTCCAGACGCTGGGACGGATGAACTTCCTTTATCCGCCCTTCGATAACGTGAAGGTGCGCCGCGCCGCCTTGCTGGCCATGAACCAGAAGGACGTGCTGGATGCGCTGGTTGGCAATCCCGAATATTACCGGATCTGCGGCGCGGTCTTTGTTTGCGGCACACCGCTGGCGTCCGATGTGGGGGCGGAGACCCTCGTCAAGGGTAACGGCATGGCGGAGGCGAAAAAGCAGCTCGCCGAGTCCGGCTATGACGGCACGCCGGTGGTGGTGATGGCACCCGGCGATGTCGTGACGCTGAAAGCGCAGCCGATCGTTGCCGCGCAATTGCTGCGCGAGGCCGGCTTCAAGGTCGATGTGCAGGCGACCGACTGGCAGACTGTCGTGACCCGTCGCGCCAGCCAGAAGCCGCCGAAGGAGGGCGGCTGGAACATGTTCTTCACCAACTGGGTCGGCGCCGACGTCGTCAATCCCGTCGCCAATCTGTCGATCAACGGCAAGGGCAAGAATGGCGGCTGGTTCGGCTGGCCGGACGATCCCAGGATGGAATCCCTGCGCGATGCGTTCGCGCGTTCCTCCTCGCCCGAGGAGCAGAAAAAGCTTGCCGAGGAGATCCAGAAGGAGAATTACGACCAGGTGATCTATATCCCGCTCGGCCAATATCTTGCGCCGAGCGCCTGGCGCAAATCACTCACGGGCGTCCTTGATGGTCCGGCGACGCCGATCTTCTGGAATATCGACAAGAAGGAGTGAGGAGGGGCGGCGACAGGTCGGGTCGAGTGGTTCGAGATGCCGCGCAAAGAGCGCGGCTCCTCACCATGAGGATCTGAACGCGAGGCCACGAATGGCGGCCTCATCCCGAGGAGGCGCGTAAGCGCCGTCTCGAGGGATACGTGCGTTGCCGCCGCGACCGACCGGCTTCAGCGATCAGCCTTTCAACGGCAGCGGCTGGTCGCCAAGCATCGATTTGACAACGACCTCGCGCGCCTTCCCCGGATCGAGCGCGTGGAGCGCGATCAGATCGCCGCATTCGGAAACGATCTGGTCGGCATCCTGCATGATCTTGAGTTCCTTGTAGCGGTCGTGGCGTTTGAGCCCCATGCTGACGCCAACGAGCTCGAGCAGGTTGACGATGCGGAACGGCCAGTCCCGCTCATGCGCGCAGAACTCGCGATGGTCCGAATGATAGACGGTCACCAGCGCATCTATGCCCGCAGCGCGCGCCGCCTCGAGTTCGCCGAGCTGAAGCTCGCGCTTGAATTTGGGCAACACGCCGAGACTGACGCTCTGCAGGCCAACCGCCGGCTGGTTCAGATCGACGAGCGAGATGCCGGGAATTGCCCGCAGGATTCTTGCGGCGGCTTCCATCACCCCGGCGACGCCGGGATGACGATGCAAGGCGACGCGCATCTCGACGCGCTGGCGCAAAAGTGGGATGAGCTGGTCGAGCCGGCCATCGAGAAACCGCATGAACGGCGTCATCTCGAAAGGTCGCGCGCCGCGCTGGCGCTCGATCGCCGGCAGCGTCGTTTCCGTGAACTGGACATAGCAGCTCGGGCACCACGAGATCACCTGGCCGGACTTCGATTGCGCAAGTTTTACGGCGCTGCTCGTGCCCATGCGGCCGGACATTTCGACATCGCCCGGGCGCAGCTGCATCACGCCGCAGCAATGGCTCGGTCCGCCCATCACCTGGTAAGAGATGCCGAGCGCATCCATGATATCGAGCGCGAGCAGCGCGATGTGCGGCGTTTTCAGCACGTTGCAGCCGGTATAGAACACGAAGTCCGGCTTCTCGGCAGGCATCGCGACCGACGCGGCATTCTGACCGAGCCGCTCCAGCAGCGCGTCATCGAGTTGCAGCCGCGAGAGCATGGCGACATCGCGGCCGAGATCGCGATATTTATCGACCCCCTGACGCCGCCGTGCGGGCAGATCGTGCTCGGACCTTTCGATCGCCACGCGCGCCATCGCGAGCAGAAAGCGCGGATTGACGCCTTCGTCGCACGCCCTGATACACTCGCCGCTGAGCATGCAGGACTGCGCCCATTTGCGCGAGGCATCCGGCCCGTTGCCCTCGCGTATGATATCGATGATGCCGGCGATCACGTCTTGCGGGCGTTCCGAAATGCCTGCCGGCTTCACGCTGGGGCAGGCCTCGACGCATTTGCCGCAGCGCGTGCAGGCGTCGCACATCTGATCGACGCGCATTTGAAGCGCGGTTTCGAAGGAAATGTCGTTCGCATTCATGTTCGGACCGGACCACTGCCTGGCATCAAAGCCTAGCCGGGCCCCGCGAGAGCGCAAATGAAAACTGCCTTGAACTCGAAGGCATCGCGGGGGCGCCGGCGTTGGTGGAACCCGGGAAAGGCAACTTGACATAGAGTAAGCAGAAGCTTACCGTTAGCCATGACTTACGGAACAGCACTTGCCGTACTTGCGGACCCGACGCGGCGGAGGGTGTTCGAGCGGTTGCGCCACGGCCCGCGGGCGGTCAAGGCAATCGCTGCGGGATTGCCGGTTTCACGGCCTGCCGTGTCGCAACACTTAAAGGCGCTGAAGGACGCCGGCCTCGTCGAGGAACGGAGCGAGGGCGTGCGGCGGATCTACTCGTTGCGGCGCGAGGGGTTGATGGAGCTGCGCGAATGGCTGGACAGTTTCTGGGGCGACGCGCTGGAGGCTTTCAGGCTCGAGGCCGAACGATCCCACAGGGCAAAAGGGAGCAAGTGAATGAACGAAGCGGCCACGATTGCGCCCGTGCGCAAGACCGTATCTGTCAGGGCGCCGATCGAACATGCCTTCGAGGTTTTCACCAGCGGGCTCACGCGCTGGTGGCCCAACGAGCACGGTATCGGCAAGAAGCCCATCGAGAAAGTCCTGATGGAGCCTTGCCTCGGCGGCCGCTGGCTCGAGATCTCGCAAGACGGCACCGAGACCAGCGTCGCGACCATCATCGTTTGGGAGCCGCCGCACCGCCTGGTGCTGCTCTGGCAGGTCAACGCGCAATGGAAGCCGGACCTTTCGATGAAATCGGAAGTCGATGTGCGCTTCACCTCGGAAGGGCCGGAGGCCACGCGCGTCGAACTCGTGCACCACAGGTTCGAGACCATGGGCGCGGAGGCGGGCGCTTCGATGCGCAAGGACGTCGACGGCGGCTGGCCGGGCCTGATCGAGCGCTTCATGCGCGAAGCCGAGCGCAGCGGGAAATAACACGAGCAACAGCAACAGCGTGAGTGGGGAGATTGTCATGTTTGATTTCGTCGTGCATTCGATTCCAGGCAGTCCGTTCGGGCGGTCGGTGATGGCTGCTCTTGAGGAAAAGGGCGCCTCGTGGCGGCTTGCACCGGTAGCGCCTGGCACGATGCGTTCGCCAGAGCACCTCTCGCGCCATCCCTTCGGCCGGGTGCCGGTGCTGGAGCACGACGGTTTTGCGCTCTATGAGACCCAGGCCATCCTGCGTTATCTCGACCGCGTTCTTCCCACGCCGGCGCTGACGCCCCCCGATTCAAGGCGACTGGCGCGGATGGACCAGGTGATGAACATCAACGACTGGTATTTGTTTCACGGCGTCGGCAACGTCATCATTTTCCATCGCGTGATCGCGCCGCGGCTGATGGGGGCTGCTCCCGACGAGAAGGCGATCGAAGCTGCGATGCCAAGGGCACGCACCGTGTTCTCCGAACTTTCCCGCCTTCTGGGTGAGCAACCGTTTTTCACAGGCGACGAATTATCGCTCGCGGATTTGCTGGTCGCGCCGGGCGCCGCCTTCTTCGCGGCAATTCCGGAATGGGCGGAACTCGGCAAGCCGCATCCAAATCTCGTCGCCTGGCTCGAGCGCATGGAAGCGCGGTCAAGCATGAAGGCGACCACCTGGGAACGGGTTTCGGAACTGGCGAAGGCGGCGTGAGCAGGTTCCTGTTCGCTCCTGCGCCGGGCTGACGGATCGGCATTTCCCCTCCCACGACCATCGACAGCGGTTGCGTCCATATCGAAAGGAGCCGCTTCCGCGCGACCGTGATCGGGATCACAAAGGTCGACACGGCAGAGCCCTATTAGTTCTGGTATCAGTGCGTGCGAGGATGCCCGGCTCTCTGGCAATGAAGCGGGCCTCATCGCGAAACGGTGCCAGGAGAGGGGCGCGATGGTCGGTCCTGACGGCAGATTTGAAAGGCCGGACTTTGACGCTTTGCAGCGCTTCTGGACGGGGCTTCTGCAATCGCGCGGCCTGCCGATGTCCTTTCGCTGGGTGTTTTACGAAGATTATGCGCGGCTGAAGTCCGGCTTCGCCTTTCGTTTGCGTCCGCGAGAAGAGGCCGATCGCATTGCGCGCTTTGCCTATCGGGTCTTGGACCCCGCCAATCCCGCGATCGATTCCAGATTTGCGATGGCCATCGTCGCCTACGCCGTGATCGACGGGGAGGTCATCACGGGCTTCCAGGGTGACCAGTTCAATGCCAGCGAAGACATTTTCCGCAAGGATTGGAACATCTATTTCGACGCCAGGGACAATCTTGTGGACGACTGCATGGTTGTTTCGGACGAAATGGCGTGGGAAAGAATCCGCGCAGAGCAACCCTTGTATCTTTCCGAACTCGACTATTGCGTCTGCGTCGAAAAGCTGAGAACGAAGTTCGGTTATACCGATTGAAGTCGCCTTTCCGGCGGTCCAGTGTTCCGTCGGGCTCTTTCAAGATCTTCGAAGAGCTGCTTGCGTTTGCCTCCGATGCTGATTTGCCTGCGCTTCGGCGCTGGCCCGAATCTCGCTGGCGTCTGCCGGCCAAAAAGCGACAGCACCGCCAGACGGGCTTCACGTCAAAGTACCGGTCACCGGACCGTTCGCGGCTGCACAATGCGCAGTGGTTTTCGGCTATAAGCCCATTCGCTTGAATTGCCAATGTTTTACAAGGCGGTCATAAATCGGCATCTGCATTGTGAATCACCTGATTTATGCAAGCGAATTCCGGCCTGACGTCGAACGGACGAAAATGAAAATTCCAAGCCTGTGGAGCCGCGAGGAGCGCGGCACCCTCCTGCGAAGGGAATATGATGATCTGAAACGGCGGATCGATACGGCGGATGCCATGTCGAGGTCGGCATGTTTCGGCCAAATCAGATCGACAGTGGGTTCCGTGAGGGAGGGCTATGCGCTGGCCAGCAGCGCCGACAGGGACCGAATCCTGAGAGAGGTTCGGGAGGTCTCCCGCCAGCTCTGGAACGCAGGCAATCGGCCCCAGGCGCTGGCGCTCGGCATTATCATGTTGAACATCGAAAGTCAGTTTGCGCCCGGTGATGACGCCGCTTTCGTAAAGGCGGCAACCGATGCCCTGATAAGGGAAGCCGGTGCGCCGTGAGGCGCTAGCGAGGCAATCATGATCTTGTGCACACACGCAATTGTCGGCGGCGCAGTCGCCAGCCTGTTTCCCACCCATCCGGTGCTGGTCGCGGTTGCGGGTTTTGCGAGCCATTTTGCGATCGATGCGATTCCGCACTGGGACTATCCGCTTCAGACGATCTCGACGGGAGCAGGTGCCGATAACCGTCACCTCGCGCTGGATCGTCGTCTTGTTTTCGATCTGATGCTGATCGGTTTCGATGCCTGTGCGGGGATGGCGATTGCGATTTGGCTCTTTGCGACGCCCGCGACGGTCGGAGCCATCGTGCTCGGCGGCTTCATGGCAATCCTGCCGGACGCTTTGCAGTTCATTCACAGCCTTTATCCACGCGAGCCACTCAACTCGCTGCAGAGATTTCATCAGTGGATTCATTCCAGGCGGAAACTGTCCTGGCCCATTGGCGCCAGCTCTCAAGCGCTTTTCGCAGCCACCGTGTCGGGAATTGCCATTGCGCTGGCGCAGCGGTTGTGACGGCCGTCTGCTGTCCAAAAAACGTGTCTCGCCGGAGATTCGCCAAGCGGGCCGACAGCCCGGCCCGTCGCTCGCCCAGCCATTCAGTTACTTCCCTTGTACCAGTTGCGACGAGCACCGGGAGTGTCCCGGCTCATGCCGGTGGTGGTGCCCGGTCTTAACGTTGTTCTTTCGCGATGAGGCGCCTTGACCTTCGCTGCCTGAGCCAACTCGACGGGTGGTTGGGCCGCAGTGTTGGTCTGCGCGAATGCTACCGACGTTGCGGCAAAGCCGATCGCGACAAGAAGACCCGGAACGGCATGTTTGAGTTGCATGGCGGGATCTCTCCGTGGTTGGTTTCCGACACGTCGAAATCAAACCTGCCGCGCCGGTTTCCGTTCCCTGACCGACGTCTTGATTTTACGGGGCACCGCCTACGCGCTCGGTGTCGGGAACGGAACGGAGTTGAGGCGGCTGAGTTGATTTCTGTCGCCTCATGACAGGGATGCAGCATGTCACTGGATTTGCTGAACCAGTATATCGACCACGCACTGACGTTTGAGCGGTTGGCCGACGCCGAGTCAAATCGGGCCGTCAAGGCCGATCTTGAGCGGCAGGCAAGTGCCTATCGACGCCTCGCCGCGACCCGCGCTCGAAAGCTGGGTTTGCCTGCGCCGAGCAAGTCGGAACGTCGTTGCGAGAACGCAGCCGCGATCAGACGAAGCCGTATCTTTTCCCGCGTGGGCCGCGCAGGAGGGTGATGTCACTCGACGATATCCGGTTCGTATTTCACCGAAGCGCTTCGACGTGGTCGCCAATTGAGAGGCCGGTCAGAGCCTGACCCAAGGCGCTCGGCGTTTGGTCGGTGATGCCGCGCTCAAATGTTGGTGCGGGCGGCGGGACTCGAACCCGCACGACGTTGCCATCGAGGGATTTTAAGT
>CAWFZL010000012.1:0-34836 GCA_963820275.1 uncultured Alphaproteobacteria bacterium
GCTGGGGAACTAGGATTCGAACCTAGACAAACAAAGTCAGAGTCTGTTGTGCTACCGTTACACCATTCCCCAAATACCTAGCGAAATCAATATATTAAAGACCATGCTTCCGGCGGGGCAGAAAGGGTCTTTATCGCGCCAAGGCTCGAGCCCTTCTACTCGCTCCGTCCCGGGCTTGGCAAGCACGAGACATGTAACTTCGATGATAGGTCAGGGCGCTCCCAAGCGCTCGGTGCCTGCACATGCACCGTCTCACTGCGGCCATGAACCAGATCGCCTCGCGTGACCGCTCGTGTCTTGCTAGCCGCAAGTCGCCTTGCATGGAAACACCCTACCAATAGCCTCCCGCCGTCAACTTGCTCCTGTAAAACCGGCATGCAATGCTGAAAGAGCGAAAGAAAATAGGGGAATGCGGCCGGAAATGCCGCGGATTGCGGACCAAAAAGGCCTGGTTCGCTGGGACTTCTGGGAGACGATCACACATGAGATTCAAGCGCATCCTGGGGCTCGTTTGCGCCGCCTCGATTTTGCTTTTGCCGGCAGGCAACGCTTTTTCGCAGGAGAAGACCGTCAAGATCGGCGCGGTCTTTCCCTTGAGCGGCAATGCCGCCACCGCGGGCGCCCATACCAAGGCTGCCATCGAAGTCGCCACGGATATCGTCAACAATGCGCACCCCGAGTTTGGCAATTTCCCGCTAGCCAGGAATGCGGGTCTCGCAGGGCTAGGCGGCGCCAAGGTCGAGGTGGTTTTCGCCGACAATCAGGGCAGTCCCGCCGCCGGGCAGAACCAGACGCTGCGCCTCATCACGGAAGACAAGGTGGCGGCAATCACCGGCGCCTATCAATCCGGGGTCACGCTGACGGCGAGCGCGGTCGCCGAAAAATACGGAATTCCCTTCGTCAACGGCGAGTCGGTCGCCGCCAATCTGACCGAGCGCGGCTTCAAATGGTTCTTCCGCGTCACACCGATCGCCTCCGACATCGCAAAGATCTACAACGAGTTTCTCACCGACATGAAAGCGTCGGGCGTCAAGACCGACAGCATCGCGATCATTCACGATACCACCGAATACGGTGTCTCCGTTGCCAACGTCGTCGCCGGCACGTTCAAGGAAAAGGGCCAGCCGATCGCCCTCGATATCCCTTATGCGATCAATGCGACGGATGTGCAGGGCCAGGTGTTGCAGCTGAAGGACAAGAAGCCGGACGTCGTGATCATGATCGCATATACGCCCGATGCCATTCTCTATCAGAAGACGATGCAGGCGCTCGACTACAAGCCTCCGATGATCATCGCGGATGATTCCGGCTATTCCGACCCATCCTTCATCAAGGCGGTCGGCAAGATCTCGCAAGGTGTCTTCAATCGCTCGTCCTGGAGCGTCGGTCCTCCCGGTTCGCCAACCGCGCTGATCGCTGAAATGTACAAGAAGAAGACCGGCGATGACATGGATGACACCACCGGGCGCGCGATGCAGGCGTTCTTCGTGCTGTGCGGTGCGATCGACCGCGCCGGCTCAACCGACCCCGCCAAGATCCAGGCAGCGCTCAGGGCGACCGATCTCAAGCCCGATCAGCTCATGATGGGCTACAAAGGCGTGAAGTTCGACGAAAAAGGCCAGAACATCCTGGCATCTGGACTCATCATACAGCTGCAGGATGGCGAGAACTATGTCGCGGTCTGGCCGAAAGCCAGCGCCCAGAAATCACCCGTCCTGCCCTACAAGGGCTGGTGAGATTTTGAAGGGGGCAAGTTCGCCCTCTTTTGTCATGGCACAGCCATTGCTTCGAATTTGACCCGCAAGAAATCTCCATATGTCCCTCACGCTTGTCCAGGTGATCGCAGGTGGCCTCTTGTTGGGCGCTGTCTACGCGTTGTTCTCCTCCGGCCTCACGCTGGTCTGGGGCATGATGAACATCATCAATTTCGCGCACGGCGATTTCGTCATGCTCGGCATGTATGTGGCTTTCGTGGTCTACACGCTTCTTGGCGCAGGCCCCTTGCTGGGGGCGCCTCTTGCGGTGCTGGTGCTCGCGACGCTCGGCGTGGTGGTCTATTTCGGATTGATCCGCGACATCATGAAGGGACCGATGCTGGCCCAGATTCTCGGCACGTTCGGGCTCGCGCTCCTGCTCCGGTATTCGGTGTTCTGGTGGTTCGGCGCAAACTTCCTGTCGCTGCCTGAAAATCTCGTCGGAGGCACGTTCGATTTTGGAGGCTTGCGAATTCAGGCATCCCGCCTGCTGGCCGGCACCGTCGCTCTGTTCGTGACGCTTGGTCTGCACCTGCTTCTGACCCGCACTTCGCTCGGATCGAAAATGCTTGCGGTCGCAGAGGATTCAACCGCGGCGCAACTGATGGGAATCCGCCCCGATATGATGCAGGCGATCGCCTGGGCGATCGCCGCGGGCGCGACGGGTCTTGCCGGCGCGCTGATCGCGACGTTCTTTTACATCGTGCCTACCGTTGGCGAGACGCTCGCCATCGTCGCCTTTGTTACGGTATCGCTGGGGGGATTCGGCAGCGTGCCCGGCGCACTCGTCGCCGGACTTGCAATCGGCGTCATCGAATCGCTGTCGGCCTTTCTGATCGGCGCCGTCTACAAGGACATGGTCGTCTATGCGCTCTTCCTCGGCTTCCTCTGGTTCCGGCCGCAAGGTCTGATGGGGAAGGCCTGATGCGCCGCTGGGTCTGGCTCTCGGTTGCGCTGGCTCTGGTGATTGCCTATCCGCTTGTGCTTTCGAGCCCGTTTCAGCAGCGGCTCGGCGCGCTGGTGCTGCTTTACGCGATCGCAGCGTCAGCCTGGAACATCATCGGCGGCTATGCAGGACAGGTCTCCGTCGGCCACGTCGTGTTTTTCGGTTGCGGCGCCTATGCGGCGATGGGCGCGTACGCACATTTCGCGCTGTCGCCGCTGGTGGGCATTCCAGTCGGCATCATCGCGAGCGTGGCGATTTCCGCAATCATCGGCGTGCCGACGTTGCGGCTGTCGGGCCATTATTTCAGCATGGCCACCATTGCGGTGGCTGAGCTCGTGCGTCTGATCGTCACCAACACCGAATACCTCGGCGCAGCGGTCGGCCTGAGCGGACCGACCGTGCCGCGTAACCTGTTCGATCTCTCGTTCATATCGGCGCTGCCCTACTACTATTTGTTTCTGGCGGTCCTGGCAGTGACGCTCGGCATCACCTGGTGGATGGCGAACAGCCGGATGGGCTTTTACCTTCGCGCAATCCGCAACTCCGAACGCGCGGCACGCTCGCTCGGCGCGCCCGCAAGCCGCACCAAGCTCTACGCCTATATGCTGAGCGCCGGGCTGACCAGCGTCGCCGGTGCGCTCTACGCCGTGATGTTCGGATTTGTGGATCCCGAATCCGGATTGGGTATCCTGATTTCGGTGAAGATGCTGATCATGGCGGCACTTGGCGGCGCCGGCCTGCTGTTCGGCCCCTTCGTTGGCGCCGCCATACTGGTGCCTCTCGAAGAGATTTCCAACAATCTGCTGGGAGGCAAGGGGGCCGGCCTGACCTTCGTGGTGTATGGCGCGATCATCGTGTTGATTTCCCGGTTTCAGCCGGGTGGCATCCTGACCCTGATCAATCGTCTTCTGACTGGACGAAAAGGAAAAATGCCGGAGAGTGAGGCGGCGAGTGGAGTTGCCCATGCTCCTTGAAGCGCGCGAGGTCACCAGGGAGTTCGGCAGTTTCCGGGCCGTCGATGCGGCCTCCGTCACGCTGGAGCAGGGCGACATTCTCGGCCTGATCGGGCCGAACGGCGCGGGCAAATCCACCTTCTTCAATTGTCTGACCGGCGATCTGCAGTCGACATCGGGAAGGGTCCTGTTCGAAGGCAGGGACATTACGGAGCTTGCGGCGGAGGCTCGCGCAGCGCTGGGTCTTGCGCGCACCTTCCAGGTGCCGCAGACGTTTGAGAGCATGTCCGTGCTGGAAAACGTGATGATCGGCGCTTTTCTTCGCACATCCCGCAGGTCGGAAGCCGAGAGCAGGGCGCGCGCCGTTCTGGAACGTGTCGGCATGGGAAGGCTTGCGGAAGCGCCGGCGCGTTCGCTGGGAACGCCGGGCCGCAAACGGCTCGAAATTGCGCGCGCGCTTGCGACCGAGCCCAAGGTGCTCCTGCTTGATGAGGCGATGGCGGGGCTAACCCAGCGCGAAGTGCAGCTTGCTATCGATCTCGTGCGCGATATTCATCGTTCCGGCGTCACGCTCGTCATCGTCGAACATATCATGGAAGTGATCATGTCGCTGGCGACCCGCGTGATGGTGTTTCATCAGGGACGCGAGATCGCGCGCGGCAGCCCGCGCGAGGTCACCGGTAACCCGGCTGTCATCGAGGCGTATCTGGGCAAGCGCGCTGCGAGGGCCGCCGCGACCCATACGCCGGTCGAGCTCATGGGCGGGCCTGGCACATGACAACGCCTCTGCTCAAGATCGAGCATCTGGAGGTCCGCTATGGCGATCTGATCGGCGTGTCCGATGTCTCGATCGACGTGCCCGAGGGTAGCGTCGTCGCGCTGCTCGGCTCCAATGGGGGCGGCAAGACGACCGTTCTCAACGCCGTTGCCGGCCTGATCCCGGTGCATTCCGGTTCGATCCGTTTTGGCGGAAATGAAATCGCCGGGCAAAACGCGTTTTCGATCGTGCGCAAGGGCCTCGCCTTGTCACCGGAAGGCTGGCGGCTGTTCGTGCAGCAAAGCGTCGAGAATAACCTCAAATTGGGGGCGACCCCGCTGCGCGACAAGGCGCGCACGGCCGCTCTGCTGGATCGCGTCTACGAAATCTTTCCGAAACTTGCGGAGCGGCGCAACCAGCGCGCCGGCACCATGTCCGGCGGCGAACGGCAGATGCTGGCGGTCGGTCGCGCCCTGATGAGCGATCCCAGGCTCCTGATGCTGGATGAGCCGTCGCTGGGCCTTGCGCCGGCCGTCGTCGAAAAGATGTATGAAACGTTCGAACAGCTGCACAAGGCTGGGCTCACCATCCTGCTTGCGGAGCAATCCATCGAGCTCGCACTCGAAGTTTCCGATTTCGCGACCGTTCTGCAAGTCGGCCGGAGCGTGTTGTCGGGCACGGCAGCCAGCCTCGCCAACGATCCGAAGGTGCAGAAGGCCTATCTCGGCACCGCGTGACGCGGGAAGCTCAATTATTTGATCTTGTCATACGCGGCCGCAAAGTCGCTTAGCGGCATTGGGACAGTGATGGTTTCCTTGGCAAGGTCCTGGAACAAGACCTTCAATTGCCTTCCCGATTTCAGCGCGCCGACGATTTCGGGCGTGATCGGGGCGCTGGCGTAGCAGCCCCTGTTTTCGCAGGTCTGGATCTGCAGATCGACGGCCTTGCCGTCATCGACTTGAAATTTTGCGCCGGCCTGCAGGTTCAGTCCGAGAGGCAGTTGGACCAAAGCGATCGGCGCGCGGGTATCGCCTGGCACGCGGATGTTGACCGTGACGAACAGTTGTCCGGTCTTGGTGAGGATGGCGTTCTGTTCGATCGCACATTCGAGCGGAGCGTCACGGCTCGCGCTGCTGCAACGCGCAGCCCAGCCCGGGGCAGTTGGAGCTGGCGCGGCGGCGGTGCCCGACGGAGCTGGCGCGGGCGTCGCCTGCGGTGCCGGCGACCTCGATTTGGGTGCCTGCTGGGCATAACCAGATCCGCTCGCGGAAATGAACGCGAGCGCGAGAGCAATTCTTGCAGAAGTTTTCACTGATCGGCCTCCGCGGGACGTCCCCCGGATGCAGCGGCAAGCGATCGAAGTCAAGTCACTCGGCAGCCTGCTTGACGGGGCCATGCTCGGCAACATCCTGGTCGCCGTCACCTTTCGAGCGTCCCCAGTTCGAAAACGCGTTCGAAAGCCTGTCCAGATAGAGATAAACCACCGGTGTCGTGAACAAGGTCAGCGCCTGGCTGACGAATAGTCCGCCTACCATCGCATAACCGAGCGGCTGGCGAATTTCCGAACCGGTACCCGTTCCCAGCATCAATGGCACGCCACCGAGAAGTGCGGCCATCGTCGTCATCATGATGGGACGGAAACGCAGCAACGCAGCTTTGCGGATCGACTGCTCGGGGCTGAGATGTTCGTCGCGCTCGGCCGAGATCGCGAAGTCGACCATCATGATGCCGTTCTTCTTGACGATGCCGATCAACAGGATGATTCCGATCAGCGCAATCAGGCTGAAGTCGTAGCCGAATGCCATCAGGATCGCCAGCGCGCCGACGCCCGCCGAGGGCAGGGTGGACAGAATGGTCAACGGGTGGATGTAGCTCTCGTAGAGAATACCCAGGATCAGGTAGACGACCACAAGCGCCGCGAGGATCAACAGCGGCACGGTGCCAAGTGATTGCTGGAATGCCTGTGCGGTGCCCTGGAAGCTCGAGTTGAGCGTTGCGGGCGTGCCCAGATCTGCCATCGCTTTCTGAATGGCGTCGGTCGCCTGCCCGAGCGCGGCGTTCTGCGCGAGATTGAAGCTGATCGTGATCGCCGGAAACTGGCCCTGGTGGCTGATCGAGAGCGGACGGACCGGCACGCTGCTCCAGGTCGCGAATGCCGACAGCGGAACCTGGTCGCCGGTCGTAGGCGATTTGATGTAGATCTTGTCAAGCGAATCGAAGCTGCCCTGCATTTCGGGCAGGATCTCCAGGATCACGTGATAGCTGTTGAGCTGCGTGAAATACTGGGTGACCTGTCGCTGCCCGAACGCATCGTACAGCGTATCGTCGATCAATTGCGGCTGGATGCCGTAACGGGATGCCGTGTCGCGGTTGATCTTGAGCTGAAGGGTCGTCCCTTCCGTCTGCTGGTCGGTGGCGACGTCGCGCAGCTCCGGCAACGTCTTCATCCTGGCGAGCACCTTGGGCGCCCACTCGTTCAGCTCGACGAGATTGGCATCCTGCAGCGTGAATTCGAATTGCGTTCGTGTCGGCCGCCCGCCGAGCCGCACGTCCTGCGCCGCCTGCATATAGAGGCGCGCACCCTCGATCTTTTCAAGCTTCGGACGGAGACGAGAGATCACCTGCAGGGCGGAGGCGTCGCGCTCGCTGAGCGGCTTCAGCGTAATATAGACGTTGCCATTGTTGCCGGCCCTGCCGGTGCCGCCGATCACCATCGCCGCCGATGCCACCGCGGGATCGGCCATTACGACCGCGCCGAGTGCTTCCTGGCGCCGCTTCATTTCGGCGAAGGAAATATCCTGTGCGGCTTCGGAGGTCGCCGTGATCAGACCGATGTCCTGTTGGGGAAAGAAGCCCTTCGGAATGATCGTGAAAAGATAGACCGACAATCCGAGCGTCGCGAAAAATATGATCAGTGTTGTCAGCTTCCAGCGCAGGGCGAGATCAAGCCCCCGCTCATAGGCGTGCAGCATGGCTTCGAAACCGCGTTCGCTCAGCTGATAGAGCCGGCCGTGCCTTGGAGCCTCGCTGTGCGAGCGCAGGAAGCGGGCGCACATCATCGGGGTGAGGGTTAGCGATACGACCATCGACACGAAGATCGTCATCGCCAGTGTCACGGCGAATTCGCGGAACAGCCGTCCGATGATGCCGCCCATCAGCAGGAGCGGTATGAGCACCGCGACCAGCGAAATGCTGATCGACAGGATGGTGAACCCGATTTCGCTGGAGCCCTTGAAGGCGGCGGCCAGCGGCTTCTCGCCCTCCTCGACATAGCGGGCGATGTTTTCCAGCACGACGATGGCATCGTCGACCACGAACCCGACGGCGATCGTCAAGGCCATCAAGGACAGGTTGTCGAGCGTGTAACCGAACACCCACATCAGCGCGCAGGCGCCGAGCAAGGCCAGCGGCACGGTTACGGCCGGAATTACCGTTGCCCAGAAGCTGCGAAGGAAAACGAAGATCACCATCACGACCAGGAAGATGGTCAGGAGCAGCGTAAACTGGACGTCCTCGACGGCAGCGCGAATGGTCTGGGTGCGGTCGCTGATGACGTCGATCTTGATCGCGGCCGGAATCGAGGCCACCAGCCTCGGCAGCAGCGACTTGATCTTGTCCACCGTGTCGATCACGTTCGCGCCCGGTTGCTTGAAGACCACCAGGAACACGCCCCGCTTGCCGTTGGCCCAGGCTGCCTGCTTGGCATCTTCCGGTCCCGTCACGGCCTGGCCGATATCGCGAATCCGCAAAGGACCGCCGTTGCGGTAAGCGATGATGACGTCGTTCCAGTCCTTCGAATCCAGCAGCTGGTCGTTGGTGTAAATCGTATAGGCGCGCTTTTCGCCGTCGATGTTGCCCTTCGGGCTGTCCACGGTGGTGATCGCGATCTGATTGCGCACGTCCTCAAGCGACAAGCCCTTGGCGACCAGTTTCGCCGGGTCGACCTGGACGCGGATCGACGGCTTCTGCTGGCCGCCGATGATGACCTGCGCCACGCCGGAGATCTGGCTGATCTGCTGCGCGAGCTGCGCGTCGACGGAATCGCTCACGGTCGTCAGCGGCAATGTGTCGGAGGTGGCTGACAACAACAGGATCGGCGAATCCGCCGGATTGACCTTGCGGTAGGTCGGGGGCGAAGGAAGATTTTTGGGCAACTGGCCGCCCGCGGCGTTGATCGCCGCCAGCACGTCATTGGCGGCACCGTCGATATTGCGACTGAGATCGAACTGGATGGTGACCGCGGTTGTTCCCAGATAACTCGAAGAAGTCATCTGGGCGATTCCGGGAATCTGCGCGAATTGCCGCTCCAGCGGCTGCGCAACCGAGGACGCCATGGTTTCAGGGCTAGCGCCCGGCAGCTGTGCGGTAATCTGAATGGTCGGAAAGTCCACTTGCGGCAGCGGCGCAACCGGCAGCAGCGGATAGGCCACGAGGCCGACAAACAGAATGCCCGCCATCATCAGCGAGGTGCCGATGGGGTAGCGAATGAAGGGCGCGGAGATTCCGTCGCTCATTCCTGCCGGACCCTGGATTGCGCCGGATCCGAGCTCGCCACGGCTGTGCTGACGAAGGTTCCGGGCTGAACCTTGAACTGTCCCGAAGTGATGACCTGCTGCCCGGGCGACAGTCCTTGCTCGACCACGGAGCGTCCGTCGATCGACTGGCTGACCTTCACCTTGTGCAGCTCGGCCTTGCTGTCCTGGTTGACAGTGTAGACATAGAGGCCCTCATTGCCGTGCTGGATCGCGTCATCCGGAACGACGGTGGCATCCTTCAACGTCCTTACCAGAAGCCGCGTCGAAACCGACTGGCCCGGCCATAAAGCGTGATCCTTGTTCTCGAACACGGCCTTGAGACGAATGGTGCCGCTCGTCGAGTCGACTTGGTTGTTGACCACCGCCAGCGTTCCTTTAGCCAGGGGTTTCTTGCCGTCGGTCGTGATCGCGATCGTCTTGAGCGGCGAGAGGGCCTGCCCCTCGTTTATATAGGGTAGCTGCTCTTCAGGGGCGGTAAAAATAACGGCA
This sequence comes from uncultured Alphaproteobacteria bacterium, assembly GCA_963820275.1. Taxonomy (GTDB): domain Bacteria; phylum Pseudomonadota; class Alphaproteobacteria; order Rhizobiales; family Xanthobacteraceae; genus Bradyrhizobium. Next base: position 9,435 of record CAWFZL010000012.1, read on the forward strand.
ATCGGCTCGATCTGGGTAATGGTAACGATCCCGGTCTGGGCGGCGGCGTTGACGATGTTGCCGATATCGACCTGGCGCAAGCCGACCACGCCGGAGATCGGCGCCTTGATGGCGGTATAGTCGAGCTGCGTTGCCGCATTGGCGATGGCGGCCGTGTCGGCGGCGATCTGGGCCGTCAATTGCGAAACCGAGGAGCGCTGGGTATCGATCTGTTGCCTTGTGGCGAATTCGCCCAGTTTGAGGAAACGCTGCAGATCGAGGTTGGTGTTGGCCAGATTGGCTTCGTCCTGCTCCTTCTTGGCCTTGGCCTGATCGAGCGCAGCCTGGTACGGCCTCGGATCGATTTCGGCGAGCAGGTCGCCCTGGTTCACAAGCTGGCCTTCGGTGAAGGCGATCTTGTCGATTTGTCCGTCAACGCGCGAGCGAACGACCACGGTGTTGAAGGCCTGAACGGTTCCAAGGCTCGTCAGGTAGACCGGAAAGTCGGTTTTCTCCACCGGTGCCACGGTGACCCTCACCGGGTTGCGGGTGGCCTTTTGCGCATTGCTTGCGGCCTCTCGATGGCCTTCGCCGCGGAAGCGCTGCCAGCCAAAATAGCCCAGCCCGACAAGGGCCAGGATCACGAGAATCCAACGCGTTACCCGCGATTTCTTCATCTGGGCCCGTAAGGTTAAAAAAATTAAAAGTGGCCGTTGATCACAAGAGTTCCTAGGGAGTTCACATATAATATGCGTGCACTTAATGTGTAAACACACTATGGCTTGAGAATCCTAAACAATCCGCAATCCGGAGACTTTGGCACCGATGTCTCTCGATCTCAAAAAGCAGCTAATCTCGCAGCTTGTCGAAAGTTCGCGCTTTCTGCGCAACTATATCGATCACCGCGCCAAGGGCCGCGGCACGACGCGCGCGCAGTGGATTGTGCTGTTCAGGTTGCGCGATCAGGAGGGACTATCGCAGGTCGATCTGGCCGATGTGCTCGAACTGCAGCCGATTTCGCTGGTACGCCTGCTCGACCGGCTGGTTGAACATGGCCTCGTTGAACGGCGGCATGACCCAAGGGATCGGCGGACCAATCGCCTGTTTCTCACCCCGAGCGGCCGCCAGCTTGCCGATGATCTCGACAGCCTGCGCGACTCCATAGCGAGCGATGTGCTCCGGGATGTGCCCGATGCGGCGATCGACACCAGCCTCAAGACGCTCAGAGACATCAAGGAGCGGGTCAAGACCTTCGCCGAGCCGTCAGGTAATGTCGCGGCAAAGTGAATTCTTCAGTTGACGCGGACGACCCAGAAACGGTCAAATTGACCCGTGACTGTGACTGTCAATTTCCGCCGTCGAGTGATGTATGCGTGCATTCCGTTTTCGAGCGATCTGTGGGGCGATCCTCGCTCTGGCAATGATGGTCATGGCCGCCGCATCGTTTGCGCAACAGCAAACGACCGCGCCGCAGCAAGCGACCGCATCGTCCCCGCAAGTCGCATCTCCACAAGTCGCCCCGGTGCCGGCGGTTGCGCCGTCCCAGTCCGCCGTTCCGCCCGCGGCGGCGGAAGTGACAGCCGCTGCCGATAACGCCCGCCCCCTGAAATCGACGAGCGTGGCGCTGCGGGAGCTGTCGCCCTGGTCGATGTTCCTGTCGGCCGATGTGCTCGTGAAGGCGGTGATCATCGGTCTGGCGCTCGCCTCGCTGGTGACCTGGACCATTTTCATTGCGAAAACGATCGAGCTGTCGGTCATCCAGCGCAGGCTGCGCACCGCGCTCGGCCGGATCAGCGACGCAAGGTCGCTGGCCGAAGCGCAATTCGCCCTGGGAGCGCATCGAACCATATTGTCATCGCTGCTTGCGGCGGCGATGCGCGAGGCCCGGCAGTCGGCGGGAATTTCCAGCGATGCGGGCATCAAGGAGCGGGCGGCGTCCAGCTTCGCCGAAATCGTGCGGGCCGAAGCGCGGAGGATCCGGCTCGGCATGGGACTTCTGGCCACCATAGGCGCGACGTCGCCGTTCGTGGGGCTGTTCGGCACGGTATGGGGCATCATGAACAGCTTCATCGGCATTTCGAAATCGCAGACCACCAATCTCGCGGTTGTGGCGCCTGGCATCGCCGAGGCGCTGCTGGCTACCGCAATCGGTCTTGTCGCGGCCATCCCCGCGGTCATCATCTACAATCACTTCACGCGGGTCACGAAAGCCTATCTCGAATTGGTCGGCCGATCGTCGGGCGCCGCCGCGCGACTTTTGTCCCGCGATCTCGATCGCACCCATGTCAGCAGTTCGCGTGCGGCGGAGTAGGCGATGGCTGCGTCGATCACCGATACCGATCTTGACGACGACGCCGATTTCGACGAGGCGCACGAGATCAATGTTACGCCGTTCATCGACGTCATGCTCGTGCTGCTGATCATCTTCATGGTCGCGGCGCCGCTCTCGACCGTCGACCTCCCGATCGACCTGCCGTCATCCACCGCAACGCCGCAGAAGAAGCCGGACAAGCCGACCTATGTCAGCATCAAGCCCGATCTTTCCGTGGCGGTCGGCGAGACGGCGGTCAAGCGTTCCAACCTTGTCAGCACGCTCGATGCGATGGCGGACGTGGGCAAGGATCGTTTCATTTTCCTGCGCGCCGATCGTGCGGTGCCTTATGGCGAACTGATGGGTCTGTTGGAGATCCTGCGCGTCGGCGGCTACACCAAAATCAAGCTGGTCGCGCTGGAAGGCGTTCCGGAGCCGTCGTCGGCACCTGAAAACCCAAAACCTTGAGTTCAAAAGGCCAAATTCAAAAGACAAGTCAAAAGGCCATGCAAGGCCGGTCTATCGCGATGAACGACCTCGATGCCGAACCAAGACCCTCAAGGTGGCTGTGGTTTTCCGCGGCTCTGGGTGCGCTTGTGCTGCATGTCGGTGGCGCCGCGCTCGCGGTAGCACATCTGCGCATCGCCGAACCCGACGACGCGTTGGGCGCGCCGGCGATCGAGATCGGGCTTGAACTGGCTTCGCCGCACCTTGAACCCGCCGATCTGCCGCCGGGGCCGGACACGGAAGCATCCGTTGCGTCCCCTGCGCTTGCCGAGCAGCAGGCGGAGGTCAAGGAGACCGATCTTCCTAAGGATGTTCCCACTGAAAGCGACAATCCCGACCGCGTGGTGACGACGAGCAGCACGCGCAAGCCCGAAGACGACACCAGGATCGCGGCGGTACAAACCTCAGCCTCGATCGAGTCGGTCGCGTCTGAAGCTACCGCCAGGCCGAGTTCCGAGGCGATTCCGGAAGGGACGCGCTCGGTGGCGCCCGCGATAGGCAGCGGCGCGAGCGCGCAGCGCGTGCGCGTCACATGGCAGAAAGAGCTGATGGCTCATCTGAACCGGCACAAGCGCTACCCGGCGGAGCGTTCCCAGAAGGGTGCCGAGATCGTGGTGAGTTTCGTGCTGGACCGGCTCGGCCACGTCCTCTCCACGAGCATCGTCAAGGGATCTGGCGATGCGGCCTTCGACGAGGCGGCGCTTGAGATGGTCCGGCGGTCCGATCCCCTCCCGCAACCCCCGCCGGCAGTGGCCGACGAGGGTTTGAATTTCACTTTGCCGGTGATCTTCAAGGTAAAGGGGCGGAGTTGAAGGGGCTCTTGCCGGTTTCGCGAGGAGCGAAGCATCCTCGAAACTGAAATGCCCGGCGAGCGTGCCGGGCATCCGATCGATCGGCGCAATCAGCTCTTCTTGACCATCGGGCAAACGCTCTTCTCGAGCGGCAAAAATGCTTCGTCCGCCGGAATGGTGGCGATGAGCTTGTAATAGTCCCAAGGGTATTTCGATTCCGAGGGCTTCTTCACCTCGAACAGATAGGCCTGGTGAATCTTGCGGCCGTCCGCGCGAATGGAACCTTTGCCGAACAGGGGATCGTCCGTCGGCAGTTCCTTCATCTTGTTGACGACCTTGACGCCATCATGCGGATTGCCGCCAAGGGCCTCCAGCGCCTTGAAGTAATGGATCAGCGAAGAATATACGCCGGCCTGAACCATTGTCGGCGGGTTCTTCCTGAAACGTTCGTTGAACCGCTTCGTAAAGGCCCGCGTCTGGTCGTTCATGTCCCAGTAGAACGTCTCGGTGAAATTGAGACCCTGTGCGACGTTGAGCCCGAGCGCGTTGACGTCGGTGATGAACATCAGCATGCCCGCGAGCTTTTGCCCGCCCGCGACGATGCCGAACTCCGCCGCCTGCTTGATCGCATTGGTGGTGTCGCCGCCGGCATTGGCAAGACCAATGATTTTCGCCTTCGAGCTCTGCGCCTGCAGCAGGAACGAGGAGAAATCGGCGGTGTTGAGGGGATGCTTGACGCTGCCGAGCACCTTGCCGCCATTGGCGGTGACGACGGCGCTGGTATCGCGTTCGAGCGCCTGCCCGAAGGCGTAATCGGCGGTCAGGAAAAACCAGGTGTCGCCGCCGGATTTGACCAGCGCCTTGCCGGTTCCGTTGGCCAGCATGTAGGTATCGTAGACCCAATGCACGGTGTTGGGGGAGCATTGCGAGCCCGTGAGATCGGAGGAAGCCGAGCCCGAGTTCAGATTGACGACGTTTCTTTCCTTGGCGAGGTTGGCGATTGCGAGCCCAACGCCGGAACTGGCAAGATCGACGAACACATCCACTTTCTCGACGTCGATCCATTGCTTGCCGATATTGGTGCCGACGTCGGGCTTGTTCAGGTGATCGCCCGAGATCAGATCGATTTTCCAGCCCTTCGCGAGCAGGCCGGAATCCTCGATGGCCATCTGCGCGGCGACGGTTGAACCTGGTCCGCCGATATCCTGGTAGAGGCCGGATTGGTCGCCCAGTGCTCCGACCTTGACGACCTTGTCGAGCTTTTCCTGAGCGAGCGCGCCGGCGCCAAGACCAAAACCGGTTAATCCGAGACAGCCAGCCAGCAGCACTGCTATCGATCGCTTCATTTTTCCTCCCCGAATTGTTTTTTGTCAGATGGAAGCTACGGGTCACTCATTATGCCCTGCATTCGACGGCGCGCCTAGGGGAGCGACATTCGCTACCCGCCTGAAGAGGGCCTGCTGCAATGGGGAGCGAATGTTGGATTCAGACCACCAGGTCCATGCCAGAGACCTCGTTCGCCCCTTCAGCGAAGGAGATAACGGAAGGCCGTATAGAGGATCACAAGGCTGACGAAGATCAGGGCAACGGGGAGTCGAGGACTTGCTTGCGGCCTTGGGCCGGCTCTTGCTGGCTGGGGTGGGGGACGTTTGAAGGCCGTCACGTTACCGGTCGCCTTGCCGGCTCCGCTAGGTTGAGGCTTGACATCGGGAGCCTCTCCGCCGCCGCCCATCTCCTCATAATAGGTCAGGTAGATGGTACGAATGATGGCTTCGGTGGCCTCGGCTTCGCTCTTTTCCTTCAACAGCGCCTTGTAGCGATCGAGGAAGTTCTGCGCCTCCGGTGGCAGGGAGGAAGTTCCGTTGAGTTTCGCCATCATCTTCCAGGTCGCAAAATCTGCTCTCGCCCTGGTATCGGCGCGTCGCGCGATCATCATGTCCGCTGCTTTGACCAAAACGGCCTCTGCTCTTCCGGCGTCTTCCTTCGAGTATCGTCTAGAGAGTATCGTTTAGCCAGTGTCGTCTGCCGAGCGTCTTCAGCCGTTTCCGGTGACAGTGAGAATCAACTGGATCAAAAAGCCCGTCGATTTCCGCAGCATTGCCGAAATAACATCAAGATTTATACCAAACTGCGAACCGGCAAGCGGCAGCAAGATCAGCAATCCTATAAGGATCAGCATGCCGAACGGTTCCAGCCGCGCGAGCGGAAGCGCCAGCGGCTTCGGCAACAGCCCGACCGCGACCCGTCCGCCATCCAGCGGCGGGATCGGCATCATGTTGAATATCGCAAGGATGACGTTGATAACCAGTGCGTTTTTCAGATTTTCGGCGAGCCACTGCGCCGCGTTTGCCGGCACGTATTCCAGGATGTGAAAGGCGGCCGCCGCAAACAGGGCGAGCGCAATGTTGGTGGCTGGGCCGGCGATCGCGACCAGGACCATGTCGATCCGCGGGTTTCGAAGTGCGCGAAAATTCACCGGTACCGGCTTGGCGTATCCGAACAGGAACGGCGAATGCGACAGGAGCAGAATCGCCGGCAACATCAGGGTACCGAAGGGATCGATATGCCGGAGCGGATTGAAGCTGACACGGCCGAGCTGCCAGGCGGTGTTGTCGCCGAAATGATGTGCAACAAAACCGTGAGCGGCCTCGTGAAAGGTGATGGCGATCACCAGCGGCAATACCCAGACGGACAACTGGTAGAGCGTGATGTTCAATGCTGTGGCTCCGTTAGCCGAAACGCCAAGCCAATCGCGGGCAAATGCCTGTCCCTCCACCTCATAGCCGGATTGGCGGCTGTGCGCACCAAGGCACCGGCAAAAGTGGCAGGTAGATTTGATTCCAGCTGCAGATATATTCGGGGCCGCTTTTTTTGGTCACCATCTTGATCGGCTCGGGCTGGGAAACGACCACGTGAGCCACTAGCAACGCCGCTCCGGTCGCATAGGCCCAGCGCATCCTGGCTACCTCGGGCATTCGATCGAGCAACAGCGCCCCGGCGATGATCATGAAGGGGTCGCTGAACACAAAATATTCGGATTTCAACCCACGCGACACCCCGAGGGTATCGATAAAGGCTGCAAGGCTCACCAGCAGGGCCGCTTGCACGGCCAGTTGCCATTTCCGCATCCGGAGCGCATAGACGATTCCCGCAAGCACCAGCCAGAGCACGAAGATCGTCGGCCGCGCCGAGGTGTAAAGGACAAAGGTGTAGCGTTTCAACACCCAGATGAAATTTCCGGCGAAGGCCACGATCACGCCGCTCACGCTGCTGGAAGTGGTCGCGGGAAGCTCGGAAAAAGTCAGCATCTTCTCAATCGGGTTGAGCACGGCCACGGCATCGGCGGGATTGAAGATGATGTCGAGAGCCAGAAGGCCCAGCGCTCCGCCGCCTGCGAGAGCAAACAGCGCTGTCAGCGTTTCGGCGGCCGATACCTTCCGCGTGATGGCAAACAAGATGACCGCGACGGCCGTGTAAGCCAGCAAGGCGACCTGATACGCACCAAATTTGACGAACAAGGGCCGTTCGATGCCGGAGGCGGACAGATTGGCCGGATCAAAACCGGCGGCCAGAATCGGCTGGACCAGCCAGATCAAAAGCGCGGCCACGACGCCAGTCCCCGCCGCCACACCCCATGCCAGCGGCGACAACCGCCAGAAGGAAACACTCCGCGCGGCAGATTCACCAAACGCCAGCGCAAGAATTGGAAGAGCCATCAGCAGAGCGATGACGTGAACCTTGTTTTCGAGTCCGAGCGCACACAGAAACGCGACAGCGCCGACGAATAGCGGCCGCCAGCGGCTCGCACGACGACATTGCGCGATCAGGATCAGCAGGGCAAGGATCACCATCGAACCGGCGATCATTTCGCTGCGAAGGATGCGCATCTCGACGGCGACGCCGCCGGAAAAAGCAAAGGCCCAGGTCGCCAGCAGCGCCACACGCCAGTCGCGGAGCACGGGCCGGATCAATGCCGCAAACGCCAGTACGGCGACAATCGCCGTGCCTAATGCGACAAGACGGCCCACCCGCACGGCATCAGTCATCGCGACGTCGAACGCCGCCACGTTGGAGGCGGATGGAATGGTTGACAGCGAATAGGCGTCCAACAGGCCGATCGCATGCAGGGCCTGGTAGGTATATTTCACGGACAGGATCATCAGATAGCCGGGATGGTCGAAAAACTCCTGCGGCCGGCCGTCATTGAGGACGAGCGCGTTATAGACGACGACGAGATCCATGTCGGCATTGCGCCAATAAATGGCGAAGTAGCCGAAGACAAAAAACGACAGCGCAAGTGCCAGGACGAGTGCAATCAGACCTCCGCGCCATCCGAGCGGCGTCAGCCGCGCAAGCGTGTCCTGCGGAAGGCAGGAACGTTCTGCCGGAAGCGCGCTTGCGATCAAGGTGCTATCGGACATCGAGCATGCCATCCGCGCCGTGCTGCCCGAACCGCGCAGGAAGCAGCGCACTGTCCGACGTTCACTTGATGAGCCACCACCAGTGATCATCCTCTTCGTCTTTTGTACGATTCCCGGCTTGCCTTAGAAGGAAGCCGATCGCTGGAAGAATGAAAATCGGAAAAAATCAAGAAAAGCCAGTCCAACCATTCCTCCACTACCCCCAAAATCATACCTTACAATCCAAGGTTGATCTGGGCAATGGAGGTTGAGATCGATCCAGCAGACTTTCACCGCCCTCGCGGGAACGGCCCGCTCCTGGCGAGAAGGACCGGTTGTCGGAATCAAACGAGCGCAAGTTCTGCGCTTGGGGTTTTGCGACACGTTCAGTCCTGCTCTTGGCGCCCTAATAGGTCGCGCGGCCGCCGGAAATGTCGAAAACCGCACCAGTTGAAAACGAACAGTCTTCCGAAGCAAGCCAGGCCACCATTGCCGCGAGCTCTTCCACCAGAACGAAGCGGTTCTTTGGAATCTTGGAAAGCATGAAGTCGATATGGGCCTGGGTCATCTGGTCGAAGATCGCGGTCTTGGCCGCGGCCGGCGTAACGGCATTGACGGAGATGTTTTTCTGGGCAAGCTCCTTGCCGAGCGATTTCGTCAACGCGATCAGGCCGGCCTTCGAGGCCGAATAGTGCGCCGCATTGGGATTGCCTTCCTTGCCGGCGATGGAGGCGATGTTGACGATCCTGCCATAGTCCTGCTTGACCATGACAGGTACGAGCGCCTTGCAGCAGATGAAGGGGCCGTCGAGATTGATGCGCAACACCTTGCGCCACTCCTCGAGGTCGGTCTCCCACACCGTCCTGTTGACGCCCGCGATCCCGGCATTGTTGACGAGAATGTCGATTTTGCCGAAGGCTTTCAGCGTCTCATCGCGCGTCCTTTCGACCGCGGCGAGGTCGGACACATCGACCTTGAAGGCACTGACGTCGGCGCCGATTTCCTTCGCGGTTCTCTCGGCGAATGGCTGGTCGTAATCCCAGATCGCGACCCTGGCGCCTGACCCGACAAAGCGCTCGGTGATCGCGCGCCCGAAGCCTTGCGCGCCCCCGGTGACGACAGCGCATCGGCCGTTCAGATCGATCTTGTTCATGCGCGGAAATCCTTTCGATTATCGGCCTCGTGGTGAGGAGCGCTCTTGCGCTTATCGAACCACGAGGAGTGCGTGACCCTCATCCTTCGAGACGCGGCGAGGCGCCGCTCCTCGGGATGAGGTCCTGATTAAAGCGTCCAGCCGCCATCGATGATGTGCGCAACGCCGGTTGTGAAAGCGCTTTCGTCGCTGCCAAGATAGACAGCGAGCGAAGCGATCTCTTCCGCCGTGCCGAGCCGCCCCATCGGCTGGCGCGCCACGAACATTTCGCGTCCCGAAGGACCCGCGGCCGCGGCACGCTGCAGCATCGACGGCGTTTCGATGGTACCCGGGCAAATGCAATTGCAACGAATGCCTTTGCTAATGAAATCGACCGCGACCGCGCGGGTCAACGCTGCCACGGCAGCCTTGGTCGCGCCGTAGACGTAGCGGTTGGGGGCGGCCTTGAATACGCCGGCGGCGGACGAGATGTTCACGATCGAGCCTTGACCCCTTTCGAGCATGCCGGGCAGGAAGGCGCGGATCGTCCGATGCATCGATTTGACGTTGAGGTCGAACGAGAAGTCCCAGTCCTCGTCGGAACAATCGAGCACGGTGCCGTGGTGCACGAAGCCCGCCGCATTCAACAGGATATCTATCCCGCCCACGCGCCTCGCCATCGCGGCGACCGCCGAGGTATCGCGCACGTCGAGCCTTGCCAAGTCCTTGACTCCTTCCTTGGCGAGTTCCGCGAGACCTTTCTCGTCGATGTCGGTGGCAAAAACGGTCGCGCCCTCGCGCGCAAATGCAATCGCCGAGGCGCGGCCAATGCCTGCCGCGGCCGCGGTCACGAATGCGCGTTTGCCCTTCAGGCGGTCCGACATGAGATTGTCTCCTGCTTCCTGTCGTTGCGAGGAGCGTGAGCCCCGAAGCAATCCAGACGTTCTTCGCGGCGCTGGATTGTTTCGGTCACGCCCGCAATGACGATTAATGCTTAGTGATTATCCCTCGCCACACCGACGCGGCCGGCGATATCGTGATAGCGCGTGGCAAGCTCCATGCAGGCGCCGGTGGCCTGCTGGCCAACCGTCGAGCGATAGATTTCCTGCCAGGGCGTCTGGTTCGCCGGATAAGGGAAGCCGCCCTTGGCTTTCAAATCGGCGCGCCGCTTCTTCACCTCGTCCTCGGAAATCAGAATGTTTGCAGCACCCTTGTTGAGGTCGATGCGAACCTTGTCTCCGGTCCTGAGAATGGCCAGTCCGCCGTCGGCGGCAGCTTCAGGAGTTGCATTGAGGATCGATGGCGATCCCGAAGTGCCGGACTGGCGGCCGTCGCCGATGCAGGGCAGGGAAAGGATGCCGCGCTTGATCAGTGCTGCCGGCGGCTGCATGTTCACGACCTCGGCGCCGCCGGGATAGCCGATCGGGCCCGTGCCGCGTATGAACAGGATGCACCTTTCATCGATATCAAGAGAGGGATCGTCGATCCGCGCGTGATAATCTTCCGGCCCCTCGAAAACGATCGCGCGGCCCTCAAAGGCGTTCGGATCCTTGGGATTCACGAGATAACGCTCGCGGAACTCTTTCGAGATCACGCTCGTCTTCATGATTGCGGAATCGAAGAGATTGCCGCGCAGGACGAGGAAGCCCGCGTCCCTCACAAGCGGCTTGTCGTAGCTCCAGATGACCTCCCCATCCGGCGGGGCCGCGTCGCGGCAATTGGCGCCCATGGTGTGGCCGTTCACGGTCATCGCATCTTCATGGATGCGCCTCGCCTTCATCAGTTCGCGCACCACCGCCGGCACGCCGCCGGCCCGGTGGAATTCCTCACCGAGGTAGAAGCCGGCCGGCTGCATGTTCACCAGAAGGGGAACCCGGTGGCCGAATTTCTGCCAGTCGTCGATCGAGAGTTCCACGCCGATGTGGCGGGCGAGCGCGTTGATATGGATCGGCGCATTGGTCGAGCCTCCGATCGCCGAATTGACGACGATGCAATTCTCGAAGGCCTTGCGCGTCAGGATGTCGGAGGGTTTGAGATCTTCCCAGACCATGTGAACGATGCGCTTGCCGGTCTCATAGGCAATCTGGCCGCGCTCGCGGTAGGGCGCGGGTATCGCGGCGCAGCCTGGCAGCGACATGCCCAGGGCCTCGGCCAGCGAATTCATGGTCGAGGCGGTGCCCATGGTGTTGCAATGGCCGATCGAAGGCGCGGAGGAAGCCACGATGGTCATGAACTCCTCGTAGCCGATCTCGCCCGTGGCAAAGCGCTCGCGCGCCTTCCAGACCACGGTGCCCGAGCCGGTACGCTCACCATTGTGCCAGCCGTTGAGCATCGGTCCGCCGGAAAGCACGATGGCAGGCAGGTTGACGGTAGCAGCCGCCATCATGCAGGCCGGCGTTGTCTTGTCGCAGCCCGTGGTCAGAACCACGCCATCCAGCGGATAGCCGAAGAGGATCTCGACCAGTCCAAGATAGGCCAGGTTGCGGTCAAGCGCCGCAGTCGGGCGCTTGCCCGTTTCCTGGATCGGATGCGTCGGAAATTCCATCGCGATCCCGCCGGCGGCCCGGATACCCTCCCGAACCCGATGCGCCAGTTCCAGGTGATGTCGGTTGCACGGCGAAAGGTCGTTGCCGGTCTGGGCGATGCCGATGATTGGCTTGCCGGATTGCAGTTCCTCCCGGGTCAGGCCGTAGTTAAGATAGCGCTCGAGATAGAGCGCGGTCATTCCGGGGTTGTGGGGGTTGTTGAACCACTCGCTGGAGCGGAGTTTGCGCCTGGTGACACCGGTAAACGGTTTGTTCATGGGTTCTCCCGCAGCGCACATGCCTTATTCTTGTGCGTAATCTTCTTCTGCGTAATCTTCGCGTTGGCGGACGATGTTCGCATGTCACCGCAGGCTTCGCAACGGCCCAGGATGACGCCATCGCCTTACGACTTTGATCCAAGGACTCAATTGAAAAAGTCTGGTATGACCCGGACAAATCGAGGCGGGTGCGAGGCCCAGCCGGGCCGGAAGAGCGTATTCGGGAGGAATTTAATGTCGTCTGTGCATATCCGTGACGTGCGGAAATCGTTTGGCGGTTTCGAGGTCTTGCATGGCGTCACGATACCGATCGAGGACGGTGCCTTCGTCGTGCTGGTCGGTCCCTCCGGCTGCGGCAAATCGACCTTGTTGCGGATGCTCGCCGGGCTCGAAAACATCACCTCGGGCACGATTTCGATCGGAGACCGCGTGGTCAACAATGTCCAGCCGAAAGAGCGCGACATCGCCATGGTGTTCCAGAACTACGCGCTCTATCCGCACATGACGGTTGCCGACAACATGGGATTTTCGCTCAAACTGCGCGGAGCCCGCCCGGAGGAGATCAAGAAGGGCGTCAAGCGCGCCGCGGAAATCCTGGCGCTGACGCCTTTGCTGGACCGTTACCCGAGGCAATTGTCGGGCGGCCAGCGGCAGCGCGTCGCGATGGGGCGTGCGATCGTGCGCGATCCGCAGGTGTTCCTGTTCGATGAGCCGTTGTCGAACCTCGACGCCAAGCTTCGCGTGGCGATGCGCACCGAAATCAAGGAACTGCATCAAAGGCTCAAGACAACGACGGTCTACGTGACGCACGACCAGATCGAGGCCATGACCATGGCCGACAAGATCGTCGTGATGCATGACGGAATCGTGGAGCAGATCGGCTCTCCGCTCGAGCTCTACGATCGGCCCGACAACCAGTTCGTGGCGAGCTTCATCGGCTCGCCGGCAATGAATTTCCTCAAGGGAAACATCAGGGCCAACGGCAGCGCGGTTTTCGAGGGCCCGAACGGCGTGAAACTGCCGCTTGCGACGGCGCCGGCCAATTCGGACGGCCGGCCGGCGGTGTATGGCGTGCGGCCGGAACATTTCACGATCGCGGATGATGGCGCGGAAGCCGAGATCGTCGTAGTCGAGCCGACCGGATCGGAAACGCAGGTCTTCGCCAAGCTTGGCGGGGAGCAGGTCGTTGCCGTGTTCCGCGAGCGTCACCAGTTCAATCCGGGCGACAGGATCCGGTTGAAGCCCAATCCGTCGACGGCACATTTGTTCGATGATGGCACCGGCAAACGTTTGTGAGTTGGCAAAGGAACAATTGGTCGATGAACGACCCAATTCAAACAGGGAGAAGCGGGAAGATGAGTCATTTCACACTGGATCGGCGGTCCTTGCTCAAGAGCGGCGGCGGCCTTCTCACGGTCGCGGCCACCATGTCGAGCGAGCAGCTGCTGGGCTATGCGAAGGCCTGGGCGCAGAGCGCTCCGTGGAAGCCTGAAGCCGGAGCCAAGATCAACCTGTTGCGCTGGAAGCGCTTTGTCGAGGCCGAGGACGTTGCCTTCATGAAGATCGTCGACGCCTTCCAGAAGGCGACGGGCGTGACCATCAACGTTTCCAATGAATCCTACGACGATCTTCAACCCAAGGCGTCGGTCGCGGCCAATACAGGGCAGGGCCTCGACATGGTCTGGGGCCTGTATTCATTGCCGTTCCTGTTTCCGAACAAGGTCGTCGATATGAGCGATGTCGCCGATTACGTCGGCAATAAAGGCGGCGGCTGGTCCAAATCGGGCCAAGCCTACGGCAAACTGGACGGCAAGTGGATCGGCATTCCCGTTGCAGCCACCGGTGCTCTAGTGAATTACCGCATCGCGGCCATGGAAAAGGCAGGGCACAAGGTGTTCCCGAACGATCTCGCCGGTTTTGCCGACCTGATCAAGGGTCTGAACAAGAACGGCACGCCGGCAGGCATGGCGGTCGGCCACGCCTCGGGCGACGCGAACACCTGGCTGCATTGGGCCCTGTGGGCGCATGGCGGAAACCTGATCGACGCCAATAACAAGGTGATCATCAATTCACCGGAGACCGCCAAGGCGCTCGAATACATCAAGGTCCTTTACGACAATTTCGTTCCCGGCACCGCATCGTGGAACGACAGCTCCAACAACAAGGCGTTCCTGGCAGGCCAGCTTCATCTGACGGTCAACGGCATCTCGATCTACGTCACGGCGAAGAAGGAAAATCCGCAGATCGCCGAGGACATGAACCACGCCCATCTGCCGGCAGGGGTCGATGGAAAGACCAGAGAACTAAATCTCGGCTTCCCGATCCTGGTCTTCAATTTCACCAAGTTCCCGCAGGCGTGCAAGGCGTTCACCGCCTTCATGCTCGACCCCGACCAGCTCAATCCCTGGGTCGGAGCCGCCCAGGGCTATCTCTCGCCGTTCCTGCTCGGCTTCAACAAGAATCCGATCTGGACGGCCGATCCCAAGAACACGCCGTTCCGCGACGTGGCGGAGACCTCGCTGACGCCGGCCGGCCTCGGCCAGATGGGCGAGAACGCCGCCGCCGCGATTGCCGACTTCGTCGTGGTCGATATGTTCGCAAACTACTGCACCGGTCGCGAGGATGTGAAAACCGCGATGACCTCGGCGGAGCGGTCAGCCAGGCGTATCTTCAGGTAAGATGGAGCTCCGGCGCGGTTCGTCCCGCGCCGGCCTCTTGGAATTTTCGAGCCATGGCTCGGTACTAAAGACAAGCAAGCGGCCGGGCGTTCCCCGGGAGTGGAACTGGAATGAGATGACTACTCTTCAAACATCCGCACCCATGCAGGCCACAGGCGCAGATGCGCCGTCGCTGTGGTCGCGGCTCAAGCATAACCGCAACTGGGTGGCACTGTGGTTCATGTTGCCGGCGGCAGCATTTCTCATCCTGTTCCTCGCCTATCCGCTCGGCCTCGGTGTCTGGATGAGTTTCACCGATGAGCGTATCGGTCGCCGCGGCATTTTCGTCGGTCTCGAAAACTATCAATGGCTCTGGGACGACGCCATTTTCTGGCTCTCGGTTTTCAATACGCTGCTCTATACGATCGTCGCCAGTGCCTTCAAATTCGCGATCGGCCTCTATCTCGCCCTGCTCTTGAACCGGCACATGCCGTTCAAGGCACTGATCCGCTCGATCGTGCTGATCCCATTCATCGTTCCGACCGTGCTCTCGGCCATCGCGTTCTGGTGGATCTACGACTCGCAGTTTTCGATCATATCGTGGTCTCTGATCAAGCTCGGCCTGATCGAGCACAACATCAATTTCCTAGGCGATACCAACTGGGCGCGCGCCAGCGTGATTTTTGCCAACATCTGGCGCGGCGTTCCCTTCGTCGCGATCACGCTGCTGGCGGGCCTGCAGACCGTGTCGCCCTCGCTCTATGAGGCCGCGACGCTCGACGGCGCCACCAACTGGCAGCGCTTCCGGTACATCACCTATCCGCTTCTGACCCCGATCATCGCGGTGGTGATGACGTTCTCGGTCCTGTTTACGTTCACCGATTTCCAGCTGATCTGGGCGCTCACGCGCGGCGGGCCGGTGAACGCCACGCACCTGATGGCGACCCTGAGCTACCAGCGCGGCATCATCAGCGGCCGTCTCGGCGAAGGTGCGGCGATCGCAACCGCCATGATCCCGTTCCTGCTCGCGGCGATCGCGATTTCCTGGTTCGGCATGCAGCGTCGCAAATGGCAGCAAGGATCGAGCAATGACTGATTCCGCGCTCGAAACCAAAGTCGGGGTCCGCGCCCATGGCGACGACAGCGAGGGCATGAGCTACCTGGAATCGTTGCCGCGCCGGGTGGTGACGCTATATCTGCCGCTGCTCGTGATCCTGGTCGTGCTGCTGTTTCCGTTCTACTGGATGGTGCTGACGTCGATCAAACCGGACGAGCAGCTGATCGACATGAACACCTACAATCCGTTCTGGGTGGTTCATCCGACCTTCAAGCACATCAGCAAGCTGCTGTTCGAGACCCAGTATCCGCGATGGCTGTGGAATACGATGTATGTGGCGGTCGGCGCCACGGTGCTGTCGATCATCGCAAGCGTGCTTGCCGCCTATGCCATCGTGCGCCTGCGCTTCAAGGGCGCTGACACGGTCGGCGTCTTGATCTTTTTCGCCTATCTGGTGCCACCTTCGATCCTGTTCATTCCGCTGGCGTCGGTGATCCAGGCGTACGGCCTGTTCGACTCGCCCCTGTCGTTGATCCTCGTCTATCCGACGCTGCTCATTCCGTTCTCGACCTGGTTGTTGATGGGATACTTCAAGACGATTCCCTTTGAGCTCGAGGAGTGCGCTCTCATCGACGGCGCGTCGCGCTGGCAAATCCTCACGCGTATTGTCGTGCCGCTCGCGGTTCCTGGCTTGATCTCGGCGTTCATTTTCTCCTTTACGCTTTGCTGGAACGAATTCATTTACGCGCTCACTTTTCTGCAATCGACCCCGAACAAGACCGTGCCGGTGGCGATCGTGAACGAGTTCGTCGACGGCGATATCTACAAATGGGGTTCGCTGATGGCGGGCGCGCTGGTCGGCTCGCTGCCGCTCGTGATCCTTTATGCGTTCTTTGTCGAGCATTACGTGTCGGCGATGACTGGAGCCGTCAAGGAGTGACGGGCACGAACGGGTTCTCTTCGCGCGCGGCAAAAAAACGTCATCGCGAGGCGCGAGGCGGCGAAGCGATCCAGTCCATTGTTTGAGATTTGACGGATTGCTTCGACCAGGCACGCGATGACGGCCAGACCAAACTCAAGGCGAAGAAAGAGGAGCTTGCTGCTTGCACATTCTGGTTCTGGGCGCGGCCGGCATGGTCGGCCGAAAATTGACCGAACGCCTGCTGCGCGATGGCCGTATCGGCGGACACGACATCACGAAAATGACCTTGCAGGACGTGGTCGCGCCTTCGGCTCCCGCCGGAGCCCGAATTCCGGTCGATACCGTCACATGCGATTTTGCGGTTCCAGGCATTGCCGAGAAGCTGGTCGGGGGTCGTCCCGACGTGATCTTCCATCTGGCGGCAATCGTTTCCGGCGAGGCCGAGCTTGATTTCGACAAGGGCTATCGCATCAATCTCGACGGAACGCGGATGCTGCTGGATGCGATCAGGCTGGCCGGCGGCGGCTACAAACCACGCCTGGTCTTCACCTCGTCGATCGCGGTATTCGGCGCGCCGTTTCCCGAGGCCATTGGTGACGAGTTCTTCACGACGCCGCTTTTGAGTTACGGCACCCAGAAGGCGATCGGGGAGCTCTTGCTTGCTGATTATTCGCGCCGCGGCTTCATGGATGGCATCGGCATCCGCCTGCCGACCATCTGCATTCGTCCCGGCCTTCCCAACAAGGCGGCGTCCGGATTCTTTTCAGGCATCCTGCGCGAGCCGCTGTCCGGCAAGGAAGCCGTCTTGCCGGTATCCGAAGAGGTGCGGCACTGGCATGCTTCCCCGCGCTCGGCCGTGGGCTTCCTCGTTCATGCCGCAACCATGGACACAGCCGCCATCGGGCCCCGCCGGAACCTCACCATGCCGGGCCTGTCGGCGACCGTCGGCGAACAGATCGCTGCCTTGAAGCGGGTGGCGGGAGAGAAGGTCGCGAGCCGGATCAGGCGCGAGCCGGATCCCTTCATCATGGGGATCGTCGCGGGCTGGCCGCGCAATTTTGAACCCAGGCGGGCGCTCGAGCTCGGCTTTACGACAGCCGAAAAGACCTTCGACGACATTATCAGAATTCACATTGACGATGAGCTTGGTGGTAAGTTCGTCGCCTGATCTTTGCCGACACACGGGAGGAAAGACATGACAGCCAGTATCGTGGGATGGGCGCATACGCCTTTCGGCAAGTTCGACACCGAGACGGTCGAGAGCCTTGTGGTTCGGGTGGCGAATGAAGCGCTTGCCGATGCGGGCGTCGCGGCAGCCGATGTCGATGAGATCGTGCTCGGGCACTTCAATGCGGGCTTCTCGCCGCAGGATTTCACCGCCGCGCTGGTGCTGCAGGCCGACCCGCATCTGCGCTTCAAGCCGGCCACGCGCGTGGAGAATGCCTGCGCCACCGGATCGGCCGCCGTTCACCAGGGTGTCCGGGCGATCGCCGCAGGTGCCGCGAAGATCGTGCTGGTCGTCGGTGTCGAGCAGATGACCCGAACGCCTCCCGCCGAGATCGGCCGTAACCTCTTGCGGGCGTCGTATCTGCCCGAGGATGGCGACACTCCCGGCGGCTTCGCCGGCGTTTTCGGCAAGATCGCGCAGGCCTATTTCCAGAAATACGGCGACCAGTCCGATGCGCTGGCGATGATCGCGGCGAAGAACCATAAGAACGGCGTTGCCAACCCCTACGCGCAATTGCGCAAGGATTTCGGCTACGAATTTTGCCGTTCGGAAAGCGAAAAGAATCCGTACGTGGCCGGTCCCCTGAAGCGGACCGATTGCTCGCTCGTTTCGGACGGCGCGGCAGCGCTCGTTTTGGCCAATTCAGAAACGGCGAAGTCGATGGGTAAAGCGGTGAATTTTCGCAGCATGGCCCACGCCCAGGATTTCCTGCCGATGTCCAAACGCGATATCCTGCAGTTCGAAGGCTGCAGCGTGGCCTGGGCCCGCGCGCTGCAGAAGGCAGGTATCAGGCTTTCCGATCTCTCCTTTGTCGAGACTCACGACTGTTTCACGGTCGCCGAATTGATCGAATATGAGGCGATGGGGTTGACGCCGAGAGGGCAGGGCGCCCGCGCGATCAAGGAAGGCTGGACCCAGAAGGACGGCAAGCTGCCGATCAATCCCTCCGGTGGATTGAAGGCCAAGGGTCACCCGATCGGTGCCACGGGCGTCTCCATGCATGTGATGACCGCGATGCAACTCGTCGGGCAGGCACCTGAGGGAATGCAGATCAGCGGCGCCAAGCTTGGCGGCATCTTTAATATGGGAGGTGCGGCAGTCGCCAATTACGTCTCGGTGCTGGAGCCAGCGAAGTAGAAGCCATGAACGTCGCCGAATGGCTCGCAGCATCGGCGCGTCTTCGCCCCGATGCGCCGGCGCTGCTGACCGGTTTCGATCTCGACGCCGACTACAGGACATTTGCGAGACGTTCGGCTGCGATTGGCGCGGGCCTGTCGCGTGACTACGGCATTGCGCCTGGCGACCGCGTCGCCCTGTTTGCGACCAACTGCACGCAATACCTCGAATGCCTCTATGGCAGCTGGTGGGTCGGCGCGGTTGCGATCCCCATCAATGCCAAGCTGCACGGGCGCGAGGCCGCGTGGATATGCAGCGACGGCGGAGCCAAGCTTGCGTTCATATCCGACGATACGGCCGGCGCACTGATGGAGGCGAAAGGTGATCTGCCGACCGCGATGAAGACACTCTCGGTCGATAGCGAGACCTACCGCGCCATGCGCGAGGGTGAGGGGAGCCCAGCGCCGCTCGAGCGCGAGGTCGATGATCTCGCCTGGCTGTTCTACACTTCCGGTACGACTGGACGTCCGAAGGGCGTGATGCTCAGCCACGGCAATCTGGTGGCGATGACCATGTGCTATCTCGCCGACGTCGATCATGCGACGCCGGACGACGCCTCGCTCTATGCCGCGCCGATTTCGCATGGCGCGGGCCTCTATAATTTTCCGCATGTCCGCATGGGCGGGCGGCACGTCGTTCCGGAATCCCGCGGCTTCGATCCGGACGAGGTGCTCAATCTCGGCCGGCAGCTCGGCAATGTCGTGATGTTCGCAGCACCCACCATGGTCCGGCGCCTGGTCGATACCGCCAGGCGCCGGGGCGAGAATGGCGAGGGGCTTCGCACCGTCATCTATGGCGGCGGACCGATGTATCTTGCCGACATCCGCGATGCGATCGCCACCATGGGCCAGCGCTTCGTGCAGATCTACGGCCAGGGAGAATCGCCGATGACGATTACCTCGCTGGGCCGCGAATGGCATCAGCGCACCGATCATCCGCGCTATCTGGAACGGCTTGCGTCCGTGGGTACCGCGCAGAGCGTGATATCGGTGCGCATCACGGGCGCGGATGGAAAGGAGCTCGCGCGGGGCGAAACCGGCGAGGTCGAGGCCAAGGGCACCGCCGTCATGCTTGGCTACTGGAACAATCCCAAAGCCAATGCCGAGACGCTGAAGGATGGATGGCTGCGCACCGGCGACGTCGGACGGCTGGATGAAGACGGCTTCCTGACGCTGTCGGATCGCTCCAAGGATGTGATCATTTCAGGTGGCACGAACATCTATCCGCGCGAAGTGGAAGAGGCGCTCCTGACGCATGAGGACGTGCGCGAGGTCTCTGTGATCGGCGTTCCCGATCCGGATTGGGGCGAAACCGTCGTCGCCTGCGTGGTGCTGGAAGAGGGCGCTGCGGCCGATGACGCCAGGCTCGACGCCCATTGTCTTGCGTCGATCGCGCGTTTCAAGCGGCCGAAGCGATACGTGTATCTGGATGCACTGCCAAAGAACAATTATGGCAAGGTGCTCAAGACCTCGCTGCGTGAGATGATGCGGTCGTGATGAGGCGCATGCGCCTATTCGCCGGGAACCCTTGATCTTCCCTTTGCCATGTCGTTACTGGGCCGCAGAACAGAATGTGACGACTGCCGCGAGGCACATCGTCAAGGGAGCAAGCGCAGCCATGGGGCCTCTGGAGGGCATCAAAATCATCGACATGACGACCGTGCTGATGGGGCCCTATGCTACCCAGATGCTCGGCGACTACGGTGCCGATGTCATCAAGGTCGAAAGCCCGGATGGCGACGTAACGCGGCTGATAGGTCCGGCGCGTCATCCCGGCATGGGGCCGGTGTTTCTCAATACGAACCGCAACAAGCGCTCCATCGCGCTCGACCTGAAAAAGCCCGCAGGGCGCGATGCGGTCTTGCGGCTGATCGCGTCGGCGGACGTGCTGGTCTACAATGTGCGGCCGCAGGCGATGGCGCGACTTCAGCTCGGCTACGATGTCGTCTCGAAGATCAATCCGCGCCTGATCTATGCCGGCGTGTTCGGTTTCGGCCAGGATGGTCCTTACGCCGCCAAGCCCGCTTACGACGACCTGATCCAGGGCGCGACCGCGCTCCCGGCCTTGATGGCCCAAACCGGCGATGGCGTTCCGCGCTATGTTCCCAATGCACTTGTCGATCGCATTGTCGGTCTCACCGCCGTCGGCGCGATCTGCGCGAGCCTCGTGCACCGTGGTCGTACCGGGCAGGGCCAGCGTGTGGACATTCCGATGTTCGAAACGATGGCGGGATTCGTGATGGGCGATCACATGGGCGGTTTGACCTATGAGCCGCCGCTGGACAAAGGAGGTTATGCGCGGCATCTGGCGCGCGACCGGCGGCCCTACAAAACCTCCGATGGCTACATCTCGGTGATCGTCTACAACGACAAGCAGTGGGACAATTTCTTCAAGGCCACCGGCCGGGACGATCTGCGCAGCGATCCCAGATTTTCGACCTTCGCCGGGCGCGCCGCCAATATCGACACGGTCTATGGCGAACTTGCCCGCATCTTCGGGGCGAAAACCACAGCCGAGTGGACCGAATTGCTCAACAAGGCTGACGTGCCCGTCATGCCGATGCACGATCTCGAAAGCATCCTGCAGGACCCGCATCTTGTCGCCACCGATTTCTTTCCCGTTGTCGATCATCCAAGCGAGGGTAAAATACGCAGCATGAAGGTGTCGGCGAAATGGTCCGAAACACCCAGCACGCCGGTGCGGCTTGCACCGCGCCTTAACGAGCACGGCGCGGACATCCTGCACGAGGCAGGATATTCTGACGAGGAGATCGCAGCATTGGTGCGCGACGGCGTGACCAGGCCTCGGCCCAGCGGGAAGGCGGATTGAAACGCGATGGATTTTTCGTTGACAGCCAACCAGGAAGCCATCCGCGAGGCGGTCGGAAAAATCTGCGCGCGCTTCGATGACGCCTATTGGCTCAAGAAGGATAAGGAAGGCGGTTACCCTTTCGATTTCCACAAAGCGCTTGCCGACGCGGGCTGGCTCGGGATCTGCATCCCCGAAGAATATGGCGGCTCTGGTCTCGGTATCCTCGAGGCCGCGATCATGATGCGCACGATCGCGGAATCCGGTGCCGGCATGTCCGGGGCCTCCGCCGTTCATATGAACGTGTTCGGGCTCAATCCCGTCGTCGTGTTCGGCTCGAAGGAGCAATGCAGACGGATGCTGCCGCCGATAGCTTCGGGTGCCGAAAGGTCCTGCTTTGCCGTCACCGAGCCGAATACCGGTCTCAACACCACGCAGTTGAAAACGCGCGCGGTGCGTTCAGGCGACAAATACGTCGTCAATGGCCAGAAGGTCTGGATTTCCACCGCACAGGTCGCCGAGAAAATACTCCTGCTCGCGCGCACGACGCCGCTGGAAGAGGTCAGGAGCCCGACTCATGGCTTGAGCCTGTTCTACACCGATTTCGATCGCCGCCGCATCACGGCCCGCGAAATCGAGAAGATGGGTCGCAAGGCCGTCGATTCAAACGAACTCTTTATCGAGGATTTTGAGATTCCCGTCGAGGATCGCCTCGGCGAAGAGGGGCGCGGCTTCGAGTACATCCTGCACGGCATGAATCCGGAACGCATCCTGATCGCCGCCGAGGCGGTGGGTCTCGGCAAGTGCGCGTTGTCGCGTGCGTCCGCCTATGCCAAAGAACGCAACGTCTTCAATCGTCCGATCGGCAAGAACCAGGCGATCCAGCATCCGCTGGCGGAGAACTGGATGGAGCTCGAAGCGGCGTGGCTGATGACGTTGTCGGCGGCCTGGCAGTACGACCGCGGTCAGCCCTGCGGGCCAGCAGCGAATGCGGCGAAATATCTTGCCGGAGAAGCCGGCTTTCACGCCTGTGAGCAAGCCGTGATGACCCATGGCGGTTTCGGGTATGCCAAGGAGTTTCATGTCGAGCGCTACTTGCGCGAATCCCTGATCCCCCGGATCGCTCCGATCAGCCCGCAGCTCATTCTCAGTTTCATCGCCGAGAAGGTGCTCGGCCTGCCGAAGTCGTATTGAGAGACGCCTGCAAATGTACAACGTGCGCCGATCGGCGCATTCCGGATTGACTGCCTCAATTACAAGTACAAGGACAAATCATGAGCCGTCTCAGGGCCGCGCTTGATCCGCGTTCGGTTGCCATCATCGGTGCGTCGGAAAATCCCAACAAGGTCGGCGGCCGCCCGGTGCATTACCTCGACAAGTTCGGCTTCAAGGGCAGGATCTTCCCGATCAATCCTTCGCGGCCCGAGGTGCAGGGCCATCAATGCTACAGGAGCCTCGACGACCTGCCGGAGGCGCCCGAGATGGCGATCGTGGCTGTTGCCGGCGACAATGCCATCGGCGCGGTTGAAGATTGCGCCGCCCATGGCGTGAAGGTCGCCGTGGTAATGGCTTCGGGTTTCGGCGAGGTGGATGCGGTCGCCGGCAAGGCCAAGGAGCGGCGGATGGTCGAGGCCGCGCGAAAGGGAGGAATGCGCATCGTCGGCCCCAATTCGCAGGGCCTTGCCAATTTCGGCACCGGAGCCATCGCAAGTTTCTCCACCATGTTCATGGATATGGATCGCGCTGAAGGGCACGTCGCGATGCTCAGTCAAAGCGGCGCGCTGAGCACGGTCCCGGTCGGATTCCTTCGCCAGCGTGGCATCGGTGTCCGTCATACCCACGCGACCGGCAACGACGCCGATATCACCGTCGGCGAACTTGCGGTTGCGGTGGCCGAGGATCCGGAAGTCAAGCTGTTGATGCTCTACCTCGAAAGCATTCCGGAAACGAAATATCTGGAGGAACTCGCCGCCATTGCGCTCGATCGCGACTTGCCGATCATCGCATTGAAATCCGGCCGGTCGGAGGCCGGTCGTCAGGCCGCACAATCCCATACGGGCGCACTCGCAAACGAGGATCGCGTGGTCGATGCCTTCTTTGAGCGCCACGGCATCTGGCGAGCGCCGGATATGCGGGGCCTCGTCGAAGCAACCGAGCTTTATCTCAAGGGGTGGAAACCGAAGGGCAGGCGCCTCGTTGCCATCAGCAATTCCGGCGCGGTCTGCGTCATGACGGCGGATGCTGCGAGCGCCGTCGGAATGCCGATGGCGAAGCTGTCGGCCGAGACCGACCGGAAACTGAAGAACATCCTGCCGAGTTTTGCCACCACCACCAATCCGATCGATCTGACGGCGGCGCTGTTGTCCAACAGCCGGCTGTTTGGCGACATTCTTCCGGCGCTCGCAGAAGACCCGGCGGCGGATGCATTTCTGATCGGCGTTCCCGTCGCAGGGCCCGGCTACGATGTCGAAGCATTTGCCCGCGACGCGGCCGCGTTCGGCGGGAAGACCGGAAAGCCGCTCGTGATAGCGGCCACCCAGCGCAGCGTCGCCGATCAATTCGCGGCCGAAGGATCGACCGTGTTTCCGACCGAGACCGAAGCGGTCAGCGCCTTGCATCAGTTTCTGGCACATCGCGAATTGATGGCACGGACCCGAACACAGAAGAAGCTGCGGCCGGCGGCCGCCGCGACGTCGATGGCATCGGCTTGGACATCGATGCTGAACGAGGCCGACAGCCTCGCCTTGCTGGCCGCGCGCGGCATCCCTGTTGTGGCGCACCGGCTATGCCGGTCTCGCGCCGAGGCGGTCGCCGCGTTCGAAACGATCGGAGGACCGGTCGTGGTCAAGGGATGTTCGGCCGATATCGCGCACAAGTCGGAGCTTGGGCTGGTGAAACTCGCCGTCGCGACTCGCGAGGAAGCCGGCGAGATCTGGTCGCAGATGGAAGCCATCATCCGCAGGGAAGGCGCCCGGTTTGATGGCGTGATCGTCGCGGCAATGGCGCAAGGTCGGCGCGAGATCATGATCGGCGCGCATCGCGATCCGGTATTTGGTCCGGTCGTTGCGGTTGGGGATGGCGGAAAATATGTCGAGATCTTCCGAGATACCGCGCTGCTGCTTCCGCCGTTTTCCGATGACGACGTCCGACTGGCGCTGGGCAAGTTGAGAATTGCGCCGCTGTTCAAAGGCGTCCGCGGCGAGGTGCCGATGGATGTGGACGCGCTGTGCGAAGCCGTGTTGCGGATAGGTGAATTGATGCTCGATCCCGCGGTCGGCGTAATGAGCCTCGATCTCAATCCGGTGTTGCTCGACAGTGTTGGCAGAGGCTGTGTCGTGGTCGATGCCGTGGTGTTTCAGGGCTGACTTGCGGGCCAACATCATTGTCGCGAACGCAACAAAGCAACCCCCCGGTTACGCAAAACTGTTTCCCCGGATTGCTTTGTCGCATTCGCTAGCTGCAATGACAGTTTCAAACCTAACGCGTGTAGAAGACGAAGCTGGCGATGACGATCATGGCCGTCACCGCCAGCATCTGCGCGAGCGCCTCCGAGGCCGCCCTCCTGGTGGCGTCCTTCATCCACTTCTCCCTGGACTCGGCTCCCTAGACCTGGGCGCGATTCATCGTTGCC
>CAWFZL010000013.1:0-24795 GCA_963820275.1 uncultured Alphaproteobacteria bacterium
AGGATTCGAACCTGCAACCCACGGAGTAGAAATCCGTTACTCTATCCAGTTGAGCTATGGGACCGCTTGCCGGCCTTTATACCACTGCCAATATGAAAAATCCGCATCCGCGCCAAGCCTGATCCGAACCGTTTTCTGCAATCGCGCGACCAAGTCTTGAAACGGCGAGCCACGACGTTGGTTCGCCGGTGACGGCCGGCGGCGTCCGGCGGTCGAGCGATGGGCAGAGGTTCAAGGCTTTCGGCGAATGGTTTGCCTGCGACTCTTTTGCAACCTTGTTCCATCGCCATCAGTCCGTCACCTTTTGGCGCATTTTTCGATACGCGGTCTTTCCCGGCCGCCACAGGGAGTCTCCATCATGATCGGTCTGGTTCGCGCAGCAACATTTTGCGCCGCGCTGGCGTTTGGCCTGGTGACCGCGCAAGCGGCGGATAAAGCCTTCAAACGCGACGAACTTGCCAATTCCGCGATCAAGCTGGAAGCCCAGATCAAGAGCGAAGCGGGTCCCGTGGCCAAATCCAACGCGACCCTGAAAACGGACGCCGACGGCGCCTTCCGGCGCAACGATTTCCGCACCGGCCTGCAAATCCTCGGACAGATCGCCGCCACCACGCCTGATGACAGTTCCAACTGGCTGCGTCTGGCCCGCACCATTTTCCAGATTCGTCCCGCCAATTCCAGCGAACAGACCTTCCTGCTCGAGCGCGCCTCGACCGCGGCCTACATCGCCTACCAGCGCGCCGCGAATCCCGGCGAGGAGGCCGAGGCGCTGGCGGTGCTCGGCCGCGCGATGTCGGAGCGCAAGCTGTGGCGGCCGGCGCTTGACAGCCTGCGGCTCTCGCTCGATCTGCGCGAAGTCGCCGATGTGCGCGCACAATATGAAAAACTGCGCGACGAGCACGGTTTCCGGCTGCTCGACTATACCGTCGATTCCGACGCTGCCTCGCCGCGCGCCTGCTTCCAGTTCTCCGAGGACCTTGCCAAGCGCACCGATTTCGCGCCGTTCCTTGCGCTTGCCGGCAACGACAAGCCCGCATTGACCTCGGAGGGAGCGCAGCTTTGCGTCGATGGCCTCAAGCACGGTGAACGCTACAATATCAATCTGCGCGCCGGCCTGCCTTCGACGGTCAAGGAAAGCCTGCCGAAATCGGCGGAATTCAACATTTACGTGCGCGACCGCAAGCCTTTCGTGCGCTTCACGGGCCGCGCCTATGTGCTGCCGCGCACCGGACAGCGGGGTATCCCGCTCGTCAGCGTCAACACGCCCGCCGTCTCGCTCAACGTTTTCAGGATCGGCGACCGCAACCTGATCAACACGGTCATCGATGGCGATTTCCAGCGCGCCTTGAGCCGGTACGAACTCTCGAGCCTCGGTGACGAACGGGGCGTCAAGGTCTGGTCCGGCGAGCTTGCGACCGCCATGACCCTCAATCAGGAGGTCATCACCGCCTTTCCGGTCGATGAAGCCCTGGGCACGTTGCAGCCGGGCGTCTATGTCATGACGGCAGCCGCCCGGGGTCCGAGCAGCGACGATGACGGCTCGCTGGCGACGCAGTGGTTCATCGTCTCGGACCTCGGCCTGACCGCCTTCTCGG
Organism: uncultured Alphaproteobacteria bacterium; assembly: GCA_963820275.1. Lineage (GTDB taxonomy): Bacteria > Pseudomonadota > Alphaproteobacteria > Rhizobiales > Xanthobacteraceae > Bradyrhizobium. The sequence continues at coordinate 1,596 of CAWFZL010000013.1, forward strand.
GCAATGACGGCATCCACGTCTTCGTCAATTCGTTGGCCTCGACAGAAGCGATAGCGAAGGCCGAGGTTCGGCTGGTCGCGCGCAACAACGAGATCCTGGCCACCCGCAGGACCGACGATTCCGGCCATGTGCTGTTCGAGGCCGGGCTGGCGCGGGGGGAGGGTGGCCTTTCGCCGGCCATGTTGACGGTCACGAGCGACAACAACGCCGACTACGCCTTCCTCAGCCTGAAGACCAACGCATTCGATCTTTCCGATCGCGGCGTGACCGGAAGGGCGGTGCCTGCGGGCGCCGATGCGTTTGTCTATGCCGAGCGTGGCGTCTATCGTTCCAACGAGACGGTCTATCTGACAGCTCTCCTGCGCGACGGCCAGGGCAACGCCGTCACCGGCGGGCCGCTGACACTCGTGATCGAGCGCCCGGATGGTGTCGAGTTCCGCCGCGCTGTGCTGGCGGATCAGGGCGCGGGCGGCCGGTCGCTGTCGGTCCCGCTCAATTCGGCTGTGCCTTCGGGCACATGGCGGGTGCGGGCCTTCACCGACCCGAAGGGTTCTTCGGTCGGCGAAACCACCTTCATGGTTGAGGATTATGTCCCCGAGCGGCTGGAATTCGAGCTTTCTGCCAAGGACAAGCAGATCAAGGCTGATGCTCCGGCAGAGCTCAAAGTAGACGGACACTTCCTCTACGGAGCGCCGGCTTCCGCGCTGCAACTCGAGGGCGACATGCTGGTCGCGCCAGCAGCAGAACGGTCCGGCTTTGCCGGCTACCAGTTCGGCGTCGCAGACGAAGAGACCACCAGCAACGAACGCACACCGATCGAAAACCTTCCCGAGACGGACGCCCGGGGGATCGCGACCTTCCCGGTCGGTCTCGCGAAGCCGCCTTCGTCGACGCGGCCGCAGGAAGCGCAAATCTTCATTCGCATGGCGGAAGCCGGCGGCCGCGCGGTCGAGCGCAAGCTCGTGCTTCCGGTAGCGCCGGGCGCAGCCATGATCGGCGTCAAGCCATTGTTTGCGGGCAAGAGCATCGCGGAGGGCGACAGGGCCGGATTCGACATCGTGTTCGTGTCGCCGGAAGGCAAGACGCTGGCGCGAGACGGACTGCGCTATGAACTCCTGAAAATTGAATCCAGATATCAATGGTATCGGCAGAATTCATCCTGGGAATACGAGCCGGTCAAGTCAACGAAGCGCGTCGCCGATGGTGATCTGAAGATTGCTGCCGACAAGCCGGCGCGTATTACGCTCGCGCCCCAGCCTGGCCGTTATCGCCTCGACGTCAAATCGACCGAAGCCGACGGGCCGCTGACGTCGATACAATTCGACGTCGGCTGGTACACGGACGGCAGTGCCGACACACCGGATCTGCTGGAAACCTCGATCGACAAGCCGGAATATCAGTCCGGCGAGACCATGGTGGTTTCGGTCAATGCGCGTTCCGCGGGCAAGCTGACCGTCAATGTAGTTGGCGATCGGCTGCTGACGACGCAGATCATCGACGTCAAGGAGGGCACCGCCCAGGTCAAAATACCCGTCGGCAGGGACTGGGGCACTGGCGCCTATGTGGTGGCAACGCTTCGTCGTCCGCTCGATGCTGCGGCCTTGAGGATGCCTGGTCGGGCCATCGGTTTGAAATGGTTCGGCGTCGACCGCAAGACACGCACGCTTCAAGTCAACCTGTCGCCGCCTTCGCTGATCCGTCCGAACTCTACGCTGAAGCTGCCGGTCAAGCTCGGCGGTCTCAATCCTGGCGAGGACGCCAAGATCGTCGTTGCCGCGGTCGATGTCGGAATCCTGAACCTCACCAATTATGCTCCGCCGGCTCCGGACAATTATTATCTTGGCCAGCGCCGTCTGACTTCGGAAGTTCGCGATCTCTACGGGCAATTGATCGACGGCATGCAGGGTACCCGCGGACAGCTCAAGACGGGCGGCGATGGCGCCGGCGCGGAACTGCAGGGCAGCCCGCCGACGCAGAAGCCGCTGGCGCTCTATTCCGGCATCGTCACCGTCGCAGCCGACGGCACGGCCGAAATCGCCTTCGACATTCCGGAGTTTGCCGGTACCGCGCGCGTGATGGCGGTCGCCTGGACTGCGACCAAGCTCGGTCGCGCCACGACCGACGTTACTGTGCGCGACCCCGTCGTCCTGACGGCAACGCTGCCGCGATTTCTGCTCAACGGTGACCGCGGCACCATGAGCCTCGATCTCGACAATGTCGAAGGCGCGCCGGGCGACTACACGATCCAGGTCAAGACTTCAGGGCCGGTCAAGATCTCCGGCAACCCTGCCACGACCGTCAAACTCGCGGCCAGCCAGCGTACGTCCATGTCGCTGGCGCTCGATGCCGCCGGCACCGGAACCGCGAACCTCGACGTCGATATCAAGGGGCCGAACGGGTTGACGCTGGCGCGGCACTATGCGCTCGACGTCAAGGCTGCGACGCAGATCCTTGCGCGCCGCACGATCCGCACTCTCGCCAAGGGCGAAAGCCTGACTCTTTCGCCCGATATGTTCTCCGATCTGGTGGCCGGCACGGGAGGCGTCTCGCTCTCCGTTGGGCTGTCCCCGGCGCTTGATGCGGCGACCATCCTGAAGGCGCTCGATCGCTATCCCTATGGCTGCTCCGAGCAGATCACCAGCCGCGCCTTGCCGCTGCTTTACGTCAATGAGCTGGCCGCAGGCGCACATCTGGCAATGGATACCGGGGTGGATCAGCGGATCAGGGACGCCATTGAGCGCCTGCTGGCGCGGCAGGGCTCGAACGGATCGTTCGGTCTGTGGTCGGCTGGCGGCGACGATGCCTGGCTCGATGCCTATGTCACGGATTTCCTGACCCGGGCTCGCGAGAAGGGTTTCGTTGTGCCGGATGTGCTGTTCAGGAACGCGCTCGATCGCATACGTAACTCCGTCGTGAACGCCAACGAGCCCGAAAAGGACGGCGGACGGGATCTCGCCTACGGCATCTACGTACTTGCTCGCAACGGCGCGGCACCGATCGGCGATCTGCGCTATCTCGCAGACACCAAGCTGAACAATCTGGCGACCCCGATCGCGAAGGCTCAGCTTGCGGCCGCACTGGCGCTGGTTGGCGACAGGACGAGGGCGGAACGGGTCTATGCCGCGGCTCTGGACAGTCTCGCGCCAAAGCCCGCGCTCGAGTTCGGCCGCGTCGATTACGGCAGCGCCCTGCGCGATGCCGCAGCACTGGTTTCGCTGGCCGGCGAGGGCAACGCGCCGCGTGCCACGTTAACCCAGGCGGTGGCGCGGGTCGAAGTGGCGCGCGGTCTCACGCCATATACCTCCACCCAGGAAAACGCCTGGCTGGTGCTGGCGTCACGGGCCCTGTCGAAGGAAACCATGGCGCTTGATGTCGATGGAGCACCGGTCAAGACCGCGCTTTATCGCAGCTACAGGGCTGCCGAAATCGCGGGCAAGCCAATCAGGATCACCAATACGGGCGATGCGCCGGTGCAGGCGGTGGTCTCGGTCAGCGGCTCGCCAATCACGCCGGAGCCGGCCGCTTCGAACGGATTCAAGATCGAGCGCAACTATTTCACGCTGGACGGCAAACCGGCCAACGTCTCGAAGGCGAAGCAAAACGACCGCTTTGCCGTGGTGTTGAAGATCACCGAAGCCAAGCCGGAATTCGGCCATATCATGGTGTCGGATTATCTGCCGGCGGGCTTCGAGATCGACAACCCGCACCTGGTCTCCTCCGGTGACACCGGCACCCTGGACTGGATCGAGGACGGCGAGGAGCCGGAGAACACCGAGTTCCGTGACGACCGCTTCACGGCTGCCATCGACCGCGCCAGTGACGACAATTCGGTGTTTACGGTTGCCTATGTGGTGCGCGCGGTTTCTCCCGGCAAATACGTGCTGCCGCAGGCCTATGTCGAGGATATGTACAACCCCTCGCGTTATGGCCGAACCGGGACCGGTTCGGTTGAGGTGCGCGCCGCGAAATGAGCGCAGGACACGACATGGCAAACGCTTCGCTGCGCCATCGCCGCTGGTCGCGGGGCAGGCGCATGGCGGCGGGCCTCGGCGCGGCTTGCCTGATCCTTGTCGCGGCTGTTGCAGCGTGGGTGGTCTCCCTCGGTCCGCTGCCGTTGGCTCAGGCCCGCGAGGTTTCGACGACGATCGTCGACCGTAACGGCAAGTTGTTGCGCGCCTATGCGATGGCGGACGGCCGCTGGCGATTGTCTGTCGATGCCAAGGCCGGCGTCGATCCCACCTATCTGAAGCTGCTGCTGGCTTATGAGGACCGCCGCTTTCGATCCCACGGCGGCGTCGATCCGGCGGCACTGGCTCGCGCGGCGCTCCAGTTTCTCGCGCGCGGTCACATCGTGTCCGGCGGTTCGACCATCACCATGCAGCTTGCGCGCCTGATGGAGCCGCGGCGGGAGCGGTCTGTTTACGCCAAGTTGCGGCAGATCGTGCGCGCGCTCGAGATCGAGCGGCAGATGAGCAAGGACCAGATTCTCAATCTGTACCTTGCGATGGCGCCATTTGGCGGCAACCTCGAGGGCATTCGCGCCGCATCGATTGCCTATTTCGGCAAGGAGCCGAAACGACTGTCGCTGGCCGAATCTGCCTTGCTCGTGGCGCTGCCGCAATCTCCCGAGACGCGCAGGCTCGATCGCTACCCGGATGCGGCGCGCGCTGCGCGCGACCGTGTGCTCGACCGCATGGTGGAAGAGGGCGTCATCTCCGGCGAAGATTCAGCCAGCGCGAAGGCTGCTCCGGTCCCTCGGCTGCGCAAGCCCATGCCTGTCCTGGCGCCGCATTCCGCGGATCAGGCGATGGCTTCGATGAAAAATGCACCCGTCATCTCGCTGACGCTCGACTCAGCTTTGCAAAAATCGCTCGAAGCATTGGCGCGCGATCGTGCGCTCGCACTGGGCCCGAATATTTCGGTCGCCATCCTTGCGGTGGACAATGCGAGCGGCGAGGTGCTGGCGCGGGTCGGCTCGCCGGACTATTTCGACGATCGCCGTGCGGGGCAGGTGGACATGACGCGCGCGGTGCGCTCGCCGGGATCGACACTGAAGCCGTTCATCTATGGTCTGGCGTTTGAGGATGGCTTCGTTCATCCGGAAAGCCTGATCGATGACAGGCCGATCCGCTTCGGCTCTTACGCGCCGGAGAATTTCGATATGACCTATCAGGGCACCGTGTCCGTGCGCAGGGCCCTGCAAATGTCCCTCAACGTGCCGGCGGTGGCCTTGCTCGACCGTGTGGGTGCGAGCCGGCTGTCGTCGCGCCTCAAGCAGGCTGGCGCCTCCCTGGTACTGCCGAAAGATGAGGCGCCAGGGCTTGCCATGGGTCTAGGCGGCGTCGGCATTACGCTGCAGGATCTCGTACAGATCTATTCCGGACTGGCGCGGCTCGGTACCGCGCGGCCGTTGCGCGAGATTGCAAGCCTGAAAGACGACACGCGCGATACCCTCCGACTGCTGGATCAGGCCGCCGCGTGGCAGGTTGGAAATGTCCTGTTGGGCACGCCGCCGCCGGAAAACGGCGTGCATAACCGGATCGCCTTCAAGACCGGCACCAGCTATGGCTTCCGCGATGCCTGGTCGATCGGTTTCGACGGCCGCATCACCATCGGCGTCTGGGTGGGTCGCCCCGACGGTGCGCCCGCGCCCGGAATTGTCGGACGCACCGCAGCCGCGCCGATCCTGTTTGATGCCTTCGCCCGCACCGGAAAACTACCGGCTCCATTGCCGAAGGCGCCGAAGGGTACGCTGGTGGCGAGCAATGCCAAGCTTCCGTTGCCGCTGCGACGCTACCGCGCGATCGGTGAGCTGGTTCGAACCGATGGGGAACAGGCGCCGCGCATCCAGTTTCCGCTCAACGGCTCCCGGATCGACACGGGCTCGGATGGCGGCTCGCCTTCCGCGATGCCGATCAAGGTGGCCGGTGGCGTCCTTCCGATGACCATGCTCGTCAATGGAGTTTCAGTCGGCGAGTTCGACGGCCGCCGTCAGCGCCTGATCGACCCGCCCGGCCCGGGATTTGCCAGATTGACTGTCATAGACGCCAAGGGCGCCGCGGACACAGTTGTTGTGAGAATTCAATAGAAGCTCCCTAAGCGGTTGTCGCCACGGTGGTTTCGGCGTATGCGGAACCGATGGCTGAGACCTATTCCCGCCCCCGATTTGGACAACCGCGCGAGCCCAGGAACCGGGTAGATCCGGGGGCGCTGTTTGCGGGCGTGCTGGTTTTTGTGACCAAAAGCCACATCCGTGCTGCCGCGTTTCTGCTGGCATGCGGGCTCCTGCTGTTCCTGCCCGGATTTTTCACGATCCCTCCGATCGATCGCGACGAGGCGCGCTTCGCGCAGGCGACCAAGCAGATGGTCGAAAGCGGCGATTTCGTCGACATCCGCTTCCAGGATGAGGTGCGCTACAAGAAGCCCGTCGGCATTTACTGGATGCAGGCCGCTGCAGTCGAAACGGCGTCGGCGCTCGGGCTTCCGCGCGCGCAGGTGCGCATCTGGTTATATCGCGTTCCATCCCTGATCGGCGCGCTCGGCGCGATGCTTTTGACGTACTGGGCAGCGCTGGCCTTTGTCACGCGCAATGCGGCAGTGCTCGCGGGTCTGATCATGGGAAGCTCGGTGTTGCTTAGCGTGGAAGCGCGGCTCGCCAAGACCGACTCCATGCTGCTCTTTGCGACCATCGCGGCGATGGGCGCGCTGGCGCGGGTGTATTTGTCCTGGCAGCGCGGCGAGAACCCCGTGCACCCGCCATGGGCGTGGCCCGCGATCTTCTGGACCGCGCTCGCCGGAGGCATCCTGCTCAAGGGGCCGCTGATCCTGATGTTCGTGGGGCTGACGATCGGCACGCTGGCCGTGCTCGACCGTTCGGCGGGCTGGCTTTGGCGGCTGCGTCCCGTGTGGGGCCTGACCTGGCTTTTCGTCCTGGTGCTACCCTGGTTTGTTGCCATCTTCTGGCGTGCGGGCGATGCATTCTTCACCGATTCCATCGGCGGCGACATGCTGAGCAAGATCTCGGCGCAGGAATCGCACGGCGCTCCACCGGGCCTCTACCTGCTGCTGGCTTGGCTCACGTTCTGGCCGGGAGCGCCGCTGGCGCTGATGGCGGTGCCTGCCGTCTGGCGGGCAAGACGGGAGCCCGGAGCACAATTCCTGCTGGCTTGGCTGGTGCCCTCCTGGATCGTATTCGAGTTGGTGCTGACCAAGCTGCCACATTATGTGCTGCCGCTTTACCCGGCGATCGCGATTCTTACGGTTGGTGCGCTCGAGCGGCGGATGCTGTCGCGCTCATGGCTGATGAGCGGGACGGCGTGGTGGTTCGTCATTCCTGCGCTGGCTTCCGTGGCCGCAGTTGTCGCAGCCGTCGGTCTGACCCGCCAGCCGGTGTTTCTGGCGTGGCCTTTCGTGGCCGCCGCTCTCATCTTTGGGCTGTTCGCGTGGTGGCTTTACGATGACAATCGCGCTGAGCGCTCATTGCTGAACGCCGTGGCCGCTGCGATTTTTTTGGCTATCGCCATTTATGGCGTCGTCTTGCCGGCGATGACTCCCCTGTTTCCGAGCGCCGAGATTGCGCGGGTGCTCCGCAATGTCGCCTGTGTCGGGCCCAAGGCGGCCGCCGCCGGTTTCCACGAGCCAAGCCTCGTCTTCATGACCGGCACATCGACGCTGCTGACCGACGCATCAGGCGCGGCGGATTTCCTGAACCAGGGCAGTTGCCGTTTCGCGATTGTGGAGCAGCGCTCGGAGCGCGGCTTTGCCCAGCGCGCCGAAGCGATCGGTCTGCGTTACGACGTGGCCGCGCGCATCGACGGCTATAACATTTCGCAGGGCAGGGCGATTTCGATCACGATCTTCCGTTCCGAGGGCTCGGAGTAGATGTCCGTTCTGATCGGCGTCGACGAACATTCGAACTACCTCACGCGCCTTTTCCTGCTGGTTCGGTTGTCTTTCACCCAACTCGTGCGTCCGCCCTCGCATTCGAGGCGCGCTTCGGCGGCGAGGAGATTGGCGCGACACGCGTTGCTGACGGTTGCGATCGTAAGCGTGATCATCGCTGCGTTGATGATCGGTTTCGATGCGCGGGAAATTGCCCTGATGCCACCACGGGGGACGGCGAGCCTCTGGCCGTTCCGCATTCTGACCGATTTTGGCAAGGACTCCTACGTGCTGTCTCTGCTCGGCGCGATGCTGATCGTCGTCGCGCTGGTTGCGGCGGCATTGCGCGGCCGTCCGCAATCCCTCTTGCTGGCATTGGGCTTGCGGCTGCAGTTCGTCTTTCTTGCGGTGCTGGTGCCGTTGCTGCCCGGCGAGCTTTTCAAATGGATCGTCGGTCGCGGCCGCCCGTTCGTGGGAGGTGAAGCCAATCCCTTCAACTATGTCCCGTTCGCGGGAACGGAGGCCCATTTCAGTTTTCCGTCGGCACATGCGATTACGGCTTTTGCCCTCGCTTTTGCGATAGGTGCGGTGTGGCCGCGGGCTCGCGGCGTCGCGATCGCCTATGCCCTCCTGATCAGCTTCACTCGCCTGGTACTTTTGGCCCATCACCCAAGCGACGTGGTGGCCGGCGCGCTGATCGGCGTGGTCGGCGCCATGTGCGTGCGATATTGGTTCGCCGCCCGCGGTCTTGGGTTCGCCATCCGCCGTGACGGCACGATTTCGCCGCTTTCCGAAGGGCGCGTCAAAAGGGTTGCCCACAGGGCACCAGCCCCATAAGAAGCCCTGCGCCGGACGCAGCGCGCTGACCGGCGCCGGTCAACTGGTCAACTCAAGCCAAGAGCATGGATTTGCCTTCCGCCAATTTAACCCAGATCGCCGTTTCCATCGTGGTTCCCGTGCGCAACGAGGCGAACAACATCGCTCCGCTGATTGCCGAGATCACCGCAGCCCTCGAGGGTCGCTGGCTCTATGAAATCATCTACGTCAACGACGGTTCAACGGATGCGACCGCGGAGCGGCTCCTTGCGGCAATGAAACAGCGGCCGAATCTTCGCCAGATAAGGCACGAGAAATCCGCGGGCCAATCGGCCGCGGTTCGCAGCGGGGTTCGGGCGGCGCGGGGAGCCGTCGTGGCGACAATCGACGGCGATGGTCAGAACAATCCTGCGTTCCTTCCGGCCCTGATCTCGGCGGTCGAGAGCGGTGGCGAGCGCATCGGTCTTGCGGCGGGCCAGAGAATTGGGCGCAAGGACACGGGCTTCAAGAAATTCCAGTCGCGTATCGCAAACGCTGTGCGTAACGCGATCCTGCGCGATGGCACCCGCGACACCGGTTGCGGGTTGAAGGCTTTCCGGCGCGAAGTCTTCCTGGCGCTGCCCTATTTCGACGGTCTGCATCGATTTCTGCCTGCGCTGGTGCGCCGCGAAGGGTATGAAATCGCCTATGTCGACGTGATCGATCGGCCTCGCCATTCGGGCGTGTCAAACTACGGATTCTTCGATCGGCTATGGATCGGAATCATGGATCTCGCCGGTGTGTGGTGGCTGATCCGCCGCAAGAAGACGACACCTGCTGCAATCGAGGTGACCTTATGACCGAACTGCTGCACAGCCTCATCAGCTATCTCAATGATGTCTTCATCATCAAATTCGACGGCTGGGTCGTTCTCGGTTTTGTGGCGCAGGGGTTTTTTACGATGCGCTTCCTCGTGCAATGGATTGCGTCGGAACGAGCCCGGCGGAGTGTGATTCCGGTCGCCTTCTGGTTCTTTTCCGTCGGCGGCGGCGCTTTGCTTCTTGTCTATGCGCTCTACCGCAGAGATCCGGTTTTCATTGCGGGCCAGGCGCTCGGCCTGCTGGTCTATATTCGCAATCTCTACTTCATTGCGATGCATAAGCGGCAGGTGGCCGAGAGCTGAGCGGGACGCCGATCGCCCCGGGTGAGAGGCTCTGGTATTGGCGGCGGGTTCGTGTAGGTTTGCGCCAACAACGGGCTGGAAGCCCGGAGTCTGGTGGGGAGAAACATGAATCGAAAAAGAACAATTCGCCGATATTTCACGCTTGCCGCAGTGGCAGTTGCAGCCGTGAGCCTCGCCTTCTCTGCAACGCCGGCCGACGCGCAGCGGGCGGCGGTTGCGATCGACGATGACGACATCGGCGGTGCCGTGCTTGGACTTTCGGGGCCCGAGGCAGGCGTCTGGGTGATTGCGGAAACCACCGAACTGCCGACGAAATTCACCAAGATCGTCGTCACCGACGACCAGGGGCGCTTCGTGATCCCCGACCTGCCGCGAAACGTGAACTACGAGGTCTGGGTTCGAGGTTATGGTCTGGTCGATTCTCCCAAGCTGCGCGCCAAGACCGGTCAGTTCCTCAATCTCACCGCGGTACGAGCGCCCGACGAAGCATCCGCGGCTCACTATTACCCGGCGATCTACTGGTTCACGCTGTTGAGAATTCCGCCAGCGAAGGATTTCGGCGGCACGACGGACATCCCCAAGGGGATTACCCAGGAAAAATGGCGGCAGCGAATGAACAATGTCGATTGTGTCGGCTGCCATCAGCTTGGCCAGGAATCCACCCGTACGATTCCGGCCGCCTTCGGTGAATTCAAATCCGGAGAGGAGGCCTGGATGCGCCGCGTCTCCTCGGGACAGACCGGCGAATGGATGATCAATCGCCTTGCGGGCGAACTCGGCAGCGTGCCGTTCAAATATTTCGGCGACTGGACCGACCGCATTGCCAAGGGTGAATTACCCAAAACCAAGCCGCCTCGGCCGACCGGGATCGAGCGCAACGTGGTCATCTCGTCATGGGAATGGGCGACCGAAAAGCACTTTGTGCACGATCTGATTTCCTCGGACCGGCGCAATCCGACGGTCAACGCCTATGGCCCGCTGTATGGATCGAACGAATATTCGTCCGACTACATGCCGATCCTCGAACCCAAAACAAGCACAGTGACGTTCTTCAAGATGCCGGTCGCCGATCCCAACGCGCCGGAGTCGTTTGGGCCGCCCTTGCATCCCAATGCCACTCCCAAGCCGATCGGCGCTTCGGCCTATTGGGGCGAAGAGAAAATCTGGAGCCAGAAAGCGAACAATCACAACGGAATGTTCGACGACAAGGGCAGGGTATGGTTCGCGGCTGCCGTGCGCGGCATCGAAAATCCGGATTTCTGCAAGAAGGGTTCCGATCATCCATCGGCAAAAGCGTTTCCTCTGGAACGCTCCGCCCGGCAGGCCTCGATGCTCGATCCAAAGACCATGAAATACAGCTTCATCGACACCTGCTTTGGCACGCATCACCCGCAGTTTGGCTACGACGCCGACAACACGCTCTGGTTCTCCGGGTCCGGCCCGGTCGCCGGCTGGGTCAACACCAGGGTCTGGGACGAGACCGGCGATGCCGCCAAAGCGCAGGGTTGGGCGCCCTGGGTTCTCGATACAAACGGCAACGGCAAGGTGGATGAATATACCGAGCCGGGCGCGCCCGCCCAGCCGGACAAGGACATGCGGATCGGCGGATCCGGTCCTTATGCAGTGATGCCGCATCCAACCGACGGATCGATCTGGTACGCCCAGAATGTGTTTGCCGGTACGCCCGGCTTCCTGCGTTTCGATCCCAGGACCCGGCTCTCGGAATTCTACGCCATTCCGAAGGAAGGCATCGGGCTGCGCGGCGGAGACATCGACAAGAATGGCGTGCTCTGGGGTTCCGGCTCGAACGGGAGCCTGATCAGCTTCGACCGCCGCAAATGCAAGAACCCGCTCAACGGACCGAACGCGACCGGCAATCATTGCCCGGAGGGTTTTTCGTTCTACAAATATCCGGGTCCGGGCTTTGAGGGCTTCGAAAACTCAAGCGCGGAAGCGAGCTACTGGACCTGGGTCGATCAGCACAATGCGGTAGGCTTGGGGGAGAACGTGCCGATCTCCACCGCCAATCTCAATGACGGCTTTGTGGCCTTCAAGGACGGTCAGATGGTGATGCTCCGCATCCCTTATCCGATCGGCTTCTTTGCCAAGGGCCTCGATGCCCGCATCGACGATCCAAATGCCGGCTGGAAGGGCCGCGGGCTATGGAGCACAAGCGGCGATCGAGTGCCGTGGCTGATGGAAGGCGGCAAGGGCTCGAAGCCGCGCGCCGTTCACATCCAGATACGGCCCGATCCGCTGGCGAAATAGGCACAGGCGAACGAACAGCGAGGGCAGGGAAACGGGAAGGGCGGCGCCGGCCGCCCCTTTTCGTCGCGGGACCGGCTTGACGGAGACCGCTTCGGCGCCGAGCAGCTGTGATCGGGCTTTAATTCATCCGCCAGCTGCCTTGAATGCTTCAAATCCGCGAGCAAGGTCAGCCTTCAGGTCTTCGACATTTTCCAGGCCGATATGGAGCCTCAAGGCCGGGCCGCCGGGTGTCCATTTCGTGGCCGTGCGATAGCTTGCGCAATCAAAGGGAATAACGAGGCTCTCGAAGCCACCCCATGAATAGCCCATGCCGAACAGTCTGACGGCGTTGAGGAGCGCGTCGACCGCTTCTTGCGGCGCCGGCTTCAGGACAATGCTGAACAGGCCGGATGCACCGGCGAAATCCCGTTTCCAGATCCCGTGGCCCGGGTCATTTTCCAACCCCGGATGCAGCACCGTCATGACCTCCGGCCGCGCCGAGAGCCAACGCGCCATTTCCATTCCCGACCGGTAGTGTTGGGCGAGCCGCACGGCAAGCGTACGCAACCCGCGGATAGCCAGGAATACGTCATCGGGCCCGGCACAGATGCCGAGCAGCCGGATCGACTCGGCAAGGTTTGGCCAGGTCCTGGCGTTGGCCGAGATCGTTCCGAACATGATGTCCGAATGTCCGCCAATATATTTGGTCGCGGCCTGTATGCTGATGTCCACGCCCTGTTCCAGCGAGCGGTGAAACAGCGGAGTTGCCCATGTATTGTCGTCGATCACGATGGCGCCGCGGGAATGAGCGATGGCGGCGATAGCCGGGATATCGGGCATTTCAAACGACTGCGATCCGGGGGCCTCGAGGAACACCGCCTTGGTGTTGGATTTGAACAGCTCGTCGACACCCGAGCCGATCAACGGATCGAAATAGGTGGTTTCGATTCCGTATTGAGTCAGCAAGCCGTCGCAGAATTTGCGCGACGGAAAGTAGACATTGTCGCACATCAGCAGATGATCGCCTGACCTCAGGACTGACAGCAGCGTCGTGGTGATCGCCGACAGCCCCGAGGGCGCGATGCCGACGCCGGCGCATTGCGGGCCCTCAAGCTCCATCAGCGCTTCCTGCAAGGCCCTGGTAGTCGGAGTTCCGTGGCGGCCGTAGCGGAACTCTCCACGGTGGGCGCGCAGATCGTCCGCGGTCGGATAGAGCACGGTGGAACCGTGCACGACGGGCGGATTGACAAAGCCCTTCTGCGCCCTTGTATCTCGGCCCGCAGTCACGAGCTGTGTTTCCACCTTCAGCGAGGTGATCCGTCGGTCGTCTCCTGGAGCGCTCATGTTTTCATCGCCCGAATTCAGTTTGTCGGCAGCCCTCGCTGCCTTGATGTCCACCAAAGCAGCCGCAGGATGGTTAATAGCAGGAGAGGGAAGACAGCCGTCAACCCCTTGACCCGGACCTTCAGCCGTTCTGTGATGCCCGCCAACGTTTTCGTCGCTGCTGTTGAGGGGCTGCCGCGACCATCGATTCACCGCTGAACCGGATGTCGGGCAACCTGCCCGTTCGGGCCGGCATTTTGCAATGGTGGATCATTCGGTTGGCCCATCTGTGAGGGCGATGATAAGAAACCGTGCCGGAACGACCCTTGAAAGGCTTTGCCATGAAACGCGCAAATCTCGTCTTTTTCCTCGCTCTTGCTGCGGGTCTTTCGGACCAGGCTGCGACCGCGCAGACACTCAAGACGGTCAAGGACCGCGGCATGTTGTCCTGTGGCGTAAGCCAGGGGTTACCGGGGTTTTCTTCGCCCGACGACAAGGGCAACTGGACCGGGCTTGATGTCGACGTCTGTCGCGCGATTGCTGCAGCCATTTTCAACGATCCGACCAAGGTCAAGTTCGTGCCCTTGTCGGCCAAGGATCGTTTCACGGCCCTGCAATCCGGCGAGATCGACGTTCTCTCCCGCAACACGACCTGGACGTTGTCCCGCGACACTACGCTCGGCGCCAATTTCACCGGCGTGACCTATTACGACGGCCAGGGCTTCCTTGTGAAAAAATCACTGAAGGTGAATTCTGCGCTCGAGTTGAACAATGCCTCGGTTTGCGTGCAAACAGGCACCACCACCGAGCAGAATCTCGCCGACTACTTCAAGGGCAACAACATGAAGTACGAGGTGATCGCGTTCGGCACCGCCGACGAAACCGTCAAGGCGTATGAATCTGGACGTTGTGACGTCTTCACTACCGATGTTTCGGGGCTCTACGCCGAGCGCTTGAAGCTGGCGAATCCGGCCGATCACGCCGTGCTTCCCGAAGTGATCTCCAAGGAGCCGCTCGGCCCGATGGTGCGCCATGGCGATGACCAATGGTTCGACATTGTCAAATGGGTGCTTTTTGCGATGGTTGATGCGGAAGAACTCGGCGTCACCCAGAAGAATGTCGACGAGATGGCCAAATCCGACAAACCGGAGCTAAGGCGCGCATTGGGCGCCGACGGCAATCTCGGCGAGCAGCTCGGCCTCACCAAGGATTGGGTCATACGCATCGTCAAGGAGGTCGGCAACTATGGCGAGACCTTTGATCGCAATGTGGGCGCGGGGTCGAAACTCGGGATTGCCCGCGGATTGAACCAGCTCTGGAGCAAGGGTGGAATTCAGTACGCGCCGCCGATCCGCTGATCGCGGGTTGCCGCTGCGATGAACAGTGAGCCCCGAAAACCCCCGCCGCAGTTCCTGTTCAAGCTTAAGCGCGGGCTTGGTGGTGGGGCGGGATGGGGCGGCTTCGTACTCCAGCTACTGTTTGCAGCCGTGCTCGTCTGGCTCGCCTACGAGATCGCCGCCAACGCCAGCGAGAATTTGAAGGCGCAGCGGATCACCGCGGGCTTTGCCTTCTTGGCAAATACGGCCGGATTTGACGTCAGCCAAAGTCTCATTCCGTATTCGGGATCCGACACCTATACGCGGGTTTTTCTGGTCGGCCTGCTCAACACATTGCTGGTTTCGGTGATCGGCATTTTCTTCGCCACCTTGATCGGGTTTTTCGTTGCGCTGGGGCGGTTGTCGCCCAACTGGCTGCTGGCGCGAATTTCCACGGGTTACGTCGAAATCGTGCGCAATCTTCCGCTGCTCTTTCAGATCCTGTTCTGGTATCTCGCAGTGCTGGCAGCGCTCCCCGGCCCACGGCAAAGCATCGCGCTGTTCGGCGCCTTCTTTCTGAGCAATCGCGGCCTGATCATTCCGAAGCCGATTGGCGAGCCGGGCCTCGGGCTCTTCGTCCTGGCCAGCTTCCTTGCGATCGTCGTTTCTGCAGGTTTATGGCGCTATTCGCGCCGCCAGCTTTTTGAGAACGGAAAGGTAGTCAGGGTCTGGCCCTACATCGTCTCTTTGATGACCGGCCTGCCGCTTGCCAGCGTGATGATCTCCGGCGTTCCGGTGTCGCTCGAAATACCGGTTCTCAGGGGCTTCAATTTTACCGGGGGAGCGCGAATTATTCCCGAATTCGTGGCGCTGACATTGGCTCTTTCGATCTACACCGCGGCCTTTATCGCCGAGATCGTTCGCGCCGGCATTCTCGCCGTTCACAAGGGGCAAATGGAGGCGGGCGCTTCGCTCGGATTGCAGCGCGGCCCGGTGCTTCGGTTGATCGTGATTCCGCAGGCATTGCGTGTCATTCTGCCGCCGTTGACAAACCAGTATCTGAACCTGACCAAAAACTCATCGCTTGCGGTGGCGATCGGCTATCCTGATCTAGTTTCGGTCTTTGCAGGCACGACCTTGAGCCAGACCGGGCAGGCGATCGAAATCATCGGCATTACCATGGGTGTCTATCTACTGATCTCTCTGGTGACGAGCGCAATCATGAGTTTTTACGGGTGGCGGCTGGAACGGAGCATGGGCTGATGAACCAGACCATGGCTTGCGCGTTCGTTCGGCGGGAACTCGTCCCCGAGCGTCCTGCGCCGGTAAGGACGAGCGGATTTATCGGCTTCCTGCGGAACCGGCTTTTTAACTCGCCGACCAATATCCTGATCACGATCGCGAGTGCCTTGCTGTTGTGGTTCGTCGTCGTGCCCGCGATCAAGTTCCTGCTGGTCGATGCGGTCTGGAGCGGAAACGATCGCTCCGCCTGTCTGTCCGAAAATGTGGGACATTCCGTGGGCGCCTGTTGGCCCTTCATCGAAGCCAAATTCAGCCAATTCATCTACGGCTTTTATCCGGAGCCGGAGCGCTGGCGAGTGAACTTGACATTCTTCCTGGCTGCGATCCTTCTGCTGCCATTGCTGATCCCGCGGCTGCCTGCCAAAGGAACCAACGCCGCGCTGTTTTTCTTCGCGCTTCCTGCTGTCGGCTTTTTCCTGCTCCATGGCGGCGGGCTCGATGGCTTCTGTGTCAGTTGGATCGCCGGCGTCTTGTCCGGCTTTGCCAGCAGCATCGCCGAGGCCGGCTCCGCCCTGTTGCGCGCGGGAGCGTCGTTAAGCGGATCTGCTGCGATCGCGGGGGCCATGCTGAAGGCTTTCGGATGGATCGTCGCTGACCTCGGCGTGTTACTTGGCTACCTGCTGACGCCGCTGACATGGCTGCGCGATCGGATACAGATGGCGGACCGTCCGGTCTGGATCGATCTTGCGCTTACGGCTGCGATTGTGTCGATCCTGACGTTTTGGCTGACCGGCGGCGTTCGCGCGGGCTTGCGTCCCCTGGCGGGCAGCCTCGTGACGTTCGCCGGTCTTGCGGCTATTGTCGCGCTGCTGGGGCTGGACAAAGGCGGATTGCCCGTGGTCGACACGCGGCTTTGGGGCGGACTTCTGGTGACTTTGGTGGTGGCGGTTACGGGTATCGTCGCATCGATGCCGGTCGGCATTGCGCTCGCGCTCGGCCGCCGTTCGACGATCCCGCTGATCCGGATTTTTTCGACCGCCTTTATCGAGGTCTGGCGCGGCGTACCGCTGATCACGGTGCTTTTTTTCGCGACCTATATGCTTCCGCTGTTCGTGCCGACGGGCTTCAGCGTCGACGGATTGATGCGGGCGCTGATAGGAATCGCGCTGTTTGCCGGCGCCTATCAGGCCGAGGTCGTTCGGGGTGGCTTGCAGGCTATACCTCGCGGGCAGGAAGAAGCCGCCGGCGCGCTCGGGCTATCCTGGTGGAAGACGACGGCCCTGATCGTGATGCCTCAAGCCTTGCGCCACGTCATACCAGGGCTCGTCAACAGCTTCATCGGGCTGTTCAAGGACACCTCTCTGGTTTCCATTGTTGCTCTTTTCGACTTGCTCGGCCAGCTTCGAGCATCCTTCAGCGATCCAGCCTGGGCGACGCCGACCACGCTTTTTACGGGTTTTGCCTTCACGGGAATGATCTATTTCACCTTCTGTTTTGGCATGTCCCGCTATTCGCTGTTCGTCGAGAACAGGCTCAACGCCCACCGCCGCACCTGAGTGAACACCATGACCGCAGATTCGATAGTCAGCATTGCCGGCCTCAACAAATGGTATGGCGATTTTCATGTTCTTCGCGACATCGACATGGATGTGGCGAAGGGTGAGCGCATCGTGATCTGCGGTCCGTCGGGATCGGGAAAATCGACGTTGATCCGCTGTATCAACGCGCTTGAGGAATTTCAGGAAGGCCGGATCGTCGTCGACGGAATTGAACTTGGACCCAGCCTGCGACGTGTCGACGAAGTCCGGCGGGAAGTCGGCATGGTCTTCCAGAGCTTCAATCTTTTTCCGCACCTGACCGTGCTCGAGAACTGCACGCTCGCGCCGATCTGGGTCCGCAACATTCCGAAAAAGGACGCGGAAGCAACCGCGATGAAATATCTGGACCGGGTGAAGATTCCGCATCAGGCCAATAAATACCCCGGTCAGATGTCGGGCGGTCAGCAGCAGCGGGTGGCCATTGCGCGCGCGCTGAGTATGAACCCCAAGGTCATGCTGTTCGATGAGCCGACTTCCGCGCTCGATCCCGAAATGGTCAAGGAGGTGCTGGACACCATGGTTGACCTTGCCAATGAAGGCATGACCATGCTCGTGGTGACCCACGAAATGGGTTTTGCGAGGGAGGTGGCCGACCGCGTCGTCTTCATGGATGCCGGGCAGATCATCGAGGCCAATACGCCGGCAGATTTCTTTGCCAATCCGCAGCACGCAAGAACCAGGCTCTTCCTCAGCCAGATCCTGCGCTAGCTCTCAGGTGACATCAGCCGCCGGGCTGGAGCATCGACATCAGACCTTCTCGAAGGGTATTTCGATTTTGCTCTGCCTTTCCAGCCATTGCGGAACCGGCAGGTTCTTCGAGCGCATAAATTGCGGATTGAAGAGCTTGGACTGGTAGCGGTTTCCGGAATCGCAGAGCACGGTTACGATGGTCTTGCCGGGTCCAAGTTGCCTTGCGAGCCGGATCGCACCGGCAACGTTGATGCCGGTCGAGCCGCCGAGGCACAAGCCTTCGTGTTCGAGAAGCTCGTAGATGATCGGGACTGCTTCCTCATCCGGGATGAGATAGGCCTCATCCACCCTGGCCTGCTCGATGATGGGCGTGACGCGGCCAAGGCCTATTCCTTCGGTGATCGAGCCGCCCGGCGTCGCCCTGGCTTCGCCATGCTTGAAAAGTTCGTACATCGCAGCCCCGCGCGGATCGGCGCAACCGATCACGATGTCCTTGTTCCGTTCCTTCAGGAACACACCGGTGCCTGCGAGCGTTCCACCCGATCCGACCGAGCAGATGAATCCGTCGATCTTGCCGTCGGTCTGCCGCCAGATTTCCGGACCGGTCGACTCATAATGCGCTTTCGAGTTGTCCAGATTGTTCCACTGATCGGCAAACAATACGCCATTCGGCTCGCCCTTGCGCAGCCGATCGGCCAGGCGCCTTCCGATGTGCTGATAGTTGTTCGCATTGGCATAGGGTAGCGCCGGCACTTCGACCAGCTCCGCGCCGTAAAGGCGGAGCATGTCCTTCTTTTCCTGGCTCTGGGTTTCCGGAATGACGATCAGTGTCCGGTAACCGCGCGCGTTCGCCACGACTGCGAGGCCAATTCCGGTATTGCCCGCCGTTGCTTCCACCACCAGTCCGCCCGGCTGGAGTTCTCCCCGCTTCTCGGCTTCGAGGATCATCCACTTGCCGGCGCGATCCTTGACGGACTGACCAGGATTCATGAACTCAGCCTTGCCAAGGATCGTGCAGCCGGTCAGCTCCGATGCCCGCTTCAGCTTGATGAGCGGGGTATTCCCGATCGCTTCGACGACGTCACGAAAGATATACATGTGCACAAATCTTGTCAGTCTGCCGCAAATTACGGCAATGGTCCCCGACCCTAGAGCGCGGTCAGCAAAAGTGGAAGCCGGTTTTGCGTCCGACCGCGCTCTAATTTTAAATAAGGGCGCATGACCACCGCGCAAAGGCCTTGGCCTTTGTCGCGAGGCCAAACCGCTCACACTTTGACGGGTCATGCGCGGGCGCGGTCAGCAAAAGTGGAAGCCGGTTTTGCGCCAGATCGCTTCAATTCAGATAAGGGCGGATGGTTTCTGCGCAAAGACCAGTTCTCTCGCGCGGATGGCGCTCGCGGGTCACCAAAGTGCAAACGGTTCTTTCGTCGTATAGTGCGTTTTGTGCGTTGCGACCTAGTGGGATTTCGCAAAAACCACCTGGCGGACGTCGATATTCCCCGACAGAAATCCGGCTTCGCAATAGGCTAGGTAATACTCCCACAGCCGACGGAACCGATCGTCGAACCCGAGCGGGGTCAGGCTCGGCCATGCGGCGCGGAAGTTATTTCGCCAGCTCGCGAGGGTCTTGGCATAATCTTCCCCAAAAATCCGCTCACCTATGACAGGGACTCCGAACCGCTCGCCGAGCGATTTGAGTATCTGAGGTGAGGGCAACATCCCGCCGGGAAAAACATAACGCTGAATAAAATCGACTTCGCGTCTGTAGGTCTGGAACAGGCGATCCTGAATGGTGATGGCCTGGACGCCGGCGAGGCCGCCGGGCAGGAGGCGGTCGCGCAGTTGTGAAAAAAAGCTGGGCCAGAACTGCTCGCCTACCGCCTCAATCATTTCAATCGAAACAATTCGATCGTAGGCGTCGCGTTCGTCGCGGTAATCCTTGAGCCGGATCTCGATATGGTCACCAAGACCCGCAGCCTGGATTCGGGCTTGCGCAAAGTCGCGTTGTTCCCTGCTGATGGTCAATCCCACGACCTTCGCGCCAAAGGTCTTCGCTGCATATTCGGCGAAGCCGCCCCAGCCGCAGCCGATCTCCAGGAGCCTCTGGCCAGGCCGGAGATCGATCGCCTCGGCAAGCCTTCGATATTTGTTGGTTTGGGCCGCGGCCAAATCTGCCGTGCCGTCCTCGAACAGTGCCGAGGAATAGGTCATGCTGGAATCGAGCCAGGCCGAATAGAAGGTGTTGCCGATGTCGTAGTGCCGGTAGATGTTTCGTCTGGCCTGTCGCCTGGTGTTGCGGTTGAACCAGTGCCTGACGATCTGAAACGTGCGTACCAGCGGCTTGCCGATTTCCATCGTCTTCATCCAATCCTGATTGACGCAGAACAGATAGAGGAATTGAACGAGGTCAGGCGTGTCCCATTCGCCTCGCAAATAGGCCTCGGCGATGCCGATATCCCCGCTGCGGAGCAGCCGGGACGCGAAGCTGTATTTGAAGACTTTCATGATGGCGGCAGGCCCCGGCCCGTTGTCACCGAGCCTGACGGTGCGGCCGTCCGGCAGCGTGACGTCGAGACAGCCGTAGCGCAGCCTTGAGCCGAAGCCGAGTGCCAACCGCGCCATGCGGGGCAATTCCGGCAACAGTTCGTCGACTGTTTCCAGCGTGACTGGAATCACCTCGGGCATGGTCGATCGCCCTCGCTTCACCTTCCGTTGCGGGCAGACGATAGCAGGAAAGTATAATCGTCGGTTCCCTGTCTAGCCAAGCCGCTATTCACGGTGGTTCTCTGACGCGGCATCACCCGCAGCCCCTCGGCGAGCCAAGGCCGCGGCGCCCTCCCAGCGGATGTCGGCGGCGAAAGGCGGGGCTTCGGGGTTGTTGAAGCATATCGCTGAGCCGCGTATAGCGGTGCGATGTCGAAACAATCCGCGGCCGACGCCGGTGGGATAGAGGCGATACCGGATTGTCCGCGTTGCCACAAACCGATGCCCTTGTGCGTGTGCGACGGGATTACGCCTATCCAAAACCGCATCTCGGTGTTGATCCTGCAGCATCCGCAGGAGCAGGACAGGGCGCTGGGCACCGCGCGGCTCACCGCGATGCATTTCTCAAATGCCGTCTTGAAGATCGGGTTGTCATGGCCAAGCCTGACCAAAGCGCTGGGGCGACCGGTGGCCAATTCCTCGCGCTGGGCGGTTCTCTATCTGGGGTCGGCAAAAGTAGCCGATCTTCCCACTACGAACGATATCGTGGCCATCAACCGCAAGGGCGAGATGGAGGATGACCAGGAAGGTGTTCTGAAGAATATCGAAGGCATCGTCCTTCTCGATGGTACCTGGAGCCAGGCCAAGGCGTTATGGTGGCGAAATCCATGGATGCTCAGATGCCAGCGGGTGATCCTTGGGCCGTCGAGACCTTCGCGATATGGGAAGCTGCGCCGCGAGCCGCGCCGCGATGGCCTGTCCACCATCGAGGCGGCCGCGCTGCTACTCTCCACACTCGAAAGGCGGCCTGACATTGCCGCGACGCTGCATGCCAGTTTCGAGCGCTTGCTGGCGAAATACCGCGAAATCCAGGGGGAGCACGCCGAACTCGTTCCGAAACCGCAGCCGAGGCGGTACCATCGCCGTCGCAGGCGCGCCCAATAGCAACTCGACCGGTAAGTCGAATAAACTTGCCAGCGTATTGACCTCGGCCCGCCCAACTCTCGTCGTACTGCACGGCTCTGTTACAGAACAGGAGTGGAGAAAATTCATGAGGATGTTTGCGATTGGAATACTAACTCTCGCTTCCCTGGGCACGGCTAACGCCGCAGGTGGATGCGGCCCCGGCTGCCACAGCACCATGAGCGGCGCGTGCGTCGTGGATGGCTGGGGTACTGGCGCGGCCGTATGGAACGAATGCCCTGCCGGGGCTCGGCCCCGTCCCCCATGTTACTATCCCTACGTCTGGCGCAAGCGCTACAACGCCTGTTTTGCTTCCAATTGAAATAGGCGGTCGCCGCCGGGCCTTGTGCCGTAGTCGCGTGAACTGGAAGGATTTGAAGACGCGCCCCGAAATTCGCGGTGTTCGGGGAATGTGGGCACAAAAAATGGCCCCGGCCTGCGTCGCACCGGGGCCAAAGGAGTTGTCCCCCCATGGCAAGGAGGCTTTCGAGGAGGGATGTCGAGAGCTTGGCCGGCCGATGTTGGCCCTCTTGCGTCATTCCGGAGGGGCAAAGGAACTAGTCTGGATGCGCCGCCCCCGTGGGCCTCGGCATCATTCGGTGCACGGCCGCGGCTCTCGCCTGGTTCAGTTTGCCCTGCTCGTTTGATTGTCCCTCTTGGCTAACGGCTTGCCAGTCTTGCGGTTGATCAGGTGGACCTTGGCGCAAGCTGGACACGCAACGACCTCATACTCGTTCTCGTCAATATTCTCGTCGTCATCCAGCCAATGCCGGACGCTCAAGTCGGTCATCGGGCAAATGAAGATGACTCCGGCCATCTGGTCTTGCCTCGGTTTTTGACGCACGGCCCCGCTTCGACTGGCGCGCGAAGGCGGGGCCGTGCCGGCCACGGGGTGCAGGCGGGGGCGGCCCACCTGCAGGGGTACTTGTGTGGCCCGTCGCTCAACTCCGACGCATGTGGATGGTTCCTATACGGAACACCGGCGGCCGCGGCAAACGAGAGAAAGTTTTAACGAGCCGGCGACGGAGGGGGTTTGCGGGATTGACCCGCTGCACGCGGCAATATAATGCCTCGCTGCCGGCCGGCGCCGCCGTCACGGCAGGGCAAACCCCCGGGGAGTTTTACCGCTGTTTGCGTGCGTTTCCTGCCTTGTGGCGGGTCAGAAGGGAATGAAGAAAATTCTGTCTGCCTGTTGATTTTCCGCGTATTTTTCCAATTGGGGCCACGTGGCGGAGTGGTTACGCAGCGGTCTGCAAAAC
>CAWFZL010000014.1:0-49715 GCA_963820275.1 uncultured Alphaproteobacteria bacterium
AACGAGATGCTCTAACCAGCTGAGCTAGCCGCCCTCGCCCCGTGTTTAACCTTGCAGGCCGTGTCGGGCAAGGTCCGACGAGGGCGCGGCGCCCTGCTAGTTTCAAAAAGAAACGGCGCCCGCAGGCGCCGCTCCAACGTTCTTGTGACCGTCTGGGTTCAGTGCGCCGTCAGACCGCCAGCCGCCTCATCGCCGGCATCCGGGGTGACTGGCACCTTGGTGGTGTCCTCCTCCCAGACGATCGGCACCGGAGGCCGCACCAGCGCCCTGGAAACGACTTCGTCGAGCCGCGCCACGGGGATGATGTTCATCCCGCCCTTGATCGCATCGGAAATCTCCGTGAGATCCTTGGCGTTGTCTTCCGGTATCAGCACGGTCTTGATCCCGCCGCGCGCGGCCGCGAGAAGCTTCTCCTTCAATCCACCGATCGGCAGAACCCTTCCGCGCAGCGTAATCTCGCCGGTCATGGCGACATCGTGCCGGACCGGAATTCCGGTCATGACGGAAATGATCGCGGTTGCCATGGCGACGCCCGCCGAAGGTCCGTCCTTCGGGGTCGCCCCCTCGGGCACGTGGACGTGGATGTCCCGCCTGTCGAACAGAGGCGGCTCGATGCCAAAGCCGACGGCGCGCGAACGAACGAACGAGGCCGCCGCCGAAATCGACTCCTTCATCACGTCGCGCAAATTGCCCGTGACGGTCATCTTGCCCTTGCCAGGCATCATGACGCCTTCGATCGTGAGCAGTTCGCCGCCGACGTCGGTCCACGCAAGGCCCGTGACGATGCCGACCTGATCGTCGGTCTCGATCTCGCCGTAACGGAACTTCGGCACACCGAGATATTCCTCGAGCGACTTCTCGGTGATCTTGACCGACTTCTTCTTCGAAATCATGAGGTCCTTCACCGCCTTGCGGGCGAGTGTCGAAAGCTCACGCTCCAGATTGCGCACGCCCGCCTCACGGGTGTAGCGGCGGATCATCAACAACAATGCGTCGTCGTCGATCGACCATTCCTTGGAATCGAGGCCGTGCTTGGAGAGCGCGTTCGGGATCAGGTGCTTGCGCGCGATCTCGACCTTCTCGTTCTCCGTGTAGCCCGCGATCCGGATGATCTCCATGCGGTCCATCAGCGGTCCCGGAATATTCAGCGTATTCGCGGTCGTGATGAACATCACGTTGGAAAGATCGTAATCGACCTCGAGGTAGTGGTCGTTGAAGGTCGAGTTCTGCTCGGGGTCGAGGACCTCCAGCAGCGCCGATGAGGGATCGCCGCGGAAGTCGGAGCCCATCTTGTCGATCTCATCCAGCAGGAACAGCGGATTGGAGGTCTTCGCCTTCCGCATCGACTGGATGACCTTGCCCGGCATCGAGCCGATATAGGTGCGGCGGTGACCGCGGATTTCCGCTTCATCGCGCACGCCGCCCAGCGACACGCGAACGAATTCGCGTCCCGTCGCCTTCGCGATCGACTTGCCGAGCGAGGTCTTGCCGACGCCGGGAGGACCGACCAGGCACAGGATCGGGCCGGTCAGCTTGTTGGCGCGCGACTGCACCGCGAGGTATTCGACGATGCGGTCCTTGACCTTCTCGAGCCCGTAATGATCGTTGTCGAGCACGGCCTGGGCCGCAACCAGATCCTTCTTGACCTTGGACTTCTTGTTCCAGGGGATCGAGAGCAGCCAGTCGAGATAATTTCGCACGACGGTCGCTTCCGCGGACATCGGCGACATCTGGCGCAGCTTCTTCAGCTCGTGCTGCGCCTTCTCCCGCGCTTCCTTGGAAAGCTTGGTCTTGGAAATCTTCTCTTCCAGGTCGGCGAGCTCGTCGCGGCCTTCGTCGTCGCCGAGCTCCTTCTGGATCGCCTTCATCTGCTCGTTCAGGTAATATTCGCGCTGTGTCTTCTCCATCTGGCGCTTGACGCGCGAGCGGATGCGCTTCTCGACCTGCAAGACCGAAATCTCGCTCTCCATCAGGCCCAGCACCTTCTCAAGACGTGCAGTGACGGAAAGCGTCTCCAGGATCGCCTGGCGGTCCGCGATCTTGACGGCAAGATGGGAGGCAACCGTGTCGCCGAGCTTGGCGAAATCGGTGATCGCCTGCACAACGCCGACGACTTCGGCGGAGATCTTCTTGTTGAGCTTCACATAGCTTTCGAAGTCAGACACGACCGAGCGGGCGAGAGCCTCGGCCTCGACGGAGGTCGCATCGGTGTCGGCCAGCGCGACCGCCGTGGCTTCATAAAAATCGGTTCGGCCGGTATATTTCTGGACGTGCGCGCGCTCGAGTCCTTCGACCAGCACCTTCACGGTGCCGTCGGGCAATTTCAAAAGCTGAAGCACGCTGGCGAGCGTGCCGGTTTCATAGATCGATTCCGGCGTGGGGTCATCGTCCGACGCATTCTTCTGCGTCGCCAGCATGATCAAGGCATCATTCTTCATCACTTCTTCGAGCGCGCGGATCGATTTCTCGCGACCGACGAAAAGCGGCACGATCATGTGCGGGAAAACGACGATATCGCGCAGCGGAAGCACGGGATAGGAATGGCTTTCGCCGTGAACGATAGATGGCCGGGGTTTCGGGGTGGTCATGGCCTTTTCCTTTTGTTGTGCCCCCTTGCACGCAGTCCGCTCCGTGCGCAACCGCCACAAGGTGCCAGGATGTTTCCGGGATCGAATAGCCGCTTACGCCTCGCTCTCCCGGATCGTTGTCGCAGCGAATTTGACGCTCGCATTTTCGCTGCAGGTAGCATTAGGTGGCTATCGACCACGCATGAGTTAAGTCGTTGAAGAATGACGGCCAAATTCGGCCAGGCGCCGGAAAAAACTGAGCAGGTGCGGCCGCCGAAAAGGGTTCGGCAGCCGGAACCACCGGACGGGCAAGACGCCTGCGGCTGAAACAATCAGGCGCTGGCGCTGCTTTCGACGGCGCGATCCGAGCGATCGGCGTAGATGTAGAGCGGACGAGCGGTGCCCTCCACCACTTCACGCGAAATCACGACCTCTTCGACACCTTCCAGGCCTGGAAGATCGAACATCGTCTCGAGCAGGATGCTTTCGAGAATCGAACGCAAGCCCCGCGCGCCCGTCTTGCGCTCGATCGCCTTGCGGGCGACCGCGCCGAGCGCCTCGTCTGCGAAGGTGAGCTCGATATTCTCCATCTCGAACAGCCGCTGATACTGCTTGACCAGCGCATTCTTCGGATCGGTGAGAATCTTCTTCAGCGAAGCCTCGTCGAGATCTTCCAGCGTCGCCACGACCGGCAAGCGGCCCACGAATTCAGGGATCAAGCCGTATTTCAGGAGATCCTCCGGCTCGACATGGCGGAAGATTTCACCGGTGCGGCGGTCTTCGGGCGCCAGCACCTGTGCGGCAAAACCGATCGAGGTCGAGCGCCCGCGCGCCGAAATGATCTTTTCCAGTCCCGAGAATGCGCCGCCGCAGATGAACAGGATGTTCGTCGTGTCAACCTGCAGGAATTCCTGCTGCGGATGCTTGCGGCCGCCCTGCGGTGGAACCGAAGCCACCGTGCCTTCCATGATCTTCAACAGCGCCTGCTGCACGCCCTCACCCGAAACGTCTCGGGTGATCGAGGGATTGTCGGACTTGCGGCTGATCTTGTCGATTTCATCGATGTAGACGATGCCGCGCTGGGCGCGTTCGACATTGTAGTCGGCCGATTGCAGGAGCTTCAAAATGATGTTCTCGACGTCTTCACCGACATAACCTGCCTCGGTCAGCGTCGTCGCGTCCGCCATCGTGAACGGCACGTCGAGAATTCGCGCCAGCGTCTGGGCCAGCAGCGTCTTGCCCGATCCGGTCGGTCCGATCAGCAGGATATTGGACTTGGCCAGCTCGACGTCGTTGTGCTTGGTCTGATGATTGAGCCGCTTGTAATGATTGTGGACGGCGACCGAGAGCACCTTCTTGGCGTGGCTCTGGCCGATCACGTAGTCGTCGAGGACCTTGCAGATTTCCTTGGGCGTGGGAATGCCGTCACGGGACTTCACGAGCGAAGACTTGTTCTCCTCGCGGATGATGTCCATGCAGAGTTCGACGCATTCATCGCAGATGAAAACCGTTGGACCGGCGATCAGCTTGCGAACTTCGTGCTGGCTCTTGCCGCAGAAGGAGCAATACAGCGTGTTCTTGGAGTCGCTGGTGCCAACCTTACTCATTCAAATCTCCGTCTGCCGTTCGATCCCGTACGTCTGTTCGCCCTATTCCGGGAATGACCGGCACAGTTTGTACATAGAGCAAAATTCGTACCAATGAAGACCCTACGTTCTGGACGCCACACGAAGCGCCGGAAACTCGAATCCTCAAAGCCTTCATATCCCATTCACCTAGCCAACCATGCTCGCACCCGACTATCAAGAATTCGCTAATCGGCCGGCCAAAGGATTTACGTGACAATACCGTGATTTGCGGTTTTTCCCGGGGAGAACCTGTCAAAATCGGCCAGGCGTTGCGCGATTGCCACGCCCCACCGGCACGAAAGCGGAACTTTCGGGCCAACGGAGGTAAAAAAGCAGCCTTAACGGCCGGACTTCCCGCAGAAAGCGATGACCGGGGACTATTCAACCTGTGGCTGGAACGCCTCCCTCAGGCGGTCTTCATCGCCGCCGGTTCCTCGGGACGCTTGTCGATGACCTTGTCGACGATTCCGAAGTCGCGCGCCAGCTCCGCGGTGAGGAATTTGTCACGCTCCAGCGCATCCTCGATCGCCTTGTAGGTCTGGCCGGTGTGCTTGACGTAGATCTCGTTAAGCCGCTTCTTGAGGTTCAGGATTTCCTGCGCATGGAGCATGATGTCGGTGGCCTGGCCCTGGAAGCCACCCGAGGGCTGATGCACCATGATGCGCGAATTCGGCAGCGAGAAGCGCATATCCTTGTGTCCGGCAGCCAGGAGCAGGGAGCCCATCGAGGCGGCCTGACCCGTGCACAAGGTCGAGACCGGCGGGCGGATGAATTGCATCGTATCGTAGATCGCAAGCCCCGAGGTCACGACGCCGCCCGGCGAATTGATGTACATGGAGATTTCCTTCTTCGGATTCTCGGCTTCGAGAAACAGAAGCTGGGCGACGACCAGGGTCGACATGCCGTCCTCGACCGGTCCGGTCACGAAGATGATCCGCTCCTTCAACAGGCGCGAGAAAATGTCGTAGGCCCGCTCACCGCGGTTGGTCTGTTCGACCACCATCGGCACCAGGTTCATGTAGGTTTCCACCGGATCGCGCATTAGTCACCCAAAGGTTGGCAGGTACATTGGCCGACAAAATCGGTCGGCAGGATCGAAAAAGGCCGGGGAATTCATCGACGCGGACGAACGCCCCACAGCGCAGCACTTGGAAGGCGGCCTAACAGATAGGGCCCGGTTTTCCGGCCACAAGGCCTGCTCGACCCGGCCACAAGACCGGGTGAAATCCTCAGCCGACTTCATGGCAGTTGAAGCTGATTCTGACGCGTGGGCATAGCAGGCGACGGCCACGTGGAGCCCCTTTTGCCTTTCAACGTTAACAGCCAGCTGATGCATCCTTAAGGCCCTCAGGCCGCGCTCTTCTCCGTTTCTTCGTCCTTGTAAAGATCCTCGCGCGACACCTTCTTTTCGGTCACGGTGGCAAGTTCAAGAATGAAATCGACTACCTTGTCCTCATAGATCGGTGCGCGAAGCTGGGCGAGCGCGTTGGGATTGTTGCGGTAGAAATCCCAGACTTCCTTCTCGCGCCCGGGCATCTGGCGAGCGCGTTCGATGACCGCGCGACTGACTTCATCGTCGGTGACCGTGATCTTGTTCTTATCGCCGATCTCCGACAGCACGAGACCGAGCCGGACGCGACGATCGGCGATCTTGCGATATTCTTCCCGCGCGGCCTCTTCCGTCGTGCCCTCATCGGCAAAGGTCTTGCCGCCGGATTCCATCTCGGCCTTGATCGAATCCCACATCAGCCTGAACTCCTCGTCGACGAGAGACGGCGGAGCCTCGAAACGATGGGTCTCGTCAAGACGATCGAGCAGGCTGCGCTTGACGCGCTGTCGGGTCGCCCCTGCGAACTCGGCTGCCAGCCGATCGCGAGCGGCTTCCTTGAGCTTGTCGAGCAATTCCAGACCCAGCGTCTTGGCAAACTCGTCATTGATGGCGATTTCCTGCGGCGCTTCGATCAGGGATGCGGTGGTCTCGAACTCGGCAGGCTGGCCGGCCAGCGTCGCGTTGCCGTAGTTCTTCGGGAATGAAACCTTCAGATTGCGGGTTTCGCCCGCGGCGATGCCGATCAACTGGTCCTCAAAGCCCGGAATGAACGTGTTCGAGCCGATCGTCACCGGAATGTTTTCCCCGGTTCCGCCCTCGAACGGCGTGCCGTCAATGGTGCCCTTGAACGAGACGGTGACCCGGTCGCCTGTTTCCGCCTTGGCGCCTTCCCCCTTCGGGGCGAAGCTGCGGTTTTGATCGGCGATACGCTTGATCGCGTCGTCGACTTCGGCATCGGTTACGTCGGCGACCGGCTTTTCGACCGTAAAGGTCTTGAAGTCGGCCAGCTGGATGACGGGCACGATCTCGATCGCGACCGTGTAGGTGAGATCGGTTTTGCCGGCCAGGACGTCGTCAACCGCCTTTTGCTCCGTCGGCATCGTGACCTTTGGCTGCGTCGCCAGGCGGAAACCGCGCTCGGTGAAGATCTGCGCGTTGGTGTCGCGGATGGTCTGGTCGATGGTCTCGGCCATCACCGAACGGCCATAGACCTTTTTCAGGTGACTGACGGGCACCTTCCCCGGACGAAAGCCGTTGAGACGGACCTTGTCCTTGAGCTCTACCAGGCGAGCGTCCGCCTTGGCATCGAGATCCGCTGCTGAAACGCTGATCTGGAATTCATGCTTCAATCCGTCAGCGACCGTTTCCTTCACCTGCATGGCGTCAATCTTCTTCCGCTAAATCCGGCGCGAACACCGGACATCTACAATGTTGTGGCGCGCGGCTTGTCTGCCTGCGCCGGTGATTCAACAGATCCGATCCGTCGGGAAAACCCTTCGGACGGCGGATCCGTCAGCATTCGTCATGCGCAAACGCTGTGGGCGCTTGGTGCGGGCGGAGGGACTCGAACCCCCACAACTTTCGTCACTGGAACCTAAATCCAGCGCGTCTACCAGTTCCGCCACGCCCGCCAGGATAGCATCATGATCATTTCCGGCCGCGATGCCGCGGGCGGCGGGCTTATATCATGAGCCCAGGGCTTCGCAGCAAAAAACAAGCCTTCGCAGCAAAAAAATGGCCTCTTTTGACCCCGTCCGGAAGCAGGCCCTTCGACCGGTGGAGCGAATATCAAAATCCACTCCACTGGACTTGTTCAATGTAAAATGGTCCGGATTGGCGGCATGTCAAACCGGATTCACCTGACCGACCGGCGTGAATTGATGGCGGGGTTGGGCGCCGCAGCCATTGCATCTGCGCTTCCCACCGCACCTGCCCTGGCGCGGCCGGCGGCGGCGGCGGTGCTCAGGCCCAGGGCCGATACCATCGCCCTTCGTCAGGGCGGACCCGACACGCCCGTCTGGGCCTTTGAGGCCGCAAATCTGCGGCTCGCGCCTACCGACCAGCAGGAGATCACGTTCGAAAACGGCCTGCCCGTTCCAGCTGTCCTGAATTGGTGGGGGATATCGGGCGCGAAGGCCGCCGAGCCATTGCTCTCCCAGGCGGCCGTAGCCCCAAACGGCCGGGAAACCTTTGGAATTCCGCTGCGCTATGGCGGCACCTTCATGTGCGACGTCCGCCTCCTGGGGGATGGCGCGGGGCTGCCGTCCCGACCGCTGCCGCTGGTGATTGCGGAAAGCGAGACGATCTCCGTCGATCGGGACGAGTTGTTCTTGATCGAGGATTGGCGGCTGCGCCCGGACGGCACGGCGATCGCACCGGGCAACGACCCTCAAGGCACGCAGCCCATCTATACCGTGAACGGCCGGAATTCGCTCGATTTCACGGCGCGCCTCAACGAGCGCCTGAGGTTTCGCTTTATCAATGGCTGCCAGCGGGCTGTCATTGCCGTCAAACTCGAGGGTCAGGATGTGCGGGTGATGGCTCTCGACAGTCGGCCGGCAGAACCGTTTCCGGCGCGAAACGGCGCGTTCCGGATGGCACCGGGCGGTCGTGTGGATGCCTTCGTCGACGTCACGGCTCCGCCGGGCTCGGCTTCTGCCATCCTGCTCCACGACGGCAAGGAGGCCCGCCCGATCGCGCGCTTGATCACCTCGAATGATCCTCCCATCCGCGCTGCGGCGCTGCCGCCTGCGGCCGCCTTGCCGCCCAATGACCTGCAGACGCGGGTCGAACTGAAAAACGCATTGCGGTTCGATCTGACACTGGGGGGATCACAGGCCGACTGGGTCGCCCCCGCCAGGCTGGTCGCGACAATCCCGCCTGCCTTCCGTGCCAAGGCCGGCCGCACCGTCGTGCTGGCGCTGAGCAACCGTGCCGAGAGCACGGTCACATTCCACCTCCACGGCCATCCTTTCAGGCTGCTGGACCGGCTCGACGACGGCTGGAAGCCGTTCTGGCTTGACACGCTCGCCGTCGACGCCGGACAGACCCAGCGCATCGCCTTTGCCGCTCAATTTGCGGGGCGCTGGCTTATCGAATCCGTCGCCGCCGACTGGGCAGCGCCGCGGCTCGTGAAGTGGTACAGCATCGAATGAGGAAACGTTCCTGAAAGGCGTCAGTAATCGATGCCGAACTCGTCGTAGAGACGCCGCATCACCGCGGGCAATGTCTCCGGCAAATCCTCTGCGATCAGACCGGGCCCCGCCTCGCTTGCGGCCTCGCCATGCATCCAGGCGCCCATCGAGGCGGCCTCGAAGGCCGGAACGCCCTGCGCCAGGAGGCCAGATATCATTCCGGACAGCACGTCGCCGGCGCCCGCAGTCGCGAGCCAGGGTGGCGCATTGGCGGTGATGGTCGCGCGACCGTCAGGCGAAGCGATAACCGTATCCGGGCCCTTGAGCAGGACGACGGCGCCGCTGCGCTCGGCCGCCGCCCTCACCCGCTCCAGCTTCGAACGAAACGGATGCTTGTTGCTGATGTCGCTAAAGAGCCGCGGAAACTCGCCCTCATGGGGCGTCAACACGACCTGCGGTTCAGGCAAGGCCTTGATGGCTTCAAACAGCCGGTCGGGAGCGTCGGCAAAGCTCGTCAGCGCATCCGCATCGAGTACCAGTCTTCGCCTGGCGAGCAATGCCGTAGTGACGAAGTTGCGTGTGCGTTCGCCAACGCCCGCGCCGGGTCCGATCACCGATGCATTCAAGCGCTTGTCGCTGAGCATTTCACCAAATTCGATTGGCGTATCGACGGCTCGAACCATCACCGCCAGTAGCGAGGAAGCATTCACGGCGAGCGCATCGCGTGGCGAAGCCAGCGTGACGAGGCCGGCGCCGGTACGCAATGAGCCGCGCGCGGCGAGCCGTGCCGCGCCGGTCGCCGCAAGGCCCCCGGACACGACGACGACGTGGCCGCGGTCGTATTTATGCCCGTCGATCTTCGGCACCGGGAACGTTGGGTGCCACAGCGAGGGGATGTTCTCGAACGTCTTCGGCTGAATTTCGGCGAGCACCCTTTCGTCGATGCCGATATCGGCGACGCGCACGCGGCCGCAACAGATCCGGCCCGGCATCAGCAAATGCGCCGGCTTGCGCCGGAAGAAAGTGACGGTTTCGCTCGCGCGCACCGCGGCACCCATGACCGCACCCGTGGTGCCGTTGATGCCGCTGGGCAGGTCGACCGCGAGAACAGGAGCGCCATTGGCGTTGATGGCCTCGATCATTTCCAGCGGCTCGTCCTTTACCGCCCGGTCGAGACCTGCGCCGAACAGCGCATCGATGATCAGCGCGGGCTTGCCGATCGCCTGGGGATTGAACGGCAGCACCGGATACTTCCATCCCCTCGCCGCCGAGGCTGCGTCGCCCTTGAGGGCCTCGCGCTCGCACAACAGGATGACGGAGACCTCGCGCCCTCGCGCGGCCAGTTCTGCCGCCGCGACAAAGCCGTCGCCGCCATTGTTCCCGGGACCCGCGATCACCACGATAGGGCCACCATCGACGATATCCATGGCCGCCTCGGCCACGGCCTGGCCCGCACTGAGCATGAGGGCAAAGCCCGGCGTCCCGGCTGCGATGGCAAGCCGATCAGCGCGCTCCATCTCGGCGGTAGTCAGGATCTCGGCGGTAGTCAGGACTTCCATGCCAGATTCCCCGCCAAAATCGCCTCTTCATGAGGCATCTTCTGGCTGCTACGCAGGTTCCAGTTAATACAATTGCATACCAATTGATCTATTTGCCTATTTCGCCAGCTGCGTTAAGCTTCGGCCTTGGAGCTACCCCCCGCGGATCGCCGTTAAAAGCCTGATAATGTTTCAAAATCGACCGTCATCACAACTTGGCATAGACCCTGCTTTTGGGGAAGCCGGCTTCGGATCGTTGTGCTGAACCGGTAAATTCTGGATGTGCGCGCCCGAATGCCGGGCCGGCCATCTGTCACCTGCGCGGACCTTGCGCAGCGTGAAAACCAAGCTGAAGTTTTGGAACTGAAAAGCGTCCGGGAGGCGATCCGTGAAGAAAATCGAAGCCATCATCAAGCCGTTCAAGCTCGACGAGGTCAAAGAAGCACTCCAGGAAGTCGGGCTGCAAGGTATTACCGTCACCGAAGCCAAGGGGTTTGGGCGGCAGAAGGGCCACGCCGAGCTTTATCGGGGTGCCGAATACATCGTCGACTTCCTGCCCAAGGTCAAAATCGAGATCGTGATTTCCGATGAGCTCGTCGAACGGGCCATCGATGCGATCCGGCGCGCCGCCCAGACCGGGCGCATCGGCGATGGGAAAATCTTCGTGTCCAACATCGAAGAGGCCATTCGCATCAGAACCGGCGAATCCGGGCTTGACGCTATTTGAGCGATCCCTTCCCGTAGCTGATGCCGATATCCGATATTGTGTTGATGATCCCCCGATTGTATTGGCTAGTGCGGTGGATTTGACATTCGCTTCAGATTTGCCGCGGGTCCTCTAAAGCGGATGCCAAATCCAAAACCGCACTAGAAACAATGTTTTGTAGTGTGCCTTTGGTTCTGGCATTCGTAAACGAGCCCACCGCTATGTGATACGCATGCCAGAACCGGTACACTAGCCGGCCGCTCCTGCGGCCTGTCCAAAACAACCACACAGGGGGATTCATGAAGACCGCCAAAGACGTCCTGAAGTCGATCAAGGACAACGACGTCAAGTACGTCGACCTGCGCTTTACCGATCCGCGCGGCAAGTGGCAGCACGTCACGTTCGACGTCGGCATGATCGACGATGACGTTTTCGCCGAGGGATTGATGTTCGACGGCTCGTCGATCGCCGGCTGGAAGGCCATCAACGAATCCGACATGTGCCTGATGCCCGATCCGGTGACGGCCACGATCGATCCGTTCTTCGCAGAAACCACCTTGATGATCACCTGCGACGTGCTGGAGCCCACTACCGGCGAGCCCTACAACCGCGACCCCCGCGGCATGGCCAAGAAGGCCGAAGCCATGGTCAAGTCGATGGGCGTCGGCGACACCGTCTATTTCGGACCCGAGGCGGAGTTCTTCGTTTTCGACGACGTGAAATACGCGGCCGAACCCTACAACACCGGATTCAAGCTCGATTCCTCGGAGCTTCCGATCAATTCCAGTACGGAATATGAAGGCGGCAATCTCGGCCACCGCATTCGCACCAAGGCCGGATATTTTCCCGTTCCCCCGCAGGACTCGGCGCAGGACATGCGCTCGGAAATGCTCGGGGCAATGGCCAAAATGGGCGTCAAGGTCGAGAAGCATCACCACGAGGTGGCGTCCGCGCAGCACGAACTCGGCATGAAGTTCGACACGATGACGCTGATGGCGGACCAGATGCAGATCTACAAATACTGCATCCAGCAGGTCGCCCATATCTACGGCAAGACCGCTACCTTCATGCCGAAGCCGGTGTTTGGCGACAACGGCTCGGGCATGCACTGCCATCAGTCGATCTGGAAGGATGGCAAGCCGGTTTTCGCCGGCAACAAATACGCCGACCTCTCGGAGATCTGCCTGCATTACATCGGCGGCATCATCAAGCATGCGAAGGCGATCAACGCCTTCACGAACCCAGCGACCAACTCCTACAAGCGTCTCGTTCCCGGCTACGAAGCGCCGGTGCTGCTCGCCTATTCCGCGCGCAACCGTTCGGCTTCCTGCCGCATTCCCTACACCTCCAATCCAAAGGCCAAGCGCGTCGAGGTGCGTTTCCCCGATCCGCTCGCCAATCCCTATCTCGGCTTTGCCGCGATGCTGATGGCTGGTCTCGACGGCATCAAGAACAAGATCGATCCGGGTCCGGCCATGGACAAGGATCTCTACGATCTGCCAAAGGAAGAGCTGAAGGCCATTCCGACGGTCTGCGGCTCGCTCCGCGAGGCCCTGGAAAGTCTCGACGCGGACCGCACCTTCCTCAAGAACGGCGGCGTGTTCGATGACGACTTCATCGACAGCTATCTCGAGCTGAAGATGACCGAGGTCGCGCGTTTCGAGATGACCCCTCATCCGGTCGAATTCGAGATGTATTATTCGGGGTAAAGCTGGCGGCGGCTTTCCGCCGAGCGAAACAAAAGGGGCGCCGAAGGCGCCCCTTTTTATTTGACGCTAAGGTGGAATTCGCACCGGCGTTGTGCAACTCGACGATGCCTTCATCACGTTCCAGATCTCCTGCAGCCTCGGTGCGTTTTGATTGTGATTTTTTCCCAGCTCGGTTTGTTGATGCAGGTGGCGTTGAACCAGCGTGGATAGCCACCAACTCATCGACACCGCGCGGGGCCTATCCGACGTCTCGAGCGGTTGAGGCCAAACGCGAACCGGGATCATGTAGGATTGGCAGCCCGGCATCGCCTGGCGAAGCGCGCTGCCGAGCTCATCAACACCCAGGATGCCGTGCGCGGTACGGGTGTTCGCGGCGGTAATGATCGGGGTTACGATATCGGTTAGCGGCTCGGCTCCATCGACCGCCGCCCGCGCCTTCTTTTCCTGGGTGTCGCGCAGAGCCCTGACTTTCGTCTTGATGTCGGGCATGACGGCTTCGGCATCCTGGTTGAGAAGGTCATTCGGATCGTTTGAGATCACGACAACGACAGGTGCCAGGGCCGGCTGGATAGCGTGTATCGCCAGTGCCAATTCCTTCGCGCTCAACGCTCCATAATTCTCGAAATATCCGCCATCGACGATGCGATCCACGATGACCTGATTCCGGTTCCGGATCGAACCGGCGGGAGAAATGAGAGGAAAACGCGCGGAATTGAGCGCGGCGGTGTCCAGTCGGACGTCATTGAGAACTTCATGCCCTCTATTCCGGTTCAATACCGCACGCTGGAAGGCTCCAAGCCAACTGCTCGGCTGAGCCTCGTAGCTGAGCAGATCATGAAAACGGTCGGCGTCCACAAACAGCGTGCAGCCGCTTGAGTCGAGCAAGCTAGGACAATTCGACGCCGGCTCGTAGGTTTTGGCCAGCGGCGTCGTAACGATGCGACCCCCGGTCGCCTCCGAAGTACCATTGAGTACCAGTAGCGGAATCCAGTGACCCTCTCGCGGTCTCAAGGCGAGAAACGGGCAAGCCAATCCCTTGCAGGAGAGGATCGATTCGTCCGCGCGCAAGACAGCGGATCGGTACCGATGATCCCAGGTATCCTCCAACACCGCGGCACGGTCCCGAAAGAAAAATGGGACCATATCGTTGAACGCGAACCCGAAGAAATCGGCGCTGAGGAAATCGCCGCTCGTCAGGGTCTCGAAACAATCGCGCCAGTTGTTGATCTGTTGACCCCACCAGAGCTTGAAACTTGATTGCACGCAGGGATGATCATTGCTGTCGGCCTTCGCATCGAGTGCCGCGGCGACCATGACCGCGCCCATCGAGCCTCCGGAGACCCCGGATATGGCGAACAGCCGGTTCCGGACCTTGTTGGCGTCAAGGTCGTGGGTCGAGGCCTCCTGCATGAAGTAGCCGATGATGCTTGCCAGGAAAAACCCGGCGCGGCTCGCGCCTCCGGCTGCGGCGACCACAATCGGGCGCGGGCAGTTCACCGGCGTCGCCTCACACTTGTTCTCGCGCATCCATAATGAAACGGCCTGCTGTAGCGGCAATGGAGCCACGTCAACCGGGCGACCCGCGGTGCTGCTGGCA
Organism: uncultured Alphaproteobacteria bacterium; assembly: GCA_963820275.1. Classification (GTDB taxonomy): domain Bacteria; phylum Pseudomonadota; class Alphaproteobacteria; order Rhizobiales; family Xanthobacteraceae; genus Bradyrhizobium. The sequence goes on from CAWFZL010000014.1 coordinate 14,210, forward strand.
TCAATCAGGCGTACCGAATGATTGTCACCGAGTACGACCGCCGCCAGTGAGGTCAACGCGAAAAGCCCGACAATGAGGGGCGCGCGCAACTGTCTGCCGGCACCGGACAGATACGACAGAAACGGCAACCACCCGCCGAGGATGAATGGCACCGCCATCGATCGTGGGGCAAGCCGGGCCGCGAAATCCGCTCCCCACAGGAAGATCGCCACAAAGGCGACAAAAACAACCACAAGCAGAAACCGGCCGACGTTACGGCTCGCCTCCGCATCCTGGCTTTCCTGGTCCCGTAGCCCGGGAGAAATCCTGTTCCACTCGGGGGCTAGCCGACGATTGAGATTTTTGAGCGTGCGCAGCCCGACAGTGTCGGCATTGCGTGGCCGCTTGATGGTGTAGATGAGGAAGCCGAAGGCGGCCAGGATAACGACAACTGCCAGCCACCCGAGCACCCGATTGGTCGCGGCAACGGCTTCTTGATCGCCCGGATCGCTGAAGATTGGCAGATTGAGATGCGAGCGCCAGATCGCGATCAGCACGGCCACAAAGGTCAGGAGCCCCAAAGCACGCGGCACGACACGTTCAACGGCTTCGATGAAATTTGCCTGGCCGAGAGCCTGCTGCGCCGCGACAACGTCCTGAAATCTCGCATCGGTGTCGAGCAACAATCGCGCCGCATAATGGGTCGGCATCGCCCACACAAATATCAGGAGCAACAGAAACAGCGGGATTCGCAAGGGATTGTGCGCGAACTCAACGAATAAATCCTGCGCCTGCGGCGCGGAACTGAGAATGAGCAGCCCGAGCGCCGTCATGATCAGCGGCACGCGAACAACCCAGAGGGTCAGCGCGAATTGAAGAATGCGCTCCCATCCGCGACAGCACCAGTGCAGCCGCGAAGTCCGGCTCACCTGACGAGGATTTGAATCGTCGGTGCCCATCGCCTCGCCCTCTGCACACCCTCCACAAGCTATGAACATCGCGACTCACACGCAACCGCGAAAATGCGAAGGTATTTTTGGCGTGCGGCAGCGCTATGGCACGACGAGCCAGGAACGGTCGCCCCGCGAGGTATTGCCAGGGGCGTGAACGATCACTTGGGAATGGTATTTTTGTAGATGACGCCATCCTTCATGATGATCAGAAACTTGTTCGATGGGTCCGCAACGAGGTTTATGTTTTCCAGGGGATTGCCGTCCACGACCAGAAGATCAGCGAGGGCGCCTCGTTCGATGATGCCAAGTTTGCCGGGATAGGGGTTGCGCAAGCCTGACAACGCGAGCAGCTCCCCGTTTGCCGACGTCGCCATGGCGAGCGCTTCGGCCGCGGTAAACCAGCGCGTCAGATCCACGATTCCCTGACCCTGACGCTCGGCCAAGGCGGGCGAAAACAGGATGTCAGTTCCGAAGGCGGTCTTGATCCTATATTTCTTCACATAGCCGTAAACTGTGTCAGTGCCCCTGACCACTTGCATCATCTGCTGCTGCTGTGCGACGGGGAGGACTTTTGCGCCAGCAAGGTCAAGGAATGGCTGCGTGCTGAGCCAGATGCCCTTCTCGGCCATAAGGCGCGCGGTTGCCTCATCCATCAAGTGCCCGTGTTCAATGACCTTTACCCCGGCGGCGATCGAGCGCTGAATGGCGTCCGAGGTGTAAGCATGCGTGGCGACGTAAGTACCCCAATCCGTAGCCACTTCAACCGCGGCACGTAATTCGGCTTCCGTAAACGTAGTGACCTCCAGTGGACTGAATGGTGAGGCGACGCCGCCGCCGGCCGTCAACTTGATCTGTGACGCTCCCTGCATGAGTTGTTCACGCGCCCGCTTTCGGACCTCATCCGGACTGTCGGCAATAGCACTTCCCCCCAGCTCCTCGACACGGCTCAGCCTCCCGCCGGTGGTTCTGGGCAGGTCGCTGAGCTCACGGAAATCTCCGTGGCCGCCGCTGATCGTGATGACAGCGCCTGAAGGGTAGATGCGGGGCCCCGGCAGCACCTCGTCGTCGATGGCCCGCTTGAGGGCAAAGACCGGCCCACCCATGTCCCGAACGCTTGTGAAGCCGCGCATGAGCGTAGCGGTTGCCTCGGCCCCCGCCAGAAGCGTGCTGTAGCCGATATCGCTGGACAAGAGCTGGGCAGGCGTCGGGCGGACCATCATGGCGTGCCAATGCATATCGATAAGTCCAGGCATCAACACCCGGCCACCGCCCGCTATAATTTGGGTGTCGGCACGGCGATCAGTCGCGATTGGACGGGTCGATATCTCTTCAATGATGTTGCCCCGGACCAGAACATTGGACGGAACCGAAAGCGATGCATGCGTGCCGTCAAATATCCGGACGTTCTCGAATACGGTGACGGCGGCGCGCTCCTGCGCGTCCGCAGACACAGCCCAGATCGAGACTGCGGTCAGAGCGCCCTGTGCAAGCCTGAGGAAAATGCGGCGGGTGGGAGTACTCATGTTTCCTCCTCTCTCATGTTAGCGCTCGCATGGCGTCGCTCTCTGCGAAGCGAAGGTGCAAAGCGGCATACCCAGCGCCTGGAATCAGGCAGAATCCCGGACAACCAGAGACTGATTCCGTGAGCGCATTTATGCTGAGGCACCCTTCTCAAACCCTGAAAAGCTTCGCGTAACGCGCCTTGATCTCCTCGCTTTGCGCCTGCACCGCCGCCGGATCGGATTTGAGCATCTTCACCTCCGACATCGGCTTCTGTCCGGCCCGCGGCTTGACCTTTGCGTGGAACGAGCGATGGGCAAATTCGTCGACCAGCATTTGCTGCGCTTCCGCGCTGAAGAAGAAGCTCTGAAACAGGCGCGCCGCATTCGGGTTTGGCGCATTCCGGAATATCCCGCTCTGGACGATGATGAGCGGCGAACCTTCGGCCGGGTACACGACTTCGACCGGCTTGCCCTGATCCTTGAACAGCACGAGGTTGTAGTCGTTGCCATCGGCCATGACGGCGCGTTCGCCGAGCATGATCTTCTTTGGCGGATCGCCCGCCGATTGCACCTGCATCACCTTTTGCTGCGCCAGTTTTTCCAGATACGGCCAGCCCAGTTCGCGCACGAGCACGAAAGTGGTCGTAAGAATGGCGCCGCTGTAGCTCGGATGGCCCTTGACGATCTTGCCTTGCCATTTCGGATCCAGCAGGTCGGCGTAGCTCTTCGGGGCCTCCTCGGCTTTGACCAGGTTTGTATTGTAGCCGATCGTTTCCAGCCAGGCGCAGGACGTGGCGTACAGCCCCTGCGGATCGAATTGATCGGGGGGAAAATGCTGCGCGACCTCCTCGGGCAGATAGGGCGCGAGCCAATCGTTCTTTTTCCAGTCGAGATAGTGTGCGGTGTCGGTGCTGTTGGCGACATCCACGGCATGGATGCCGCTGCCCTGCTCCTGCGCGATGCGCTGGAAAATCCGCTCGGCCCCGGAACGCTCGACCCGCACTTCAATGCCGGGATATTTGGCCTCGAACATCTTGCCCAAACGTTCGGCCACGTTGAGTTCGATCGCCGCGTAATAGGAAATCTTGCCTTCCTTGCGCGCGGCCTCGATCAATTCCGGCGTCACGGCCACAGGCGGCGGCGGGGCAGCTTTCGATGGTTCGGCGAAAAGGGCAGCCGCAACCATCCCCGTCGACGCGCCAAGCACCTCGCGCCTCGACCATTTTTGTCTCTGCATCAAGTTCCTCCCGCGGACGCTTTTGTTGTTTTCGACGTCCATGTTAGCGGACACGGCCCGCACCGCCATCATCACTTGGTGGCGGAAGGTGAGGCAAGCCCCGGGTCTGTCTCGCGGACAAAAACCCTCGACCGAAAATGAAAGTGTACATAAGCAGCATGTTTACGTTGCATGCGCAGTCATACAAGTTTAGGTTGTGAGTGAGGTCAGGCGTTACTCGCGGCTACATCAGCCATCCTGCGTGAGGTCCAAGCGTGAGTTGACGAAGGTGCTTTCTTTCAATTCTTCAAGACCCGCCCTGCATTCATCTCTTCTGTTGATTTCCATCCTGCTCGCCGGCTGCGTGACGGACCAGTCTGCACCACCTGTCGCCTCCACCATCGCGCCTGTTCCGCGCGGCCAGGCAGGGATCACCATTACCCGCCTGAGCGGATATTACGGGTTCCTCGCAGCGGCCGATATCGAAGCCAATGGCACCAAAATCGCAAGCCTGGACAAGGGTGGTGCGACGTTCTCGGGGAGTGTGCCACCTGGACCTGTTACCTTGACCGTCTCCTGCGCGTGCGACCTCGCACGCTACAGCATTCACTTCAAAGCCCAGGCCGGCAAGCACTATGCCTTCGAGGTTTCACCACGCAACGAACAGTACGCTGCGATCGTCTTCGGGGGCCTTGTCGGCTATGTCGCGGATACGGCCATTAACGGCGAAAACTCGGGCACATTCAAAATTGTCGAAGTGCCGGGCAATCGCACATAGTTCAGTCGGCTTCTTTGGCGAATATGGACCTGGGCTTGTCCCTGTCCGCTATTGCAAGAAGCGAAAGCGACCAGCCACGGGGTCTTATGGCTTCGCCACTCGGACTGCTTGGCTGGAGCTCGCAATGACGACGCAGTTTGTTGGCACTTGACACGCGCAGCGGCGCATCGACTGATTTGCCCGTCGTGTTAACTTGTCGCAGGCATGCACGCTTGCCGGCCGATGGCGACACACTTCACCTTTGCGCCGTCCCGCGCTCCTCAAGAGGGGCGCTTCGCGATCGTCACGAACGTTGGGTGCGGGATGCGATGGACGCGACGGCACGGCGGACGAACGCTGCTTGTCGCGGACGGCTAAGTCGTGTGGTCCTGACGCCTCGACGCTGGCGTTAAATCGGCGGAACGGTCTGCCGATGATGGTGGCAAAAAAGCCCGATCACCAGGGAGAGCACGAAGTAGGCCGTTAAAACCATTCGCGCGGGGAAAGCCGGACTGATCCGGTCGAACCTGTGGTGACTATGCTCGTGTGCTTTTTTGTCTTGCGCACGAGGCCGCGGGTGCTATCGGCATCCGGCTTTCCCTGCGCCCTCGTTTTCGATGGGCGATCAAGCTTGCGCAAAACTCGGGCCCTCAGCGCCGCGAGATCGCCGGCACATGTCTTTTCAAATTCACAAGTCTTTTCGAAATCTTGGAAATCAAATTCGGGTGTGCTGACACGCCAATGATGCACTGCATGATTGCGGGTGTCGGGATCGGGACTAGAATGATCAAAAGGGCCGCGCGATGAATGACGATGATGCCCTTGCGTCAGCGGGAGGTTTTCAAATGACAAAGTGGATTCGTTTCGAGCAGGACGGAAAAGCCGGCTTCGGCACGCTGGAAGATGACAGCATCGCGGTTCACGCGGGCGATATGTTTTCCGGAGCAAAGCCGACCGGCGAGAGGCTGAAGCTCTCGGAAGTCCAGGTTCGCACGCCCTGCGATCCCCAGAAGATGATCTGCCTTTGGAACAACTTCCACCAGCTTGCCGCCAAGAACGATTTCAAGGAGCCGAAAGAGCCGCTCTGGTTCCTGAAGGCACCTAACTCCTACTGGCCCGCCGACCGGCCGATCCAGCGTCCCGCCACCTATGCCGGAAAAATCATCTATGAGGGCGAGCTTGGCATCGTCATCGGAAAGAAGTGCTTCAACATCTCCGAGGCCGAAGCCGGCGATTATATCTTCGGTTACACCTGCGTGAACGACGTCACCGCCGTCGATCTCCTGCGCAAGGACAAGTCGTTCGAGCAATGGGCGCGCTCGAAGAGCTTCGACACCTTCGGCGTATTCGGTCCCGTGATCGCGACCGGCCTCGACCCGATGAAACTCTCGGTCAAGACCATTCTCAACGGCAAGGAACGGCAGAACTATCCGGTCGCCGACATGTTCTTCCCGCCGCACAGGCTTGTCGCCGCCATCTCCAAAGACGTCACGCTGATGCCCGGCGACGTCATCGCCTGCGGCACCTCGCTCGGCGCCGGCACCATGGGGGAAGCCCACAACCGCGTCGACATCGTAATCGAGGGTGTCGGCAGCCTCGGCAACGTATTCGACCAGGTGCTCCCGAGTCCCTATCTGCTGGGCGAGCCACCCAAACAGAAGAAGATCTGCGTCGTCGGCGCGGGCGCGATCGGCGGTCTGCTGGCCGCCAAATTTGCGCTCGCGGGCGAGGACGTCACCGTGATCGACCAGGGAGCGCACCTCGCCGCGATCCAGAAGAACGGCCTCAAACTCGAATGGCACGACGGCAAGGTCTCTACGGCCAAGATGAAAGCCGTCAACAAGGCGACCGAGGCCGGCAAGCAGGACGTCGTCGTGCTCGCCGTGAAGGCGCATTTCCTCGATCAGGTCGTGCGAGACATCAATTCACTGCTCGGTCCCGAAACCATCGTGCTGACGGTGCAGAATGGCTTGCCGTGGTGGTACTTCCAGAAACTTGGCGGCCAGTACGACAATCACCGACTGCAGAGCCTCGATCCCTCCGGCGTGCTGACCAAACACATCGACCCCAACCGCATCATCGGCTGCGTGGTCTATCCCGCCGCGGCCGCGACGGCGCCGGGCGTCATTCATCACGTCGAGGGCGATCGTTTTCCGATCGGCGAACTCGACGGCAAGGAGACGCAGCGCGTCAAGGAACTGCATGACACCTTCGTCAAGGCCGGGCTCAGATCGATGGTCTTGCCCGATATCCGATCGGAAATCTGGTTGAAGGCGTGGGGTAATCTCTCTTTCAACCCGATTTCGGCGCTGACCCACGCGACGCTCGTAGACATCTGCCAGTTCGCCGAAACCCGCGACCTCGCGGCAACGATGATGCAGGAGGCCCAGGACATCGCGCAGAAGCTCGGCGTCACGTTCCGCGTCAGCATCGAGAAGCGCATCGCAGGTGCGGAGGCCGTCGGCGCGCACAAGACCTCGATGCTGCAGGACGTCGAGGCCGGCCGCTCGCTCGAAACCGAGGCGCTGATTGGATCTATTCTGGAAATGGCCAAATTGACCAACACGCCCGCGCCCGCGATCCGGTCGGTCTATGCGCTGGTGAAGCTTCTGAACAAGGTGATGCTGCTGGAGGGCGGCGGCGTGAAGGTAAGCAAGGCGGCATGAGTTCAGGCCATGGGAAATTCCGGCGCGCCGTTGGCGCGCCGGTGCTTTTTATTCCGCGCGAATCTGTGCGCGAAGCGCATCGCCGAATGCCTGGAACAGCGTGCGGTTGATCGGGTTCTTCTGCGGATCGTATTCCGCGTGCCATTGCACGCCGAGCGCAAAGCCCGGCGCATCGGCAATGCGGATGGCCTCGATGGTGCCGTCCTCCGCAACGCCCTCGACGACGACACGTTCGCCGGGTTCGAGGATGCCCTGTCCATGCAACGAATTGACCCGGATCATCTCGCAACCGAGCAGCTTCGCAAAGGCGCCGTCGGGGACGAGGCGAACCTCATGCCGGTCGGCGAAAATCACGTTCGGATCGGGATGAATTTCACCAGTTTCCAGTCGCGGCATCCGGTGGTTCATGCGGCCGGGCAGTTCGCGGATTTCAGGATGCAGCGAACCGCCGAAAGCCACGTTCATCTCCTGCAGGCCGCGGCAGATGCCAAACAGCGGCACGCCACGGGCGACGCAGACCTCCGACAGGGTCAGCGCCAGCTCGTCGCGGCGCAAATCATAGGGTTCGTGCTTTGGATGGGGCTCGGCGCGAAAATGCTTCGGATGAACGTTGGCTCTGGCTCCCGTCAGCAATATTCCATCGACGATATCCAGCAAGGCGCCGATGTCGGTTATCTCGGGAGAGGCCGCAAACATCAACGGCAGGGCACCCGTCACTTCGGCCACCGCGCGAAGATTTCGCTCGCCGACCATCTGCACCGTAAACCTATTTTCGATGCGATAGGCATTTCCTATCACGCCGACAACCGGCCTCCTCATCACCTTGCTTCCAGTCCTACCCAGTGTTCCCTGCGATCATGCATCGCACCCGGCGGCGGATCAATATCTTACGGCCTCCTCTTCCGCCACGCTGATCTGCGTCACGTACGTGGTCCAAAGTTCAGCCCTCCAGGGGCACCCCGCTTGATCCGGGGCGCGTTTGGATGAAAGAGTGCAATTGGACCCCCTTTGAAAGGATTTGACGTGGCAGGCTCGGCCGACAAACCTCTCTTAAATCGCAACGATCTGGCCTGGGCCATATCCGTCGGCGGCATCGGCGTCGTGATATTCGCAACGCTCGTGGCGTTCACGTGGTATTTCGCGTCGACCCTTTTTCTGATCTTTGCCGGCATTCTGCTGGGTGTCGCGCTCAACGCGATGACCAACAGGCTCGGCCGCGTCGTCAGGCTGCCGCATGCTCTGCGGCTGACCATCGTGTGTCTCGTGCTCGCCGGCCTCCTCTCCGGGGTGGTTTTCCTCGGCGGCGCCACCATCGCCCAGCAGGCCGCTGCGCTGAGCAATACGATCAAATCGCAACTCGTTAACGTCAAGGCATTCCTCGACCGGAACGGAATAGATACCAGCTATTTCGACCTCGCCAATCCCTCGAACGCGAACGCTGCGGCGGGCGCATCGGCAACACCGGGTCCCACGCACAACCTTCCCAGTGCGGGCGCGCTTGCTTCCAGCGGAGGAGCAATCGTCAGCCAGACTTTCAAACTGCTTCTGGGCACCGTAAGCGCGGTTGGAAATTTCTTCATCGTGCTGTTTCTTGGGTTGGCGTTCGCAGCACAACCAGCCGTCTACCGGAACGGACTGCTGTATATGGCACCCGCCCGGCATCGCGCCCAAGCGGCGGCCATCGTCGATCGGATCGGTGAAACACTGGAGCGCTGGCTCATTGCTCAGATGATCACGATGGCCGCGGTGTTCATTGTGACCTGGATCGGACTTGCGATCATCGGCATCGAAAGTTCCTTCATTTTGGGTATCCAGGCAGGCCTGCTTGCCTTCATCCCGACCATTGGCGCACTCATCGGCGGGCTGATTGTCGTGCTTGCGAGCCTGGCCTCGGGATGGATCGCCGCGGCAAGCGCCTCCGTGCTCTTCCTCGGCGTTCATGCGATGGAAAGCTACATCGTGACGCCCATGGTACAGCGTCAGGCGCTCGATATTCCGCCCGCCACGTTATTCGCCTTCCAGATCCTGCTTGGTGTCGTGTTCGGCATCTGGGGCATATCGCTTGCCCTGCCCCTGATGGCGGTCGTGAAGGTCCTGATCGATCACTTCAAGGCGGACGAAGCCGCGACAGTAACGGTGGCGGCCTGATGCGTGATGCCCGGCCGTGTCCTTCAGTCCGAGGTCAGTACCGTTACTGTGTGCTCGACCTCGGGGGGTGCCGCAAAATACTGCCCGACCAGACCGCGCCAGGCCTGGAAGTCTTCAGAGCCTCGGAAATCGACGGTGTGGTTTTCCAGCGTATCCCATTTTGCCATCAGCCGGTAACGCGAGGGCTTCTCGATCGACTTGTGCAGCTCGATGCCCCTGCCACCCCTGGCGCGCAGGAACAGCGGGCGCGCCTTGGCGACCGCGGCCTCGAAATCCTTCTCCGTACCGGGCTTGACGTCGATTTGGGCGATTTCGGTGATCATGGGGAGCGGCCTCGTTGTTGAAGTCGTCCGTCTCTAGCCCAGCTGGCACAAAAGAAAAAGGCGCCTTTCGACGCCCCCGCTTCCGTTGCCATTCGTTTCATTCAGCTCATCAGCAGCACGGTTCCCGCGAGCATCATCGCACAGCCGAGGAGCATGAGGATCGGCCATGGGTTTCGCCGCCGGTGATAGCGGCCCTGCGCGCGCCGTTCATCGATCAGCGCGGTCTCATACTCTTCCGAGGTCGAGAAAATGCAGGCGAAATTGCCACGCGCCGAAGTCGCCGCCACTTCGAGCGACATCAGGTCGGCATGCGTATTGCGCCTGCGGATCAGGTCCATACGCGATGATATGGATCGAATGGTAAACGGCGGGTTACGATTGCCGCGGCCCCAGCTAGGCCAGACGCACCATGCCGGCCATCGGTTGCGGCGCTCGCGCGGTGGCGGCAGTCTTTCGCCGCCAGTTTTCCAGCGACAGCGGCAGCTCCTCTGCAGCCTCGACGCGATTGCGCCCGCTGCGCTTGGCCTGATAGAGCGCGGTATCGGCCGCCGCCAGCAGCACCTCGAGTTCGGTGCCTGCCGGCCCGCCGGCCACGCCGATACTGACGGTGGTATCGACCGGACCTTCATCGCACACGATTCCGGAAGCCTCGAATGCCTCGCGCACCCGTTCGGCCACGATCACTCCCTCGTCGAGCGGACACGGCAGGAGCGCGGCAAATTCCTCGCCCCCGATCCGGCCCGAGAGGTCGCTGATGCGCAGATTGTTGACCACGACGGCCGAGAAGAGCTTGAGAATCTCGTCGCCCGCGGGATGTCCGAAACGGTCGTTGATCGATTTGAAGTGATCGATATCGAAGATCAATGCCGTCACGGGGCGCCCTGCATTGGATTCGCGCTCGATCACCCGAGCACAGGCTTCGGAAAAGCCGCGACGATTGAACATGCCGGTCAGCGGATCGATCGATGCGGCGTTCTTGTGCACGGCCACCGCACGCTCCGATACCAGCATGAAGATCAGGAACACGGTGCCGACCGTGTAGAGAACGAGTTCGATCGCAAAGACCGTAACCCAGATACTGCCGGCGAACGGACGGTCATGCGGGTGCAGGAGATCGCCGAGCAGAATCGGCAGCATCAACACGAAACCATGCAGCAGCGGGATGGCAACCGCCGGCCAGCGTTTTTGCAGGGTCCTGCGACGCTCGGTCCACAACTCCGTCGCCGTCAGCGCGGCGTAGATGGCGACAATGCCTGCGCCGAGGGTCAAGCGCATGGCCGAAGCCTCGGCCGGCAGCGAAATGACGGCGGCTATCCAGGCAAGGGCCCCGATAGCCAACCCCGGAAAGTTCGGCTTCCTGCCGTGAAACAGGCGCGATGCATTCCAGACGATACCGCAGCTCAGGAAGCCGACGGCGTTGAGCGCCAGCGAGACCGTTTCGCCCAACATCGGACTTGCAACCGTCCAGAGCGCCACCGAGGCGGCACCCAGCAGATAGGCAGTCCCCCACCATTTCAACGCCGAAATGTTTTCCTGGCGGCCAAAGAACAGCAGCATGAGTCCGAGCAACGCTGCGATCATGGCGGCGACGAGGTATAGCGTGGAAGTATCGAGCGACATGGCGTCACCGAATCGTTGTGAAGGCGAATTCCCGGCGCGGCCAATCAATAAGTATGACCTCGCACCCCGCACGCTATTACCGCCGCGTTGGCAATCCGTTTGTTTTTGGTTGCAAGTTTTCTGGAAAAACTGCGTCAACTCATCGTTAAAATGCGCAAGGAAAAAGCGCCCGCAAGCGGGCGCTTCGTTTCTCCACGACGTGCCGCGAAAGCGGCAAATTTTAACGAATCTGTTAGCGCTTCGAGAACTGGAACGACCTGCGCGCCTTGGCGCGGCCGTACTTCTTGCGTTCGACCACACGCGAGTCGCGCGTGAGGAAACCGCCCTTTTTCAGGACGTTTCGGAGATCCGGCTCGAACAGGGTCAGCGCCTTCGAAATGCCGTGGCGCACGGCGCCGGCCTGGCCCGACAGGCCGCCACCGGTCACGGTGCAGATCACGTCATACTGCCCGGCGCGTGCGGCGGCGATCAGCGGCTGCTGAATCATCATCCGCAACACCGGACGCGCAAAATAGACTTCGATTTCGCGGGTATTGACCGTCACCTTCCCGGCACCCGGCTTGATCCAGACACGGGCAACCGCGTCCTTACGCTTGCCGGTGGCGTAGGCACGGCCGTGCTTGTCGACCTTCTTGACGTATTTCGGCGCTTCAGAAGCGGCCGGCTTGAGTTGCGACAGCTGATCGAGCGACTGCATGGTATCGGACATCTTATGCGGCCCTCATGTTCTTGCGATTCATCGAAGCAACGTCCAGGATCTCGGGTTGCTGGGCTTCGTGCGGGTGATCCGCTCCGGGATAGACGCGCAAATTGCCGAACTGCACGCGACCAAGCGGTCCGCGCGGGATCATGCGCTCGATTGCCTTTTCGACCACACGCTCGGGAAAACGGCCCTCGAGGATCGACCTCGCAGTCCGTTCCTTGATACCGCCAATGAAACCGGTGTGCTTGTGGTAGACCTTCTTGTCGCGCTTGCGACCCGTCAGCACGGCGTGAGCCGCGTTGATGATGATGACATTGTCGCCGCAATCGACATGCGGGGTGTAGGTTGGAAGGTGTTTGCCGCGAAGACGCATCGCAACCAACGAAGCGAGCCGGCCGACCACCACGCCCTTGGCGTCGATCAGCACCCACTTTTTCGTCACCTCGGCGGGCTTTGCCGAAAAGGTTTTCATGAGAGGAAATCCGTGAAAGGGGAAAGGCGCGCATCGGCGCCGAACAGTCGGGGTTTCTAGTCAGGTCACGTACGCGCGTCAATGCCATATCGATATAATTATTCATGTAAACACAATGGGTTACAAATATGGTATTTTTATACCTGAGAAAAGCCTAAGTATTTGGAATGGAATAAGTGGCGGTTACATGGGCAATCGGATCGGGCGACGAGCCGGACAAGAGATTGACTTCACCGACCGCAAGCCGCTTGCCCAGCTTCAGGATTTTCGCCGCGGCCAGCAGGTCGTTTCCGGGCGCTCCCTTGCGCAGGAAGTTGATATTGAGATTTGTCGTGACCGCGAGACCAACCGGACCGATCGCCGACAGAAGCACCACGTACATGGCGAAGTCAGCCAGCGCCATCAACGTCGGCCCGGAGATCGTGCCGCCGGGGCGCAGCATCTGGTCGTTGTAGCGCTGCCGCAGCAGGCAGGAAGCACCGTCGGCGCGTTCGATCATGATGTCGCCGCCGCTGAATGCCTGGGGAAACTCGGCATGGAGGAACTTCTCCAGTTCAGCCACGCTCATTATCGCAATTGCCATGCTCTGCCCTCGCCTCAAGGGGCTTGTTACATTAAGCTGACACGTCAACCCAAGGAGATATTGGGTGCAAATCAATTGGAATTGCCGATGACGAGCCAACCCGCGCGTGCCTCGACGCCTCGATCGCCGATCCTTTTGCGGGAAACGGTCGGCAGCGTCGCTGTTCTCACGCTCAATCGGCCGGAAGCCCGCAACAGTCTGTCGGAGGCGCTGATTGCCGAGCTCGATGACGCGCTCCGAAACTTTGAGAACGACGAAGGCGTGCGCGCCGTGGTCATCGCGGCCACCGGCAAGACCTTCTCGGCCGGCCATGATATGAAAGAGCTGACCGCGCGGCGCAGCGACGCCGATCGCGGCCGAGCCTATTTCACCGAGATCATGTCGGCCTGCAGCAGCATGATGCAGGCGATCGTGCACTTGCCAAAACCGGTGGTGGCGGCGGTCCAGGGCGTCGCTACCGCAGCCGGTTGCCAGTTGGTGGCAAGCTGCGACCTTGCTGTTGCATCGGAAGCAGCAACCTTCGCAACGCCCGGCGTCGATATCGGACTGTTCTGCTCGACGCCGATGGTGGCGCTGTCACGCAATGTTCCGCGCAAACAGGCCATGGAAATGCTGTTGACGGGTGAACCAATTTCGGCAGCGAAAGCCCGGGATATCGGCCTGATCAACCGGGTCGTGCCCCCTGGCACCGAGCGGGATGAGGCGATAGCGCTCGCGCAAAAGGTCGCCCTCAAATCCGCCTACACGATCAAGATCGGAAAGACTGCGTTCTACCGTCAGACGGAAATGAGCCTCGCAGGAGCCTATCGCTATGCGGCGGAAGTGATGGCCGAAAATATGATGGCGCGCGACGCCGAGGAAGGCATCGGGGCATTTCTCGAGAAACGCGAGCCAAAATGGCAGGACAAGTAATTGCCCTTCGGCCGGCCTCCATCGTTTCCGGACGACAAAAGACCTTTTCAATGTGAGCTTCGTCTCGATGAACCATGACAGCTACGATGACAATTATATCCGTGCGATCCTCAATGGTGTGAAATCCATTGCAATGGTCGGCGCGTCGCCGGCGAATGTGCGGCCAAGTTTCTTCGCATTCAAATATCTCGCAGAGCGAGGCTACGACATGATCCCGGTCAATCCCGGGCATGTCGGCAAGAGCCTGCTTGGAAAGCCCTTCATCGCGTCGCTGCTTGACATCGGCCGCCCCGTCGACATGGTCGACATCTTCCGGAATTCGAGCCACGTCATGGCGGTAGTCGACGAGGCCCTGAAAATGAATCCCCTGCCGAAGGTGATATGGATGCAGCTTGGCGCGCGCGACGATACCGCCGCCGAAAAAGCCGAGGCCGCCGGCATCAAGGTGGTGATGAACCGCTGCCCCAAAATCGAATACGGACGACTGTCATCGGAGATTTCCTGGATGGGCGTGAATTCGCGCACGCTTAGCTCGAAGCGAGCACCAGCGCCGACCCAGGGCATGCGGCTTTCCCTGAATCGCAAGAGCGTGGGCGGCGGCCAAACCGCCGCATCGGATCGCGCGGCGAAAGACAGGAGCGACGTCGTCTGACGCGAATGGGAAGCCGTTGCTTCAAGCGTCATCCCTAGCAGCGGAGTTGACTTGACGGCGAGCGGCGTGGGCATCAGCATGACAAGCGGCATCGACAAAACAAGGCAGACAGGAACCAGGTATGACCGATCGTCCCCCGGGCTTTTCGACTCTTGCCGTGCATGCCGGCGCGCAACCCGATCCCACCACCGGCGCACGTACGACGCCGATCTACCAAACCACGTCTTTCGTGTTCAACGATGCCGACCACGCAGCTTCGCTGTTCGGCTTGCAGACGTTCGGAAACATTTATACCCGGATCGGCAATCCGACCCAGGCGGTGCTCGAGGAGCGTGTGGCTGCGCTTGAAGGCGGCACGGCGGCACTCGCAACGGCTTCGGGTCATGCCGCACAGGTCGTGACTTTTCAGATGCTGCTCAGTCCCGGCGACGAGTTCATCGCGGCACGCAAACTTTATGGCGGCTCGATCAATCAGTTTACCCACGCCTTCAAAAGCTTCGGCTGGAACGTGGTGTGGGCCGAGCCTGATGATATCGGCAGCTTCGAGCAGGCGGTGACGCCACGCACCAAGGCGATCTTCATCGAGTTGATCGCCAACCCCGGTGGCAGCATCACCGACATCGAGGCGATCGCCGCCGTCGCACGGAAAGCCCGCGTTCCGCTGATTGTCGACAACACGCTGGCAACACCTTATCTGATCCGCCCCATTGATCACGGCGCCGACATCGTCGTTCATTCCCTGACGAAGTTTCTGGGCGGCCATGGTAATTCGATCGGCGGCATCATTGTCGACGCCGGCACCTTCGACTGGTCGAAAGACAACAAGTATCCGATGCTGAGCGAACCGCGACCGGAGTATCACGGCATCAAGATCCAGGAGACCTTTGGCAATTTTGCATTTGCGATCGCTTGCCGCGTCCTCGGCCTGCGCGATCTCGGTCCCGCGATTTCGCCCTTCAATGCCTTTCTCATTCTCACCGGCATCGAAACGCTGCCGTTACGCATGCAGAAACATTGCGATAATGCCAAGGCGATCGCCGAGTTTCTGTCCACTCATCCGGCGGTCGCGTCCGTCAACTACGCCGGGCTGATGGGCGACAAATACAACAACCTCGCGCGCAAATATGCCCCAAAGGGTGCTGGCGCCGTGTTCACGTTCAGCCTCACGGGCGGATACGACGCCGGCGTCAGCCTGGTGTCAAAGCTGAACCTGTTCTCGCATCTGGCCAATGTCGGCGACACAAGGTCGCTCGTGATTCACCCCGCCTCCACCACCCACAGCCAGCTCGATGACGCGGCCAAGATCAAGTCCGGCGCTGGGCCCGACGTGGTCCGGTTATCGATCGGGATCGAAGACAAGGAAGATCTGATCGCGGATCTCGATCAGGCGTTACGCGCGTAAAGCTACTGCCTGGTTGGCAGGCGTCTCTCGGGAAGATTTGAATACCGCCAGGTTCGTTGTCCGAAGCAAGGGCTTTCAAAGCTCCGTTAACGCTAGCTCCGGCATAACGTAGCATCAAATCGCGGCTGGATGATTCGGAGCGGACCATGTTGCGCTGGATAGTGCTGTTTGCGGCCGCGGTGTTTGTCGCCGGTTTTGCATCAGCTGCCGACTTGCCCAGGGGCCCGACCATCTATGGCAAGGCGCCACCGGTTGCCCCAGTCTATATCGCGCCGGAATCCGACCTTCTTTTCACGCCGGACGAGAGGTTTCCTTATATCCGGATTCCACCACCCACCCCGCTCCTTCCAGGATCCTCGGCGCTCCCGGGCTATTACGGAACGCATTTCTCCTACGAGTATCATCCCTATTACGGCGGACCCAATCTCAGCTATTGGTACCGCCTGCCCTACGCCTGCGGCGTTTACGGTTACTGCTAGAGGCTTTTCGAGCGAAGTGGGTCCAGTCTGGCGGAAGCCTACCCTGTTTGCGCCACCGGCTTTATGACGTCTCGCGCTGCCATTCGCCGGTCGCCCAATCGCTCCACCTGAAAGATAGCCAGCGTCAATACGCCAATCGCCGCGGCCTGATGGACCAGCGCAAGATCCATGGGCACCTGGTTAAGCAGCGTGAGAACGCCGAGCGTTGCCTGAAGCGTGACGGCGCCCGCAAACCAGAGGGCGCCGTTGATGATCGACTTGCCTGCACGCGAGCGCACCGCATCCAGTGCATGCAGCCACGCAAACACAAAGAGCGTGTAGGCAACCATGCGATGCTCGAACTGAACCGTCAGGGTATTTTCGAAAAGATTGCTCCACCATGGCGTATCGAAGAAGAGCCGGGACGCCGACGGAATCAATGCGCCATCGATCTCTGGCCAGGTGTTGTAGATCTTGCCCGCACGCAGGCCCGCGACGAGCGCGCCGAGATAGAGCTGCACGAAGGTCAGCGCCAGCAGCGCTACGGCCGTAATCTTCAGCCGCGACGACGGGACCGCCAGCGGCCTTCCCTCCAGGCGCCGGACCGTCCAGACAATGGCGGCGAAAATCAGGAGTGCCAACACCAGATGAGTGGCGAGCCGATATTGCGAAACCTCGACCCGTTCGGAAAGTCCGGACGCCACCATCCACCAACCCACCACGCCTTGCAGCGCACCGAGGCCGAAAATCAGCCAGAGCCTTCGCCGCAGTTCCGTTCCCAGGACACCGCGCCACAGGAACCACAGAAACGGCAGCAGATATGCGAACCCGATCACGCGCCCGAGCAGCCTGTGGCTCCATTCCCACCAGAAGATCGTCTTGAACTCGTCAAGCGTCATGCCAGCGTTAAATTGCCGGTATTGTGGAATGGTCTTGTAAGCCTCAAAAGCCTCGGTCCATTGCTTCTGGTCGAGCGGCGGCAGCGCGCCGGTGACCGGCCTCCATTCAACGATGGAAAGCCCCGACTCCGTCAGGCGCGTCGCCCCGCCAACCAGCACCATCACCGCGATCAACGCAGCGACGGCGATGAGCCACCAACGGACGAGGTGATCCTGAGAGGCTTGATTGGCGGAAGCAGGGTTCATCGAGGCAGCGCTTGAATGAATTTGCGCGCCCCTTATAGTCCGCTCCCTCCCGCGTGCAAGGCGCGCATTTGCAACGAGCCTTTAATATCCGTCATGAAGATCCGCACCCGTAAACTCTTCGGAACCATCGCCTTGCTGATGCTGGCGGTGGTATGGTCGCTGATGGGTATGACGGTGGCGCAGACGCCGTGGCTTGCGAATTCCGGACTGTTGCAGGCGATCTTCTATGTCGTGGCAGGCATCGGATGGGTGCTGCCGGCCATGCCGATCGTCAGCTGGATGTCGCGGCCCGACAGCTAGTGGAGTGGATCTGGCGCGGGCCTCGCAGGAGCAAAGGTGGCGCCCGACAGGATCACGCGCATGGCGCGCAGCGAGCGCTGCCTGCCGTCCCATGATATGCGTGGCAGCGCATGGAGGCTGGTCCGTCCCTCGGATTCCACCACGCCCGGAATTGCCGAAACCGCGCTGACGAAACCGGCCTCCTCGGCCATGATGGCGTGCTTGCGTTCGAACGATGCGCGATCGCCAAACGGATAAGCGAAATGCCGGACATCGCGTTGCAACGCCGTCTCCGCGACCGCCCGCCCCATGTTCAGTTCGCGCATCGCGGAGACATCCTTCAAATTCGACAAAACCGGATAATTCACCGTCGCGGTACCGATCGTTACCATCGGATCGGCTGCAAGCGTCGCCAGATCGTTCCAGTCGAGCGAAGCCTCGCGCGACAGTGCCGCAAGATCGACGTTATAGCGCGTACAGAGGTCCCTGATCGCGACCGAAAGATCCGATGGCGCAAGCGAGCGCATCCATCGCCAAAGGAAATCATAGAGCTGATATTTTTCGGCCGCAGCCGCGATATCGAAATGCCGTTCTTCTTCCGCCATCACGAGGCTTAGACGGCTTTCGCGCGAAATCACCTGTTCCAGCGCAAGCCACCAGGCCTCACCGATCCCGTCCGGGAACGCCGTCGGCACGTAGACGGTGAAAGGTACGCCATGCCGCGACAGCACCGGATACGCCGACGCAATCACGTCCTTGTAGCCGCCGTCGAAGGTCAGGCACACAAACCGCCGCCGGGAGGCGAGTGTTACTGCCCTGCGGCACACTTCGTCGATCGAAACGATTTCGTATTTCCAGCGCTTCAATGCACGAATGATTCGATCGAGAAATACCGGTGTGATCTCGCGGGCTTTCAGCGGCTGAAAGCGCGCCGCACGCTTCGGACGGACACGTTCAAGCCGCAGGATCACGCCGGTTCCGCGGCCAAACCACGCCCGACCACCAAAATAAGCGAGTTCCAGTTTCAGGCTGGCCATAAATCCGGTGTCGGATGACAACGTCTCGTCCTTTGACGCTTATCTTTCAAAAAAGGGAAACAGCGCCTCAAGAGCGCGCGTTCTACGCGGAAACATTTTCTACGGGGCTTCTACGTCACCGACAAGTAATCATAGACGCGGCTTCGCCGCGCCCCTGGCGGATATGCTTTTGGGCAGCGAAGAAGCCGAGAGGCGCGCTTCAAAAGGATGCCAGAGAGGCCGCGTGAATTCGAATCAGGCCGCCACAATCCCTGGACCGGAATCGACGGCATCAGGCGGCTGGACCGGTTGGCTCAGCATCGTCACGTCGCTGAAACCCGCGGCATGCAGCTGATCGCTCATCAGTTCGCGAGCATCGGCAGCCATCGAGACGTCCGGGACTACGACGGCGCGCGCGTTCGTCGTCAACAGATCGGCGGACAGATTGGAAGCAGTGCCTGCATCGAGCAGCACATAATCGTAGACCCGCAGCAACGCGTCGATCGCCAGGCCCAAGCGCGGCGATCGCAGCAGGGCCCTGTCCGAGCCTTGTCGGCCGGCGACGATGAGGTGCACACGCGAACGCCCATCCCTGGTGATGATTTGTGAAAACGAGACTTCTCCCAGCATCAATTCGGCAAGGCCCGGCGCGTTTGGGTCGATCGAAACCGCCGAGATGCTCGATGGAGAACTCGCCAATCCGACCAGGACCACCTTTGCACCGCGCGCCATCAACCGCGCAATGGCAAGGGCGGTCGCCGTGATGCTCTCGTTAGAGGCGGTGCCGAGCACCGTGATCTTGCGAACGCCAATGCCGGCGTCGCGCCAATTTCCAGCAAGACGCTCGATCTCGGTGAACTCGGACACGATCTGCGGATCGACAGCCGATGCGCCTGAAACAGGCTCGGGCTCCGGTTCGGAATTCGCAGGCTGCCGCTGAGACAGCGACTCTGGCTCGGAATCAGGGGTAGCGGATTTGACTCCGGGCGCCATCGTCTCACCGGCGGCAAACCCGGCCAACGCTCGCGGTTCGCTCGTGCGCAACAATTCGCCGGTGACGATCAAACCGGTAGAGAGCATTAGAGCTGCCAAGAGCGCGATCAGCACGACTGGAAGCTTCTTCGGATAGGCCGGGCTGTTGGAGACACTGGCACGGGAAATAATTCGGTCGCCCGTCGGCGTGGCGTCGATATTCTCACGCGCATTTGCCTCACGATATTTCGCAAGATAGGAATCCAGGAGGTCGCGCTGCGCCTTGGCTTCACGCTCCAGCGCCCTGAGCTGAACGTCCTTTTCATTGGTCGAAATCGCCAATTTCTTCGATTGCTCCAGGCTTGCACTGAGAGCTTCTACCCTGCTACCGGCAATGCGCGCATCATTGTCCAATGAACGCGAGACCTTGCTCGCCTCTTCGCGAAGCTGATGATCGAGATCGGCAAGCTGGGCCTTCAACTCCTTGATGCGCGGATGGTTGTCCAGCAGGGTCGACGATTGCCCCGCCAACTGGGCCCGCAGCACGACGCGCTGCTCGGAAAGCCTGCGGATCAATTCGGAATTGAGAAATTCCGATGCCTCGATGGGCTTGCCACTCTGCAGCATTTCGCGGATCAGCCGGGCCTTGGCCTCGGCATCGGACTTCAGCGCCCGCGCATTGTTCAGCTGCGTATTGAGTTCGCCTATCTGCTGGTTGGAGAGGGTGGTATTGTTGGCACCGACAAACAAGCTCGACTTCGAGTGAAATTCCTCGACACGCGTTTCCGCTTCCGCAGCCTTCTTGCGCAAATCGTCGATCTCACCGGCTAGCCAGTGGCTGGCGGACTTCGCCTGGTCGCGCCGTGCGGCCTGCAGCAGGACCAGATAGCCGTCCGCAATCGAATTGGCGACCTGTGCGGCAAGATCCGGATCGCGCGACTGGAACTCGATCACGACGACGCGCGACTTGTCGACCGCGTAGGCGGTGAAATGGTCGGAATAGGCATCTAGAACCCGTTCTTCCGGTGTAAGCGAAAATGGGTCACGCGTGATTCCGATCAGACCGAGCAGAGCCCTTACCGGCGAGACTCCCTCCAGAACCGGGTCGAATTCCGGCCGCTGCGCGAGATTGTTCTTCTTGATGATTTCGCGCGCAAGATCGCGCGAAAGCAACAACTGCACCTGACCGGTCACAGCCTCGACATCGAGCGCACTGCGATCCTCGTTGTGCTCGCCGTTCGGCCGCAGGAAGACATTTTCCCTGCCGTCGATCAGGATTCGCGCTTCGGATTTGTATCGTGGCGTAATCAGGTTGACTGCGGCAGCGGAAAGGGCCGCGACCAGCACTGTCGGGACTATGATCCAGCCTCGCTTACGCACGAGCGCTTGAAGGATCGCGCGCAATCCCAGATTGCCGAACTCGGCCGTGATCGAGTTGGGAGAAGCAGCCGCGGCTCTGGAGACCCTTTCCCGAGCCGGCCCCTCATCACTGCCCGTACGCCAGAACGCCAGACGCATCGCACACCCCCGCAGGGCGCCACGACTCTGCGCCACCCAGCGTGATTACAATCCATTAAGGTTGCCGCTGCGTTAATTCGGCTGATCCCCTCGGTCACGCTTTGTTAACCATGAAAGTCCTTAATCGGAATCAACAATCATCCGTAGGTCGTTGTCCGATGCCGGGCGCTCGCGCCGTAATGGCCTGTCTCTCCACTGCGCTCCTGCTGTCGGGCTGCATGCAGACGGCTGCTCCGGTATCAACCGCGCAGGCCGATCTCGACCAGATGGCCTATGGGGGGCCGGCCTATTCGACGCCCTCATCGGCGATCATGGATTCCGGCGGCGGCGCCAGCGCGGTTCATGCAAGCTTTGCCACTTCGGCGCGTGAAGGTTATGCCCCGACGCCCGCCGCCTACGCGGCCTCGCCTGCGCCGGCTATGCATAACAGACCCTACCGGCTGGACGCCGGCGACAAGCTGCGGGTCGTGGTCTATGGCCAGGAAGGCCTCACCAACACCTACACGATCGATGCCGGCGGCTCGATCACCATGCCGCTGATCGGCGCGGTGCCAGCGCGCGGCCGAACGGCGGCGGGGCTCGCTTCCGATATCGCGACCAAACTCCGCAATGGCTACATCCGCGAGCCTTCGGTGGCTGTAGAAGTCGAAACCTACCGGCCGTTCTTCATTCTCGGTGAAGTCTCAGCTCCCGGCCAATATCCTTACGTGCCCAATATGAGCGTCGAAAGTGCGGTGGCGATCGCCGGAGGTTTTTCACCCGGCGCCGAGCGCGACGCCGTCACGCTGACCCACACCGATAATTCCGGTTCAAGCCGCACTGTGGTGCCGCTCGGAACGCCGATCAGCCCAGGTGATACCATCCTCGTCGGCGAGCGCTGGTTCTAGACATGCCTGCTCCGAACTCGAACCGGGCGCTTTCGGCGATGACGTCTCGACCGGCTGTCGCGCGGCGCTTACGGGTCGTTAACCGTGCCCCAGCCAGCCGTCAGGTTCCAACATCCTCCGAAAGCAGCGCGAGCAGCTGGCAATAACCGTTTCTTCCGAATTCTCACTTAAGCCGGTAGTCGGGGCATTTCGCCTCGGCCACAGCGCCGAGCGCCCCACGAAAGCACAAATCCGATGACAGCGGAACCGATCAGCTCGCGCTCAAAATTGGACGCCGCGTCTGTGGCCACTATGTCCTTCGCAAAAGGGCGTCCGTCGATCGAACGTCGCCGCCGGCTGTCGCCTGCCGCCAATGCGGTCGTTGACCAGAAGGTCCGCAGCGCCTACTCGCCGATCGTAATAGCGGGTGCGGTTCGCGTCGCCGATTTCATCCTGCTGAGCCTCATCGGCATCGCCCTCTATTTCGGATATATGGTTTCTCTCGCTGCTTTCCGGTGGGAATATATCGCGGCCATTCTGGCGATGACGATGACGGCGGTGATCTGCTTTCAGGCCGCCGATCTCTACGACGTTCAGATGTTTCGTGGCCAACTCCGCCAGATGACGCGAATAATTTCTTCCTGGTCTCTCGTGTTCTTGCTGTTCATCGGCGCTTCGTTCTTCGCAAAACTCGGCAGTGAGATATCGCGTCTGTGGCTTTCGGCATTCTTCATTACTGGTATGGCGACACTCGTTGCCGGACGGCTGTCCCTTCGCACGCTGGTCCGACGCTGGGCGCGAGAAGGACGGCTCGACCGCCGCACAATCGTGGTAGGCGCAGATTCCAGCGGCGAGGAGCTGATCGAAGCTCTCGAGGCTCAGGCAGATTCCGATATTGATGTCCTGGGCGTATTCGACGACCGAAACGACAGTCGTGCACTCGACACCTGCGCAGGCAAACCAAAACTCGGCAAGGTCGACGATATCGTCGAGTTCGCCCGGCGCACCCGGGTCGACCTTGTGCTGTTTGCGCTTCCGATCTCGGCCGAGACGCGAATTCTGGACATGCTGAAGAAGTTGTGGGTGCTGCCTGTGGATATCAGGCTTTCCGCCCATACCAACAGGCTGCAGTTCCGTCCGCGTTCCTATTCCTATCTGGGCAAGGTTCCAACGCTGGATGTTTTCGAGCCGCCGATCACCGATTGGGACCTCGTGATGAAGTGGATGTTCGATCACTTCGTCGGCGGAATTACCCTGATTTTGGCCGCGCCGGTGATGGCGCTGGTCGCCCTCGCGATCAAGCTGGACAGTCCCGGACCGGTTCTGTTTCGCCAGAAGCGCTTCGGATTCAACAATGAACGCATCGACGTTTTCAAATTCCGCTCGCTATACCACGATCGAGCCGATCCGATGGCATCGAAAGTCGTGACCAAGAACGACAGCCGCGTCACCCGCGTGGGCCGCTTCATTCGCAGGACGAGCCTCGACGAATTGCCGCAGCTCTTCAATGTAGTGTTCAAGGGCAATCTCTCGCTCGTCGGTCCGCGCCCGCACGCGGTGCAAGGCAGATTGCAAAGCCGGTTATTCGACGAAGCCGTCGATGGCTATTTCGCGCGTCACAGAGTGAAGCCCGGTATCACCGGATGGGCCCAGATCAACGGCTGGCGTGGCGAGGTCGATACCGAAGAGAAAATCCAGAAGCGCGTCGAATTCGACCTCTATTACATCGAGAACTGGTCGGTGTTGTTTGATCTTTACATTCTCCTCAGAACACCCCTGGCGCTGCTGACGAAGAGCAAAAACGCCTACTGAGCTTCGCCCGGATGAAAATCCGGGCGGGATCATTGACGTAAAAAGTCCCCGGTGGCGAACTCAGGTCCTAGGTCTGTTTTTCGACCTCGAACGTCATCCCGGCACGTTCGGTCAACCGTCTGATCAGCTTGTGCTGCATGGCCGCGCCCGGCGTCCAGATTCCCGCTGGCACTTCGGGCATCTCGCGCAGGCAGATGGCACATTCGGTGATCATCTTCGATGTCGAAGCATAGCCGGGCTCGCAATCGCCGCCTACGGCGATGCGCAACTGCCTCCCGTCGGTCACGAGGCCTACAAAGACGATATCGTAGGAGCCGCTCTCTCGCTCTTCCCTGGACGGACCCTCGCCCGGTTTCGGCCCCTCGGCGCCGCTCATCTTGTTGGTGGCGGCCATCACCTGCTTGGCGTTCGCCTGTCCTTGTTCGCCAGCCCCGGTCAAAATCATCTCGTCGTAGACGAAATCCTTTCCATAGGGGAAACCCATCAGCATGTTGGAACGATGGACGTTCCTTGTGTTGATGGTCGACATCGGAAATGGCGCACACCACGAATTAAGTTCCTCGTCGAAGACCGGCTTGTTGCCGGGAGGCTGTTTGGGTCCTTCAAAGCCGGGCGTCAGCACGAAGGGGTCCTTCAGCATCGCAACGAGGCTCAGATCCTTCGTCGCGGCCGTGAAGCTTGCCTTGATGCTGGCATAGGTACCGCCGGAAAGCGTCAATGTTCCGTTGCGGATGCGGCCTTTGACGCGGGCGACCGGCGCGCCCAGAATTTTCTTCGCCGTCTCCTCGCAAAAGAAAACACCGAGCTCGAACGGCAGTGAATCGAAGCCGCAGGAAAACAGGATTCTCGCGCCCGAAGATTTCGCCGCCACCTCATGCGCATCGATCATCTGACGCATCCATACCGGCTCGCCGCAGAGGTCGAGGTAATCGGTACCGGTGTTGGCACAAAGCGCAACCAGCTCGGAACCGTAGAACTGATACGGACCGACGGTCGAAATCACCGATCCCGCCTGATCGATCATCGCTTTCAACGACGCTGGTTCGCTGGCATCCGCCTTGATCAAGGCTACGTCGGTCGGCGCACCGATCGCGTCGCGGACCGATGCAAGCTTCTCGAGGCTGCGTCCGGCCATCGCCCATTTCGGCGCGCTCTGGCCGGCATAGTGTGCCGCGAGATATTCGGCGACGAGCTGACCGGTAAACCCGGTCGCACCGTAGACAACGATGTCGAACTTCGACGAGGATTTCATTCCAGGGTCCTGAGTTGGTCGGTCATTGCAAGCGAAGCGAAGCAGTCCAGAGTCGCATAGTCGGTTTCTGGATTGCGTCGGAGCTCGCGCCCCTCGCAATGACGGAGTGATAACTTCACTTCTTGCTGTACGAGACGCTCATGCCGGCGCGCACATCGCTCTGAATTCCATAAGGCGGGATCGGGTAACGCAGGCCGTTTTTCGAAAGCGCTTTCATTCCAGCGATTGCCTTTTCGAGGTGCGAAGGCTTCAACGCCATCAGCATCTCCTCATCGGGCACACCTCCATAGCGGCGCTCGGCGTAACACGGAAGCGACAAACTGGGCTCGCCCGTCTTGAGCGCCCGCCCCCAGGAATCGGCGCATGCCGTCTCGCCGACCACGCCCCATTCGAACTTCTTGTATCCGCTCCACTGCAGGCCGTTGATCAGGATGATCATCTGGCCGGGCGTAGCATAGACGAGACAAATATCCGGAGGGTTGAGGCGGCCGCTGGAGAGCGGAGACACCGCCATCGCCTGGTATCTGCCGTAGGGCACGACGTCCAGCGCCTCCTGCCGCTTGCGCGCGTCTTCCGCATTTTCATGCCACACGCCGACATAGGCCTCACCGGCGCGCCATTTTTCATCCTGCGGCGCGAGCCCAATCACCGCGCGACACTGCGCGCCGACGAGGTCCTCGGCCGTGATCCCGACGGTCCAGCCGAGCCGCGAGGCCATGCTGATGATCTGATCGGTGGTATGAACCGCCGTCGGCCGCCTGATCTTCGGTATCGCCGCCATTTCCCCGGCGCTTGCGAACATTTTCAGGCCGATGACCGTAGTTCTGAGACGCAGCAGGCTGCTTAGATCGGCCACCATGCCGGCCAGGTCGAATTGCTCCGGCGACATTTGCTGGTGCATGCGTTTACTCCGGTTGGCGCTTCCCGGGATGCGCCAGTGACGATCCTATCCCGATTGCCGGGTCGTTGCGACCGCCTCCGGACCCGGCAGAAATGCGTCGGTCTTCCCAGTGAGCCAATAGGCGGCAAGGCCCATCCATTCGCGCGCGGCAAGATCAAGACGCTCCAATCCTTCGACCGAGATAGGCGAAAAGTTCAGGAGGTTGGCGGTGCCGCCCACCCGCCAATCCACTGGATAGGCCTCCACGGCAAATTCCGCCTTGCGAAACACACCCATCGAACGTGGCATATGAAAGGCCGACGTTATCAGCAGCCAGCGCTCACCCTTTTTCGGATTCACCAGGACTTTGGAGAATTCGGCATTTTCCTGGGTATTGCGCGAGTGCCGCTCCATGATCAAGCGCTCCCTGGCGATGCCAAGACTTTCGAAGACGTCGATGGCGTAGTCGGCCTCCTTTGCGGAATCATCCAAAACCAGATTGGCGCTCCCGCCCGAATATAACACTCGAGCGTTCGGATATTGCCGCGCAAGGGCTGCTCCAGCGATGAGACGGTCGGCAGCACGCCCCACAACCGCCTTCCCAATCCCGGCCGACATATCAGGTTCGATGCCTCCCCCAAGCACGATGATGCCATCGGGTGCGCCGCGCGAGGGATCCCAAATCGGAAATCTTTGTTCAAGCGGATAGAGCAGCAGTTTTCCCAGCGGCGAAAATCCCACAATCGCAAGAAATACAGCCGAAATAATCAGCAGCCGGCGGCCAAGAACTGCCCATCGCGTGGCCGCAAGGATCGCGCCGAGCACACCCAGGCCGATCAGGAAGTTCGCCGGCAACAGCATGATGCCAAGCGTCTTGGAGAGAAAAAAAACACGGCAAACCCCTCGGATTGTCTGGTACAGCGTCATACGCGACCCCCCTGCCAACCAGAAGCGAAAATCATGACGCATCACCACCTGCATTCAAGTCCCGAGACCTGCCATTGGGGGTTTTTCGAAGCGAAACTCAAACCGGTGCTCACGATCGCCAGCGGCGATGAAGTGACGATCGATACGATCAGCGGCGGTCCAGAGGTCGTGCCCGACCGAAGCAAGTTTCTCGTTCCGCCTGAACTCGCCGACGTTCATGCCAGGAGCGAGCGGATGGTGCCTGGCCATATCCTGACCGGCCCGGTCGCGGTTGCGGGCGCCGAGCCCGGTGACGTGCTGGAAGTCGAAATACTCGATGTCAGCCTGCGGCAGGACTGGGGTTACAACCTGATCCGACCTCTGGCCGGAACGCTGCCAGACGATTTCCACGAGCCGCGGCTGATGAATATTCCGCTCGACCGCACCAGAATGGTCGGAAAGCTGCCATGGGGGCTTGAGCTCCCGCTGGCACCGTTCTTCGGGGTCATGGGCGTGGCACCGCCCCCCGCCTGGGGCCGTATCAGCTCACTGATTCCGCGCGCCATGGGCGGCAATTTGGACAACAAGGAGTTGACGCCGGGCGCGAAACTCTATCTTCCGGTGTTCGTGCCAGGCGCGCTTTTCTCCTGCGGCGATGGCCATGGCGTACAGGGTGACGGCGAAGTCTGCGTCACCGCGATCGAAACCGCGCTGCAGGGACGCTTCAGACTGACGTTGCGGAGAGATTTACGGCTGAACTATCCGCGCGCCGAGACGCCCACGCATTACATGACGATGGCAATGGATCCCGACCTCGACCAGTGCGTAGTGCGGGCGCTGCGCGACATGATCGCGCTGCTTGGCGAAAAGCGGAACCTGTCGCGTGAAGATGCCTACACGCTTTGCAGTCTCGCCGCCGACCTGCGGGTGACGCAGACCGTTAACGGTTCCAAGGGCATCCATTGCATGATCGCGAAAGATATCGTTCACGGCTGAAACGGCCTACGATGACGAAGATTGGCCTGGATTCTTTGCCCTTCAAGACGATTGGCTTCGGCCGCGTGACCACGTACCGTGGTATATTGAGCGCCCGCGAGAAACTGGAGAGTCTGGGAGATGGACAGGCGGCTGGCTGCCATAGTCTGCGCTGACGTCGCCGGATACTCCCGCATGATGGGGGCCGACGAGGCTGGAACCCATGCGACGTTCAAGGCTCATCGAGGCGCGATATACCCCATCATTCTCAATCATGGCGGCCGGATTGTGAAGAACACCGGAGACGGCTTCCTGCTCGAATATCCGAGCATCGTAGGAGCCGTCGAATCCGCCATCGCGATGCAAACGCTGATGGCGGAACGCAACAATCATCTTCCCACCGATCGCGCCATGCAGTTCCGTCTTGGCGTCCACATGGGAGATGTGATGGCGGACGAGGACGAAGTTTTCGGCGATGACGTCAATATTGCCGTTCGGCTTGAATCCGTCGCAACACCTGGCGGAATCGCCGTTTCATCGAAGGCATATCAAGAGGTGAGCAAGCATCTCGCCATACCTCTCGTCGAGGCCGGCAGTTATCGTTTCAAGAACATCGATCGGCCGATCGACGTATGGGCCTGGGAACCTCGGGGTTCCGAAAGCCGCAGCCAGTGTCCCAAGGATACGCCAGGGCTTCCTGCCCAATATCGAACCGCGATCGTGGGCGTGTTGCCGTTCGTCAATCTCAACGACGGCGCCGATGAATATTTCTCCGATGGTCTCACTGAAGATTTGATCCACGCGCTTTCATTGCAATCGTTCTTTCGGGTGCTCAGCAGAAACGCGACCTTTTCTTTCAAGGGAAAAAACCTGAGCGCGCGTCTGATCGCCCGGGAGATCGACGCGACCTACCTGATTCAGGGTTCGGTGCGGCGCGCCGGAAACAAGGTTCGGGTGACCGCCGAACTGATAGCTCCCGAAAAGGGCGAGCAATTGTGGAACGGCCGATACGACCGGGACATCGACGATCTGTTCGAGATGCAGGATGAAATCACCACAAGCCTGTTTGCGGCGCTGGCTCCAGAGATTTATCGCGCGGAGGCCTCCGCTCCTGCGCGCTCGTCGACCGATTTGACCGCGTGGGACCGGTTCCTGAGAGGTCTTTCTCATTACTACCGGCACACCAAGGCAGATTTTGAGGCCTCGATCGCACTGTTCCGGGAAGCGATCGCGCTTGATCCGGAACTCTCAATCGCGCACGCCTATCTCGCAACCATCCAGGTGCAAGGCATTCAATATGGATGGATCCGCAGCACCCGCGCATTGTGGGCCGAGGCCATGAGGCTGGCCGAGAGCAGCGTCAGGCTCGATCCCCGCTCCTCATTCACATATGCGATTCTGTCGTATGTGCACGCGATGGAGAGGCACTACGAGGAAGCGCTCGAGGCCGGGAAACGGGCGGTCGAACTCAATCCGTACGACATGGGCGTCCGCGGCGTCCTTGGCATATGTTATTTCGTCATCGGCGAGCATCGACAGGCGATCGAATTGTTTTCCACAGCCGCGCAGCGCGGCAACAGCGACCCCAGATATAAATGGCCAGCCTTGCTCGCGTTCAGCCACTATCTTTTGCGCCAATATGACGCCTCATTGTCATGGTCACGCGAGGCGCTCTATTTGAATCCGACCCACCTGCAAATGCTGGCAGCGCGGGCTGCGGCACTCGCCCAGCTGGACCGAACCGCCGAGGCGGCGCAGGCGGTCGAGATCCTGCTGAACACTTTTCCGGACTTGACCGTGGAACGGCATCTTAAGAATTTCCCCTGGAAGAGCGAGGCAGACATCGCTCATTATCGGGAAGGGCTTTTGAAGGCCGGCGTCCCGTTGCGGAAATCGACGGTTGTCAAGCCAGCGTCGAAGCTCTCAGCCTAGCGGAGTGGGATCGACACTCGCGCGGCGGCTCAGGCCGACGCCGGGGGGTTCTTCTCGACACTGATCCGGATTCAGCCAGGTCCGATACATCCTGAGGTCGAGCTTTAGTCCAATTTCGTGCTGCAGCCCAAGATCTCGGAAAGGTCTGGGGCTTAGCTGCGCGCAGGTGTCCCGGGGTGCAACCGGTTCCCGCTTTGCTCGAAAACGCTGTAAGGATGGCTAATTCGCCGTGCTGCTGGACTTGGTCCGCTTTGCCGGCGGGGGGTCCTTCGCGACCGGCTTGGGTGCCT
The DNA here is from genome assembly GCA_963820275.1 of uncultured Alphaproteobacteria bacterium. GTDB lineage: Bacteria > Pseudomonadota > Alphaproteobacteria > Rhizobiales > Xanthobacteraceae > Bradyrhizobium. The sequence goes on from CAWFZL010000014.1 coordinate 44,399, forward strand.
CGACCGCGCGCGCACCACCCCAGGGATCCGCCGGGGGTTGATCCGGAATATTGCGAAGGGACCTCTTGTACGCGTTTTCGGTCGCCTTTTCCTGCTCGATCTGGGTTTGCGACTTGGGCGGATCCTGAGGTGCCGCAGGGGCCCCCCTCTGCGCGTAAGCCGGCCCGGCCAGCACCAAGGCGACTACGGCTGCGGCGCCAAGAACTCTCATGCGGAAGCTCCCTCCATCCTTGCCTTGCATAACACCTGATTCCCCAACCTACCAACACGACACGTGAATCAACTCTCGGGCATTTTTGAGCCCACATGACTGCTGCCTCGAATTCCCGAACAGCTGATGCACGGGCGTCGCGCGACGATTTGCCAATTTAGATCCACCGAACTTCGATCAGATACGGTATCATCGTAGTGTAAATGTGGTGAGCCGGCTTCATTGGCAAATATTATCTTAAACATAACGCGATAAAGTCACGCCGCTTTTGGGGGAAAGTCGCATGACACTCCGATTTGGGGGAAGCCCACTCACCTTTTCGCGCCTGAACCTCGGGCCGAAGGCCGTGATCAGCGCCGCGCTGTTGATCGCAATCAATACTGCGCTTCTGGTGGGCGCGGGCTATTGGTCGTTGAGCCGAGACTTCAATATCCGCGCCGAGCGCGACATCGACCTTAGCCTTCGCACACTCACTCTCGCATTCGCCGAGGCCTATCCGGACGCCAAGATCAGCCTTCGCGACGGGGTCGTTTCCCGCGTCGAAATCCCCAAGATGCCCGAATTCAGCGACCACCGGATCGTCGATCGGGCGGTCTCCTACGTAGGCGGCAACGCCACGCTCTTTGTCTACGACGATTCGTCGCAGCAATTTGTTCGCCGCACCACCAACGTGAAGAAAGAAAACGGGGACCGCGCAGTCGGCACCCAGCTTGCTGCCGATCATCCCGGACAAGCCATTCTTCGCCGTGGCGAGGCCTACAAGGGGCCTGCGATGTTGTTCGGCCGTCGCTTCTATACGGCCTATCAGCCGGTGTTCAATTCGTCGGGCAAGGTGATTGGCATCATCTATGTCGGCATCGCCACCGCGGAGCTCGACGGCATGCTCTGGCAGGCGATAACGGTAATGGCCATCGCCGCCTGCGTCGCCGCCCTTCTGGCGCTTGTGACGACGATGATGCTGGTTCGCCGCGTGACGAAGCCGCTGAAGACGGTGGCCGAGGCACTGACCGTTCTCGCCGAAGGGCGTACGGATGTAGAGGTTCGACACGCCGACCGCCATGACGAAATCGGCGTAATCGCGCGCACGGTCGACATTTTCAGGAAGGCCCGAATCGAACGCCGCCAGCTCGAGGCAGAACGCGCCAACGCCGAAAAGCAGGCAATGGAGCAGCGGAAGGTAGAGCTCAATCGATTTGTCGAGGCCTTCCGCGCCAAGATTGGCGGCATCATCGAACAGGTGCTGAATTCTTCAGGTCAGTTCGAGAAAGATGCAACGCAACTTTCGAAGACGGCGCATTCGACGGCGGAAATGTCCGGGCAGTCGGCCAGTGCTTCCAGACAGGCCTCCGAACATGTCCGCAGTGCGGCTGCCGCATCAAACGAATTGTCGGAATCCATCGTCGAAATCAGCCGCCGCGTGCAGGATTCCAACAGCGTTGCGGCCGATGCCGTCAAGCAAGCCGACGCAACGGATCAGCGGATGGTGGAATTGTCGGCGGCCGGCGACCGGATCGGGGACGTAGTGAAGCTGATTACATCGATCGCGGAACAGACCAATCTGCTGGCGCTCAACGCTACGATCGAGGCGGCGCGCGCCGGCGATGCCGGCCGGGGATTTGCCGTCGTTGCGCAAGAGGTCAAGAACCTGGCAGGCCAAACCGCCAAGGCGACCGACGAGATCAGCTCACATATCGTCAACATGCAGCGCGCCACCGGGGAATTGGTCGATGCAATCAAGGCAATCGGGCTGACGATCGAGCGCATCAGCGAGATCACCACCTCGATATCCGCCGCGGTCGAGGAACAAGGCACCGCAACACAAAGCATCGCCCAGGGCGTCCAGGCGGCGGCCAGCGGTACCATCGAAGTTGCTGAAAATGTCGAGCGTGTCGCCCGCGGCGCGGGCGACACGGAGACGACCTCAAATCAGATGCTGAAATCGGCAAGGGCGTTGTCGGAGGTGAGCACCCACCTCCGCGACGAGGTCGAAAAATTCCTCGACAGCGTTCGCGCGGCGTAACCCTGGGGCAACACCTGCGCTATGCCGCGCGCAATCAGGGTGCCTGCGCTGCACGCGAAGCGAAGCCGGCCCAGGTCAGGTAAAGTCCGACCACCAGCGCAGGCACGAGATAGAGATGATAATGATCTGCGTATCGCATCTGGTGAACCATGCCAGTAAGCGCCTCCGGGGAAAGAACCAGAAGCACGAGTCCTTTGGCGAGGATTAGCCAGCCTACCATGGTAACGACGACCGGTACCGCACCGCCAGACCAGACATTGTGACCCACCACCATGGCTACTCCCATCGCCAGACTGATAATGGCATAGCTGATCATGACCGGGCCGTCCGCCACCGTGGTCTCGATGGCGGCCCCGCCGCGGACGAGGAAGCCGGCCACTAGCAGAACCGTGAAAAGCCCGATCGATCTAGCGAGATAAATGGTGAGCTGGGTCATGTGAACCTCTAGTGAATCCGGTTCGAAATCCGGGGACGTCGAAAATGCCTGTTTCACGAAAAGGATTCGCAAAAAGCGAAGTGCTCACGACACGGTTCGAGTTGCGCCTTCTCGAGGCAGCCGAGCGCCCGAACAGTGCGTCCCCGTTCCATCGAAACGTGCTAGTGTCCCGAATCCGAAGTTCGAAGGAATTCGCGGCCCCTCTTTAGCGAAATTCGGATTCGAAAGGACACTAGAAAACTTTGATTTTCAGTGTGGTTTGGGTTCCGAAGTTCTCTTGACTTACCCGCCGCGCCGCTGAAGAGAAGTTCTGAACCACCACACTGACTTTTCGCCGTTCACGCCATCGGCGGTGACACGGAGCCTTTGGCCACATGCGGAAGATCAACTACAAAGCCCTCGCGGCACTTTTGACTATCGGACGGGGTTCAAAAAAGCACGTCGACTGGACGCTGGCTGTCGCCATGCTTTCGACGGTTGTAACCGTCGGCCTCGTGTTGCTCTACGTTCTGAAGTCCAACCTCCACTGATTTGCTGATGCAGGCAACGCCGAGCGGCCAGCAGCGCCTGTGGTGGAACTGGAACCCGCGGATGACGTTCCGGAGCCTCGGCCTCCACAGGGATTTTCCCAGCGCCTGCCGGCGATTGTCGCGAGTTTACGCTTCTGCCGGCCGAAAATGATTGCGAACTCCCTCCGCACTTCCATCTGTCACAAGCGCGCCTTCATTTCATACAGCATTCTGACGCGACAAAAAGGCAACGTTCTGGAACCTTGATTCCAAATAGAACACGCCGCTGCGTCTTAAAATCATAACTTAGATTAGACTATCACGATGAACTGATTCGCGGCACGAACATTGCTTTAACGAACTGGCTGGGAAACTCAGGAGTGTGGCATGAAACGCCTCGTCCTTTGTACAGCGTTCGGTTGCTTGATGAGCGTAGCGAGTGCTCGTGATTTTGGGCAATGGGAATCGACGGACCCGCAGATACGCCAATGGTATCAGGCGTTGATGCAGCCGGATAATCCCGCTGTCTCATGTTGTGGCGAAGCGGATGCCTATTGGGCGGATTCATTCGAAGTCGATGGCGACAAATACGTGGCCATCATCACCGACCCGCGACCAGATGAACCATTGCGCCGCAAACATATCGACGTCGGCACCCGGATTGTCGTCCCGAATCACAAGCTGAAATACGACCAATCCAACCCGACGGGTCACGGGATCATCTTTCTTAGCAGAGGCGATTACGTTTATTGCTACGTCGCGCCGGGCGGCGTCTGATTTTTGGACGACCCGTGCTAAGGCACGTGGCAACACCGATCCTGCGCACGCTGATCGGTCACGGCATTGTCGACGACGTCGCCCCGCCGCGACGACCGCAGTTTCATCTGGTCGGCAAGCTGGCTCTCCAGACGGCAAATGCGATTGCAGCAAGCGCGAGCCCGAGAAAGATGAAACCAGCCAGGATCTTTCTTGTGACGCCCGTGTACCCAGCTTCCAGAACCGCATGTTCCGGCGCGTGCGGATCATAGCGAACCTTCTTGGCACCGGGAGGATAGCGAGCGATGTGCTCACGCGCCTGCTTCTCCAGGGGTTAGCCTATCTCGTCGAGACCGATCCGAACAACGTCGCCTTCGCGCCGTATTCCGTTCGTCATGTACTCGTAGCGGATGCGGGGAACGAAGTAGTCAAAATCGCTGTCTTGCGATCTGAATACCTTCTTGAGAACGTCGGTCGAGACCACCCAGTCCCCGGGCACCGGCCATCGCATGGTCGCCGCAGCCATGCTGCGCTGAGCGATCGCAGGCCATGAAATCAGATGGCCGACGCTTAAGAACACCACCGCGGTCACCAAGCCACCAAGCACGAAATAGGGCTTGATCGCCGCGTCGATGACGCTATCGGCCAGGGCCGCGCCGGCACTAAAACGCACGCGCCGACTGCAAAGACCGCGGTCGACCGACAGACATCGCGGACACGCCCAGCCTGCCTGGAGCTTTCAGATGGCTTCAACAGGGGCCATCGATTCCGGCGATGACGCTTGCTTCCACGACCCGCTTTACTCGCCGCTAGGCACCCCAACCTATCTACCAACCCCTATGCCCGACAGTCTGATGAGTTTGCCCAAAACGGGCGTCGAGCGATGAATCAACGCTTATCATCGTCTAGCTTCGTGAGGATCACTTCTCCTGGGCGGCGCTGAATATTTAGCCAGAGCAGCAGGCCTCCTGCGACCAGGCAAAAGACCGTGATGAAGTCGAGCAGCATGACCATCGGATCCTTATTTTTCTTTTTCCCGCCAGCAGGTCACCATTGTAAACCGGATTGGGGCCGTTAGGGAGCGTCAGGATGGCCGGCGGGGTTCTTTTCCGAGGCGCCCCCCGCCCAGGGTACTGCTTGCCATGGTCCTAGGAACAACCAATGCTTCCGCGGCGCGGACTAAAGAAGTCGCCAGACGCTGCCTTTCAGTACTCGTATGTGCCTACCCTTCAACCACCAGGGGGCAGTGTCTGCAAATAGCTGCGACCGGCAGCCTACTTAGAGACCGCCTGGCCAAGAACGGAAATGTGCCGGTGCCTAATCCACAACCATAACAATAACATCGGCATGGGCCTGGTGCGGCCGGACAATTTCAGCCCCGAGGA